>NZ_JBHMBP010000002.1:0-1290449 GCF_042428885.1 Glycomyces mayteni
CGGCGAGCGCGGTGACCGCGGCGGCGGTCGCGGCCGCGTCGGCGGCGGCGGTGGCCGTCCCGGCGGCGGTGGCGGTCTTCCCGGCGGCGGCGGCGGCAACTACCGCGGCAACTTCGGCGGTTCCGGCGGCGGCGGTGCCGCGGGCGGCACCGGCGGTTCCGGTCCTTCGACCGGCGCGCCGGCCCCGTACCGCGGCGGCGGCGGTCGCGCGGGAGGCGGCGGCAAGGCGCGCGGCGGCGGTGCCGCAGGCGCGTTCGGCCGCGGCGGACCCCGCGGCAAGTCCCGCAAGTCGCGTCGTCAGCGGCGCCAGGAGTTCGACAACCTCGCCGCGCCGAGGATGCAGTCGGGCGCGCCCCGAGGGAACGGCGAGACCATTCGCCTCGCCCGCGGCGCGTCGCTCTCCGACTTCGCCGACAAGATCGGCACCCTGCCGGGCACCCTCGTCCAGGAGCTGTTCTCCCTGGGCGAGATGGTGACCGCGACGCAGTCCGTGTCCGAGGAGACCTTCGAGCTCCTCGGCGCCCACCTCGACTGGGACATCAAGATCGTGTCCCCCGAGGAGGAGGACCGCGAGCTGCTGTCGCAGTTCGGCATCGACCTCGACGCCGAGGACAAGGACGACTTCGTCCCGCGTCCCCCGGTCGTCACGGTCATGGGCCACGTCGACCACGGCAAGACGAAGCTCCTCGACGCGATCCGCCACACGAACGTCGTGGCGGGCGAGGCGGGCGGCATCACCCAGCACATCGGCGCCTACCAGGTCCACGTCGAGCACGACGGCATCGACCGCGCGATCACCTTCATCGACACCCCGGGCCACGAGGCGTTCACCGCCATGCGCGCCCGCGGTGCGAACGTCACGGACATCGTGGTGCTGGTGGTCGCGGCCGACGACGGCGTCATGCCGCAGACGATCGAGGCCCTGAACCACGCCAGCGCCGCCGGCGCCCCGGTCGTGGTCGCGGTCAACAAGACCGACCTGCCGGACGCCAACCCGGGCAAGGTCCGCCAGCAGCTGACCGAGTACGGCCTGGTCGCCGAGGAGTACGGCGGGCAGACCATGTTCGTCGACGTGGCCGCCAAGCCGCGCATCGGCATCTCGGACCTGCTCGAAGCGGTGCTCCTGACCGCCGACGCGTCCCTGGAGCTGGAGGCTTCGGAGACCGGCAACGCGCAGGGCATCGCGATCGAGGCGCACCTCGACAAGGGCCGCGGCCCGGTCGCCACGGTCCTGGTCCAGAAGGGCACGCTGCGGGTCGGCGACTCGATCGTCGCCGGCGGCGCGCACGGACGCGTCCGTGCGATGCACGACGCCGACGGCACGAAGGTCACCGAGGCGACCCCGTCGTTCCCGGTGCAGGTGCAGGGCCTCGCGTCCGTCCCGATGGCGGGGGACGTGTTCCTCGCCGCCGACGACGACCGCACGGTCCGCCAGATCGCGGAGCAGCGCCAGGCCCGCCGCCGTGCGGCGCAGCAGGCGTCCCGCGTCTCGCGCACCACGCTTGAGAACCTCATGGACAAGATCGCCGAAGGCGAGCGGACCACGCTCTCGCTCATCATCAAGGGCGACGGCGCCGGTTCGGTCGAGGCCCTCGAAGAGGCGCTGGTCGCGCTGGAGATCCCGGAGGAAGTGCACCTCCAGGTCATCCACCGCGGCGTCGGTCCGATCACGGAGTCCGACGTCAACCTCGCTGCGGCGGGCGACGGCGAGTCCGCGACGATCATCGCGTTCAACGTTCGGGCCGAGGGTCGCGTCCGCGACATGGCCGAGCGCGAAGGCGTGGACGTCCGGTACTACACCGTCATCTACCAGGCGATCGAGGAGATCGAGACCGCGCTCAAGGGCATGCTCAAGCCCGAGTACGAAGAGGCGGCGCTCGGTTCGGCCGAGATCCGCGAGGTGTTCCGCTCCTCGAAGCTCGGCAACATCGCCGGTGCGCTCGTCACGAGCGGTTCGATCAAGCGCAACGCGAAGGTCCGCCTCATGCGCGACGGCGCGGTCGTCATCGAGACGACCATCTCGTCGCTGCGCCGGTTCAAGGACGACGCCAACGAGGTCCGCGAGGGCTTCGAGTGCGGTTTCACCTTGAAGAACTACAACAACATCGAAGAGGGCGACGTCATCGAAGCCTTCGAGATGCGCGAGAAGCCGCGCGCGTAAGTGCGTCTGCTCGAAGCTGAAGCCGCCGCGCGGCTCGGTCTGGCCCTCCGGGGCTTCGACCGGGCCGCGCTGCGGCGCGTCTACGGCCCGGAGGCGGTCGCGGCGGCGGACCGCGGCGACTACCGGGCGCTGCTCGCGCGGTGCGGGGACGACCCGCTCGGCGTGCAGGCCCGCCTGTGGGTCGCGGGCGTCCCGGTCCCTGCCGCCGCGGTGGCGGACGCGTTGGCGCCCTTCACTCTTGATGAGGCGCTCGCCTGCGGGCTCCTGACCGGCACGGGCGAGGTCTCGGCGGGCTGGGGCGCCCAGTTCGAGGGCGACCGGCTCCTGTTCTCCGACCAGCTCCCGAACACCACGGGCGGGCGCGGCCCCGAGCACGTGCTCGGCGTCGGCGGCGCCTCGAAGCTCCTCCTCGACCTGACGCTGTGCGAGCCCGTCGCGAGCGCCCTCGACCTGGGGACCGGCTGCGGCGTCCAGGCCCTGGCGCTGCGCTCCGACCGCGTCGCCGCCACCGACTTGAGCGAGCGCGCCCTGGCGTTCGCGGAACTGAACGCCGCCGTCAACGGCGTCGAGCTCGAACTGCTGCAAGGCGACCTCCTCGAACCGGTCGCCGGGCGGCGCTTCGACCTCGTGGTCGCGAACCCGCCGTTCGTCATCGGCACGCCCGGCTCCGGCTGGACCTACCGCGACGGCGGCCGCGAGGCGGACGGCATCGCCGCGGAGCTCGCCGCGGCTTCCGTCGGTCTCCTGAATCCGGGCGGGACCATGCAGTTCCTCGCGAACTGGCTGCACCGCAAGGGCGAGGACTGGTCCGAGCGCGTCGCGGGCTGGTTCCCCGACGAGGGACTGCGAGTGTGGGCGGTGGAGCGCGAGGTGCTCGACCCGCTCGACTACGTGCGCACCTGGCAGCGCGACTCGGGGGAGTCGCACGACGCCGGTCAGGCCGCGGCCTGGCTCGACTGGTTCGAGGCCAACGAGGTCGAGGCCGTCGGCTTCGGTTTCGTCAGCGCCCGCCGCATCGACGGCCCGACCGAGGTGGTCTGCGAGGAGGCCCGCCACGCGGTCGAGACTCCATGGAGCGACCGCGTCGCCGACTGGTTCGCGCTGCGCGCCGAGCCGCTCGAACCCGAGGCGCTGTGGGAGGCGCGGCTGCGCGTCGCCGACGGGACCGTCCTCCAGCAGACCGCGGCCCTCGGCGACGAGGGCTGGGACGTGGACCGGCAGTGGCTCCAGCAGGCGCACGGCATGCGGTACGCCGAAGAGGTCGACCCGCTCGTGGTGCAGTTCCTCGGCGCGTGCGACGGCAATGCCGAAGTGCGCCTTCAGGTCCAGCTCCTCGCCGACACGTACGGGGCGGAGCCGGCGCTGCTGTACGCCCAGCTCTACCCCGTAGTGAAGCGCCTGATCGAGCGCGGCTTCCTCCAGCTCTAGGAGCGCAGGTACGCCAGGACCGCCTTGACGCGGCGGTGGTGGTCGCCGTCCTCGCTGCTGAGCGCGAGCTTGGTGAAGATGTTCCGGATGTGCTTCTCGACCGCGCCGTCGGAGATGAAGAGCTTCTTGCCGATCGCCTTGTTCGAGTGGCCCTCGGCCATGAGGCCCAGGACCTCCTTCTCGCGGGGCGTCAGCGTCGCGACGGGGTCGTTCTTGCGGCGTCTGACCATGAGCTGCGAGACCACCTCCGGGTCGAACACGGTGCCTCCCGCGGCGACGCGCTTCAGGGAGTCCATGAAGTCCTCGATGTCGATGACCCGCTCCTTGAGCAGGTATCCGACCGCGCCGCGGGCGTCGGCGAGGAGGTCGTCCGCGTAGGAGACCTCCACGTACTGGCTGAGGATGAGCACGGGCGCGCCCGGGACGATCTCCCGGGCGCGCGTGGCGGCTCTGAGCCCTTCGTCGGTGAACGACGGAGGCATGCGGACGTCCACTACGGAGACGTCGGGCTTGTGCTCGGCGACGGCCTCCACGAGGGCGTCGCCGTCGCCGACCTCGGCGAGCACCTCGCATCCGAACTCCTCCAAGAGCTTCACGAGCCCGGAACGGATGAGCACGGCATCATCGGCGACGACTACTCGCACGGAACCTCCACGACGATCACTGTCGGACCGCCGTCGGGGGAGTCGATGGTCCACTGGCCCTCGACGGCCTTGACCCGGTCGGTGAGGCCCGAGAGCCCGTGCCCCTTCGAGACGTGCGCGCCCCCGACGCCGTTGTCGCCGACCGAGAGCACCAGCCTATCGCCCCAGTCCTCGACCGACACGGTCGCTTTGGTCGCCTGGGAGTGCTTGGCCACGTTCGTGAGGCACTCGGCGGTCACGAAGTACACGGTGCTCTCGACGGCGGCCCGGTAGCGGCCGTTGAGGTTCGTCTCCAGCTCCACGGGCACGAGCGAGCGGGCGGCGAGGGCCGCGAGGGCGGCCTCCAGACCGCGGTCGGTGAGGATCGGCGGGGCGATGCCGCGCGAGAGCGACCGCAGCTCGTCGATGGTCTCCCTGGTCTGGGCGATCGCGGCCTCCAGAGTCTCCTGGGCCGCTTCGGGGTTGGTGGCGAGCTGGCGCTTGACGCGGGCGAGCTCCATGCCCAGGCCCACGAGGCGCTGCTGCGGGCCGTCGTGGATGTCGCGCTCGATGCGCCGCAGGGCGTCGGCCTCCGCGGAGGTCGCGGCGGCCCGGGACTCCTCAAGCTGGTCGATGCGCTCGTGCAGGCCGCTGATGGAGGTGAGCATGCCGCGGCCGATCGAGGCCTGCGCGACGGCCATGCCGCGGATGACCGGGACGATCGTCAGGATCATCACGGCCGCGCCGATCCAGCACAGCACCGACATCGCCAGGTACGAGTCGCCCCAGCCGAGCCAGCGGGTCGCGTATTCGAGGCCCTGCTCCGACTCGCCGGTCGCGGCGATGATGATCCAGCCCCACGCCGGCCACGTCAGGGTCGCGAGCGTCACGGCCCACCACACGATCGCGATCGCGAACCCGGCGATGGCGACGGGCAGGATCGTCACCGCCCACAGAATGTTGAGCCACGACTGGCCGTCGGTGAGCGCGGTCAGGAACCGGCGCAGCGCCGAGGCGTCCTCCGGGGCGCGCTTGTAGCGGGGCTTCGGCAGTTCCCGGCGCAGCACCGCGGGCAGCATGGAGCGGCCCGCGGCGGCCATGCCGCGCATCGCGAACATGGTGGCGGCGGCGATGGGCACGCCGATCCAGATGATCGCCGTGCCGACCCCCAGGAGGGTGCCGACCAGGCCGATGATGAACGAGGGCAGGGCGATGAAGAACATCGACAGGAGGTATCCGGTGTCGGTGCCGAGTTGCCGGAGGGTTGTACGCATGGGTCAACAGTAGAAAAGCGGGCCGCCCGGTACGACCCGGCGGTCCCGCTTGTTCACGGTAGGGCCTGCCCTACCTTCAGAGCATGCCGTCGCTCTGCGCCCGGCCCGCCCTGGTCGCGATGCCCGCGACCGAGTTGAGCAGGCTCATGATGCACAGGCCGATGACCAGGTTGACGGCCGCCGTCGCGATCTGCGACTCCAGTTCCGCGGAGGCGGTGAACGGGATGAGCACGCCCACGGCGATCACCAGCAGCATGATCCAGTTGAAGAACGCCATCGGGCGGGGCATGAGCAGCAGGAGCAGGTGCACGGCCGCGGTCGCCAGGATCGCGACGCCGAACGCCCCGAACGCGTAGGTGGTGGTGGTCGCGTCGCCGTACGCGCCCGCGTCGTCGGGGGAGAGGATGTGGATGCCGAGCACCCCGCGCACCAGGAGGATGCCCACGAGCGCGACGAGCGCGGCCACGACGGCCGTCCCGAACCCGCCCACCCACAGCTTCCCGGCGTCCACTCCGGGACGGTCCCCCTGCTGCGGCTGGACCGGCGGGTAGGGCCGCGTGGGCTGCTCCTGGTAGTTCCGGTCCCAGCCGCTCTGCGGTGACGCCATGGTTCCTCCTCGGTCCGCTTCCGGCCTCATCGTGGCAGGTACCCGTGACGGACGTCGCGAAACCGGTGATTTCCGGCAGGACAAAAGATCTTGGGGATGTCGGGCCCTGCGCGTAATCTAGATCCGTGTTCACCGGATGTGTTGAATTCGACCTCCTCCTGCCCCAGGACTCCCGCTCGCTGAAGGCCAAGCGCTCCTACGTGCGCCCGATCGTCGCCTCGCTGCGGAAGTACGAGGTCGCGGTCGCGGAGGTCGGCGACCAGGAGGTCCACGGCCGCACTACGATCGGCGTCGCCGCCGTCGCCGGGGACCACCGCCACGTCGCGGAGGTCCTCGACGCCTGCGAGCACCACGTCGCGGGCCGCCCCGAAGTGGAGCTCCTCAGCGCCAGGCGGCGCGTCTTCGGCCCCGAAGACGATTGAGTATCCGCGCCCCGAAGACGGGGCGCGGTCGACGAAGGCGCATCCGCACCGAGGTGCGCGCAGCAGTGGAAGGCAGGAAGAGCGATGGCAGACGCAGCGAAGCGGGCCCAGGTGTCCAAGCGGGTCATGGAACTGACCGCGCAGGCGGTCCGCAAACTCAAGGACCCGCGGGTCGGCATGGTCACCATCACCGACGCCCGCATCACCTCGGACCTGCGCGAGGCCACGGTCTTCTACACCGTCCTCGGCGACGAGGACCAGGTCAAGGCGTCCGCGGCGGGCCTGGAGCGCGCCACCGGGCACCTGCGCACCACCGTCGGCCGGGCCCTGGGGATGCGCCACGCGCCGTCCCTCCAGTTCATCGCCGACACCGTCCCCGACCAGGCCAACCGCATCGAGGAGCTCCTCGCGAAGGCCGCCGCGGCCGACGCGGAGGTCCACAAGATCGCCGAGGGCGCCGCCTACGCGGGCGAGGCCAACCCGTACATCGAGAAGGACGAACCGGAGGACGAGGACGAGGCCGGAACACCCGCCCGGTGACCTCCTCCACCCCCGCCGACCCGGCCGCGGCCCCTCCGCGCCCGGCCTCCTACCGGACGATCGCCTCCCTGGCGATCCCGGCGCTCGTCGTCCTCGCCGCCGAGCCGATCTACCTGCTCATCGACACCGCCGTGGTCGGCCACCTCGGCGCCGTGCCGCTCGCCGGGCTCGCGCTCGGCGGCGTCATCATGGGCCTCGCGCCGCTCATCGGCGCGGTCCTCGCCTACGGCACCACCGCCCGGGCCGCCCGCCGCTACGGCGCGGGCGACCGCCCCGGCGCGGTCGCCGAAGGCGTCCAGGGCACCTGGATCGCCCTCGCCGCGGGCCTGCTCATGATCGCCCTCATCGAGGTCTTCGCGGGCCCGCTCGCGGGCCTCATGGGCGACGACCCGGCCGTGGAGGCCGCCGCGGCCGAATGGCTTCGCGTGGCGATCCTCGGCGCGCCGTTCCTCCTCGTCGCCGGGGCCGGGCAGGGCTGGATGCGCGCCGTCCAGGACACCCGCCGCCCCATGTGGTTCGTGACGGTCTCGTTCCTGATCTCGGCCGCGCTCGCGCCGGTCCTGGTCTACCCCGTGGGCCTCGGCCTCGTCGGCTCCGCGTGGGCGAACGCCGTCGCGCAGGCCATCTCCGGCACCCTGTTCCTCCTCGCGCTGCGCCGCGAAGGGGTGAGCCTGCGCGTCGACTGGCCCCTGATGACCAAGCAGCTCACCGCGAACGGCGACCTCATCATCCGCGGCGCCGCGTTCCAGGTGAGCTCCTTCTCCGCGGCGGCCGTGGCCGCCCGGGTCGGCACCGCCGCGCTCGGCGCGCACCAGATCGGCATGCAGCTGTGGTTCTTCGCGGCGCTCGCCCTCGACGCGGTCGCCATCGCCGCCCAGGCCCTCATCGGCGCCGACCTCGGCGCGGGCCGCCCAGAGACCGCGCGGGCCTCCGCAAAACGCATCACGATCGTCGGCGTCGGCTACGGCCTGCTGTTCCTCGTCGTGGTCCTCGTGCTCATCCCGTTCCTGCCGGGCCTGTTCACCTCCGACGCGGCCGTGCGTGACCAGCTCGGGAGCGTGTGGCCGTGGCTGGTGCTCCTGCTGCCGGTCGCGGGCGTCGTGTTCGCGCTCGACGGGGTCCTCATCGGCGCGGGGGACCTGCGGTTCCTGCGGAACATGACGGTGGCCTCGATCGCGAGCGGCCTGCCGTTCATGTGGCTCACCCTCGTGTTCGACTGGGGCCTCGCGGGCATCTGGGGCGGCATCGCCGTCTACATGCTCGTGCGACTCGGACTCATCCTGTGGCGCTTGCGATCCGGTGACTGGGCCGTCACCGGGGCCGAGCGGGCCTGACAAATTTCGTCTCACCATGTGAATTCGGCGTAGTGAGACACCTGAACCTCCGTTAAGGTCTCCAGGATGAAGACTGATTCATCACCTCGCCGCAAGCGCCGGGTCCGTCCCAATAATTGGGATGAGGAGAAGGCGGAGGCGCTGCGCGCCCTCCAGGAATCGCTCGACCGCCACCAGTAGCGCGCGCCGCGGGGGCGGCCCGTTAGCCTCTACGACCGTGACCGCAGCGCAGAAGAACGGCCCGACGCCGGGCCTCATCGTCGTCGACAAGCCCCAGGGCATCACCTCCCATGGGGTCGTGGCCCGCATGCGCCGCATCTGCGGCACCCGGAAGGTGGGCCACGGCGGTACGCTGGACCCGATGGCCACGGGCGTGCTGATCGTCGCCGTCGGCAAGGCCACGAAGCTGCTGACCTACGTGTCGGGCCTCGACAAGTCCTACGCCGCGACGATCCGCCTCGGCCAGTCCACCGTGACCGACGACGCCGAAGGCGAGGTCACCGCGACCGCCGACGCCTCCGCGGTCGCCGAGGACGCGATCCGCGCCGGTCTTGCGGCCATGACCGGCGAGATCGACCAGGTCCCGAGCGCGGTGAGCGCCGTGAAGATCGACGGTCAGCGAGCCTACAAGCGGGTCCGCGACGGCGAGGCCGTCGAACTCAAGCCCCGACGCGTGACGATCGCCGCGATCGAGGTCCTCGACATCCGCCGCGAAGGCGCCTTCGTCGACGTCGACGTGGATGTCTCCTGCTCCTCCGGGACCTACATCCGCGCCATCGCCCGGGACCTGGGCGCCGCCCTCGCGGTCGGCGGGCATCTGACGGCCTTGCGCCGCAGCAGGATCGGCGGCTTCGGCCTCGACACCGCCGCGACCTTGGAGACCCTCGCCGAGCGCTCCGAGGCGGGCGAGCCGCTCGGCGCCCTCACGATGGGCGACGCCGCGGCCCGCCTCATGCCCACCCGCACGGCCACCGACGCCGAGGCGAAGACCCTCTCCTACGGCAAGCCCCTCCCCGCCGCGGGCATCGAAGGCCGCTACGCCGTCCTCGACGCCGCGGGCGAACTCCTCGCCGTCATGACCGAACGCGGCGACACGGCGAAACCCGAAACCGTCTTCGCGGCAGCGAACTAGAGGCACAGCGCGGCGGCGAACTAACGGCAGAGCGCGGCGGCGAACTAACGGCAGAGCGCGGCGGCGAACTAACAGCAGAGCGCGGCAGCGAACCAGCGCCAGAGCGCGGCCGCCTCGCAGTCGAATTGTCGGACCCCGCTGGCATCGTTGAAGACCGGGGGCCCAACCCCGAGGCCCCGGCGGGCCTTCGGCATGCGCGCCGCCGGACCGGAATGTCGGACCCCCGTGGCACCTTTGCAGACCGGGGGCCCAAACCCAGAGGTGCGGCGGGGCTTTCGGGTGCCGTTCAGCCGGCGAGGATCTCGCTGCGGAAGGCGATCGGGGTCGTTCCCGTGCGCTGGGCGAAGAACTTGTTGAAGTTGGTCGCCGAGGAGAAGCCGAGGCGTTCGCCGATCCGCGCCGCCGGGACCGGGGAGCAGGCGAGCATGCGCTTGGCCTCCAGCACGACGCGGCGGTCGATGAACTCCTTCGCGGGCATCCCGACGGCCGCGATGGTCGCGCGCGACAGCGTCCTGGGGGAGCACGCCAGGGCCTCGGCGTAGTCGCTCAGGGTCCGGGTGTTGGCGAAGTCGCGTTCGACGGCGTCGCGGAACGACAGGTACACCTCGCCCTGCTCGCTCCCGGCCGCCGCGCTCGGGAGGCTCGCCACCCGCAGGACCAGGACCGCGAGGAGGTGCCGGAGCACCTGGCGCCGCGTGTCCGGCGCGAGCCGGTCGGCCGAGTGCTCCCACTGGAGCTGCGTGGTCGCCGCGCGCAGCAGCGCGTGGTCCTCCGCGGCCGGGGCGCGCAGCACCGGCGCGTGCGGGTCGTCGGCGCACACGCCGATCGCCGTGTCGGGGTCGAGGAACCCCGTCGCGAAGCGGATGACCGTGCCCTCGGCGCGGTCGAGCGCGCCCCAGCGCTGCACCTGCCCGGGACGGGCCCACAGCCACTGGCCCGGCGCGATCGCGTGCTCCCGGAAGTCCACCGAATGGCGCAGGGCCCCGGAGGAGAGCGTGACGAGGCAGTGCCGGTCGGGCCGGAACGGCCGCGAGGGCGCGCCGCCCGCGCGCAGGCGCGCGAGGGTGAGGATCTCGAACGACGGGGCCGCAGCGGTGCCGAACGGTTCGGCGACGAGCTCGGCGGGGTGCTCGCTGGCGCCCTCCCAGAACCGGCCCGTTATGTCATCTTGTCGCGTATTCACCAGCATCAGCGGCAAGTTTATCCTTTTGATCCGGATTGCGCGGTGGGTTCCGATCATGAATCCGAGCCGCCTGGGAACTAGTTCAAATTGAAAGTACCCTAGATCCATGACACAACCCAAGACCGTCGACTTCTGGTTCGATCCCGCGTGCCCCTGGGCGTGGATGACCTCCCGCTGGATCATCGAGGCGTCGAAACTGCGCGACCTGGACGTGCGCTGGAACGTCATGAGCCTCTACGTGCTCAACGAGCCCAAGCTCGACGAGCTCCCCGAGCAGTACCGCGCGTTCATGCCCGGGACGCTCCCGGCCGTGCGCGTCGCCACCGCCGTCGCCGAGCAGTACGACAACGAGACCCTCGGCCGCCTCTACACCGCCCTCGGGAACCGCATCCACCTCCGCAAGGACAAGGATCCTGAGAGCTACATCCCGTCCGCCCTCGACGCCGTCGGCCTCCCCGCCGACCTTGCCGCCGCCGCGAAGACCGACGAGTGGGACGAGGCCCTGCGCGCCTCGCACCAGCGCGGCATCGGCCTGGTGGGCACCGACGTCGGGACGCCCGTCGTCGCCGTCGAGAACGACGAGGGCGTCAAGGTCGGCCTGTTCGGCCCGGTCGTGACCCCCGCCCCGCAGGGCGAGGCCGCCGCGAAGCTGTGGGACGGCGTCTACGCCGTGACCACCACGCCGGGCTTCTACGAGCTCAAGCGCTCGCGCACCGACGGCCCGAACTTCGACAACCTCGCGGACGACCTCTAGAGGGACCGCTAGCGCACACGGGAAGGCCCGCAACGCGATCGCGTTGCTGCCGCCGACGGCCTGCCGGTAGGGCGCGAGCTCCCGCTCCCACTCCAGGCCCAGGAGCTGGTCCAGCCCCGAGCGCAGCGCCTCGGCGCTGGTGGTGGTCGCCAGGAGCGCGCGGATGCGGTCCTCGGCGATCATGATGTCGCCGCTGGCGCTCATCGCGGCGCGGTAGGCGCCGCGGCCGGGGACGTGCATGATGCGCTCGCCGTCGACGCCCGCGCTCGGGTCCTCGGTGACCTCGAAACGCAGCATCGGCCACTGCACCAGGGCCTTCGCGAACTCCGCGCCCATGCCGGCGTAGCCGGTCCAGGCGCGCTCGGCGCGCATGGTGCCCCTCTCGGCGTCCTGCGGGGACCAGCCCAGCTTGACCGTTCCCTGCCGCGAGGTGCCGCCGGAGCTCTCCAGGACACGCCCGATCGCCCACTCGACGTGCGGGCACACGGCCGGCGGGCTGGAGTGGATGTAGATCACGCCGCGTGTCTGCATCGCGCACCTCCTTGGGAATCGGCGTATCTGAGTACTGGCTCACTCCTTGTGGTCATTTGGCTACGACTTGAAGCCGCACAACGGGTGTCGACCGGGTCGAAGAAGGGATGGACTCGGACCCGGCACGCTATTCCGCTCTGTTACATACTGACAGCTTCGAAAGCATCGCGCTAGGCTTAAACGGCCCCGGGCACTCACTTTTTCGATCATTCGATGTGTCACACCCGGTGCATGTGCTAGTCGTCGCAGGACACACCTGAGCTACACTTGCGCATGACCGGCATACTGTCGGTTTTCTTTTGTGGTCCAACCCAGGTTCGTGACAGTCTTCGGGGCTGCTCTTCCTGTGCGCGACCGAAGATCCGTCTACACGACATGGTGAGGAGACCGGCGTGGCAGCCAACACTTCCAAGACAGCACGCGCTTCCGTCAAGGCCGGCCAGGGCAAGGGCGCCGCGGGCCTCAGCGTCCTGGGCGAGTTCAAGTACCTGATCCCGCTCAACGGCGGCAAGCACGTGTACCTGCGCAACCTGACCGACGGCAAGACCCTGCACCTCGCCACCGGCTCCGAGGCGTTCACCGAGGCCGTCAAGGCCCTGGCCGCCGCCGGCCACGGTGAGAAGATCAAGGCCGAGATCGAGGGCCTCGCGTCCTCGCTCCCCGCGGAGCAGGGCTGGGACACCACCCTGAAGTCGCTCGACGAGGCCGGCGTGTTCGCCGCCGAGGCCGTCGCCGCGTAAGGGTCCGCCCCCGCGACAACCGCGCTCCACGCCCTCGGGTGTGGGGCGCATTTTTTGTGCGCGCCGACAGGCCCGCGAAAAACGGTCGATCAAATGTTCGACAGCGCTATTCACGGTCCAATTTCTGCAACTGCGGAATGCGTCCCCGGATTGGCGCGGATCACCCGATCGGCCGACCCTTATCGGGCATTCGGTCAATCGCCGAGATCGGCGGTGCACACCGGTTCGGACTTCGGCACCTCGTCGACCGACCACAGTGCGCTCACCAGGAAGCAGTAGTCCTGGTCCGGGCTGAACCCGGCGCTGGTGAACGTGGTCTCCAGCGTCCCGTCGAGGTTGAGCGCCTCCGCCTGGTCGTCGCCGACGCGCTGCGCGAACACGATGTACCGCAGGCTCGACGTGGCGCCCTCCGGCGCGGTCCACGCGAGGGTCACCTCGCCCTCGTTCCACGACTCGATCGACAGGCCCGTCGGGGCCCCGCCGCCGTCCGTGTTCGCCTGGTCCAGGTCGCCCTCGTCCTTGTTCGGGACGATCAGCCACAGCCACAGGGTCATGACCAGACCCAGGACCACGCTGATTGCGACCCCGAGGACCACGTAGCCCTTGAGGCTCCGGCTGTCCTTCTCCTTGCGCTGCACCTGCTTCGAGGGCTTGTACGCCTGGGTCTTGCGCTGCTTCGCGCCGTCGCGCCCGATCACCGGCGGGGCGAACACCTGCTGCTCCTGTTGCACCGGGGAAGCGGAGTGCGGGTGCATCGTCCCGGCGGCCTGCTGCGCCGTCCACGGCGAGGGCGGCGGCTGCATGCTCACCGGCGCCTGCGGCGGCGCCGAGTACGGGGCGATCTGCGGCGCCGGGGACGCCGGCGCCCCCGAGAACGGCTGCGCGGACATCGGGGCGCCCGAGAACGGCGCGGCCGAGATCGGCGGGGCCGCCGGGGCCCCGTTGAGCTGCGCGTACCGCGGGTCCACCGCGTGGCCGAGCTGCGAGCCGAACCCGCCCGTCCCGCCGCCGGTCATCCCCCCGGCGGTCGAGCCGAGCGTGTTCCCGTACTCCGAGTGCGGCATCGGCGGCTGCTGCACGGGCGCGAACGGGTCGAGCGGCACCCGCGTGCCCCGAGACGCCACCTCGGGCCGGTACACCGTCTCCTCGTTCGAGACGTCGCCGATCACCGACGGCGCGGCGGCCTTGCCGACCCCGCCGCCGTACATGCCCCGCTGGAGCTCCTCGGCGAACGCCTCGCACGAGGCGGGCCGCCGGGCCGGGTCCCGCGAGAGGCTCCGCACGAGCAGCGTCTCCAGCCACTCGGGGACGTCCTCGCGGGGGAGCTTCGGCGGCTGCGCGTCGGAGGTGACGCGCTGGCGGTGCGTGTCGGGGTCGGTGCCGCCCTCGGGGTTCGCGAACGGCGCGAACCCGGCGAGGAGGTGCCACATGCTGGAGGCGAGGCTGAACAGGTCGCTCGCGGGCGTCTGGACCTGCCGCAGGAGCGCCTCGGGGGACGCGTGGAGCGGCGTGAGCTTGTCGATCGCGGCCGTGGCCGCGAGCGCGGCGGTGCTGCGGGCGATGCCGAAGTCGGCGAGCGCGGGCCCGTACTGGCCGCGGAGGATGTTCTGCGGCTTGACGTCCCGGTGGAGGATGTCGGCGTGGTGGGCGGCCTGGAGGGCCTGCCCGATCTTGACGCCGACGTCGAGGACGTCGGCGACGGGGAGGGGCCCGTCGGCTTTGAGGATCGCGGAGTAGGAGCCGCCCTCGCAGTACTCCATGACGATGAACGGCTGCCCGGCGTCGGTGTGCCCGGTGTCGATGATCGAGACGATGTGGGGGTGGTTGGAGACCGCGACGGTCGCTTCGAGCTCTTTCTCGACGGAGTCGGCGGTGGTCATGTCGTCGTCGACGAGCAGGACCTTCACGGCCACGGTCCGGTCGAGCCGTTCCTGGACGGCGCGGTAGACGAACGCGGTCGACCCGTGCGCGACCATCTCGAAGTCGCGGAATCCGGGGATGGCCGGAGTGGGGAGGCTCAAGGCGGGGGCTCTCTGCCGGAGGACAACTGTCCGGTCCAGATTAGCCCCCGCCTCGAATCATCCTCAGATGTGTCCGGCGGCGCCGTTCAGGAGGTTCGCGACCCGGATGAGGCCGAGGTGCGAGTACGCCTGCGGGTGGTTGCCGAGGCCGCGTTCGGCGATCGGGTCCCACTGCTCGGGCAGGAGGCCCGTGGGCCCGGCGCACGCGAGGATCTGCTCGAACAGCTCCTCGGCGTCGGTGCGGCGGCCGACCTGGAGGTACGCCTCGGCGAGCCAGGCGGCGCAGATGATGAACCCGCCCTCGGTGCCGGGCAGGCCGTCGTCGCGGTGGTAGCGGTAGACGGACGGGCCCGAGCGCAGTCCGGCCTCGATCTTGAGGACGGTCTTGAGGTAGCGCGGGTCGTCGGGCGGGAGCAGGCCGGAGAGGCCGACCCACAGGGACGCGGCGTCGAGGTCGTCGTGGCCGTAGGCGGCCGTGTAGGCCCCGGCCTCGTCGTGCCAGCCGAGTTCGAGGACGTTCTTGGCGATCTGGTCGCGCAGTTCGGGCCAGTCGGGCTTGTACTCCATGCCGAACTGCTCGGCGACCTTGAGCGCCCGGTCCACGGTCACCCAGCACATGACCTTGGAGTAGACGTGGTGCCGGGGGGCCTGGCGGGCCTCCCAGATGCCGTGGTCGGGCTCGTGCCAGCGCTTGGCGACGGCCTCGACCATGCTCGCCATGACGCGCTCCTCGAACTCCGAGAGGTGCCCGCGGCGCTGCGCGACGGCCTCGATGAGCATCGCGACGGGGCCGAACACGTCGAGCTGGACCTGGTTGGACGCGGCGTTGTTGATGCGCACCGGGCGCGCCCCGGCGTACCCGGGGAGCGTGTCGATGATGGCCTCGGGGCTCGGGGCCTGGCCTTCGATGTCGTAGAGGGGCGCGAGCCGCTCGGGGTGCCCGGCGGTGCGTTCCAGGATGCCCGCGATCCACGTGAAGTAGGACTCGGCCTCCTGGAGGGAGCCGAGGTCGACGAGCGCGTTCGCGGTCATGGCGGCGTCGCGGATCCAGCAGAACCGGTAGTCCCAGTTGCGGACGCCGCCGAGCTCCTCGGGGAGCGAGGTGGTGCCCGCGGCGAGGATCGCGCCGGTCGGCTGGTAGCAGAGGGCCTTGAGCGTGAGCGCGGAGCGGCCGACGGTCTCGGGCTCGATGCGCGGGAGCTTCAGGGAGTCCGACCAGTTGCGCCAGCCGGCCTCGGTGGTGCGGCGGCGGACGTGGACGGGCGGGCGCCATTCGCTGAGGTCGTCGATCCCGGCGCGCATCTCCAGGACGAGGGAGCCGCCGACCTGGGCGAGGTCGACGGTGGCGACGGCGAGGGAGTGCTGGCCGTCGTACTCGATGTGCCAGTCGACGCCGGGGGAGCGCAGGCTGATGGGCTCGCGGCCGCCGAGGACCTTGAGGCCCTCGTCGCCGACGGGCTGGAGCTGCACGGGGATCTGCCCGAACTCCGGCCGGGGCGCGAACGTGATCTTGACGGGGATCTCGCCGGTGACCTCGCGGACGAGGACGGTGGCGTTGAGGTCGCCGCGGCGGCGCGGGGTGGAGTCGAGCCAGTCGGTGACCGACAGGCCGGACCAGCGGGTCTCGACGGACATGGTCCCGGCGACGTACCGCTGGCCGAGGGGGATGCCGGCGCTGACGGGCTGGACGGTGAAGTGCCCGGCGTGGTCGCCGCCGAGGAGGTCGGCGAAGACCGATCCGGAGTCGGGCTTGGGGTGGCACATCCAGGTGACGCGGCCCTCGGGGGTGAGGAGCGCGTGGTTGGCGCCGTCGGCGATCATCGCGTGCCGCTCGATGAGCTGCGCGGATTCGCCTTGGAGCCAGGCCCGGCGGGTGTCGACGAGGCTCGCGAGGAGCTTCGCGACGGCTTCGGGGTCGTCGAGCCGGTAGGCGGCCCGGGTGGGGCCGGGGCCGATGCGGACGCCGACGTCGGGGCCGTGGAGGTGCGCGAACGCGTTCTCGTCGGTGACGTCGTCGCCCAGGAACAGGACCGCGGAGGCGCCGAGCTGGTGGCGGAGCTTGTCGAGGGCGTCGCCCTTGTGGGTGGCGACCACGGACAGGTCGATGACGGCCTTGCCCTCGGTGGTCTGCACGCCGTCCCACGTGGAGGGGCCTTCGCGGACGTCGTCGACCGCGCCGGTCGCGTCGGCCTCGCTGCTCTCGCGCACGTGCAGGGCCGCGCCCGCGGGCTTGGGCTCCACCCGGGCGCCCTTGTAGCGTTCGGCGATCGCGGTGAGCTCGGCGACGAGCTTGTCGCGCAACCGCTGGTCCTCGCTGGAGAGCGCCCGGGTGAAGCCGATGTCGAACTCGGACCCGTGGGATCCGACCAGGTGTACTTCGGAAGGCAGGCGGGACAGGGCCGCCAGGTCGCGCAGGGCGCGACCCGAGATGACCGCGACCTTGGTCTGCGGCAGGTTCGCGAGCGTCCGCAGGGCCGACACCGATTCGGGGATCGGTTTGGCCTGCGAGGGATCGGTCACAATGGGGGCGAGCGTGCCGTCGTAGTCGCACGCGATCAGCAGTTGCGGAACGCGGGCGAGCAAGGTGAGGGCCGAGCGGAGCTCTTCGGAGGAGCCGGGGCTCTCCGGAGCACGGCCCTCTGGGCTAGGTGCGGTCATCGTGGCGTATCTCTCCAACACCGTCGTTGCGGAATATGTGTGCCTACCGGCCCCTGCCTGCCGTTTTCAGTCGGCGGAGGGCAGGCTGCCCGGATTGTACGCCGCGCTGCGCTCCGGAACTCCCAGCGCCGTGAGGAACGAGCGGGCCCACCGGGACACGTCGTGCTTGCGCAGGTACCTCCTCATGGCGCGCATTCTCTTCATCTTATCGTCGGCGGACGCGGTCGCCGCTGTCACGAACCCGTCTTTCAGGTCTGTCAGATCGTGCGGGTTGACGAGGAACGCCTGCCGCAGATCGCCTGCGGCACCGGCGAACTCGCTCAGGACGAGTGCGCCGCGGTTGTCGGCCTGGCTGGCGACGTACTCCTTGGCGACGAGATTCATCCCATCGCGCAGGGGCGTCACGGCCATGACGTCGGCGGCCTGGTAGAGCGCGGCGAGCTCGTACCGGTCGAACGACTGGTGCAGGTAGTGCACGGCGGGGAGCCCGACCTGGCCGTACTCGCCGTTGATGCGCCCGACCTCGCGTTCGACGCGTTCGCGCAGGGCCACGTACTGGTCCACGCGTTCGCGGCTGGGGGTCGCGACCTGGATCATGACGGCCTTGGGGACCTCCAGGCGGCCGTCTTCGAGGAGCTCGCGGAACGCCTTGAGGCGCACCTCGATGCCCTTGGTGTAGTCGAGCCGGTCCACGCCGAGGAAGATCGTCTCGGGTTCGCCGAGTTCGGCCCGGATCTCCTTGGCCCGCTGGCGGACCCGTTCGGTGCCGGCGACCTCTTCGTTGGCGGCGGTGTCGATGGAGATGGGGAAGGCGTCGGCCCTGACGAGGCGGTCGTCGACGGTGACGTAGTGCCCCCTCGGCCGGTAGCCGAGCAGGTGCCGGGTGAGCGCGAGGAAGTTCTGCGCCGCGAGGGGCCGCTGGAAGCCGACGAGGTCGGCGCCGAGGAGGCCCTTGAGGATCTCCATGCGGTGGGGGAGCTGCATGAACAGCTCGACGGGCGGGAACGGGATGTGCAGGAAGAACCCGATCCGCAGGTCCGGGCGGCGCTCGCGGAGCATGCCGGGGACGAGCTGGAGCTGGTAGTCCTGGATCCACACGACCGCGCCGGGCGCGGCCTCGCGGGCGCACACCTCGGCGAACCGCTCGTTCACCTCGTAGTAGGACTTCCACCAGGAGCGGCGGAAGACGCGGGGCTCGACCGCGTCGTGGTAGAGCGGCCACAGCGAGGCGTTCGAGAACCCCTCGTAGTAGCGGAAGATCTCGTTCTCGCTGAGTTCGACCGGCAGCAGCGTGACGCCGTCGGACTCGAAGGGCTCGGGGGCGGCTCCGGCGGTGCCGGCCCACCCGATCCAAGTGCCCCGGTTGGCCTGGAGAACGGGTTCGAGGGCGGTGACGAGGCCGCCAGGGGATCGGCGCCAGGTTCGGTTTCCCTCTGCATCGACGACTGCGTCGACGGGGAGGCGGTTGGCCACGACGATGAACTGTGCGTTGCTCAATTCGTTTTCCTCCTTTCTCCAAGCCTAGCGGGGAAGGGGCGTCTTTTCGGCGGTGGAGACGAGGCGGTGGTGACGTACGCGCGCTCGCGCGAGGCCCCATTGGCGGGTGCGCCCCGGGGCTTGACATCATTGGTACCGGTCAGTTCCGTACAGCCCGTCGCAAAGCGAAGGATCAGCGTGGCGCAGTTCATCTACACCCTGGAAAAGGCGCGCAAGGCGCACGGTGACAAGGTCGTCCTCGACGACGTCACCCTGTACTTCAACCCGGGTGCGAAGATCGGCGTGGTCGGCCCCAACGGCGCCGGCAAGTCCAGCCTCCTGCGCATCATGGCGGGCCAGGACCAGGTGTCGAACGGCGAGGCGAAGCTCGCCGTGGGCGCCACGGTCGGCATGCTCGCCCAGGAGCCGCCCCTGAACGAGTCGAAGACCGTCATGGGCAACGTGATGGAGGCCGTCGCCGACATCCAGGGCAAGCTCGACCGGTTCAACGAGGTCGCCATGGAGATGGCCACCGACTACACCGACGAGCTGATGGAGGAGATGGGCCGCCTCCAGGAGGAGCTCGACGCCGCCAACGCCTGGGAGCTCGACTCGAAGATCGAGCAGGCCATGGACGCGCTGCGCTGCCCGCCCGGCGACTGGCCGGTCACCAACCTCTCCGGGGGCGAGCGCCGCCGCGTGGCGCTGTGCAAGCTGCTGCTCGAAGCGCCCGACCTGCTGCTCCTCGACGAGCCCACCAACCACCTCGACGCCGAGTCGGTGCTCTGGCTGGAGCGCCACCTCGCCTCCTACGCCGGCGCCGTCATCGCCATCACCCACGACCGGTACTTCCTCGACAACGTCGCGGAGTGGATCCTCGAACTCGACCGCGGCCGCACCTACCCCTACGAGGGCAACTACTCCACGTACCTGGAGAAGAAGGCCGAGCGCATGAAGGTGGAGGGCCGCAAGGACTCCAAGCTCCAGAAGCGCCTCAAGGACGAGCTCGAATGGGTCCGGTCCAACGCCAAGGGCCGCCAGACCAAGTCCAAGGCCCGCCTCGGCCGGTACGAGGAGATGGCCGCGGAGGCCGAGAAGACCCGCAAGCTCGACTTCGAGGAGATCCAGATCCCGCCGGGCCCGCGCCTGGGCTCGACGGTGATCGAGGTGAAGGACCTGCACAAGGGCTTCGACGGCGTCACGCTCATCAACGGCCTCGACTTCAACCTGCCGCGCAACGGGATCATCGGCATCATCGGCCCCAACGGCGTCGGCAAGACCACGCTGTTCAAGACCATCGTCGGGATCGAGAAGCCCGACTCGGGCACCGTGAACGTCGGCGGCACCGTCCAGCTCTCCTACGTCGACCAGAACCGCGCCGGGCTCGCCGGCGACAAGTCGGTGTGGGAGACCGTCTCCGACGGCCTCGACTACCTCATGGTCGGCAAGGTCGAGATGCCCTCGCGCGCCTACATCGCCGCGTTCGGCTTCAAGGGCCCGGACCAGCAGAAGCCCACGAAGGTCCTCTCCGGCGGCGAGCGCAACCGGCTCAACCTGGCGCTCACGCTGAAGCAGGGCGGCAACGTGCTGCTCCTCGACGAGCCCACCAACGACCTCGACGTCGAGACGCTCTCCAGCCTGGAGAACGCCCTCCTGGAGTTCCCCGGCTGCGCCGTGGTCATCTCCCACGACCGGGCCTTCCTCGACAAGGTCGCCACCCACATCCTCGCCTGGGAGGGCGAGGACGCGGAGGGCATGCCGAAGTGGTTCTGGTTCGAGGGCAACTTCGACTCGTACGAGAAGAACAAGATCGAGCGCCTCGGCCCCGACGCCGCCAACCCGCACCGCGTCACGCACCGCAAGCTCACCCGGGACTAGCCGTGGCCCGCTTCAAGGTCGACGTGGCGCTGCGCTGGTCGGACATGGACGTGTTCGGGCACGTCAACAACAACAAGTTCATGGTCCTCCTCGAAGAGGCCCGCGTGGCGATGATGTTCGACGCCGCCGAGGACGCCGGGATCTCCGGCTTCCGCGAAGGCGTCGTCGTCGCCCGCCACGAAGTGGACTTCCTGCTGCCCGTGGTCGTGCCCGCCGAGACCCGCGTGGAGCTGTGGGTCGAGCGGATCGGGAACTCCTCGTTCACGTTCGCCTACGAGCTGGTCGCCAACGACAAGCTGGCGCTCAAGGCCAAGACGGTGATGGTCCCGTTCAACACCGCGACCCAGCGGCCCCGCCGCGTCACCGACGCCGAGCGGGCCTTCCTGGAGCGGTGGACCGAGTGACCTCCGGCGACGGCCCCGCCTTCGCCGCCCGCGTCGCCCGGCTCGACCCCGACGCGCCCGTCCTCGCACGCGACGGGCGCCTGTGGGCGACCCTGCCGATCGGCGTCCTCGCGGTCCGCGCCGCCGAGGGCCTCCCCGACGGCGTCTACCGCGCCGCCGACCTCGCCGCCGGGGACGCGGCCGCGCGGCCCGAGTCGGCCTGGCGCGGGCGCCTCCCGCAGCGGCCCTGGGCCGTCGTCGAGACCGTGCCCGCCGTCGAGGTCGCCGACATCGACCGCAAGGCCGGGGACGCCCTCCGCGAGCGCCGCGGCAGCGGCGTCGGCGACCGGCGCCTGCGGGACGCCATGCTCGACCACGTCGCGCTCACGATCGAGCACGGCGGCGCGCACTACCCGGTCCAGGTCCGGCTCGTGGCCGCCCTGTGCCGCATGGGGTTCCTGGGGGAGGAGCCGGTGAAGGTCCTGCGCGCCGGGAGGCGCCTGGGCCTGTCCGGGACGTTCGGGGCCGTCTGGGAACGCGACCGCGGCCTGCCCCTCTTGTTACCCGAACTGCCGTCACACCGTTCAGTGACCGATTCCCGACGTCCGGAGGATGGGACGGCGCTTCCGTCTCTGATACATATGAAACCCGTGACAGTACCCAGAGCGGGCCTGCGAACAAACGCTCGACGGTTCATACTTTCAGTCAGGATTGGCTGACGGTTGTGCCAAGTCGCACCGAGTCCCTAGTCTGCTCACTGCAACGCGACGTAACTTGGCTGTGCCCGGCGAAGCACAACCAATCACAACCAATGCTTCAGTCCAGTGCAAAAGCCAACGAAGTACCCAAGTACGCCAGTGATTCGCATTTTGGGTGGGAAGGCGGACAACACCATGGCATGGTGGCGCAGCAGAAAACGCGACGCAGAAGACAACCCGGTGACCGAGGCGGTCCCCGAGGCCGACAGCGAGATCGGCGGTTCGGCCGAGCGCGCCCAGGCGCGCGGCAGCCAGCCCAGCGCGGTCCCGAACCCGCGCGCCGAGCGCGAGGCGGCGGACTCCCTCGAAATGGAGCTCGCCGGCCGCGAGCTGCGCCACGAGACGACCGCCGAGCAGCTCCTCCTCGGCCCCGAGGAAGAGCAGATCTCCGAGGTCGAGCGCTGGCACCTGATCAAGGCCGACCTCGCCGAGATCGACCCGGACTTCATCACGGACCTTGAGCAGATCGCGGCCGACGCCCGCGACGAGGCCGCCCCGCTCGACGCCGACCGCATCATCGCGGCCCTGAAGAACCTCGACATCCGCTACCTCGTGGACGAGAACGGCGGCATCGTCGCCCTCTGGGAGCGGCACATCGTGCAGGTCCGCGCCGAGGGCCCGGA
Source organism: Glycomyces mayteni (assembly GCF_042428885.1). NCBI lineage: Bacteria > Bacillati > Actinomycetota > Actinomycetes > Glycomycetales > Glycomycetaceae > Glycomyces > Glycomyces mayteni. The sequence continues at coordinate 22,527 of NZ_JBHMBP010000002.1, forward strand.
CGCCGACATCCTGGTGCTGCGCGCCCGCGCGTACCAGACCGTCCCCCGCGAGTGGGCCGAGCGCGGCTACGCGGCCATGAACGAGTGGAACCGCACCCGCCGCTTCCTCAAGGCCTACCTCGGCGAACCCACCGAGTCCGGCGCGCTCCCCGTGTTCGGCGAGATCCAGGTCCCCGTCCGCCCCGGCATCACCACCGCGCTCCTTGAGGAGCTCATCGACTGCGGGACCGCCATCTCCGGCACGTTCGTGGAGTGGCTCGAAGGCGAACTCCTGTAACGCCCCGCGAGACCCGAACGGGGGCCGGAACGCATTCGCGTTCCGCCCCCCGTTTTCGCGCCGGGAATCCCCTCTGTCCAGTCCCTTTTGGTCGGAATTGCCGGGACTGGTGCTCTCTAGCTGGGCAAACGCCTGGGGCGCACGGGGAATCGGGACTGCGCTTTCCAAGGGACTTCGGTAATCTGTAGGTTCCCTTGGCATTCAAATGAATACAGGAGCACCCATGACCCTCCCGAACCCCGCCGCCGAACCCCCGGCGAACGAGCCCCCCGCGGAGTCCCCGGCACCGGCGCCGGAAGCCCCCGCCGCCGGTGCGGCTCCCGAAGCCCCCGCCCCGGCTCCGGAAGCCCCGGCCTTCGCCGCCCCGGCCGAAAGCCCGGCCCCCGCCGCGACGCCGTCCCAGCTGCCGCCCGCGATGACCCCGCCCCCGGCCGCCGCGCCCCAGGCCGCGCCCCCTCAGGCCGTTCCCTCGCAATACGGGCCGCCCCTGCCCACAGGCCCGATCCCGGTCCAGTCCGCCCCGACCGGCCCGATGCTCATGCCGCCCCCGCAGCCGCCCCGCAAGCCCTCCAAGGCCGGGACCGTCGTCCTGGCGATCGCGCTCGTCGTCGTCGCGCTCGTCGCCGGGGCCTTCGCGTACGCCTACACGCAGAAATCCGAGGAGTCCGAGGGCAACGCCGCCGAACTTGAGCGGCTCATCGACGTCCACGACGACCTCAAGACCGAGAACGGCGAGCTCGTGAGCGACCTCGCCGCGCTCCAGCTCACCGCCGACGACTTCGAGGCCTGCCAGACCGCCTTCGACGCGTACAACAGCTACGAGTTCGAGGGCGAGCTGAACACCGACGCGGAGAGCTTCGAGGAGCTGTTCACCGACGAGTACGTCGAGTACCAGGAGCAATCCGCCGAGCTCTACCAGGAGGTCATCGTCCGCTGCTCCCCGTGAGCCCCTGAGAACGACGGCAGGGCCCGGGCGCATCGCCCGGGCCCTGCTCCACGTCTTCGACTTACGCGTTCCTCATGCTGCGCCTCTGCTTCACGCGTTCCGCATGAAGTCCGCCGCACGCTCCATGTACTCCCACATCACGCGGTCGTACTCCGGCGCCAGCGCCACCTCGTCCATCGCGGTCCGCATGCACTTGAGCCACGCGTCCCGCTCGACCTCGCCGATCGTGAACGGCGCGTGGCGCATCCGCAGGCGCGGGTGGCCCCGCTCCTCCGAGTAGGTGTGGGGGCCGCCCCAGTACTGCTCCAGGAACATCTTCAGGCGGCGCGCGGCCGGGCGGAGGTCCTCCTCCGGGTACATCGGCCGCATGACCGGGTCCTCGGCGACCTGCGCGTAGAACGCGGTCACGAGGCGGTCGAAGGCGTCCTCGCCGCCCACGGCCTCGTAGAACGACTGCGTGGGCGCGGGCTGTCCTGTCGGCGTGAGGGGCACAACGGCTCGCGGGCTGTCACTAGGCATCTTCCAATCGTGCCAACCCCGGGGCGCACTGGAAAGCCGATCCGGCGCGCGTCACACCGAATGGGCGCGATATCACCATGTGCGCGCTACGCGGGCGCGTTCGGCAGCGTGCGCGGCACGTAGATCCGCCCCGAGCCCGCCGGGTCGATGATCCCGGCCTCGCGCAGCGCCTCGGTCACGCGCCGCCGCAGCTCGCGCCCGGCCGCCCACTGCTGGTCGGAGGTGGTGCGCACGCCCAGGCGCACCTTGATCTCGTCGATGGTCATCTCCACCGGGCCCAGGTACTCGGGGGCCTTGAGGATGTGGGCCTCCCAGTCCTCGTCCTCGACGAACGCGGTCGCCACCTCGGTGATGATCTCCCCGGCCCGGTCGATGTCCGCCGTCGGCGGCAGCGGCGTGTCCACCACCACGTACGCCCAGGACTGGCTGGAGTTGCCGACCCGCAGGATCTGGCCGTTGCGCACGTACCACAGTGTCCCGTCGAGCGACCGGAGCGTGGTCACCCGCAGGCCCATGTCGACCACGGTGCCCGTGGCGTCCCCGACGTCGACGTTGTCGCCGACGCCGTACTGGTCTTCGAGGAGGATGAAGATCCCCGCCAGGTAGTCCTGCACGAGGTTCTGCGCGCCGAAGCCGATCGCGATGCCCGCGATGCCCGCGCTGGCGAGAATCGGCGCGAGGTTCACGCTGAAGGCGCTGAGGACCAGCATGAACGCGATCGTGTAGATGACGATGCCCGCGACGTGCTGGAGCACCCCGGTGAGGGTGTCGGCCCGCTTCGCCGACCGGTCGCCCAGCAGCTCCTCGCGCCGGGAGTTGGAGGAGCCGAGCTTGTCGGCGAGCTCGGCGATCGACTGCGGGCCCTTGATGGTGGTGACCTGCTTGATGATCCGGGCGATCGTCCGGTTCACCAGCCACCGCAGCGCGAACGCCGCGATGAGGATCAGCAGGACCTGCCCGATCTTGTCGAGGACGACGCCCGCGTCCACCGAGAACTCCTCGTTCTCGGTGATCCTGAACAGGAGGGTGCAGGCGTTGAAGCCCGCGTCGCAGGGTGAGGCCGTCTCGGCCGCCGCAACCGTAACCACAGTCATCCTTCTCCGCTTCCGCCCCGGCCGCACGGGCACCGGGACCGCACCGTCCGGAGCCACCGGGGGTTCGATCAGACGATATTCGCTCGTCATTCAAGATCCCACGGAACCAGGGTGCAATTTTCTGAGATATAGGTCAAACTTGACGAGACCGATGGCTTGGAGGTACGTCACCGTGATAGGTCCTCGACATAGGAGCACGCTTGACAGCGATGACCCTTCCCCAGGGGTGCATCCGAATCTCTTCACCCACGGCGTCGGCCTCGGGTCGGCGCTGGTGCTCAACCAGAGTTACGAGCCGCTGTGCGTGATACCGGTGAAGCGAGCGGCGGTGCTGCTGCTCACCCGCAAGGCCGAGACCGTCACTCCTGGTGACGGTTTTCTGCGCTCTGAGACCATGCACATCCCCGTCCCCTCGGTGGTGCGCCTGAACCGCTATGTCGCGATCCCCCGCCAGGTGGGCGCGAGCCCGTCCCGCAGGGGCGTGTTCACCCGCGACGACTGGCGCTGCGTGTACTGCGGCTCCTCGGCCGAGACCATCGACCACGTGGTGCCGCGCTCGCGCGGCGGGACCCACACGTGGGACAACGTGGTGGCGGCGTGCGCCCCCTGCAACCACCGCAAGAGCGACAAGACCCTCGCGGAGCTGGGCTGGCGCCTGCCCCGCGTCCCCCGCCCCCCGTCGGGCTGGCAGCTCCGCGGCTTCCGCGGCCAGCGCCGCCCCGACCCGGCCTGGGAGGCGTGGCTGCCGCGCCACGGGAAGGAGCGCGCCCGCCTCTCATAGCGCTCCCCATCGGACGGGCGGGGCCCGCCGGGCAGGTCTTCGGACCCCCGGCGGGCCCCGTCCGTGTCCGATGCCTTTCGCCCCTTCGTGATCGGCCGTGCATGCGACCCGGGGCACCGACTTCCCACCTGCGGCGATGTGAGGGGCGCAATTGGATTAGGCTGGCGGAGAGGTCACCCTGTCTCTGCAACTAGGGGAGCAACACAATGACATTCCAGGACTGGCTGATTCTGTTCGGCGCCCCGATCCTGGTCGTGGTCGCGGTCTTCGCCGTGGTCTTCATGCGCCACCCGCGCCCGCAGTCCCGCTACCGTGCGGGCCAGCCCTACGACTTCAAGCCGGTTTGGTTCGTCGCCCGCAACGGCGCGGTGCCCGGCGACACCGGTTCGCACGCGGCCGAGCTCGACGCGGCCGCCCACGGCGAGGCCCTCGCCGGCGGCCCCAAGGGAGGCTCCCATGGCAAGTGGTAACCAGGTCGCGGTCGCCGCGGACGTCGTCGAAGGCGTGGACCTCAGCCCCGAGCTGATGCGCCAGCCGATGCTGGAGGGGCCCTTCGACGTGAAGGAGCTGCTCCACATCGACGAGGCGCTGTCGGTGGCCGAGCGCGACGGAGGCGGCCTGCACTACAGCGTGTACGTCGGCCCGCTGCACGACCCGGTCCGCGGCGCGGCCGAGGAGCTGCACGACCGGCTCGCCGACCCGGACCGGTCCGTGCTCATCGCCGTCTCGCCCGAGCAGCGGCAGCTGGAGATCGTCACCGGCCGCCTCGCGCAGGAGAAGATCCCGGACCGCTCCGCGGCCCTCGTGGTCTTCTCGATGGAGGCCGCGTTCGGCGCGGGCCAGCTCGCCGGGGGCATCGTCACCGGCCTGCGGATGCTCGCCGAGACCGCCCAAGGGCGCTAAGCAAAGCGAACGGCGGCCCGGATGCGATGCATCCGGGCCGCCGTTTCGCGTGTTTACTCTTTGGCGTCCTGCGCGTCGGGCTGCTGGCGCTTGATGAGCTCGTCGGCGTCGGTGAGTTCGAGCTTGGAGACGAACTCGACCCACGAGAGGGTGTCGGCGACGGTCTCGCGGATCGACAGGATCGTCGTCCCGGGGATGCGCATGGTCAACGTGGCGGGCGTGCCGATCCGCTGCTGCGCCAGGACCGCCTCGGTCGGCTGGCCGTTGAGGCCGCGCGCCAGCTCGAAGACCGCGGACTCGTTCTCGCGGGCCTGGGGCACCCATTCCATGTCGCGCTTGAGCATCAGGGCCGCGCCGACGGGCTTGCCGTCGGCCTCGCCGCTGTAGGTGAGGATGATCCGGTTCGCGTCCCCGCGGGCGCCGGCGAGGCTCCAGGCGGCGTCGGCGACGTCCACGAGCTGGCCTTGGAAGCGGCGTACGGAGGTGCGGACCTGCTTGGCCTGGCGGCGGTCGGCGATGGGCTTGGCGATGACGCGGAAGACCACGACGAGCACGACGAGGACGAGCAGCGCGATCCCGGCGGCGGCGAGCTCGTGGAGGCCCGCCTCGACCGTCCAGATGATCGTCATCGGCACGAGGATGCCCGCGGCGAAGCCCAGGAGCGGCTTGAGCCAGAACGGGCCGGAGCCGCCGGGCAGGCGCAGGGGCGCCATGAGGCCGATGACGGCGGCGGCGACGAGCGCGATGCCCGTGAGCTCCGGGGCGGACACGTCGTAGCGGCCGAGCCAGCCGATGGCCCACCAGGACAGGAACACCGAGCCGATGGCGACGGTGGGGATGAGCAGGACCACGGCGAACAGGAGCTGCTGCGGCTGGGGGCGCGTGCGCGAGGCGAGGACGGGCCCGAGGAGCAGGAGCGGCAGGACCACCCCGAACAACGCGACCAGGGTGGCGCTGAGGACGACCACCGGCAAAAGCGCGGACAAGACTGCTCTCTCCATTCATCCCCGGGCGGGCGCCGCGGCCGCGCCGCGACACGGCGAGCTTACCAACGGTGTGAAAAGCGCTCGGGGCTCCGGGGCCGGCCTGGTCCCGGAGCCCCGAGCGGACTCGCTACTGCGCGTCGAGCGCCTGGCCCCTGAGGGCCCGGGCGGTGTCGGCGCGGCCTTCGGCGACGCCGCGGCGGATCGGCGCGGGGCGGTCCTCGGCCAGCCACGCGTCGAGGACCGCGAGGGTCTCCTCGTCGATCAGGCTCGACGGGAACGCGTACTTCGAGTACTCCACGGCCTGCTGGGCGCCCAGCTTCTCCCACAGCTCCGGCACCGCGTCCAGGTACGGCTTGAGGTACGGGCGGACCAGGTCGGCCTGGTCGAGCGTGGAGAACCCGAGCATCGAGGAGCGGCGCACGTAGTTCTCGGTCGACGGGTCGGTGATCCGCTCCCAGGCGCGCTGCTTGGCCTCCGCGGTCGGGACGACGGCGCGGGCGATGAACGACAGGCGCTTGCCGTCCGCGGTCGAGTCCCGGTCCAGCTCGGCGTCGATGGCGTCCTCGCCGAGGGTGCCGGTGGCGACGAGCACCGTCAGCAGGGCCCAGCGCAGGTCCGCGTCCACCGCGAGGCCCTCGGGCACGTCCGCGCCTTCGAGCCATCCGGCGACGCGGGCCAGGTCGGCCTCGGAGCGGGACGCCGACGCGTACGCCTTCGCCCAGGACCGCTGCGGGCCCGAGCCGGGCGCGGCGGCGTCCATGGCGGCCTTCGCGGCCTGCGCCCACTGCTCGCGCAGGTCGGCGCGGTGCTCGGGGGCCGCGTAGGCGAGCGCCCCGGCGACCTGCCGCTGCGCCACCGTGACGATGTTGATGTCGTCCTCGGCCGTCAGGCTCCCGGTGCCCAGCGCCACGAACTGCGTCGCGGTCAGCTCGGCGTCGCGGAGCATGTCCCAGGCCGCGGCCCAGATCAGCGCCCGCGCCAGCGAGTCGGGCAGCGCCGAGGTGTGCGCGACCGCGGTCGCCAGCGACCGCTCGTCCAGGCGCAGCTTCGCGTAGGTGAGGTCGTCGTCGTTGAGCAGCAGCAGGTCCGGCTGCTTCACGCCCGCGAGCGCCGGAATCCCGGTGGCCGCGCCGGTGACGTCCACTTCGATCCGGTCGCGGCGCACGAGCGCGTCCCCGTCGAGGTCGTACAGGCCGATCGCGATCCGGTGCGTGCGGTGCGTGGGGTGCTCCGCGGGGACCTCCTGGAGGACGGTCACGCTCGTGTAGTTCCCGTCCGCGTCCACGGCGACCTCGGGGCGCAGGGTCGAGACCCCGGCCGTGCGCAGCCACGTGTCGGCGAAGTCCTTGAGCTCCTTGCCGCTGGCGGCCTCCAGTTCGCCGAGCAGGTCAGCGAAGACCGCGTTCTTGAACTGGTGCTTCGAGAAGTACGCGCGCAGGCCCGCCAGGAACGGGTCGATGCCGACGTAGGCGACGAGCTGCTTGAGGATCGAGGCGCCCTTGGAGTAGGTGATCCCGTCGAAGTTCGCCTGGATCTCCTCGGTGTCGCCCGCGGCGGTGTACACCGGGTGCGTCGTCGGCTGCTGGTCGGCGCCGTAGCCCCAGTTCTTGCGCGCCGACAGGAACGTCGTCCACGCCCCGTCGAACCGCGTGGCCTCCACGTTCGCCCAGTGGGAGGCCCACTCCGCGAACGACTCGTTCAGCCACAGGTCGTCCCACCAGCGCATCGTGACGAGGTCGCCGAACCACATGTGCGCCATCTCGTGGAGGATGACGTTCGCGCGCTGCTCCAGCTCGAAGTCGGTGACCTGCGAGCGGAACAGGAACGAGGCCTCGGCGATCGTGATGCACCCGAAGTTCTCCATCGCCCCGAAGTTGTACTCGGGCGCGAAGACCTGGTCGTACTTCGGCAGCGGGTACCGCACCCCGAAGTTGGCGTGGAAGTGGTCGAAGCCCTGGCGGGTGACCTCGAAGACCCCCTCGGGGTCCAGGTAGTCCTTCATGGACTGGCGGCAGTACAGGCCCATGTCGATGCCGTCGTGGACCTCGTGGACGCCGTAGTACGGGCCCGCGCAGATCGCGGTGATGTACGGGCTCATCCGCACCGAGGTCTCGAACAGCGTGACCTTGGTCCGGATCGCCTCGATCTCGGTCTCGGACGCGGCCGGCATGTTGGAGATCACGGTCCAGTGCTGCGGGGTGCGCACCTGGAACGTGAAGGACGCCTTCAGGTCCGGCTGGTCGAAGCACGCGTAGACGCGCTGCGCGTCGGCGACCTCGAACTGCGAGTAGAGGTACGTCTCCTTGTCGACCGGGTCGGTCATCCGGTGCAGGCCCTGCCCGTCGGTCGAGTACGCGCAGATCGCGTTCACGATCAGCTCGTTCTCCGCGGCCAGGCCGGTGATCCGCAGGCCCGCCTTCGGGTCGAACCCGGTGATGTCCACCGGCTCCCCGTTCAGGAACGCGTCCTCGATCCGCTCGGCCGCGATCTCGATGAACGTCTCGGCCCCGGGCTCGGTGCACGAGAAGACCACCGCGGTCCGCGAGCCGAAGGTGTCGCCCCGCTCGTGCCCGGTGAGGTCGAGCTCCACGGTGTAGGAGTCGACCGAGAGCAGCGCTGCACGCCGCTCGGCCTCGTCTCTGGTGAGAATGTGCGTCGACGGCACGATGCCTCCAGCGTCTTGGGTTCGGATATGAAAGAAGTGTGTCACATTCCCGGAGTCCGGTCGGCGGCCATGGTGATCGAACCGCGACCGATTACGCTTCTGGCGTGACTGCTGCACACCCGATCGACCTGGCCTGGCTCTCCACTGGAGGCACGGGCGCGAAGAACTACGACGAGTTCCCCGACGAAACCGAGATCACGCGGATCATCGAGGCGAACCCCGCATCCATGCTGGGCGTCGAGATGCCCGCGCACACGCCCGAGGCGGTGGCCGCGGGCCTCGACTTCGCGGCCGCGCTGCCCGCGGCCGCCGAGCGCCTCGCCGCGCTCAAGGACGCGGGGCGCTTCGCGGCCTTCGGCGACGTCGCCGTGGCCTACCGCATCTCCGGCGGCGAGGAACCGACCGCGTACGGCGTGTTCTGCCTGGTCGACACCGCCGAGATCTCGTCCTCCGCCGACGAGCCCGGCAAGGTCATCCGCAACGAGGACGTCTTCATCGAGAAGGTGAAGCAGCGCAACGAGCTCAACCAGCTCCTGCGCCACCTCCTCAGCCCCGTGCTGCTCCTCCAGTCCTCCAGGGGCGACGAGCTGCACGCCGCGATCGAGGCCGCCATCGCGGACGCGGGTGCGCCCGTGGCCGCCGACACCGACGAGTCGGGCCGCGCCCACGAGATCTGGGCGATCGGCGGCGAGGCCGGGGAGGCCTTGACCACGCTGGCCGGGGACGGCGACCTCATCGTCGCCGACGGCAACCACCGCTCGCTCGCCGCGCAGGTCGGCGGCCTGGACCGGTTCCTCGCGGTCGTGACCACCCCGCAGTCGGTCGTCATCCGGCCCTACCACCGCCTCGTGAAGGGCCTGCCGGGCTCGGCGTCGCAGCTGGTCGAGCAGATCGGGCAGATCGGCGCGAGCGTCGTGGAGACCGACGGCCCGCCCGAGACGCCCGCCGAGGGCGGCACGGTCGTCATGTACGGCCAGGGCCGCACCTGGGAGGTGTCCTTCGGCGACCTCGACGGCTCCGTGGTCGACCGGCTCGACCACTCGCGCGTGGAGAACGAGGTGTTCACCGCGCTCCTGGGCTGGGACGCGGGGGACAAGCGCATCACCTACGTCGGCGGCGACTACCCGGCCTCGTGGCTCAAGGAGCAGGTCGACGCGGGCAGGGCGGACCTGGCGATCCTCATCGCGCCGGTGACCGTCCCCGACTTCATCGATGTGAACCTCAAGCGGCTGAAGATGCCGCGCAAGTCCACCTGGTTCGTGCCCAAGGCCCGCGCGGGCCTGGCCATCGCCGAGCTCCCGAAGGGTTAGGGTCTGACATCGTGCGCATCTATCTCGGCTCCGACCACGCGGGCCTCGAACTCAAGGACCACCTGGTCAAGCACCTGTCCGGCCGCGGCTTCGAGGTCGTGGACGTCGGCCCGCACGCCTACGACCCCGAGGACGACTACCCGCCGTTCTGCCTGCACGCGGCCTCGCGGGTGGTGGCCGACCCCGGCAGCCTCGGCATCGTGATCGGCGGCTCCGGCAACGGCGAGCAGATCGCCGCGAACAAGGTCCCCGGCGCCCGCGCGTCCCTGGCCTGGAGCGTCGAGACCGCGAAGCTCGGGCGCCAGCACAACGACGCGAACGTCGTCGCGATCGGCGGGCGCATGCACACGCTGGAAGAGGCCACCGCGTTCGCGGACGCGTTCGTGGACGAGCCCTTCTCGGGCGCCGAGCGCCACCAGCGCCGCATCGACATGCTGACCGCGTGGGAGGCCACGCACGAGCTGCCCGAACTCCCTTAAGGCGCAACGGCTCCGCACGTGAAGGCCCGGACTGGTGTCCGGGCCTTCACGCTCGGCCGAGAACCAGGAGGATTCGGCACATCGCGCCTGGAGTTATTGGACGCGTGTCGGTATCGTCAATCCATGTCCAAGGGTCTTCGCGTTCTCCTCCAGCTCCTCCAGGTCCTCTTCGCCCTGGCCGCGCTCGGAGCCCTCGCCGTCACCGTGCTGATGGCGCAACTCGACTACGACGGGCCGGGCGGCAACGACCGGTTCATCGACACGTGGCTCATCGGCGCCGCGCTCCTCGCCATCGCCTTCTCACCCGCGCTGTGGTCGCTCAACCGCGGTGGCTCGGCCGCCCCCGTGGCCGCGTCCTCCGGCTCCTTCGACCGGGCCGCGCCGGCCCCGGCCGCCCCGCAGCAGCCCGGCAAGCCCGGCGGCGTGTTCGAGCCGATGAACCCCGCGGCCGCCCCGGCCGCGCCCGCCAGCTCCTACGGCCAGCCCTCGGCGGGCTTCGGCTCGCAGCCGCAGGGCGAGAGCCCCTGGGGCCAGGGCCGCTGACGCCCGGTTGCCTCCGAAGCGATGCTGAGATGATGCGAACAACCGGCCCTCCGCGGACCGCGAAGGGTGGATTCCGGGCGTTACGCTATGGGCTCAGCCTGAATCGCGAAGGACCGATCAATGTCGAACGCCACCGTTGACCTCGTCTGCGGCCCGGCCGACCCCCTCCCGGGGTCAGAGCAGAGCTACCGGCTCACCGGCATGCTCGGCTCCGGAGGCCAGGCCGACGTGTACCAGGCCGTGCGCGTGTCGGCGGGCATCTCCTCCGCGCCCCTGACGGTGAAGGTCTTCCGGCCCAACCCGCAGGACACCCGGGAGCACCAGTTCCGCTCTTGGGACAAGGGCGACGCCGTCCTCATGGACCTCCACTCGCGGAACGTCGGCTCGATCTGCCGCCGCATCGACGCGTTCTACGGGCGCGCCCCGCACCCGTCGGGCCGCCCCCCGCAGGGCGACCCGATGCCCTTCCAGGTCCTCGAATACCTCCCCGGCCACGACCTGCGCCAGCTCCTGTCGCAGCGCCTGGGCCGCGTGGACGCCGCGCGCACGCTCCGCTCGGTCGTCGAGGTCATGAACGCCATGCACCACCCGCCGGTCGGCGCGCACCCGGTGCTGCACATGGACCTCAAGCCCGCCAACGTCATCATCGGCCCCGACGGGTCCGCGAAGGTCATCGACTTCACCGGCGCCCGCTACTACACGCCCGCGCACCTGACGACCATCGCGTACACGCGCGAGACCGCCGGGCCCGAGGCCCACCAGGGCACCGTCGGCCCCGCCTACGACGTCCACGGCTTCGGGTCGATCGCGTTCTACCTCGTCACCGGCGCGACCGCGCGCACGGACTCGCCCGGCCAGGAGCAGAGCGTCCCGTGGGCGCGGCTGCGCCGCCACCCCGTGCTGGAGTCGAACCCGCGCCTGCGCGAGCTGCTGACCGCGCCGCTCGACGACGACCCGGAGAACCGGCCCCGCACCGAGGAGCTGCCGCGCTGGATCAACGAGCTCGTCTCGGTCGTGTCCCGCTCGAACCTCCCCGACCTCGGCGTGGACTGGGGCCGCAGCACCGCCATGGCCGACGCCACGCGCCGCCTCGACGCGCCCGGCGGCGCCGACCGGACCCGCCGCATGGACGGGCCCATGGGCGTTCCGCCGACCCAGGTCGTCGGCTCCCCGCCCCCGGCCAGCACCCGCATCATGGACGCCGGGGCCCGCGGCCCCGTGCAGGACAAGCCCGTCGCGGGCCGCGTCCGCGTCCCGGACCAGGGCTCCTACTCGCCGGGACGGTCCGCCGGGCCCGCCGAGAACCGCGGCCCGCTGCCGCGCCTGCGCCTGGCCACCGACCCCGAGGAGCCCAAGGAGAAGGACCTCGCCAAGGAGGAGCGGGCCCCGCTGCTCGGCCCGCCCGGGTCGCTCGCGAAGGGCTTCGAGCTGTCGGTCATCGGCGGCCTGTTCTCGCTCATCATGTGGCTGCTCAAGACCATCTCCACGGGCCTGGAGACCCTCCAGTCCCAGGTCCTGGGCTACCTGCTGGTCCTGGCCGTCGCCATCGGCGTCTTCTTCCTCATCCGCGTCGCGGGGGGCATCCTGTGGGGCCGCTGGCTCCACGCCAAACGCAAGTCCGCGCGGCTCGCGCACCTCGCGGCCGGGATCTTCCTGTTCATGGTCGGGATCGACTACCTCGGCGAACTCAGTTGGACCTGGCTCGACTTCAACTTCGACTGGCTCGACTGGATCACGGACCTCTTCGGACAGTGATAGATCGTCCGAATAGCGATGATTCTTGGGATTTATTCGAGTTCTCATGGAACATCGAGAATTTCTCCAGCGCTCCTGAAGCGATGAGCCCTACCATTTCCGGTAACGAACGCCGCCGAATCCTTGCCTTGTTTTTTCCAGGTTCGGCGGCGCAACCAATGCGGGTGGACGACGCGTCTAGGTGACGACGAAACACCCCCAGAAACCGGAAAGGCATTGAGATGACCGCAGTGACATCGGTCGGTGCCGAAGCGCTGACACCTGAGCAGCGTGAAGCCTTCGATCGCGACGGCTACCTCATGATCCGCGGCGCCCTCGACGCCGACGAGATCAAGCGGTGCTCGGACGCCCTCGACAGGGTCTACGAAGTCGAGCGGGAGGCCGGGCGGCTCAGCCCCGAAGGCGCCATGCACCGCCTCGACGCCGTCACCTCCTGCCCGGAGCTCGCGTTCCTCCTCAACCACCCCCGGACCTTCCACTACGTGTGGTCGATCCTCGGCTGGAACTTCCACGTCTACCACTCCCACGTGGACAAGCACCCGCCCATCGAGGGCAAGCGCCCGTTCCGCTTCGAGTGGCACCAGGACGGCGGCCGCCAGAACCGCGAGACCGAGACCGACCCGCGCCCGCGCCTGTCGGTCAAGCTCGCGTACTTCTTCACCGACCTGTCCGCCGAGGGCCGCGGGAACACCAAGATCATCCCCGGCTCGCACAAGTGGAACTCGATCGACGGCCCGCCGCGCCGCGACATGGAGTGGCCCGACCCCGAAGGCGCCATCGAGGTCACCGGCAACGCCGGGGACGTCATGTTCTTCGACCGCCGCATCTGGCACGCCCGCAGCGACAACTACTCGGACCTGACCCGCAAGGTCGCGTTCTTCGGGTTCACGCCGCGCTGGATCCGCGCCCGCGACATCGTCGAGCACCTCCCGAACGAGCCGTGGTGGAACGACCTCGACCCGGTGCAGCAGCAGCTCCTCGGCGGCCACGCGGCCACCGGCGACCACGGCTGGGGCCACTGGCCGAAGGAGACCCCGCTGTACAACTGGCTCGCCGAGCGTGACCTCCTCGACCCGTCCTACCCGCCGCTGCGCCCGTAGCGGCCCCGGCGTGGCAGTCTGATCCCATGACCCACACCGACCTCGCCCGCGACATCTTCGACCGCTCGCACCTGACCGGCGAGTTCACGCTCCGGTCCGGGGTGGTCGCGAACGAGTACTTCGACAAGTACCTGTTCGAGTCCGACCCGGTCCTGCTGCGGCGCATCGCCGAGGCGCTCGCGCCCCTGGTGCCCGCCGAAGGCGTGGACGCGCTCGCGGGCCTGGAGACCGGGGGCATCCCCATCGCGGTGATGCTGTCGCAGGTCACCGGCATCCCGGCGCTGTTCGTGCGCAAGGAGGCCAAGACCTACGGCACGTGCCGCCTGGCCGAGGGCGGCGAGGTCGAGGGACGGCGGCTGTTCATCGTCGAGGACGTCGTCACCTCCGGCGGCGCGGTCCTGGACGCGGTCGGCGAGCTTCGGGACCGCGGCGCGGTCGTGGAGCAGGGCGTCTGCGTCATCGACCGCGAGTCGGGCGGGCTGAAGAACCTGTCGGACATCGGGATCGACCTGAAGGCCCTGTTCACCATGACGGAGCTCAAGGCCGCCGGGACGGCGTAGATCCAAGCGGAAGGGGCCGGGCGCATCAGCGCCCGGCCCCTTCCGCTGTCCGCGCTACCTGGCCCAGAGCCAGATCTCGGAGCCCTTCGGGTACTCGGTCCCCGCGTCCAGGGACTGCTCGAACACCGTCCCGGTGAACCAGATCTGCGCGGTCTTCACCGTGAACCCGAGCGCTTCGAGCGTGTCCTTCGCGTCCTCGACGTCCATCCCGACCACGTCGGGGACCTCGACGGGCTCGGGACCCGAGCTGACGACCAGGTCCACCGGGTCGTCCGGGCCCGCGGGCGCGTCAGCGCCGGGGGACTGCTCGATGACCGACCCCTCCGGGATCGAGTCGCTGTGCCGCTGCGTGACCGCCCCGGCCGCCAGGCCCTCGGCCTCCAGCGCCGCCGTCGCGTCCTCCTGCGACAGGCCGACCACGTCGGGGACGTTCAGCGGCGGGAACCCGTCCGAGACGTACACCGTCACCGGCGTCCCGGACTTCACCTCCTCGCCCGCGGCCGGGTCGGTGCGCGTCACCGCGTCCTTCTCGACGTCGGTGCTGTACTCGCGCTCCACCGTGACCTCGGCGTCGAACGCCGCGAGCGCCGCCCGCGCGTCCTCCTCGCTCCCGCCCGACAGGTCCGGCACCGAGTACCGCTCCGGCCCCAGCGAGACCACCACGGTGATCACGGCCCCCTGCCGGATGCGGTCGCCCACTTCGGGGTCCTGCGAGACCACGCCTCCCACGGGCACCGACGAGCTGTACCCGTCGACCAGCTCAACGTCGAAGCCCCGCTCCTCGGCGTACGCCTCGACCGAGTCCCGGTCCTGGTCCAGCAGCGAGGGCGTCGAGGTGTACCGGCCGATGCCGATCCACCAGCCCGCCGCCGCGACGGACACGAGCACCGCCGCGATGAGCCCCAGCGTGACCAGGGCCTTCCAGTTCCGCTTCGCCTTCGGGTGGTCCACGACCATCGTCGTCTGGACCGCGCGGGTCGGGCGCGGCACCTGCCCGGTCGAGCCCGGCACGTGCCGCAGGTCCACGGCCTGGAGCCGCCGCAGGAACGCGCCCGCGTCCACCGGCCGCGACCCGGGCCGCCGCGAGGCCGCCGAGACCACCAGCTCCGCGAGGCCCTCGGGCACGTCCGGGGCCTTCAGCCGCGGGGACGGCACGTCCTCCTCGACGTGCCTGCGTGCCACCGCGCCCGAGTCCGGCCCGTCGAACGGGACCTCCCCGGTCAGCAGCTCGTACAGCAGGATCGCCGTCGAGTACACGTCGCTCGCGGTCGTCGCGGGCTTGCCGCCGACCAGCTCCGGTGCGACGTACGCGGCGGTCGCCACCAGCGGCCCGCCGGTGTCGCGGTCCCCGTGGACGGCCTCGGCCAGCCCGAAGTCCACGACCTTGACGCGGTCGCCGCGCCCGCCGTTCTTCAGGAGGATGTTCTCGGGCTTGATGTCCCGGTGCACCAGCCCCGAGTCGTGCGCGGCCTGGAGCCCGTCGAGGAGCTGCGCGCACACCTCCACGGCCTCGTCGATGCGCAGTCGCCGCCGCCGGTTGAGCAGGTCGCGCAGGGTCGTCCCGGGCACGTACTCCATGACCACGTACGGGAGTCCCTCGTGGACCCCCTGGTCGAACACGGCCACGACGTTCGGGTGCGAGAGCCGGGCGATCGTGCGCGCCTCGTGCGTGAACGCCGTCAGGTCGAACCCGCTCGCGCGCCCGGCGGTGATCATCTTCACGGCCACCGTGCGGTCCAGCCGCACGTCCTCGGCCTCGTACACGTCCGCCATGCCGCCCTGGGCGATCAGCCGCTTCAGCCGGTAGCGCCCGTCGACGAGCGCACCGGTCAGGTCCCCGGTCCTCGTTGTCAACCCGCACCTCCTACACCTGGTGACAGTGTATGAGCTTGCGGCTTCCCCTACAGGACCTCTGCGCCGGGGAACACCGGTTTGTCGGGAGACACAACGCCGAGCCGCTTCGTGGCCCTCGTCAACGCCACGTACAGGTTCCGCAACCCCGTGGCCGCGATCGCATCCGGGTCCACGACGATCACCGAGTCGAACTCAAGGCCCTTGGCCTGCTTCACCGTCAGCACCGCCGCGTCGGCGATCCCCGCCAGGCCCGCGGCCCGCTCCGCGGTCGCCACCACCGCGACGCTCCCGTCCCCGACGATCCGCTTCTCGGCCGCGACCTGCTCCTCCACGACCCGGTCCACGTCCTCGCCCGCGACCTCAAGCCACGGCTCGTGCCCCGAGCCCCGCACCGAGCGCGGCCGCGCCGCGTCGACGCCGATCGCCTCCAGGACCCGCACCGCCACGTTCATGATCTCCTTGGGCGTGCGGTACGACACCGTCAGCCGCTCGACCCGCCATTCCAGGTCCCAGTCCCCGAACACCTCGCCCCAGCCGGCCGGCGCGACCGGGCCCGCGGCCTGCGCGAGGTCCCCGGCCACCGTGAACGACCGCGTCACGCACCGGCGCATGAGCGCCCGCCACTCCATCGGCGACAGCTCCTGCGCCTCGTCCACGATCACGTGCCCGAAGATCCACCGCCGGTCCGCCGCCGCCCGCTCCGCAACGGAGATGAACCGCTCGTCGACCTGCCGCTCCCCGAGCCAGAACTCGTCGATGACGTCCGTGGCCTGGAGCAGCTCCGACTCCTCGTCCTCGAAGTCGAACGAGGCCGAACCGGCCGCGATCGTGAGCACGTCCTGCGCGTACGCGATCTGCTCCGCGCTCGGCCCGCTCGCCCGCTGCGCCCGCTCCACGTCGCCCAAGTGCTCGGCGGCCTCGTCGAGCAGCGCCACGTCCGCCTCGCTCCACCCGCCCGGCCGCCGGTGCAGCAGCGCGCGGGCCTCCTTCTTCAAAACCGCCGCCGCCGAGGCGATCCGCTCCGGCGACGCGAACAGGTCCTCCAGCAGCTCCTCGGCCGTCAGCTCGGGCCACAGCTCCTCGATCTGCCCGCGGATCACCGCGTCCGAGGCGATCTCCACCGCGAACTGCGCCCGGTCCGCCAGCCCCAGCAGGTTCTCCCCGCCGAGCGGGTCCTCCCCGATGATGTCCGCGTACTGGGTCGCCAGGTCCGCGATGACCCGCTTGTGGAACGTCTCGCGCGCCTCGTTGTGCGCTAGACCCGTCTCCCGGGCCGCGTCGCGCGCCGACGTGATCTTCTCGGGCCGCAGCCACAGCTCGTGCCCCTCGAAGTCCACCGGCAGCGGCTCGCGCGGCACGACCTGCCGGTCCGCGACCGCGCTGGCGATGACCCCGGCCATGACCGCGCGGCCCTTCACCGCCGCGACGGCGTCGGTCTCCGGCCGGTCGGCGACGATCCCGGGGAACAGCTGCGCGGGCGTGCGCAGCAGCACGTCCGTCTCGGCCAGGCCCGGGAGCACGTCGGAGATGTACCGCAGGAACTGCTTCCCGGGGCCGATGATGAGCACCCCCTGGCGCTTGAGCCGCTCGCGGTGCTCGTACAGCAGGTAGGCGGCCCGGTGGAGCGCGACGGCGGTCTTCCCGGTGCCCGGGGCGCCGTCCACGATCATGACGCCCTCCAAGGGCGCGCGGATGATCCGGTCCTGCTCGGCCTGGATCGTCGCCACGATGTCCTGCATCGCGCCCGTGCGGGCCGCGTCCAGGGCCGCCAGCAGCGCGCCCTCCGACCCGATCGTCGAATCCGAGTCCACGGCCGCGTCGAGGTCCAGGACCTCGTCGTTCACCGACCTGATTCGCCGCCCCTTGGTGTGCAGGTGGCGGCGGCGGCGCACGCCCGCCGGGGACGCCGCGGTCGCCAGGTAGAACCGGCGGCCCGCCTCGCTGCGCCAGTCCACGAGGAGCTGCTCCCCGCCCTCCGCATGGACGCCGATGCGCCCCAGGTACATCGGGGCCTCGGCCGCGTCCACGTAGTCGAGCCGCCCGAAGCACAGGCCCTCCTCGACCGCGTCGAGGAGCGCGATCCGCCGCCGGTACAGCAGCGTCTCCGCGTCGCGCTGCGAGCGCTCCTGGTCGTTCTCCACGTGCCGGCGCCCGGCCTCGCCGAGGCGCTCGGCGGCCTCGTCGCGGAGGCGGTCGACCCGGGCGTACAGCCCGTCCAGGCGGGTCTGCTCGGCTTTGACGGCCGGAGTGATGGCAGCGGACACGGCTCTCCTCGGAGACGGAGCGGACTGATTGGGGGCGCAGACGGTGCGCTGAGGTCGCTCCCCGCCGATGGACGGCTCGCCGACTGCGCCGTGCCGATCGCGGTGGAACCGGTCAACCTTACCGCCGCCGGGGCCCCTCCGTCTCGTTCCGGGACAAGGCCCCTGATCACCCCACAGGCACCGGCCCCGTCCCTGATCCGAGGGTTGGTTACGGTATAGGACGTTTTGAGTGCCCCTTGGCGTGACTGGAGAGATACGGACTATGGCAAGAGAGCAATGGGGGAGCCGGGTCGGGTTCATCCTGGCCGCCGTCGGCTCGGCCCTCGGGCTCGGGAACATCTGGCGCTTCCCCGGCGTCGCGTACGAGAACGGCGGCGGCGCCTTCCTCGTGCCCTACCTCGTGGCGCTGTGCACCGCGGGCATCCCCCTCCTCATCCTGGAGTTCACGATCGGCCGCCGTTACCGCGGCTCCGCCCCGGTCGCCTTCCGCCGCATCCACCGCAACGCCGAGTTCCTCGGCTGGTGGCAGGTCGCCATCGCGATCGTCATCGGCGTCTACTACGCGGTGATCATCTCGTGGGCCGCGTGGTTCACGTGGTTCTCGATCGGGAAGCAGTGGGGGGAGGACCCCGAGCAGTTCCTCATGGCCGAGTTCCTCCAGGCCGGGGACCTGTACGACTTCGGCACCTGGCTCCCGGGCCTCGGCATCGCGCTGGCCCTGGTGTGGGTCGCGACGCTCGCCGTGATCGGCGCGGGCGTCAAGAAGGGCATCGAGGCCACCAGCAAGGTCTTCATCCCGCTCCTGATCGTCCTGTTCGGCGCGCTCGTGGTCCAGTCGCTCACGCTCGACGGCGCGGTCGACGGCCTGAACGCGTTCTTCACCCCCGACTGGGACGCGATCCGCGGTCCGCAGGTGTGGCTCGCGGCCTACGCGCAGATCTTCTTCACGCTGTCGGTGGGCTTCGGCATCATGGTCACCTACGGCTCCTACCTCAAGCGCAAGTCCGACATCACGACCTCGGCGTGGACGGTCGGCATGTCGAACTCGTTCGGCGAGATCCTCGCCGGCATCGCAGTGTTCGCGGTGCTCGGCTTCCTCGCGTTCGAGACCGGCGTGCCGATCGAGGAGCAGACCTACCAGGGCGTGGGCCTGGCGTTCATCGCGTTCCCGGCCATCATCAACACCCTGCCGTACCTGGCGGGGCTGTTCGGTGTGCTGTTCTTCCTCTCGCTGGTCGTCGCCGGGTTCGCCTCGCTCATCAGCGTGGTGGAGGTGCCGGTGGCCGCGGTCGAGGACCGCTTCGGCTGGAGCCGGAGGAAGTCCGTGGCGATCGTGGGCGGCGGCATGGCCGTCGTCTCGGTCGCGCTGTTCCCCACGGTCAACGGGCTCATGCTGCTCGACGTGACCGACCACTTCATCAACAACTACGGCATCGCCGTGGCCGCCCCGGCGAGCATCATCGCCGTGGTCTGGATCCTGTGGAAGTGGAAGGAGCTGCGGGACAACGCGAACGCCACCTCGGTGTTCAAGGTCGGCCCGATCTGGGTCGCCTGCCTCGGCGTCATCACGCCGCTCGCGCTCACCGTGATCCTGTTCCTCAACGTGCGCGACCTGGTGACCGCCGACGCGGCCGAGGAGGGCTACCACCAGTACCAGGCGTTCGGCTGGTCGGTCGCGGGCGGCGCGCTCGCGTTCGCCCTGATCATGTCGCTGCTCCTGCGCCGCAAGGAGACTCCGCCGTTCACGACCGAAGAGGAAGCCCGCGACGTCGAGGAGGCCGCCCGATGAGCGCCAGTGCGATCGCCATGCTCGTGATCTCGATCCTCGTGGTCGGCGGGGGCCTCGTCGCCTCCGTGATCACGCTCATCCGCCACCCGGAGTCCGAAGAGGACTGATCAGCAGTGGATGACGGCCGCGCACGTTCCGTGCGCGGCCGCCGTCGTTCCGTGCAATTGCGCTGCAATCCCCCGAAAAGCCGGAAAAACCGCGGCCGATCCCCTTGTGTGCCTTGCCACAAACTGTTAGGTTACTTTTTAATTCATGTCGTCCCAGCTAGATCGGGTTACGACATTGAAGAGAATCGCTGAACCCAACCCCCGATAGGAGACGACGATGCGCAAGTCGCGCAAGATCATCCTGTCCATCGCCGGAGCCGCGACCCTCGCGGTGTCGGTCTCAATGGCGGCCCTCGCATGGGGCCACGGCTACACCTCCGACCCGCCCTCCCGCTCGGCGCTGTGCGCCAGCGGCGAGGTCACCAACTGCGGGAACATCCAGTACGAACCCCAGAGCGTCGAGGGCCCCAAGGGCTTCCCGGCGGCCGGCCCCGCGGACGGCTCGATCTGCTCCGGCGGGAACGGCCAGTTCTCGCAGCTCGACGACCCGCGCGGCGGCAACTGGCCCACCACCTCGGTGAGCGCCGGTCCCAGGACCTTCACGTGGACCATGACCGCGCGCCACTCCACCGCCACGTTCGACTACTACATCACCAACGCGAACTACGACCCGGCGCAGCCGCTCACCCGCGCGGACCTCGGGCTCACCCCGATCGCCTCGTTCAACATGGGCGGGGCCCAACCCGACCACACCATGACGCAGACCGTGACGCTCCCGTCCCGCACCGGCCAGCACCTGGTCCTCGCGGTCTGGAACATCGCGGACACCGCGAACGCCTTCTACTCGTGCATCGACGTCGACTTCGGGGGCGGCGGATCGGGCGACCCGTCCGACCCGCCGACCACGACCGACCCCGGCACCGGGGACGGCTGCGACGCCCCCGCATGGGCCTCCGGCTCGGTGTACAACGGCGGCGCCGAGGTGACCCACAACGGGACTGCCTACCGCGCCTCCTGGTGGACGCAGGGCGAGGAGCCCGGCACCACCGGCGAATGGGGCGTCTGGAGGCAGACCGCCACCTGTTAGCCGACGAGCCGACCTCCGCACAAGGCCACGGGCCCGTCCGACCCGCCCCCCGGTGTCGAGCGGGCCCGTGGCGCGCGTCTCCCTTGACACGCAGGGGAGGCGCGGATACGGTTGTCCGGTCCTTGTTCCCGACGTTAGGCACCCACTTGAAGCTCTAGGTCGTAGACATCGCGCCGCCACGTCTCTGCGCACGTGCACGGTGTGTCTTCGATCGAGAGGGTGCCCTATTTCCGGGGACAGTCCTTTTCCGCCGTTCAGGCGCGATGTCTCTCATGTGATCCCGTTCCACAACTCACCTGAGAGAGGTCCTCCATGGCCAACACCTATATCAACGTCCAGCAGCTGCGCTTCGCCTGGCCGGACGGCGGCCGCGTCTTCGACGGCGTCGACGTCGTGTTCTCCGACGGGCGCACCGCGCTCGTCGGCGACAACGGGACCGGCAAGTCCACGCTCATACGCCTGGTCGCCGGGCTCCTCAAGCAGGAGTCCGGGTCGATCACCGCGTCGGGCCTCATCGAGTACCTGCCGCAGGAACTGCCATTGCGCCTGGGCGACACCGTTGCCGACCTGCTCGGCATCGCCGAGAAGCGCCGCGCGCTCCTGGCGATCGAGGCGGGCGACGCGGGGGACGAGCACTTCGCCGCGATCGGCGACGACTGGGACTTCCTCGACCGCTCGCGGGTCGCGCTCGACGAGCTCGGCCTCGACCACGTCGGGTTCGAGCGGACCGTCGCGACCCTGTCCGGCGGGGAGTCGATGCTCGTGGGCCTGGCCGGGCGGCTCGTGCGCCGCCCCGACGTGCTCCTGCTCGACGAGCCGTCGAACAACCTCGACGCCTCCGCGAGGCACCGCCTGTACCAGGCGATCCGCCGCTTCAACGGCACGCTCGTGGTCGTCAGCCACGACCGGGCCCTCCTGGAGCACGTGGACGCCGTCGCCGAGCTCTACAAGGGGCGCATCCGCGTCTTCGACGGCAACTACAGCGCCTACGAGGCCGTGGTGGCCGCCGAGCAGGAGGCCGCGGCCCGCGCCGTGCGCGACGCCAAGCAGGACTTGACGAGGCAGCGCAAGGAGCTGGTCGCGACCCGCGTCCAGAACGACAAGGGCGCCTCGGCGTGGAAGCGCGAGCGCGACCGCGGCGGCACGCCGAAGATCCTCCTCAACGGCAAGAAGAACGCCGGGGAGGTCTCGTCGGCGAAGATCCTGCTCGCCAAGCAGGAGGACGTCGCCGAGGCCCGCGAGCGCCTCGACGCCGCCGAGGAGGCCGTGCGCGACGAGGGCGGCATCAGCGTCGACCTGCCCGAGACGAACGTGTCCTCGCACCGCGAGATCGCGCTCGTGGAGGGCCTCAAGGTCGGCGAGATCTACGGCGAGGGCGTGGGCCTGCACCTGCGCGGGCCCGAGCGGGTCGCCGTGACCGGCGACAACGGCTCGGGCAAGACCACGCTGCTGCGGGCCCTCGCCGAGGCCGCGCGGGTCCCGCACGGGTTCCTCACGCAGCGACTGGAACTGCTCGACGAGGAGGCGACGGTGCTCGACAACGTGCGCTCCGCCGCGCCCGAGGCCCCGCAGGCGCTCCTGCGGACCCGCCTGGCGCGCTTCGGGATGCGCGGCGACGCCGTGTTCCAGAAGGTCGGCACGCTCTCGGGCGGCCAGCGGCTGCGCGCGGCCCTGGCGACGGTGCTGTCCGCGCAGCCCGCGCCGCAACTGCTGCTGCTTGACGAGCCGACGAACAACCTCGACATGTCCTCGACCCGCCAGCTCCAGCAGGCGCTCACCGCGTTCCAGGGCGCGCTGGTCGTGGTCAGCCACGACGAGGCGTTCCTCGACGGGATCGGCCTGACCCGCCGGGTCGGCCTGGTGCGCGGCGAGGGGATCGCCGAGGACGTGCCCGTCGCGGCCTAGGGCCTCGCCGCGTTGTCGGGGCCCGCGAATACCGGTGTCGTATTCGCGGGCCCTCCGCCTTGCGGGCGAACGAACGGACCCGGCTCCCGTTTCGCCCTGATTCACCGGACGGGCCCTAGGGCCCGGGCGCCGGCCGCGGCCGGTCATCCGGCCGGGTCCTGGGCGGTCCGGGCGGCCCGACACGGCCCCGGAATCCCGGCCGCGGCCCCCGGTCGGCCCGATACTGGTCGGGCCGACCGAAGAAGGAGCGCCCATGCCGTCCCGCGCCGCCACCGCCCTGACCGCCCTGCTCGCCGCCGCGGCCCTGTCGGGCTGCGGGGGCGCCGAGGACGTCGCCGACGCCCCGGGCGGCACCTGGTCCGCCGCCCTCGAACCGACCGCCGCCTGGGCCGGCCTCGACCCGCAGGCGACCGGCACCGCCGACGTCAGCTCCACGGGCAGCACCTCGGTCCACCTGGCGGTCGCGGGCCTGCGCCCCGACACCGCGTACATGGCGCACGTCCACGACGCGGCGTGCGACGAGGACCCGCCCGGCGGCGGCCACTGGCTCGCCGACCCCGACGGCGAGGACGCGACCGGGAACATCATCGAGCTGTCGTTCACGACCGACGGGACCGGCACGGCCGCGGCCACCGAATCCACCGACCTGGTCCCCGACGACCGCGCGAAGAGCATCGTCGTCCACGCCCCCGACGACCTCGCCGCCGACGAGGGCGCCGACTCCAACCGCGTCCTGTGCGGGGACCTCAAGGCCGAGTGAGGGCCGCTCGCGTGCACGGCGCCGTCGGACCCCGCGGGCAGGATTGGAACCGGGGGGTCCCCGGGTGTCCGATTTGCCGGGACGCGCCCGAACCGGGCCGCCGGTGCCACACGCGCGGTTAATGCATGGCGCGCACCCGCGCCGCCCAAGTATCCTTGCCTATCGTCATGCCCAGCAGCGTCCCGAAATCCCGTCCCAGCCTGCACGAGCGCGTCTCCGCGCTGCGCACGGCCGATCAGCGCGCCCTCCGGCGGCGACTGAGGGAGGCCCGCGACCTCGACGGGCAGGCCCGCACCGACGCGTTCGCGCGCTTCGAAGCCGACGTCGAGTCCAAGGAGGCCGCGCTGGCGGCCCGCGCGGCCGGCGTCCCGAAGATCGTCTACCCCGAAGAGCTGCCCGTCTCGCAGCGCAAGGACGACATCCTCGAAGCGATCCGCGACCACCAGGTCGTCATCATCGCGGGCGAGACCGGCTCGGGCAAGACCACGCAGATCCCGAAGATCTGCCTCGAACTCGGCCGCGGCGTGCGCGGCATGATCGGCCACACGCAGCCGCGCCGCATCGCGGCCCGCGCGGTCGCCGAGCGCATCGCCGAGGAGCTGCGGTCCCCGCTCGGGGAGGCCGTCGGCTGGAAGGTCCGCTTCACCGACCAGGTCTCGGACTCCAGCTACGTCAAGCTCATGACCGACGGCATCCTGCTCACCGAGATCCAACACGACCGGCTCCTGAGCGCCTACGACACGATCATCATCGACGAGGCCCACGAGCGCAGCCTCAACATCGACTTCATCCTCGGCTGCCTCAAGCAGATCCTCCCCAAGCGCCCGGACCTCAAGGTCATCGTCACCTCCGCGACCATCGACCCTGAGCGCTTCGCGAAGCACTTCGGGACCGAGGCGAAGCCCGCGCCGATCCTGGAGGTCTCCGGCCGCACCTACCCCGTGGAGGTCCGGTACCGGCCCCTGCGCGACGAGGAGGGCAACGAGGACCGCGACCAGATCGACGGCATCCTGGACGCCGTCAACGAGCTCGGCCGCGTCGGGGACGGCGACATCCTGGTGTTCCTCTCCGGCGAGCAGGAGATCCGCGACACCGCCGACGCCCTGGAGCGGGCCAAGCTCCGGCACACCGAGGTCGTCCCGCTGTACGCGCGCCTCTCCGCCGAGGAGCAGCACCGGGTCTTCCGGTCCCACACCGGCCGCCGGATCATCCTGTCCACCAACGTCGCCGAGACCTCCCTGACCGTGCCGGGCATCCGGTACGTCGTGGACGCCGGGTACGCGCGCATCTCCCGCTACTCGGCCCGCACGAAGGTCCAGCGCCTCCCCATCGAGCCGATCAGCCAGGCCAGCGCCAACCAGCGCGCCGGGCGCTGCGGCCGCGTCGCCGAGGGCGTGTGCATCCGCCTCTACTCCGAAGAGGACTTCAACGCGCGCCCGGAGTTCACGGACGCGGAGATCCTGCGCACCAACCTCGCGTCCGTCATCCTCCAGATGACCGCGGCGAAGCTCGGCCGCGTCGAGACGTTCCCGTTCGTCGACGCCCCCGACTCGCGGAACATCAAGGACGGCATGGACCTCCTCGTGGAGCTCGGGGCCCTTGAGGACGTGCGCGCGGGGGAGCGGCGCCTGACGAAGGCCGGGCGCGACATCGCGCGCCTGCCGATCGACCCGCGCCTGGCGCGGATGATCCTCCAGGCCCGCGAGGAGGGCTGCGTCCGGTCCGTCGCGGTCATCACCGCCGCGATGTCCATCCAGGACCCGAAGGAGCGCCCGGCCGACAAGCGGGCGCAGGCCGACCAGTCGCACGCCCGGTTCAACGACCCGGACTCGGACTTCTCGGCGTTCCTCAACCTGTGGCGGTACCTGGAGGACGAGCGCAGCACCCGGTCGTCGAGCTCGTTCCGCCGCATGTGCAAGCAGGAGTACCTGCACTACCTGCGCATCCGCGAGTGGCAGGACCTCGTGCGACAGATCCTCGGCGTCCTCAAGAGCCTGAAGATCCCGGTCGAGGGGCCCGAGGTGACCGCCGACCCCAAGCGCGTCCACACCGCGCTCCTGGCCGGGCTCCTGTCGCACATCGGCGTCAAGGAGGCCGACACCCGCGAGTACCTCGGCGGGCGCAACGCGAAGTTCGCGATCTTCCCCGGCTCGGGCCTGGCGAAGAAGCAGCCGCGCTGGGTCGTCGCCGGGGAGCTGGTCGAGACCAGCCGCCTGTGGGGCCGCGTGTGCGCGAAGATCGAGCCCGAGTGGGTCGAGCCGATCGCGCAGCACCTGGTCAAGCGCACCTACTCCGAGCCGCACTGGTCCAAGCGCTCCGGCGCGGTCATGGCCTTCGAGCGGGTCACCCTCTACGGCGTCCCGATCGTGGCCCGCCGCAAGGTCAACTTCGGGCGGATCGACCCCGAGACGAGCCGCGAGCTGTTCATCCGGCACGCGCTCGTCCAGGGCGAGTGGGAGACCCACCACAAGTTCCTGGCGCGCAACCTCGCGAAGATCACCGAGGTCGAGGAGTTGGAGAGCCGGGTCCGGCAGCGGGGCCTCCTCGCCGACGAGCAGACCCTCTTCGACTTCTACGACGAGCGCGTCCCCGCCGACGTCGTCTCCGGCCGCCACTTCGACACGTGGTGGAAGAAGCAGCAGGACAAGTCGGTCCTCGACTTCGACGAGGCGCTGCTCCTGGGCGACCGCGCCGAGGCCGTCGCCGCCGACTCCTACCCCGAGACGTGGACCTCCGAGGGCGCCGACCTCGAACTGGACTACGAGTTCGAGCCCGGCTCGGCCCGCGACGGCGTCACCGTCGCCGTCCCGCTCCCGGCGCTCCAGCAGCTCGACCAGGACGCGTTCACCTGGCAGGTCCCGGGCCTGCGCACCGAGTTCGCCGAGGCGCTCATCAAGAGCCTCCCCAAGACCCTGCGCCGCAGCTTCGTCCCGGCCCCCGACTTCGCCCGCGCCGCCGTCGCCCGCATGGCCCCGGCCCCCGGCCGCCCCATGACCGCCTCGCTCGCCGACACCCTCAAGTCGATGACGAACGTCCACGTCCCCGAGGACGCCTTCGACCTGACGAAGGTCCCCGGGCACCTGCTCATGACATTCCAGGTCAAGGACGAGGAGGGCGCGGTCCTCGCCGAGGGCAAGGAGCTCGGCGCACTCCAGAAGCAGCTCGCCCCCAAGACCCAGGAGGCCGCAGCCGAGGCCTTCGACCTCGAACGCACCGGCCTGAAGACCTGGGACTTCGAGGCGCTCCCGAAGCTCCACGAGACCCCCCGCAAGGGCTACACCGCGAAGGCGTACCCCGCGCTCACCGACGAGGGCGCCACGGTCGGCATCAAGGCGTTCCCCGACCCGGCCTCGCAGGCCGCGAACATGTGGGCCGGGACCCGCCGCCTCCTGCGACTCAACTGCCCCGACCCGCGCCTGAAAGAGGTGCTCACCCAGGGCGAGCAGCTCGCGCTCGCGACCGGCCCGTACGCGACCGTCGACGCGCTCCTGGCCGACTGCGTGCGCACCGTCCTCGACAAGGTCCTCATCGAAGGCGGCGGACCCGCCTGGGACAGGGCCGGGTTCGAGGCGCTCCTCAAACGGGCCCGCCCCGAGGTCGCGGGGGAGTCCCCGGCCGTGGCCCGCAAGGCCGCCGCGGTCCTCACCGAGACCCGCACGGCCGCGCGCCTCCTCGAAGGCAAGTTCGACTTCACCATGCTCGCCGCGATGAGCGACATGCGCCGCCAGCTCGAAGGGCTCACCGGCGCCGACGGGTTCGTCGGCGCGACCGGCTGGTGGCGCCTGGACGACCTCCTGCGGTACGTCAAGGGCATCGCCTACCGCGCCAAGCGCGTCGTCGCCGACGTCAACGGCGACAAGGGGAAGATGGACGTCATCCACTCCCTCGAAGCCGAACGCGACTCCCTCGCCCGCACCCGCCCGGCCGCCCTGCGCACCGGCGAGGGCCGCGAGGTCCGCTGGATGCTCGAAGAACTCCGCATCTCCTTCTTCGCCCAGCAGCTCGGCACCCGCTACCAGATCTCCGAGAAGCGCGTCAGGAAACTCCTCCAGTCGCTGTAATAGGCCAGCACACGGCCGCGATTCCTGGAATTGTCGTACCCAGGGGACATCATCGACCTCTGAACGCCATCCCAGGAGGAGTCGTGCCACATTCCACCGACTACGCCATCGAGACCGAGGGCATCACCAAGCACTTCGGCGACCTCGTGGCGGTCGACCACATCGACCTGAACGCCCGCACCGGCACCGTCCTGGGCGTCCTCGGCCCCAACGGCGCCGGGAAGACCACCATGGTCCGCATGCTCGCCACCCTCTCCGAGCCCACCGCCGGGACCGGCCGCGTCGGCGGCTACGACATCGTCAAGCACGCCCCCGAGGTCCGCTCCCTCATCGGCCTCACCGGCCAGTTCGCGGGCATCGACGAACTGCTCACCGGCGAGGAGAACCTCCGCTTCATCGGGCGCCTCCTCGGCATGCCCACCCGCGACGCCAAGGCCCGCTCCCGCGAACTCCTCGCGCAGTTCAACCTCGCCGACGCCGCCGACAAGCCCGCCAAGGCCTACTCCGGCGGCATGCGCCGCCGCCTCGACCTCGCCGCCAGCCTCGTCGGCCGCCCCAAGATCCTCTTCCTCGACGAGCCCACCACCGGCCTCGACCCCCGCGCCCGCGGCGAACTCTGGGGCCTCGTCCGCGACCTCGTCGCCGACGGCACCACCGTCCTCCTCACCACCCAGTACCTCGAAGAGGCCGACCAGCTCGCCCACGAGATCGCCGTCATCGACCACGGCCGCGTCATCGCCACCGGCACCCCCACCCAGCTCAAAGCCAAGATCGGCGGCCAGACCCTCCGCATCCAGCCCGAGGACCACGGCCAGCTCGACGCCCTCCGCGCCCTCGTCGCCGAGCGCTTCCCCGACCTCGAACCCATGGTCGAGGCCGGGGCCGTCACCATCGGCGTCAACGACGACGGCGTCATGCCGACCCTCGCCGCCGACCTGCGCGACCGCGGCATCGCGCTCACCGAGTTCCACCTCGGCCTCTCCAGCCTCGACGAGGTCTTCCTGACCCTCACCGGCCGCCGCACCGAAGAAGACACCGACGACGAGACCCAGGAGGAGGCCAAATGACCGCCGCAACCATCGAGGCCCCCGCGCCGCCCCTCGGCCGGCCCGGCCTCGGCGCCACCGTCAGCCAGACCCTCTCCATGGCCTGGCGCCAGATGGTCCGCATCAAGCACAACCCGTTCGAGCTCGTCGACCTGTCCCTGAGCCCGATCATGTTCCTGCTGCTGTTCGTCTACGTCTTCGGCGGCCAGATGGCCGGCTCGACCTCCGACTACCTCCAGTACGTCCTCGGCGGACTCATCGCCCAGAACGCCATCTTCCTCACCATGTACACCGGCACCGGCATCAACGCCGACCTCCGCAAGGGCGTCTACGACCGCTTCAGGTCCCTGCCCATCGCCAGGTCCGCGCCCCTCGCCGGGAAGATCTTCGCCGACATGTTCAAGCAGGTCTGGTCCGTGGTCATCATGGTCGGCCTCGGCCTGCTCATGGGCTTCGAGCTGCGCAGCGTCGGCTACGCGCTCCTGGCGACGCTCGTGCTCGTGGTGTTCGCGCTGGCGATCTCGTGGATCTCGGTGCTCATGGGCGTGGTCGCCGACTCCGAGGAGAAGGTCCAGATCTACGCGTTCGTCATCATCATGCCGCTGACGTTCACGTCCTCGGCGTTCGTCGACATCAACACGATGCCGGGGTTCATGCAGGCGTGGGCGAAGGTCAACCCGGTGACGCACCTGGCCGACGCGATGCGCGGCCTGCTGTCGTACGGCCCGATCGGCGAGCCGCTCATGTGGACGTTCGTGTGGGCCGTGGTCATCTTCGCGGTGACGGCGCCGCTCGCGATGCGCGCCTACCGCCGCAAGATGGTCTAACGCAAATGGAAAGGGCCCGGCCGCACGGCCGGGCCCTTT
This sequence comes from Glycomyces mayteni, assembly GCF_042428885.1. Taxonomy (NCBI): domain Bacteria; kingdom Bacillati; phylum Actinomycetota; class Actinomycetes; order Glycomycetales; family Glycomycetaceae; genus Glycomyces; species Glycomyces mayteni. Next base: position 52,124 of record NZ_JBHMBP010000002.1, read on the forward strand.
TCCGTTTCGCTCAGACCTTCGCGAGGACCAGCGGCGCCTCCGGGGCCGCCGGGCGCTTCGGCCGGTGCTGGAGCTGCGCGAGCAGGGTCGCGCCGAGTGCCACGGCGAACCCGAGGGTCTGCCACACGGTGAACGTCTCGCCCGCGAGCAGCCAGCCCACCGTGGCGGCCGTCAGCGGCGAGAGCAGGCCCAGGAAGCTCAAGGGCACCACCGAGAGCCGCCCGATGCCGCGGAACCACAGCCAGTAGCCCAGGGCCGTGTTCACCAGGCCCAGGTACAGGTACCCGAGGACGTTGGTTCCCGTCAGCTCCGGGACGCCGCCCTCGACGAGGAGCGCGAGCGGGGCGAGGAGCAGGCCGCCCGCGGTGAGCTGCCAGCCCGCGAGGGCCGCGGGCCCGGCGTTCTGCGGCAGGCCCCACTTCTTGGTGAGGACGACCGCGGTCGCCATCGAGACGGCGCCGCCGACGCCCGCGAGGGCCCCCGTCAGGTCCAGCCGCGCCTGCGCGGTGAGCACCACCATCGAGACGCCCGCGACCCCGGCGATGCCGAGCACCCACGTGCGCAGCGGGACCCGGGTGTGGAGCACCAGCATCGTCATCCCCGCGGTCACGAGGGGTCCGACCGCGCCGAGGACGGCCGCGACGCCGCCGGGGAGCCGGTAGGTCGCGATGAACAGGAACGCGAAGAACACGGCGATGTTGAGCAGGCCGATGACCGCCGACTTCCACCACCACGAGCCGCGCGGCAGCCTTCGTGCCAGGAGTACGAGCAGCAGGCCGGCGGGCAGGGCCCGCAGGAGGGCGGTGAGGAGCGGGCGCTCGGCGGGGAGGAACTCGGTGGTGACGAAGTAGGTGGTGCCCCACATGACCGGCGCGAGGGCGGTGAGCAGGAGGTCCTTGGTGCTGCGGTTCATGACGGCCCCTTCAGGTTCGCTTGGCTGAAATTAGCTTACAACAAACTAGCTTGAAGTCAAGATACTTGAGATAGAGTTAGATCACCGCCAGGTACTTGCCCGGCGCCCGCGCAGGTAGGGGAGAATACCGCTCATGACAGACGACGCCGCCGAGAACGCCGACGACGCCGTGGACCGCATCATCGGCCAGTGGCACCGCGAGATGCCCGAACTGGAGCTCGACTCGATGGCGCTGTTCGGGCGGATCCACCGCATCTCCCAGAAGCTCGGCGCCCGCCTCCACGCGCTGCGCTCGGAGAAGGGCCTGGGCCGCAACGAGTTCGACGTCCTCGCCACGATCCGCCGCTCCGGCGAGCCGTACACGCTCTCGCCCAAGGAGATCAGCGCCGCCATGATGCTCTCCTCGGGCGGGCTCACCGGCCGCCTCGACAAGCTGGAGTCCGCCGGGTTCGTCGAGCGCCTGCCCGACCCCGGCGACCGCCGCGGCATCAAGGTCCGCATGACCCCGCTGGGCCGCGAGGTCATCGAGGACTCCGTGCGCATCGGCATCGATGCCCAGAACGAGGCCCTGGCCCCGCTCACGGCGAAGGAGCGCGACCAGCTCGGCGCGCTCCTCCGCAAACTCCACGCGGGCTTCGAGGACCAGCCCTTCGACTAGTCCGCCGCCCTAGGGCCGCATGTCGATCTGGTAGTCGATGAGGTCGTACACGACGACCGGCGGCGGGGGCGTGCGCGAGGGGTCCGGCAGCGGCGCGGGCTCGGGCGCGGGCGGCGTCAGCTCCTTCCAGCGCGCGAGCGCGGTCCGCATCGCCTCGGGCCCGAACGGCGAGTGCTCAGCCGCCTCGTCCTCGGTGATGAAGCCCTGCGCGGCCTCCGCGCACAGCCGCGCCACCTCGGCGAGGTCCCTGGCCTGCGCCCGCGCCCACCAGTAGTCCCCGGGCTCGCCGTGGCCCGGCACCACGATCGGCGGCCTCCAGCCGAGCAGGTGCTCCACGGCCTGCGGCCACTCGATCGGGAAGGCGGCGCTGTAGGACGGCGGCGCGCCCTGCTCCAGCAGGTCCCCGGCGAACAGCACGCCCGCGTCGGGGACCTCCACGACCATGTCGTTGTCGCTGTGCGCGGGCCCGACCTGCCGCAGGACCACCGTGCGCCCGCCGAGGTTCAGCCCGATCGCGCCCTGCACGCGGCAGTTCGGCGGCACCAGCCGCGAGGCGCCCATCTGCCGGGCCTCCTCCTCGCGCCCGTCGAGCCGGTACTTCGCGACCCACTTGCGGCGCTGCTCGTCGCCGAACCGCACGTAGTGCGCGCCGTCGGCCACGGCCCACACCGAGGACTCGCCGAACGCGGAGGTCCCGAACCAGTGGTCGAAGTGGTCGTGCGTGTACGCGACCTGCCAGGGCAGGTCGGTGAGCTCCCGGATCGCCGTGGCGAACGCGAACCCGGCCTCGGCGCTGGTCCCGGTGTCGATGACCAGGCAGCAGTCGTCCCCGACGACCAGCCCCAGGGACTGGTCCAGCTCCTTCAGCCGCCGCACCCAGACGCGGTCGGCCACTTCGATCCAGCGGTCGCTCATGCCCGCAATGGTATGCGGTGCGCACCCCTCGGACCGGGGGTGCCGGAGAGCGGTCTCCGCACCCGATCTACCTTCACTGAGGAACAGTGTCAGTGGCATTGCCAAATGGCGCCGAACATGCGTCAAAGTGATACACATGCGAGCCGCAATACGGCTCCCGTCCTGATTTATCCCCTGCTCAGGACACGGCTGGATCACGGATCGACCCACATGTCCCATTTCAAGGCCGTGTTAGTTTCGGGGGGAATACGAACCCCCTCCCGTGTACGAAGGAGTACCACCCTTATGCACCTCAGTCGTCGTGGCCTGCTGTACGGATCGGCGGGCGCCGCCGCGGTGTCGCTGGCCGGGTGCGGCGCCGGTGAGGATTCGGCGCAGCTCACCGGATTCACCGGCATCTCGATGCCCACGGACACCTCCGAGCGGTGGGTGATCGAGGGCAAGGCGCTTGAGGCCAACCTCAAGGAGCTCGGGTACGACGTCATCCACCAGAACGCCAAGGGCGTCGTGGAGGACCAGATCGCGCAGATCCAGTCCATGGTCGGCGAGGGCGTGGAGTTCCTCGTCATCGGCGCCATCGACAACACCTCCCTCGGCCAGGTCCTCGCCGACGCGAAGGACAACGGCGTCACCGTCATCGCCTACGACCGCCTCATCCTGGAGACCCCCGACGTCGACTACTACGCCTCGTTCGACAACTACCAGGTCGGCGTCCTCCAGGCCACGCACATCATCGAACGGCTCGGCATGCGCGACGAGCCGGGGCCCTTCAACATCGAGCTGTTCTCCGGCGACCTCGGCGACAACAACTCGCAGTACTTCTTCCTGGGCGGGCTCGACACCCTTGAGAGCTTCATCTACGAAGGCAAGGTCGTGATCCCCTCCGGCCAGACCGAGCAGGAGCCGACCGCGACCGCGGGCTGGAGCGGCGACGTCGCCCAGGCCCGCATGGCCGAGCTCCTCGCGGAGTACTACGACGACGAGGACACGGAGCTCCACGCCGTCTTGTCCCCGTACGACGGCATCAGCCGCGGCGTCGTCGCCGCGCTGGTCGAGGCCGACTTCGAGCCCGGCCGCGGCGGCTTCCCCGTCGTCACCGGGCAGGACGCCGAGGCCGCCTCGATCAAGGCCATCAAGGACGGCACCGGCCAGACCGAGACCGTCTTCAAGGACACCCGCCAGCTCGCCCACACCGTCACCGGCATGGTCAAGGCGATCGTCGACGGCGGCGACCCGGAGGTCAACGACCTCGGCACCTACGACAACGGCTTCAAGTTCGTCCCCTCGCTCCTCCTGGAGCCCGTGGACGTCACCGCCGACAACTACGTCGAGGTCATCGTCGAGAGCGAGTACCTCACCGAGGAGCAGATCGACGCCGGGGAGGCGTAGCCGACCCGTCGCGTTCGGAGCGCGGCCGGACCCCGTGAGGGTCCGGCCGCTTCCGTTTCGCCCGATCCGCCGGAAGCTTCGGGGACGATCGGGAACGCCTGTGTCGCAGCAGGTGACGGCCTCTCCGTTACCGGATTGTTATGCGACCCTTCTTCGGGTTGCTGCGTGTCTCATTTGGTACGGTGCCCGGACCGGTCACGCTCACCCCCTGACCGCCGGCGCCCCCGATCCCCCCCAACCCAACAGTCATCTACTTAGGAGAGACATGAACCGTACCCTCAAGCGGGTGCTCGGACTGGCCGGCAGCGCCGTCCTGGGCCTCGCCGGAGCGGTCACCTTCGCCTCCGCAGCCCAAGCCCACCACGTCGAGATCACCGGCTACTCCGAGTGCACCGACGACGGCTGGACCGTCACCTGGGAAGCGACCGACTGGAACTCCCAGAACCTCGGCGCCGGTGTGGTCACGGCCCTCAGCGCCGAACTCGAAGGCGACCTCCAGGTCGGCGCCGAGCTCCCGCACCCCAGCACCGGGAACGTGGTCACCGGCACCCAGACCCTGAGCCTGGACGAGGCCACCGCCGAACTCAAGATCGACGCCGAGTGGCCGAACGGGCAGAAGGGCTCCGGCACCGGTGTCGTCAGCCAGCCCGAGGGCGGCTGCGAGGCCCCCGAGGAGCCCACCCCCGAGGTCGAGGCCGGCGGCTACTCCGACTGCTTCGGCGTGTTCGTCTACGGTGACAACTTCAACCCCGAGGCCCTGGCGGAGTTCACCTTCGACCCGAGCAACGGCGACGCCGTCTCCTACACCCCCGAGGTCGACGAGGGCGCCTGGGAGTACTTCCTCCTCGACGACCCGGCGACCGGCCTGACGGTCGACATCCTCGTCGACGGCGAGCTGTACACCACCGTCGAGTGGGTCGACAACCCGCTGTGCCACTACGTCACCGCCGAAGCCGACTGCGACGGCCTGAACTTCACCATCTCCGTCCCCGAGGACGGCGAGGAGACCACGTTCTACTTCTACACCAGCTACGACGAGTCTGAGACCGTCGAGGTCGTCGCCCCGGGCGAGACCAAGACGATCTCCGTCCCGGCGAAGGACAATGAGGAGTTCTCGGTCTTCTACTGGGTCGAGACCCAGAAGGACTCCGTCTACGGCGAGGTCCCGTGGACCCCGTGCCCGCCGGAGGAGACTCCCTCCGAGTCGCCTTCGCCGAAGCCCGAGCTCCCCAAGACCGGTAGCTCGCTCTCGATCATGATCGGATCGGCCGCCGCGCTCATCGTGGCCGCCGGCGTGATCTTCTTCCTGATGCGTCGCCGCCGCGCCGCTCAGGACTGGTAGTCACACCCTGAGGGGTACGGACTCCGGTAGAAGCTGAACAGGTCAGGGGCCCCGCAGCGAACGCTGCGGGGCCCCTCGCCGTTCCCTATGCGACGCCCGCGAGGCGCAGCAGCGCCGTCGTGGCGGCCGCCGCGACGACCACGAGGGCCAGCGGGGCCCTGCGCCACGCGAGCACGCCGCCGACGAGCACGCCCGCGGGCAGCGCCCAGCCCGCGAAGCCGCCGTCCACGACGATCGCGGAGGTGGCGACCAGCGCCAGGAGCACGACGGTGGCCCCCGCCTTGAGCAGGGACTCGGCATGCGCCGACAGCGTGATCCGCTTGCGCAGCAGCGGACCGGAGAGCCGGATGAGGAACGTCCCGGCGGCCAGCGCCATGATCGCGATGAACATCATCATGCCGCCGCCTCCCGCCGCTCCCCGGTGCCCTTCCACATCACCACGAGCCCGACCAGCGCCAGCAGCACCGGCACCCCGGCGGGCAGGAACAGGCTCGTCACCAGCGCCACGGCGGTGCCGAGGAGGCCCGCCGCGAGGGTCCGCCGGTCCTTCAGGCCGGGAATGACGAGGGCGAGGAGGATCGCCGGGAGCGCCGCGTCGAGGCCGAGCACCGCGGGGTCGGCGACGAGCTGCCCGGCGAACGCGCCCAGGACGGTGCCGACGTTCCAGACGACGAACAGGCTGACCGCCACCGTCCAGTAGGCGTGCTTGGCCCGCAGCCGGTCGCCCCCGGCGGCGAGGGCGAACGCGGTCGACTGGTCGGTGAGCAGGTGGGTGCCGAGGAGCTTGGCGCGCAGGGAGGTCCAGTACACCTCGCCGACGGCCATCCCGTAGGGGACGTGCCGCAGGTTGAGGACCAGGCCCGCGGCGACGCCCGCGAGGAGGCCGCCTCCGGCGGACATGATCCCCATGGTGGCGAACTGGGAGGCCCCGGCGAAGACGAACAGGGACATCGCGGTCGACTGCCACCACGGCACGCCTTGCGAGGAGGCGATGGCGCCGAAGGAGATCCCGACGATGAAGATCCCTGCCGCGAGCGCCGCGATGTCGCGCAGCAGCCCCCGGTCCAGGCGCTTGAGGCCCTGCATTTGAAAGAATCTGATGGGCATCGCCGAAGTATGCCCCTCGGCGAGGGCAGTGAACAAACGTTCAAGGGCGCGCCCGGCGATGCCGGACGCGCCCTTCAGCACGTTGTCCTACAACGGATTACAACCCGCACTAGACCTCGTAGTACAGGTCGAACTCGTGCGGGGTCGGGCGGAGGCGGATCGGGTCGATCTCGTTCTCGCGCTTGTAGCTGATCCACGTCTCGATGAGGTCGGGGGTGAACACGCCGCCCTCGGTGAGGAAGTCGTGGTCGGCCTCCAGGTTGTCGAGGACCGCTTCGAGCGAGCCGGGGACCTGCTCGATGTCGCCGTACTCGTCCGGGCCGAGCTCGTACAGGTCCTTGTCGACCGGCGCCGGCGGCTCGATCTTGTTCTTGATGCCGTCCAGGCCCGCCATGAGCATGGCGGAGAACGCCAGGTACGGGTTGCTCGACGGGTCCGGGACGCGGAACTCGACGCGCTTGGCCTTGGCGTTGGAGCCGGTCACCGGGATGCGGGTGCACGCGGAGCGGTTGCGCTGCGAGTACACGAGGTTCACGGGGGCCTCGAAGCCCGGCACGAGGCGGCGGTAGGAGTTCACCGACGGGTTCGTGAACGCGAGCAGGCTCGGGGCGTGGCGCAGCAGGCCGCCGATGTAGTGGCGGGCGGTGTCCGACAGGCCCGCGTAGCCGGTCTCGTCGTAGAACAGCGGCTCGCCGTTCGCCCACAGCGACTGGTGGGTGTGCATGCCCGAGCCGTTGTCGCCGAACAGCGGCTTCGGCATGAACGTGACGGTCTTGCCGGCCTGGGTGGCGGTGTTCTTGATGATGTACTTGAACTTCTGCACGTCGTCGCCGGAGTGCAGGAGCGTGTCGAAGCGGTAGTTGATCTCCGACTGGCCCGCGGTGCCGACCTCGTGGTGGGCGCGCTCGATGGTGAGGCCGCCCTCGATGAGGTTGGTGACCATGCGGTCGCGCAGGTCCGCGAAGTGGTCGACGGGGCCGACGGGGAAGTACCCGCCCTTGTGGCGCGGCTTGTAGCCGAGGTTCCCGCCGGGCTCGTCGGCGCCGGTGTTCCAGGCGCCCTCGATCGAGTCGATCTCGTAGAAGGCCTGGTTCGCGGTCTGGTCGAAGCGGATCGAGTCGAAGATGTAGAACTCGGCCTCGGCCCCGAAGTACGCGGTGTCGGCGATGCCGGAGCCGGCCAGGTACTGCTCGGCCTTCTTCGCGACGTTGCGGGGGTCGCGGCTGTAGGCCTCGCGGGTGAAGGGGTCGTGCACGAAGAAGTTCAGCGCGAGGGTCTTCTGCTCGCGGAAGGGGTCGACGAACGCGGTCGCCACGTCCGGCAGGAGCAGCATGTCCGACTCGTGGATCTCTTGGAACCCGCGGATCGAGGAGCCGTCGAACGCGAGGCCCTCTTCGAGGAGGTCGTCGTCGAAGGACTCGGCCGGGATGTTGAAGTGCTGCATGACGCCGGGCAGGTCGCAGAAGCGGACGTCGATGAACTTCACGTCGTTGTCGCGGACGTAGCCGAGGAGCTCTTCAGGGCTGGAGAACACGAAGGTATTCCTCTCGGTAGGTGTGTGCCGGGAGGACCGTGGCGCGGCCCCGCCCAGCGGGTCCCGGAACGTCGAGCACCCGGTCCGGTCGGGCCGACCTCGCTGTCGACGCCTAAGCTTATTAGGCGAAACGCTAGCCGCGGTCAATTGCCTCACCGTAAATCAATTGTTTCGCGTGTGTTACTTGCAAAATGCGGGCCTGTTCACAATCGGCCGAAACCACAGCTCAGACCGGTGCGATCACCGTCAATCGGGGCGAGTCGTAGACTCGCGCCATGACGAGCGAACGCGGTGCGAAGACCCCCGAAACCACCGGCTCCGGGCAGGACCTGGCCTCGATCAGCCTGCGCTTCCTCGCGCTGGTCATCGACTGGGTCGCGTGCCTCCTCCTCTCCTACCTCCTCCAGTGGATCGGGATCGAGGCGCCGCAGGTCGCCGGGGCCGACGTGCTCCCCTCCGGCCTGTTCCTGCTCTACACGGCGGTCGCGCTGGCGGTCGGGACGCAGACCCTCGGCATGGCGCTCATGCGCATCGCGTGCATCGACGCCGAGACCGGCGGGCGCCTGCCGCTGTGGCGGTCGATCCTGCGCGCGGTCCTGCTGTCGCTGGTGCTCCCGGCGCTGACGGCGATCTTCCACCCGTACAACCGGGGCCTGCACGACCTGGCGGCCGGTTCGGTGGTCCTCAAGGTCCCGGCCGCGGGCTAGGTCCGCTGCATCCACTTGACGAGCACTGCCGAGGGCACCGGGTAGGCGCCCTCGCGGCGGGCCCGGTCGGCGACCTCCTGGTCGGAGGAGACGACGATGACGGGCCGGCCCTCGGGCTCGACCCGCGCCAGCTCCACGACCACGTCGTCGGCGATCTGCCCCTTGGCGCTGAACAGGACCCGCACGCCGCGCGCCGAGGGCTTCGCGCCGAAGATCGCGTCGGCGCCGTCGAAGACCACGGTGACCTCCGCGTTCGTCTGCGCGGCGGCCGCCCCCAGGCCCTGCACGAGCCGGTTGCGCTGCTGCTCCAGGGTGAGGGTCTCGCCCCACGCGGCGATCGTCACGTTGTACCCGTCGACGATGAGGTGCGGGTTCGGCAGGGACAGGAGGTGGTCGAGGCGCTGCGGGTCGGCCTGGCCGAGGCCGCGCGAGCCCTCGAACGGCCGCTCCTCGGGGTCGTCGCAGTACTCCTCGGCGATGTAGTCCGCGGGCCGGTCATCGACCGGTTCGAGCCCGAGCTCGCGCCGCAGGCCCGTGGCCGCCCCCGACAGGGTCTCCATGAGCAGCCACAGGCGCGCGGACGCGAGCCGCTCGGTCTCCTTGTCGGCCTTGCGGACGCGGTCGAGCTGCCCGCGCAGGGACTCCACTTCGGCTTCGAGGCGGCGGCGCTCGGAGCGCCGCTCGGTCTCGGCGTGCTTGAGCCGCCCCTTCTCGGCGGCGAGGTCCCCGGCGGCCTTCGCGGCCCGCTCCTCGGCGTCCCGCAGGTCCCGGCGGGCCCGCCGCAGGTCCTCCTGGAGCACTCCGGCGGCCGCCCGCTGGTCGGCAAGCGCCCCGCGGAGCTTCCCGTTCTCCTTCTCCAGCGACGCGAGCCGCCGCTGCCCGGCCTCGTCCGGGGCCGCGGGCGCCGCCGGGGCCTCCGGCGCGTCGGCGATCGCGTCGACCGCGGTCGCGATGAGGTCCCGCCAGCCGTCCGGGCGCAGCAGGTACGTCAGGGCCGCGACCTCCACGGGGTCGGCCATCGGGGACACGGCGCCGCCCCCGCCGATGGCCGCGACCAGCGGCGAGTCGGTCGAGGCGAGGACCTCCGCGAGGCCCTCCCGGAACTCCTCGTCGCGGTCCAGGGCCGCCGCGAGCTCCCCGCGGGCGAGCTTGGCGCGCTTGGGGGGACTGAACTTCATGAAACGGCGCAGCCGGGCCGGGACGCGGGCCTGCGCCAGCCCCGGCATCGCGACCGCCGCGATCTCGACGGCCCTGCGCCGCACCGGTTCGGTCAGGAACACGATCGGGCCGGGCTCGGCCCGTTCGGCCGGGTCCCCCTCGCCCGAGGCGTCGTCGCCGGCCGCGGAGGCGGCGGGCGCCTCCGGCAGGCCGGCGTCGGGCCCGGGGCCGCTGGTCTCGTCGCCGCTGCTCATAGGCACCAGTGTGCCATCGCCGTCACAGCCCGCAGCCGCCGACCGCGCCTGTTCACGCCCCGCTCATCCGGGATCGCCGCGCCCGATCGCGCGGCGTGGCAGACTGGTCCGATCATGAAGGGGGTCATGATGTGAGCCGGACACTGCTGGTGACCAACGACTTCCCGCCCCGCCGGGGCGGCATCCAGACCTTCGTCCACGGCATGGCGCTGCGGCTGCCCTCCGACGGCCTCGTCGTCTACACCTCGACCTCGCCGGGGTGGGCCGAGTTCGACGCGGCCCAGCCGTTCACCGTCGTCCGCGACCGCACCACGATGCTCCTGCCGACCCCCCGCGTGGCCCGCGCCGTCACCGACCTCGCCCGCGAGCACCACTGCGACCGCGTCTGGTTCGGCGCCGCCGCGCCCCTCGGGCTCCTCGCCGCGGGCCTCAAGCACGACACCGGCATCGAGCGCGCCATCGCCCTCACCCACGGCCACGAGGTCGGCTGGGCCGCCATGCCCGGCACCCGCGGGCTCCTGCGCAGGATCGCGTCCTCGCTCGACGTCATGACCTACCTCGGCGACTACACGTACCGGCGCCTCGCCCCCGTCGCCGCCCCCTACACCCGCCTCGAACAGCTCACCTTCGGCATCGACACCGAGACGTTCCACCCCGGCGTCGACGGCGCCCCCGTCCGCGAGCGCCACGGACTCGGCGACCTGCCCGTCATCGTCTGCGTCTCCCGCCTCGTGCCCCGCAAGGGCCAGGACAAGCTCATCGCCGCCCTCCCGCACGTGCGCGAGCAGGTCGGGGAGGACGTCAGGCTCCTCATCGTCGGCCAGGGCCCCTACGAGGCGACGCTCCGCTCCGAGGCCCGCCGCCACGGCGTCGAGGGCCAGGTCGTGTTCACCGGCGGCGTCCCCGAGCACGAGCTCGCCGCGCACTTCGCCGCCGGGGACGTCTTCGCGATGCCCTGCCGCACCCGCCGCCGCGGCCTCGACGTCGAAGGGCTCGGCGCGGTGTTCCTCGAAGCGGCCGCCACCGGCCTCCCGGTCATCGCCGGGGACTCCGGCGGCGCCCCCGACACCGTCCTCCACGACCAGTCAGGGTGGGTCGTGGACGGCCGCGACCTCGGCGAGATCGCCTACCGGCTCAGCCAGGTCCTGTCCGACCCGCCCCTGGCGCGCAAACTCGGCGAGGCCAGCCGCGACTGGGCCCTCGCCGAGTGGACCTGGGAGCGCCAGGCCGGCCGCCTCGAAGGGATGCTCTACGGCGAGACCGTATGAGCGCCTTAGAACTTCGGCTGGTCCGGGGCTTCCAGCAGCCCCAGCTTCAGCGCCGTCATGAGCGCCTGCGCGCGGTTCCCCGCGCCGAGCTTCTCGTACAGCTTCGAGATGTGCGTCTTCGCCGTCGACTCCGACACGTACAGCTGCTTCGCGATGCCCGCCACCGACAGGCCGTCGGCGAGGAGCTTGAGGACCTGCGACTCGCGGGGGGACAACTGGGGGCCGGTTGGGGTCAGGCGCCGCTGCATCGCCTCGGCGAGGTCCGCGGCGCTGAACGCCGTCGGGTTCGACGCGGCGTGCCGCGCCGCCGACACCACGTCGTTCGCCGGGGCGGACTTCGGCACGAACGCCGACGCGCCCGCGTCGAGCGCGCCGAACAGCTGGTCGTCGCCGGCGTACATCGTCAGCACCACGATCCCCATGTTGGGGTGGGCCTTGCGGAGCTTGCGGGTCGCGTCCAGGCCCGACCCGTCGGGCAGGCGCAGGTCCATGATCACCACGGAGGGCATGAGGGACGCCGCCTGGCGGAGCGCGTCGGCGGCGGTGTCGGCCTCGCCGACCACCTCGAACTCGGGGTCGCGGTCGAAGGCATGCCGGAGGCCCTTGCGGATCAGATCGTGGTCGTCGACGATCAGCACCGTCGTCTGACCGGTCGTCTCCAGCGCGTCAGCGTTCATGCGTGTCTCTCCTCATTGGCTGCCACGGCCACCACCGTGGTCTGGCCGTCGGGCCGGCTGTTCAGTTCTGGCGCGGTCGGCGGCCGCCCAAGCCGCGGACCCGGGCCGGGGGGCCTCGGCCCTCGGGGTGGGCCGCGCCCCCGCGTTGAGCACCACCGCCACGGTCGTCCCGTGCGGCTGGTGCGGTCGGATCTCCAGGGAGCCGCGGATGCGCTCGGCCCGCTCGCTCATGATCGCCAGGCCGTAGCGCCCCTCGGACGCCTCACCGGAGAGCCCCTGTCCGTCGTCGGTCACCTCGATGCGGGTGTAAGGCGGGTCCACCTCACACGTCACCCACAGGTTCTCGGCCCTCGCGTGCTTGCGCGCGTTCGTGATCGCCTCCTGGGCGATCCGCAGCAGCTCGGCCTCGGTGCTCGCGGGCAGCCGCGCCCCGCCCTCGTCCAGGGACAGGTGAACCCGCAGTCCGGCGGAGGCGCCCACAGTACGAGCATAGTCCGCGATCGCCGAGGCCAGGCCCCCCTGACGGTCGACGTTCGACCGCAGCTCGAACAGGGAGAACCGCAGCTCCGTGACGAGCCGCGTCACCTCCGAGCGCAGGTCCTCCAGCTCGCCCTTCGCCTCCCCGGCCTCCGGCGGCAGGATCGCCATCGCGTTGTCGATCCCGTACCCGAGCATCGCCAGCTCCTGCGCGATCCCGTCGTGGATCTCGCGGGCCAGGCGCTGGCGCTCCTCGGTGGTCGCCATGGACCTGACGTCCTCGAAAAGCAGCGCGGTCTCCAGTCGCAGCGCCGCGCCCTTCGTGCGGTCCTCGGCGGCGGTGATCGCCTCGGGGCCGAACGCGGCCGGGTCGTCGGACTCGATCGCCACCAGGCCCACCGTGCGGCCCTCGGCGACGAGCGGGATCACCAGGGACGCGACGGGCCCCTGCGTGGACCGCGAGAGCGGGACCTGCCCGGCCTGCGGCTTCTGGCCCGCCCAGGCGTCGGCGAGGAGCGAGTTGAGCTGCGGGGAGGTCTCCCAGTCGACGCGCTCGTCGGCGTGCTCGGCGAGGACGACCAGGCGCCGCCCGGAGGCGGCCGAGAGGACCGCGGCCCGCTCGACGCCGGGGATGCGCGCGGCGGTGTCGACGATCTCGGTGGCGATCCCGCCCGGGTCCAGCGTGGACCCCGGGAGCTGCCTGGCGACGACCCGCAGCTGCGTGAGCAGCGCGGCGGCCTCGGCGTACGGGAGCTGCGAGTGGTGCATGTCGGAGGTGCGGGAGCGGCGCAGCCACCACGCGCCGACCGCCGCCGCCAGCCCGAACGCGAGCGCGACGGCCGCGGTCGTGACGTACGTGCCCCGGTTGAAGTCCGCGACCCGCGGGGCCTGCGCGAGCAGCCCCACCGCGGCGAGCGCGACGAGCGCGGGCGGCCCCCACGTGCGCAGCCGCGACCACCGGTCCCCGTCCTCGCCGGGCGCGGCCGCGTCGAACGCGGCCGTCGCGAACGGCGCGATCAGGTACGGGAGCATCCACGCGGGCAGGCCGCCGGTGGCGAGCGTCCCGAGGACGACCACCGCGACCTCCGCGAGGCGCCCGGCGGGCGCGAGCAGCCGGTGCCGGGGGAGGACCACCCCGGGCAGCGCCGCGAGCGCGAGAATGCCGCACCAGGTCGCGGCCTCGGCCAGGCCCACCGAGGCCCAGCCGAAGACCGCGACGAGCGCGAACAGGGCGCCCCGCAGGGCGACGGCGGGCAGTTGCCACTGGCGTTCCAGCGCCGCCTCTTCGCCCATGGGGCCCCTCGCTTACTTGGTCTTGGTCTCCTGCTGCGCCGACTCGTACAGCGCATTCACCTCGCCTGAGTATTTTTCCATGACGACGTGACGTTTGACCTTGACTGACGGAGTGATTTCCCCGGCGTCTTCGCTCAACTCGACCGGAATCACCCGGAATCGCTTGATCTGCTCCGCGCGGGACACCGTCGCGTTCGCCTCGTCGACCTTCTCCTGGAGCTCCGCGAGCAGCTCCGCGTCGTCCACCAGGTCGGCGATCGGCGTCTTCGGGTCCTTCCCGCGGCGCGACAGCCAGTCGGGCAGGATGTCGCCGTCGATGGAGATCAGGCACCCGATATAGGGCCGCGCCTCGCCCACGACCAGCGCGTACGCGATCAACGGGTGCGAGTCGAGGATCTTCTCCAGCGGTCCCGGGGCCACGTTCTTCCCGCCCGCGGTGACGATGATGTCCTTCTTGCGGCCCGTGATCGTCACGTACCCGTCGTCGTCGATCTCCGCGATGTCGCCGGTCTTGAACCAGCCGTCCGCGTCGAGGACCTCCGCGGTCGCGGCGTCGTTGTTCCAGTACCCGGGGAACACCTGCGGGCCCTTCGCCTCCAGCTCGCCGTCGTCGGCGACGCGCAGCGCCGTGCCCGGCGTCGGCCGCCCGATCGAGCCGACCTTGATGGCCGTCTCCAGGTTCAGCGACAGCACCGGCGACGTCTCCGTCAGCCCGTAGCCCTCGAAGATCGTGATGCCCACGCCGCGGAAGAAGTGACCCAGCTCCGGGCCCAGCGCCGCCCCGCCCGAGACCGCCGAGTTGCACTCGCCGCCCACGGCCGCGCGGATCTTCTTGTACACCAGCACGTCCCACAGCTTGTGGCGCAGCTTCAGGCCCAGGCCGGGCCCGCCCGGCTTGTCGAGCGCCCGGCTGTACTCCTTCGCCGCCGCCGCGGCCTTCTCGAACAGGTGGCCCTTGCCCCCGTCCACGGCCTTCTGGTACGCCCCGGCGTACACCTTCTCGAACACGCGGGGGATCGCCAGCAGCGTCGTCGGCTTCACCACCGGCATGACCGCCGTCAGCTTCGTGCGGTCGGCGTGCGCGATCGTCGTGCGCGACTCCATCCCCGCGATCTGGAGGATGCGCGCCAGCACGTGCGCCAGCGACAGGAACAGCAGCATCCGCGCGCCGTCGTACAGCACGCCCGGCACCTCCGGGACGATGTTGCGGATGTCGTTGAGCAGGTTCCCGTGCGTGAGCATGCAGCCCTTCGGGCGCCCGGTCGTGCCCGAGGTGTACACGATCGTCGCGAGGTCGCCCGCGCCGCGCGAGGCCCGGCGCTCCTCGATGTCCACGTCGGCGTCCGCGCCCAGCGCGGTCAGGGCGTCCACGCCGCCGTCGTCGAGCGTCCACACGTGCTTCACGTCGGCGCTCAGGCCCTCGACCATCGCGGTCATCTCGGGGGTCTCGGCCACCACCGCGGTCGCGCCCGAGTCCTCCAGGATCCATTTCGCCTGGTCGGCCGATGACGTCTCGTAGATCGTCACCGTCACCGCCCCGGCCGCCCAGATCGCGTAGTCCATCAGGGTCCACTCGTACCGGGTCGCCGACATGAGCGCGACGCGGTCGCCGGGCTGCACGCCCGCCGCGGCCAGGCCCCGCGCCACCGCGACCACCTGGTCGCGGAACTGCACGGACGTGACGTCCTGCCAGGTCGCGCCCTCGTCGAACGAGCGCATGTAGAGAATCGAGGAGGGGTGGTTCTCGGCCGCGTCCCACAGCGCGGTGAGGGTGTTGTCTTCGTCGGGGACTGTCACCACAGGGGGGACGGCGAACTCGCGCATTATGGCTCCGTTCAACGCGCCGTGGTTACGGCGTTGTAAAGAAGGCGGTCGACACGTGATGGGCACAACTTACCGGTGAGTTAACTCCGTTGGCAAGTCAGGTTGAATTCCGATGCTAGAGCAACGAGAACGAGATCGAAAGTCACTGCGGTGATACCTTCGCCAAGGGGGATGGAACAGCCGATTTCCTCGGGAATTAATCGTGCCGTAAAGTCTGTCGGTGGCCCGCAGCGTCGCGTGGCAGCCAACGCCTCAATTCCGGGAACCGCTGGAGGGACAGCTGTGAGTCTGACTATCGGAGTCGACATCGGGGGCACGAAAGTCGGCGGCGGACTCGTCGACGAGAACGGCGAAGTCCTCGCCACGGCCCGGCGCCCCACCCCCGCGGACGACCAGGACGGCGTCATCCAGGCGGTCAAGGAAGTCGTGGACGAGCTGCGCGGCGACCACGACATCGAAGCGGTCGGCATCGGCGCGGCCGGCTGGATCTCCTCCGACCGCTCCACCGTCATGCTCGCCCCCAACGTCTCCTGGAAGAACGAGCCCCTCCGCGACAAGGTCACCGCCGTCATCGACCTCCCCGTCGTCGTCGAGAACGACGCCAACGTCGCCATCTGGGGCGAGCACCGCTTCGGCGCCGCCAAGGCCCACCGCTCCTCCGTGCTCTACACGATCGGCACCGGCGTCGGCGGCGGCATCGTCGTCAAGGACAACCTCCTGCGCGGCACCCACGGCGTCGCCGCCGAGATCGGCCACATCCGCTCCGTCATGCCCGACGGCCGCCTCTGCGGCTGCGGCCGCACCGGCTGCCTGGAGCAGTACGCCTCCGGCCGCGCCCTCACCCGCGCCGCCCGCGAAGGCGCCGCGGCCGACCCCGCCAAGGCCGCCGTCCTCCTCAAGCTCGCCGGAGGCGACGCCGACGCGATCACCGGCCGCCAGGTCACCGACGCCGCCCGCGAAGGCGACGAGGTCGCGCTGGCCGCGTTCGACTCGATCGGCTACTACCTCGGCAACTCGGCCGCGGACATGGTCAACCTCATCGACCCGGGCGTCATCCTCATCGCCGGGGGCGTCGTGGACGCGGGGGACCTGCTCCTCGACCCGATCCGCAAGCACTACGAAGAGGCCCTGGCGAACCGCAACCAGGTGCCGTTCGCGGAGGTCCGCGCGGCCGAGCTCGGCTCGAAGGCCGGCGTGATCGGCGCGGCCGACCTGGCCCGCCACCGCGACATCGTCCCGTAGACGGCGTCCCGCAGGCGCGAAGCGCAGCGAAGAGGACCGGAGCGAATGCTCCGGTCCTTTCCTTATATATAGGGCATTTCCCGGACCGGGGTCAGCACACGTTCACCGACGCGTTCCCGCTGATCGTCCAGTTGACGTTGTCGCCGCACGGCGACTCGCGCACCGACGTGTTGTTCACGGTCATGATGACCCACACGTCGCGGGTGTTCGGGAACTCGGTGCGGGCCGAGACGCGGACCTCGCCGCCGCCGTTGACGGTGCCCGCGCGGATCGAGAAGTTGTAGCAGTTCTCGATGAGGACCGAGTTGTTCCCGTTGGACGCGAGGTCGACGTTCCTGATGACCGTGCCGCCGGACTGCGAGACGCAGAAAATGCCCCTCCCGCCGCCGCGGGAGATGACGTTGTCGACGTACACGTTGGTGTTGTAGTTGCCGTTCGCGTTCTGGCCGTTGTTGTTCGCGAACCGCAGGGTGGCGTACCCGGTGCCGGTGGCGACGTTGTTGCCGTCCACGGTGCCGACCCAGGCGTTGCGGGTGGCCTGGAGGAGGAGGCCGGACTCGCCGACGTTCCTGGCGGTCACCTTGGTGATGTTGAGGCCGTCGATGTTCCACGTCTCGACCGCGTGCGAGCCGGCGCCGGAGACGTAGACGTCGTTCATCGTGACGTTGTAGTTCCACGCGGCGTCGCGGTCGAAGCGGATGCCGAGGCCGCCGCTGAGGGTGAGGTCGATGTCGCCGAGCTTGAGGCCGTTGGTGCCGGAGAAGCGCAGCCCGAAGTAGGGGTTCCCGGCCATCTTGAGGTACGCGATGTTGACGTTCGTGGTGTTGATGGCCTCGATCGCGCCGCGGCCGGAGCGGTTGGCGACGGTGATCGTGCCGCAGCCCTCGAAGGTCTTGCCGCTCTGGATGGTGATGGTGCTGGCCCCGATGTTGCCCGAGGCCATGACGGCCACGCGCTCGCCGCTGGCGATGGCGTCGACGCCGGCCTGGACCGCGGCGCGGTAGTCGGACCCGGAGTAGACGGTCGTGCCGCCGTCCTTGGCGGTGTAGGCCCCGGAGGACCCGGTGACGGTGGCGTGGGGCGTGCCCGCGCCGCACCCCTGCGCCATCGCGGCCTCGGGGACGGCCACGGCGCCGAGCGCGCCGGTGAACACGACCGCGGCCGCCGCGAGGGCGAGCCTGATCCGTCGTCTGGGATTGCCGGTGAGGGACATCGTTGTGCTCCTTGAGATTCCCATCGATTTGAACGTTTCAATCGAACTCTGATCGAGACATCGAAATGAATCGATTTAATGGGATCATAGCGGGCGGACCCGCGATTGGAAAGCGCTACCCACCCGTAATCCCGGACGACGCGCCGCAGCGGGCCGGGACCGGGCCCCGGCCCGCTGCGGCGGCGCGTGCGGACCCGATCGGGTGACATCCCGTCCGCTGCCGGGCGTTTCTGTCGCACCCCTCGGCAAGACTCGCCGCTACGGTCCCCTCTGGGAGGGTGGGGGCTAGGGATGGGCGTCCACCTCTAGCCCCCCGGTCGGTCTAGTCGCGCTTGTAGCCCACGACCAGCTCGCCCGCGAGCTGCTCGCAGAACAGGCCGATGTCGGTGATGACGCCGATCGCCTGGGCCGAGCCGCGGTCGGCCAGCTTCGTGACCGTCGCCGGGTTGATGTCGACGCTGACCAGCGGCACCTTCGCGGGCAGCAGGTTCCCCGTGGCGATCGAGTGGAGCATCGTCGCGACCATGATCGCGAACCCGACGCCCGGCAGGGCCGCGCGCATGGCCCGCTGGCCCTCGATGACGTCGGTGTACACGTCCGGCAGGGGGCCGTCGTCGCGGACGGAGCCGACGAGCACGAACTCCTTGCGGTTCTTGACCAGCGCGTGCATGATGCCGCCCTTGAGGACGCCCTGCTCGACCGCGTCGGCGATGGACCCGCAGGTGCGGATCTTGTTGATGGCGCGGATGTGGTGCTCGTGGCCGTGCGGCACGCCGTGGCCCTTGTCGAGGTCCACGCCGAGGGAGGTGCCGAACAGGTTCGACTCGATGTCGTGGGCGGCGAGGGCGTTCCCGGCGAAGACGACGTCGGCGTAGCCCTCGTTGATGAGCGCCTCCAGGGCCTTCCCGGCTCCGGTGTGGACGATCGCGGGGCCGCCGACCCAGAGGATCTTCTCGCCGCGGGCCTTGACCTCGCGCATGTGCTGGGCGATCTGGCGGACCTGGAGGGCCTGCGGGCGCTCGGAGGAGACGCCGCCGCTCATGAACTCGAAGTTCGAGGCCTCGGGGCTCTTGCGCTCGGGCTCGGGCAGGGGGAGGACCTTGACGCCCTCGCCGCCGCAGACGACGAGCTGGCCCTCCTTGACGTCGGACACCGGGAGGGTCCAGGCGCGGCCGTGGTCCTCGGTGACGATGATGCCGCAGTCCATCTCGGAGTTCTCGACGTCCATCCAGCCGCCGTTGAGGCGGATCTGGGTGTCGAAGTTGGTGGTGGAGTAGAAGTCCTCGGGGAAGACGCCGTCGCGCGGGGCCGGTTTGAGCGAGGCGATGCCGGGTTCGAGGGGGTTGGCGCCGTGGGTCTGGAGGCGCATGACGATGCGCTCCAGCAGCTCCGGCGTCTCCGCGGAGATGGTGAGCTGCGCGTACGACTCGTCGGTGTGGTGGCGCCCCACGTCGAAGCGGTCGATCGAGTAGGCCCCCGAGTACTCCAGCACGTCGTCCATGACGCGGGCGAAGACGCCCTGGTCGATGAGGTGCCCGCGCAGCTCGACGGTCATTGCGTGTTCCACGTTCAGTGCTCCTGTCGGTCCCGGCGCCCCGACCCGGCACGGCGGCGCCCGGTCGAGCCTAACCGGAGTGCCGCGCGGGACGCCGCCCGCCGGGTGCGCCGGGGCGGGTCGCGAGTGGCCCCGGAAGGGCCGCGTTCAGGAGGCGGGGTTCAGGAGGCGGGGTTCAGGGGGCGGGGTTCAGGGGGCGGCGGGCTGCGGGGGAGCGGCGGCGGCCTTCGCGGCCTCGACCTCGTCGGCGGCGGGCCAGGCGCGGGTGATGAGGAAGTGGATCGCGAACCCCACGACGCCCCAGGCGCCCACCGCGTACGGCACGGGCACGCCGAGCTCGGCGACGAGGCCGACCCCGGCGATGGCGATGCCCTGGCTGAGCTGGAGGCCCGCGTTGACGGCGGCGACGACCCGGCCGCGCCAGCCCTCGGGGATGCACTGCGCGAGCGTCGCGTTCATCGGCGCCATGATCATCGTCGCCGCGCCCGCGCCGAACGCGAGCACGAGGACGCCCGGCAGCGGCGGGTCCAGGAGCGCGGCCGCCAGGGCCAGCGGGGCGAGGAACGCGAGGGGCCGGATGAGCTTGTACCGCATGGAAGGCCGCACGAACCGCGCGAACAGGAGCGTCGCGATGACCGCTCCGGCGGCGTCGATCGCCATGATGAGGCCCTGGGTCGCCGAGCCGCGGCCGAGGTGCGCGGCCCACAGGACGGCGACGCCCTCGGGCACGGCGGTCAGGGCGTACAGGCCCCAGATGCCGAGCGAGACGGTCCGCAGGACCCGGTTGTCGCGGAGCATCCGCAGGCCGTCGGCGGTCTCGGCGAGCACGTGCCGCCGCTGCTCGCGCTTGTTCACCGAGGGCCGGTACCGGACCAGGCCGAGGACGGCGACGGCGCTGACGGCGAACAGGGCCGCGTTCACCGCGAGCGCGATGTACGGGTCGATGGAGGAGAGGAGGCCGCCCGCGAGGAACCCGAGGATCTGCGCGATCCCGGCGGTGCTCATCGTCAGGGCCATGGCCGTGGCGAGGCGGTCGCCGGTGAGGATCTGCGCGAGGGTCGCGGTGCGGGCGGCGTTGTAGGCGGGCTGGACGGCGGCGACGGCGAAGACGACGGCCATCATGGCGGGCACGGGCATGCCGGGGACGAGCAGGAGCGCGACGAGGGCGGCGCGCGCGACGTCGCAGGCGACCATGACGTTGCGGTAGGCGTACCGGTCGACGACCGCGCCGAGGACCTGCGCGAGGCCGAGGTAGGGGGCGTAGCTGATGGCGAAGGAGGCGACCGCGAGCGCCGAGGACCCGGTGTTCGCCCAGACGAGGGCGGTGACGGCGACGCGGTTGAGCATGGACCCGGCGTTGGAGAGGCAGAACGCGAGGAGGTAGGCGGCCGCCTCGCGGTCCCGCACGACATCGGAGAACCGCGAGCGCCGGTCGGCCTCTGGCGGGCCGCCGGGCTGCCCGGCGGCCTTGGGGTTCTGGTCGGACACGGGGCCTTCCCTGTTGTTCCACGTTGCCGCGCGTCTGCGTCTGCTTCTGCGGCGGCGCCGGTGCTCGGGTCGGCGGGCGGGGCGGGCGGGACCCGCGCTCCGCAGGCGTCACCGGGGGTGCGATACCTGAAGGGGCGGTAAGCGACAATCCTCCGCGATTGCCGCAAGTGTCACTAGTCTGCCGCTGGAGCAGGAGGTTGTCAAGCATCCCAGTGTGTTCAAAGTGTAAAAACGCGGACGGACCCGGTGGGTCCGGTCCGACCGTGCGAAACCGCGCCCCAGCCTAAGCATGTCACTTCAGAAGGGTCGCGGCGGGCCACGGTCCCGTAACGGTGGTCGGTCCCGGGCGCCCGGGTCGCCTGACTGTATCCTCCAACAGTCGTTGTAGGAAACCGCTAAGGAGCCGTGATGTCCGCCAGTGCCTCCTGGGTCAGTCGAGACGCCGCCGCCGTCTGGCACCCGTTCACGCAGCACGCCGACTGGACCGGCGACGACCCGACGGTGGTGGCCCGCGCGGAGGGGCCCTGGCTGTGGGACGTGGACGGCCGCCGCTACCTCGACGGCGTCTCCTCGCTGTGGACCACGACCCTCGGACACGGCCACCCCGACGTCAACGCCGCGATCGCCGGGCAGCTCGCGACGCTCGACCACGCGACGTTCCTCGGCGCCACCCACACCCCCGGCATCGAGCTCTCCGAGACCCTGATCGCCCTGGCCCCCAAGGGCGACGACCCGGACCTGACGAAGGTCTTCTACGCCGGGGACGGCTCCTCCGCCGTCGAGGCCGCCCTCAAGATCGCCTACCAGTACTCGACCCAGACCGGCCGCGCCCGCCCCAAGTTCGTGCGCCTCGACCACGCCTACCACGGCGACACCCTCGGCGCGGTCGCCGTCGGCGGCCACAACCTCTTCCACGAGGCGTACCGGCCGCTGCTGTTGGAGACCGTCGGCATCGCCTCGCCCGGCGACCGGGCCCTCGGGGACGCCCGCACCGCCGTCGCGATCGCCGAGCTCGAACGGGTCATGCGCGAGCAGGGCGACGACGTGTGCGCGATCATCGTCGAGCCGATGATGCAGGGCGCCGCCGGGATGCTCGACCACGACGCCGAATTCCTCCGCGCCGCAAGGAGACTCGCGCACACCCACGGCGCGCTCCTGGTCTTCGACGAGGTCGCCACCGGGATCGGCCGCACCGGCCGCATGTGGGCCGCCGACCACGCGGGCGTCGTCCCCGACCTCCTCACCTGCGGGAAGGGCATCACCGGCGGGTACCTGCCGCTGTCGGCGGTCCTCGCCGCCGAGCACGTCTACGAGGCGTTCCTGACCCGCCCCGGCGACACGCGCCCGCGCACGTTCTTCCACGGCCACACCTACACCGCGAACCCGCTGTGCTGCGCCGCCGCGCTCGCGAACCTCCGCGTCATGGGGGAGCAGGACGTCGTCGCCCGCGCCGACCGGCTCGGGGCCCGCCTCGGCAAGCTCCTCGAACCGGTCGCCGCCAAGGACGCCGTCACCGAGGTCCGCCGCCTCGGCACCATGATCGGCGTCGAGGTCGCCCCCGACGGCGACCGCACCGGCTTCCGCGTCTGCCGCGCCGCCCGCGACCGCGGCGTGTGGCTGCGGCCCCTCGGCGACACCGTCGTCGTCATGCCGCCCCTGACGCTCGGCGACGACGAAGCCGACCTCCTCGTCGACGCCCTCGACGGCGCGATCGACGAGGTCCTGGGATGAGCGCCGCCCCGCTCGACGCCGCACCGGCGCCGGTGACGGCCGTGTGGGACCGCCTGTCCCGCAAAGCGGACCTGCGCGCCAAGGCCGGGCTCACCCGGACCGCGGCCGTCAGGTCCGGGGCCGTGGACCTCGCCGGCAACGACTACCTCGGGCTCTCCCGCCACCCCGGCGTCCTCGGCGCCGCCGCCGAGGCCCTCGCCGACCACGGGCTCGGCGCGGGCGGCTCGCGCCTCGTGCGCGGCACCACCGAAGTGCACGAAGCGTTCGAGGCCGACTTCGCGCGCCACACCGGGACCGGGACCGCCGTCCTCTACTCCTCCGGGTACCTCGCGAACCTCGGCGCGGTCGCCGCGCTCGCCGCGGGCCCGGTCCTCCTCGACGCCCACGCGCACGCCTCGCTCCACGACGCCGTCCGCCTCGCGGGCCGGCGCGCGGCCACGTTCGCGCACAACGACCTCCACGACCTCGAACGGCAGCTGGAGACCCTGCGGCCCGCGCTCGTCGCCGTCGAGTCCGTCTACTCCGTCCTCGGCGACGCCGCTCCCCTGCGCGACCTCCACGCCCTCACCGCCGCCCACGGCGCGCTGCTCCTGGTCGACGAGGCCCACGCGATCGGCACGGTCGGACCGCACGGCTCCGGCGGCGTCGCCGCCGCGGGCCTCGCGGGCGACCCGGGCATCGTCGTCACCGCGACGCTCTCCAAAGCACTCGGCGCGGCGGGCGGCGTCGTCGCCGGGCCCGCGGCGCTGCGCCGCCACCTCCACGACACCGGCCGCACCTTCATCTACGACACCGCGCCGCCGCCCGCCGTCATCGCCGGCGCCGCCGCCGCGCTCCGCATCGCCCGCGGCTCCGACAGCGCCCGAACCGAACTCGCCCGCCGCTCCGCCCTCGCCGCGAAACTGCTCGACGCCCCCGCGCCCGCCGCCGGAGTCTGCTCCCCGCCCGCCGGGGACGCCCGCGCCGCCACCGCCTGGGCCGCCCGCTGCGCCGCACGAGGCGTCGCCGTCGGCTGCTTCCGGCCCCCGTCCACCCCCGACCACCGCTCCCGCCTGCGCATCACCGTCAACACCAGGGTGCCCGCGGCCGACTTCGCGCACGCCCTCGACACCGTCCTGGAGGCACGACCGTGATCCCCTTCAACGGCCCGGTCCTGGTGACCGGCACCGACACCGGCGTCGGCAAGACCGTCGCCACCGCCGCCATCGCCGCCGCCCTCATGCGGCAGGGCCGCAGCGTCGAGGTCGTCAAGATCGCCCAGACCGGGGACGACGACGACGCCGCCGAGGTCACCCGCCTCTCCGGCGCCCCCGCCCGCGCGCTCGCCGCCTACCCGGACCCGCTCGCGCCCTTCGCGGCCGCCCGCCGCAGCGGCCTGCCGCTGCTCGACCTCGCCGAGGTCGCCGACCACGTGCTCTTCTCACCCGCCGAAGTCGTCCTCCTCGAAGGCGCCGGGGGCCTGCTCGTGCAGCTCGGCGCGGGCGGCTGGACCGCCCGCGACCTCGCCGTGGAACTCGGCTGCCCCGCCGTCGTCGTCGTCCGCGCCGGCCTCGGCACCCTCAACCACACCGCGCTCACCCTCGAAGCGCTCGCGCACCGCGGCGTCCCCGCCGCGATCCTCGTCGGCGCCTGGCCCCACGACCCCGGCATCGCCGAGTACGAGAACCTCACCGACCTGCCCGGCGACCGCCTCGGCTGGATCCCCGAGGGCGCCGCCGCCCTCGACCCCGAGGCGTTCCGCCTCGCCGCCACCGAGTGGCTCGCCCTCCCCGAAGCCCCGTAACCCGGCCGCTCCGACTCGGCGGTTGCACCACCCCGCTACATTTGGCAGCGATCTGGCCCAATCGGGCCATATCAACGCGATGCGGGCGCCCCTACCCCCGGCGCCCGCATCCCGTTCCTCACGTGGACAACGGATTCCGCGACCCCCGCCGCGCCAGGTACCGCGGCACCGCCGCCTCCAGAAGCCAGTCCAGGCCCCAGTCGATCCCCGACGCGCCGACAAGACGGAACTCCGCGCGCATCCGCAACCCGTCGTCGCCGTCCCCGGTGTGCGGCACCGTGTGGTCCCACGCGTCCCGCGGGTCCGTCGTGGTCATCCACGAGTACGTGTTCACCTGGTAGTCGTAGGCGATCCACTCCGGGACCGCCATCAGCTTCGAGCCCAGCACCTCACCGAACACGAGGTCCCTGACCCCGGTCTCCTCGGCGGCCTCGCGCATCGCCGTCTCACCGGGCGTCTCGCCCGGCCGCGCCCCGCCGCCCGGGACCTGCACCCCGGCCTCCGGCCGGTCCACGTGGAGCATCACCAGCACTTCGAGACCGGGACCCTCCGGCAGGTCGCGCAGGACATAGGCGGTGCCGCGCTGACGGAACTCCAGAAATCGCTCAGGCATCCCGCCAGTCTGGCAAGCGCATCCACCGTGCCGCAACGTATTACCGCGCGTCAGTCCCGCGCCCTTCAGTCGTGCGTCGTACGGTCACGCAGCCGCACCACGAGCGGGCTCGGCATCCGGAACGACAGATTCGGGTCGCTCACCGGCGCCGCGACCACCGCGCACCGGGGGAGCAGCGGCGCCAGCTCTGCGACCACGACCTCCGCCTCCAGGCGCGACAACTGGCTGCCCAGGCACCGGTGCGCGCCCGCCCCGAACGCCAGGTGCCGCCGCGACCCGCGCTGGCCCGGGACCATCCGCGCCGGGCACTCGGCCACGCCCTCGTCGGCGCCCGCGGCCGCCAGCCACACCAGGACCGAGTCCCCGGCTTTCACCGCCACGTCGCCGATCTCGGTGTCGCGCAGGGCCACCCGCCGCCACGACGTGATCGGCGGGAGCAGCCGCAGGCCCTCCTCCACGATCAGTGCGGGCTCGTGGTCCAGGAGCGCGGGCTCCTCGACGAGCCGGTGCAGCAGCAGCGTCAGGAACTGCGAGGTCGTCTCCTGGCCCGCGACCAGGAGGAAGAACAGGGCCGCGGTCGCGGCGTCCTCGCCGTGCGCCTCGCGCAGGTCCCCGGTGGCGCCGCCCGCGGAGGCGGCGCGGGCGCGTAGCAGCGCGTGGAACGGCCCCACGGCCTCCGCGAGCTCCCGCTGCCGCTCGGGGTCCGGGTCGCCCCAGAACAGTTCGAGCGCGGCCCGGCTGAACCGCTTGACCTCACGGGTCGCGGCCACGTCCAGGTCCATGAGCCGGGCGAGCGCGGCGAGCGGGACCTCCGAGGACACGGCCGCGTCGAGGTCCACGTCCTCCCCGGCCCGGAGCCGGTGCGCCGCAACGGCGGCCGTGCGGCGGGCGAGGCCGGTGAGCCACGGGCGCAGCGCGGCCACCCGCGCGGGCGCGAAGACCTCGCCGAAGCGCTCGCGGATCGGGCCGTGCGTCGCGGTGTCGTTGTTCGCGAGGGTCGCGGGGAGGCGGAACCGGTGGGAGGCGAGCTTGCGGAGCGGCCCGGCCGGGACGGGGACCACCGCGTCCAGGGCGTTCGCGGCCGAGAACCGCTCCCGGTCGGCGAGGACCTCGCGGGCGAGGCGGTGCGAGGCGACCACGACCTGCCCGTCGCGCCGGAACGCCGGGGCTGCGGGGCGCGGATGTTTCCACAGCTCGAACAGCACGGGCGCAGCCTACCTCCCCCGAAAGTACGAGGTCCGCTCACGGTAATCTGCTTGCAGTCTTTCGGCGCATTTGAACCCCGGACGGCCGCGTCCGATAGCGCGGCGCACCGGGAACGCCGTCCGGCGCAGCACCCAATGCCCACAGAAGGAGACCGTTCCCTTGCAGGAGTACTCCTCCCAGGCCGCGTACGACCGCGGCGAGGCCGTCTGCGTGATCGGCGCCGGGGCCGCGGGCCTCATCGCCGTCAAGAACCTCCGCGAGAACGGCTTCGAAGTGGACTGCTACGAGCGGGACACGGTCCTCGGCGGCCTCTGGAACCCGCAGAACCAGCACAGCCCGCTGTACCCGAACACGCACCTCGTGACCTCCCGGTCCCAGACCGAGATCCCCGACTTCCCCATGCCCGACGACTGGCCCGACTACCCGTCCGCGACGCAGATGCTCGCCTACCTGACCGCGTACGCCAAGCACTTCGGGCTCTCCGAGCACATCTGGTACGGCTCCGAGATCTCCCACGTCGAACCCGTCGAAGGCTCCCGCTTCGAGGTCGTCGTCAAGCCCGCCGCGGGCAACGCCGCCCGGCGCCTGCGCTACGCCGCCGTCATCATCGCCACCGGCCACCACTGGTCCCCGAACCTCCCGTCCTACCCGGGCCTCGACCAGTTCCGCGGCACCGTCCTCCACTCCTCGCAGCTCAAGGACCCGTCCCGCCTGCGCGGCAAGCACGTCCTGGTCATCGGCGGCGGGAACTCCGGCACCGACATCGCCTGCGAGGCCGCCGTCAACGCCGCCTCCTGCACCCACTCCGTGCGCCGCGGCTCCTGGCACCTGCCGAAGTACCTCGGCGGCGAACCCGGCGACTTCGCGCTCGCGCGCCTGGGCGCCCGTCCGAAGTTCCTGCGCCGCTTCCTGACCGACCGCCTCCTCAAGGGCCCCGCGAGCCTCGCCGCCCGCATGGGCGTCGTCGCCGAAGGGCGGCCCTTCGAGGAGGAGCCGGTGCGCAACGGCCGCTACATGGAGCACGTCGGCGACGGCTCCATCCGCCGCCGCGGCGAGGTCGCCCGCTTCGACGGCTTCGACGTCGCGTTCGCCGACGGCACCGAGATGCGCCCCGACCTCGTCGTCCTCGCCACCGGGTACCGGCCCAAGTTCACGTCCGTCGACCCGAAGCTCCTCGGTATCCAGGACGAGTCGCCCTACCCGAACCTGTACGCGCGCATGTTCTCCCCGAAGATGGAGACCCTCGCCGTCGCGGGGCTCGTCGAACCCGGCGTCGGCGTCCTCCCCATCGTCCACTGGCAGACCCACGCGATCGCCCACTGGCTCCTGGTGCGCAAGAGCGACCCCGAGCGCGCCGCGAACTTCCGCATCCAGGTCCGCACCGAGGCCGAGCAGGACACCGCGCCCGGCGGGACCTCGCCGCGCCACCGGCTCGCCGTCGACGCCGGGACCTACCTCGCCAGCCTCGGCCGCATCATCGACACCCTCGAACAGGAGCCCGCCAAATGAGCCTCGCCGCCTGGGTCCGGCGCGCCCGCACCCCCGCCCCCGCGCCGGTCGCGCGCGAGTACGCCTACCTCGAACCCGCCGACCTCTTCGACATGGAGATCAAGGACGACCCCGAGGCCAGCCCCGTCCTCTGCTGCACCGGCGACGCCGCCGGGGCCGCGGCCTTCCAGGCCCTGTGGCTCAAGCGGATCGCGGGCACCGGCCGGTACGCCGCCTCGGTGAGCGTCCGCGGCCAAGGCGGCACCCCCGCCGCCGACGGCGGCCTGGAGGCCCGCGCCCACGACCTCGTGCAGGCCGCGGTCACCGTGCCCCGCCAGACCGTCCTCATCGGCCACAAGGAGGGCGCGGCCTGGGCCGCGATCGCCGCGGGCCGCTACCCGGCCTCCGCGCTCGTCCTCGTCTCCCCGCAGCAGGTCCCCAAGCAGCCCCCGGCCCCCGTCGGCGGCCCGCCCGTGCTCCTCGTCGTCGCCGAGTCCGAGACCCAGTCGAAGGACGCCCAGGCCGTCGCCGACGCCTACGGCATCGCGCCCCTCACCTTCGCGGGCTCCCCCGACGACGTCTTCAAAGGCGCCGGAGCCGAAGGCCTCCTCGACGCGATCCTCTCCTGGCTCGCCCGAAAGGAATAGCCCCGGCGCACGCCAAGGGCCCGACAGGGCCCTGGGGGAGGCCCCCCGGTTTCCAACGCTACCGGCGCGAACCTGAAGGGGACCTGAAGCGCGGCGCCGCCCCGCGGCGCACGCCGATGGCGCGACGGGGCGTCGGGAAAGGGCCCCCGGTTTCCAAGCTACCGGGGGAAACCTGAAGGGGACCTGAAGCGCGTCCCCCGAAAGGGTCAGACGACCGCGCCGTCGTCCGTGTCGTCGGCGTCCTTGTCCGGGCGCAGGCGGCTGATGAGCAGCCACACGCCGATGAGGAACCCCACGAAGCCGACCAGGCGGCCCGGGTTCGTCCCCAGTGGCGCGATACCCGGGTTCACCAGCAGCGCCAGGCCCGCCACGATCAAGAGCACCCCGCCCACCGCGGGCAGGCTCGGCCACGGCACCGGCGGCGGCTCCGGGGGACGGTACTCGTCCTCCTCGTCGTCCGGCAGGTCCGCGTCCCACAGCTCCAGCAGGCCCGGCTCCTCATCGGACGACGACATCCGCGACGGCGGCGTCACCGCCTCCGCCGCGACCTCCTCGGGCTCGGGCGACGGCGACTGCGACGGGTCCTCAAGACCCCGTACCAGCTCCTCGAACCGCCGGTCCACGTCCTCCGGCAGCAGCTCGCCCTCCCGGCCGTCCTCCTGACCGCCGGCCTCGGGCTCCTCGCCCCGCTCAGTCATGGACCGACCGCGCCTTCGCCAACTGCCGCTCCATGAACTCCGCGCTCCCCGAGAAGATCGTCTCCGCGTCGTAGTCCAGCGTCGCCACATGGAAGCTCCGCGGCAGCACCGTCGACTCCACGTCCTTCGACCGCACCCCCGCGCGCACCACCGCGCTGTTGCGCGGATTCACCACATGGTCCTGCGCACTCGTGAACAGCCGCAACGGCACCGTCACCCGCGCCAGCTCCGGCCGCGTCACCTTCCACAACTGCCGCAGCGACACGTACGCCGCCACCGGCGTCCGGTCCGTCGTCTTCTCCCGCACGTCGGGCTTGTTCAGATCCGACCCGATCGCCGCGACGCTCGGCATCACGTACCGCAGCACCGGCGCCAGGAACCCCTCGCGCTTCGAGTCGAAGATCGCCGGGTTCACCAGCACCAGCCCCGCGAGGTCACCCCCGCGCTGCTCCGCCAGCCGCAGGCACAGCGACCCGCCCATCGACAGGCCCCCCGCGAACACCGGCAGGCCCAGGGCCAGCGCCTCGTCGAGCGCCCCCTCCAAGCGGCCGTACCACTGCTGCCACGTCGACTTCGCCAGCACCTGCCACGTCTCGCCGTGCCCCGGCAGGAGCGGCGCGATGACGTTGAAGCCCGCGTCCCGCAGGTACTCGCCCCACGGGCGCATCGACGCCGGGTCCGACGTGAACCCGTGGCACAGCAGCATCGTGGCCTTGGCGTCAGGACCGAGGTCGAACGCGAACTCCTCGGAATCGATCGTCACGTCGCCTCCCGGATCGCCGAATGTGGGGCGCCGGACCCGCCCGGCCCGGAGCGGCCCGGGGCCGCGGCCGGGGAGGTCCCTTTTCGCGCTGCGTGCCCATTCTCGCACGCGCCCGCCCCGCCCTGCCACCGCTCGCCGGCCCGATCGGCCCGCCCCGGGCGGACGCCGGTCCGCCGGATTGACCGATGCCGATACGCTTGGACCCGTGATCATGTGGTGGTTTCTGAAGGCGACACTGGGGTCGCTGCTGTGGGTGGTCTACCGCCCGAAGGTCGACGGGCTCGAACACGTCCCCGACGACGGCCCGGCGATCCTGGCCTCCAACCACCTCGCCGTGACCGACTCCTTCTTCATGCCCTTGGTCGTCACGCGCCGCGTCACGTTCATCGCCAAGGAGGAGTACTTCACCGGCACCGGCTTCAAAGGCTGGTTCGTGCGGACCTTCATGAACGCCGTCGGCGCCATCCCCGTCGACCGCGCCGGGGGCGACGCCGCCAACGTCTCCCTCGACACCGGGAAGCGCATCCTCACCGAGGGCCGCCTGTTCGGCATCTACCCCGAGGGCACGCGCTCGCCCGACGGGCGCCTGTACCGCGGCAAGACCGGCGTCGCCCGCCTCGCCCTCCAGACCGGCTCCCCGGTGGTGCCCGTCGCCATGCTCAACACCGGCGAGCTCCAGCCCATCGGCCGCCGCATCCCCAGGATCGGCCGCGTCCGCATCAAGTTCGGGCCGCCCCTGGACTTCAACCGGTACCGGGAGCTCGTGGGCGACCGGTTCATCGAGCGCGCCGTCACCGACGAGGTCATGGACGCCCTCCGCGAGCTCACCGGCCAGGACTACGTCGACGAGTACGCCGCGGACGTCAAGGCGCGCCAGCAGAAGGAATAGTCAGTCAGGCGAACTGACCGGGCCCGCCGCCGGGCTCCTCGCCGCACCGCCTGCTCGGCCCCCACTGCACCGCTTATTCGGGCCCCCCGAAGCCCGCCCGCCGCCGCAGCGCCGGCAGGTCCACCACCACGATCTTGCGGCCCTCCGTCCGCAGCCAGCCCCGGTTCGCGAAGATCCCTATCGCCTGGTTGACGCTCTGGCGCGACCCGCCCGCCATCTCCGCCAGCTGCGTCTGGTTCAGCTCGATCGTCGTCATCGGCGACGAGTGCTGCTCCGCGAGCCGCACCAGCGTCTTCGCCACCCGGCCCGGCAGGTCCAGGAACACGTGGTCCGAGGACTGCTCCGTGAGCCGCCGCACGATCATGCCCATCGACCGCAGCACCGCGTCGAGCATCTTCGGGTTGCCGTGCACCAGCTCCAGGAACGACGAGCGCGCCAGCGCCAGCGCCGACGTGTCCTCCAGGGCCTCCGCGCTGGCCGACCGGGGGGAGCCGTCGAGGAGGGAGACCTCGCCGAGGACCTCGGGGGCGCGGGCGACGTGGAGCATGGCCCGCTCGCCGGTGGCCGCGGTGCGGAAGACGCTGACGGCGCCGGAGCGGATCATGATGAGCGACTCGCCCGGCTCGCCCTCGAAGAACAGGAGGTGCCCGCGCCGGTAGTGGCGCTGCACGGCCACGCCCGCGATCTGCCGCCGCGCCTGCGGGTCGAGGCCGGCGAACATGGCGACGCCTGCAAGCGGGTCTTCAGATGGGCTGACACCCATAGTTCTCCCCCTTCGGTGGGTCCCGGGTCGCGGGTTCCCTCCGATGATCGCTGTCTTTTCCGTCGTTGTACAGAGCCCGGTGTCGGAAACTTCACGCTCCGTTGGGTCGTGTGTCCAGACGGTGCACTTGTCGCTCGGCCGCGCGTACGATCGAGTCTACGTGCTTTCGCGTCTATTGTCCGGTATCGCGCTTCTCATATGCAGATTGCGAGGTCAGATTCCGGCTGCCTGATCGTATGGCGTAGCGTCGACTCCAGTCCGGCGACATACGGGCGGCGCCCGATTCTGGGCCGAACAGACCGCCCGTGATCATACGAAAGGCCGATGCGTGGCGTACCGCTACTTCTACGACACCGAGTTCATCGAGGACGGTCGCACGATCGACCTGGTCTCGATCGCGGTCGTCGACGAGCACGGCCGCGAGTACTACGCCGTGTCGACCGAGTTCGACCCGTCGCGGGCGATCGAGTGGGTGCGGCGCAACGTCCTCGACAAGCTCCCGGCCCCGTCGAGCCACCTGTGGAAGGACCGGGCGACGATCCGCGACGAGCTGTACGAGTTCCTGGTGGGGCCGGTTCGCCGCAAGACCGGCAGCCACCCGGGGGAGCGCGTGGAGCTGTGGGCGTGGATCGGCGCGTACGACCACGTGGTGCTCGCGCAGCTGTGGGGGACGATGCCGGAGCTGCCGCGCGCGCTGCCGCGGATGACGAAGGACCTGCGCCAGCGCTGGGAGGACCTGGGCCGCCCGGAGCTGCCGGTGACCCCGGACGCGGACATGCACGACGCCTTGACGGACGCGAAGCTGAACCTGGCCCGGTGGAAGGCCCTCGAAGCGGTGCGCGGCGAGCGCTCGGGCGTGGCCGAGTCCCACCGCTGAACCGCGTCCCCAACCCCTGGTCGCCGTTCCCGGGCCCCGATATATGGTGGGCGAAGTTTCGGCAATGAGGCCGCCCAGTTAACAGTCCTCACTTCTAGGGAGTTAGACGCATGCGCATTGGCGTGCTCACCGGCGGCGGCGACTGCCCCGGTCTCAACGCGGTCATCCGAGCCGCTGTCCGTAAGGGCACCAAGGAATACGGCCACGAGTTCGTGGGCTTCCGCTACGGCTGGAGGGGCCCGATCGAGGGCATCACCCAGGAGCTGAACTGGGACGTGGTCGAGAACATCCTCGACCAGGGCGGCACCATCCTCCACTCCTCGCGGACGAACCCCTACAAGATCGAGGGCGGCGTCGAGGCCATCAAGAAGAACATGGCGGACCTGGGCGTGGACGCGCTCATCGCCATCGGCGGCGAGGACACCCTGGGCGTGGCCACGAAGCTGACCGCCGACGGCGTGAACTGCGTCGGCGTGCCGAAGACCATCGACAACGACCTGTCGGGCACGGACTACACGTTCGGCTTCGACACGGCCGTGAACATCGCGACCGAGGCCATCGACCGGCTGTGGACGACCGCGGACTCGCACGACCGGTGCATCGTCGTGGAGATCATGGGCCGCCACGCGGGCTGGATGACGCTGCACGCGGGCATCGCGGGCGGCGCGAACGTGACGCTCATCCCCGAGGTCGCGTTCGACATCGAGAAGGTCGCGGCGTTCGTCAAGGACCGCAAGGAGGCCGGGAAGGCCACCATCGTCGCGGTGTCCGAGGGCGCGCACGCCCAGGAGGGCATGGTCCTCAAGGACGGCGAGGTCGACGCGTTCGGCCACGTCAAGCTCGGCGGCGTGGGCGACTGGGTCGCGGCGCAGATCAAGGAGCGCGCGGACATCGAGACGCGTGCGATCATCCTCGGCCACCTCCAGCGCGGCGGCACCCCGTCGGCGTTCGACCGGGTCCTCGCGACCCGCCTGGGCCTCGAAGCCGCGGACGCGGTCAACGAGGGCGACTTCGGCAAGATGATGGCGCTCCAGGGCACCAACGTGGTGCGCATCCCGATCCACGAGGGCACCGACGTGCTCAAGACCGTACCGGTCGAGCGCTACGCCGACGCCGAGGTCTTCTTCGGCGTGTAGCCCACGCCGGAGGCCGGTCCCGCCCGCTGGGGTGGGCCCCCCGTTTTCAACGCTACCTGCGGGTTCCTGAAGGGGAGCTGAAGGCGGACCGGCCACAAAGCACTGCGAGAGCGCAACCGCGGGCGCGCCCGGTCGTTAGACCGGGCGTGCCCGTCGCATTTACCGAGACCGATCCGCGTCCGCAGCAGACCGTTCCACGAGACCTCGTCCCGCGAGCGACCGATCCGCGGGAGTCCGGTCTCCACATGGAAATCGGCGAGATCCCGCATCTCGCCGATTTCACGTTTCACAAGACCCTTGAGGACGTCGACTTCGAGGGCGTCCCGGTCAAAGGGCTCGTCGCCGACTTCCACCGGCGGCCGGTCGGGGACCGGGTGCTCAGCGTCGGGGTCTACCGGTTCGCCGGGAGCGAGACCCACCGGGCCTGGGGCTGGGTCGGCGAGGCGCACTGCTCGTGGCACGCCTACCGGGACCCCGGCTCGGGCGGGTTCGACGGGCCGTTCGCGGGGTGCCCGCTGCTGCGGGTGCTCTTCGACGGCGACCGGGCCCGCGGGTTCGAGCTGGGCTCGGGGAGCCCGGCCCGGCGGTTCCTCGTCGATCCGGAGGATGGAGTTGTGGCGGGCGCGGTCACCGCGCGCCCGGTCCCGTAGGCCCCTGCGGGGCCCGGGTCAGTCCGCTTCGGCGGCCTGCGCGTCGGCCGCCTTGGCGCGCTCCAGGCGGGTGGCCCGCCGCGTGTAGACGATCGCCGCGGCCGTGATCGCCAGCCCGAAGAACAGGCCGGTGCCCGCGAACAGCGACGAGGCGCCCGGCGAGAACCCGAGGATCGCCACCGGCACCTGCACGATGCCGATGAGCCCCACGAGCATCCACTTGTTCTGGCCCCGCCCCCACAGCAGCGCCGTCCAGATCGGCGCGACCACGATGGCCAGGGTCGCGATGTCGAGCGCCCAGTGCAGCACCGGGTTGTGGACCCGGTCGTGCTGGAACGCCATCGCCGGGCTCGACACCGCCAGGATCATGGCGGCGACGGTCGCCACGAAGGCAAGACGACGTGTCATTCGAGACCTCCTCTGCGTGCGGAGTCTTAACGCTACGTCCGGTAGTCGCCCATGTCTGTCGGGTATCCGCCACTTGCCCGACCTGGTTCAAAGCGCGCGAAACGGCCGGGACCCCATCGAGTCCCGGCCGTTTCGCGTCGCAGTGCCTACGGGTGCGTCTTCGACAGCTCCGCGGCCTCGACCGTGTGGCGCAGCAGGAGCGCCGTGGTCACCGGGCCGACGCCGCCGGGGACCGGCGTGAGGCGGCCCGCGACCGGGGCGACCGCGGCGTAGTCGACGTCGCCGACCAGGCCCCCGTCGTCGGTCGGGTTGGTGCCCACGTCGATGACCGTCGCGCCGGGCTTCACGAAGTCCGCGCCGATCATGCCCGCGCGCCCGACCGCCGCGACCAGGACGTCCGCCTCGCGGCACACCGCCGCCAGATCCTTGGTGCGCGAGTGGCACACGGTCACCGTCGCCGACTCGTTGAGCAGCAGCAAAGCGGCGGGCTTGCCGACCACGGTCGAGCGGCCGACCACCACGGCCCGCGCGCCCGACAGCTCCAGGCCCTCGCGCTTGAGCAGCTCCAGCACGGCCGCGGCCGTCGCCGGGGCCCACGTGCGCCGGCCCTGCGCCAGGCGGCCCAGGCCCTCGGAGTTCGCGCCGTCGATGTCCTTGAACGGGCTGATGTACCAGCCCACCTCGGGCAGCGTCACCCCGTCGGGAAGCGGCGTCTGGCAGATGATCCCGTGCACGTCCGGATCGGCCGACAGCTCCTGGAGCTTCGCGATGATCTCGCCCTTGCCGGGCGCGTCGAGCTGCTCGACGCGGCAGTCGACGCCCTCCTTCTCGGCGGCCTTCTTGATCGACCGCACGTACCAGGCGGTGCCCTCGTCGTCGGTGGGCACGACGACCGCGAGCGTCGGCGCCGTCCCCTCCGCGCGCAGCTTCGCCGCCGCCGCGGCCACGTCTGCGCGGATCGCCTTGGCGACCGCGCGCCCGTCGATGTCGCTCATGCGCGGATCCGCTTCGCGACCGCGTGCATGATCGCCTCGGCCTGCACCTTCGCCTGGAGCGCCTCGTTCAGGGCGCCCGCGAGCCGCTCGCGCTCGGCCGCGTCCTTGATCGACACCAGGTTGATGTCCACGTTCAGGGCCGCCGACTCCAGCGCCGACTTCGCCGCCGACGCCGCCACGGCCACATCGGACAGCACGTTCGGGTTGGAGCCCTCCAGGACCCGCCCCGACAGCTTGATGACCTCCGCCGCGACCCGCGCGACCGCCAGCGGCACCGCCGCGGCCTCGACCAGGCCCGACTGGATCGCCGCGGTCCGCGCGGCCTTCTCCTCGTCTGAGGACTTCGGGAGCTTGTAGGCGGCGACCACGCCGGAGAACGCCTCGGCGTCCTCCTCGGCCAACTGGAGCGCCTCGCCCCGGAGCCGCTCGGCCTCGGCCAGGACCTCCCGCATCACCGCCTCGTGCTCCGCGAACTTGGGCTTCCCGATCGTCAGGTTGCACACCATGGAGACCAGGGCGGCGCCCATGGCCGCGTTCACCCCCGCCGCGGCGCCCCCGCCGGGCGCCGGCTTGTCCGACGCGAGGTCGGACAGCCACTCATCAATCGTCGTCTTACGCACCCGACCAGCCTAGACGCGCCGTCAAAGGTGGGATGTCTCCGCGAGCCCGAGTGTGTCGCGGCGGCCCGCCGCGCCAGTGGCCCAACCCATGGGACTCCCGATTCGCTGTCACCGCCGCCCGGGCCGCCCGCGTACGATATGCGCGTGAACCGCCAATGGCATGACCTGCGAAACCCCGGCCTCGTCCCCGTCGTCGCCGACGAGGACGAAGCCGAGCGCTATCAGCTCGACGCCTGGCGGGACCTGCCCCGAGAGCAGGTCCCCCCGTGGCCCGACTACGCCGAGGTCGAGGACGTGACCGGCGTGCTCGCCGCCGTCCCGCCGATCGTCGCCCCCTATGAGGTCGACCACCTGCGCGAGCGCCTCGCCGAGGTGTGCGAGGGCCGCGCGTTCCTCATGCAGGGCGGCGACTGCGCCGAGACGTTCATCGACAACACCGAGCACCACGTCCTCGCGAACATGCGCACGCTCCTCCAGATGGCGGTCGTGCTCACCTACGGCGCGTCGCTCCCCGTCGTCAAGGTCGGCCGCATCGCCGGCCAGTACTCCAAGCCGCGCTCGGCCGCGACCGACTCGCTCGGCCTGCCCGTGTACCGCGGCGACATGTTCAACTCGCTCGAAGCGACCGAGGAGGCCCGGGTCGTCGACCCGCAGCGGATGATCCGCGCCTACGCCAACTCCGCCGCGACCATGAACATGCTCCGCGCGTACCTCCGCGGCGGCCTCGCCGACCTCATGGCCGTCCACGACTGGAACAAGGACTTCGTGCGCACCTCCCCGGCCGGGGAGCGGTACGAGGCCATCGGCCGCGAGATCGACCGGGCCGTGCGCTTCATGGCCGCGTGCGGCGTCGAGGACGACAACCTCCACACCGCGGAGGTCTTCGCGTCCCACGAGATGCTCGCCATCGAGTACGACCGGGCGCTCACCCGCATCTACGACGGCAAGGCGTACGCCCTGTCCGGCCACATGGTCTGGAACGGCGAGCGCACCCGCCAGCTCGGCGGCGCCCACATCGACTTCCTCTCGCGCGTCGCCAACCCGGTGGGCTGCAAGATCGGCCCGACCGCCACGCCCGAGTGGGTCGTGGAGATGTGCCAGAAGCTCAACCCGGAGAACGTCCCCGGCAAGCTCGTCATCATCACCCGCATGGGCCACAAGCACGTCCGCACGCTGCTCCCCCCGATCGTCGAGAAGGTCGAGGCCGCCGGGTGCAAGGTCGTGTGGCAGTGCGACCCCATGCACGGCAACACCTTCGAGTCCGCGTCCGGGTACAAGACCCGCGCGTTCGACCAGGTCGTGGACGAGGTCCTCGGGTTCTTCGAGGTCCACCGCCGCATCGGGTCCCACCCGGGCGGCATCCACATCGAGCTCACCGGCGAGGACGTCACCGAGTGCGTCGGCGGCGCCCAGGAGATCCGCGACGACCAGCTCTCCGACCGGTACGAGACCGCGTGCGACCCGCGCCTGAACACGCAGCAGTCGCTGGAGCTGGCGTTCCTCGTCGCGGAGATGCTGCGCCACTGATCGCCTCGCACTGACCAATAGAGTGGTGTGCATGAGTGCACACGACGTGTTCCTGCTCGGCGGAGTGTTCCCCGGTACCGCACCGGCGGAAGCGCTCCGCCAAGTCGTCTCCTATGCGCGCCAAGCCGAAGCATCCGG
This sequence comes from Glycomyces mayteni, assembly GCF_042428885.1. Taxonomy (NCBI): domain Bacteria; kingdom Bacillati; phylum Actinomycetota; class Actinomycetes; order Glycomycetales; family Glycomycetaceae; genus Glycomyces; species Glycomyces mayteni. Next base: position 90,070 of record NZ_JBHMBP010000002.1, read on the forward strand.
ACTCGACGGCGCCTGGACCGCCGAGCACCACTTCATCGAGTACGGCGCCAGCCCCTCCGCGACCCTCATGGCCGCGCACCTCCTCGCCGCGACCGAGCGCATCCAGATCGGCACGGCCGTCGCCGTCCTCTCCACCCGCCACCCCGTGGCCCTGGGGGAGGAGGCCGCGACCCTCGACGCCCTCGCGCCCGGCCGGTTCCGCCTCGGCGTCGGCCGCGGCGGCCCCTGGATCGACCTCGACGTGTTCGCCTCCGGCCTCGACCGGTACGAACGCGGCTTCGAGGAGGGCCTGCGCCTCCTCGCCACCTGGCTCTCCGGCGCCACCGAGGTCGCCCACGCCGGCGAGTTCTTCGACGTCCTGCCCGTCCGCGTGATGCCCCCCGGCACCGGCGCCCCGCTGTGGGTCGCGGCCACCGGCGAAGGGACCGCGCGGCTCGCCGGACGGCTCGGACTGCCGCTCCTGCTCGGGATGCACGCTCCGGACGAAGAGCACTGCTCGCTGATCGGAGCATGGCGATCCGAAGCCGAGGCCGCCGGGCACGACCCCGATGCGGCCGAGCACGTCTCGACCCACCTCGCCCACGTCGCCGACACGCCCGCCGAGACCGGCCGCCTCCGCGAGTCCCTCACCGAGCTGCTCGCCCGCGGCACCGGCCAGTACGTGTCCCTCAAACCCGGCCGCACCCAGCGCGACCACGGCGCCTACGTGGACTGGATGATCGGACGCCACGCCGTCGGCACCGCCGCGCACGTCGCCGAACGGCTCGCCGCGTCAGCGGAGGCCACCGGCGTCTCCCGGCAGCTCCTCCTCGTGGAGGGCCGCGGCGACCCGGAGGCCGTGCGCGACAACATCGCCGCGCTCGGGGCGGCCCTCAATACGGGCGGTACACCGGCGGCTGCGGCGGCACGCCCCTGAGCGGGTCCCGGCCCCGCTGCCGGAACCACTGGTTCGCCGAGCCGGTGAACAGGCACAGCAGCGTCACGATCGGCATCGACAGCCCCAGCAGCGTCCACACCAGCCGCGACCCGTCGACCACCGAGGCCTCCGCGTCCCCGACCCGGAACCCGGCGTACAGGCCGTAGAACCCGGTCACGATCGACCCGAGCATGAGCAGGATCGTCACGACCTGCGCCCACCGCCGCCCCGCGCCGATCTTCACCGCCAGGACCCCGTACAGCACCACGATCAAGATCGTCACCACGACCACCACGACCATCAGCGCCGCCAGGTCCTCGAACCCCTGCGAGAGGTCCTGCTCGAACCCGAAGTCGTCGAAGTCCACCGACGTCCAGAACAACCCGATCATCCCCGTCCCCGCCCCGCAGCAGATCAGGAACGAGAACTGAAGCCACATCATCACCTGCGCGGCGGTGACGGTACCTGGCTTGCGCCGCAGCAGCTCCGGCGGCAACGGCGTGGAAGGCGGGGTCAACATGGGCGGGTCCTCCGAGTGGGCGGTCTCCAAGTTTATGGTGCCCCGGCGACCGGGCCGGTCCCGACGCCAGCACGCCGCAGGACAGCACGAGAAGCACCAGGACCGCAAGCGCCGCATAGCGGAGCGGGTGGTCGGCCCAGTCGGGTCCCATCGGCATCGGCTGCGGTTCAGGGAACATCGGCTTCATGCCGACGGCCATGGCCGATCCGCTTCCGCAGAGCGCGACGTGGGCGACCAGCAGCCACAGTCCGGCTTGCGCGATGCGGATCGAGCGCGGCTTGACCGCACGGCCCGAAGGAGGGGTCATGGCGCAAGTGTCGCGCGTCGGAGGGCGGGTCAGTGGAGGGCGTACCGCATGGCTTCGAGGATGGTGGGGTCCTGGAACTCGAAGCCGGTTGCTTCGAGGGCGCGGGGTTTGATGTTGGCGCCGCGGAGCATTTCCACGGCGGCTTCGCCTGCGACGATCTTGACGGCCCAGCCGGGGATGGGCCAGGGGGCGGGGCGGTGGAGGGCGGTGCCGAGGGCTTTGGCGAAGTCCTTGTTGCGCACGGCGTTGGGGGAGACCATGTTGACCGGGCCCGCGGTGTCGCCCTCGATGACGCGGACGGCGGCGGCGGTCCAGTCGCGCAGGGAGATCCAGGACATGTACTGGCGGCCGCTGCCGAACCGGCCGCCCAGCATGAACTTCCACGCGGGGGCGAGGCGCGCGAGGAGGACGCTGCCGGGGCCGAGGACGTGGCCGGTGCGCAGGTAGGCGACGCGGGCGCCCGCCTCGGCGGCGGGGGCCGCGGCCTGCTCCCAGGCGAGGCAGAGCCTGCCGAGGAAGTCGGCGGCGGCCGGGAAGGTCTCGTCCACTTCGAGGTCGGCGCGGTCGCCGTACCAGCCCATCGCGGAGCCGTTGACCAGGGCCGGGACGCCCGCCTCGGCGACGGCCTTCGCGAGCACCGTCGTCGGGACGACGCGGGAGGTGCGCAGGCGCTGCTTGTAGGCCGCGTTCCAGCGCTGGCCGCCGATGGAGGCGCCGCAGAGGTTGACGACGGCGTCGGCGCCGTCGAGGATCTGCGGGTCGAGGGCCTCGCGGTAGGGGTCCCAGCGGATCTCGTTCTCCTCGTCGGGGCGGCGCCTGACGAGGCGGACGAGGTCGTGGCCTTCGAGGGCCTGCATGAGGGGCCTGCCGAGGTAGCCGCTCGATCCGGCGATGACGATGCGCATGGGCCTAAGCCTAGGTGCTCGGCCGGGCGTACCAGTCCTGGACTTGCGTTCGCAGACCCGGCGCCTGGAGCTCGGCGTTGGCCTGGACGGCGGCGAGGGTCTGGGCGGCGAGGGCGCGGCGCCATTCGAGCTCGGCGGAGCGCATCGCGTTGTCGATGGCGCAGGGGGCGCGGAACACCGACGCGGGCTCGTCGGCCCACACGCCGCGCTGGCGGATCTCGGCGCACTGGAACGCCTCGCCGGGGCCCTCGATCGCGGTGAGCACGTCCATGAGGGTGATGTCCGCCAACGGCTTCGCGAGCCGGAAGCCGCCCTTCTTGCCCGCGGTGGAGGTGAGGATGCCGGCCTTGACGAGCGGCTGGAGCTGCTTGTTGAGGTAGGCCGCGGGCAGGCCGTACCCGGCGGCGAGCCGGGCGGTCGAGACCGGCTCGGCCGCCGCGGGGTCGCCCATGCCCATCCAGTCGAGCAGGAGGCAGCAGTGCGCGGCCCATTCGACGCCTTCGCTGATTCGCATAATCCCGATGGTAGCCGTCCCGGTTCGGGGCATACATGTTCCGGAGCACTGCACTTGCAAACCTTTATCTAGACATGTAATATCTAGATAACAACGACGAACCGAAGGACACCCGCATGAGCACCCTCAAGCCCGTCATCGCCCGCGCCGACTCCGCCGAGCGCCTCGCCCACGCGCAGCGGTCGGTCATGACCCTGCTCGCCGACTCCTCCGCGACCGGCGGCGCCCTGTCGGTCACCCGCTCGACCTTCCCCGACGGCGGCGACGGCGCGCCCTCGCACTTCCACACCGCCGCGAGCGAGTCGCTGTTCGTCGTCTCGGGCCGACTCCAGGTCCTCACCGGCGACGAGGTCGTGGTCCTCGAAGCGGGGGACTTCGTCTCGATCCCGCCGGGCCTGCCGCACGCGTTCGGCGCCGCGAAGGGCTCCGACGCCGACGTCCTCGCGGTCTTCACCCCCGCCGCGGACCGGTTCGACTACTACCGCCTGCTCGAACGCGTCGTGGCGGGCGAGGCCGACCCGGCCGAGATCCCCGCGTCGGGGCAGCGGTACGACAACCACTACGTCGCCAGCGACGCGTGGGCCGAGGCCCGCGCGTAGGACAGCACGAAAAACGGCCGCCCCGGGGAATCCCGGGGCGGCCGCCGCCGTCCGTTTAGAGGCCCAGCCTCGACAGGTCCAGGCGCCCGAAGCGGTTGCGCCACTGCACGCCCGCCTCGATCCCGGCCATGACGGACCGCTGGAGCGTGTTGTCGAGGGGGAGCTTCTCGACCGGGGTGTCCTCGCTGCGCCCGAACACGAAGCGCCACAGGTCGGAGCGGTTCCCGGCCGGGTCGCCGTCGCCTTCGAGGGCGAACAGCTCCGCGAAGCCGGGGATGTTCGAGCGCTCGGGCAGCCAGTCGCGCAGCTGCGGGTCGAGCAGCCACGAGTGGCAGCCGAGCGCCAGGTCGCCGGGCCCGGCGTACCGCTCGGGGAAGACCGCGGGCAGGAACTCCAGGGCCCATTCGACGGAGTCGCGCACCGCGTCGAGCGTGAGCGGGCCGCCCTCGCCGCGGATGTGCACGCCCACGTACGGCGCGGGGCCCTCGCCCTCGACGCAGAACTGGAGCCGCCCGAGCTGGTACAGCGAGCCGCGCACGTGCCCGGTGAACCAGTGGGCCACGTCGAGCCCGGCGCGCCCGTAGAGGCGCCGGTTCAGCCGCAGCTTCTCGCCGACGTCGCCGAGGAGGCGCCGCGACAGGTCCTCGTCGACGCCGCGCTCCGCGTGGAACGCGAGCATGTCGGGGACGGCCGCCAGGAGCGGGAACAGGCCCAGGAGCGGATGCGCCGCAGGCGGTTTCGGCCACGACAGCCATTTCACGCCGCCCATGTCGGCCGCGATGCCCTGGTACAGGCGGTCGGCCAGTTCCAGCGCCGGGCCGTCGAGGGCGCCGAGGGCGCGCACCGCGTCGTCGGCGTCGTCCGCGTCGGCGCCGCACCAGTCGAGCAGCAGTTCGCGGACGGCGGCGGCGCCGGGGGCCGGGTAGGCCCGCACGGCGCCCGCCTGGGGGAGCTCCTGAGTCACGGGCCTATGTCACCACGGGCGGCCCCCCGGCGGCAACATCGGGTCGGTCACCATAGTCTGTCGGCATGCAGTCTGGTGCGGTGCGACGTCTGCTGACGCCCCCCTGGATCGTCCTCCACTGCTTCGCCGTGGTCCTGACGGTCGCGTTCGGGCTGCTCGGGTGGTGGCAGCTCGGCCGCGCCCAGGGCGGCAACGCCATCAGCTGGGGCTACGCGCTCGAATGGCCGGTGTTCGCGATCTTCACGCTCGTGGTGTGGATCAGGCAGATGCGCCTGGAGCTGCGCAAGGACCGCCCCGAGGGCGAGTCGCCGCGCCGCCGCCCCGAGCCGCCGCCGATGGCCTCGCCGTTCGAGGACGGCATCATGGAGGCTCGCCGGAATGATCATGAATACCGCCTGAACGCCCGGCAGTCCTCTTCCGATTCCTCCCAGGGGAGCCACGCATGAACGCCGCTCTGAAACGCTTCCGGATCGTCGCCTGGATCGTCGGCACGTTCCTCATCGGCCTGATCTTCGTGGCCATGCCGCTCAAGTACATCGGCCACAACGACGTCCTCGTGACCGTGATCAGCCCGATCCACGGCCTCTGCTACATGGTCTACCTGGTGCTCGGCTTCCACCTGGCGCAGCAGGCGGGCTGGAAGTTCTGGCCGCAGACCGTGGGCCTGCTCCTGGGCGGGACCGTCCCGGTCGCCTCGTTCTTCGTGGAGCGGTGGGCGCACCGGCGCATCCTGGAGGAGCACCCGCAGGCGGCCGACCCGAAGGTCCGCCAGGAAGAGCGGGTCTGAGACGAAGCGAAGGGCCCGGCGGTGTCCCGCCGGGCCCTTCGCCATGCCTCATTCCAGGTACGACCCGGCCTTGAAGGTCTCCCAGTCGAGCGACCACCCGGTGAAGCCGTCGCCCTGGGGCACTTCGATCCCGGTGTTCTTGACGACGACCGGGTCGCCCCAGCGCACGAAGTTGTAGAGCCACTCGCCCATCTCGTCGGAGACGTTGAGGCAGCCGTGGGAGCCGTTCGAGACCCCGAGCCGGGCGGCCGCCCAGGGGGCGCCGTGGATGAACTGCCCCGAGAACGTCAGGCGCATCGCCCACTTGACGTCGGTCTCGTAGTCGTACAGGTCGGAGACGAACGTCGAGGACTCCTCGCGGCTCATGATCGTCATGGTGCCGGAGAACGAGCGCGCGTCGTTCCCGTCGATCGGGGTGTCCGAGCCCAGCGAGATCGGGATGGTCTGCACGATCGAGCCGTCCAGGTACGCCCGCATCTCCTTGGTGTCGTTGTCGGCCTCCAGGAGCCGCGCCTCGGCGTCGGTCGCGAACGACGTCTCCTGGTCGAACTCGCCGTACTTCCCGTCGCCCAGCGCCAGCCCGCCCAGGCCGAGCCGCACGCTCACCTGCGTGTTCGGCTGCCAGTACTCCTTGGGCCGGTACTCCAGGGCGCGCCCGGTGATCCAGTGCCAGGAGCCCTCCTGCTCGGGCTCGGAGGTGACGAACAGGCGCCGCTCGACCGAGGCCCGCAGGTCCTCGGCCACCTCGTAGTCGGTGAAGCGGAACGCGAGGATCGCGCCCTGCCCGACCGTGGAGTCCTGCCCGGGCAGGTAGTTCTCGATGCCGACGCGGTCGCCGGGGGAGGCGATGACGGTGAACGTGGAGGTCGCCTCGGCGACGAGCCCGGCGTCGTCGGCGGCCTTCACGGTCGCGGTGTAGACGCCCTCCCATTCGAGGGGGCTCGCGGGGACCCAGGTGGTCCCGTCGGGGTGCATGGCGCCCTCGACGGCCGTGCCGGCCGCGTCGGTCAGCGCGAACTCCTGGAACTCGCCGCCCTCGACGGTCCAGGCGATCTCGGTGGCGGCGGTGGCGTCGGCGGACCCGTCGGCGGGGGTGATCGCGACTTTGGCGGCGCTCTGCGGCTCCTCGGAGGAGCCGCCGTCCTCCGATATGGTGCCGTTCTCCTTGGAACAGGCCGCGGCCAGCCCCAGGGCGGCGGCCGAACCGGCGGCGACGAGGGCGCCGCGCCGGGTCAGAGAGGATCGTCCGAAGCTCATCGCCCAACGGTACACACGTGCGGCCAGCCCGAGTCCCCAGTGAACCTGTGAGTTCCGCCGGGTCAGGCGCGGATGCTCAGGTGCACGTGGTTGGTGTGGTCGGAGGACGGGTCGCCGTACGCGCCGGAGTAGGACTTCCACCCGTTGCCGGGGAACCAGATCTGGCGGTACCAGATCACGTACTGCACGCCGAGGGCGTCGGAGTTCTCGATGAACCAGGCCGCGAGGTTCTGCCCGTAGTCGTAGTCCCCGCCCGAGGCGTCCCCGCCGAAGCCGCCCGGCTCGGAGGAGAAGTCGCAGGCCCGGCCCTTGGGGTGCTCGCCGGAGCCGGAGGGCCGGTAGCAGGAGACGTACCTGGTGAACCCGGCGATCTGGGCCTGCTCCAGGGCGTGGAGGGTCCGCGGGGTGAGGCACCCGTCCGCGGGGGTCGGGTCGTCCTCGGAGCAGCCGCCCCCGCCGCCCTCGTACGGCTCGGCCGCGGGCGCGTCCGAGGCGGTCGGGCCGTCGGTGGAGGTGCCGCCGGACCCGGCGAGCTCGCGGGCGGCCTCGTCGCGGGCCGCTTCGAGCTCCTCGGTGACGTCGGCCTGCTCGGCGATGTTGTCGTCGAGGGTCTGCTGGAGCGCCTCGATCTCCTGGAGGCGCGCGATCAGCTCGTTGAGCCGCTGGGCCCGGGACTCGCCGAGGAACTGGAGGATCTCCATGGCGGCGATGGCGTCCTGCGGGTCGCCGGAGGCCAGGAGCGCGGCGGTCGACTGGTAGTCGGAGGTCGTGGACGCGACGTACGCGAACTCCTCCAGCTCGACCTGGAGCGCGGCCCGCTCCTCGGTCGAGGACGCCAGCTCCGCTTCGAGGTCGACCTGCTGCTGCTCCAGGTCCGCGAGCTCGTCCTGGGCGTTCAGGTAGTCCTCGATGGCCTGGCTCAGCGCGTCCGAGGCCCCCTCCTCCTGGGCGCTGGACTGGGAGGCGGGGGAGACCAGGAACACCACCGCCGCCACGGCGGCGACGGGGAAGGTGAGCAGGCGCTTGAGCAGCGCGCTGCGTCTGAGAGGGCGTCCGGCGTTCACGGTTCGCGGTCCTCCGGTGGCTCGGAGCCGACCTCTGGGGTCGATTGGTCGGGCCCAACTCTAGAACGGGAGGATTCCTCGGAGGAAACCGGGCCAGTGGACATAGCCCCAGGTGGCCGCCGCGTCACGGGTTCGATGCGCGCTATGGCGTCGCTAACGCGCGACCCGCGCGGGGGAAGGCGGACTGCTAGGATTGTTCGAAATTGAACCAGCCTCGCGGCTGGTCCGCGAGCAGGGGAAAGGAGGAACGGGATGGGCGCGGGCGATTTCGAGAGCCGCTGGCTCCGACCCGACGTGAACGCCGTCTGGACCCGGTTCCTCCAGGTCACGCACCGCCTGGAGCACCAGATCGACCGGCGCCTCCAGGGCAACCACGGCATCACCCACACCCAGTACGAGATCCTCGTGCGCCTCGCCGACGGCGACGAGCACGCCATGCGCATGAGCGACCTCGCCGACACCATCGTCACCGCCAAGAGCGCCGTCACGTACCAGGTGAACAAGCTCTCCGAGATGGGCCTGGTCGAGCGCCACAAGTGCGACAGCGACAACCGCGGCACCTGGGTCAAGCTCACCCCCGCCGGACTGGAGCGCCTGGAGCAGGCCGCGCCCTGCATCCTCTCCCTCGTCCGCGAGCTGTTCCTCGACGACCTCAACTGCGACCAGTCCGCCGAGCTCGACAAGCTCCTGGGGACCTGGTCCGACAACCTCGACGAGCACGACCGCAACCCGGTCCACCGCCCCGACCACTGACGGCCCCGTTCCGGTGCCCCGGCCGGTGTACGGCCTGCCGACCGTCCGTGCCGGTGTAGGGTCAGGCCGTGCCGAGCTTTCCACGTCCCCGTTCGACCGTCCCCTACCGAGTGGACGGACTCGCCGACCTCCTGCCCGAGGCCCGGGACCTGGACCTCGCCCTCACCGGAGTGAGCCTCGCCGCCGGCGCCGTCCGGCCCGGCGACCTCTTCGCGGCCCTCCCCGGCGCCAACCGCCACGGCGCCGAGTTCACCGCGCAGGCCGCCGAGCGCGGCGCCCTCGCCGTCCTCACCGACGCCCGCGGCGCCGAACTCGCCGGCGGCCTCCTCCCCGTGCTCGTCGCCGACGACCCGCGCACCCTCACCGGCGAGGTCGCCGCCCGCGTCTGGGGCCGCCCCTCCGAGCGCCTCAACCTCATCGGCATCACCGGCACCAACGGCAAGACCTCCACCGCCTACCTCGTGGAGGCCGCCCTCGCGCACGCCGGGCGCACCACCGGCATCATCGGCACCGTCGAGACCCGCATCGCCGGGGACCGCGTCGAGTCCGAGCGCACCACCCCCGAGGCCCCCGAGCTCCAGGCGCTCCTGGCGACCGCCCTCGAACGCGGCGTCACCGACGTCGTCATGGAGGTCTCCAGCCACGCCCTCGTCCTCGGCCGCGTCGAAGGCTGCCGCTTCAAGGCCGCCGGGTTCACCATGTTCGGCACCGACCACCTCGACTTCCACTCCGACCTCGACGACTACTTCGCCGCCAAGGCCCGCCTCTTCGACGGCCGCGCCGAGACCGAGGTCCTCAACGCCGACGACGCCCGCGTCGCGACCCTCGCCGACGGCCTCAACCGCACCTTCTCCTTCCGCGACCCCACCGCCGACTACTACGCGCACGACCTCGCCGGGGACGGCTTCACCCAGACGTTCCACCTCAGCGGCCCCTTCGGCAAGGGCGAGGGCCGCGTCAACATGCCCGGCCGCCACAACGTCGCCAACGCCGTGCTCGCCGTCGCGCTCCTCGAAGCCGTCGGCCTCGACACCGACGCCGCGCTCGCGGGCGTCGCCTCCTGCACCGGCGTGCCCGGCCGCATGGAGCTGGTCTCCGGGACCGCGCCCGTGCGCGGCGTCGTGGACTACGCGCACAAGCCCGAGGCGATCACCGCGGTCCTCGAAGCGCTCCGCGAGTCCACCCCAGGGAAGGTCATCGCGATCCTCGGGGCCGGGGGCGACCGCGACCGCTCCAAGCGCCCCCTCATGGGCGCGGCCGCCGCGGCCGCCGCCGACCTGGTCATCGTCACCGACGACAACCCGCGCACCGAGGACCCCGCGCGCATCAGGGACGAGGTGGCCGCCGCCGTCCAGGGCGTGCCCTGCCGTAATATTCCGGGACGGGAACCCGCCGTCCGGGAGGCCGCGGCACTGGCCGCTCCCGGCGACGCCATCGCCCTGCTCGGCAAGGGCCACGAGACGTACACCGAGACCGCCGACGGGCCCGTCGCCAGCGACGACCGCGTCCTCCTGGCCCGCGCCCTCCGCGACGCGGGATGGGTCGCGCCCGCCGCGGACGAAGGCTGAACCAGCTCCACACCAGAACGCACAACAGGAGGAGTCCGCCGCGTGATCCCCATGAGCCTGGCCCAGGTCGCCGCCGTCACCGGCGGCACGCTCAGCGAGACGGCCGACCCGGCGACCCTGGTCACCGGCGACGTCGAGTTCGACTCGCGCAAGGCCGGGCCCGGCGGCCTGTTCCTGGCCATCCCCGGCGCGAAGGCCGACGGCCACGACTTCGCCGTCAAGGCCCACGCGCAAGGCGCCGTCGCCACCATCGCGACCCGCCCGGTCGACACCCCCGCGGTCTACGTGGACGACGCGATCGAGGCGCTCACCCGCCTCGCCAAGCACGTCGCGGCGAACGCGAAGGCCCGGGTCGTCGGCGTCACCGGCTCCAACGGCAAGACCTCCACGAAGGACCTCATCGGCCAGCTCTGCGCCCGCCTCGGCCCCACCGTCGCGACCGAGGCGAACTTCAACAACGAGCTCGGCCACCCGTACACGGTGTGCCGCACCACCCCCGAGACCGAGTACCTGGTCCTCGAACTCGCCGCCCGCGGCCTCGGGCACATCACGCAGTTGTGCGAGATCGCCCCGCCCTCGATCGGCGTGGTCCTCAACGTGGGTATCTCCCACCTCGACGGCTTCGGGTCCATCGAGACCACCGCGAAGGCCAAGTCCGAACTGCCGCAGGCGCTCGGCGCCGACGGCACGCTGTTCGTCAACGCCGATGACCCGCGCGTCGCCGACATGGAGGCCCTCTCGGCCGCCACCTCATGGCGCTTCGGGATCCGCGAGCCCGCCGAGATCCGCGCCGAGGACGTCGACCCCGGCGACGGCCGCCACTCGTTCACCCTCGTCACCCCCGCCGGCTCCGCCCGCGTCCGGTTGCAGCTGTGGGGCGACCACCACGTCTACAACGCCCTGGCCGCCGCCGGGGTCATGTGGAGGCTCGGCGCGAGCCCGGACGAGATCGCCGCGGGGCTCGCCGAGTCCGGGCGGCTCTCCGAGCGCCGCATGGACGTCTTCACCCGCCCCGACGGCACCGTCGTCATCGACGACTCCTACAACGCCAACCCCGCCTCGATGGGCGCGGCCGTCCGCGCCCTCGGACTCCTGCCCACCAAGGGCCGCCGCATCGCGGTCCTCGGACTCATGGCCGACCTCGAAGCGCTCGAAGAGGAGTGCCACCGGCGCCTCGGCGAGCAGGCCCGCGACGCGGGAATCGACGAGGTCATCGCCGTAGGCGAGGGCACACAACCCATCTTGGACGGTGCCGACGGCGTCACCGCCACCCATGTCCCCGATCAAGCCGCGGCCATCGCGCTGCTCGATAACCGGCTGCGCCCCGGCGACGCCGTCCTGGTGAAAGGCTCCCGATACCGGACCTGGGACGTCGCCGACCACTTGCGCGCCAAGGAGGAAACCGACCAGTGAGAGCAGTCATCGTCGCCGCGTTCGTGGCGTTCGCGCTCACCATGGCGCTGACACCCCTCGCCGCCAAGCTGTTCCGCCGCCTCAAGGCCGGACAGCCCATCCGCTCCGACGGCCCCCAGACCCACCTCGCCAAGGCCGGCACGCCCGCCATGGGCGGCGTCGTCTTCATCTTCACGACCGTGCTCGCCTACGTCGCGGGCCACCTCGTCCTCATGGCCCTGCCCGAGCAGGTCAACGGCGTCACCTTCAACCGCCCGACCGGGTTCACCGCCACCGGCATCGTCCTCATCGGACTGTTCGTCGCGTGCGGCTTCGTCGGCTTCATCGACGACTGGATCAAGATCCGCAAGAAGCACTCCGGCGGCATCTCCGGCCGGATGAAGATCCTCGGCCTCTCCATCGCCGCCGCGGTCTTCGGCCTCGTCGCCGTCTACTACACCGGCTCGATCCACACCGACGAGATCTCCGAGACCGTCGCGACCCCCTACCTCTCCTTCACGCGGGAGGTCGAGTGGCTCAACGTGACCAAGATCGGCATGGTCATCGTCATCATCTTCCTGGTCAACGCCACCGCCAACGGCGTCAACCTCACCGACGGCCTCGACGGCCTCGCCACCGGCGCCTCCATGATGGCCTTCCTGGCGTACATGATCATCGGCTTCTGGGAGTACCGCCACTGGTGCGGCGGCGCGCAGCCCGCCGCGAACCTCTGCTACGACGTCCGCGACCCCCTGGAGATCGCGCTGGTCGCCGGGGCCGCCGCCGGGGCCATGTTCGGCTTCCTGTGGTGGAACACCTCGCCCGCGCAGATCTTCATGGGCGACTCGGGCGCGCTGGGCCTGGGCGGCCTCCTCGCCGGACTCGCCCTGACCTCCAAGACGATCCTGCTGCTGCCGATCATCGGCGCCCTGTTCGTCATCATCACCTGCTCCTCGATCATCCAGTACACCTCGTTCAAGCTCACCGGCCGCCGCGTCTTCCGCATGGCCCCGTTGCAGCACCACTTCGAGCTGGCCGGCTGGTCCGAGGTCAACATCGTGGTCCGCTTCTGGATCATCGCGGGCATCGGCGTCGCCATCGCCCTCGGCTTCTTCTTCGCCGACTTCCTGCGGATAGCGGGGTAGCCGGTGGCGGACACAGCCAGCAGCGTCGTTCAGAAACGCAGCCTCGTGGCCGGCGCCCGCGTCGCGGGCGCCGCCTGCGCCGAGGTCCTCCTCGACCGCGGCGCGGCCGTCACCGTCTACGACAAGGACGACTCCGAGCGCCTCCGCGCGCTCGCCGCCCGCGGCGCGCGCACCGCCACCGGCGAGTTCGACCCGGCCCTGCTCGAAGGCGTCGAGCAGGTCGTCCTGTCGCCCGGCTTCCCGCCGCACCACCCGGTCGCGCTCGCCGCCCGGGACGCAGGGATCGAGGCGTTCTCCGAGCCCGAGCTCGCCTGGCGCCTGCGCGAACCCGGGGCCGCCCGCTGGCTCGCCGTGACCGGCACCAACGGCAAGACCACGACCACGACGATGCTCGCCGCGATGCTCGAAGCCGGGGGGCTGCGCACCGCGGCCCTCGGCAACATCGGCGTGCCGCTCGTCCACGCCGCCAACGGCCCCTACGACGTTATCGCCGTGGAGCTCTCCAGCTACCAGCTCCACTGGTCGACGCGCCTCGCGCCGACCGCCGGGGCCGTGCTCAACCTCGCGCCCGACCACCTCGACTGGCACGGCGGCTTCGACGCCTACGCCGAGGCCAAGTCGGCGGTCTGGCGCGGCGGCGAGGCCGTCGCGAACCTCGACGACCCGGCCGTGGTCGCCCTCTCCAAGCACACCGACGCGCACGTCACCGGGTTCACGCTCAACCAGCCCGAGCCCGGCCAGTTCGGCGTCGCCCTCGGCTTCCTCGTGGACAACACCGGGGACGAGCCGGTCCAGATCTGCTCGGTCGACCACGTGCGCCCCGCCGGGTGGCACAACGTCGCCAACGCCCTCGCCGCCGCCGCGCTCGCGCGGCGGGCCGGGGTCTCGCACGCCGACATCGCCGAGGCGATCCGCACGTACACGCCCGAGCCGCACCGGAACGTCGCGTTCGCCGAGCACGGCGGGATCACCTGGGTGGACGACTCCAAGGCCACCAACCCGCACGCCGCCGCCGCCGCGCTCGCCGCGTACGACTCGGTCGTGTGGGTCGCGGGGGGCCAGCTCAAGGGCGTTGACGTGGACGGGCTCGTCGCCGAGTACGCGCCGAAGCTCCGCGCCGCGGTCCTCATCGGACAGGACCGGGCGCTGATCGCCGACGCGCTCGCGCGACACGCCCCCGGGGTCCCCGTCGCGGTGCTCGACGGCGGCGACGATGCGGTGATGACCGACGTCGCCGCCCGCGCCGCGGGCTTCGCGCAGCCCGGGGACACCGTGCTGCTGGCCCCGGCCGCGGCCTCCTACGACATGTTCCGCTCCTACGCCCACCGCGGCGACGCGTTCGCCGCCGCCGTCCGGGGGCTGATCGGGGGCGACGCCGGGTGAGAAGCGGGTTCACCGAGATGCTCCGCGGCCTCCTCGACCGGCCGCTCGCCTCGTACTACCTGCTGCTCTCCTCCGCGGGCCTGCTGCTCACCATCGGCCTGGTGATGGTCTTCTCCGCCACCATGGTCGAGTCCTACGAGGCCACCGGCAACGCGTTCGCCGTCATCCTCCAGCAGGTCATCTGGGCCGTCGTGGGCCTGGTGTGCTTCTGGGTGGCCCAGCGCCTCCCGGCCCGCACCTACCGGGCCCTCTCGCGCCCGCTCCTGGTCGTCGCGATCCTCCTCGGTCTGTTCCTGGTCGTCATGTCCATGACGCAGGGGAAGAACGACGACTCGGGGATCGCCACCGACAACCTGTGGATCCACATCGGGCCCGTGCAGTTCCAGCCCGCGGAGGTCGCGAAGTTCGCGCTCCTGCTGTGGGCCGCGGACTCGCTGGTGCGCCTGGGCCCGCGCATCGCCTCGTGGCGGGACCTCGCGATCCCCATGTTCCCCATCGCGGGCCTGCTCATGATCATCATCGGCTACGCCGACCTGGGGACGATGCTCATCATCGTCGCGATGTTCATCGGGCTCCTGTGGGCCTCGGGCGTGCCGCTGCGCATCCTCGGGGTCCTGTTCGGGACGGCCCTGGTCGGCTCGGTCCTCCTCATCGCGTTCGAGGGGTACCGCATGGAGCGGATCATCTCGTTCTCGCGCCCCGAGGACTTCGCCGACACCTGGGGCTACCAGGCCATCCAGGGCTACTACGCGATCGCCGACGGCGGCTGGTTCGGCCTGGGCCTGGGCGAGAGCCGCCAGAAGTGGGAGTGGCTGCCCAACGGCCACAACGACTTCATCTTCGCGCTCATCGCCGAGGAGCTCGGCGTGGTCGGCTGCCTGGTGATCCTGGCGCTGTTCGGCGTGCTCGTGTACACGGGCTTCCGGATCGCGCGCCGCTCCGACGACGCGTTCCGGTCCCTCGTGGCCGCGGGCGTGACGATCTGGATCGCGGGCCAGGCGTTCATCAACATCGGCGGCGTGCTCGGCCTCATCCCCATGACCGGCGTGCCGCTGCCGTTCATCTCCGACGGCGGCACCGCGCTCGTCGTCGTGCTCGCGGCGGTCGGGATGCTCGCCGGGTTCGCGCGTGCCGAACCCGACGCGGCGCAGGCGCTGCGGGCGCGCAACCCCTCCCGTCTCGTACGCTTGCTCTGGGCCCCCCTGCCGCCCGCACCCCGCTCCGAATCCGACTCGGAGACCACCAAGAAGAGTCCTACGACCAGAAAGAAATGACGTTGGCACAGCTTCGATCGGTCGTCCTCGCCGGCGGCGGCACCGGCGGCCACATCTACCCGCTCCTGGCCTACGCCGACTGCCTGCGCCGCCACGACCCCCACGTGCGCGTCACCTGCCTCGGCACCGAGAAGGGCCTGGAGAACGACCTCATCCCCAAGGCCGGGTACGACCTCCGCAACGTCCCGGCGCACCAGCTGCCGCGCAAGGTCAACCTCGACCTGCTCCTGACCGCGCCCCGGATGCTCAAGGCCATGAAGGCCACCCGCGACATCCTCGACGAGGTCCAGGCCGACGTCGTCGTGGGCTTCGGCGGGTACGTCGCGGTCCCCGCGTACCTCGCCGCGTGGCGCCGCAAGACCCCGATGGTGATCTTCGAGTTCAACGACCCGCCCGGGGTCGCCAACAAGATGGCGCTGAAGTTCAGCGACAACCTCGCGCTCGGCTTCCCGCACCTCGCGCAGGCCTCGCCGATCCTCGCCGACGGCGAGTTCACCGGCGTCCCGCTGCGCCCGGCCATCAGCCACCTGGACCGCAACGCGCTGCGCGCCCAGGCGTGCCAGTACTTCGGGCTCGACCCGCGGCGCCCCGTGCTGTTCGTGTACGGCGGCTCGCAGGGCGCGGCCTCGATCAACAACGCGGTCTCCGGTGCGGCGCAGATGCTCTCGCACCGCGGCGTCCAGGTCCTCCACATCACCGGCGCCCGCCGCGACGAGCCCGTCCACGTCCCCGAGGGCCTGCCCGTGCCGTACCGGACGCTCCCGTACCTCGACCGCATGGACCTCGGGTACGCCGCCGCGGACATGGTCCTCGCGCGCGGCGGCTCGATGACCGTCGCGGAGGTCTCCGCGCTCGGCATCCCCACGGTGTTCGTCCCCATGCCGTGGGGCAACAAGGAGCAGTACCGCAACGCCGGGCCGGTCGTGGCCGCGGGCGGCGCGATGTTCTGCGACGACGAGAACCTCAGCCCCGGGTGGATCGCCGAGCACCTCATCCCGGTCATCACCGACCGGAACCGCGTCCTCCAGATGTCGCAGGCCGCGGCGGCCTTCGGGTCCCGCACCGGCGACGAGGCGCTCCGCAACTACACGCTGAAGGTGGTCTCGCAGGCATGAGCGATCCCAACGACCTGACCAGCCCGATCGACGAGGGCGTCACCGCCGAGGACCTCGGGCGGGTGCTCTTCATCGGGGTCGGCGGGGTCGGCATGAACGGCCTCACCCGCCTGTACGCGACCCGCGGACTCCCCGTCTCCGGCTCGGAGCTCAAGGACTGGCCCTCGCTGCCCGAGCTGGAGCGCCTGGGCGTCACGATCCACCGCGAGCACACCGCGTCCAACCTCGACGGGGTCGACACGGTGGTGCGCTCCACGGCGCACAACGACGAGCACCTCGAAGTCGCCGAGGCCCGCAGGCGCGGCATCCGCGTCTACCACCGCTCCGAGGCCCTCGCCGCGGCCATGACCGGGCGCCGCTCGATCGTCGTCACCGGCACCCACGGCAAGACCACGACCACCGCGATCATCACGCAGATGCTGGAGCACGCCGGGCTCGCGCCGTCGTACGTCAACGGCGGCGAGAACATCGGCGCGTTCACCGGCGCCCACGGCTCCGGCGACCTGTTCGTGGCCGAGGCGGACGAGTCGGACCGCTCGTTCCTGCGCTACCGGCCCGAGGTCGGGATCGTCACCAACATCGACGTGGACCACCTGAACACCTACGGGGACATGGAGTCCCTGACCGAGGCGTTCGAGCGGTTCTGCCGCAACACCGACAAGGACGGCCTGCTCGTCCTGTGCGCCGACAACCCCGGCACGCTCGGCCTCGCGAAGAAGCTCCGCGCCGAGGGCCGCACCGTCGCCACCTACGGGTTCAGCGACGGCGCGGACGTGCAGCTCGGCGACGTCGAGTCCAGTGTGGATGGTGTGGACTACACGGTGCTCCACGAGCAGCAGGTCCTCGGCCGCTTCCACCTGCCGATGCCCGGCAGGCACATCGCCCTCAACTCGACCGCCGCGGTCGCCGTCGGCCTGTACCTGGGCCTCGAACCGGAGGACATCGCCGCCGGGATCGCCGCGTTCGGCGGCGTCAAGCGCCGCTTCGAGAAGCGCGGGGAGAAGGACGGCTACGCGGTCTTCGACGAGTACGCCTACCACCCGACCGCGATGACCGAGGCCGTGAAGACCCTCAAGGAGGTCGCCGGGGACGGCCGCCTCATCGTGGTCTTCCAGCCGTACCGCGCCTACCGCACCATCGCCATGCGCGAGGAGATCGCCGCCGCGCTCTCCCTCGCCGACCGCGTCGTGGTCATGGAGATCTTCGGCCCCGGCGAGGACATTCCCGAAGGCGAAGGGGGACAGGCGCTCCTCGACGCGATCGCCCTCCACGCCGACGACAAGGTCTTCGTCCCCGAGTGGGACGACGTGCCCGCCGCGGTGCGCGCCCTCGCCTCCGAAGGCGACGTCGTCGTCACCATGGGCGCCCCGCCGGTGTCCCTCATGCCCGACGACCTCCTGCGCTGAGCAGCACGCGAGACTGAACGGGGCGGCGCCGAACGGCGCCGCCCCGTACCATTTCCCATACGGGGTCCAACTCGATATCGATTCCATGATCATTTCCTCAGGCGCTCGCACGGCCCGAGGAATGGAGAATCCGGTGGAAATGTTCGACTACCCCGCATATCGCCTCACCCGCATGGACTCCCGCGACCCGCAGTCCATTCTCGACCACATCGGCGAAT
Source organism: Glycomyces mayteni (assembly GCF_042428885.1). Classification (NCBI taxonomy): domain Bacteria; kingdom Bacillati; phylum Actinomycetota; class Actinomycetes; order Glycomycetales; family Glycomycetaceae; genus Glycomyces; species Glycomyces mayteni. Next base: position 108,157 of record NZ_JBHMBP010000002.1, read on the forward strand.
GGTCGCATTCCCTCCCCGTCCGCGATCTCGTCGCGGAGTTCGGCGGCGCGCTCCCCTCCGGCGGCCACGCCGACGCCCTCCGCTACCTGGAGGACTTCTCCGCCGCGCACTGGGACTTCCGGGGCGGGCGCGAGCGCAGCCAGGCCGAGCACCGCGACTTCGAGCCCGGCACCGCCCGCCTCGTCCAGGCCGCGGCCTACGCCCTCGGCCTCGGCGCCACCACCTACCCCTCCCACGACGAGTACCGGCACGTCCTCATCCTCGGCGGCAAGATGCGCACCTGCACCGCCCGCGCCGAGTTCGCCGCCGAACTCCTCCGCAACCTCGTCGAGGCCCCCGAGGTCTCCGGGCTCGGCAGCTTCCGCCCGACCGACGACGGCGAGCGCGCCGCCGCCCCCGTCCAGCCCGCCGACGGCCTCGACTTCGAAGTGGACGCCATGGAGGCCGCGATGGTCCGCGCGTTCACCCTGCGCGGCACCCCCTACGAGCAGGCCAAGGGCGACCCCTACACCGACCCCAACCACTCCTGGAAGATCCGCACCTACAGCGCCGTCGAGGGCCTCTCGCCGCGCACCGAGGGCCGCGCGGCGCACGTGGTCGCCGCCGACGCCTCCGACCCGGCCGCGACCCGCGCGAACACCGTCGACACGTGCCGCTTCTGGGCCGACCGAGTCGCCGTCCTCGAACCGGGGGACCGCGTCCTGGTCGTCACCTCCTCGATCTTCGTGCCCTTCCAGCACTGCGACGCCGTCGCCACCATGGGCCTGCCCTACCAGTGCGAGATCGACACCGTCGGCGTCGACCTCGCCGGGACGAGCCTCCACCCCGACGCGACGATCATCGGCCAGTACCTCCAGGAGATCCGCTCCGCGATCGTCTCCATGCGGCGCCTGAGGGACGCCGCCGAGCAGCGCCGCCGGCGGCGGCCGTGACCCCCGCACCGGACTCCCCCTGGCCGTGCGAGGTCCCCACCGGCGACGACTTCGCCCGCACGCCCGCCGCCCACCCGTTCGCGGCCCGCATCGCGCGCCTCGTCGCCGATGACGCCTGGCGCGCCGCGCTCTGCCGCGGCTTCGAGGCCCACCTGCGCGCCCGCCGGATCGGCCTGCGCGGATACGCCGACTCCAGCGACCGCGTCACCGCGTTCACCGCGGGACTCGCGGAACGCGAACCGCGGCCCGTCTCGATGGTCTTCCGCGCCTTCAAGAAAGCCGTCTACCAGCGGACCGCCGACATCCTGGACCGCGACCTCCCCGGCTGGCGCCCCCGCGCCCGCGCCGAGACCGGCCTGCGCGTCCTCGGCCTCGCGCCCGCCGACGGCGAGGGCCTCGCCGGGTACCCGCTCGCCCGCGAATGGCTCTGGTACCACCCCCTGTGGATCGAGCCCGTCGGCGTCGACCTCCACCAGGACGAGGCGCAGCGCCGCCGCGACGCGGCCGTCACCGACCAGCCGGACCCCGCCTACAAGCACCGCCTCGCCGCACTCCTCGAACGCTCCTGCGACGACCTCCTGCGGTCCGGCGGCCTCGGCGAGGTCCACGACCACCTCGTCGACCAGATCCTCACCGAATCCCTCCTCGACGCCGTCGCCCCGCCCCCCGGCTACGCCCCCTACCGGGAAGTGCTCGTCAAGGCCCGCAAGGTCAACCAGTCCGCGACCGCCGCCCCGGCCGCCGCGCTCCCGAACCCCGCCCCCCTCAATCCCGCCCTGCGCGACCGGCGCACTGCCGACGAGTTCCGCGACCGCCTCGCCGTCTACCGCGCCTCCGGCTCCGACGAGGCCCCCGCGTGGCTCCTCGACCACGAGTCCCTGCACGACACCGTCGCCGCCCTCGTCCGCTCCCGCGAGTTCGGCGCCGAGAAGGCCGACCTCGCCGGGACCCTCGCCCGCCTCGCCGCCCGCGGCGCGCTCCACCCGCGCGACGTCAAGGGCGTCTTCGGCACTCTCAACTACCTCGCCGTCCACATGACGAACGCCGGGATACCGTTCCCCGCGGACTTCACCGGCTCCCTCGGCGCTCTGGCGCTGGCCGACAACGGCCCGTTCACCGGCGCGCTCCTGCGCGTCCAGGCCCTCCTCGAATCCAAACGCCACCGCTACGGGGCCGCGAAGGTCTGGCTCGACGCGAGCCGCGGCTACCTCGACCGGTGGAGCGGCGCGTGGACCGCGGCCGAGGCGGACGCCGTCGCCTTCGCCGAGGCCGACCAGCAGGTGTGGCTCGCCGCGGGCGGCACCGAACTGCGCCTCCTCGAATACCACCTGTCCTACCCGTTCCTGGGCGCCGCGCGGCTCTCGCCCGAGCGCCTGACGCCCCTGGTCCGCCAGGGCCGCAGGGCGCTCGACGCGGCCGCGCAGGGCGTCGGGAAGCTGGAGCACCTCACCCGCGAGCACGGCCTGCCCGCCGCCAAGCGCCACGACCGCGCGTCCACGGCCAAGTGGAAGATCGCCGCGCAGATCATGTTCGTGCGCGCCCTGCTCCTCCAGGCGACCGTGGACGCCGTCTGCCTGGACGTCCACCGCGCCACCGGGACCCGGACCGCCGACCGCGAGGAGACCGAGCGCTCGGTGGGCTTGCTCCTGGGCGCCGCGAAGCTCGAATACGCGATGCTCACCGAGAACCGCCTCGAACCCGCCCACATGCCGACCCTGACCCAGCTCGCCATGCACTACGCGTTCCTCAACGGCTCGCGCCTCATGCGGCCCGGCGGCAACCCCGCGAACCTCCGCCTCATGCCCGCGTTCCTCACCACCGCCCGCGACGGCGCCCTCGACCTCAAGGCCGCCACCTCGTTCCTCGTCGCGAAGGGCTGGAACGCGGGCATCCTCGCGAGCATCACCTCTCCGCAGATCATCGCGACCCTCGCCCGCCGCAGCGCCCCCGACGCCCTCCGCGCCCGCTTCCCCGAGGACCGGCAGCTCATCGCCGCCAGCCCGTACCGCATGTGGCGCACCGAGAACCGCGAAGAAGCCGCCCTCATGCGGGACCTCACGATCGGGCGGTCCCCGCTCCGCAGGTGACCGGACACGACGGAAGGCGGGCGCCGACGGCGCCCGCCTTCCTCAGCACACGTTCAGTCCCAGGGCATCCCGTTGCGCCAGTAGCCCATGAAGGCCCCCGACTCCTTCGGCAGGCCCAGTTCCTTGCGGATGGTGAAGCGGAGGGTCTTGACGACGCCGGTCTCGGCGGCGATCCACACGTACGCCCCGGCGGCGACGGGCGCCTGCGGGGCGTCCCAGATCATCTCCTCGCCGGTCTCCTCGAACTCGCCGCCCGCGCCGAAGTCCATGCCCCGGGCCGCGTCGGTGACGGCGGGGACGAGCCGGTCGCCCCACACCGCGCCTTCGCGCGGCAGCCAGTGGACCTCGACGTCCTCGGGGGCGTCGAGATCCAGGACGTCGGCGGCGGTGGGCACCTCGATGAACACCTTGCCGCGGGCGGTGACCGGGAGGTCTTCGAGGATCGCGGCGATCGCCGGAGCGGCGGTCTCGTCGCCCGCGATGAGGAGATCGGCCCCTTCAGGCGCGTGGAAGTCGACGCCGCCGTGGGGCCCGTCGAAGCGGGCGTCCGGGCCCAGCAGCAGGAGTTCGTCGCCGACCTGGACGGTCTGGAGCCAGCGCAGGGCCGGGCCGCAGTGCTCGTTCGCGCCGGCCTCGTGGACGACCATGTCCACGTCGACCTCAGCGAGTTCGGGGCGGACGGCCCGCACGGTGTAGGTGCGGACCCCGCACTGCTCCTGCTCGGGGAGGGCGCGCAGCTCGGAGTACCAGCGCTCGGAGCGGGGCATCTTGTCGAAGCCGCACGCGGGGGCGGGGAAGATGAGTTTGAACCGCTGGTCGTTGCCGTTGTCCGCGAAGTGGGCGAGGGTGTCTCCGGCGAAGGTGACCCGCAGGAACGAGGGGCTGAGCCGCCGCAGGGCCCGCACCTCCCCGGGGAAGATGTCGAACGCCCGGACCTGCTGCTCCGGTGCCGCCTCGGTCTGTGTCTGCGTCGCCACGCGCTGCCCCTCCTTCGGGTTTAGGTTTGCCTAACCTTAGCCGACGCCGCGGCGTGCCGCCACCGTCCGGTGGGCCGCCCGTGCCATGATCGGTGCATGCGCGGCTCCGAAGACCCGGCCGGGCCCGGTCCCTGGCGACTGGTCCACGTGATGCGCCGGGGAGTGCCCGACAAGAGGTTGCGGTACACGGTCCTCGGCGTGCTCGTCCTGCTCGTCGCGGCGTTCATCGTGCTGTGGACCGTGCCGTGGTTCCAGGTGCAGCGCATCGAGGTCGAGGGCACGTCGGTGCTCGACCCGGCGCAGGTGCAGGCGCTCGGCCAAGGGGCCCTTGGGGACCCGCTGCTCGGCGCCGACCTGGACGCGCTCGCCGCGGCGGTCGCGGGGCTCGCGCCGGTGAAGTCGGTGGACGTCACCCGCTCGTGGCCGGACGCCCTGCGGGTGGACGTCACGGAACGCGAGCCCTTTATGGCGGTCCCCTCCGGCGACGAGACTTTTCTCATGGTCGATTCCGAAGGTGTGGCATTCGACGAGTCCGATTCGCCTTCCGGTTCTGTTTGGATAGTCGAACTCGACGATCCGTCACCGGACGACCTCGCCACGATCGAGACCCTCAAAGTCCTCGAATCCCTTCCGAAGAGCCTCGCCGACGAGGTCGAACGCGTCGAATCACCGTCCCCCGCGGGGGTGACGCTGTTCCTCGACGGTGGACGGACGCTCACCTGGGGCGACGGTTCCGAGGGGGAGCAGAAGGCCGAGGTGGCGGATCGATTGCTCGCGGTCGGGTACGAACATGTCGATGTCAGCGCACCAGATGCCCCCACTGTGAGTTAGCGTTAAGGGGGAGCGGGTTTGCTGCGCCTTCGGCGCGTTCAGCACATCCCGTTCGTCGCACCCAGGGCCGCGCGAAGGGGAAGGAAGGCAGCAGCGATGACACCACCGCACAACTACCTCGCCGTCATCAAAGTCGTTGGAGTCGGAGGCGGCGGCGTCAATGCTGTCAACCGGATGATCGAGGCGGGCCTCAAGGGCGTCGAGTTCATCGCCATCAACACCGATGCACAGGCGCTCCTGATGAGCGACGCCGACGTCAAGCTGGACGTCGGCCGGGAGCTGACCCGCGGCCTCGGCGCGGGCGCGAATCCCGAAGTGGGCGCGAAGGCCTGCGAGGACCACCGCGACGAGATCGAGGAAGTCCTCAAGGGAGCTGACATGGTCTTCGTGACCTGCGGCGAGGGCGGCGGCACCGGTACCGGTGGCGCACCGGTCATCGCGAACATCGCCCGCAAGCTCGGCGCGCTCACGATCGGCGTGGTCACCCGGCCGTTCGCCTTCGAGGGCAAGCGCCGCCAGACCCAGGCGGTCTCGGGGATAGAGGATCTGCGGAACGAGTGCGACACGCTGATCGTCATCCCGAACGACCGCCTGCTCCACCTCGGCGACCGCTCCATCTCCATGATGGACGCCTTCCGTCTCGCCGACCAGGTGCTGCTCTCCGGTGTCCAGGGCATCACCGACCTGATCACCACGCCCGGCCTCATCAACCTCGACTTCGCGGACGTCAAGAGCGTCATGTCCGGCGCCGGTTCGGCGCTCATGGGCATCGGCTCGGCGCGCGGTGAGAACCGCGCCGTCGAGGCGGCGCGCGCGGCGATCGAGTCGCCGCTGCTGGAGCAGAGCATGGAGGGCGCGCGCGGCGTGCTCCTGTCGATCGCGGGCGGCTCGGACCTGGGCCTGTTCGAGATCAACGACGCGGCCGAGCTCGTCTCGGACTGCGCGCACACCGACGCGAACATCATCTTCGGCGCGGTCATCGACGACGCCCTCGGTGAAGAGGCGCGGGTGACCGTGATCGCCGCGGGCTTCGACACCGACGACGCCGAGTTCGAACTGGCGCAGCCGACCCGGATCTCGGCCCTGCCCGAGCAGAAGCCCGAGCCGGTCCGCAAGCCCGAGCCCGAGCCCGAGCGCGAGTCCGCCTCGGGCAAGGTCCTGTTCGACGACGTCGACGTCCCCTCCTTCCTCAAAGAGGGCTTCTAGCGGCGGCGCTCCGTCGGGTCCACGCGACTCGGCGGACCGCCGCCCGCCGCCCTGAACGCACCACCCGCGAGGACCGCCTTGAGCATTGAAGCCCGCCGAATCCAGTTGCAGGACAACCTGAACCGGACACGCGAGGCCATCGCCGACGCCTGCGCCCGCGCGGGGCGCGCCCGCGACGCGGTCCGCCTGGTCGTCGTCACCAAGACCTTCCCGGCCGTGGACGCCGCGACCCTCGTGGACCTGGGCCAGACCGACCTGGGGGAGAACCGCGACCAGGAGGCCGCCCCGAAGGCCGCCGACCTCGCCGCGCGCGGCCTGGAACCGGTGTGGCACTTCGTCGGGCAGCTCCAGCGCAACAAGGCCCGCTCGGTCGCGGCGTACGCCGACTGGGTGCATTCGGTCGACCGCGACTCGCTCGCCGAGGCCCTCGACCGGGCCGCCGCGGCGCACGGGAGGCGCCTCAACGCACTCGTCCAGGTGAGCCTCGACGGCGACACCGCCCGCGGCGGCGTCGCCGCCGCGGACGTCGAGCCGCTCGCCGAGCGCCTCGCGTCCCTGGACTCGATCGACCTCAGGGGAGTCATGGCCGTCGCCCCGATCGGCTGGGAGCCCGCGAAAGCATTTGCGCTGCTTATGGAGTCCTCCGCGGCCGTGCGCCGAGTGGACCCGGCCGCCGCCGAGGTCTCGGCGGGCATGAGCGGCGACTACCGCGAGGCCGTCGCCGGTGGGGCCACAATGGTCAGACTGGGGAGAAACGTCCTCGGCGAACGTGAGCCGATGGCGTAAGGTATACGGCAGTAAAGGGATCTATGCCGCGGCCGTGCACCATGAACCGCGGAAAAACACATCCGTGTAAGGAGTCGGCGCTAGGATGAGACCGCGTACCTGACTCAACAGGGGCGGCCCGAGGAGGGAGCAGGATCGATGGGCGCGATGCGGAAGGCAGGCATCTGGCTCGGCCTCATCGAGGACGAGGAGGAGCGCGGCTACAACGGCTATGAGCAGAACGACGAGTTCGCCGAGGAGCCGGCGCCGGCGGTCCCCGCCCGTGCGCGCGGTTCGCAGCGGACCACCGGCCGGGTCGGCCGCCCCGCAGAGGAGCGCCGTCTCGACGACCGGCGCACCGAGGACCGCCGCCTCGAAGACCGCAGCCCCGTCCGCCAGCTCAACCGCGGCTCCGGCTCGGTCACCCCGCTGACGCGCGACAACCTCGCGCTCGCCGAGCCCTCCACGATCCGGCCCGTGCCGGCGGAGGAGGAGTCGCCCGTGAACTACCGGATCACCACGCTCCACCCGACGACGTACAACGAGGCGCGCACCATCGGCGAGCGCTACCGCGACGGCACGCCGGTCATCATGAACCTCTCGGAGATGGAGGAGGCCGACGCCAAGCGCCTGGTCGACTTCGCCGCCGGGTTGATCTTCGGCACCCGGGGCTCTTTCGAGCGGGTGACGAACCGTGTGTTCCTCCTCTCTCCGCCACACGTCCAGGTGACCGCGGAGGACAAGGCGAAGATCGCCGAGGGCGGGTTCTTCAACCAGGCGTGACCGGGCGGATAGACTCCATTCCGTGAACCTGGCACTCCAGCTCGTCTACTTGGCGCTCTTCGCGTTCTACCTGTTCCTACTGGCTCGCCTGGTGTGCAGCGTGGTGGTCCAGTTCTCCCGGCGCTGGGAGCCCGGCCCCCGGGCCGCGGCCCTGCTGGAGACGGTCTACAGCGTGACCGACCCTCCCCTGAAGGGGTTGAGGAAGGTGATACCCCCTCTCAGGCTTGGTACTGTATCGATTGATCTGGCGTTCCTGGCGCTGCTCCTGATCGTGTGGATCCTGATGGACTTCGTGATCGCGGGATTCATCTCCTGAGCAACGCCGGGCGGGGGTGCACGGCACGGTTATCGTGTCGGGTGGCCTTGCGCGCCAGGCGAACAGCTGAGAAGGAGTTTCGAATGCCGCTGACCCCAGCCGACGTTCACAACGTCACGTTCAAGAAACCCATGCTCGGAAAGCGCGGATACGACGAGGACGAGGTCGACGGTTTCCTCGACGAGGTCGAGCGCGAACTCGCTCGCCTCAGCGATGAGAACGGCGAGCTTCGCGCCCAGGTCGAAAGCCTCCGCGCCGGTGCTCCCCCCGGAGCCGCCGACCACGCCGAGATGGCCGCCGCACTCGACCGGGTGCAGCGCGAGAAGCACGCCATGGAGCAGCAGCTCCAGGAGCTCGACGCCGAGCTGCACGAGATGCACCAGCAGATGGTCGCCGCGCAGCAGCAGGCCCAGCAGCTCCAGCAGGAACTGGCCCAGCGCGGCCCCCAGCAGGAGGCGTCCGCCCCTGCCGGCGGCGGCGAGCAGGAGGCCCTGCGCCTCCTCATGGTCGCCCAGCGCACCGCCGACGAGCACCTGGAGGACTCCCGCCGGGAGGCCGACACGCTCCTGAGCGAGGCCCAGCGCGAGGCCCAGACGATGGTCTCCGAGGCGCAGCGCGAGTCGCAGACCATGGTGTCCCAGGCCCAGCGCGAGTCCAAGACCATGGTCACCGAGGCCCAGCGCGACGCCGACACGATGGTCACCGAGGCCCGCACGCAGGCCGAGGACCTCGTGGGCCAGGCCCGCGACAAGGCCGAGCGCATGGAGATGGAAGCCGAGGACGAGCGCCAGAAGGTCATCGGCCAGCTGGAGGAGTCCCGCACCTCGCTGCTCCACAACATCGAGGAGCTCAAGACCTTCGAGCGCGAGTACCGCACCCGCCTCAAGCTCTACCTTGAGAGCCAGCTCCGCGACCTGAACGGCCAGCAGGGCCGCACCCAGGAAGAGGTCTTCGAGGAGGCCCAGCGCGAGACCGGCGGCAACGAGCGGACCGGCGCCAGGTCGGCGTTCGTGATGCAGGGCGGCCGCGGCTGATCCACTCCCGCCTCCCCGGGAGCCGCACGTGCCGAGGCAGGGTCGCGCGATGCGACATTGGCACGCCTGCGGGCATAACCTGAACGTGGATCGCCTCGTTATCCATGGGTGAGCGGGTGAGGGCGCCGGTGTCCCGGGAGGGACGCCAAGGCCGCCCTCACCGCCGCCACCATCATGCGTTAGCGATCCGCGGTCCCCTCGGGGCCGCGGTAGGACCGCGCGAGGGCCCCGCTGCCCCGCGCAGGGGAGGACACGACGTGATCGTCAGCAGCCTGCTGATCCTCGTCATAGCGGCGGTCTTGCTGGTCACTGGCATGATCACCGGGAACGACCAGTTGCTGGTCTCTTCGATCACCGCGAGCCTCGCCGCGGGGATCGCGCTCTACGTCGGCATCCGCGGGAGGGGCGCCAAGCGCCCGCGCATCGCCTCCCAGCGGACCGGCCGCACCGTCGCCGACGACGACACCCAGCAGTTCCGCCGCATCGGCGCCGACGACAGCCCCACCACGGAGCTGCCGCTCATCGAAGGCAAGGTCTTCGACTCCACCGACTACGCCGTCGACCGGGACCCCGAGCTCCGCTTCGAGGACCCGCAGCGGCAGGCCGCCAGCCACCGGGCCCCCGAGTCGCTCGCGGACGAGCCCACCGAGCAGCGCATGTCCAGCGTCGAGGCCGCGGGCCTCATGCGCCTGGACACCGAGGTCGCCGTCGTCGACGGGCGGCCCCGCTTCCACCACACGTCGTGCGCGCACCTCACCGGCCGCGAGCACGAGCCGCTCCCCGTCTCCGAGGCCCTCGAACTGGGGTTCACGCCGTGCGCGATGTGCGAGCCCGCCTCGCGCCTCCTCATGGCCCCTGCCGGGAGACGCTGAACGCTGACGCACAGTCCGGGGTCAAGTTCTCGAAGTAATTGACCTAGTTGCAGGTCTTGCGTATCCTGTGTGCTTAATTGCGCGGCAGGCTCCCGCCTCGGCGGGGCCTGGCGCGCATTGTCCTCGTTTCGGCGAGGTCGTCAGGAGTACGCGAACTCGGGAGCCGCTATGCCGAACGCCCGACGCAGGGCACTGCCGCGGCCCCGGCGTGTCCCGACGACACCGGAACCCGAGCCGACATACCCCTCCAGAGGCGCGTCATGAGTCCAGTCAAGAAGACCCAGCAGCAGGCCGCCGAGCAGACGGCCGCCACCAGCGCCGTCAAGAAGGCAGCCGCCAAGAAGACCGCCGCGAAGAAGAGCGCGGCCAAGAAGGCGCCCGTGAAGAAGGCGGCGGCGAAGACCGCCGCCGCGGCCGCCGGGACGCCCGCGAAGAAGACCGTCAAGAAATCGGTCAAGAAGGCCGCCGCGAAGCCCGAGGCCGCCCCGCCCCCTCCGGCGGCCCCCGAACCCGACCACCAGCTCCGCACCGAGAGCGAGCAGGCCGAACTGCGCGCCGCCCTCAAGGAACGGCTCGACGAGCTCGTCGCCGAGCAGCGCCGCTACTCCGACTCCATCGCCGTCGCCCAGCGCGAGCGCCTGAGCGACACCGCCGGGGACGACCAGATCGACTCCGGCTCCAAGACCGTCGAGCACGAGCACGAAGTGGCCGTGGCCGGCGCGATCTCCGAGCGCATCCGCCAGGTCAGCCACGCCCTCGAACGCATCGACGAGGGCGGCTACGGCTTCTGTGAGAAGTGCGGCAAGCCCATCCCGGCGGCTCGTCTGGCCGCCTTCCCGTCGGCTACCCTCTGCGTCAGTTGCAAACAGCTTGAGGAGCGACGCTGAGCGAGGACACCCAGTCCGGGGCCGACGACGGCCCCGGCCCCGACGACACCACCCCCTCCGACACCGCGACCGAGGCGGCGCCCCGGCGCCGGCGGCCCGGCCTGACCCTGGCCGCGCTGCTCATAGCCGCGGTCGCGATCGGCCTGGACCAGTGGACGAAGTACCTGGCCGAGGCCAACCTCGACCCCCAGGAGCCCGTGCGCATCCTCGGCGGCCTCGTCTACCTGAGCCTCACCTGGAACTCCGGTGCCGCGTTCAGCCTCGGCACCGGCTACACGTGGATCTTCACGATCGTCGCCTCCGCGGTCGTCGTGTTCCTGGTCCTCCTGTCCCGCAAGATCATGTACCCCGCCTGGGCCGTGGCCATCGGCCTGGTCCTCGGCGGCGCGGCCGGGAACCTCATCGACCGGTACTTCCGCGAACCCGGCTTCGCCCACGGCCACGTCGTCGACTTCATCAGCGTCTTCAAGCCCTTCGCCGAGGCGTTCCCCATCTTCAACCTCGCCGACTCGGCCCTGTGCTGCGGCGTCGTCCTCATCGTGCTCCTCGAACTCACCGGCCACGGCTTCTCCCCGGAGGCCCGCAAGCCGTCCCGCGAGGACGCGAAGGCGGACGCATGAGCGGCGCCGAAGGGCGCCAGACCCGGTCGCTGCCGGTCCCCGAGGGCTTCGAGGGCCAGCGGATCGACCAGGTCGTGTCCCGGCTCCTGGGCCTGTCCCGCACCGTCGCCGCCGAGCTCGTCACCGCCGGGGACGTCACCCTCGACGGCTCGCCGTGCGCCACCAAGTCCGAGCGGGTCTCCGCGGGCTCCTGGCTGGAGGTCCTCCTCCCGCCGCCGCCCGAGGACGTCCGCAACCGCGTCGAGGAGCCCGTGGCCGGGCTCGACGTGGTCTTCGACGACGACGACATCGTCGTGGTCGCCAAGCCCGTCGGCGTCGCCGCCCACCCCAGCCCCGGCTGGACCGGGCCCACCGTCACCGGCGGCCTCGCCGCCGCCGGGTACCGGATCTCCAGCCACGGCCCCGACGAGCGCCAGGGCATCGTCCACCGCCTCGACGTCGGCACCTCCGGCCTCATGGTCGTCGCCAAGAGCGAGCGCGCCTACTCCGAACTCAAGCGCGCCTTCAAGGAGCGCCGCGTCTCCAAGCGCTACCGGGCCGTCGCCCAGGGCCACCCCGACCCGCTGTCGGGCACCATCGACGCCCCCATCGGGCGCCACCCGCGCCACGACTACAAGTGGGCCGTCGTCGCCGACGGGAAGCCCAGCGTCACCCACTACGACACGATCGAGGTCTTCCCCGGCGCGTCCCTGATGGACCTCGGCCTGGAGACCGGCCGCACCCACCAGATCCGCGTCCACTTCTCCGCGCTCGGCCACCCGCTCGCGGGCGACCTCACCTACGGCGCCGACCCCGTCCTCGCCGAGAAGCTCGGCCTCACCAGGCAGTGGCTCCACGCCTACCGCCTGGAGTTCGTCCACCCCGGCACCGGCCGCACGGTCACCTTCACGAGTGATTACCCGCAGGACCTGGAGACGGCGCTGGCGCGGTTGCGAGCCGACCAATAGGCAACCTCTAGACTTGGCACAGGTGCCCGCCGCACCGTCGGGGCGGGCGTAACGCACGCCTCACCCCCGGGCCCCCACGGCCCGCGATTCGCAACGGGCCTTGAGGAATCGTTGTGTTCTAATAGTCGCGGGTGGTAATGGCGCCCGGTCGGGACGGCGCGGGACCGCGAGCCGCCGCGCTCGCGGACCGATCCACCGCAACGGTCGAGAGGAGGTCGCACGTGAACACGCCCGAGGCTTGGAGCAACGACCCGAACGCCGCTTCGCGCTGGCAGAAGCTGCTCGGTCGCGGCCGCGGACGCGCCGGAGGCGCGCAGCAGACCCCCACGCCCCCGCCCCGCGAGACCTACCCGCCCTCACCGCCCGTCGGCCCGCCGCCGGGCCAGGCGCACTACTCGGTGCCGACCGCGGGCCGCCGCCCGCCGGTCGCGACGCAGACGCCGCCGAGCGCCGCGCAGATGACCCAGCCGATCCGCCCGCAGCAGGGCCTCCCGCCGCAGCCGCGCCAGCCGCAGCCCTCGGCCGAGCCCAGTCCGGTCGCGCTCCAGCGCCTCCGCCGCGACCTCGGCCGCAGCCGCGTCATCGCGTTCATCAACCCCAAGGGCGGCGTCCACAAGACCACCGCGACCGTGCTCTCCGCCGCGGCCATGGGCACCGCCCGCAACGGCGGCGTCATCGCCTGGGACGACAACGAGCTACGCGGCACGCTCGGTCTGCGCGCCGGGTCCGCCCGGCACGGGCGCACCATCCGCCACCTCGTGGAGCACCTCGACCAGGTCGAGGCCGCGGGCGTCCACCTGCCCGAGCACCTCGACGAGTTCCTGCGCCACTCCTCCGACGGGTCGTTCGACGTGCTCGCCGGGGACGAGGACCCGAAGCTCCAGCGCCGCCTCGACCCGACCACGGTCCTGCGCGTGCTCGACATCCTCACCCGCACGCACAACCTCGTGTGCATCGACACCGGCAACAACGTCGAGTCCCCGAACTGGCGGACCGTCGTCTCCTCGGTGGACCGGCTCGTGGTCACCACGGTGCCCCGCGAGGACGCCGCGTTCTCCGCGGACTGGATGCTCGACCACCTCGAAGAGGGCGGCTACGGCAACCTCGTCAAGAACGCGGTGACGCTCCTGTCGATGCCCACCCCGAACCCGGGCCCGCTCCTGCACGACCTCCAGCGGCACTTCTCGCAGCGCACCCGCGCCTGCGCGGTCGTCCCGTACGACCCGTCGCTGGAGCCGGGCGCGAAGATCGAGTTCTCGGCGCTGCGCCCGGAGACCCGCGCGGCCTGGTTCGAGGCCGCGGCGACGATCGTGGACGGTCTGTAGCGGACCGGTCCACCGAACACGCCACCGGGCCCTGAGGCCGCTGTGGCAGGATTCCAGGCGTGACCGACGAAGCGACCCCGGTGTCCCCCGCGACCGACCCGCACGTCTACGGCGGCCCGCCCGCGCGCTCCCCGCGCACCGTCGGCCGCGACCTGCTCGCCGCGGGCGTCCTCGCCGTGGTCCTCACCGCGCTCGGCTTCCCGGCCGCAATGCTCTGGCAGATCGTCACCCCGCGCGTCGAGTTCGTCGTCGTGGACGGCGGCTGGCTCGCCGTCGAGACCTACCCGGACGGCTACGTCGAAGGCGACCTGATGTTCGCCGGGATCGGCCTGGTCCTGGGCATCGCCGCCGCGGTCTTCGCGTGGTCGGCGATGCGCGAGCGCCGCGGCCCGATCCTCCTCCTCGGCCTGGTCATCGGCTCGATCGCCTCCCAGGTCGTGGCGTGGAAGATCGGCGCGAACGAGTGGCAGCAGTTCTGGGACGCCGTCGAGCGCGCGCCCGCCGGCGTGCACATGTTCCGGCCCCCGTCGGTCCTGTTCGTCGAGCTCGACCCCGGCGCCGCCTGGGACGCGCTCAGGGTCGGGCATCTCACAACGGCCCTCGACTCGCTCCAGCTCGGCGCACTGGCCGTCATGGCCCTCGCCGCGACCTTCACTTACACCGTCTGCGCCGGTTGGTCACGTCGCCCGAGCCTGCGAACGGACGCTCCCGAATAGCGGTATGCCCTTTGACCTGGAAATGCGGGTGACTACGCTTGGAGCGTGCTCAGACGCATCGACCTCATCGGAGCCGTATCCGACTACCCGGCCCGCGCACTGCGCGAGCTGATGCCGCGCGCCGCGTTCGACGTGAACGAGGCGCTGCGGTCGGTCCAGCCGCTCATCGACGACATCGCCCACCGCGGGACCCCCGCCGTGGTCGAGATCGTCGAGCGGTTCGACGGCGTGCATCTGGAGCACCTGCGCGTCCCCGAAGCCGCGATCAAGGCCGCCGTCGAGGAGCTCGACCCGGACCTGCGCCGCGCTTACGAGACCTCCATCGCGCGGGTCCGCACCGCGCACGAGGCCCAGCGACTCCCCGACACCACCACCGAGGTCGCCCCCGGCGGCACCGTCACCGAGCGGTACCTGCCGGTCGGGCGCGTCGGCCTGTACGCGCCCGGCGGCCTCGCCGTCCTCGCGTCCTCGGTGATCATGAACGCCGTCCCCGCGCAGATCGCGGGCGTCGGCTCGATCGCGCTCGCGAGCCCCGCCCAGAAGACCAACGGCGGCCTGCCCGACCAGGGCATCCTCGCCGTCGCCGGGCTCCTCGGCATCGACGAGGTGTACGCCGTCGGCGGCCCCGCCGCGGTCGGCATGTTCGCCTACGGCACCGACGAGTGCGAGCCGGTGGACATGATCACCGGGCCCGGGAACATCTACGTCACCGCCGCGAAGCGCGCCGTGCGCGGCCTCGTCGGCATCGACGCCGAGGCCGGGACCACCGAGATCGCGGTCATCGCCGACGCCGGGGCCGACCCGGTCCACGTCGCCGCCGACCTGATCAGCCAGGCCGAGCACGACCCGGCCGCCGCCTCGGTCCTCATCACCGACTCCGCGGCCCTCGCCGACGCCGTGGACGCCGAACTGGAGCGCCGCGCGCCCGCCGCCCGCCACGCCGAGCGCATCCTCACCGCGCTCGCGGGGGAGCAGTCGGGGACGATCCTCGTCGCCGACCTCGACGAGGCCGTGGCCGTCGCCGACGCGTACGCCGCCGAGCACCTGGAGATCCAGACCGCGAACGCCCGCGAGGTGGCCCTGCGCGTCCGCAACGCCGGGGCGATCTTCGTCGGCGCGTACTCGCCGGTGTCCCTCGGCGACTATTGCGCCGGGTCGAACCACGTGCTGCCCACCGGCGGGTGCGCCCGCCACTCGGCCGGGCTGAGCGTCCACACGTTCCTGCGCGCCGTCCACCTCATCGACTACTCCCGCGAGGCCCTCGAAGCCGTGGCGGTGGACGTGGTCACTTTTGCGAACTCCGAGGACCTGCCCTCGCACGGCGAGGCCGTGACCGCCAGATTCGAGGCAAGATGAGTACAGAGTTCACTCCGGTTCGGGTGGTGGCGGGCGACGGGCGGGCGAGTGAGATCGAGGACCTGCTCCGCGCGGACCTGCGCGGGCAGTCGCCCTACGGCGCCCCGCAGCTGGACGTCCCGGTCCAGTTGAACACCAACGAGAACGCCTTCGCGATCCCCGAGGACGTGGCGGCCGTCGTCGCCGAGTTCATCGGGCGCGAGCTGCGCGGCCTCAACCGCTACCCCGACCGCGACGCCCTCGCCCTGCGCGCCGACCTCGCGGCCTACCTCGGCCACGGGCTCACCGCCGACCACGTGTGGGCCGCCAACGGCTCCAACGAGATCCTCCAGCAGCTGCTCCAGGCGTTCGGCGGACCGGGCCGCACCGTGCTCGGCTTCATGCCCTCGTACTCGATGCACCCGCTGCTCGCCCGCGGCACCGGCACGGCCTTCGTGGACGCGGGCCGCGAGGACGGGTACACGCTCAGCCCCGCGTACGTGCGCGCCGCTATCGAGGAGCACGACCCCGACCTGGTCTTCCTCGTCTCCCCGAACAACCCGACCGGGACCGCGCTCGACGCCGAGGTGGTCGAGGCCGCCTACGCGGCGGCGCGTGGCATCGTCGTGATCGACGAGGCGTACGCCGAGTTCGCCCGCGACCCCGCCTCCACCGCGCTCGGCCGCCTGGAGGGGCGCAAGCGCCTGGTCGTCACCCGGACGCTCTCGAAGGCGTTCGCGTTCGCCGGGGCCCGCGTCGGCTACCTCGCCGCCGACCCCGAACTCGTGGAGAAGCTCCTGCTGGTGCGCCTGCCGTACCACCTGTCGAGCATCACGCAGGCTGCCGCCCGCGGAGCGCTCGCGTGCGCCGCGCAGCTCCAGGCCGAAGTGGACGAGCTGAAGCACCAGCGCGACCGGATCGTGAAGAGCCTGCGCGCCAAGGGACTCCCCGTCGCCGACTCGGACGCGAACTTCGTGCTCGTCGGCGGCCTCAAGGACGCCGCCGCCGTGTGGCGCGCGATCCTCGACGAAGGCGTCCTCATCCGCGACGTGGGCCTCCCCGGGCGCCTGCGCATCACCGCGGGCACCGACGAGGAGACCACCGCGCTCCTCGACGCGTTCGACGCCGCCATGACCCACCGCCCCGAGTACTTTGCGACGCTTGCGGAGCAAATCGAAGAGCCCAGCGAGGAGAGCAAGCAACCGTGAGCCGCACTGCGCACATCGTCCGCACCACCGGTGAGACCAGCGTCGACGTCTACGTCGACCTCGACGGCACCGACAAGGTCGTCGACATCGCCACCGGCGTCGGCTTCTACGACCACATGCTCCACCAGCTCGGCAAGCACGGCGGCTTCGACCTGAAGATCGCCGTCAAGGGCGACCTGCACATCGACGCCCACCACACCATGGAGGACACCGCGATCGCCCTCGGCCAGGCGTTCGCCGCGGCCCTGGGCGACAAGGCCGGCGTGGTCCGCTTCGCCGACGCCTCCGTGCCCCTCGACGAGGTGCTCGCGCGCGCCGTCGTGGACCTCTCGGGACGCCCGTACATGGTCCACGAGGAGCCCATGGACATCGCGCCGATGATCAGTACCGACTACCCGACCTCCATGACCCGCCACATCCTGGAGTCCTTCGCGTACCACGCCCGGATCTGCCTGCACGTCACCGTGCTCCGCGCCGCCAACCCCGGCCAGAAGCCCGACGCGCACCACGTCATCGAGGCCCAGTTCAAGGCCCTCGCGCGGGCCCTGAAGTACGCGACCCGCATCGACGGCACCGAGATCCCCTCCACCAAGGGGGTCCTGTGAGCTGGGCCGGGCCGATCCTCCTCATGGCCCTGGCGGGAATCCTCCTCGGCGGGGCCGTGAGCCTGCGCCGCAACGGGAAGCTGCCCGCCGCGGTCGTCACCGCGCTGCTCGCCGTCGCCGTGTTCGGCGGCGGCGTCTACCTCGTCTACGGGTAAGGGGGACAAGGTGACCAAGCCGACGGTGGCCCTGTTCGACTACGGCTCGGGCAACCTCCGCTCCGCGTTCCGCGCCCTGGAGCGCGCCGGAGCGGACGTCACGCTCACCAGCGACCTCGACGCGGCCCGCCGCGCCGACGGCCTCGTCGTCCCCGGCGTCGGGGCCTACGCGGCCTGCATGGAAGGCGTCCTCAAGAGCGGCGTCGACGCCGTGATCCGCGAGCGCGTCGCCGCCGACGCGCCCGTGCTCGGCATCTGCGTCGGCGAGCAGGTCCTGTTCACCGAGGGCATCGAGCACGGCGTGGAGACCGCCGGGGTCGGCGTCCTCGACGGCCGCGTCGAACTCATCGACGCCCCGCGCATCCCGCACATGGGGTGGAACACCGTGCGCGCCGACGCCGGGATGCGCCTGTTCGCCGGGATCGGGCCCGACGAGCGCTTCTACTTCGTGCACTCCTACGCCGCCAAGGCGAGGCCCGCGGGCGCGCTCGTGGCGGTGTGCGAGCACGGCGAGCCGTTCATCGCGGCCGTCGAGCGCGGCGCCCTCGCCGCCACCCAGTTCCACCCCGAGAAGTCCGGCGACGCCGGGTACGCACTGCTGACCAACTGGATTCGAGGACTGTCATGACCGAGCTCCAACTCCTGCCCGCCGTCGACGTGACCGGCGGCAAGGCCGTCCAGCTCGTCCAGGGCGTCGCGGGCTCGGGCAAGCAGTACGGCGACCCGATCGAGGCGGCCCTCGAATGGCAGCGCCAGGGCGCCGAGTGGCTCCACCTCGTGGACCTCGACGCGGCCTTCGGGCGCGGCTCCAACCACGAGCTGCTCGCCGAGGTCGCGGGCCAGGTCGACATGCAGGTCGAGCTGTCGGGCGGCATCCGCGACGACGAGACCCTCAAGCGCGCCTTGGCCTCCGGGGTCCGCCGCGTCAACATCGGCACCGCCGCGCTCGAAGACCCGGAGTGGTGCGACCGGATCTGCGGCGAGTACGGCGACCGCGTCGCCATCGGCCTCGACGTCAAGGGCGGGCGCCTCGCCGCGCGCGGCTGGACCCGCGAGGGCGGCGAGCTGTTCGAGACGCTGGAGCGCCTGGAGCGCGCCGGGTGCGCGCGGTACGTGGTGACCGACGTGAACTCGGACGGGATGCTCTCGGGGCCGAACCTCGACCTGCTGCGCAGCGTCTGCGAGGCCACCGACAAGCCGGTGATCGCCTCGGGCGGGGTGTCGTCCCTGGACGACCTGCGGGCGCTGGCCGGGCTCGTGGACGCGGGCGTGGAGGGCGCGATCGTGGGAACCGCGCTGTACGAGCGTAACTTCACGGTCGCTGAAGCGTTGAACCTGCTGAAGGGTATGTAGCTCAAGGGGAGGCGCGCATGGCACTGGTCGAACGGGTTCCGGAGACCGGGCCGTGGGCGCAGCTCTACGGGTACTCGCGCGCCGTGGCGGTGGGCCCGCTCGTGGTCACGAGCGCGTGCACCGCCGACGTCGAGGCGCGGCCGCACCTGGAGGGCGATCCCGCCGGGCAGGCCCGCGAGGCGTTCCGGACCGCGCTCGACGCGATGGTCCACGCGGGCGCCGGGGTCTCCGACGTCGTGCGCTCCCGCCTCTACGTGACCGACCCGGCCCACGCCGACCCGGTGGGCCGGGTCCACGGCGAGTTCTTCGGCGTCGTCCTCCCCACGGCCACGGTCGTCATCGTGACGGGCCTCTTCCATCCGGGCCAGCTCGTGGCCGTGGAGCTGGAGGCGTTCCGGGCCTGGCGCGACATCGACTAGGCGCGAGGGCAACTCGCGTCACGGAGCGTGTCGGACCCCGCGCGTAGGCTTGAAAACAAGGGGACCCCCGGACGCCCGATTTGCGGAGACACTCCCGGTTGATACGGAATGATTTGGGGAGTTATGCCGCCTGGCGGCTTAACGACCGTTCAGTAGTATTGGCCGTGGGCCCGACCGAAGGCCCGCCGTAGTCTCGCCAAAAGTGAGGTGTCACCGTGGACGCTGAAGAGATCGCCGAAGGCCGCGAGCGCTGGGCCAAGCGCTACGCCCACGCCGCCAAGCGCGATGCCGACTTCACCACCCTCTCGGGTCTGGAGGTCGAGCCCGTCTACGGCCCGCCCGAAGGGGTCGCGGACCCGCGCATGGGCCGCATCGGCTGGCCCGGGGAGTTCCCGTACACCCGCGGCCTCTACCCGACCGGCTACCGCGGCCGCCAGTGGACCATCCGGCAGTTCTCCGGGTTCGGCAACGCCGAGCAGACGAACGAGCGCTACAAGATGCTCCTGGGTGCGGGCGGCGGCGGCCTGTCCGTCGCGTTCGACATGCCCACGCTCATGGGCCGCGACTCCGACGAGCCCGCCTCCCTCGGCGAGGTCGGCCACTGCGGCGTCGCCATCGACTCCACCGCCGACATGGACCGCCTCTTCGACGGCATCGGCCTCGGCGGCGTCACCACCTCCATGACGATCTCCGGCCCGGCCGTGCCGATCTTCTGCATGTACCTCGCCGCGGCCGAGCGCCAGGGGGTGGACCTCTCGACCCTCGACGGCACGCTCCAGACCGACATCCACAAGGAGTACATCGCGCAGAAGGAGTGGCTGTTCCCGCCCGAGCCGCACCTGCGCCTCATCGGCGACCTCATGGCCTACTGCGCCGAGCACATCCCGCGCTACAAGCCGCTGTCCGTCTCCGGGTACCACATCCGCGAGGCCGGATCGACCGCGGCGCAGGAGCTCGCGTTCACCCTCGCCGACGGTTTCTCCTATGTGGAACTCGGCTTGTCGCGCGGCCTCGACGTGGACGTGTTCGCGCCGGGCCTCTCGTTCTTCTTCGACGCGCACATCGACTTCTTCGAGGAGGTCGCCAAGTTCCGCGCCGCCCGCCGCCTCTGGGCCAAGTGGCTGCGCGACGTCTACGGCGCCCGGACCGAACGCGCGCAGTGGCTCCGGTTCCACACCCAGACCGCCGGGGTCTCGCTGACCGCGCAGCAGCCGTACAACAACGTGGTGCGCACCGCCGTCGAGGCGCTCGCGGCCGTCATGGGCGGCACGAACTCCCTGCACACCAACGCACTCGACGAGACGCTCGCGCTCCCCACCGACCAGGCCGCGGAGATCGCGCTGCGCACCCAGGCGGTGCTGCGCGACGAGACGGGCGTGACGAACGTGGCCGACCCGCTCGGCGGCTCCTGGTACGTCGAGGCGCTCACCGACAAGATCGAGGCCGAGGCCGAGGACCTGTTCCTCCAGATCCTCGCCCTCGGCGGCGAGACCGGCGAGAACGCCGCCGACATCGCCCGCGACGCCGAGGGGCGCCACGAGATCGGCCCGGTCACCACCGGCATCCTCCGCGGCATCGAGGAGGGCTGGTTCAACGCCCAGATCGCCGAGTCGGCCTTCACGTACCAGCGCCAGCTCGAAGACGGCACGAAGCACATCGTCGGCGTCACCGAGCTGACCAACACCGTCACCTCCGACCTGGAGATCCTCCGCGTCTCCGGCGAGGTCGAGCACGGCCAGAACGCGCTCCTGGCCGAGCGCCGCGCGGGCCGCGACAATGCCGCGGTCGAGCGGGCCCTCGCCGAGATCGTCACGGCCGCAAGGGGAACCGCGAACCTCATCGAGCCGATCCTGAACGCCGCCCGCGTGGAGGCCACGCTCGGGGAGATCTGCGGGGCGCTGCGCGAGGAGTGGGGCGAGTACCGCGAGAACGCCGCCATCTGAGCTGATCTGCGCAAAGTTCACCTCGCGGCGTTGATCTCGCGCCCGCGGTGGTGTAACAATGGGGTGTCAAGTACCTATATGGGGCAACATGCTTCAAACCGATGTCCATTAGGGCAGGAGGGCGATCGCATGGGAGACAAGGACACCGGCGGCAGGCGCCGGAGCACGGACGAGTACGGCCATCTGGCGCCGCTCTTCCGGGAGCTGGCGGGGCTCGACGCGGACGATCCGCGGCGGGCCGAGGTCAGGGAGCGGCTCGTGACCGGGCACCTCCCGCTCGCCGAGCACATAGCGCAGCGGTTCTCCGGCAAGGGGATCGCGAAGGACGACCTGGTGCAGACCGCGTCCGTGGGCCTGATCCACGCGGTCGACCGCTTCGACCCCGAGATGGGGACGGACTTCCTGTCGTACGCGGTGCCGACCGTGATGGGCGAGGTCAGGAGGCACTTCCGCGACACGAGCTGGCCCATGCGGGTCCCGCGGCGGCTCCAGGAGCTGCGGATCGCGGTGAACCGGGCGGGCGCGGAGCTGTCGCAGCGGCTCGGCCGGCCGCCGACCGACGCCGAGGCGGCCGAGCACCTCGGCATCACCGAGGCGCAGGTCCAGCAGGGCTACGAGGCCCGGCAGGCGTACCGGGCGGTCTCACTCGACGAGGCGCCGTTCGCCGACGAGGACGCGCCGCGCCTGGGCGACACCGTGGGCGGCGAGGACGCCGCGCTCGGCCTGGTCGAGGACCACGAGCCGCTGGTGCCGCTCATCCAGGAGCTGCCCCAGCGCGAGCAGAGGATCCTGGCGCTGCGGTACTTCGGCGACATGACGCAGACCCAGATCGCCGAGGAGGTGGGGATCTCGCAGATGCACGTCTCGCGGCTCCTGCACCGCACCCTCGGGGAGCTCCGCGAGGGCCTTGAGCAGGCGCCCGGACCGGAGTAGGGCGGAAGCGGCGGACCGGGGCGGCGGGGGGACCCGCCGCCCCGTCCCCGCTCACACGTCCCGGTGCTCCAAGACGTCCCGGATGTGGTCCACCAGGCCCACGCCGGGCCCGACGACGAGGTTCGCGGGCGTCGAGTCCGGGGCGTGCGGGTGCGGCCGGGTGGGCGCGAACTCCTTGGCCGCGAGCATCTTGAACCCGAGGTCCTGGCGCTCCTCGTCGTCGCAGGCCGCGGCGAGCCGGGGGAGGAGGTCGGCCTCCTCCTCGATGATGTGCGCCCTGACCCCGGCGACGAGGCGCTCCAGGAGCGGCTCGAAGTCGAAGTCCGCGGGCCCGCGCTCGTCCAGGGCCTTCATGACCATCTCGGCCTCGCCGTAGACGGCCAGCTCGTGCTCGACGACGTCCTTGCCGTCGTCGAGGCGCTTCCTGATGACCGGGTGCGCGAACTGCTCCTGGACCACGGCGTGGCGGACCAGGTTCGCGATGAGGTGGTCGACGAGGGCCTTGCGGCCCACCGGTTCCGAAGCGGTGGCCTCCAGTTCGGCGAAGGCCGCCTCGAACGCGCGGTGGTCGTCCTCGACCACGCGGATGAGATCGGTGTCCTGTTCTGTCCGGGGCATCGCTGCCTCCTCAGGGTGTCGGGGGTACTGGGTCGGGGGCACTGGGTCGGGGGCACTTGGTCTTCCGGGGGTACTGCGATTCCGTCGTGGGGGCGGGAGGGCCGCCGGGAGCTCCGGCGGCGGCCCTCCCCGGGCCGTCCGCTCCTGACGACCGCGGTCAGGAGCGGATCGACTCCACGAGGCCGCCGGTGACGGATTCCGGCATGCCGTGGGAGAGGTCCGCGAGCGCGATGATCCCCACGAGCCGCCCCTGGTCGATGACGGGGATGCGGTGGATCTGGTGCTCCTTCATCTTCGCGATGGTGATGTCGATGTCCTCGTTCGCGTCGGCGAGGATGAGGTGGCCCTGCGGGAGCCGGTCGACGGTGTACGTCTCGGCGTCCTCACCGGCGGCCATGACGTTCATGACCAGGTCGCGGTCGGTGACCATGCCCTTGATCTTCTCGTCGTCGGCGCCGCAGATCGGCAGCGCGCCGACGTTCAGCTCCATCATCAGGCGCGCCGCGTCGGCCGCGGTCTGGTCGCTCTTGACGCAGGTGCATCCGGTGTGCATGAGTTCGCGTGCGGTTGCCATGTGGCCCATCTCCTTCATCGGGACCGCCCGAGTAGTGAATGTTCCTCGATTTTCTCCGGAACCCCGCCGCCCCGGGCGAGAAGCGCCGAATCCGCCGACGCCGGTCCCGATCCCCGGCTACCCGGCGTCCCGCCCGCGAAACCGCGTGTTTCACCGCCGCGGCGCCGGGAACCCCGAGGGGGACGGAACGGCCGCGATCCTTCTGGAGGTGGAAGGCCATGCCGCAGCAGCAGTGGACCGACAAGGAAGAGCGCAAGTACCGGCACATCCGCGACTCGGCGGAGGAGCGGGGCGAGAGCGAGGACCGGGCCGAGGAGATCGCCGCCCGCACGGTCAACAAGGGCCGCGCCCGCGAGGGCAAGACCAAGACGGCGAGCCGGACCTCGGTCGAGGACATGTCCTCGTCCAAGCGCGGCGGCCAGCGCTCGCATTCGGGGCCGAAGGGCCGCACGAAGGAGCAGCTGTACGAGGAGGCCCGCCGCAAGAACGTCAAGGGCCGCTCGAAGATGAACAAGGCCCAGCTCAAACGGGCCGTGGACCGCAAGGGGTGACGGCCATGGACGTCCGCGACCACTGGGACGCGCACGACCGGTCCGTCGGGCAGCTCGTGGGCGACCTGGCCTCCGACGTGACGCACCTGGCGCACCTCGAAGCGCAGCTCGCGGCCCGCGAGGTCGCCGAGAAGGCCAAGAGCGGGGCGCGCGGCGGCGGCATGTTCGCCGCGGCGGGCGTGCTCGCGCTGTACGCCGGGGCCGCGCTGCTGCTCGCCGCGGGCATCGCGCTGGCGCTGGTGTGGCCCGCGTGGCTGGCCGCGCTCGCCGTCGGGCTCGTGCTGCTCGCGGCCGCGGGCGTCGCCGCGCTCATGGGCCGCTCGGCCCTGAAGCGCGCGATCCCGCCGATCCCCCAGGACACCATCGAACGCGCCCGGGTGGACGCCCGGGCCTTGCAGGGAAGGATGCACCGATGACCCGCACGAACACCCACCCCGCCGACATGCCTCCCGGCACGGGGCTCGCGCCGCCCTCCTCGACCGGCATGCCGTACCAGCCGGACGTCGAGGTCGTGCGCCGCGACGAGGCCGCCGAGCACGAGCACCGGCACGACTGGGCCGAGCCCGACGAGGGCAACGCCGAGCCCCGGGAGCCGCGGAGCGAGCCGCAGTCCACGGTCGAGGAGCTCATGCGCGAGGCCGACCACGCCCGCGACCGCATCAACGACGCCGTCGCCGAGCTGCGCGACCGCCTGGGCCTGGCGCCCGACGCCGAGCACGCGCACGGCCCGTTCGCGCCGGTCCGCCGCCACCCGTTCACGGTGGCCGTCGCCGCCGCGGGCGCCGTCACGGCCACGGTCGTCACCGTCGCCGTGACCCGCGGGCACCGCCGCTCGGAGTCGCGGTCGGCGCGCGACAGCGCCCGCCTGGCCGCCGCGAGCGCCGGGCTGGCCGCGAAGCACGGCGGCGCCGCCGTCAAGCTCGCCGCCGGGGACGCGGTGAAGGCGACCAGGCGCGGCCGGAAGTCCGGCCGCAAGCAGTTCGACCGCGCCGTGTCCGCGGTCGGCTCCGCGGCGGGGCGCATCCGCCCGCGCCGCTCGAAGCTGCGCCGCATGGTCGGCCGCTGAGCCCCCGAGACCGCGCCGGCGGACCGACGGGTCCGCCGGTGCGGCGTGTCCGGGTCAGGGAGCTGCGTCACAGCGGGCCCGCGCGGGCCCGCCGTGACGGGGCGGCATGTCCGCTTTCGGGGCCGGAACGCCTGACCGCCACTGGTACCGA
Organism: Glycomyces mayteni; assembly: GCF_042428885.1. Taxonomy (NCBI): domain Bacteria; kingdom Bacillati; phylum Actinomycetota; class Actinomycetes; order Glycomycetales; family Glycomycetaceae; genus Glycomyces; species Glycomyces mayteni. The sequence goes on from NZ_JBHMBP010000002.1 coordinate 133,366, forward strand.
ACGTGCGAATGCGTTAGGTTGTGGGAGATCCACCCGGGTGAAAGCGTCCTCACGCGCGCGCCGGGGCGGTTCGCACGCGCGCGGGGGACTCCGTGCATGTGAACGGTCACTTCTGAACGAGCCCAAGGAGGCTGCAAATGACTGGCAGCGACAACGGTGCCGTTGCTATCGGGATCGACTTCGGCACGCTCTCGGGCCGCGCCGTCGTCGCGTCGGTAGCCGACGGGCGCGAACTCGCCAGCGCCGAGCACGTCTACGAGCACGGCGCGATCGAGGAGGCCCTGCCCGGCTCCGGCGTCCGCCTGCCGCGCAGCTGGGCCCTCCAGTCGCCCCAGGACTGGGTCGACGTCCTCAAGAACGCCGTCCCGGCCGCGCTGGCCGCCGCGGGCGTGAGCGCCGACCAGGTGATCGGTGTCGCGACGGACTTCACGGCGTGCACGATCCTGCCGACGACCGCCGACGGGACGCCGCTGTGCGAGCTCGACGAGTACCGGGACCGCCCGCACGCGTGGCCGAAGCTGTGGAAGCACCACGCGGCGCAGGGCCAGGCCGACCGCATCAACGCGGTGGCGGCCGAGCGCGGCGAGTCGTGGCTGCCGCGGTACGGCGGGAAGATCTCCTCGGAGTGGGCCTACGCGAAGGGCCTCCAGCTCCTTGAGGAGGACCCGGAGCTGTACGCGCGCGCCGACCGCTGGATCGAGGCCGCCGACTGGATCATCTGGCAGCTGTGCGGCGAGGAGACCCGCAACTCGTGCACGGCCGGGTACAAGGGCATCGTGCAGGACGGGGAGCGCCCCTCCCGCGAGTACCTCGCGGCCCTGAACCCGGGGTTCGCGGACTTCAACGCGAAGATGGAGCACCCGCTGTCGGCGCTGGGCGACAAGGCCGGGGAGCTGACGGCGCAGGCCGCCGAGTGGACGGGCCTGAACGCGGGCACCGTGATCGCCGTCGGCAACGTCGACGCGCACGTCACGGCCGCTTCGGCGAAGGCCGTGGGTCCGGGCCAGATGGTCGCGATCATGGGCACGAGCACCTGCCACGTCGTCAACGGCGAGGAGCTGAAGGAGGCCCAGGGGATGTGCGGCGTCGTGCGCGACGGCATCACCAAGGGCCTGTGGGGCTACGAGGCCGGCCAGTCCGGTGTCGGCGACATCTTCGCGTGGTTCACCAAGAACGGCGTCCCGGCCTCCTACACCGAGGCCGCCGCCGAGCGCGGCATCTCGATCCACGAGTACCTGACGGAGCTGGCCGCCGACCAGCCGGTGGGCGCGCACGGCCTGGTGGCGCTGGACTGGCACTCGGGGAACCGCTCGGTCCTGGTCGACCACGCCCTGCACGGCGCGGTCCTGGGCCTGGGGCTCCAGACCAGGCCAGAGGAGATCTACCGGGCGCTGGTGGAGGCCACGGCGTTCGGGACGCGCATGATCGTGGAGACGCTCGTCAAGGCGGGCGTGCCGATCGACGAGTTCGTGGCCGCGGGCGGGCTGCTGAAGAACAAGTGGCTCATGCAGACCTACGCTGACGTGCTGCGCATGCCGATCACGGTCCTCACCTCGGAGCAGGGCCCGGCGCTCGGTTCGGCGATCCACGCGGCCGTGGCCGCGGGCGCCTACCCGGACATCCACGCCGCGTCGGCGGCGATGGGCAAGGTCGAGCGGAACGCGTACGTCCCCGACCAGGCCCGCGCGGACGCGTACGACCGCCTGTACGCGGTCTACGAGGAGCTGCACGACCACTTCGGGCGCGGCGGCTCGCGCGCGCTGCACACGCTGAACGAGATCGCCGTGGAGGCAGGCAAATGACGTACCGTTCGACCCCTGAAGTGCGGGAGATGAAGGAGCGCGTGTGCGCGCTCCACGCGGAGCTGCTGCGCTGGGGCCTGGTGACGTGGACGAGCGGGAACGTCTCGGGCCGCGTCCCGGGCACCGACGTCATCGTCATCAAGCCGAGCGGGGTCTCCTACGACGACCTGACCCCGGAGCTGATGGTCGTGACCGACCTCGACGGGAAGGTCCTCGAAGGGGACCTGTCGCCGTCCTCGGACGCGGAGAGCCACAACGAGGTCTACCGGCGGATGCCCGAGACCGGCGGCGTGGTCCACACGCACAGCCCGTACGCGACGGCGTGGGCCGCGCGCGCCGAGCCGATCCCGTGCGTGCTCACGGCGATGGCCGACGAGTTCGGCGGGGAGATCCCGCTGGGCCCGTTCGCGCTCATCGGCTCCGACGCGATCGGCAAGGGCATCGTGGAGACGCTGCGCGGGCACCGCTCCCCGGCGGTGATCATGCAGAACCACGGCGTGTTCACCATCGGCAAGGACCCGAAGTCGGCCGTGAAGGCCGCCGTGATGACCGAGGACGTCGCCCGCACGGTCCACATCTCGCGCCAGCTCGGCGAGCCGGTGCCGATCCCGCAGGCGGACGTCGACTCGCTGTACGACCGCTACCAGAACGTCTACGGCCAGGCCCCGAAGGAGCAGTAGGAAGCAATGGGAACAAAAGAACTGTGGTTCGTCACCGGCAGCCAGCACCTGTACGGGCCGGAGGCGATCGAGCAGGTCGCGCAGAACTCCGCCGACATCGTGGCGGGCCTGGACGGGGCCGACGCGATCCCCGTGAAGGTGGTCGCGAAGCCGGTCCTGACCACGCCCGAGGAGATCCGGCGGGTCCTGCTGGAGGCGAACTCGTCGGACGAGTGCATCGGCGTGATCGCCTGGATGCACACGTTCTCGCCCTCGAAGATGTGGATCGCGGGGCTCGGCGCGCTCCAGAAGCCGCTGCTGCACCTGCACACGCAGCACAACCGCGACCTGCCGTGGGCCGACATCGACATGGACTTCATGAACCTGAACCAGGCCGCCCACGGCGACCGCGAGTTCGGGTACATGCTCACGCGCCTGCGCCACCGCCGCAAGACCGTCGTGGGCCACTGGGGCGACCCGCAGGTCCAGGAGCGCGTCGGCAACTGGGCCCGCGCGGCCCTGGGCTGGAACGAGGTCCAGAACCTCAAGCTGGTGCGCTTCGGCGACAACATGCGGTACGTGGGCGTCACCGAGGGCGACAAGACCGAGGCGCAGATCCGCCTGGGCGTCGAGGTGAACACGTACGGCGTGAACGAGCTCGCCGAGCGCGTCGCGACCATCGAGGACAAGGCCGTCGACGAGCTGGCCGCGGTCTACGAGGCCGACTACGACGTGGTCCCGGAGCTGCGCGCGGGCGGCGCGCGCCACGAGTCGCTGCGCGACGCGGCCCGCATCGAGCTGGGCCTGCGCTCGGTCCTCGAAGAGCACGGCGCGAAGGCGTTCACGGACACCTTCGAGGACCTGGGGACGCTCAAGCAGCTCCCGGGCATCGCGGTGCAGCGCCTCATGGCCGACGGCTACGGCTTCGGCGGCGAGGGCGACTGGAAGACCGCGGTCCTGGTGCGGCTCATGAAGGTCATGGCGACGGGCCTGCCCGGCGGCACCTCCTTCATGGAGGACTACACGTACAACCTGGGCGCGGAGTCCCCGCAGATCCTCGGCGCGCACATGCTCGAAGTGTGCCCCACGATCGCCTCTGAGAAGCCGACCGCGGAGATCCACCCGCTCGGCATCGGCGGCAAGGAGGACCCGGTCCGCCTGGTCTTCACCGCCCCGCCCGGCCCGGCCCTCATGGTCGGCCTGCTCGACCTCGGCACTAGGCTGCGCCTGGTCGCCAACGAGGTCGACGCGGTCGAGCCCGACGAGGACCTCCCGAACCTGCCGGTCGCGCGCGCCGTGTGGGTGCCCCGCCCCGACCTCCAGACCTCCGCGGAGGCCTGGCTGACGGCGGGCGGCCCGCACCACACGTCGTTCACGCAGGCGTTCGGCCGCGAGGTCATGGAGGACTTCGCCGAGATCTCGGGCGTCGAGCTCGTGACCATCGACGGCGACACCAACGCCCGCGAGTTCAAGCAGGAGCTGCGCTGGAACCAGGTGTACCACCACCTTGAGGGCGGCATCTAGACCCTTTGAGGGACTTGCGTCGAGGGCGGGCCCGCGGGCCCGCCCTCACATCGTCTCGGGGCGCCTGCCGTGCAGCGCGGTGTAGGCCGACCTGATCTCCTCGGCCACGTCCTCGCCGCCGCGCAGGCGCACGAGCAGCGGCACCAGCCAGTGCAGCTCGGCCGCCTCGAACTCCTCGGAGAACATCGGGTTCAGCTCGTCCCCGAGGAGCACGTTGCCGATCGGGACCACGCCGCCCGCGTTCACTGCGTGCGGGCCGATCGAGAAGGACACGAGCGAGTCCTTCCCGGCCGGGTGCACGCCCACCTCGACGGGGTGCGGCCAGCGGCCGGACCCGGTCCGGGCGACCACGATGAACCGGGGCGGGGGCTTGCGCTGCTTCGCCATGCGTCGAGCATGACCGACGGGTCCGACACTCGCGCACCGGGCGTCCTGTCGCACCCCTCTGGCACCCTCGGGGGCATGGACACGAGATTTCAACTGACCGTCGACTGCGCCGACCCGCAGCGGATGGTGGCGTTCTGGGCCCCGGCCCTCGACTACGTGCCCGAGCCGCCGCCGGAGGGCCACGCGACCTGGCGCGCCTACTGGCAGTCGCTCGGGGTGCCCCCCGAGGAGCTGCCGCCGGGCGCGGGCGACCTCCCCGAGTCGATCGTCGACCCCACGGGGCGCGGGCCGCGCATATGGTTCCAGGCGGTCCCGGAGGCGAAGACGATCAAGAACCGGTTCCACCTCGACCTCAAGCCCGGCGGCGGGCGCGGCGTCCCCCGGGACGAGCGCATCGAGCGCGTCGATGCCGTCGTGGAGCAGGTGGTCGCCGCCGGTGCGACGGTGCTGCGCGTCAACGACGACCCCGACTCGGGGCATTACGCCGTGGCCCTGCTCGACCCGGAGGGCAACGAGTTCGACGTGGTCTGACGTTTCAGGCCCGCTGGAGCCGCTCGCGGACCCGGTCGGGGTCGAGGATCGCGTCCCACGCGATCTCGGCCGCGCCCGTGAGCGGGCCCGCCGCCCCCACGGTCCCGGCGAGGAGGCGCGGCGGCTCGTCCCTGCGGAACGCCATGAGGCCCTCGGTGCAGTGCTCCTCGATGACGTCGCGGCGCAGCCGGATCAGGTCCACGCCGAGCCCCGAGAGGCTGATCGCCTCCGGGTCGAGCGCGTTCGCGAGCGCCCCGAGGCCCCGCCCGAGCGCCGCCGCGTTCGCCTCGACCGCCTCCGCCGCCTCGGCGTCGCCGTCCTCGGCCCGCCGCAGGATCTCGCGGGCCAGCTCCCGGCCCGCGCCGTGGCCCGGTTCGCCGCCGAAGCGGCGCACGAGCGCGTTGGCGCCCACGTCGAGGCTCCAGCACCCGCGCACGCCGCACATGCATTCGAGGGGCGACCCGGTCAGCGGCATGTGCCCGAACTCGCCCGCGACGTTGTGGGCGCCGCGCTGGGCGTCGCCGCCGAGCAGCAGCGTCCCGCCGATGTCGAAGTCGATGTGGAAGTGCATCGCGGTCCCCTTGCCGCGCAGCGCCCCCCGCCGCGCCTCCGCGAGCCCGGCCAGCCGCGCGTCGTTGTCGATCACCGTGACCGGCCAGTCGTCGCCGACGAGCGCGCCGAGGTCCACCTCGTCCCAGCCCAGGTGCGAGATGTGGAGCCGGCGCCCGTCCCGGATGGGCCCGGAGGTGGCGAAGCCGAGCACCGCGAGCCGGTCGCTCTCGTGGCGCGCCACGGCCGCCCGGATGTCGGCGAACGCCCGCGGGGTCCGGTCGTGCTCGCCCCCTTCGAGTTCGGTGATCGCGCCGCCGAGCTCCACGGACGCGAGCGTCCAGGTGTCCTCCCGGAAGTCCACCGCGAACGCCAGGGGCCCTTGCGGATGGGGGACGAGCAGGGTCGTGGGCCGCCCGCGCCCGCCCGCCGCGGCGGGGACCTCGTGGAGGAGCCGCGCGGCCTCCAGCTCGCCGACGAGCGCGGCGGCGGTGTTGCGGCCGATGCCCAGCAGCCGCGCGGCCTCGGCCCGCGTGAACGGCGCGGCCGCGTCGTGGACGGCGCGCAGGAGGCGGACCTGGTTGCGGGTCCGGAGGTCGGCGCTCGTCATCGTCTGCGGCATACGGGGATTATGCCAGCCGCCGCATTTTTGTGCCCGGCGAGAACAAAACCGTTGACGGCCCGCCCCGCGACCTGTTATGTTCTCATCGAGAACAAAAACTCGACCCGGAACCAGGACCCCCATGTCTGACCCGCTCGCGCTCCGCCGCGCCCGCCTCGGCCTCCACGGCGCCTTCGCCGTCTCCGGCCTCGTCATGGGCGCCTGGGCCGCGTCCCTCCCCGGCATCGACGCCCGCCTCGGCCTCGGCGAAGCCCGCCTCGGCACCGCGCTCCTGCTCATCCAGCTCACCGGCCTCGCGTCCATGGCCCTCGCCGGGCGCATCGCCGACCGGATCACCTCCCGCCGCCTCCTGCTGTGGACCGCCCCCGCCACGCAGCTCGTCCTCATCGCCCCCGCGCTCGCCCCCGACTACGCGACCCTCCTCGCCGCCGCGGCCCTCTACGGCGTCGGCGTCGGCTTCATCGAAGTGGGCATCAACGCCCACTCCGTCGAACTCGAACAGCGCTTCGGACGCCCGATCATCTCCGCGTTCCACGGCCTCTGGAGCCTCGGCAGCGCCGCCGCCGGCGCCCTCACCTCCCTCGGCCTCGTCCTCGGCTTCGGCAACCAGGCCATCCTCGTCGCCGTCGCCGTCAGCGCCGCCGCCCTCATGGCGGCCACCACCCGTCCGCTGCTGCCGCCACCGGGTCAAGACAACCCCGCGCCCGGCGGCAGCAGCGGCGCCCCCGCGCCCGCCGCGAAGATCGGCGCCGTCCTCCTCGCCGCCCTCTTCCTCCTCGGCCTCGGCGGCCACCTCGTCGAATCCGGCGCCATCGACTGGGCGAACCTCCACGCCGCCAACGTCCTCCGCGCCGACGACGCCCTCGCGCCCCTCTCCTACACCGTCTTCGCCGTCGCCATGACCGTCTTCCGCCTCCTCGGCGACCCCGTGCGCGCCCGCCTCGGCCCCGGCCGCACCCTCCTGTGGGCCGGCGCCCTCGCCGCCGCCGGATACGCGATGGTCCTCGCCTCCGGCGCCGCGGGCGGCCTCGCGCTCGCCTGGACCGGCTGGGTCCTCGCCGGGACCGGCATCGCCGTCATGGTCCCCGTCCTCTTCAGCGCCATCGGCCAGGCCGGAGGCACGCCCTCCAACGTCGCCCTCATCTCCATGTCCGGCTCCGCGGGCCTCCTCGTCGGCCCCGCCGCCATCGGCTTCCTCTCCGAAGGCACCAGCCTCACCACCGGGCTCCTCGTCCCCGCCGCCCTCGCCGCGTTCATCGCCGTCGGCGGGCCGGCCACCATGCGCCGCCTCGCGCGGCGAACACCACACCCCGCGCCCGTCGCGGCCGGAACCGGCGCTCACGTATGATTGCCAGCGCAGAAGGGGAGTAGCTCCCAACGCTGCGGTCGACACACTGGCGCCCCCGGGCTCCCGGCCGCACGGCCTCACTTCTGAGGCGAGCGAGACCTTCGACCAAGGCCGTACGGCCGGGTCGAGGTCCTGTCTACCCTCCTCCCGGCGTGAACACTGGGAGGATCACCCTCAATGGAAGCTCTGCTCATCGCCGCAGGCGTCGCGTTCGGCGCCATCTTCGTCGGCGAGCTCGGCGACAAGAGCCAGCTCATGGCCCTCACGTTCGCCACGAAATACCGGCTCCGCACCGTCGTCCTCGGACTCGTCATCGCCATCGGCGCCCTCATCGGCCTCTCCGTCGGCGTCGGCGCCGCCGTCGGCAACCTCCTGCCCACCGACTGGATCCGCCTCGCCGCCGCCGTCATGTTCATCGGCTTCGGCCTCTGGGGCCTGCGCAGAGGCCAGGACGAGGACGACGAGGACGGCCCCGTCAAGGAGCGCCGCTCCGGCCTCCTCACCGTCATCACCGCCATGTTCCTCGCCGAGTTCGGCGACAAGACCATGATCATCGCCATGGGCCTGGGCTCCAGTTACAACGGCTGGGGCGTGTGGGTCGGCGGCACCCTCGGCATGCTCGCCGCCGACCTCCTCGCCGTGTTCGCGGGCGCCTGGGTCGCCAAGCGCATCCCCGAGAAGGTCGTCCGCTACGTCTCCTCCGGACTGTTCCTCGTCATCGGCGTGCTGCTGGGCGTCGAGGCCGCCACCGCGCTTGCGGGCTAAGCTGGCGGTCATGCCGAAAACGGACGAGAACGAGGACACCGCCGTCATCTACACCGACGGCGCCTGCGCGGGCAACCCCGGCCCCGGCGGCTGGGGCGTGTACTTCAAATGGGGCGACCACGAGAAGGAGCTGTACGGCTCCGACAAGGCCACCACCAACAACCGCATGGAGCTCATGGCCGCCATCCAGGCCCTGGAAAGCCTCAAGCGGCCCATGCCCGTCGTGCTCTACACCGACTCGTCCTACGTCCGCAACGGCATCCTGACCTGGATGAACGGCTGGAAGCGCAACGGCTGGGTCAACGCCAAGAAGGAACCGGTGAAGAACGCCGACCTGTGGCGGCGCCTCGACGAGGCCGCCTCACGCCACGAGGTCGACTGGCGCTGGGTCAAGGGCCACTCCGGCGACCCCGGCAACGAGCGCGCCGACAAGCTCGCCGTCCAGGGCCGCGACGAGGCCGCCGGGCGCCGCTGAGGCCCCGCCCCGCGCCGCCCGGCCCACACCTTCCCCGGCCCTGACCGCCGGTCCCCGATGAGAATGGAACAATCACCGTCATGAGCGACCAGGTACCGTCACGATTCTCCGGAGGCGTCGACCTCAGCACCCTCGCCGCCGCCGCGCAGGCGCAGCAGCAGAGCGCCTCCTACGGCGCGCCCGCGGGCGCCGTCCTCGACGTCACCGACGCCACGGTCCAGACCGACGTCCTCGAACGCTCCCTCGACGCGCTCGTCGTCGTCGCGTTCTGGGCCGACCAGGTCCCCGAGAGCCTCCAGGTCCGCGACGCCCTCCAGGTCCTCGCGGGCGAGGCCGCCGGCGCCTGGGTCTACGCCCGCGCCGACGTCCTGGAGAACCAGCAGCTCGCCGCCGCCCTCCAGCTCCAGGCCCTCCCCGCGGTCGTCGCCCTCGCGCAGGGCCGCCCCCTCGACCTCCTCCAGGGCCCCCAGACCGAGCAGGGCCTGCGCCAGTGGATCGGGCGCGTCACCCAGGCCGCCGGACTCGACGTCCCCCGGCCCGTGGACCCCGAGCTCGCCCGCGCCGAGGCCCTCCTCACCGAAGGCGACCTCGACGGCGCCGAGGCCGTCTACGACAAGTACCTCAAGAACCACCCCGCGTCCGACGAGGCCGAGGCCGGGATCGCGCAGGTGCGGATGATCCGCCGCGTCGGGGCCCTCCCCGACGACGCCGTCGCCCTCGCCGACGCCGACCCCGACAACATCGACCTCGCGCTGGCCGCCGCCGACCTCCAGCTCCTCTCCGGGCAGGCCGCGGCCGCCTACGAGCGGCTGATCGCGTTGGTGGCCAAGAACTTCGGCGACGACCGCGAGCGCGTGCGCAAGCGCCTCGTGGAGCTGTTCACCGTCGCGGGCTCCGACGACCCGGCGGTCGCCAAGGCCCGCCGCAAACTCAGCGCCGTCCTCTTCTAGACGACCGAACCCGAACGGCCCCAAGCATTCCCGGACCTCCGCGGCACCCGCACGCCGCGGAGGTCCGGCCGTTCGGAGGAGGTAGATCACCTGGTGCCGAGCCGTTCCCTGTGCCAAGCTAGCGGAACAGCGTAAAGGTGGGAGGTGACAGTGCCGGCGACTCGGACGAGACGCGTGGCCGTCCTCGACGCGCCCTCGAACCTCGGCCTCCGCCCGCCCACCCAGCACACCGTCCCCGGCTGCGCCAAAGCCCCCGGGGCCCTGCGCGACCACCGGCTCCTCGCCCGCCTCAACGCGGTCGACGCCGGATGCCTCACCCCGCCGCGCTTCGACGCCTCCGCGTGGCGACCCGGCGACGGCGTCGGCCAGGCCAAGGCCATCGCCGAGTACACCCGCCGCCTCGCCGACCGGGTCGAGCGCCTCTGGCAGGAGCGCCGCTTCCCCCTCGTCCTCGGCGGCGACTGCTCGATCCTCCTCGGCCCGGCCCTCGCGGCCCGCCGCCGCACCGAGCGCGACCGCAAGCCCCGCGGCCTCGTCTTCATCGACGCCCACTCCGACTTCCGCCACCCCGGGAACTCCCAGTACGTCGGCGCCGCCGCCGCCGAGGAGCTCGCGCTCGCCACCGGCCGCGGCCAGCCCGACCTCACCGACATCGGCGGCCTGCGCCCCTACGTCGACACCGACCACCTCGTCATGCTCGGCCTGCGCTCCGACGACCCCCACCGCGTCGAGCTCGAAGCCACCGGGATCTCGCTGCGCACCGTCCCGGCCCTGCGCGCGGGCGGCGTCGGCCGCAGCGCCGAGTGGGCCCTGGACGCGGTCGGGGACGTCGCCACGTTCTGGCTCCACGTCGACGTCGACGTCATCGACCCCTCGATCCTGCCCGCCGTCGACGGCCCCGCCCCCGGCGGCATCTCCCTCGGCGAGCTCGGCCAGATCCTCACCACCTGCGCCGCCGACGACCGGTGCTCAGGGCTCGACCTCACCGTCTTCGACCCCGACTACGACCCCGACGGCGAGTACGCGAAGTCCCTGGCCGACCTCCTCGTGGAGTGCCTCCAGTAGCGCGGCCGATCTCGCCGAACCGCTGAACCGCGGCCCCGATTCCGGTAGAGCTGGTTGGGAGCACCCGGAGGAGGAGCGCACATGGCACGGACGCCGCGCAGACGCTGGACCCTCGTCGCGGCCGCTGCCGCCGCCCTGGCCGCGCTGGCGGTCCTCGCGGTCGTCCTCGTCGCCCGCGCCTCCGCGCCCGAGCCTGTGTACGTCGCCGTCGCCGGGGACCTCGGCGGCGCCGACGTCGCCGAGATCGAGACCGACCTCCTCCCGGGCGTGCAGCTCGCCGCCGACCGCCTCAACGCGGCGGGCGGGATCGGCGGCCGCACCGTCGAGATCCTCGCCTACGACGACGGCGGCGACCCGCTCAAGGCCAAGGACAACGCCGAGGCCATCGTCGCGGACGGCCGCGCCGTCGCCGTCATCGGCCACACCACGACCGACCCGTCCATCGCCGCGTCCCCGGTCTACGCCGCGGCGGGCCTCCCCGCGATCAGCCCGTCCGCCACCGGCGACGACCTCACGGCGAACCGGCCCTGGTACTTCCAGGGCATCTTCGACAACACGCAGCAGGGCGCGTTCCTGGCCGCGTACGTGGACGCCGTCCTCGGGCTCGACCGCGCCACCGTCGTCCACGGCGACGACCGGTACGGCACCGACATCCACGAGGGCTTCACCTCCGCGTTCGGCGGCACCGAGCAGGAGTTCGCGATCGACCTCGCCGGGGACGCCGCCGCCGCGGTCGACGACGCCGCCGCCGCCGCGATCGCGGCCGACCCGGACCGCGGCGCGATCGTCCTGGGCCTGCGCTCGGACCTCGCCGGGCGCCTCATCCCCGCGCTGCGCGCCGCGGGCGTCACCGAGCCGGTCATCGGCGGCGACAAGCTCTCCTCGGAGGTGTTCACCGCCGAGATCCACGAAGCGCTCGTCGCGGACGGCGTCGGCGAGGCCGCGCTCGCCGCCCCGATCTACGCGACCGCGCCGGTCCTCACCGACTCGCTGACCGGCGAGTCCCTGCGGTTCCTGCTCGCGTTCGTGCGCGAGCACGGCTACGTCCCGGACTGGCCCGCGCTCACCGGCGGCGACGCGCTCGCGCTCATCGCCGACGGCCTCGAAGGCGCGAGCCTCGACCCGGCCGACCGCGCGGCCGACCGGGAGCTGCTGCGCGACGCGTGGGCCGCCACCGACTCGCCCGAGACCGCCGCGGAGGGCCTGACGGGGCCCCTGTACTTCGACGACCGGACGCTGGTGCGCCCGGTGCGCATGGGGATGTTCAGCGGCACCCGGCCCGTCTCGGCCCCGGTGCAGCTCGTCCCGTACACGCCGGCCTCCGGGCAGGACGCGGGCGCCGAGCTCGCCGACGGGACCGCCGTCGAGTTCGAGCAGGAGGTCCTCGTCCCCTCCCAGATCGTCAGCACCGGCGTCAACATCAACGAGATCCGCGACCTGGACACGCAGGCCGGGACGTTCTCCGCGGACATGTTCATCTGGTTCAACTACACCGGCGGCGACGACGTGCTCGACGTGTGGTTCCCCAACTCCGCGGACAAGAGCCTCTCGCTCGGGGACCCCTTGGAGGCCAAGCAGGTCGGCGACACGAAGTACCGCCTCTTCCACGTCGAGGGGACCTTCAAGGCCGACCTGGAGTTCCGCCGCTTCCCCTTCGACGTGCAGCACCTGCCGATCGTGCTCCAGAACCGCACCCTGCCCGACTGCAGCGTCGTCTACGCCCTCGACGCGGCCGTGCGCGCCCAGACCCAGGCCGAGCGCCTCGCGAGCGCGGGCGACGCCACCTCGACGATCGACAGCATCCCGAACTGGCGCGTCGACCAGGCGCTGTTCACCGCCGAGACCGTCGGCACCACCGCGAACATGGGCGACCCGAGCGCCGACGCCGCGGGCGGGCTCTACTACAGCCAGTTCGTGACCGACCTCCAGGTGCGGCGCGACGTCGGCGGCTTCCTGGTCAAGAACCTGCTCCCGCTCGGGCTGCTCGTGATGGCCACGTACGTGTCGCTGTTCCTCGGCTACGACGCCGTGACCTCGCGAGTCTCCATGGCGATCACCGGCATCCTCTCCAGCGCCGTCATGCTCAACTCCGTGACCGGCGTCCTCCCCGCGATCTCCTACACCGTCGCCATCGAGTGGCTCTACTACCTCTTCATCCTCATCTGCGTCGGTCTCCTCGTCATCGACCTCGTCGGCTCCTCCTGGGCCGCGCACGGCCGCAAACGCCGCCTCAAATGGCTCACCGTCGGCTCCCGAATCGCCTACCCCGCGGTCGTCCTGGGCGCGGCCCTGACCTACTGGCTCGTCTTCGCCTGACGCCGCGCCGATTAAATGCGTTGATCATTCGCACTCGCGCATAGGACCATTGACCACGCAACGCGCGCAATGTTGTCCACAGTGTCCCTCCGAGAGGAGCCCTTCCCCATGTCCTTCACCGAACTCCAGTCCAAAGCGGCTCCGATCCGCCTGTGGGGCGACGTCGACTCCGTCGAGCCCCAGGCGAAGTCGCAGCTGTACAACATCGCGAAGCTCCCGTGGGTCCACGGCGTCGCGGTCATGCCCGACGTCCACTACGGCATCGGCGCCACCGTCGGCTCCGTCATCGCCATGCGCGGCGCGGTCTCCCCGGCCGCCGTCGGCGTCGACATCGGCTGCGGCATGACCGCCCAGCGGACCTCGCTCACCGCCGACGACCTGCCCGACGACCTCGGGCACCTGCGGTCGAAGATCGAGGCCGCGATCCCGGTCGGCCAGGCCATGCACAAGAGCTCCGTGGACGTCGGCCACCTCAAGACCGGCCTGCACGGCTGGCACGAGTTCTGGTCCGGCTTCGACGACCTCGCCAAGTCCCCGGCCCGCCGGGCCGAGGCCAAGGCCGCCAAGCAGCTCGGCACGCTCGGCGGCGGGAACCATTTCATCGAGGTATGCCTATCTGACGATGGACAGGTCTGGCTGATGCTCCACTCCGGCTCCCGCTACATCGGCAACGCCCTCGCCCAGCACCACATCGAGAAGGCGAAGGGCCTGCCGCACAACACGGACCTGCCCGACCCGGACCTCGCGGTGTTCATCGCCGACACGCCCCAGATGGAGGAGTACCGGCGCGACCTGTTCTGGGCGCAGGACTACGCCCGCCGCAACCGGGCCGTCATGATGGCCCTGCTGCGCCAGGTCGTCAAGAAGAAGTTCCCGAAGGCCCGCTTCGACCCCGAGATCTCCGTCCACCACAACTACGTCGCCGAGGAGGTTCACTACGGCGAGAACCTCCTGGTCACCCGCAAGGGCGCCATCCGGGCCGGGTTCGGGGACATGGGGATCATCCCCGGTTCGATGGGCGCTTCGAGCTTCATCGTCCGCGGCCTCGGCAAGGGCGAGGCCTACGAGTCCGCGTCCCACGGCGCGGGCCGCAGGATGAGCCGCAACGCCGCCCGCAAGCGCTTCACCGCCGAAGACCTCATCGCCCAGACCGAAGGCGTCGAATGCCGCAAGGACCCCGGCGTCATCGACGAGATCCCCGCCGCCTACAAGAACATCGACGACGTCATCGCCGCCCAATCCGACCTCGTCGAAGTAACCGCCCGCCTCCGCCAAGTCGTCTGCGTCAAGGGCTGACCCCCACTGAAAGGGCCGGACACGCCTCGCGCGTCCGGCCCTTGCCCGTCGAAAACGGGTGTCGCCGGGGGCGGGGCGGTGATTATGCTCCCGGCGTGGGATTCGAGAGGTTCGCGGGGCTGGATCATCGGGCCGCCGCCGGGGTGCTGCTGGCCGAGGGCTGGAACGTGTGCGGGGTGGGGGACTGGGCGTACGTGTGGCGCTCGCCGGACGGGCGGCTCGTGGCCCGCGTGTGCGCGTTCGAGCCCGGGTACGGGGTGTTCACCGAGCTGTGCGGACTGCTCCCCGGGCATCCGATGCTGCCGCGGATCGACTTCGACGCGGAGCTGTCGGGCGGGGGACGGATCACGGTCATGGAGGCCCTCGCGCCCGCGAGCGCCGAGGAGCGCGACTCGGTCACGGCCCGTTGGGACGCGGCCGGGCCGGACGATCCGGTGACCGCGGTGCGGACCGAGGCCGAGCGGCTCGACGCCGCGGCGGCCCGGGTGATCCCGTTCTGGGGCGGCCTGGACCGGAACCCCGGGAACGTGATGCGGCGGGCCCGCGGAGGCCCAGTGCTCGTGGACCTGTTCTACGCGAACGGGATCGAGATCTACAAGGCGCTGGTGGAGGAGCCGTCGGTCGTCGCCGCCGCGTTCCCCGCCGACCAGCGGGAGTTCATCTGCGACATCGCGGTCATCGCCCGCGAGTCCACACCGGAGGAGATCGCCGCCCTGCGCGCCGGGGCGGCCTCCATCGCCGCGGAGTTACGCCCCGGCGGGTTCACCGGTGCGGGGCTTTCGCCATGCGGTCCAGGCGAATTGCAGTGCTGTGGCGATCGCCGCCACGGCGATCACCCCGGGCGCGAACACCTCGACCCCGATGATCCCGGGCGGGGAGAAGTCGGGGTCCTCGCTGTGGAACAGCCACGGGCTCCCCGCCGCGACGGCCGCGAACAGCAGCGCCACGAACCCGTACGCGACCCGGCGGCCTGCCCGCCGCCACGCCGCGAGCGCCACCAGGGCCGCGGCGGCGCCGAAGACCAGGGCGAGCCATCCGGCCGGTGACGCGGGATCGACGGCCGAGCTGAGGTAGATCGTGAGGACGAACAGCGCCATCGCCATGACCGTAAGAGCGCCCGCCTCGGCGAGGAACGAGCCCGCGCCCGTGCTGGTCCGCCGCCAGACGGCCAGCAGCAGCCAGAACGGCGGCATCGCCATGAGCGCGAAGAAGATCGGGGAGGCGAACGAGTCGGTCCAGCCGAGTGTCGAGCCCATCCAGGCCCAGGCGAACCAGTCGTAGAACGAGACGATCCACAGGACCGGTGCGGCGATCTGGGCCGTCAGCCTGAGGGCGCGGCTGCGGGTGAGGAGCGAGGTGGCGAGGGCCGCCCAGAGCGCGGCGAAGTCGAGGATGAGGCCGAGTCCCGGGTCCATCGGCGCGATCTGGCCGTTGTAGACCGCGGCCGCGACGAGTGCGGCGGCGAGCGGGCCTGTGGCCCATGCGATGCGGTGCCCGAGGGCGCCGCGCGAGGAGTGCGTGTCGGTGTGCATGGGGCCAGTGTCCGGGCCCCGCGCCAGCGTCCGGCCGTCGAATCGGACACTCATTGTCGCTTCCCCACAACGGATCGCGACGCGGTGTCCGATTCGGCCCCGTATTTTTCTAGGGTTCCTCCATGCGCTCGGTGCCCCCGTCG
The DNA here is from genome assembly GCF_042428885.1 of Glycomyces mayteni. Classification (NCBI taxonomy): domain Bacteria; kingdom Bacillati; phylum Actinomycetota; class Actinomycetes; order Glycomycetales; family Glycomycetaceae; genus Glycomyces; species Glycomyces mayteni. The sequence goes on from NZ_JBHMBP010000002.1 coordinate 149,330, forward strand.
GCGGCGATGAGCGGCATGAGGATGTGGTCCAGGAACTCCTCGATGACCTCGTCGGTGGCCGACTCGGCGCGTGTCAGGAAGTAGTGGGTCAGGAGCCCGGGCGCGAGGTTGACGACGCGCGGGTGCAGCGCCTCGGGCTTGACGGTGCCGCGGGCAACGCCATCTTCGTAGATCTTCGCGAAGATCCTTATGCGCGGCGTCTCGATGCGGGTGCGGAGGTCCTCGGTGACCTCGTCAGGGGTGCTCTGGAGCTCCCCGATCCAGCCGCGGATGGCCTCGCCGAACGGCGTGGCCTGCTGGGCTGCGATGTGGCGCATGACCTTGCGCATGTCGCCGCGCAGGTCGCCGCTGGGCTCGAAGGTGGGTTCGACCTCGGTGGCCTTGTACCTGGCGGCTGCCTGGATGAGGCGGGCGCGGTCGGGCCAGCGCTTGTACAGGGACGCCTTGCCCGCTTTGGCGCGGGCGGCGACGGCCTCCATGCGGACGTTGGCGTAGCCGACTTCGGCGAGCTCGGCGAGCGCGGCGTCGAAGATGGCGTGCTCCAGGTCGTCGCCGCGTCGGCGGCCTGGTGTGGACTCGGTCACCACGATCCTTTCGATAGTGAACGTTGCGTTCACTAAATGCTAGCTTAAAATAAGGAACGCTCCGTTCACTAACCTTGCGTCCCCGGAAACCACCACGTACCAGGCCGCCGGGCCCTTGCTGACGCCCGGCCGCCTTCCTCCCGAAACACCATAGGAGGCAGTCCTTTGACCGCCGTATCCGACGCTCCGGCGAAGGCGCCGATGACGCACCGCGAGGTCCTCCGGGCCCTCTCCGGCCTGCTCATGGTGCTGTTCGCCGCGATGGTCTCCTCGACCGTCGTCTCCGTGGCGCTCCCGCAGATCGTGGGCGACCTGGGCGGCTCCCAGTCCCAGTACACCTGGGTCGTCACCGCCACGCTGCTCGCGTCCACCGCCTCGACCCCCGTGTGGGGCAAGCTCGCCGACCTGTTCGACAAGAAGCGCCTGCTCCAGATCGCCATCGTGATCTTCGCCGCCGCCTCGCTCGCGTGCGGGCTCGTGCAGAACACCGAGCAGCTCATCGCGCTGCGCGCCGTCCAGGGCCTCGGCATGGGCGCCCTCCAGGTCCTCGTGCAGGTCATCATCGGCGCGATGGTGAGCCCGAAGGAACGCGGCCGCTACAACGGCTACCTCGGCGGCGTCATGGCCGTCTCGACTGTGGGCGGCCCGCTCCTCGGCGGCGCCATCACCGACGCCAGCTGGCTCGGCTGGCAGTGGTGCTTCTTCCTCGCCGTGCCGATCACGGTGATCGCCTTCGCGATGCTCTCGCGCACGCTGCACCTGGACGAGGTGAAGAAGACCGACACGAAGGTCGACTACCTCGGCGCGGTCCTCATTGCCGCCGGCGTCTCGCTGCTGCTCCTGTGGGTCACGTTCGTGGGCGACGACTTCGAGTGGATCTCGTGGCAGACCCTCGCGATGGCGGGCGGCGCCGTCGCGATCCTCTTCGCGGCAGCGCTCGTGGAGACGCGCGTGAGCCAGCCGGTGGTCCCGCTGCACGTCCTCAAGCGCCGCGACCCGGCGCTCGCCACCGTGGCGAGCCTGGCGGTCGGCATGGCGATGTTCGGCGGCTCGGTGTTCCTCGGCCAGTACTTCCAGATCTCGCGCGGCTTCTCGCCGACGCAGGCGGGGCTGCTGACGATCCCGATGATGTTCGGCGTGCTCGTCGCCTCGGCGGTCGCGGGCCGGATGGTCTCGAAGTCCGGCAGTGTGAAGCCGTACATCATCACCGGGACGCTGGTCCTGACGGCGGGATTCGCGATGCTCGCGACCATCGACCACGAGACGTCCCTGGTCTTCATGGGCTTCGGGATGTTCGCGGTCGGCATCGGCGTGGGCATGTCGATGCAGAACCTGGTCCTGGTCGTGCAGAACTCGGTGCCGCTGCGCGAGCTCGGCGCGGCCTCGGGCGCGATCACGTTCTTCCGCTCCCTGGGCGGCACGATCGGCGTCTCGGTCCTGGGCGCGGTCCTCGCGAACCAGGTCGCCGACAAGATCCGCGAGGGACTGGCGGCGCTCGGGATCGACGCCGCGGCCGCGGGCGGCGCGAGCTCCAGCCTCGACATGGACGCGATGCCCGAGCCGATCGCCGACCTCGTGCGCGCCTCCTACGGCGACGCGACCGGCCACCTGTTCCTCATCTCGGCCTGCATCGCGGCGGCCGGTTTCATCGCCGCGCTGTTCCTGACGCCGGTCCGCCTGCGCGAGACCGTCGACCTGGTCGAGGAGATCGTGGTGGGCGAGGAGACCGTCCTCGGCGCCAAGTGATCCCCGACTAGGAGACCCTGAGAAGGCCACCGGGCCCGAGCTGCACCCGCTCGGGCCCGGTTCGCGTGTCCGGGAACAGTTTGGGAGATGGGACGGGACGGGGCCGGTCAGGCGGGGCGGGGGGTGTAGACGAGGGCGACGATGTGGTCGGCGGCGGCCGCGGTGTCGTAGTCGGGGTCGGCGAGGCGTTCGGCCACGACGGCGTCGACGGCGCCGCCGGTGATGATCGCGAGGGTGCGGAGGTCGGCGTCGGTGCGGGGGCCGATGGCGTTCTCGGCGGCGCGGAGGAGGTCGGCGAGGGGGCGCCAGCGGTCGGCGGGGTCGTGGTCGGCGTCGCCGTGGACCATGGCCTCGATGATCATGCGCGTGTGGCGGGGGTGCTCGCGCAGGTGGCCGATCATCGAGCGGACGTAGGCGGCCGGGGCCTGGTCGGGGCCCGCTTCGGCGACGGCCGCGCCGACCTCCTCGACCAGTGCGCCGAGCACGTGCTCGTGCGCCGCCCGGACCACCGCCGCCTTCGACGGGAAGTGGTACAGCACCGCGGCTTTCGTGATCCCGGCGCGTTCGGCGATGGCCGCGAGCGAGGCCCCGGCATAGCCGCGGTCGGCGACCAGTTCGACCGTGACCTCCATGAGCTGGCTGCGCCGGGCGCGCTCGGTGAGGGTGAGCTCGCGGTCGTCGGAGCGGCGGGGGCGGGTTGGCATGACTTCGATTCTACCGTATGGTCAAATTACTTACCGATCGGTTAGCAGAGTTGGGGGAGCCATGGACGACGAGACGCCCGAGATCGGGCCCGCGACCGGGCGCAAGCGCAGGCGCCGCCAGTGGCTCATCGCAGGGGGAGTGGTCGTGGTGATCGTGCTCGCGGGGGCGTTCGCGCTGCGGACCCCGTCACCGGTGGGCCACTGGCGCAGCGCCGAGGGGTACGACGCTTTCGTGGAGACCTACGAAGCGGCCTTCGCCGACATGCCCGAACCCGATGCGGCGCTTGACGTCCGCACCGACTACGGCATCGTGCGCTTCTACCGCTTCACCGGCACCGGAGACGCCGCCGAGCCCCTCGTCCTGCTCCCGGGCCGCGCCTCGGCCTCGCCGGTGTGGGCCGGGAACCTGCCCTCGCTCCTCGCGCTCGGCGACGTCTACACGGTCGACCTCCTCGGCGAGCCCGGCATGAGCGTCCAGGACCGCCCGATCGAAGACGACGCGCAGCAGGCCGAATGGCTCGACCAGGCCCTCGCCGGACTCCCCGAGGACCGCTTCAACCTCGTCGGCGTCTCCATCGGCGGCTGGACCGCCGCGAACCTCGCTGTGCGCCAACCCGAACGCGTCGCCTCACTGACCCTGGTCGACGCCGTCTTCGTCTTCGACGGCATGCCGGTCGGCACCATGATCCGCTCCATCCCGGCCTCGGTGCCCTGGTTCCCGAAGTCCTGGCGCGACGGCTTCAACTCCTACACGGCGGGCGGCGCGGAGGTCGAGGACGAGCCGGTCGCCGACATGATCGAGGCCGGCATGCAGCACTACCAACTGCGCCTCCCCGCACCGACGCAGATCACCGAGGAGCAGGTGTCGGCGCTGGAGATGCCGGTCCTGGCGATCATCGCGGGCCGGTCGGTCATGCACGACCCGGAGACGGCGCGCCAGACCGCCGAACGGGCCCTGCCGGAAGGGACCGTCGTGTTCTACGAGGACGCCACCCACGCGGTCAACGGCGAGCATCCCGACGAGATCGCCGCGAACATCGCCGAACTGCTCGGGTCCTGACCCGGTTCAGAGCCGGAACTGGGGGAGCAGCGCGATCACACGGGCGAAGTCGGCCTTGCGGCCGGGCCCGGTCCGGACGGTCACATGGGCGCCGTCGGGCAGGACCCGGATGATGTCGCGGCCGTAGGCGTACAGGCGCTCCCCGGCGGGCGCGCCGTAGACGCGGTCCTTGAACCCGAAGAGGTCGTTCATGCGCAGCTCCCCGATCGCGGGATCGAAGACGCAGTACGGTTTCGCGAACTGGAGCGCCCCCATGACGATGAAGACCGCCCCGGCGAACAGGAACCCGAGCGCCCCCGGATTCCCCAGCCCGAACACCAGGGTGATGCCGCCGCCGAAGACCAGCAGTCCACCGAACACGACCACCGAGGGCGCGACCGGCTTGTACCGGACCGTCACTCGGTGGTCGGGTGGCGTATCGGGCTGCATCGCGGAATTGTATTCAGTCGCGTCCGCGCTGCTTCCAGTGGTCGTCGGCCGCTGGTTGCGAGAGCGCTTCGATGAGGCGGGCGTGGTCGGCGCGGTCGGCGCCGAGGCGGCTTACCGGTCGTTGAAGAGGACGACCGCCCACGCGGCGAGGAGCGCCGCGCCGGCGGCGGTGGTGGCGATCGAGGTCGTTCTGCTGTGGCGGACGGTGACGGGCTGGGGCGCGATGGCGGGCACGTTGCTCCTGGTCAGCGGTCGGTGATGGCGGGGCCGTGTTCTGGTGGGAGGGCTTGGATGAGGCGGGCGAAGTCGCCTCGGTCGGTGCCGGTGGGGCTGACGCGGTGGCGTTCGCCGTCGGGGAGTTCGCGGAAGACGCGCTTGCCGTCGAAGTAGACGCGTTCGCCTTCGGCGCCAGGGGTTCCCTTGCTGCCGGGGCCGATCGCGGCGAAGACCGTCAGGACCCCGGTGTCGGGCTGGAACAGGTAGCGGGGCCTGAAGAGCGAGCGCAGGCCGCCGCCGATGAGCGCCAGGCCCGTCAGGCCGACCGGCGCGAGCACGGGGATGAACGGCGTGAAGATCGTGACGGCCGCGGAGGCCGCGAGGACGAACCCCAGCACGATGGTCAGCATCGACGCCTTGCGGGAGTAGCGGACTCGGATGAACCTGGAGCCTTCGGCGGACGGCATCGCGTCTCCTGGGGGAAGGGGGCGGGGGCGCTTTCAGGATAGCGAGCGCGGGCACTGCGTCAGTGCCAGTTCTCCACGGCGTACACGAACCACACCGCGGCGGCGCCCGATCCGAGCGAGGCCAGCGCCCCGGCCTCCATCGCCTCCTCCCGGTCGTACCCGATCCGCGTCCGCTCCCCGGACGGCACGGCGACCAGGTAGCCGCACGCGCTGATCTGCCACGACGACGCCAGCGGCCGCGTCTTGCGCTTCACCCCGGGCACCTGCTCCGGCCGCTCCCGGCGCGGCCCCGCCTCGACCTGCGGCCACTCCCGCACGAGGGTGCCGTCCTTGTAGACGGCCGCCTTCTGCGCGTACTGGAGGACCTTGTACCCCAAGGGAATCCACTCGGCGAGGAAGAAGTTCGCGGGCTCCAGCCGCTCCGTGAACGCGTACGTGGACCGCTCCCCGCCGAACACGACGTACTGCACCGCGGCCCGACCCGCGTCGAACGGATCGATCCGGGCGCTCGCCGCAGGCGGATAGGGATAGAAGTCCATGCGCCGAGTCTGCCAGGCGCCGCCGACACGTCGCGCAGAGTGCGAGCGGCCTTCGGGTGGGAACTTCCTTCCCACGAAAAGCGTTCTCTGGAAGGGACCGCGATCCGGCCGTAGCGTCGAGGCATGACCAGTGACAACACCACGGCCGCACTCGGCCGTACCACCGTCAACCGCATCGGCTACGGCGCCATGCAGCTCGCCGGGCCGGGCGTGTTCGGGCCGCCCGCCGACCCCGAGAACGCCAAGGCCGTGCTGCGCCACGCCGTGGCCTCCGGCGTGAACCACATCGACACCGCGCAGATCTACGGACCCGACGTCGTCAACGACCTCATCCGCGAAGCGCTCCACCCGTACCCCGAGGGCCTGGTCCTGGCGACGAAGGTCGGCGGGGCCCGCGACGCGCAGGGCGGGTGGCTCCCCGACGGCGAACCGGACTCGCTGAAAGCGCAGGTGGAGGAGAACCTCCGCTCGCTCGGCGTCGAGCGGCTCGACCTGGTGAACCTGCGCCGGTTCGAGCGCGACTTCCCGGACGCGCACCAGCCGGAGCTGGCCGACCAGCTCGGGGCCCTCACCGAGCTGCGCGACGAGGGCAAGATCGACATGATCGGGATCTCCAACGCGCACTTGGCGACCGTGCGCGAGGCGATCGACCTCGCGGGGGTCGTGTGCGTGCAGAACGCCTACAGCATCCTCGACCGCACCGACGACGACATCCTGGACCTGTGCCGGGAGCGGGGGCTCGCGTTCGTGCCGTTCTTCCCGCTCGGGTCGGCGTTCCTCGCCGGGGGCGGCCCGGCCCGGATCGCCGCCGACGAGCACGTGGGGGCGGTCGCGCGCAAGCACGGCGTCGCGCCTTCGCAGGTCGCGCTGGCGTGGCTGCTGGCCCGGTACGAGCGGATGCTGCTGATCCCGGGGACCGGGTCGGTGGCGCATCTGGACGAGAACCTCGCGGTCGGCGCGATCGCGCTCGACGCCGAGGACCTGGCTCGCCTGGACAAGGTCCAGCCCTAGCCGCGGTGCCGGGCCGTCCTAGGGCGCCGGGACCGCCGTCTCGGCGACGAGCGCGCGCAGCTCGTCGAGCTTCGCCGCGTCGGGGCCTCCCGGCGGGGTGGAGCAGCAGATGATCCTGACGTTCGAGCCGTCGACCCTGAGGGTGTCGCAGTCGATCGTGAGGTCGCCGACCACCGGGTGGTGGACGGTCTTCACCATGGCGCTGTGGGGCGCGGCGCTGCCCTCGTCCCACAGCGCGGCGAACCGGGGGCTGCGGGCCCGGACGCGGGTCACGAGCGCCTGGAACGCCGGGTCCTCGCCGAGTTCGGTCGCCGAGAGCCGCAGGTCGGCGACGAGCGCCCGCTCGAAGACCTCGCCGCCGCCGAGCGGGGTCGCGATCAGGGACGAGGCGCCCTCGATGAAGGTCCGCTCGATGAGGTTCGCGCCGACGGCCTCGGCGGGCGCGGGCAGGTCGAACAGGGCGCACAGCATCCGGTTCGCGTACAGGAGCGTCCAGTCGGCGGTGAAGACCGCGAGCGGCTGGCCGGTCATGCGCGAGACGATCCGCTGCGCGGCGGGCGGCACCTCGACGGACACGGTGCCCGGGCCCGGAGGCAGGTGGTTCGCGGCGCGCAGCAGCAGGCCGGTCTCGCTGCCCGACAGCCGCAGCGCCCGCGCGAGGGCGGTGACGACCTGCGCGGACGGGGTCCGGAACCGGCCCTGTTCGAGCCGCACGACGTAGTCGGCGCTGACCCCGGCGAGCGCGGCGAGCTCTTCGCGGCGCAGGCCCTTGGCGCGGCGCCTGCCGCCCGCGGCCATCCCGGCGTCCTTGGGGTCCATCCGCTCGCGCCAGGTGCGCAGCAGGCTCCCGAGCGTCTGGATCTCAGATGGCATGGGTCGATTCTAGGTCGCGCCGGGCGCGGCTCAGTAGTTCTGCCATTCGGATTCGACGAGGTCGAGGATGAGGGGGTGCATGAGGGTGGAGGGGGGCATCTCCATGTAGTCGCGGTCGGGCTGGAAGACCTGGGCGGCTTGGAGGAGCTCGGGGGTGAGGGACTGGAACGGGCCCGCGGCGGGGTCGAGGCCCAGGCTCGGGGCGGTGCCGTCGGCCCGGACGAGGTGGAAGCCCCAGTCGCCGAAGGAGGGGACCGAGACCCAGTAGGGGGTCGGGTCGTACCCGGCGTCGGCGAGGGTCGCGGCGATGGTCCAGTAGGTCTTGGGGGCGAAGTAGGGGGAGCCGCCCTGGACGACCATGCGGCCGTCGGCGGCGAGGTGGTCGCCCGCGAGGGCGTAGAACTCGGTGGAGTAGAGCTTCGCGGTCTCGGTGGCGTCGGGGTCGGGCATGTCCACGACGATCGCGTCCCAGGCGCCGGTCTGCTGCCGCAGCCACGTGAACGCGTCCTCGTTGACCACGGTGACCTTCGGGTCGTCCAGGGAGTCGCCGTTGAGGGCGACCAGGTCGCCGAAGCCGCGCGCGAGGTCGGTGACGGCGCCGTCGAGGTCCACGAGGGTGACGGTCTCGACGTCGTCGTACTTCAGGATCTCGCGCACCGCGAGGCCGTCGCCGCCGCCGAGGACCAGGACGTTCGCGTGCGGGCCGTTCATGGCCGGGTGGACCAGGGCCTCGTGGTACCGGTATTCGTCCACTGAGGAGAATTGCAGGTCGCCGTTCAGGTACAGGCGCAGGTCCTGCTCGCCGAAGGGCGAGGCGGACTCGGTCATGACGATCTGCTGGTACTGCGAGTCCTCCGAGTACACGATCGGCGCCGCGTACAGCGCCTGGCGCGCATCGGTCTCGAACTTGTCGGTGTACACGAACGCGGCCACCAGGAGCAGGGCCGTGAGCCCCGCGACCAGGCCGAGGACCTGCTTCGCGAGCTTCGACAGGTCGCGCCGGAACAGGACGAAGATCAGGAGCACCCCGGCGACGGCGTTCACCGCGCCCACGATCAATGCGCCCTGGATCTGCCCGAAGAACGGCAGCAGCACGAACGGGAACGCGAGCCCGCCGATGAGCCCGCCCAGATAGTCCGCCGCGTTCAGGTCCGCCACGGCCGCGCCCGCGGCCTGCTCGCGGATGCGTTGCAGCAGCTCCATGAGCAGCGGGATCTCCGCGCCGATGAGCAGCCCGATCGCCGCCGCGACCGCCACCAGCGGCAGCGAGTACAGGTCGGTCCACGCGAACGCCGCGTACAGCAGCATCACCGAGAAGCCGCCCAGCAGCGCCAGCACCAGCTCCACCGCGGCGAACGCCAGCGCGGGCCACCGCCGCAGCGGCTTCGCCGCCAGCGCCCCGATGCCCATCGCGAACACCATGATGGCCAGGACGATCGACGCCTGCTTCGCGGTGTTCCCCACCAGGTAGGCGCCCAGCGTGATGAGCGCCAGCTCGTACACGAGCCCGCACGCCGAGACCGCGAACGCGGTCGCGAGCAGGCCGAAGCGCGCCAGGCGGACCCGGCGCGCGCTCAGCGTCGTCTCAGCCGGCCCCGCCGTATCGGCCGGCCCGGTCGTGTCGGTCGTCTGAGGGGCGTCAGACGAAGCGGTCAAGACAGCGCCATCGCGATGACCCCGCCGAGGGCCAGGTGCATCGAGGCGTTCACGAACACCGCCGGGTGCAGCTCGTCCTCGGTGAGGGTCTCGCCGAGCTTGCCCGGCGTGAGCCAGTCGAGGATCACGAACGCGATCGCCATGGCGCCCAGACCGATCACGCCGTACACGAACGTCGAGATGACGCCGCGCAGCACGCCGCCCTCCGAAGCCCAGATCGCGCCGACCACGATCAGCCCCACGCCGAGGACGTTGGAGGCCAGCAGGATCGCGGCGTTCTTGTTGCGCTCGGTCCAGATCTGCTCCCCGAGCTTCCCGGGAGTGAGCCAGTCGGTGACGAGGTAGCCGAGCACCATGAGCGCGATGCCCACGACGCTGTAGGCGACGGCGCCGACGAGGGGGCCGAGGACGTCGCTGGCGAGCTCTTCGATCATTGCAGGCGTGCCTTTCAGGAGTTCTTCGGTACGAGTGCGTTACTTGCCGGAGCCGGGACCGCCGCCGCGGAACGGCGACGGGGGCGAGGACGACCAGCCCCACAGGATGAACACCGACGAGTAGTGGTTGTACCCGGACCGGTAGTCGTGCACCAGGATCTTCGACCCGCCCCGGTACGGGGAGACCGCCACGATGTGCTTGGAGTACTGGAGGTAGTACACGCCGCCCGAGGAGCGCTCCTCGCGCGCCTCCGCGTCGTCGTCGATCTGGTCCGCCACCGTGGCGGGGGACAGGCTCGACGTGTACGCCTTGCCGCCGCCCTCGTCGAGGTTCGAGGCCCGGTCGTAGTGCGACTGGATCGTGCCGGTCGGGTTGTTGAAGTTCGAGTTCATCAGGAACACCCCGCCGCAGCACAGCGCCAGCACGACGACGATCGCGGTCCAGTGCTTCCAGTTCAAGCCGCGTGAAGCGGGGGAGTGCGGCTGCTGTTCGGTCATCGGCGGTCCTCGGTGGTCTCTCGGGGTTCGGGTCAGCTTACGGGGGCTACGGAGCTGACGGTGGTCACGACCTCGCCGTACTGCGGGTACGTGTGGACGGTGCGCCACGTCAAGGGCTCGGTCCCGACGACCTCCAGCGCCGTCAGGGCGTCGGGGTCGCCGCCGAACAGACCCACGAGGAGGTCCGGTTCGGCGGTGCGCTGCACGGCCCGGTCGCGCAGGGCGCGGACGCGGGTGCGCAGCTCGGGGACCGTGAGGGTCTCGACGGTGCACTCGTAGCGGTGGCGCCAGGCGCCGACGCGCTGGCTGAACGCCTCGGGCAGGTCGGGGCCGAGGTTGGTGCGGTACGCGAGGGTCTCGGCGAGGAGGCCGTCGGGGGTGGCGACGACCGCCTGGTGGCTGGCGCCCAGCAGGCGCAGGGACAGCCGCAGGGGCCCGGCGTCCCGGTCCATCCGGTCGAGGACCGGCATGGGCGGGGCGTCGGGTCGGAAGGTGAGCGAGGCGGCCGAGACGTCGGCGAACGGCACCTCGATATGCGCTATCAGTGCTTGCTCCGGGTGGATGGGGATCGGGAAGCGGACGGGGCCGGGACCGGCCTTACGCCTCGTCGCTCTGGTGGTAGATCGTGATCTGGTTGCGGTCCAGGGCGAGGCCCTTGGCCAGCTCCCACTTGGCGCCGTCGCCGAAGGACTCGAACGAGAGCTTCTGCCCGTCGGGCCCGGCGTAGTCGTGGTACTTGACGGTGCCGGTCGGGGCGAGGCCGGTGGTGGCCTCGGACGCGTACCGCGCGGTGCCCTTCTCGTCGGACTTGTAGGAGACGCCCTCGTGGCTGAGCTCACGCGGGCCCGGCTTCAGGTCCGTGTCCGTGACCTCCTCCCAGAGGACGACCTCCAGGTCGGGGTCGGCCTCGACCGACAGCCAGCGCTTGACGCCGGTCCCGGTGTCGAGGAAGTGCTCCGACCAGCGGTAGTCGCCTTCGGAGAGGCGCAGGCTGCCGCGGACGGCGAGGGTCTTGCCGTACAGCTCGACGAGGTCGGCGGCCTTGAGGCGGCGGGGGTCGCCGCGGAGGACGTCGGTGTCGGCGTCGGCGAACGGGTCGACCGGACCCCGGGACGGCGCCTGCTCGTCCTTGCGGGTGTTCTTGCGCCACAACCACCACCCGAGGGCGGCCAGGGCGAGGAGGATGAGGACGACCCAGATCATGGTGTTGCCTTCGCGTTTCGGGGGGTGCTTCGGTGACGGGATGGTTCCTTCGATCACTGTACCGTCGCGTCGGCAACATCGGTGTCACCCGTGCGCCATCTCGGGTGCCTACGATCTAGCCTGGAAGCGGCTCACAACGATGTGGGTCGAACGTGATTCGGACTGGAGTGTCGAGACGTGCTGGCGTTCATCGGAGACGAAGAATTCCGCGAAACCCTCCCCGACCGGGAGGAACTGCTGACCGAGGCGGCCCGGCTCGCCGGATCGGACGAATCACTCGCGAGGCTCGTCGAGCTGTACTGGAGCCTGGTGGCCGACGACGACCTCGTCGGCCGCTCCGCCCAGCAGCTCCTGGAGACCACCGCCCACCACCGCCGCATGGCCGAGGTGCGCGCCCCGGGCCAGGTGTGCCTGGAGATCGACTGCCCCGACGACGCCGAGGGCCCCGACGCGGCGTCCTCCACCCGCGTCGACCTCGTCTGCGACGACTCCCCGTTCCTGGTGGACTCGCTGACGGGCCTGTTCAACCGGCACGGCGTCGACATCGCCGTGTTCGTCCACCCGATCGTCCCAGTCCGCCGCGACGCCGACGGGAACCTCCAGGAGGCCCCCGCCGCGGACGGGCACGCCGAGTCGTGGATGCACATCGAGGTGCAGCGGCTCTCCGACGCGGAGGACATCGAGCGGCTCGAAGCCGAGATCGAGGTGGTCCTCGCCGACGTCGCCGCGTGCGTCGCCGACTGGCAGGCCATGCGCGCCAAGGCCGCCGAGATCGCCGCCGACCTCGACGCCGCCGCCGCGGGCGAGCCCGGCACGACGCCGCTCCCCGTGCCGCCCAAGGACATCGACGACACCGTGGAGCTGCTGCGGTGGCTCGCGGACGACAAGTTCACGTTCCTGGGGTTCCGGCAGTACAAGCTCACCGGCGACGGCGACGAGCAGGCGCTCTCCCCGATCGCCGACACCGGCCTGGGCCTGCTGCGCAAGGCCCCCGGCTCGCCCCGGCCCCTGTCGTCGTTCAACGCCGACGCGCGCGCCCAGATCGGCACGAAGCGGCTCCTGGTCATCACCAAGTCGAACGCCCGCTCCACCGTCCACCGCACGTCCTTCATGGACTACATCGGCGTGAAGACCTTCGACGCCGACGGCGTGCCCGACGGCGAGCTGCGCTTCCTCGGCCTGTTCACCTCCGCCGCGTACCTCTCCAGCGTCACCGACCTGCCCGTCGTCAAGCGCAAGGTCCAGGACGTGCTGGAGCGCTCGGGCGTGACGCTCTCCTCCCACTCCGGGAAGGACCTCGTCACCGCCCTGGAGACCTACCCGCGGGACGAGCTGTTCCAGGCCCGCACCGACGACCTGTACTCCACGTCGATGGGCGTGCTGCGCCTGGCCGGGCGCCGCCGCCTGCGCCTGTTCGCGCGCCGGGACGTCTACGGCCGCTTCTACTCCTGCCTGGTCTACCTGCCCCGCGACCGGTACAACACCGAGAACCGGCAGAAGATCGAGGCGATCCTGCGCCGCCGCCTCCACGGCAAGGCCGTCGACTACGACGCCCGCGTCACCGAGTCGGTGCTCGCCCGCCTTCACTTCGTCGTCCGCATCGACCCGTTCGCCGAGCACCCCCCGGTCGACGTCGAGTCGATCCAGGCCGAGCTCGCCGACGCGACCCGCTCCTGGGACGCCGACCTCGCCCTCCAGCTCGACCACCACGTCGGCGAGGGCCAGGCCCGCACCCTCTACAAGCAGTACGCGAACGCGTACCCGCCCGCGTACAAGGCCGAGCACTCCCCGATCGACGCCGCCAAGGACATCGCGAAGCTCGAACTGCTCCGCGAGGCCGGGGACATGGAGCTCCAGCTGTTCCGCCGCGGCGGCGACGACGCCGACGTCCACTTCAAGCTGTACGCCTTCGACCAGCCCGTGGGCCTCTCCGAGGCCCTCCCGGTCCTGCGCGACCTCGGGGTCCGCGTCGCCGAGGAGCGCCCGTACCACATCAAGCGCGCCGACGGCACGATCCACCTCCACGACTTCGGGCTGGTCCTGCCCGGCGAGGCCGCCGAATCGGTGCCGCAGCTGCGCATCCGCTTCGAGAACGCGTTCCGCGCCGCCTGGGCCGGGGAGGCCGAGTCCGACCGGCTCAACGAGCTCGTCATCCACGCCGGGCTCACCTGGCGGCAGGTCGTGGTCCTGCGCGCGCTCGCGAAGTACCTGCGCCAGTGCGGGTTCGTGTTCTCCCAGGAGTTCATCGCCGCGACCCTCGGCGCGCACCCGGAGATCGCCGCGAACCTCGTGCGCCTCTTCGAGGCCCGCTTCGACCCGCGCGTGGGCGCCGACCGCGACGCCGCCGTCGCCCGCATCGACGACGCGCTCGCCGAGGGCCTCGCCGGGGTCCCCTCGCTCGACGCCGACCGCATCCTGCGCGCGTTCCTCACGCTCATCCGCTCGACGCTGCGCACCTCGTACTTCCAGCGCGGCAACGCGGGCCGCCCGAAGGAGCACGTGGCGTTCAAGTTCGACGCCCGCGCGATCGACTTCCTGCCCAAGCCGCGGCCGATGGTCGAGGTGTTCGTGTACTCCCCGAACTTCGAGGGCGTCCACATGCGGTACGGCAAGGTGGCGCGCGGCGGCCTGCGCTGGTCGGACCGGCGCGAGGACTTCCGCACCGAGATCCTCGGGCTGGTGAAGGCCCAGGAGGTCAAGAACACCGTCATCACGCCCGTGGGCGCGAAGGGCGGGTTCGTCCTCAAGAAGGAGTCGTTCGCCGACCGCGCCGAGTTCCAGGCCGAGGGCGTCGCCCGGTACCGCGAGTTCATCTCCGCGCTGCTGGACATCACCGACAACCGGGACGCCGACAACACGGTGGTCCCGCCGCCGAACGTCGTGCGCCACGACCCCGACGACCCGTACCTGGTGGTCGCCGCCGACAAGGGCACGGCGACGTTCTCCGACATCGCGAACGCCGTCGCCGCCGAGTACGGGTTCTGGCTCGGCGACGCGTTCGCCTCCGGCGGGTCCGTCGGCTACGACCACAAGAAGATGGGCATCACCGCAAGGGGCGCATGGGAATCGGTGAAGCGCCACTTCCGCGCCGAGGGCCTCGACACGCAGGCGCAGGACTTCACCGCGGTCGGCATCGGCGACATGGCCGGCGACGTGTTCGGCAACGGGATGCTCCTGTCCGAGCACATCCGCCTCGTCGCGGCCTTCAACCACATGCACATCTTCATCGACCCGGACCCCGACGCGTCCTCCTCGTTCGCCGAGCGGCGCCGCCTGTTCGACCTGCCGCGCTCCACATGGGCCGATTACGACCGGTCGCTGCTGTCGGCGGGCGGCGGCGTGTGGGAGCGGACCGCGAAGTCCATCCCCGTCTCCGACGAGGTGCGGGCCGCGCTCGGCATCGGCGACGACGTCAAGGACATGACGCCGCCCGAGCTCATCCGCGCGATCCTCACCGCCCCCGTCGACCTGCTGTGGAACGGCGGCATCGGCACCTATGTGAAGTCCTCGGCCCAGAGCGACGCTGACGCGGGCGACAAGTCCAACGACCCGGTGCGCGTCAACGGCGAAGACCTGCGCTGCCGCGTCGTGGGCGAAGGCGGGAACCTCGGGTTCACGCAGCTCGGGCGCATCGAGTTCTCGCAGTCCGGGGGCCCCGAGGGCCTCGGCGGGCGCATGAACACCGACTTCATCGACAACTCCGCGGGCGTGGACACCTCCGACCACGAGGTCAACATCAAGATCCTGCTGCGCTCGGCGACGCTGACGGGCCGGATCGACCCCGCGAGCCGCGACAAGCTGTTCATGGACATGTCCGACGCGGTCGCCGACGCCGTCCTGGCCGACAACTACGGCCAGAACATGGCCCTGGCCAACGCGATCCGCCTCAACCGGCGGCTGCTGCCCGTCCACTCCAGGCTCATGAAGCACCTGGAGAAGACCGTCGGCCTCGACCGCGAGATCGAGGGCCTCCCCAGCGACAAGCAGCTCAAGGAGCGCGCCGCCGCCGGGTCCGGGCTCACCGAGCCCGAACTCTCCGTCCTGCTGTCGTACGTGAAGATCTGGGCCAAGCGCGCCGTCCTCGACTCCGACCTGCCCGCCGAGGAGTGGACCGCGCCGGTCCTGCGCGAGTACTTCCCCGCGCCCCTGCGCGAGCGGTACGCCGACCTCATGGCCGAGCACCCGCTCCACCGCGAGATCGTCACCACCGCGGTCGTCGGCGAGGCCGTCAACCGCGGCGGCACCACGTTCTTCTTCCGCATCGCCGACGAGACGGGCGCCGACGTCGTGGACGTCATCCGCGCGTACGTCATCATCCGCGACGCCTTCGGCCTGCCCGACCTGTGGCGGCGCATCGAAGCGCTCGACAACCAGGTCCCGCAGGAGGCTCAGGTCGCGGCCATGCTCGTCATCAGGCGGCTCCTCGACCGCGGCGTGCGCTGGCTCGTGCAGCACCGCCGCGGGCACCTCGACGTGGCCGCCGAGACCGAGCGGCTGCGCCCGGGGCTCGCGGTGCTCCAGCCGCTGCTGCCGGTACTGCTCACCGACTCCGAGGCCGTCGGGTTCGAGGAGTTCGTGGACCAGCTCGAAGACCAGGGGATGCCCGCCGAGATCGCGCGCGACGCCTCCGCGCCGATCTTCGGATTCGGGCTCGTCGACGTCGTGGAGTGCGCGCGGCTCCTGGAGACGGACCTGGAGACGACCGCGAAGGTCTACTACGGGATCGCCGCGCGCGTGCACCTGGACGAGATCCTCAACCAGATCTCGGCGCTGCCGCGCACGAACCGGTGGCAGACCCTCGCCCGGTCGGCCCTGCGGTACGACCTGTACGGCGCCATGGCGGGCCTGACCGCGAGCGTCCTCCAAGCCAAGCCCGGGACCGACCCGGCCGAGGCCGTCGACTCGTGGGCCGAGCGCAACGCGGCCGCGATCGCCTCCGTCCACGAGGCCACCGAGGAGGCCGAGCGCTCCGACGAGAAGCTCGCGGTCCTGTCGGTGTCGCTCAGGCAGATCCGCGGCCTCGTGGAGACCGACGGCGATTGACCGGTCACACGCGCCGGTGGCGTGTGGGGACCCCGTGGATAATGTGGGCTCGGAGGAGAAAGAAGTACTGATGCCGAAGAGCCACACCCCCGGGGTGCCCAAACTGCTGCGCGTCCTCAACGACCAGGCCGCGCTGAAGCTGCTGCTGGAGGACGGTCCGCAGACCCGCGCGCAGCTCGCCGAGCGCACGTCGATGTCGAAGGTCACCGCCTCGCAGATGATGGAGCGCCTCCAGACCCGCGGCCTCGTGGAGGTCGTCGGCTCCAAGTCCGGCGGGCGCGGGCCCAACGCCTCGCTGTACGCGGCCGTGCCCACGTTCACTTACGTTGTGGGCGTTGAGGTCGGGCCCGTGACCACGAAGGGCGCCTGCGCGGACTTCACCGGCCGGATCGTCGGCCGCGCCGAGATCGACGTGGAGGGCTCGACCGACCCCGTCGCGGTCGTGCGCCGCGTCGTCACCGACTCGGTGGCCGACGCCGGGATCGAGATGGCGAAGGTCGGGCGCATCACCCTCGGCACGCCCGGCGTCATCGACCCCGCCAGCGGCGACATCGGCTTCTCGTGGAACCTCCCGGCCTGGCACCGCGGCCTGCGGACCGCGCTGAACGAGGAGTTCGCCCCGGCGGTCGCGATCGAGAACGACGTGAACCTGGCGACGATCGCCGAGCAGCGCTCCGGCGGCGCGGGCGGCGCCTCGGACTTCGTGTACGCGTGGTTCGGCGGCGGCCTCGGCCTCGGCGTCATCCTGAACGGCGGCCTGTACCGCGGCGCCTCGGGCGCGGCGGGGGAGATCGGCTTCCTGCCGGTGCCCGGCGGCGACCTGCCCACCGGCGGAGTCGTGACGCGGCTGTCGAAGGGCTCGTACCAGCGGGTCATCGGCGGCGACGCCGTGCTCGACATCGGCGCGAAGCACGGCTTCGAGGCCGCCGAGCCGGAGGACGTCTTGACCGCGGCGCTCGCGGCCGGGGCCGAGGGCGCGTCGTGCCTCGACGAGATCGCGCGCGGCATCGCGCTCGGCATCGTCGCGGTCTGCGTCCTGCTCGACCCCACCGTGGTGGTGCTCGGCGGACCGGTCGGCTACGCCGGGGGCCTCGAACTCGCGGGCCGCGTCGCGGCCCAGACCTCGCAGCTCGCCCCGGTCACCCCGAGCGTCGTCGCGGGCACGGTCATCGACGAGCCGATCATGCGCGGCGCGATCCTCCACGGCCTCGACGCGGTGCGCGAAAGCCTCTTCGACTGAGCCGCAGACGAAACCGCCCCGCCGCTGAAGCGGCGGGGCGGTCCTGCGTCTAGGCCGCGTCGCGGCGCTGGAAGGACCAGGTCGCCAGGGCGGCGAACAAGAGGACGATGCCGCCCAGGAGGACACCGGCGTCGCCCCAGGTGATGACCATGACCTCAGGGGTCATGTCGTTGAAGCCGGCGTACCCGCCGACCAGCTCGACCCGACCGGTGATCCACGCCCCCACCCACGTGTACAGCGACAGGCGCTCGGGGAAGTCCATCGACAGGTTCATCGACACCATGTTCACGATCAGCTCCCCGACGATCAGGTAGCCCGCGATGACGCCGCCCGCGATGGCCGTGTGCCGCCCCAGCATCGCCAGCGACGCGCCCAGGAGGGTCATGCCCAGGGCGAGCACGCCCGTCCGCAGCACCAGCTCCAGGGTGTCCTCCCACCACACGCCGTCGAGCACGCCGACCTCGCCGCGCAGCGAGGCCACCAGCACCAGCAGGCCGAACGCGAGCGCCGCCAGGACGACCACCCCCGCCGCGCACGCCGTCAGCGCCGCGCCGAGCTTGACGCCCCACAGCCGCATCCGGTTCGGGTGCCACACCATCAGGTTCGACATGCCGCCGCTCGACCACTCGGCGCCGATCGCCGACGACCCGAGCAGCATCATGACCAGACCGGCCACGATCATGACGCCGACGATGACGAACGGCCCCTCGTTCTCGAAGTTGAACGTGTACGTCCAGAGGAAGTCCTCGGCCCACCATCCGCCCACGAAGTGCTCGCAGGCCTCCTTGTGGCTCATGCCCTGGTACTCCGGGTCGGTCTCGACCCAGCCGTACATCTCGTTGTCCTCGAAGTAGGCCTCGTCCTCGACGCAGTCCAGGTAGTCCGGGTTCTGCTCGTTCATCTCGTCGGCCTGCGCCTGCGCCTCCGCGAGGGTCGCCTCGCTGGGGCCCTCGGACGAGATCGACGCCAGGATCACCGCCAGGCCCACCACGCCGGCGAGCAGGATGATCCCGAACACCAGGGTCAGACGCCGGCGCGCGATGCGCCGCAGCTCCGCTTTGAACAGGTTCACCGCTGCGCCTCCTCGGCTTCGGATCCGGCTCGGGGCCCGGCATCGGGCGACACCGCGACCGGCACCTCGATCGGCGCCGCAGTGGCGGGCACCGCCACTGACTGTCCGACCTGGACGGTCTGTCCCGGCTGCGGGGCGGTCCCCGTCAGCTCCAGGAACACCGACTCCAGGTTCTTCGTCTGCGCCACCAGCTCCGACAGGTAGATCCCCGCCTCGGCGAGCGTCTGCGTCACCCACGCCGCCTCCGGCGCGTTCGTGACGATCAGCCGGTCGCGCTCCACGACCGCGCCCACACCGGCCTTCGCCGTCGTGAGCGCCTCCGCCGCTTGCGGAAGCGACCCCGCGTCCGGGAACCGGACGCTCAGCGACGCACTCGAATGCCCGGCGATGATGTCGGCCACCGAGCCGTCGACGATCCGCCGCCCCCGCGACACGATCGTCATCGAGTCGCACAGCTGCTGCACCTCCGAGAGGAGGTGCGAGGACACCACGACCGTGACGCCCTGCTCGTGCGCGAGCCACTGGAGCAGCTCGCGCATGTGGTGGATGCCCGCCGGGTCCAGGCCGTTCGCGGGCTCGTCCAGGATCAGCAGCTCCGGCTGCTTCAGCAGCGCCTGCGCGACCGCGAGGCGCTGGCGCATGCCCAGCGAGTAGCCCTTGACGGCCGACTTCGCGGCGTCGCGCAGGCCCACCTGCTCAAGGACCGCCTCGACGCGCTCCTTCGGGACCCCCGCGCTCTCGGCGAGGAGCTGGAGCGTCAGGCGCCCCGAGAAGTGCTTGAAGAACTGCGGGGACTCCACGACCGCGCCGATGCGCCCCACGACCTCGGGCAGGCGGTGCGGCACCTCCTGGCCGAAGACCCGCATGGTCCCGCCGTCGACGCGGATGAGGCCCAGCAGGGCCCGCAGCGTCGTCGTCTTCCCGGACCCGTTGGGGCCCAGGAAGCCGTGTACCTGGCCCGCGGCGACCTCCAGGTCGAGGCCGTCCAACGCGTTGTGCGGCTGGCGGAAGCTCCGTCGATAGGTCTTCCGCAGCCCCGATATCTCGATGATGGGGGGCATGAACTCGTTTCCAGTCCGGGATGGCGGCGCCGCGGGTGCGGCGACGTACAAGAGACGCCGCCGGGAGCCGTGCCGTTGCACGACCGCCGGGACGCTCCGGGTCCGCCCGGGTCGGGGCTCGCCCGTGTGTCCTACTCCCACCTCGCGGCCCGCCTGTGTCCGGCCGTCGGGGGCGCGTGGTTTCATTGACCCGTGGCTCAGTCTGAACGCGTCCTCGACCTGTCCGGCGTCACCGTGCGACGCGGCGGCAACCAGCTCCTCGACGGCGTCGACTGGCAAGTCGACGCTGACCAGCGGTGGGTCGTCCTAGGCCCCAACGGTGCGGGGAAGACGACGCTGCTCAACCTAGCGGCTGCCCGCAACCACCCCACTTCCGGCGTCGTCCAGATCCTCGGCGAGCGCCTCGGCCGCGTCGACGTGTTCGAGCTGCGCCCCCGCATCGGCCTCACCACGACGCAGGTCGCCGACGCGATCCCGCGCGACGAGAAGGCGTTCGACGTCGTCCGCACCGCCGCCTGGGGCATGATGGGCCGCTGGCGCGAGGAGTACGACCCGCAGGACGACGAGCGCGCCGCCTCGCTCATGCGCTGGCTCGGCGTCGCCCAGCTCACCGACCGCCTCTTCGGCACGCTCTCGGAGGGCGAGCGCAAGCGCGTCCTCATCGCCCGCGCGCTCATGACCGACCCCGAGCTGCTCCTCCTCGACGAGCCCGCCGCCGGACTCGACCTCGGCGCCCGCGAAGCGCTCGTCGCCACCCTCGCGGGCCTCGCCCGCGACGAGGCCGCCCCCGCGCTCGTCCTCGTCACCCACCACGTCGAGGAGATCCCCCCGGGCTTCACCCACGCCCTGATCCTCTCCGCCGGAGGCGTCATCGCCGCCGGCCCCATCGCCGAGGCCCTCACCTCCGACACCCTCTCCAAAGCCTTCGGCCTCCCCCTGACCCTCACCGCCAACGGCAACCGCTTCACCGCCACCGCCGCCTAACTCACGCCCCCACCGCAACCCGACCCGCCCGAGTCCTGTCGCACCCCCGTGCCAGGGTTTTGACCGGGGGCCTACGGAACGTCGGTCCTCGGCTCTGCGGGTGCCCGCGAACTGCCCCGACCCGTTCTTGTCGGACCCCCGTGTCAGGGTGTTGAACCGGGGGCCCGCGATACGCCGGTCCCCGCCTCTGCGGCTGCCCTCCGGCCCGTGTCACACGCGCAGCGGTCGCCGCCCCTCGCCCTGCTCGGCTACGCTGACCCGGTGAGATTCCGGTGGTGGCGCGCGACGGTCCTGACGGCCGTCGCCGTTTTGGCGCTCGTGTACCTCGCCGGACTGACACGCCTCGGCGAAGCCGAGGCCGAGCAGCTCCACGCGGTGCCCGTGCTCGCCGCCGACCCCACCGCCGAACTCGCCGCGCTCCGCACCGGCGCGCCCGTCGGCGGCGACGACCCGCAGGCCGCCCTCGACGCCGCGCTGGCCGACCCCGAGACCGCCGCCGAACTCGTCGCGGCCGTCCCCACCGCCGCCTCCGGCGAACTCGGCGCCGCGCTCGCCTCCCTCTACGAAGCGGGCGGCGGCCTCGACCCGCTCGCCGTCAACGACTTCTTCACCGGCCTCGGCGAGGAGCGCACCGCGTGGCTCGCGGTCCTCTACCCCTCCGCGATCAGCGAGATGCCCGGCGCGCCCTTCCACGCCCGCATGGCCGCCAACCAGCTCGTCCTCGAAGCGAGCACCGCCGCCTCCACCGCGTACGCCAGCCCCGAGCGCCCCTGGACCGACGAGGCCGAGCGCCCGCCCCGCGAGGAGCTCCAGCGCCTCATCGGCTCCGGCCGCGAGTTCCTCTACCTCGACCCGTACAACAACGCGGGCGACGGCTCCTGGATCGAGGTCGTCGGCGACCTCGACACCGCCGCGAACGTCGCGGTCCTCGTCCCCGGCGGCTCCGCCGTCCTCTCCAGCGAGAACTTCGACCTCTACTACCACCGCGCGAAGTCCTTCGTGGACGCCTCGGACGGCGAGCTCGCGATCGTGGTGTGGGCCGCCGCGTCCTGGCCCTCCGGGTGGGTCGAGGAGTCCTGGGCGTCCTGGTCGCAGGTCGCCGCCGAGAGCCTCGCGTCCTTCACGTTCGACCTGCGCAACCAGATCGGCGACCGCCCCCTCACCCTCATGGGCCACTCCTACGGCGGGGCCGTCATCGGGTACGCCGAGACCTACGACCTCGAAGCCGACCAGGTCCTCCACATCGCCTCCGCGGGCATGGGCAACGACGTGTACAGCCCCGAGGACTACACCGAGCCCTGCCGCACCCGCTACTCGATCACCGCCCCCGGCGACCCGATCTCCTACATCCAGGGCATGCCGTACGTGCCGCTCCTCGGCCACGGCGCCGACCCCGACGACTTCCCCGGCGTGAAGAACCTCGTCACCGGGAGCCTCCCCGACGCCCCCGGCGCGGTCGACGACTACGGCCGCAGCCTCGCCGACGAGGGCATCGCCGGGAAGACCATCGAAGGCGTCCACTCCCACTCCGAGGTCTTCTACCCCGAGGGGGACGCCTGGAAGAACATCCTCCAGGTCCTCCTGGGCGGCGACCCCGAGCTCGCCGACGAGCAGCCCGTCCCCAACGAGTCCTGCTCCTAGAGACACGCAGAGACGGGCGCGGCCGCCGGCCGCGCCCGTCCCATATATCCGTCTAGTCCCGTTCGAGCAGCAGGCCCAGGTGCTTCTTCACGACCGGCAGGACCTCCTCCACCGTGACGGTGCGGCCCAGCTCCCGCGAGAGGCTCGTGACGTCGGCGTCCGTGATCGCGCACGGCGCGATCCGGTCCCAGTAGGTCATGTCCGGGTTGCAGTTGAGCGCGAACCCGTGCATCGTGGTCGCCCAGCGAACCCGTACCCCGATCGCGCAGATCTTCCGCTCCGGGCCCTGCTCGTCCTCCGGCAGCCACACGCCCGTGCGGTCGCGCAGGCGCCCGCGCGCCGACGGCACGCCCATCTCGTGGCACACCGCCGCGATCATGTCCTCGACGCGGCGCACGTAGCCGACGACGTCGACCTTGTTGCGCATCTTCATGATCGGGTACCCGACGATCTGGCCCGGCCCGTGCCAGGTGATCTGCCCGCCCCGGTCGGTCGTCACCACCGGCGTGCCGTCCTGCGGCAGCGCCCACGTCTCGGTGCGCCGCCCCGCCGTGTACACGCTCGGGTGCTGGAGCAGCAGCACGGTGTCGCCGATCTCGTCGTCGATCCGCCGCTGCTGGAGCTCCTTCTGGTAGTCCCACGCCTCCTGGTAGTCCATGAGGCCGCGCTGCTCCACCGTGATGCCTTCCACGGTGCTGATCGCGCCGGCGCCCGCGCCGACGGCTCCCACTGTTGCGGTCATCGTTCGACCCTAGTCCGCCGCGCGCCCCGGCGGCCAGCAACGGACGCGAGCGTCACCGATGTTCCAGGCGTGGGTCGTGCCCGTTATGGGCAGGTCCTTCTTTATGATGCCGTTACTTAATTGCCGACTAGTTGCGGCCCACGGCCGCCCCGGTGACCGGGCGTGAGCTGTCACACTACTATTCCTAAGGTATTTAAAGCCCAATCCGCTCGCCCCGCGCCAGTCGAGGGTTCCACACGACCACAGGGATACGAATGGAAGCAACGCCGAAGGCTCCGATGGTCACCATCGCCGGAGTGAACAAGCACTTCGGAAACCTCCACGCGCTCAAGGACATCGACCTGACCGTGGACGACGGCGAGGTCGTGGTCCTCATCGGACCCTCCGGTTCCGGCAAGTCCACGCTGTGCCGGACCATCAACCGCCTCGAAACCGTCGACGCCGGCTCGATCACCGTGAACGGCAAGCCCCTCCCCGCCGAAGGCCGCGCGCTCGCCAACCTGCGCGCCGACGTCGGCATGGTGTTCCAGCACTTCAACCTCTTCGCGCACCTCACGGTCCTCCAGAACATCACCCTGGGCCCGATCAAGGTGCGCCGCACCCCCAAGGCCAAGGCCGAGGAGCGCGCCCGCCAGCTCCTGGAGCGCGTGGGCCTGGCCGACAAGGCCGACTCGTTCCCCTCGCAGCTCTCGGGCGGCCAGCAGCAGCGCGTGGCCATCGCCCGCGGCCTCGCCATGGACCCGAAGCTCATGATGTTCGACGAGCCGACCTCGGCGCTCGACCCCGAGATGATCAACGAGGTCCTCGACGTCATGCAGGACCTCGCCCGCGAGGGCATGACCATGGTCGTGGTCACCCACGAGATGGGCTTCGCCCGCCGCGCCGCCAACCGCGTCGTGTTCATGGCCGACGGCCAGATCGTGGAGGTCGCGCCGCCCGACGAGTTCTTCGACGACCCGAAGACGGCGCGCGCGCAGGACTTCCTCGCCAAGGTCATGTCCCACTGAGCCGCACCCGAACACCACACTGTCAGCCCCACCCATAAGGAAGGAAACAGCCATGCGCGCATACCGCAAGGCCGCCGCCGCGATTGCGGCCGCGGGCCTCATGTCCCTGGCCGCCTGCTCAGGCGAGGCCAGCCAGGACGCGGAAGACCAGGAGTCCTTGGAAGAGTCCGTCGGCACGTACTCCCTGGAGCAGGCCGCGGAGATCCCCGCGGGCTACATCCAGGACATCCAGGACAAGGGCGTCCTCACCGTCGGCGTCAAGTTCGACCAGCCGCTCATCGGCCAGAAGAACACCGCCACCGGCAAGATCGAGGGCTTCGACGCCGAGATCGCCCGCCTCTTCGCCACCTACATCTTCGGCGAGGTCGTCGAAGAGGGCGACGACGCGAACCTGGTCTTCGTCGAGACGACCTCGCAGAACCGCGAGACGTACATCAACGACGGCACCGTGGACGCGGTCATCGCCTCGTACTCCATGTACCCCGAGCGCCTGACCCAGTTCGAGTTCGGCGGCCCGTACTTCGAGACCGGCCAGAACGTCATGGTCTCGGCCGACAACACCGACATCAACTCGGTGGCCGACCTCGCGGGCAAGAACGTGTGCATCGCCGAGGGCTCCGGCTCGATCGCGAACCTCGAGGCCGAGAACCCCGACGCCGTGATCACGCCGCTCGCCGACTACGCCGCCTGCGCCGAGGCCCTGGAGAACGGCCAGACCGACGCGGTCAGCACCGACGAGACGATCCTCTACGGCTTCACCGTGGACAAGCCCGACGCGTTCCGCGTCCTCGACTCGTCGAACATCTTCACCGACGAGCCGTACGGCGTGGCCATGCCGCTCGGCGAGACCGACGCCCGTAACTTCGTTAACGACATGATCGACGAAATCCTGGCCAACGGCGACTGGCAGAAGGCGTTCGACCTGACCTTCGGCGCCGCCGGCATGCCGACCCCGGACCCGCTCCCGGCCCCGAACCGGTACTAGGTCCCTTCGCAACCGTTCGGTGAGGCGGCGGCGGCCGTGACACGGCCGCCGCCGCCCGCCTTATGGAGGAGTCCGCTTGTTCGACAATTTCGACTTGATGATCGAGGCCCTCGGTGCCGGTATGTGGACCACCGTGTGGGTCACCCTCACCAGCTACGCCATCGCGCTCGTCATCGGCATGGTCCTCGTGGTCATGCACGTCAGCCCCGCGTTCCCCGCACGCTGGGCCGCCAACGCCTACACGCAGCTGTTCCGCAACGTGCCGCTGCTCGCCGTCCTGTTCATCATGTACTTCGGCCTGCCCAAGGTCGGGATCGTGGCGGACAACTGGGTCTGGGCCCTGCTCGGCCTCGGCATGTACACCGGCGCGTTCGTCGGCGAGACCATGCGCTCGGGCATCAACTCGATCCCGCTGGGCCAGGCCGAGGCCGCCCGCTCGCTGGGGCTCACCTTCGGCCAGTCCCTGAGCTCGGTGATCCTGCCGCAGTCGGTGCGCGCGGTCATCCCGCCGCTCGGCTCGCTCCTGATCGCCCTGGTCAAGAACAGCGCGCTGGTGCTCGCCATCGGCGTCCCCGAACTGACCGCCCGGTCGCGGCGGCTCATCGAGGACACCCAGAGCCGCTTCGACCTCTGGGGCGTCATCATCTGCGTGACGGTCGGCTACCTGCTGATCGCCCTCGTCCTGAGCTACCTCGTGCGGATCGCTGAGAAGCGCACCGCATTCGTCCGATGAGAGGGGCCGAATCGTGAACAGCAAGAACGAGACCACCGTCCTGTTCGACGCGCTCGGCCCCAAGGGGCGGCGCAACGCGAACCTCGCCGCGATCGCCTCGGCGGTCGTCATCCTCGGCGTGCTCGGCTGGGTCGCCTACGTGCTCTACGGCGAGGGCTTCTTCGAGTCCTCCCGCTGGGTCAACCCGCTCGACGCGCTCGTGGTGGAGACCACCTGGATCCCGGCGATCGTCAGCACGCTCGTGGCGTTCGCGCTGGGCTCGCTGCTGGCCCTGGCGCTCGGCGTCGTCATCGGCTTCGGCCGGATCTCCCGGTTCCTGCCGACGCGCGCGGCCTCCACGGTCTACGTGCAGTTCTTCCGGTCGCTGCCGCTGGTGCTCCTGATCTGGGTCTCCTTCACCATCGACGGGCACTTCGGGTTCACCACCGACACGCTCGGATGGAGCGGCGAGGCCCGGCGCCTGACCTTCCTGGTCCTGGGCCTGGGCATCTACAACGCCGCGATCCTCGCCGAGATCCTCCGCGCCGGCGTCAACGCCCTGCCCCCGGGCCAGGCGATGGCGGGCCAGGCGATCGGCCTGCGCCACGGGCAGGTGCAGCGTCTCATCGTGCTGCCCCAGGTGCTGAGGAACATGCTCCCGGCGGTCCTCGCGCAGCTGGTGATCCTGCTCAAGGACACCTCGCTGGGCTACGTGATCACCTACCCCGAGCTGCTGCACTCGGCGAACATCATCGGCCGCGACTACAGCAACTCCTTCCTCCAGGCGCTCATCATCGCGGCGCTCATCTACTTCGCGATGGCGTACGCCCTCTCGAAGCTGGTGGTCTACGCGGAGCGGCGGATGCGCAAGAAGACCGCCGCGCCCAAGGCCGCGGCGCAATTGGAGTCGGTGGTCGCCGGCGGCACCGCCGGCACCGTCGTCTGACGACCGCACGACCCGAGAGGGCCCCGTCTGCTCCGGCAGGCGGGGCCCTCTGCGTATGAGGCGCAGTCGTTTTCGGGGCCTGCTACGCTCCCTCTTGAAATCAACAACCATTTTCAATTGGTGGGGGACCGGAACGATGAAACTCGCCTTCGTCGGCAAGGGCGGCTCGGGCAAGACCACGATGGCCTCGCTGTTCGCGCGGCGCGCCGCCGCGCTGGGCCACCCGGTGATGGCCGTGGACGCCGACATCAACCAGCACCTGGCCGCGGCGCTCGGCCTCGACGCCGAGGCCGCCGCGATGGGCCCGGTGCTGGGGGAGCACCTGGCCGACATCAAGGACTACCTGCGCGGCGCGAACCCGCTCGTGCCCTCGGCCGAGCTCATGCTCAAGACCACGCCGCCGGGGCCCGGCTCGCGCCTGGTGACCGTGCGCGAGTCGAACCCGCTGTTCGACCGGCTCTTCACCGCCCACGACGGCATCCGCTTCGCCGCGACCGGCGGCTTCGTGGACGACGACCTCGGGGTGTCCTGCTACCACTCGAAGGTCGGCGCCGTCGAGCTGCTGCTCAACCACCTCGTGGACCGCACCGACGAGTTCGTCGTGGTCGACATGGTCGCGGGCGCCGAGGCCTTCGCCTCGGGCATGTTCACCCGCTTCGACCACACGTTCCTGGTGTGCGAGCCGACCCTGCGGTCCGTGGGCGTCTACAAGCAGTACCTGGGCTACGCCGAGGACTACGACGTGCGGATCTCGGTGATCGGCAACAAGATCGACGACGATGACGACGTGGCGTTCCTGCGCGGGCACGTCGGGGACGCGCTCCTGGGCTGGTGCGCGCGCTCGAAGTACGTCAAGGCCGCCGAGCGCGGCAGCGTCGGGCCCGTCGCCGACCTCGAACCGGAGAACCTCGCCGTCCTGGACGCCGCCCGCGAGCGGGCCGTCGCCGGGGGCAAGGACTGGGCGAAGTTCACCCGCCAGGCCCACGACTTCCACCGCAAGGCCGCCCTCGCCTGGGGGAACGACCGCGCCGGGGTGGACCTCGCGGACCAGATCGTGCCGGACTTCGTCCTCGGCGAGCACCTGCTCGACACGCCCGTCCACTAGTGAGCGCGGCCCGCGTCTGGACGCCGCGGGACCGCGGAACCGCCTGCGTCGAGTACCCGACAGCGGACGGTGACCCGCGCCAGCACAATGAACCGATTCCGAACCGAGAGGAGTACGCATGTCCCTTGACGTCTCTGAAGACCTGCTCACCAAGGCCGAAGCGGGGGAGGTGACCGACGCCGAGTTCCTGGACTGCGTCAAGCAGTCCCTGCCGTTCGCGTGGGACCTCTTCGCGAAGGTCGCCGACGACCTGAAGAACGGGGTGGTCTCGTCCACCGGGTCCACCCAGTTCGCGGACAACACCACGCCGCCGCCGGACGAGCAGGCCCGCGGCCAGCTCCTGCGGGCCCTCGCCTCGGACTCGATGCGGGCCGCGCTGGAGCGCCACCACGGCGTCAAGTTCGCCTTCCAGAACTGCCACCGCATCGCGGCGTTCCCGGTCTCCGAGGTCGACTCGGACACCTACCGCAAGTTCACCTCGCCGCGCGGGCAGCTGCTCAACCAGTCGCCCGAGCTGAAGGACTGCTAGCCGCACCGCACGACTGGAGCACTGCACCACCGAAGGGCCGCAAGGACAACGGCGTCCGGGCGGCCCTTCGGGCCGTCCCGGGGCCGGTCGGCTAGGCGGGCTTGCGGGTGATGAGGAAGTCCCGCACCAGCTCCTCGCCCTGCTTGACCAGGGGCCGCAGGATCTTCAGGCGCGAGAGCGCCACGACGCGGGCGGCGAGCGGCGCGGTGCGGCGGGCCAGCTCCTTGGACTTCTCCTGGCCCGGCGAGGCGTCGTAGACCCAGTACAGGACCACGACCATCTGGTGCAGCCACAGCATCTCGGGGAGGATGTCGGCCATGTCCTTGGGCACCTTGGTCTTCGAGCCCTCCAGGACCTCCTGGTAGAGCGCGATGTCGCGGTCGCGGCTCTCGCCGGAGTCCTCCGAGAACGGGCTCAGCGGGCTCGACGGGTCGGCCGCGTTGCGGAAGAACTGGCCCGCGAAGGCGTGGTAGGGCCCGGCGATGTCGAGCCAGGCCAGCAGGGCCGCCTCGATCCGCTCGGCGAGGGTCTCCTTGCCCTCCAGCATCGTCGGCGTCAGCTCGGCGTGCCTGATCGTGGCCTGCTCGTAGAAGCCCTGGATCAGGTGCTCCTTCGATTTGAAGTAGTAGTACGCGTTCCCGACCGAGACGCCCGCCTCGGCCGCGATCGCCCGCATCGTGGTCTTGTCGTAGCCGCGCTCGGCGAACATGTCGAGCGCGGTGTCGATGATGCGCTGCCGCGTCCGCTCGCCCTTGCTGGAAGGGCGGGCGGACGCGTCGGACTCGTCGGGGCCGGAAGCAGAGGCGCTCACAAAGGCGATCCTACTGTGGCTGGGGGCCGTACTGTCCCGGCCGCGGCCGCGGGGGCTCCATCGCGCCGAGGGTGCGGGCGTCGACCACGCGGCCGCGCCTGCGGAAGCCGTTGAGGACGACCACGTTGAGCACGTGGAGGACCCCGAGGACCAGGAGCACGGCGCCGATCTTGACGGCGACGGTCTCGAAGACCTCCCGGGCGGTCGCGATGTCGGTCCCGGTGCGCAGCCACAGCGCCACGAACCCGAAGTTGAGCAGGTAGAAGCCGACCTGGAGGAGCCGGTTGACGGCCTGGGCGAGCTGCTCGTCCCCGTCGAAGACGTCCTTGATGAAGTGGAAGCCGTTGGCGCCCAGGGTCCGGGCGACCCACACGGTGAGCGGGACGGCGACGAGCAGGTAGGCGGTGTAGGCGACGACCGTCATGTCCATGACAGTGCTCCGTTCTAAAAGGGGGATTCCAGAGTTGAACATGTTCAACTCATGGCTTCAACCTACGCAGATTCTTGAACATGTTCAAGTCCGCATGCTGAAATATGGCCGACGCCACGGACTGCCCCTGCCGGTAGGCTTTCCGGCGTGACTGTTGCGGTGCGTGTGATCCCCTGCCTGGACGTGGACGCGGGACGGGTCGTCAAGGGCGTCAACTTCGAGAACCTGCGCGACGCGGGCGACCCCGTCGAGCTCGCCGCGGCCTACGACGCGGCCGGGGCCGACGAGCTGACGTTCCTCGACGTGACCGCCTCGACCGACGACCGCGGCACGATGATGGACGTCGTCGCGCGCACCGCCGAGCAGGTCTTCATCCCGCTGACCGTCGGCGGCGGGGTCCGCACCCCCGACGACGTCGACCGGCTCCTGCGCGCGGGCGCCGACAAGGTCGGCGTCAACACCGCGGCCGTCAATCGGCCCGAGGTCATCGCCGAGATCGCCGACCGCTTCGGCAACCAGGTCCTCGTGCTCTCCGCCGACGTCGCCTCCGGCGCCGGGACGGACTCGGGGTGGGAGGTCACCACGCACGGCGGGCGGCGGCGCACCGGCATCGACGCGGTCGAGTGGTGCGCGCGGGCCGCGGCGCTCGGCGCGGGCGAGATCCTCCTCAACTCGATCGGCGCCGACGGCACCAAGGCCGGGTTCGACCTCCCGCTCATCGCGGCCGTCCGCGCCGCGGTCGACGTCCCCCTCATCGCCTCCGGCGGCGCCGGCGCCGCCGCCCACTTCCCGCCCGCGGTCGCCGCGGGCGCCGACGCGGTCCTCGCCGCCTCGATCTTCCACTTCGGCGACGTCGCCATCGGCGAGGTCAAGCAGGAACTGAAGAACGCCGGGCACCCCGTGCGCTGAACCGGCGCCCGCCCCCGCCAGTGACCTCGGCGACATCCGTGTCCCCCTTCGGGTGACACCGGTGCCCGCGGACCCGCGTCTTGTCGCACCCGGCCGCGAAGCTGGCCGCTACGGTCCCCTCTGGGTGGGTGGGGGCTAGGGATGGCTATACGGCCTTCAGCTTTGAAACGGGGTTGGCGAGTGTCGGACGCGCGAGGCATCATTGCCTGCGGACGCTTGCCGCCCGGCTAGCGACCGCCTCGCAACACCACGCTGGCGCACCCACCTGACCGGAGACCCAATGACGCTGCCCACCGGCGCCGCCACCGCCCCCGACGACCTCGCCGCAGGCGCGGACGAGCACATCCTCGCCCGCGGCCTGCGCAACCTCGGCGACATGATCCGGCTCGCACCCAAGCCCTTCGCCGTCGGCGCGGCCGGGGCCATGATCAACACCGGCATGACCCTCCTGCTGTCGTACGTCGTCGGCTGGGTCGTCGCCGGGATCGCCGTCCCCGCCTACGAGAACGGCGAGGTCGCCCTCGGCACCGTCCTCCTCGGCGTCGCCGCCCTCCTCGGCACCTCGATCGTCCGCTTCTCCTCCATGTGCGCCCGGCGCATCGGCGCGGGCGTCATGCAGTTCGGCGTCCAGGCCATCTGGCGCCGCCAGATCACCCGCCGCTACCTCGCCCTCCCCGTCTCCTGGCACCAGAAGCACCCCACCGGCACGCTCCTGTCCAACGCGAACGCCGACGTCGAGGCCGCCAGCCGCCCCCTCGCGCCGCTCCCCTTCGCGTGCGGCACCCTCTTCATGGTCGTCGTCGCCATGTTCGCGTTCTTCGCCATCGACTGGGCCGTCGCGCTCGTCGCCCTCGGCATGTTCCCCGCCCTGTTCGCCCTCAACGCGGTCTTCGCCACCAAGATGGCCCCCCGCGCCAAGCGCGCCCAGGAACTGCGCGCCGAGGTCTCCGCCGTCGGCCACGAGTCCTTCGACGGCGCCCTCGTCGTCAAGGCCATGGGACGCGAGGCCGCCGAGACCGAGCGCTTCAGCGGCTCCGCCTCCGAACTGCGCGACGCCATGATCGGCGTCGGCCGCCTGCGCGCCGCCTTCGAGCCCGCCATCGCCGGGCTCCCCGAGATCGCCGTCCTCGTCGCGCTCCTCGTCGGCCTCGCCCGCTTCGAGGCCGGGGCCATCGACCTCGAACAGCTCGTCACGGTCTCCTTCATGTTCTCCGTGCTCGCCTTCCCCGTCCGCGCCATCGGCTGGGTCCTCGGCGACCTCCCCGGGTCCGTCGTCGGCCGCGCCCGCGTCGACCACGTCCTCGCCGCCACCGGCGACATGGCCTACGGCGACAAGGAACTCCCCGCGACCGCCACCCCCGCCCGGCTCGAACTCGACGCCGTCGCCTACGCCTACCCCGACGGCCACGAAGCCCTCCGCGAGGTCACCTTCACCGTCGAGCCCGGCACCACCGTCGCCCTCGTCGGCGCCACCGGCTCCGGCAAGTCCACCCTCGCCCACCTCGCCGCCCGCCTCATCGACCCCTCCCGCGGCGCCATCCGCGTCGACGGCAAGGACCTCCGCGACCTCACCCACGCGAGCCTCGCCCGCACCACCGCGCTCGTCCAGCAGATCCCCTTCATCTTCGACGACACGATCCGCGCCAACATCGGCCTCGGCCGCCCCGGCCTCGCCGACGGCCCCGAAGCCGACGCCCGCCTCTGGGACGCCCTCGTCGCCGCCGGAGCCGAGAAGTTCACCGCCAACCTCGACGACGGCCTCGACACCGAAGTCGGCGAACGGGGCACCAGCCTCTCCGGCGGCCAGCGCCAGCGCCTCACCCTCGCCCGCGCCCTCGCCGCGAACCCGCGCCTCCTCGTCCTCGACGACGCCACCAGCGCCGTCGACCCGAAGGTCGAGTCGCAGATCCTCGCCGGGCTCAAGGGCTCGGCCGAGGCCGTGAGCGTCCTCGTCGTCGCCTACCGGCGCGCCACCATCGCGCTCGCCGACGAGGTCGTGTTCCTCGAAGGCGGCCGCATCACCGCCCGCGGCCCGCACGCCGAGCTGCTGCGCACCCACCAGCCCTACGCCGGCCTCGTCACCGCCTACGAGCGCGCCGAGGCCGAACGCGAATTCGATGAGGAGAGTGCGGCGTGACCGCCCAGGAGCAGACCGAGCAGCCCCAGACCGGCCCGTGGGAGACCGTCAAGCGCGGCCTCCAGCTCTCGCCCGAGCTGCGCCGCGGCATCGGCTTCACCGTGTTCCTCGCCGCCGTCACCGCCCTCGGGCGGCTCGTGGTGCCCGTGGGGGCGCAGAAGATCCTCGACGAGGGCCTCCTCGGCGGGGGCGGCCCCGACCTGCCGTACGTGTTCGCCGTCGCGGCGATCGGCACGGCCGCGCTCCTGGTGACCACGGCCGCGAACTACGTCATGAACCGGCGCCTGTTCGTCGTCTCCGAGCACGCGCTGGCGGCGCTGCGGCGCAAGACGTTCCGGCACATCCACGACCTGTCGATGCTGCACCAGCAGTCGGAGCGGCGCGGCGCGCTCACCGCGCGCGTGACGACCGACATCGACCAGATCAGCCAGTTCCTCCAGCAGGGCGGCATGGTCCTGGTGACCTCGACGGCGCAGATCATCGTCGCCACGGTGGTCATGGTGTTCTACTCGTGGCAGCTGGCGATCGCGGTGTGGATCGTGTTCATCCCGGTCACGTGGCTCATCAAGTGGCTCCAGAAGCACCTGGCGTCGGCGTACACGAGCGTGCGCCGCTCGGTCTCGAAGATGCTGTCGGCCGTCGCGGAGTCGGTGGTCGGCGCGGGCACGGTCCGCGCATACGGGGTCGGGGCGCGCACGAGCGAGCGCCTGGACGCCTCGATCGAGGAGCACCGGCGGGACCAGACGCGCGCGATCAGCCGCTCGGCGCTGTCGTTCGGCGCGGGCGAGCTGGTGTACCTGGGCGTGAACGCGGTCGTGGTCGTGCTCGGGGCGTTCCTGGTCGCCGACCGGCAGATGACCGTGGGCGAGCTGACGGCGTTCCTGTTCCTGGTGGTGCTGTTCACGCAGCCGGTGGTCATCGGCACGGAGACGCTGAACGAGGCGCAGAACGCGGTCTCGGGCTGGCGGCGCGTGCTCGACATCATCGACACCGAGCCGGACGTGGCCGACCCGGTCGACGGCGACGCGCTTCCCGAAGGGCCCCTGGGGGTCCGCTTCGAGGGCGTGCGGTTCGCGTACCCGGGCGGCGCGGAGGTGCTGCACGGCATCGACGTGGAGATCCGGGCCCACTCGAAGGTCGCGGTGGTCGGCGAGACCGGCTCGGGGAAGACGACGTTCGCGAAGCTCCTGACGCGCCTGATGGACCCGACCTCGGGCCGGGTGCTCCTGGGCGGCGCGGACTTGAAGGGCGTCACGTTCGCGTCGCTGCGCACGCGCGTGACGATGGTCCCGCAGGAGGGCTTCCTGTTCAACGGGACGCTCGCGCGGAACGTGCGGTTCGCGCGGCCCGAGCTCACGGACGCGGAGATCTACGTGGCGTTCGCGGAGCTGGGCCTGACCGAGTGGGTCGAGACGCTCCCGGCGGGCCTGGACACCGAGCTGGGCGAGGGCGGCGCGAACCTGTCGGTGGGGGAGCGGCAGCTCGTGTCCCTGGTGCGCGCGTACGTGACCGACCCTGACCTGCTGGTCCTGGACGAGGCGACCAGCGCGGTGGACCCGGCCACGGAGCTGCGCCTGTCGGCGGCGCTCGACGCGGTCACGCGCGGGCGGACCACGGTGATCATCGCGCACCGGCTCTCGACCGCGGAGACCTCCGACGAGGTCCTGGTGTTCGACGCGGGGAACCTCGTGCAGCACGGCCCGCACGCGGCCCTCGCCGCCGAGGCGGGCTCGGTGTACGCGGGCCTGCACGGCTCGTGGGTCGAGCAGACCCGCTCCAGCTGACGGGCGGGGCCCGCTCCACCGGGAGCGGGCCCTCTCCCCATTACGCCGCGCGGTCGAGGCGGCCGCGGGGCATCCGCCAGTTCCGCGCGAGCGTGGACTCGCGCAGGTTGCGGGCCTCCCCGAAGTAGTCGCAGAACTTCATGACCAGCGGGTCCCACGCGAGCGGGTCGACGTACGCGGTGCCCGGCACCAGCAGCGAATCGTCCACATGGGACCGCAGGATCTCGGCCTCGAACGCCGAGCAGCCCTTCCCGAACGGGTGGACCGCGGTGATCCGGCATTCGAGCTGGATCGGGCACTCGGCGACCCGCGGCGCCCCGACGAGCTCGCCCGCCTGCTCCGTGAGCCCCGCCGCCCCGAACTTGTCGGCCTCGAACCGGTACCCCTTGGCGGCCTTCCCCTCCGGGACCGGGTCCGCGGCCGTCAGGTCCGCGAGCCGGTCCACGGCGTCGGCGAGGCCGCTCGGCACCAGGTTGATCGTGACCTCCCGCGCGGCCCTCATGTTCCGGGCGGTCTGCGACCGGTCGCCCATCCCGAGCATCGCGGACTGCCCCAGCCACCACGCCGACGACATCGGCGCGACGTTCGGCCGCCCCTCCTCGTCGCGGGTGCCCAGGAGCACCACGGCGCTCCCGTAGTAGTGGACCTTCAACGGCGTGTTCACATGCATGCCCCAATGGAACCCGCCCCGGGCCGCCGCTGCTGGCCGGAAAACGACACGGCGTCAGTCCGCCGCCTCAGTCCACGGTGAGGACGATCTTCCCGGTCGTGCGGCCGGTCTGGAGCGACTCGTGGGCCTTCGCGACCTCCTCCAGCGGGTACGTCTCGGCCACGGTGGGCCGCAGCCTCCCCGCGTCCACGAGCGCCGAGAGGGCGCGCATGCCGCTCCAGTCGGGCTCGACCAGGACGAAGCCGGTGCGGATGCGCCCGGCGTCGGGGACCGGGCCCGGGATCACCTGCATGAGGAAGCCGCCGTCCTTGAGGACCGACGCGGACTTCGCGGCGTACTCCCCGCCGATCGGGTCCACGACGACGTCGAGGTCCGACAGGACGTCGGCGAAGTCCACCTCGCGGTAGTCGATCGCCTCGTCGATCCCGATCGAGCGCAGGAAGTCGTGCTTGGCGGCGCTGGCGGTGCCGATGACGTGCGCGCCGCGGGCCTTCGCGATCTGCACGGCGAGGTGCCCGACCCCGCCCGCGGCGGCGTGGACCAGGACCCGCTGGCCCGCCTGGACATCGGCGTTGTCCACGAGCGCCTGGTAGGCGGTGAGGCCGGTGAGCGGGAGCGCCGCGGCCTCCACGTGCGTCAGGGACGCGGGCTTGAAGTCGAACTGGCGGGCCGGGGCCGCCACGTACTGCCCGTAGCCGCCCGCGGGGTGCGGGAAGCGCGGCATCCCGTAGACCTCGTCGCCGGGCGCGTAGAGGCGCACGCCGACGCCCACGGCCTCCACGGTCCCCGAGACGTCCCAGCCGAGCGTGAACGGCGGCTTGAGGCCGGTGAGCCCGCCGGACTCGCGGGACTTCCAGTCGGTCGGGTTGACGCCCGCCGCGTGGACCCTGACGAGGATCTCGGTGGGGCCCGGCTCGGGCCGCTCGACCTCGGCGAGGCGCAGCACCTCGGGCCCGCCCAGCTCGTCCTGGACCACTGCTCGCATGACGGTCATGTCCGTTTCCTCTCGGTCGGTGTGCGTCCCATTGTGTGCCGTATCGCGACCGCGGAGAAGTGGCCCGAGGGCCATCCTGTGAAACAATCGGGCCATGCATGCTGCGCACCGCGTCGCGGTCCTCGCGCTCGACCACGTGATGGCGTTCGAGCTCGGCGTCCCCGACCGCATCTTCGGGGCCGCGATCAGGGACGACCTGACGCACCGTTACGACGTGCGGGTCTGCTCCCTCGACGGCGGCCCGGTGCGCACCTCCGGCGGGTTCGCGATCACAGTGGACCACGGCCCGGAGGCCCTCGCGTGGGCCGACACGGTCGTGGTCGCCACGATCCAGCCCGACGGGCCCGTGTGCGACGTGCGCGAGCTCCCCGAGGGCCTCGCCGAGGCGTTCGCGACGGTCCGTCCCCAGGCCCGCATCGTCTCGTTCTGCTCGGCGGCGTTCGTCCTCGCCGAGCTGGGCCTCCTCGACGGGAAGGCCGCGACCACGCACTGGATCCTCACCGAGCGGATGCGGCGGCGCTTCCCGAAGGTCCGCGTCGACCCCGACGTGCTGTTCGTCGACGAGGGCCGCATCCTCACCTCCGCGGGGGCGGGCGCGGCCGTGGACCTGTGCCTGCACCTGGTGCGCCTCGATTACGGTGCGCGCGTGGCGAACACGGTCGCCCGACGCTGCGTGGTCCCGCCGTGGCGCGAGGGCGGGCAGGCGCAGTTCATCGAGCGGCCCGTCCCCGAGGAGCGGGACGCGGGCACCGCCGGGGCCCGCGCGTGGGCGCTCGCCCGCCTGGACCGGGCCATCGGCATCGACGACCTCGCCGCGCAGGCCGCGATGAGCCGCCGCTCGTTCACGCGCCGGTTCCGCGACGAGACCGGCGAGAGCCCCCTCCAGTGGCTCAACCGCCAGCGCGTCGAGCACGCCCGGCACCTGCTGGAGGCCACCGATCTCACCGTGGACCAGATCGCGCGGCGCTCAGGGCTCGGCACCGGCGTGTCGCTGCGCCAGCACCTGCGGGCCGTCCTCGGCGTCTCGCCTTCGGCGTACCGGCGGACGTTCCGGGAGGGCGCGGCTACGGGATGAGCAGGAGTTTCGCGGTGGTCTTGCGGGCCTGGAGGAGCTCGTGGGCCTCGGGGGCCTCTTCGAGGCGGAAGGTCTCGCCGACGCGGACGAGGAGGTTGTCGTCCTCGATCATCTGGAAGACGTCGGCGGCGCGGGCGAGGTACTCCTCGCGGGTGAGGGTGAAGTCGCCGAGGGTCGGGCGGGTGAGCACCAGCGACCCTCCCTTGTGGAGTCGCTGCGGGTCGACGGGCGGGACGGGGCCGCTGGCCTGGCCGAACAGGGCCATGACGCCGCGGGGCCGGAGCGCTTCGAGGCCCTCGTCGAAGGTGGTCTTGCCGACGCCGTCGTAGACGGCGGCGACGCCCGCGCCGTCGGTGAGCTCGCGGGCCTTGGCGCCGAATCCCTCGTAGCGCAGCACGTGGTCGGTGCCGTTCTGGCGCGCCAGCTCGGCCTTCGCGTCGGTGGAGACGGTGCCGATGACCTTGCCGCCCTTGTACTTCACCATCTGCGTCAGGAGCAGCCCGACGCCCCCGGCGGCGGCGTGGACGATGACGGTGTCGCCCTCCTGGACGTCGTAGACGCTGTTGCACAGGTAGTGCGCGGTCAGGCCCTGGAGCATGACGGCCGCGGCGGTCTCGACGGCCACCTTCTCGGGGACGGGCACGAACTCGGCCGCGTCGGCGACGACGAGGTCCGCGTAGGAGCCGGGGACGCTCTTCCAGGCGACCTCGTCGCCGACCGCGAAGTCGGTGACGCCCTCGCCGAGCGCGGCCACGTACCCGCCGCCTTCGAGGCCCGGGGTGAACGGCAGCGGCAGCCCGTAGGCGCCGCTGCGGTGGTAGACGTCGATGAAGTTGACGCCGGCGGCGGCGACCCTGACGGCGATCTGGCCGGGCCGCGGGCCCGGGTCCTCGCCGTCCAGGAGCGCCATCACGCCCGGCCCGCCGGTCCGCTCGACCACGATCGCCTTCATGGGGTTTCCTTCCGCCGCAGGTTCACCAATAACTTAGCGGCCCCCTGTCCTATTCCTCCGTTCCGGTCCGGCGTCCCCCCACGCCGTACTTCATGCGGGCCCGGCCCCACGGGTTCTTCGCGGCCGCCCGGGTGTCGACCTCCTCGCCGACGATGCGGCGGATCGCGTCGCGGAAGCCCTTCTGGCGCATGTGGTGTCGCAGCACGTTCGCGGCCGGGTCGGAGGTCAGCTCCTTCATGAGCGAGACGCACAGCGCGAGCATGACGATCGCGAACGGCAGGGCCACGATGATCGTCGCGTTCTTCAGGCCCTCCAGGCCGCCCGACAGGAGCAGCACGGCCGCGACGGCGCCGATCGTGGAGCCCCAGAACACCACGAGCGGCTTCTTCGGCGCGAGTGAGCCGCGGCTCGACAGCGACCCGAGCACGAGCGAGGCCGAGTCGGCGCCGGTCACGAAGTAGATCGCGACCAGGACCATCGACAGGCCCGACATGAGGCTGTACAGCGGCAGCGAGTCCAGGAGCGCGAACAGCGCGTACTCCTCGCCCTGCCCGAGCGAGTCGCTGTAGTCGGTCCCGTTGCCCTGCTTCCACAGCGCGGTCCCGCCGAGGATCGCGAACCACACCGTGGACGCGGTCGAGGGGATGAGGAGCACGCCGACGATGAACTGCCGGATCGTGCGGCCCCGCGAGATGCGCGCAATGAACGTGCCCACGAACGGCGCCCACGACAGCCACCACGCCCAGTAGAAGATCGTCCACGCGGCCATCCAGTCCTCGCCGCCGAACGCGCCGGTGACGCTGGAGAGGTTCGTCAGGTTCGCGAGGTACCCGCCGACCGAGTTCGGCCACGCGTCGAGGATGAACAGGGTCGGGCCCGCGAAGAACACGAACACGATGAGGAACAGCGCCATGACCATGTTCGTCGTCGACAGCCACTTGACGCCGCGGTGCACGCCCGAGAACGCCGACGCCACGAACGCCGCCGTCAGCGCCACGATGACGACGATCTCCAGGAACTTCGAGTCCTCCACGCCCGCGACGATCCCCAGCCCCACGGCCACCTGGAGCGCCCCCAGTCCCAGGCTCGCGGCCGTCCCGAACACCGTCGCGAACACCGCCAGGAGGTCCACGGTGCGGCCCACGGCCGGGCCCCAGCGCCGCCCGCCGGTGAGCGGCTCGAACGCGTCGCTCATGTTGTTGCCGCGGCCCTTGCGGAACGTCGAGTAGCCCAGGGCCAGGCCGGCCACGGCGTAGATCGCCCACGGGTGCAGCCCCCAGTGGAAGAACGAGTAGACCAGCGCGCCCTCCTGGAGCTGGTCGGTGTAGAACGGGTTGTCGGGGTTGAGCTGGAGCGGCGGCGGGGGCTCCACGTAGTGCGAGAGCGGCTCGGCCACGCCGTAGAACATGAGGCCGATGCCCATGCCCGCGGCGAACATCATGGAGATCCACGGGAGCGTCCCGAACTCCGGCTCCTCGTCCGAGGACGCCGCGAGCTTGATGTTCCCGTACCGGCTCGCCGCGATGTAGATCGCCAGGACCACGAAGATGTTCGCCGCGATGATGAACAGCCACCCGAAGTTCGAGATGACCCAGTTCAGGGCCGCCGTCGAACCGGACTCGAACTGCTTCGGGAACACCGCCCCGAACACGATCACCGCGAGCGTCACGATCGCGCCGGTCCAGAACACCGGCCTGTCCACCGGCAGCGTCGCCTGCCGCTCCTCGTCCTCGATCGGCCGCTGCGGCGGCGGCGCCTCCTCCTGCTCGACGTGCTCGGGATCGGTCGGCGTGTCGCTCACGGCCATGGCGCGGGTCCTCTCGCGGATCGGACAGGGGACTCCCGCCACCATAAAGGACCAATCCGTCAGATCAGGCCGAACCGCGCCAGACTGGAAAAACAGCCGGGCCGGTCAGTCGCGCCGGTACACCAGCAGCGCCACCGACCCGATCGCCCGCGCCTCCACCAGCCGCAGCGGCCGCGCCGGCGACTGCGGGAACGGCGCCGGGTACGTGAACCGCGCCGCCCCCCGCTCCCCGAGCAGGAACGGCGCCACCGCCACGTGCACCTCGTCCACCAGGTCCGCCGAGAGGAACGCCGTGTGGACGGTCCCCCCGCCCTCCACCAGCAGCCGCGACACGCCCCGCCCCGCCAGGTCCGCGAGCGCCGCCTCCAGGTCCACCTCGCGCTCCCCGGTCGCCACCGGCTCGGCCGCCTCGCGGCCCACCGCGAACACCGCGGCCCCCGCCACCGACGTGTACACCACCACCGGGTCCCCGCCCGCGAACAGCCGCGCGCCCGGGTCCAGCTCGCCCGAGGGCGAGAACACCACCCGCAGCGGCGACTCCCGCCGCCCCGCCGCGACCCGCCCGGCCCGCCGCGCCGCGGACCGCACCAGCAGCCGCGGGTCGTCCGCCCGCACCGTCCCGGCCCCGACCGCGACCGCGTCCACGTCGGCGCGGACCGCGTCCACCCGGTCGAAGTCCTCCGCGTTCGAGAGGATGAGCCGCTCGGGCGAGTCGTCGTCGAGGAACCCGTCGAGGCTCACCGCGGCCGAAAGGATGACATACGGGCGCTCCATGCCCCCGAGAATCCCACGATTCACTCTCCGAAGGGCCCGGGTGGCACCGCGCGCCGCGGTGCGATCACAATCGATAACCGTGGAAGGTCGAGAAGAGGTCCTGTCGAAGCTGGCGTTCAACGCCGACGGGCTCGTGCCCGCGATCGCGCAGCAGCACGACACGGGCGAAGTGCTCATGCTCGCGTGGATGGACGCGGAGGCGCTCCGGCGCACCCTCGCCACCGGGAAGGCCACCTACTGGTCGCGCAGCCGCGGCGCGTACTGGGTCAAGGGCGAGACCTCCGGGCACCACCAGGCCGTCGTCTCCGTCGCCGTCGACTGCGACGCCGACACCGTCCTCCTCCAGGTCGACCAGACCGGCCCCGCCTGCCACACCGGCACCCGCACCTGCTTCACCGGGAGGGAGATCGCATGAGCGACGACGCCCCCGACACCGCCGGAGCCGACGCACCCGAGGCCGCCGAGGCCGCCCCCGACCGCGCCGCCGAGCGCACCCGCACCATGCTCGCCGGCGTCCTCGCCGCCGCCCTCGCGGCCCTCGCCGCCTCCCGCGGCTGGACCTCCACCGCCGAGACCGGGCACGCCGGGATCACCGCCACCACCGTCCAGTCCGGCACCGACCTCGCCTCCTGGGCCCTGCCGTGCGCGCTCGCGGGCGGCGCCGCGTTCCTCGCGATGCTCGCCACCGGGAACCGCGCCCGCCGCGTCCTCGGGATCGTCGCCGCCCTCGCCGGGCTCGCCGCCGCGCTCGGCGGCCTCCTGCACCTGACGTCCGGCGCGTGGCCGGTCGCGCTCGCCGCCGCCGCCCTGGTCCTCGCCGCCGCGGGCGCGTGGACCACCATCCGCGCGGGCGGCTGGCCCGCCACCGACCGGTACGAGACGTCCGGGGAGCAGGCCATAGCAGAGGACCCCGTGTCGCTGTGGAACGCCCTCGACTCGGGCCGGGACCCCTCGTCGCCTAATATCACGGCATCGGCGCCGGAGAAAGGACCGCGTAGATGAACGTGCTGGAGCAGATCATCACCGAAGTCCGCGCCGATCTCGAACGGCGCCAGAGCGAGACCCCCATCGAGGCGATCCGCGAGCGCGCCGAGGCCGCCAAGGCCCCGATCGACGGGTACGCGGCCCTCAAGACCGGCGGCGTGAGCGTCATCGCCGAAGTGAAGCGGGCCTCGCCCTCCAAGGGCGCGCTCGCCGACATCCCCGACCCGGCCGTCCTGGCCGCCGAGTACGCCGCGGGCGGCGCCTCGGTCATCTCCGTGCTCACCGAGCAGTCCTACTTCAAGGGCAGCCTCGACGACCTCGACGCCGTGCGCGCGAAGGTCCAGATCCCGGTGCTGCGCAAGGACTTCGTGGTCTCCCCCTACCAGGTCCTGGAGGCCCGCGCCCACGGCGCGGACCTGGTCCTGCTCATCGTGGCCGCGCTCGACCAGGACACGCTCGTGTCCCTGCACGAGCGGATCACCGGGCTCGGCATGACCGCGCTCGTCGAGGTCCACACCGAGTACGAGGCCGACCGGGCGATGCGCGCCGGGGCCAAAGTCATTGGCGTGAACGCGCGCGACCTGACTACGCTCGAAGTGGACCGCTCGGTGTTCGAGCGGATCGCGCCGGGCCTGCCCCGGGACGTCGTCAAGGTCGCCGAGTCCGGCGTCCGCGGCACCCGGGACCTCATCCGCTACGCGAGCGCCGGCGCCGACGCCGTGCTCGTCGGCGAAGGGGTCGTCAAGCAGAAGAGCCCGCGCGACGCCGTCCGCGAACTGGTCACCGCCGGATCGCACCCGGCGACGCCCAGACCCATCTAGTACGCGAAGGGGAGAACCGTGCCCAATCCAGATCCCGGCGGCCACTGGGGCGAATTCGGCGGGCGGTTCGTCCCCGAAGCGCTCATCGCCGCGCTCGACGAGCTCGAAGCGGCCCACGCGTCCGCGATGGCCGACCCGGCGTTCCTCGCCGAACTCGACGAGCTGGGCCGCGAGTACGGCAACCTGCCGTCCCCGCTGTACCTCGCCGAGCGGCTCTCCGAGGAGGCCGGCGTCGAGGTCTGGCTCAAGCGCGAGGACCTCAACCACACCGGCGCGCACAAGATCCGCAACGTCCTCGGCCAGGCGCTGCTGACCAAGCGCATGGGCAAGACCCGGATCATCGCCGAGACCGGCGCGGGCCAGCACGGCGTCGCCTCCGCGACCGCCGCCGCCTACTTCGGCCTCGAATGCACCGTGTACATGGGCGAGGAGGACACCCGCCGCCAGGCCCTGAACGTGGCCCGCATGCGCCTCCTCGGCGCCGAGGTCGTGCCCGTCACGACCGGCTCGCGGACCCTCAAGGACGCCATGAACGAGGCCCTGCGCGAGTGGGTCG
Organism: Glycomyces mayteni; assembly: GCF_042428885.1. Classification (NCBI taxonomy): domain Bacteria; kingdom Bacillati; phylum Actinomycetota; class Actinomycetes; order Glycomycetales; family Glycomycetaceae; genus Glycomyces; species Glycomyces mayteni. Next base: position 192,521 of record NZ_JBHMBP010000002.1, read on the forward strand.
CCTCCGTGGACGGCACCCACTACCTCATCGGCTCGGTCGGCGGCCCGCACCCGTTCCCGATGCTCGTGCGCGACTACTGCCGCGGCATCGGCGACGAGGCCCGCGCCCAGTTCCTGGAGCGCACCGGGGCCCTCCCCGACGTCGTCGCCGCGTGCGTCGGCGGCGGCTCCAACGCCATGGGCATCTTCACCGCGTTCCTCGGCGACGAGGACGTGAAACTGTACGGCTTCGAGGCCGGGGGCGACGGGTACGACACCGGCCGCCACGCCGCGACCATCACCGCCGGGCAGATCGGCGTCCTCCACGGCGCCCGCACGTTCGTCCTCCAGGACGAGGACGGCCAGACGATCGAGTCCCACTCGATCTCCGCCGGGCTCGACTACCCGGGCGTGGGCCCCGAGCACGCGCACCTCGCCGCCACCGGCCGCGCCCGCTACGAGCCCGTGGACGACGCCGAGGCCATGGCCGCGCTGGAGAAGCTCGCCCGCACCGAGGGCATCATCTGCGCCATCGAGTCGGCCCACGGCCTCGCCGGGGCCCTGCGCCTCGCGAAGGGCCTGGAGCCGGGCGCGCGCGTCCTGGTGAACCTCTCGGGCCGCGGCGACAAGGACATGGGCAACGTCGTCGAGTACTACGGCTACGACAAGGGGGCTGCGTAGATGCGCGTCGAAACGGCGTTCGCGAAGACGAAGGCCGAGGGGCGCGCCGCGCTCGTCGGCTACCTCCCGGCCGGGTTCCCGACCCTCGCCGACTCCATCAAGGCCGTCGACATCATGATCGACCACGGCGCCGACGTCATCGAGCTGGGCCTGCCCTACTCCGACCCGGTCATGGACGGCCCCGCGATCCAGAAGGCCGCCGACCGGGCGCTCGCCGGCGGGTTCCGCACCAGGCAGGTCTTCGAGGTCACCGAGGCCGTCGCCGGGCGCGTCCCGATCCTCGTCATGACCTACTGGAACCTCGTGGAGCGCTACGGGACCGACCGGTTCGCGCGCGACTTCAAGTCCGCGGGCGGGGCCGGGCTCATCACCCCCGACCTCATCCCCGACGAGGCGGGGGAGTGGATCGACGCGTCCGACGAGCACGACCTCGACCGGGTCTTCCTCGTCGCGCCCTCCTCCACCGAGGAGCGCATCGCGTCCACCGTCGCGGCCTGCCGCGGGTTCGTGTACGCGCAGTCGGTCATGGGCGTCACCGGCGCCCGCGCCGCGACCTCCGTCGCCGCACCGGACCTGGTGCGCCGCACCCGGTCCCGCACCGACCTGCCGATCGGCGTGGGCCTCGGCGTGCGCTCGGGCGACCAGGCCGCCGAGATCGCGACGTACGCCGACGCGGTCATCGTCGGCTCCGCCATGGTCAACTGCTACCTCGACACCGACGACGTTCCCGCAGGCCACCAGCGCCTCGCGGCGCTCACCGCGGACCTCGCCGAAGGCGTCCGCCGCTAGCGCACCCGGCCCCGCGGGCGTCGCCCGCGGGGCCGAACCGTGCCCGCATCCAGCCTGCCCCTGCACACCCGATAGGTTTTGCGTCGTGGACCTTGCTTCAATCCCGAGCCCGTCCGAATCGGTCTGGCACCTCGGCCCCGTCCCCATCCGGGCCTACGCGCTGTGCCTCATCGCCGGCATCGTCGTCGCCTGCTGGATCGCCGAGGCGCGCATGCGCCGCCGCGGCGCCCCCGAGTGGGCCGTCCTCGACCTCGCCGTCTGGGCCGTGCCCTTCGGCATCGTCGGCGGCCGCCTCTACCACGTCTTCACCAGCCCCGACGCCTACTTCGGGCCCGACGGCGACCCGTGGAAGATCCTCGCGGTCTGGGAGGGCGGCCTCGGCATCCCCGGCGCGATCCTCCTCGGCGGCGTCGGCGTGTGGCTCGGCTGCCGCCAGCTCAAGCTCCCGTTCACGATGGTCGCCGACTCGATCGTCCTCGGCATCCCCGTCGCCCAGGCGATCGGCCGCCTCGGCAACTGGTTCAACCAGGAGCTGTACGGCAGGCCGCTCGACGCCTGGTGGGCCGTGCAGATCGACCCCGACCACCGCGTCGCCGGGTACGCGAACTACGCGACGTTCCACCCCACGTTCCTCTACGAGCTGCTGTGGAACCTCGGCGTCGCCCTCGTCGTGTGGCTCTCGGACCGCCGCTTCAAGTTCGGCGCCGGACGCGCCGTCGCCCTCTACGTGGCGCTCTACGGCATCGGCCGCTTCTGGATCGAGGGCCTGCGCATCGACCCCGCCGAGGCCATGTTCGGGCTGCGCCTGAACCAGTGGATGAGCATCATCGTCGTGGTCGCCGCCGTCGCCTACCTGCTGCTCGCCCGCGGCACCCGCCAGGTCTTCGTCTTCGAGGGCGATGAGCGCACCGCCGTGGACTGGGACTCCGACGCCGCGAAGGACGCCGGGTACGTCGACGGCGCCCTCCCCAAGGGCGTCCTGCTCGCCCCGCCCGCCGACGCCGAGGCGGCCGGGACCCCCGAACCCGACGAAACCGAGGACACTCGACCCGAGGAGGACGGCGTCGCCGACGAGCCGTCCGACGCACCCCAGGCCGAAGCGGGCAAGACCCGCGACGACGGCTGACCGACACCGCTTCCCCCCGGGCAGGTCCAGATGCACAACCGTAGAGCCGTAGTCGTCGGCGCCGGCGTCGCCGGGCTCGCCAGCGCGATCGTGCTGTCGAAGCTCGGCTGGCGGGTGGCGCTGCTGGAGCGGCGCGAGCGCCTCAAAGGCGACGACCTCGGCATGATCCTGTGGGCCTCGGGCGTGCGCGCGCTGCGCGCGCTCGGGGTCGACGCGACCCTCGACGCCTCCGGGACCCCCGTGGACCGCTTCGAGATCCGCAACGAGGAGCGCCTGTCCTCCTCGTTCGCCGGGGCGATGCTCGGCGCCGACGACGGCACCCCGTCCGTCATGGTCCACAACGCGATGCTCTACGAGGCGCTCGTGTCGCGCCTGGGGGACTCCGTGGAGGTCCACCCGGCCGTGCAGGTCGACCGCATCGACATGGTCGACCCCGCCGCGGGGGACAAGACCCGCCGCTGGGACGCCGACCTCGTGGTCGCCGCCGACGGCATCGACTCCCCGACCCGCCCCCTCATCGCCCCCGGATCGCCCACAGTGGACGCCGGGGTGGTGGTGTTCCGCGGGACCATCCCCGCGCACCGCGCCCCCGAGCGCAGCGCCGAGGCCGTGGAGATCTACGGCCCCGACCGGCGCCGCTTCGGCTACGGCGACCTCGGCCACGCCGGGGCCTGCTGGTGGGCGACCGTCCCCGGCGGGATGCGCCCGGAGTCCCCGCAGATCCAGCACGAGCTCATCAACCGGTGGTTCGCCGACTGGCCCGCGCCCGTCGGCAAGTACATCGCCGCCACCCGGCCCTCGGAGCTGACGCAGCAGTCCGTGCGCTACGTCTGGCCCGTCCCGTCCCGGCTCCACCAGAGCGCCGGGAACGGCGGCCTCGTCCTCATGGGCGACGCCGCTCACGGCGTCGCACCCGTCCTCGCCCAGGGCGGCAGCCTCGCCCTCGAAGACGCCGTGACCCTCGGGTGGGCGCTGCGCCGCGCCCCCGAGTCCATCCCCGACGCCCTCGCCTCCTACGACCGGGCCCGCCTGCCGCGCCTCAAACGGGTCGCGCGGCTCTCGCGCCGGGTCCACACGATCGCCTCCGGCGGCCGCGGCGTCACGCGCGGCCTCCTGCGGGCCGTCCCCGACTCGTGGGTGCAGAGCCAGGCCGCGTCCCTCTCGGACTGGCAGCCGCCGCGCTGACCCGATAGGTTCGCTCCCATGCAGATCCGCGACGCCCGCCCCGAGGACTGGCCCGCCGTGTGGGCCTTCGCCGAACCCGTGGTCGAGTCCGGCGAGCACTTCGTGTGGGAGCCGGGCACCCCCGAGGAGCGCCTGCGCGCCTACTGGATCGAGAAGGAGCCACCCGCGAGCGCGCTCGTGGCCGAAGTGGACGGGCGCGTCGCCGGCATCGCCGAGGTCCACCCGAACCAGCCCGGCCGCGGCGCGCATATCGCGAACGCGGGCTTCATGGTCGACCCCGACGTCCGCGGCCGGGGCCTGGGCCGCGCGCTCGGGGAGGCCGCGCTCGCCCGCGCGAAGGCCGACGGCTTCGCCGCCATGCAGTTCAACGCGGTGGTCGCCACCAACACCGCCGCGGTCGACCTGTGGCACTCCCTGGGCTTCCGCACCCTCGCACTGCTCCCGGCGACGTTCCGCCACCCGTCGAAGGGCCTGGTCGACATGCACCTCATGTTCCGCGAACTGTGAGCCTCGCGGCCCCCGAGTAGCATCGCTCTCACCATGAACGAACTGCGCGAGTCGATCCGCTCCCTCGGTATCGCCGACCCCGAGACCGCCGTCGCCGTCCACGCCGTCACCGGCGCCGACCCGGTCCTGCTCCAGGGCCCCGCGCCGCTCCCGCAGCGCTACGAGCAGGTCGACGGCTGGCTCATGCAGGGCTTCCTCACCCCCGAGTCCCCGCACTTCGCGGCCGTGGACGCCGCCCCCGCCGCCGCGCTGGGGGAGGAGCCCGACGAGGCCGAGGACGCGGTCCTGGCGCTCATCGCGGTCCGCCCGCGCACCGTCTACGACCTCCGCACCGGCACCCGCCTCAGCGAGGCGGACCTGGCCGCGCTCCTGCCGCGCCTCGAAGCGGCCGGGCTCGTCGCGCCCACGGTGAACCCGCTCGAACCCGACAACCCGTTCTGGGTCTTCACGGACCGCAAGGCGCGCTTCCACTACGCGGTCCTGCGCCCCCACCTCGACCGGTGGCGGCGGGGCCGCATCGCGGACGCGCTGTGGCGGCGCAACCGGGCCCGCTTCGACCGGTACGTCGGCCGCCCCGAGTTCCTCAGCCTCGCGCGCGAATGGGTCCTCGGAGAGACCGGCGCCGCGTCGGCGACGCGCATCACCGTCCCCGACCCGCGGTTCCGCCAGATGCGGACCCTGGAGCTCGCCGCCTGGGACGCGGACGGCGAGGCGCTCGCGCTGGGGACCGTCAGGTGGCGGTTCCGGATGGTCGAGCGCCAGCTCAAGCGCCTGCGCTACGTCAAGCGGCTCCTCGGCGACCCGCCGGTGCGGCTCTACTGCGTGGCGTCCCGCTTCGAGCCGGTGATCGCCGCCGACCCGGACCCGGGGCTCGGCGTCGTCACCTCCTCGGCACTCCTTGCGACCACCGCCGATGAAACGCCCGAATCCACCCCCGACGGTGACTTACACCCCATTTCCCGGCTGGTGGGCGCGGAAACGCGACGGGTAGGCTGAAGCAATTCTTCCCCGTACCCGGAATCATGAGGAGTGACGATGGCGGCAAGCGTGGACGCGGTAGTGGCGGGAGCCGGTGGGTTCATCGGCGGGCACCTGGTGGCGAGCCTCCTCGCCGAGGGCAAGACCGTCCGGGCCGTCGACGTGAAGCCCCTCGACGAGTGGTACCAGGTCCACGGCGGGGTCGAGAGCCTCCAGCGGGACCTCGCCGACCTCGCGAACTGCCGCGAGGCCGTCGGCGACGGCGCCGGCGAGGTGTACAACCTCGCGTGCAACATGGGCGGCATGGGCTTCATCGAGAACAACAAGGCCCTGTGCATGCTCTCGGTCCTCCCCTCGACGCACATGCTCATGGCGTCCAAGGACGCCGAGGTCGGGCGCTTCTTCTACTCCTCCTCCGCGTGCGTGTACGCCGGGTACAAGCAGACCGAGGCGAACATCGCGCCCCTGAAGGAGGAGGACGCCTACCCCGCGGACGCCGAGGACGGCTACGGCTGGGAGAAGCTGTTCTCCGAGCGCATGTGCCGCCACTTCCGCGAGGACTTCGGCCTCCAGACGCGCATTGCCCGCTACCACAACATCTACGGCCCCGAGGGCACGTGGGACGGCGGCCGCGAGAAGGCCCCCGCCGCGACCTGCCGGAAGATCGCGATCGCCGCGCTCACCGGCCAGAAGGAAGTCGAGATCTGGGGCGACGGCGAGCAGACCCGCTCGTTCACCTACATCGACGACTGCGTCCACGGCACGAAGATGTTCACCCGCGGCGACGTCACCGAGCCGCTCAACCTCGGCTCCTCCGAGCTGACCACGATCAACAACCTGTACTACCTGGTCGCCGACATCGCCGGGATCGACATCGAGCTCAAGCATATCGACGGCCCCCTGGGCGTGCGCGGCCGCAACTCGGACAACACGCTCATCCAGAAGTACTACGGCTGGGAGCCCTCGATCTCCCTGCGCGAGGGCATGGCGAAGACCTACGAGTGGGTCTACGACCAGGTCAAGGTCAAGCTCGCCGCCTAATGAGCGACCAGAAGCTCCGCCGCGTCGACGTCCTCGGCGTCGGCGTCTCCACCGTCGACCAGGCCATGGCCCTCGACGAGGTCACCCGCTGGGTCGACGCCGGTGAGCGCCACTACGTGTGCGTCACCGGCGTCCACGGGGTCATGGAGTCCCAGCGGGACCCCGAGCTCCTCGCCATCCACAACGCCTCCGGCCTGACCACCCCCGACGGCATGCCGATGGTGTGGGCCGGGCACAAGGCCGGGGCCGACTGGATGGACCGCGTCTACGGGCCCGACCTCATGCTCAACGTCCTCACCCGGGCCGCCGAGCGCGGCTGGACCTCGTTCCTCTACGGCGGCAAGGACGGCGTCCCCGAGCTCCTCGCCGAGAAGCTCGCCGAGCGCATCCCCGGCGTCAAGTTCGCAGGGCTCTACTCCCCGCCGTTCCGGCCCCTCACCGAGGAGGAGGACGATACGATCGTCAAGCGCATCAACGACTCCGGGGCCCAACTGGTGTGGGTCGGCCTGTCCACCCCGAAGCAGGAGCGCTGGATGGCCGCCCACCGCGACCGCCTGAACGCCCCCGCGCTCTTCGGCGTCGGCGCCGCCTTCGACTTCCACGCGGGCCTGGTCCCGCAGGCCCCGCCGTGGATGCAGCGCAACGGCCTCGAATGGTTCTACCGCCTCACCAAGGAACCGAAGCGCCTGTGGCGCAGGTACTTCCAGAACAACCCGGCCTACCTGCGCCAGATCCGCAAGCGCCCCCCGTTCCTGCGCGACTAGACGACACCTGATCGCCGCCCGGCCATGTCGTACCCCCGGGGCAGGGTTGAGACCGGGGGCTCAACGCACTCCGCGCCATGAGAGCTGCCCGCATTCAGGACGCCGCCGAAACTGTCGCACCCCCGTGTCAGGGTTTTGACCGGGGGCCCAGCGATGTCCGATTTGCCGGGACCCTCCGTTCACGTTGCGCACCCGCCCGCTCGCCTGACCCTCCCGCGCCGTCAGCGCTAGGCTGTGCCGCATGGTCGACAACATGCCCAGAGAGAGCACCAAGGCGCCCCGCCACCCCCGCATCGCCGTCGTGTGGTCCGTCCTGTCGGCCGAGATCGAGCGCTTCGCCGCCGGGACCGGCGCGACCATGCGCATCCTCGACGTCGGCGGCGGCTCCGGCGGCTTCGCCGTCCCCCTCGCCGAACTCGGCCACGACGTCACCGTCGTCGAGCCCAGCGCCAACGCCCTCGCGTCCCTGCGCCAGAGGGCCGCCGACGCGGGCGTCACCGACAGGCTCACCGCCGTCCAGGCCGACGCCGACGAGCTCCCCGACGTCGCCGAGCCCGCCTCCGCCGACCTCGTCCTGTGCCACAACGTCCTGGAGATGGTCGACTATCCCGACACGGCCCTCGACGCGCTCGCGAAGACCTGCGCGCCCGGCGGCGCCGTCTCCGTGCTCGTCGCCAACCGCATCGCCGCCGTCCTCGGCAAGGCCCTCTCCGGCCAGTTCGCGACCGCCCTCGACCTCCTCGCCGACGTCGACGGCGTCGCCGAGGGCCGCGACACCCTCAAGCGCCGCTTCGAGACCGCCACGCTCACCGCGCTCGTCGGCGGCTCCGGGCTCGTCACCGAGCAGGTCCACGGCGTCGGCGTCGTCGGCGACCTCGTGCAGGTCCCCGAGAACGCCGCCGGGGAGGCCCTGCGCGAGTTCGAGCTCGCCACCGCCGCCCGCGTCCCCTTCCGCGACATGGCCACCCGCATCCACCTGCTCGCCCGCAAGCCCATGCGCTGACCGGCGGCCCCGCGGCCTGCGCCTACGCTCAGCGACGTAGACGCGATTACGCCGCCGGGACCACGCCGGAGCGGCACGGCGGCCGTAGCCTTGAGCCTGTGACCACTACCAACGCGACCCGGCCCCGGATTCCGGCCCCCGTCTTCGACATCGGCCTGGCGGTCCTCGTCGCGATCCTCGCCTCCGGCGGGACCGTCGGCGCCAACGAGGGCCACCGGCCCGACCCCGTCGCGTTCGCGCTCATCTGGGGCATGGCCGCGTTCCTCGCCGTGCGCCGCCTCTCGCCCGAGGCCGCCCTCGCGGGCACCGTCGCGGGCCTCTCGGTCTACCTGTACCTCGACCTCCCGCAGGGCCCGGTGTTCATGCTTCCGGCCCTCGCCGTGTTCTTCTACGCGTTCACCAGGTCCGTGCGCGCCCTCGCGATCGCCCTCGGCGCCCTCTTCACCTACACCGTCGTCCTCCACCAGGTCGTGGACCCCGGCCGCAGCCTGTGGTTCACCGCCACCCTGACGGTCCTGTGGCTGGGCATCCCCGCCGTCGGCGGCCGCATCGTCCGCGAGGCCCGCCGCGCCCGCGCCCGCGAGCGCGAGGCCGAGCGCGAGCGGTTCCGCGCCGACGAGCGCGTCGAGATGGCCCGCGAGATCCACGACGTCGTCGGCCACTCCCTCGCCGTCGTCTCCATGAACGCAGGCGTCGCCCTCCACATGGCCGAGAAGCACGAGGGCACCCCCGAGGCGGTCGTGGAGAACCTCCGCGCCATCCGCGAGGCCTCCAACGTGGCCCTCCAGGACCTCCGCGCGACCCTCGCGCCCCTGCGCCGCGGCCAGGCCCCCGAGCTGCGGCCCACCGGCGCGATCAGCGACATCGCCGCGCTCGTGGACGGCGTCCGCAAGGGCGGCCTGCCCGTCGAGTACCAGCTCACCGGCGACATGGCCGCCGTCCCCGTCAACGTCGCCGCCACCGCCTACCGCGTCGTGCAGGAGTCCCTGACGAACGTCATCCGCCACTCGGGCGCGACGAAGGCCGTCGTCCAGGTCGCGTGCGACCCCGGGGCCTTGCGCGTCCACATCCTCGACGACGGCCGCGGCGGCCCCCTCCACCCCGACCGGATGGGCCAGGGCGTCACCGGCATGATGGAGCGCGTCCAGGCGGGCGGCGGCGCGTTCACCGCCGCGCCCCGGCCCGGCGGCGGCTTCGCCGTGAAAGCCCACATCCCTTACGACCGTAAGGAAGCGCGATGATCGAACTCGTGATCGCCGACGACCAGAGCCTCATCAGGATGGCCCTGCGCAACCTCTACAAGGACGAGGACGACATCCACGTCGCCGCCGAGGCCGAGGACGGCCGCGAGGCGTGGGAGGTCATCCGCCGCATCAGGCCCGACGTGGCCCTCCTCGACATCCGCATGCCCGGCCTCGACGGCCTCGAAGTGCTGCGCCGCATCGGCAAGGACCCGTCGCTCGCGGGCACCCGCGTCGTCATGATCACCACGTTCGAGATCGACGAGTACATCTTCGAGGCCCTCGCGGGCGGCGCCGCCGGGTTCATCATGAAGGACGCCCCGCCCGAGGACCTCCTGCGCGCCGTGCGCCTCGCCGCCGCCGGGGACTCGCTCCTCAGCCCCGACGTCACGCGCAAGGTCATCGACGCCTACGCCGAGCGCGGCACCGGCGGCGCTCGCCCCCACCCCAACCTCGGCGACCTCACCGAACGCGAGCAGGAGATCCTCCGCTGGGTCGCCACCGGCCTGCCCAACGACGAGATCGGCGAACGCCTGTTCATCAGCCCCGCCACCGTCCGCACCCACGTCGGCAAGCTCCTCGCCAAACTCGGCGCCCGCGACCGCGCCGGGCTCGTCGCCATCGCCTACCGCTCGGGCCTGGACATCCCCGAGACGTAGCCGCGCCTCGTCCGTTCCGGGCGCCATTCCGGTATACCGGACCCGGTTGTGGCCGAAACGACACGAAACCGGCTAGCCTCTTGCCATGCCTTCGAGCCCGTACACGGCGGACACCCGACCCGCCTACGGCACCGGCACCCTCGCCGATGTCATGCCCACCGCCCTTGCGGCCCTTGGGGTCCCGCAACCGGCGGACAGCCCCGCGGTGCTCCTGCGCGGCGGCGGGGCCACCGGTGAGCTCGACGGCGTCCGCCGCATCGCCGTGCTCCTCCTCGACGGCTTCGGCTACCACCTCCTCGGCCAGGCCGCCCAGGCCAGCGCCACCGTCGGCGCCGTCCACCACGGCGAGCTCGGCACCCTCACCGCCATCACCGCCACCGTCCCCTCCTCCACCCCGATCAGCCTCGCGTCCCTCGCGTGCGGCCTCCCGCCCGGCGAGCACGGCATCATCGGGTTCACGGTCCGCGTCCCCGACACCGGCGACCTCGTCACCCACATCCGCTGGGACGGCTCCAGCCCCGACCCCGAGACCTGGCAGCCGGCCCCGACCGCGTTCGAGCGGGCGAGCGCCGACGGCGTCGAGTGCACGATCGTCTCCAACGGCGCGTTCCGCGCCACCGGCCTCACCCGCGCGATCTACCGCGGCGCCGACTGGCTCCCCGCGACCAGCCCGCGCGAGGTCGCCGAGGGCGCCGTGGCGGCGCTGGCGCGCGGCGACCGGAGCCTGGTGTACGCGTACCTGCCCGACGTGGACACGGCCGGGCACTTCCACGGCGTGGGCTCCCCGGACTGGCTCGAAGCGGTCGCCGAGGTCAGCGAGGCGATCGACGGCATCCTGGCGGGCCTGCCGCGGGACGCGGCCCTGTTCGTGACCGCCGACCACGGCATGGTCAACGTGACCGACCGCCTGCACGTGGACGAGCGGCCCGACCTGCTCCACGGCGTCGACGTCATCGGCGGCGACGGCCGCATGCGGTACCTGTACGCCCTGCCCGGCGCGGTCGAGGACGTGCGCGCCGCCTGGTCCGCGGCGGTGGGGGACCGCGCGGAGCTCATCGACCGCGACGAGGCGGTGGACCGCGGCTGGTTCGGCCCGAAGGTCACCGACGCCGCCCGCGAGCGCATCGGCGACCTGGTCGTGGCCTGCAAGGGCACGTTCGCGGTCGTCGGCGTCGAAGGCGAGCCCCCGCACGTCGCCCGCCTCATCGGCCAGCACGGCGGCCTCACCGCCGCGGAGATGGCCGTCCCGCTCTGGACCTACCGCACGGGCTGAGCCCGGTTGTCGGACCCGCTGGCTACGCTTCGGTGGTGGCCAGCGACCTCACCCGTTTCATCGGCCCCGACCTGTCCGACGACGGCCTCGGGATCATGCACGTCGACATGGATGCTTTCTTCGCGTCCGTGGAGGTCGCGCGCGACCCGTCGCTGCGAGGGAAGCCCGTGATCGTCGGCGGGCTGGGCCCGCGCGGCGTCGTGGCGGCCGCGTCGTACGAGGCCCGCACGTTCGGGGTCCACTCGGCGCTGCCGATGGCGATCGCGCGCCGCCGCTGCCCGCAGGGGGTGTTCATGACGCCCACGACCTCCTACGGGGAGGTCTCGCGGGAGATCATGGCGATCTTCCGGGAGTACACGCCGCACGTGCAGCCGATCTCCGTGGACGAGGCGTTCCTCGACGTGGCCGGGGCCCGGCGCCTCATCGGCTCGCCCGTCGCGATCGCCCGCGCGATCCGCGAGCGGGTCCGCGCCGAGCACGGCATCACCTGCACCGTCGGCATCGCGTCCACGAAGTTCCTGTCCAAGCTCGCCTCGGAGGCGGTCAAGCCAGACGGCCTCGGGGTCGTCCCGGTCGCCACCGAGCTCGAATTCCTGCACCGGCTGCCGATCCGCGCGGTCTGGGGCATCGGTGAGAAGACCGCCGAGAAGCTCCGGCGCCTCGGGATGCGCACGGTGGGGGACCTGGCGCGCCTCGACGTCGACAGCCTCGCGTCGTCGGTGGGCACGGCCAGCGCCGAACACCTGTACGCGCTTTCACGGAACATCGACCCGCGGCCGGTCCACCCCGACCGCGTCGAGAAGTCCATCAGCAACGAGACCACGTTCGGCCACGACGCGCCCGACGCGGCCGTGTGGGGGCCGGTGCTCCTGGAGCTGTCGCGGAAGGTCGCGTCCCGGGCGCGCTCGGCGGGCTGGGCCGGGCGCGGCGTGACCGTGAAGATTCGGTTCGGCGACTTCCGCACCATCACCCGCTCCCGTATGCTCGCGGCCCCCACGGACGTCGGCCGGGAGATCTACGAGGCGGCCCGCGAGATGGCCGACGCGGCCGCGACCGCGCCGGTGCGCCTCATCGGAGTGAAGCTCGACCACCTCGTGGAGGCCGCCGCGGTCGGCCGCCAGGTCGCGCTCGGCGAGCCCGAACACGGTTGGCGCGACATAGAAACCGTGATGGACAAGGCCCGCGAGAAGTTCGGGAAGGGCGCCGTCGGGTCCGCCGGGAGGCTCACTCGGCGTGACTCGCGTGTAGACACCCGCGACTCCGGGAACCCCGGCAGGTGAGCGCCGCCGCACCGAGGGTCCCCGCCTGGGGATGCGAGGCCAGAACGGACCGATTCAAGGACGAACTGCCTTCCGCCTCGGGCGAAAGCCTCGTAGACTTGGACTATCAAGCACCGGGGCCTTGACGGGCCCCGTCGAGACTAGTGCAGGAGGAGTGTCGTGCCGCTCTCCGACCACGAGCAACGTCTGTTCGAGCAAATCGAGCAGTCCTTGTCTGAAGACCCGCAGTTCGCCAATGCGGTGCGCGCCCACGATCCGGCGCATGTGACCCGGCGCAGGCTGATCCTGGCCGGGGTCGTCACGGTCATCGGCATCGCCGCCGTCATCGGCACGGTGATCGCCGGCGGGAACGTGGCCAAGTGGGGCGCCCCCATCGGCGCGGTCCTCATGTTCGGCGGCCTCATCCTGGGCCTGTGGGCCCAGCGCCGCGGCACCAACGTGAAGCTCAAGGCCGTCGACGGCAAGGGCACCACGCGTTCGACCGGCGGCTCCAAGAACACCAAGCCAGGCGGGTTCACCTCCCGCATGGAGGAGCGCTGGCGCCGCCGCCGCGACAACGGCGACATCTTCTGACCTGCATCGAGTAAGCGCACGCGAGCGACGGGCCGCGCCTGAGGGCGGGCCCGTCTTCGCGTGCCCGGACGGGACCGGAACGAGGGCAGGGCCGAGCCCCGCCGGGAGGCGAAACGAGCCGCCCCCGGCTACAAGGGTTCCCGACGGGTACGACATTCCGGAGTGGCGGGCGGCCGGAAGGCACGCCGATGCGATCGGGTGGCGGGCCGCCCCCGGTTTCAAGGGTGACTGACAGGTGTGACATTCCGGAGTGGCGGGCGGCCGGAGGGCATGGCGATGCGATCGGGTGGCGGGCCGCCCCCGGTTTCAAGGGTGACTGACAGGTGTGACATTCCGGAGCGGCGGGCGCCCGCAGGGCATGGCGATGCGATCGGGTGGCGGGCCGCCCCCGGCTTCAAGGGTGACTGACGGGTGTGACATTCCGCGGGACGTGAGGCGCGAACCGGGGCCGAGCCGGGGACGCGGAACGGCCCGACGGGTTCCCCCGTCGGGCCGCGGCGTCGCGTGCAGGCGCCTTCGGGCCTAGCGGCCCCGGAGCATCGCCCGGCGGGCGGCGCGGCCCTGGTTGACGCTGGTCGGGATGGGGCCCTTCGGGATGGCCATGCCGATGCCGAGCGCGTCGAGGCGCTTGGCGATGTGGTTGGCGTCCTTGGAGTCGATGTTCTTCGGGAGCTTCATGAGGCGCTTGCGGACCTCGGTCACCGAGAAGTCGTCCCCGGCGGCCTCGCCGACGAGGAACGTGTACACGGGCGTGGAGCCCACGACCCGCGAGATGCGCTTCTTCTCCTGGCCGAGGAGCTTGCGGGTCTTCTGCCCGCCCTCGCCCAGGAGCACCACGCCGGCCTTGCCGACCGCGCGGTGGACCATCTGGGTCTCCGAGAGGGCCGCGACGCCGGGCGTCACGGTCCAGCCGCGGATGCCGTCGATGAGCGCGTACGCCGCGCCCGGCTTGCCCACGGCCTCCTTGTTCACGACCTTGCTCGTGCGCATGTTGAGCACGATCAGGCCCGCCAGGAGCGCCACGAACAGGGCCGAGATGTACCACAGCAGCGAGAATCGCGCGAACACGACCAGCGCGGTCACGATGACGAACGGCAGCAGGATCGCCGCGGCCTCCAACGGCAGGAACAGCTTGTCCCGCTGGTTGGTGAACTTGATCGCCATCCCGATCGTCTTCAGGCGCGACCCGAACGTCTCTTTTTCCTGCTGCTTTGCCATGGCTCCGATTCTACCGGCGGGTTACGCGAGCGCTTCGCTGCGGGCTTCTCCACGCGCTTCGATCGCCTGTCGGTACAGGCGCCCGGCCCGGTACGAGGACCGCACGAGCGGGCCGCTCATGACACCCGCGAAGCCGATCTCCTCGGCCTCGGCCGACAGCTCCACGAACTCCTCGGGCTTGACCCACCGGTCCACCGGGTGGTGGCGCTTGGTCGGGCGCAGGTACTGGGTGATCGTGATGAGCTCGCACCCGGCCTCGTGCAGGTCCTTCAGGGCCTGCGAGATCTCCTCGCGGGTCTCGCCCATGCCGAGGATCAGGTTCGACTTGGTGACCAGCCCGGCCTCGCGGGCCTGCGTGATCACCGACAGGGACCGCTCGTAGCGGAAGCCGGGGCGGATGCGCTTGAAGATCCGCGGCACGGTCTCGACGTTGTGCGCGAGCACCTCGGGCCGCGAGGAGAACACCTCGGCGAGCTGGTCGGGCTCGGCGTTGAAGTCGGGGATGAGCAGCTCGACGCCGCACCCGGGGATCGCCGCGTGGATCTGGCGGACGGTCTCGGCGTAGAGCCACGCCCCGCCGTCGTCCAGGTCGTCGCGGGCCACGCCCGTGACCGTGGCGTACTTCAGGCCCATGGTCTTGACCGACTCGGCGACCTTCATCGGCTCCAGGCGGTCGAGCGGGCCGGGCTTGCCGGTGTCGATCTGGCAGAAGTCGCAGCGCCGCGTGCACTGGGAGCCGCCGATGAGGAACGTCGCCTCGCGGTCCTCCCAGCACTCGTAGATGTTGGGGCACCCGGCCTCCTGGCACACCGTGTGCAGCCCCTCGCTCTTGACGAGGCCCCGCAGCTCGGTGTACTCAGGTCCGGTCTTGGCCTTGACCTTGATCCAGGAGGGTTTCTTCTCGATCGGGGTCTGGGCGTTGCGCACTTCGAGGCGCAGCATCCGGCGTCCTTCAGGCTGTACGGAAGTCACCGCCCCAGCCTACGCCGCGACACCGCGCACCGGCAGGTGTCGCTCGGCACAGCCGCCCGCCGCGCCACACGTAGGATGACGTCCCCGCTGATGTAATCGGGGCCGTACAGGTCAGTACCGCCGGGGCGCACGCCATGAAGGAGCAGCAGTGGAACTCATCCACCAGGGCAAGGTCCGCGACGTCTACGCCGACGGCGGCGACCTCATCCTCGTCGCCTCCAACCGCGTCTCCGTCTACGACGTCATCCTCCCCACCGAGATCCCCGGCAAGGGCGCCCTCCTCACCGCCCTCAGCCTCTGGTGGTTCGAGCGCCTCGCCGACATCGTCCCCAACCACGTCGTCTCCGCCGAGGACGTCCCCGCCGAGTTCGCCGGGCGCGCCGTCCGCGTCAAGCGCCTCGACATGGTCAAAGTCGAGGCCGTCGTCCGCGGCTACCTCACCGGCTCGGTCCTGAACGACTACCGCACCACCGGCGCCGTCAACGGCGTGCCCCTCCCCGCGGGCCTCCAGGACGGCTCGAAACTTCCCGAGCCCGTCTACACCCCGACCACCAAGGCCGACGTCGGCGACCACGACGCCCCCGAGACCTACGAGCAGACCGCCGCCCGCCTCGGCCCCGGCCTCGCCGCCCGCGTCCGCGACCTCACCTTCGACGTCTACCGCCGCGGCGCCGAGATCGCCCTCGCCAAGGGCATCATCATCGCCGACACGAAACTGGAGTTCGGCCTCGACGACGACGGCGTCCTCACCCTCGCCGACGAGGTCCTCACCTCCGACTCCTCCCGCTTCTGGGACGCCGACGGCTGGAAGCCCGGCCAGACCCAGCCGTCCTTCGACAAGCAGTTCGTGCGCGACTGGGCCCGGTCCACCGGCTGGAAGCCCGACGACGCCGAGGCCCCCGAGATCCCCGCCGACATCGTCGAAGCGACCCGGGACCGGTACATCGAGGCGTACCAGCTGCTCACCGGCAGGCGCTGGCAGTAGCGAACGTGAAAGGGGCGGGCGCCCACTCGCGCCCGCCCCTTTCCCTTACGACCTGAACAAACCCTCGCCCACGAAGCCGCCGTCGGGCGCGCCCGACGGCACCGCGTACACCCCCGACCCCTCCGCGGTGATGAACTCCGCCAGCCGGTCCCCGGCCGCCATCTTCTCCTGCGCGTCGATGAACACCTGCGGGTCGGCCTGGAACGACACGAACAGCAGCCCCGCGTCGTACGGGTGCGCCGCGTGCATGTGGCCGTCCAGGTGACCGTCGCCGGACGCGTCGGAGGACACGTCGCCCTGGGTCAGGAACCCGTAGTCGTAGTTGAAGCCGCGCCGCACCATCGCCGCGTCGTGGACCACCGCGACGTGCGAATCTGCGGGCACCGCGGGCAGGCCCGAATCGTCCAGGACCTCGAAGTCCGGGTGGTCGAACTCGCCGCCACCGCTCAGCGGCGCCCCCGAGTCCCGCTCCCGCCCGAACGTCAGGTTCTGGTCCTCCGCGCTCAGCACCGACCAGTCCGGCAGGCGCATCCGGATCTTGCGGAACACCTGGTACGTGCCGCCCTCGAACCACGACGGCTCCGAATCCACCGCCCACACCCGCTCGTCGAACAGCGCGCTCCCCGCCTCCGGGTTCGCGCTGCCGTCCTTGAACCCCATGAGGTTCCGCGGCGTCCCGCCAGAAGGCGCCGACGAGAACCCCTGCTGCACCCACAGGAGCGTCCCGCGGCCCACCGCGCGCTTGCGCAGCTCCAGGAACGCGGCCGACACGACCTGCTGGTCGTCCCCGCACACCTGCACCAGCAGGTCCCCGCCCGACCACGCCGGATTCAACCGGTCGCCGTCGAACTCGGGGAGCTCCGCGAGCTTCGAGGGCCGCGCCGCCTCCAGGCCCGCCTTCGCGAACGCCGCCGGGCCGATCCCGAACGTCACCGTCAACCGCGCCGGGTCCAGACCCGAGGCGACCGCCTCCGCGTCGAACTGGTCCGCGCCGTCGATCGCGGCCTTCGGCGGGGCCTCACCCGCCGCCAGCGCCGCCGACACCGCCGACCAGTCCCGAAGCAGCGCTTCGAGATTCGCCGCGACGGCCGCCGCATCGAGCGCCTCGCCCGAAGCGAGGTCCGCCGCCGCCAGGTCGAACGCCGCGAACAGCGCGTGCGCCTGCGCGGCCGTCGCGATCCCCGCCTGCCGGTCCCCGAAGAACGGCTCGACCCCGGCGGTCGCGTGCTCGTGCCCCGCCTCGCCGTCGTCGTGGCCCCCGGACCCGAGGGCCTTCCCGACCCCCGCGCCGACCGCCGCCGCGAGCGTCGCCGTCGCCAGGGCCGTCCGTCGCGTCACCGACGGCTCGTCGTCCCCGTCCGCGGGCGGGCGCTCGGCCCGCTTCCACAGCCCCACCGCCACATCGGCGGCCACGAAGACCGCCAGCGAGATCCCCAGCAGCGGGAAGAACCAGCCCACGCCCGCCGCGACCGCGACGACCACCGCGACCAGCGGCCACGGCAGCCGCCGCAGCCCGCCGCGCGGATACGGGCGGCCCACCAGGGAGCCGCGCGGACGCCGCAGCCACCACATCCGGTAGCCCCACACGATCATGCACACCAGCGCGGCCATTGCCGCCGCCAGCAGGATCTGGTTCGCCAGGCCGAACAGGATGCCCATGTGCAGCGCGATCGCCACGTTCGTCGCCTGCGCCATGACCGGCCAGTCCGCGAACCGCAGCTCCTCGGTCACCACCGGCGCCCCCGACGCCGTGTCCACCACGACCTGGTCCTGCTGCAACGGCAGCGACCGCTGCTGCCCGGTCACCAGGAACTCCGTGCCCGACCCGGTCGGCAGCGCGATCTGCACCGGCCCCGACATGCCCGCGTCCAGCGCCGCACCGTGCACGCCGTCGAGCAGCGCCACCGCGAACGCCGACGACCCCGCGCCGTCCGAATGCTGGTGCTCCGCATGGTCGCCCGAGGCCGCATCCTGCTCCACAGTGAGTGCAGGCGTCGTCCACGAGAGCGCCGCTCTCAGTTCGGACACGTTCTCGCCC
Organism: Glycomyces mayteni; assembly: GCF_042428885.1. NCBI lineage: Bacteria > Bacillati > Actinomycetota > Actinomycetes > Glycomycetales > Glycomycetaceae > Glycomyces > Glycomyces mayteni. The sequence continues at coordinate 210,812 of NZ_JBHMBP010000002.1, forward strand.
GCGTACCGCGACCACGTCAGGCCCGTCGCCGACAGGAACAGCAGCACGGCCGCCAGCCACAGCCCCACCGGCCCGTGCCACGCCAGCGTCCGCGCCCGGCCGCGCCCCTCCGGCTTCGGCCGCCAGAACCCGCCGCCGCGCCGCCTCCGCGCGATCCACAGGACCAGGCCCCCGAGCGCCACGACCCACAGCCACGACGCCGCCAGCTCCGAGTACAGCCGCCCCGGCTCGCCCAGGTGCAGGCTCCGGTGCAGCGTCGAGACCCACTCACGGACCGGACCGGCCTGCGACGACCCGTACGTCGTCGAGTCCCCGAGCACCTCCCCGGTGTACGGGTCCACATAGACGACGGCGACCGCGCCCGACTCGCGGACCGTCCCGTCGTCCACGAGGACCCCCGTCGAGTCCTCGGCTCCCGCCGCGGGCCGCACCGCCGTCACCGTCCAGTCCGGATGCGCCTCGGCGACGGCCGCCACCTGGTCGGCCAGCGGCAGCGCCTCACCGCCCGGCTCGACGGTCTTCAAATCTTGGTAGAGGTACTCCTCCAACGGGTAGGACAGCGCGTAGGCCAGCCCCGTCAGGGCCGACACCAGCAGGAACGGTGCGATCAAGATGCCGGCGTAGAAATGCAGCCGGAGCAGGAGCTGCCGCAGGGCAGCCGGAAGTCTGGACATGGTTCGCTTTCTGAGCGGCCCTGAAGGCGCACTGCGCCCAGGGCAGGGGGAAGCGCCTACTGGCGCCGGGGGACGACGGGAATCAGAAAGCGAACCGCGGCGGCCCGCGCCGCGAGATGGCCGCCGCGGCGACCGGGGCCGGACGCGGCGCCCGCGCCCGCGGCACGAACCCGCGCGGCCGCACCACGACCAGCGCGCCGACGCCCGCGACGCGCACCAGGCGCGCGGCGAACAGCGTCAGCAGGTCCAGCAGCGCCGCCATCGCCGACTCGCCCCGCGCGAGCCACGACGCCTGCGCCAGCGCCGCGGCGACGTGGACCAGCCACATGCTCAGGCCCGCGCCGTGCGCGTGCACGGCCCCCACCGCCCCGGCCTGGAACAGCTCGTGCAGGCCCCACTGCGCCGCCAGGCACAGCGGTGCGAGGACGAGGAAGCCGCGCTGGCGGCCTCCGGCGGCGTACGCGGCGGCGAAGACCAGCCCGAAGGCGGCGGCCGACTGGAGCGGGCCGGGCGCGTGCCCGCCGCTCCACAGGTGCAGCAGGAGCGACGCCGACCCCGAGACCGCGGCGAACACGGCGGCCCGCAGCGCCCGGAGGGGAGTCCAGCTCATCTGCACGGCCGTATTGTGTCACGGCCGCGGATGCGCGGACGCCCCCGCGTCGGGCATCCGACACGGGGGCGTCCGAAAGCGATCCGAGGATCAGGACCGCTTGCCGCCGTAGGTGAGGCGTCGCAGGACCACCTCGAACGGGCCGCGCACGCCGGCCCGGTCCATGAGCACCGCGATGATGACGGTGACCGCCCAGGTCCCGAACGCGACCCCGAACGCGCCGAGGTAGCCCAGGTCCTCGCCGAGGCCGAAGCCCCAGGCGGTGAGCAGGGGCGCCATGATGATCGACTGGAGCAGGTAGCTGGTGAGCGACCGCTCGCCGACCGCGGCGAGCGCCCCGGGCAGGCCCTTGCGGCCGTAGCCGCGGAGCTTGTGGGCGAGGAGCGCGAACCCGCAGATGTAGCCGAGACCGGCGTACAGGCCGCCGAGCAGCGTCAGGTACACCGCGCCGCGCCACAGGCCCGTCGAGGGCTCCCAGGCGCCGATCGCGATGAGGGCCACGGGAAGCGAGGAGAGGACGTTCACGGCCATGCCGGAGACGAAGACCTTCTTCAGCTGCGGCAGGTGGTCCTCGGGGTGGTTGAGCCAGCCCGCGCGCTGGAGCATCATGCCCGCGATGATGAGCGGGAAGAACGTCCCGGTCACCACGAGCGCGAGCGACCCGAACGGCGAGGCGATCGCGCCGAGGACCATCTGCTCCACATAGGGCGGCAGGCCCGGGTCGGCGGGCGGCCCGGAGGACCCGCCCACGGTGAAGAAGAACGCCATCATCACGTTGCCGATGAGCACCACGTACGCGACGGAGCCCCACAGCCAGCGCTTGAGGGCCTTGTCGGAGAGGTGCACGAACGCGAGCACGATGAGGCCCATGGCCCCGTACGGGGCCAGGATGTCGCCCATGAACAGGAACACCGCGTGGACGAAGCCGAACAGCAGCAGCCACCAGGAGCGGCGGCGCAGGAGCTTGCGGACGGCCTTGGGCTCCATGCCGCGCGCGAACATGCGCGAGGCCATGACGGCGAGGCCGAAGCCGTAGAGGATCGCGAACATCGGGCGGGAGCGCTCTGCGATCACGAGCTGCTCCACGAACAGCGCGATGTGGTCGGCGAGCGACTGGCCCGTGTTGTGGCCGTACTTGTCGACGCCCATGCCCCACAGGTGGATCGGGACGTTCGCGAGCGCGATGAACAGCAGCATCCCGCCGCGCGCGATGTCCGGCGCGAGCGACCGCTCGGCCTTGCTGATCGGCGCCGGCACGCCCGACTTCGGCGGGTCGGCGGTCGCATAGGGGGTGGCGGTCACGTCGGGCTCCTTCGGGTTCGAGACGGGCTTCCTGGTTTCCATCCGCGGTGGGGTCCGCGTCCTCAGTCTAGGAAAACTGCGTCGATTTCACGGTAGTGCCAGCCCCCGCCCCGCGCTCCCGTCTGCGGTACCGTTCCGCCTCGTTCTGAGGAACGACGGCTCTTCGGCCGAGTCATACCTAGGTCCTACTTCTCGGCTTGCGGGAGATGGGGATCGGGCTATTCCGGCAGCGACGGTGAGGGGTGGATCGCGGGCCGGGCCGGGCCGGGCTGGACTGGGCTGAGCTGGATTGGGCTGGGTTGGGCTGGGCTGGGCTTTCCGACTTGCGGGTTTGTGAGGGTTCTGGTCAGAGCGGGCGGCGACAACGGGGTGGGTGGTGGGGCGGGGTCGGGTTGTTCGGCCATGGGGCCTGATGGGGAGCGGGTTCTTTGGCGGCGACGGAGAGGTGTGGGAGGCGGCCCAGCTTGGGTGCCGGGCCTGGGGTCTGGTGTGCCTGTGCGCCTGGGCCTTTGCCTGGTACTCCCGGCCCGGTTGGCTGGCCGGGGCGGGCCGGTTCAGTGGGGTGGGTCGCCTCGGCTGCCTGCGGGGGTGGGTGCGGGTTCCTTGGGTTGGGGTGTGAACCTGGTTCGGCATTTGGCTCGGGCGGCGCGGATGGCGGCGAGGGCTCTTTGTCTCTCGGCCTCCTCGGCTCGTGAGTCCAGGTCGGGTTTCAGTGTGTCCGACCATTCGGTCCGGTAGAGCCCGGTCGGGAAGACGTTGTTCGCTTCATCGGTGGCGTGTTCGGTGTCCATGTCGGCATCGGTTCGCCAGTCGGAGCATCCGCACTCCCGGGCCTGCTCTGCCTCAGTGTGGGTGTCGGGGTGGTTGTGGTGGGTGATGATCGCCTGGCCGGGGCCGGTCTTCTCGACCGTCCAGCCTGCGGTGTGGATGCGGCCGTGGTGGAAGCGGCACAGGAGGATCAGGTTGCCGGCGTTGGTCTCGCCCCCGTCGGCCCAATGCTGGATGTGGTGGGCTTCGGTCCAGGCGACCGGGCGGGAGCAACCCGACCAGGCGCAGCCTTCCCGCTGCTCCAGTTCGAGCTTCCTGCGCAGGGCCGCATTGGGGAGGCGCTTCTCCCTGCCGAGTTCGATGGCCTCGCCGGTCTCGTAGTCGAACACACTGGGGATGACACCGGCTTCGCAGGCGAGGTGGCGGGCCTTGGCGACGGAGACGGGCTGGCCTTCCAAGATCGGGGTGCGGCCGGTGTCTTCGCCTTTGAGGGTCTCGATGTCCACCATGAGGTCGAGGGTGGCGGTGTGCCCGTGGCGTTTGACCGCCTCCGGTGAGGTGCCGTATCCGGCGAGGAGCTGGTGGAGGGCTTCGGCATGCCGGTTCGGCTGGGCCGGAAGCACCCCCTCAGCGTCTTGCTCGTCCTGGCGGGGCGGAGGGCAGGCGGTCTTCAAGTACTTGTCCAACAGCCTGCCGGTGTCGCTTGAGAGTTCGCCGGAGAGGGCCCACATGCCGTTGTCCTGTTCGGCGACCTCGATCCACTGGAGCGACTGCTCGCCGAGGCTGTCGAGGAGTTCGGTCTCCTCGGCCAGGTTGGCGGCCAGTTCATCGAGGTGGCGTTGGAGGTCTTTGAAGGGGGCGTGGGTGCAGTACTGGGCGATCAGGTGCTCAGGGGTCGCGCACAGGATCTCGGCGTCGAAGGGGGAGGCCACGGGGGATCGGAAGGGGGTGAGGGTGAACAGGCGCATCGCCGGGGTCCGGTCCAACTGCCTGACCGCGTAGGCGACCTGGTCGATCCTCGCCCGCCCTGAGACTGCCGCCTCCACGAGGGCCCGGAACTTGGAGGAGAGGCGGGCGATGGCCGCGATGTCCGAGGCGGTGCGGTGGGTGAAGTCGAACTGGGAGAGCAGGAGATCCCGCAGGGCCGAGTACCCGAAGGCCGTGCGATGGAGGTTGGCTTCCTTCATCGCGATGACCGAGGACAGGACCGCTGCATGGTGGGTATTGATAGCGGCGGCAGCGGTGTCGAGGAGGGTCCGGATGGTCTGGGCCTGGTCGCCGGTGCTGGTCCGGCTGTGGATCGTATCGGTCGCCATCGGGATCACCCCCTCGTACTGTTCTCGAATGTCTTGCTGTTTTCCGTGTGCCTGTTCGATGTTCGTGCTTCAATTGTGACTCTGTGTGCTAAAGTGCGTCAACACCCAGAAGGGTGATCTTTAGTGAGAAAGATTCAACCCGCCCCACCCGCGCCATCATCACACCCCATGGCCGCCAACCCAACCCCAGGAAGAGGACTGCCTCTTCGTCGCTGCCCGCACTAACCAGCACCCCATCCCACCCGCCAGTCGAAGTCCCAGGACGCAGAAAAGCCCCGCCGCTGACGCGACGGGGCCTTTCTGCAAGCAGTAGTGCTGTGGTACTAGGGCTTGGTGAACAAGAGCGCGGCGTTGTGGCCGCCGAAGCCGAAGGCCGTGTTGAGTGCGGCGTTCAGCTCGACCTTGCGGGCCTCGTTCGCGGCGACGTCGAGGTCCAGGGCCGGGTCGGGGTTCTCCAGGTTGATCGTCGGGGGGATGACGCCCTCGGTGATCGCCAGGATGGCCGCGATGGACTCGACCGCGCCCGCGCCGCCGAGCAGGTGCCCGGTCATCGACTTGGTCGCGGTGAGCACCACGTGGTCGCCGACCTCGCGCTTGATGCCCTTGACCTCCGCCATGTCGCCGACGGGCGTCGACGTGGCGTGCGCGTTGACGTGCCCGATCTCCTTCGGGTCGATGCCGGCCTGCTTGATCGCCGCCGCCATCGCCCGGCCCCCGCCCCGGCACTCCGGGTCGGGCTGGACGATGTCGTAGCCGTCGGAGGTCAGGCCGGAGCCCGCGACGACCGCGTAGATCCGGGCCCCGCGGGCCTCGGCGTGGTCGCGGCGCTCCAGGATGAGCGCGCCGGACCCCTCGCCCATGACGAACCCGTCGCGGTCGCGGTCCCAGGGCCGGGAGGCGTGCTCGGGGTCGTCGTTGCGGGTCGACATGGCCTTCATCGAGGAGAACCCGGCCATCGGCAGGCCGCCGATGACCGCTTCGGCGCCGCCCGCGACGACGACGTCGGCACGGTCGGCGCGGATCATGTCGGCGGCCCAGGAGATCGCCTCGGCGGAGGTGGCGCACGCGCTGGTGGGGGCGTGCACGCCTGCCTTGGCGCCGAACTCCAGGCCGACGACCGCGGCGGGTCCGTTGGGCATGAGCATGGGCACGGTGAACGGGGAGACCTTGCGCGCGCCGCTCTCCTCCAGGATGTCGTCCTGGGCGAGGAGCGTGAGCGCGCCGCCGATCCCGGAGCCGAAGACGACGCCGAGCCGTTCCTTGTCGAGGTCGTCGCTCAGCCCCGCGTCGTCCCACGCCTGCTGAGCCGCGACGAGCGCGATCTGCTCGGAGCGGTCGAGCCGGCGCAGCCGGACCCGAGGCAGGACCTCGGACGGCTCCACCGCGAGCTCGGCGGCGATCCGGCACGGGAGTTCCTGCGCCCACTCGTGCTGGAGCAGGTGCACGCCGGAGCGTCCGGCGACGAGTGCCTCCCAGGTCGACGCCACGTCCCCGCCGAGGGGAGTGGTCGCGCCGAGCCCGGTCACGACTACCTCAGTCACATTAACCCTTCTCGATGTAGGAGACGGCGTCGCCGACGGTCTTCAGGTTGGCGACCTCGTCGTCGGGGATCTTCACGCCGAACTTCTCTTCGGCGGCCACGACGACCTCGACCATGGCGAGCGAGTCGACGTCAAGGTCGTCGGTGAAGGACTTGCCGTCGGCGACATCGTCGGGGTTGACGCCCGCGACCTCTTCGAGAATGTCCGACAGGCCTTCGCGGATCTCGTCACGAGACAGAGCCATGAGTTAATTTCCTCTCGATAGTTACGGGCAGCGGATGACCTGCCCGGCGTAGGTGAGCCCGCCGCCGAATCCGAACAGGAGGATCGGGGCGCCGGAGGCCACCTTGCCACTTTGTACCAACTTCGACAGCGCCAGCGGCACCGACGCCGCCGACGTGTTGCCGGAGTAGACGATGTCCTCGGCGACGACGCAGTCGTCGCTGAAGTCCAGCCGCTTGGCGATGCCCTGGATGATCCGCAGGTTCGCCTGGTGCGGCACGAAGGCCGCGAGTTCCGAGATCTTGACGTCCGCCCGCTCGGCGACCTTCTCGATGAGCGGCGCGAGCTGGGTGGTGGCCCAGCGGAAGACGGTCTGCCCGGCCTGCTTGATGAACGGGACGTCCTCCTCGATGCGGATGACGTCGCTCATCGACGGCTCCGAGCCCCACACGACCGGGCTGATCGCCAGCGCCGGGTCGTCGGTGCCCTCGACCACGACCGCGCCCGCGCCGTCGCCGAACAGGACGCACGAGGTGCGGTCCTCCCAGTCGGTGACCGCGGTGAGCTTCTCGGCGCCGATCACGATCGCGCGAGTGGCGCTGCCGGTGCGGATCGCCATGTCGGCCTGGGCGAGCGCGTACTCGAAGCCGGAGCAGGCGGTGTTGACGTCGATCGCGGCGGGCGCATTGATGCCGAGCGCGTCGGAGACGCGGCAGGCGGTGTTGGGGCAGACGTCCTTGGCGGAGACGGTGGCGACGATGACCATGTCGATGTCGCCGGGCTGGAGGCCCGCGTTCTCCAGGGCCTGCCTGGCGGCGTGGGTCGCCATGTCGGCGACCTTCTCGTCGTCGGCGGCGATGCGGCGCTCCTTGATGCCGACGCGCGAGACGATCCACTCGTCGTTGGTGTCGACGATCTTGGCGAGGTCCTCGTTGGTGAGGATCTTCTCGGGCTGGTAGTGCCCGACGCTGACGACGCGTGTTCCGTTGACGCTCACTCGGCTCCTTCGTTCCCTGCGAGGGCGGCGGCGGCCGCGAGGTCGGCGGGGGTGTTGACGTTGAGTCGTTCCACGCCCGTGAGCGCCCGCTTGGCCAGCCCGGTGAGCGTGCCCGCCGGCGGCAGTTCCACGACCGCCGTGACGCCCAGTTCTCCAAGCGTACTCATGCAGGCGTCCCATCGGACGGGTGAGGTGACCTGGGCCACCAGTTGCTGCAAGGCGGCGGCGCCGGAGGTCACGGGCCTCCCGTCGCGGTTGGACAGGAGGGTGCGGACGGGGTCGGCGGTGGGGATCTCGGCGGCGAGCGCTTCGAGGGCCTCCTGGGCGGGCGCCATGTGGGGCGTGTGGAACGCCCCGGCGACCTTGAGGGTGATGACGCGGGCCTTCTCGGGCGGGTTCCCCGCGAGCTTCTCGATGGCGGCGACGGGCCCGGCGGCGACGATCTGCCCGGCGCCGTTGCGGTTGGCGGGCCAGGCGCCGGAGGACTCGATGCGGTCGAGGACCTCGTCCTCGGCGCCGCCGAGGACCGCGGCCATGGTGGTCGGCTCGATGCTGCACGCGGCGGCCATCTCGCGGCCGCGGACGGCGGCGAGGCGGACGGCGACCTCGGGGGTGAGGACCCCGGCGAGGGCGAGCGCGGTCAGTTCGCCGACGGAGTGCCCGGCGACGGCGTCGAACGCGTCGAGCGGCAGGGAGTCGGCGGCGATGAGGCCCGCGGCGACCAGGAGCGGCTGCGTGTTGGCGGTGTCGGTGATCTCGGCCTGGTCGGCTTCGGTGCCGAGGCGCACGAGGTCGAGGCCGATGAGGTCGGACCAGTCGCGGAGCTTCGCCGCGGCGTCGGGGTCGGCCTCGATCCACGGGGTGAGGAACCCGGGCTTCTGGGAGCCCTGCCCAGGGGCGAGAATGGCAAGCACACTAGAACTTTCGCATCGGCGGCACGGGAACCGGGAGCAGTCTGCGGACTGAGATCCCGGTCGGTTCTTGTAGGGAATCTACAACACTCGTTGTCAGCTGCGGGGACGCCGGGTCGCCGGGGAGTTCTCCAGGCGCCCTATGGTCAACCCCACACGGAGCACGAACGCCTCATGCGGATCGGTGGGGGAGAAACCGGTCACCTCCTGGATGCGGCGGAGGCGGTACCGGACGGTGTTCGGGTGGACGTACAGCTCGCGCGCGGTGCCTTCGAGGACGCCGCCGGAGGAGATGAACGCGTCCATGGTCTCCAGCAGCTCGCCCCCGGCGCGGCGCAGCGTCATGTACACGCCCTCGCGCAGGCCGCGGCGGGCCGCCTCGTCCCCGGCGATGGCCCGCTCGGGGAGGAGCTGGACGGCGGTGACGGGGCGGGGCGCGTCGGGCCAGGCGGGCGCGGCGCGGTGCCCGGCGACGGCCGCGAGGGCCGACGCGGACGCGTCCGCGAGGCCGGTCACGGTGGGCCCCACGACGATCGGGCCCTCGCCGAACTGCCCGGTGAGCTTCTCGACGATCTCGACGGGCTCGGCGACGCCCCCGAGGAGGAGCACGAGGCGGGCGCCGTGGACGCCCGCGAGGATGTCGAGCCCGAGCCGCCGGGCGGCCCGCTGCACCGAGTGGAGGACGAGCGTGGCCTCGCCGCCGGGAGTCGCGCCGCAGACGACGGTGATCGTCTGCGTCTCCGACCAGCCGAGCGCGGCGGCGCGGCTGATGAGCTCGTCGGGGTTGTCGCCGCGCAGGAGCGCGTCGACGAGCATCGCCTGGAGGCGGGCGTCCCACGCGCCGCGCGTCTCGGCGGCCCGCGCGTACACCCGCGCGGCCGCGAACGCGATCTCGCGGCTGAAGCGCAGCACCGACTCGCGGAGCTGGTCGTCCTCGCCGTCGGCGGCGAGCTGGGGGACCTGCTCTTCGACGACGTCGATGACGACCTGGATGAGGGCGACGGTGTGCTGGAGGGAGATCGCGCGCGCGAGTTCGAGCGGCGCGGCCTCGAACACCATGTCGGAGGTGCCGAGGTCGTCCCCGGAGGACCGCAGCCACTCCAGGAATTGCCGCACGCCGGCCTGGGCCACCAGGGTCACCATCGAGCGCTGCTCGGCGGGGAGGTCGCGGAACCAGGGGAGGCGTTCGTCCATCCGGGTGAGCGACTGGGTCGTCAGCGCCGACGAGGAGCGTTCGATGTTCTGAATGGTCGTGGCCAGGTCCATGCCCTATAGCCTGCCAGACGTGGCGCGCGCCGCGCACCGACGTCGGACGGAATACCACCGGCGCCACTACTGTTGCCCGGGAGAGGACGAAATCACCCGAGACAGAGAGGCGGTCCTATGGCCACCGTTGAACTGACCAAGGACAACTTCGAGGAGACCGTCACCGGCAACGGCATCGTGCTGGTCGACTGGTGGGCCGACTGGTGCGGGCCGTGCAAGATGTTCGCTCCGACCTTCGAGGCGTCGAGCGAGCAGCACCCCGACGTCGTCTTCGGGAAGATCGACACCGAGGACCAGCAGCAGCTGTCCGCCGAGGCCGGGATCCAGTCGATCCCCACGCTCATGGCGTTCCGCGACGGCATCCTCCTCTACAGCCAGCCGGGCGCGCTGCCGCCGGCCGCGCTGGAGGAGATCATCGGCAAGGTCAAGGAGCTCGACATGGACGCCGTCCGCGCCGAGATCGAGAAGGAGGAGGCCGAGGAGGCCTAGCTCCTCCCGGGGCACGGCCCCGCGGACTTCATTGAGGGCGAGCGCGTTTCGACGCGCTCGCCCTCTTTTGTCCGTCCGATGTGCGTGCTACGTTGAGCTTCGGTTGGGGACAGCAGCAGGGTCACCTCCCGAGGAGGCGCGCAAGTGCCGGCCGACACCGCCCCCGATACCCGCCCCCCGCTCGGCGCCGCGACGCGCCGGGCCCTCACCGCCTGCCACGTCGTCCTCTCGGTCGTGTGGCTCGCCTACATGGCGTTCGTCCTCACCCTGTGCATCTGGGTCCTCGCCTCGCCGGAGCCCGGCACCGCCGACGCCGCGTGGGCCGTCGCCGGGATGTTCAACGGCCTCGGCACCGGCGCGATCAGCTTCGCCGTCCTCGGCACCGGCGTCGTCCTCGCCGCCTCCGGCGGGCTCCTGCGCCAGTGGTGGACCGCCGCGAAGCTCGCCGCCGCCCTCGCCGTCGTCGCCGGGGGCCTCGCGGTCCTGCGCCCCAGCCTCACCGCGCTCGCCGCCGGGGCCGGGACCGGCGCCGACCAGGCGGCCCTCACCGCGGGAACCGCCCTCGGCACGGTCGCACTCGGGTTCGCCGTCGCCGTCTCCTACCTGCGCCCCTGGGGCCGCATCGGGCGAATGCGGGCCGAACGGCCCGTCGCCGACGGGCGCATCCAGGTGCGCGTGCGCCGCGTCGTCCCCGTCGCCGCGAAGGTCCACGCCCTCGAACTCGTCGGCCTCAAGGGACGCCTCCTCCCGCCGTTCGAGCCCGGCGCGCACCTGGAGGTCGAACTGCCCTCCGGGACCGTCCGCCACTACTCCCTGTGCTCCTACGCCGGGGACCGCCTCCTGTACCGGATCGCCGTCCTGCGCGAGGACGCCGGGCGCGGCGGCTCCCGCGAGGCCCACCGCCTCCGCGAAGGCGACCTCGTGCGCATCTCCCCGCCCCGCAACCAGTTCCCGCTCGGCCTCCACTCCGGGTACCTGTTCATCGCCGGAGGCATCGGCATCACCCCGATCATGCCGATGATCCTCCAGGTCGAACGCGCCGGAATGCCCTGGCGCCTGGTCTACACCGGCCGCGACCGCTCCACGATGGCCTTCGCCGACCAGCTCGCCACCACCTGGCCCGGCAACGTCGTCCTCTACCCGACCGCCAAGTACGGCCGCCCCGACTACGTCGCCGAACTCGCCGGGCTCCCCGCCGCCACCGGCCTGTACGCGTGCGGCCCCGTCCCCCTCATGGACGCCCTCGCCGACACCGTCCGCCGCGTCGCGCCCCAACTGGAGCTGCACACCGAGAAGTTCGCCGCACCCGCCGGACCCGCCCCGTTCCCCCTGTTCGCCAAGCGCAGCGGCGTCGAGGTCACCGTCGGCCCCGACCGCACCGCGCTCGCCGCCCTCGTCGGCGCGGGCGTCGAGGTCCCCTCAAGCTGCGAGAACGGCGTGTGCGGCACCTGCCGCCTCCGCGTCGTCGAAGGCCGCCCCGACCACCCCGGCCGCGTCCCCGGCGCCCTCGCGCCCGACGGCGCGGCCCTGTTCTACCCCTGCGTGGGCCGCGCGAAAGGCCGACTGGTCGTGGACGCCTGACCCTCCGGGAGCACAGCGTAGGGCCGCAGGCGGATCGCCTGCGGCCCTGCGGATGTCACCGCGGCTTAGGAGTCGCCGCCCGCCTCGCCGGCCTCGGCGGCCGTCGGGTCGGTGATCTGGTACTTCGCCGCCGCCTGCGCGGCCAGCTCCGGCTTGACCTCGCCGCGGGCGGCGAGCTGCTGGAGCGCGGCCACCGCGACGGACTCGCCGTCCACGTTGAAGTGGCGGCGCAGCGCCCCGCGGGTGTCGGAGTGGCCGAAGCCGTCCGTGCCCAGCGAGGTGTAGTCGCCCGGCACCCAGCGGCTGATGAGGTCCGGCACGGACCGCTGGTAGTCGCTGACGGCCACGAACGGGCCCTCGGCGCCCGAGAGCTTCTCGGTCACGTACGGGACCTGCTTCTCGGCCTCCGGGTGGCGCAGGTTGTGCCGCTCGGCCTCGATCGCGTCGCGGTTGAGCTCCGACCACGAGGTCACCGACCACACGTCGGCGGCCACGCCCCAGTCCTCGGCGAGCAGGTCGGCGGCCTTGCGAGCCCACGACATCGCCGAACCGGAGGTCAAGAGCTGTACTCGCGGCCCGGACGCGTCCGAGGACGACACCCGGTGGATGCCGCGGAGGATGCCCTCCACATCGACGCCCTCGGGCTCGGCGGGCTGCACGATCGGCTCGTTGTACACCGTCAGGTAGTAGAAGACGTGCTCGCCGTCGGCGTACATGCGCTTCAGGCCGTCCTGCATGATGTGCCCGATCTCGTACCCGTACGCCGGGTCGTACGAGACGACCGCGGGGTTCGTGTGCGCGATGAGCAGCGAGTGCCCGTCCTCGTGCTGGAGGCCCTCGCCGTTGAGCGTGGTCCGCCCGGCCGTGGCCCCGATGAGGAACCCGTTCGCGAGCTGGTCCGTGGCGGCCCAGATCGCGTCCGCGGTCCGCTGGAACCCGAACATCGAGTAGAAGATGTAGAACGGGATCATCGGCACGCCGAGCGTGTCCCCGGACGTGCCCGCCGCGGTGAACGCCGCGACCGACCCCGCCTCGTTGATGCCCACGTGCATGAGCTGGCCCTGCTCGGACTCCTTGTAGGAGAGGAACAGGTCCCGGTCCACCGACAGGTACTGCTGCCCGTGCGGGGAGTAGATCTTCGCCGTCGGGAACATCGCGTCCATGCCGAACGTGCGCGCCTCGTCCGGGATGATCGGGACCCAGCGCTGGCCGATCTCCTTGTCCCGCATGAGGTCCTTGAGCAGGCGGACGAGCGCCATCGTCGTGGCGGCCTTCTGCTTGCCCGAGCCGCGCCTGGCGGACTTGTACGCGTCCTCGCCCGGCAGCGACAGCGGGATCACGGTGTTGCGGCGCGAGGGGATCGACCCGCCGAGCGCCGCGCGGCGCTCCTGGAGGTACTCGTGCTCGGCCGAGCCCGCCTCCGGCTTGATGTACGGCGGCAGGTACGGGCTCGCTTCGAGCTGCTCGTCGGTGACCGGCATGTCGAGGGCGTCGCGGAAGCCCTTGAGGTCGTCGAGCGAGAGCTTCTTCATCTGGTGGGTCGCGTTGCGGCCCTCGAAGGTCGAGCCGAGCTTGTAGCCCTTGACGGTGTGCGCGAGGATCACGGTGGGCTGGCCCTCGTGCTCCATCGCGGCCTTGTACGCCGCGAAGATCTTGCGGTCGTCGTGGCCGCCGCGGCGCAGGTCCCAGATCTCGTCGTCGGTCATCGGCAGCGCCATCGCCTTCGTGCGCGTGTCGCGCCCGAAGAAGTGCTCGCGGATGAACGCGCCGGACTCGGCCTTGAACGTCTGGAAGTCGCCGTCGGGCGTGGTGTTCATGAGGTTCACCAGCGCGCCGTCGTGGTCGGCGGCCAGGAGCGGGTCCCACTCGCGGCCCCACATCACCTTGATGACGTTCCATCCGGCGCCGCGGAAGTACGACTCCAGCTCCTGCACGATCTTGCCGTTGCCGCGCACCGGCCCGTCGAGGCGCTGGAGGTTGCAGTTGACGACGAACGTGAGGTTGTCGAGCTCGGCGCCCGCCGCGAACTGGAGCGCGCCGCGGGACTCGACCTCGTCCATCTCGCCGTCGCCGAGGAACGCCCACACCTGCTGCTGCTTGGTGTCCTTCAGGCCCCGGTCGTCCATGTACCGGTTGAACAGCGCCTGGTAGATCGCGTTGATCGGGCCCAGGCCCATCGACACGGTGGGGAACTGCCAGTAGTCCGGCATGAGGCGGGGGTGGGGGTAGGAGGGCAGGCCGCCCTGCGGGCGCGACACCTCCTGGCGGAAGCCGTCGAGGTCGTCCTCGGTCAGGCGTCCCTCCACGAAGGACCGGGCGTACATGCCGGGGGAGGCGTGGCCCTGGAAGAAGATCTGGTCGCCGCCGCCCGCGTGCCCGCGGCCGCGGAAGAAGTGGTTGTAGCCCACCTCGTAGAGGTTCGCGGCGGAGGCGTACGTCGAGATGTGGCCGCCGACGCCGATGCCGGGACGCTGCGCGCGGTGGACCGTCATCGCCGCGTTCCAGCGCACGAACGCGCGGATGCGGTGCTCGACGGCCTCGTCGCCGGGGTAGTGCGGCTCGGCCTCGACGGGGATGGTGTTCACATAGTCGGTGCTCGTGGACGCCGGGACGCCGATCTGGCGCTTGCGGGCGTGTTCGAGCAGCCGCTGCATGACGTAGCGGGCACGGGTGCGCCCGCCGGCGTCGAGGAGGCCGTCGAGGGAGTCCAGCCACTCGCTGGTCTCCCCGGGGTCAGTGTCCGGTACTTGGGTCGGCAATCCGTCACTGATGGGCGGCCGGTTCTGTTCCGTGGTCACGGGCGATCCCTCGTTCTAAGACTGCGGCTTTGCAGGGTTTCTTCAGGCAGCAGAGTGTCGTCGTTCGCTACCATCTTCCCCCGAATCTACCGCGACGCTCGGCCGCCCACCCGGGTTGATGCGACGGTGCCCACACTCTGCGCACCCGCAGGCCCGGGGCCTGCCATCGTTTGCCGAGGAAGGCTCGCGAACGGGCGCGCGACTCCGCCATATGCCCCACCGAATATGCTCTACTCCATATGCTGTGGTTCACAGAGCGAGCGCTCTGGCAACCGACCTCTGGAGGGGACAAGGTGAACGCTTCGAGCAGCCCGGTGGACGTGTCGAGCGTGGTGCAGCGACTCGGGCTCGACGGCGTCGAGGCGGTCATGGAGATCGGCTTCGACACCGACGTGGACGCCGCACTGCGCACGGCGGTGATCGAGGCGGTCGGGGAGCTCCTCGACGAGGACTCCGACGAGATCGTCGGCGCGGTCCTGCTGTGGTGCCGCGTCGAGGACGGCGACCTCGTGGACCTCCTCCTCGACGCCCGCGACCCCCTCGCCGACGACGGCGTGGTGTGGCTCCTGACCCCCAAGGCCGGGCGGCCCGGCCACATCGACCCCGCCGACGTCGAGGAGTCCGCGGCGCTCGCGGGCCTGAAGTCCACGAAGACCCTGAACGCCTCCCCCGACTGGGTCGCGTCGCGGATGGTCGTCGCCCGCCGCTAACGTTCAGCGCGTCAACACCCGCAGGCCCTCCTCCGCGAGGGCCCGTCGCAAGGAGCGCGCATGCCCATCGAACCCGGAACCGCGGCCCCCGCCTTCACCCTGAAGGACCAGAACAACCAGGAGGTCTCGCTCGCGGACTTCCGCGGTGAGAAGCA
Source organism: Glycomyces mayteni (assembly GCF_042428885.1). NCBI lineage: Bacteria > Bacillati > Actinomycetota > Actinomycetes > Glycomycetales > Glycomycetaceae > Glycomyces > Glycomyces mayteni. The sequence goes on from NZ_JBHMBP010000002.1 coordinate 226,152, forward strand.
CGTCCTCCTCGTCTTCTACCCGTTCGCGTTCACCGGCGTGTGCGAGGGCGAGCTCTGCGGCATCCGCGACAACCTCGGCGCCTACCAGACCGACGACGTCCAGGTCCTCTCCGTCTCCGTCGACTCCCCGTTCGCCCACAAGGTCTGGGCCCAGCGCGAGGGCTTCGAGTTCCCGCTCCTGAGCGACTTCTGGCCCCACGGCGCCGTCGCCCAGGCCTACGGCGTCTTCAACGACGAGAAGGGCATGGCCAACCGCGGCACCTTCGTCATCGACAAGGACGGCGTCGTCCGCTTCGCCGAGATGAACCTCCCCGGCGAGGCCCGCGACCAGTCCCGGTGGCAGAAGGCCCTCGCCGACCTCCAGGGCTAGCACCGCGACGCGGGCGCACCGGGAGACCGGCGCGCCCGCTACCGGTCCAGAGGGGCGTCGCCCCAGGGGCTGAGGAAGACGTAGGTGACCATCGGGTACCTGGCGCGGAGGCGGGCTTCGAGGGCGCGGCTGGCGGCTTCGATGCGGGCGCCGTCGGCGCTGTCGCGGTAGTCGATGCGGGCCGCGACGAGGACCGAGGTGGGGCCGAGCTGGAGGGTGAGGAGTTCCTGGACGGCGGTGATCTCGTCGCCGGACTCCAGCTCCGCGAGGACCGCGGCGCGGAACTTCGGTGGGAGGCTGCGGCCGATGAGGAGCGAGAGGTTCGCGTGGCCCAGGAGCACCGCGACCACCAGGAGCAGGCATCCGATGAGGACCGACGCGGTGCCGTCGTAGCGCGGGTCGCCGGTGGCCTCCGTGAGGGCCAGGCCGCCCGCCGCGAGGAGCAGGCCGATGAGGGCCGCGGCGTCCTCCAGGAACACCGCCTTCAGGGACGTGTCGGGGGTGTACTTCAGGAAGCGGCGCGGGCGCACGTCCCATTCGCGGGACTCGCTGCGGAGCTGGACGATGGTGCGCCCGAACGAGACGGCCTCCAGGACGAACGAGATCGCCAGGACCACGTAGGACACCAGGAAGTCCGCTTCGCCGCCCGCGTCCATCGAGTGGAAGCCGTGGGTGATCGAGAACAGGCCGCCCGCGACGAACGTGAACGCCGCCGCCAGCGCCGCCCACATGTACGCGGTCGAGCCGTACCCGAAGGGGTGCGCCTCGTCGGGGCGCTTGGCGCTGTTGCGGAGCGCGATGTAGAGCATGATCTCGGTGACGGTGTCGGCCGCGGAGTGCGCGGCCTCCGAGACCATGGCCGCCGATCCGGAGAGGATGCCGGCGACGAGCTTCGCGACCGCGATGGCGAGGTTCATCAGGCCCGCCACGAGCACGGTCAGGACGCTCTCCGACTTCACTGCGGTCGCATCGCTCACCCCGAGAGCCTATGCGAGCGAACGCCCCCGGCGGGACCGAACCGGTCCCGCCGGGGGCGGGGCGCTAGGCGTCCTCGTCGAGGAAGCCCCACTCGCCGACGTTGGAGAAGACGCGCATCGTCGTCGCCCAGTTGTCGCGGACGTTCACGACGTCCTTGTCCACCATGACGAGCGCCGGGGTCCACGCGAGCGGGAGCTGCACGGCCTCGTCCAGGGAGATCTGCGCGGCCTGGTTGTTCAGCTCGGCGGCGCGGTCGCGGTCCAGGGTGGTCGCCAGCTCGTCCACGATGGCGTCGACCTCGTCGTCCTGGAACCCGGTGTGGTTGCCCTCGCCCCAGTAGTCGGCGGCGGAGGCCGCGAACAGCGGGGTCTCGATCCACGAGAACTGGATGAGGTCCCAGTCGCCCTCGTCGAGCACGGAGCTGAGCTCGCCGTTGGGAATCGGGTCCACCTGGAGCTCGATGCCGATCTCGGCCAGGTAGGTGATGACGAGGTCCTGGATGATCGGGGTGAACGCGTTCCCCTCGATGCCGGTGCGGTACCGCAGGGTCACGGGCTCGCCCGCGGGGGTGAGCAGCTGCTCGTCGTCCCAGGTGTACCCTGCCTCCTCCAGGATCGCGCGGGCCGCCTCGATGTCGCCGGAGCCGAGCGCGGAGTCGGCGAGCTGGTCGGTCCAGTACTCCGAGCCGGGCCGGAAGAGCACGTTCTGCATCGTCTCGATGTCGGGGTAGGCGGCGCCGTAGGCCCGCTGGTTGACGTCGTCGGCGTCGATCGCGGTGAAGACGGCCTGGCGCAGCGCCTCGTCGGACAGGAACGGGTTCTTCAGGTTCGCGTCGATGTGGGACCAGCCCGACTGCGGCGCGACGCTGTACTTCAGGTTCTCGTCGGAGGCGAGCTGGTCGAGGACCTCGGGGTCGAAGCTGGAGGGCGCGGCCCCGTCGATGGTGCCCTGGCGCAGCTCGGTCGCCATGGCGTCGGCGCTGCCGATGTACTTGAGCGTCAGGGAGTCGAGCGTGGACTGCTGCGAGCCGGTCCACTCCGGGTTCGGCACGTACTTCGCGTACTCGCCGAGCACTCCCTCGGTCATCTTGAACGGCCCGGCGCTGTAGTCGAGGGGCGGGTTCTCGGAGAAGTCCGCGACCGAGGCGGCCATGACGGCCGGGTCGGTGCGCCACTCGGCGTGGCCGCGGGCCTCGGCGATGTGGGCGGGGTGGGTGATGACGCCCGCGGAGTACCACTCGGAGTCGAGGTAGCCGTCCACGTAGGTGACGACCACGGTGTTGTCCTCGGCCTCCTCGATGGACGCCACGCTCGCGCCGTAGCTGCTCGCGGGCGTGCAGCCCTGGCACTGCGCCTCGTCGCCGGAGGTGGCGCGCCAGTGCCACAGGAAGTCGTCGATGCCGATCGCGACGCCGTCGCCCCAGGTCGCCTCGGGCTTGAGGTGGTAGGCCACCGTCAGGGGCGCTTCGGCGAGGAGCTCGGGGGCCTCGGCGTAGATGCCGTCGTTGTAGTGGATCACGCCGTCCTGGTCGAACGAGAACACCGTGGGCCGCAGGGGCTGGTTGATGATCGAGGTGGCGAGGCTGGAGCCGTAGATGTCGGCCTGGCCCCACGCCTCCCACTTGCCGTCGACGGCCCACACGAGGTCGCCGCCGTCGGCGCGCTCCCCGGAGTTGCAGGTGGTGGGCTCGGTGATGCAGTCCTCGAAGCCGACGCCGGTCGCGCCCGCCTCGTCGCCGCCGCCGCAGCCCGCGACCGCCAGGGTGAGGGCGGCCGCGACCGCGGCGAAGGACTTCGTCGAAGCGCCGCGGGTCGGCGCCTGGGTCTGAGGCATTGCAGGTGCCTTTCGGGATGGTATGTGGGGGTGTGCACTATGGCACGTCCCGAACGGTATCGCCACCCTCAGGGAATGTCAACTTAAACGATAGGAATACTCGTGTATCTCACATCCGGGCCAGCCGCTCGACGTGGAGCCGGACGGCCCTGCCGGTCCGCTCCTCGTCGCCGGTCGCGACGAGGTCGAGGATCGCCCCGCGCAGCACCGCGAGCACGAGCGTCAGCCGCGCCGGGTCGGCGCCCGGCTCGCACGCGGCGAGCACCTTGAGCCAGTCGTCCACGGTGGCCTTCGCGAAGCCCGACCAGGCCCCGTCCGGCTCCACGAGCGAGCGCGCGTACGCCTCGGTCCACAGCCGCAGCAGCGGCCGGTGCCCCGGGTCGGCGGCCCACTCCCACAACCGCTCCGCCGCGCCCGCGAGGCCCGCGGGCTCCCCGAGCCGGTCGAGCAGCGCCAGCTCCTCGGCGCGGGCGCGGGCCAGCAGCTCGCGGATGAGGCCGTCCTTGCTGCCGAACAGGAACAGCAGCACGCGGGGGCTGGAGCCGATCGCGGCGGCCAGCGGGCGCAGGGACATGTCGGTGAGGCCGTGCGCGAGCACGTACGCGTACGCGGCTTCGAGCAGCTCGGTCCGGCGGGCGGAGGCTCTGGTGCGGTCCTGGGTCACAGGTCTAGCATAAAGCCACTGAAACGATTGTTTCAGTCGATCGCGAGTATGGAGGGCTTCCCATGGCGCACACCGAACTCCGGCGGGCAGACCGCCCCGGTGACCTGGGCTGGATCGTCAAGTCCCAAGGCGAGTACTACGCCGAGGCGCTCGGCTGGTCCACCGGGTACGAGGCGATGGTCGCGGCGATCGTGGCCGGCTTCGCCGACCTCGACCCCGAGCGCGAGGCGGCCTGGATCGCCGACGTCGACGGCGAGCGCGCCGGGAGCGTCGCGCTCGTGGACGACGCCGCCCCGGGCACGGCCCGCCTCCGCGTCCTCTACGTCGACCCCGCCGCCCGCGGCCTCGGCCTCGGCGCGCGCCTGGTCGGGGAGTGCCTCGGCTTCGCGCGCGGGGCCGGGTACGAGCGGGTGGTCCTGTGGACCGTGGACGTGCTCGCCTCGGCGCGGCGCATCTACCAGGCCGAGGGGTTCGCCCTCGCCAAGGAGGAGCCCTTCCACCGCTTCGGCCACGACCTCAACGGCCAGGACTGGGTCCTGGAGCTGAAGCCTCAGTAGACCCGCCGCCGCTTCGCCGGGGCCCTCCTCGCGTCGACCACCCTGGCGCGCACGGTGAACCGCTTCGCGGCGGCCTCGGCGCCGCCCAGGCCCAGGGAGCTGAAGGGGACGGAGCGGCGCGCGAGCGCGGTCGACACGTGCGCCGGGACGCCCCGCCGGTCGGCCCCGCCCGGCGGCGCGTCGGGCCCGGGGTCCCGCCGGACCGGCTCGACGCCGATCATCGTGACCGCGACCGGGCCCCGTCGCCGCCGCCAGAAGTAGACCCCGCGGACCTCCTGCCACGGCAGGTCCACCGACGGCCCGAGCTTGCGGGTGTGCCTCCCCTCGGCGGTCTCGGGGTACAGGCGCACCCCGCCGCGGTCGAACTCGGCGACCACCGGCTTCGCCGCCAGGCGCTTCCAGCGCGCCCCGGGCCAGGCCAGCGCCGCCGCGGCGATCACCACTGCGAGGGGCCACCCGACGCTCGTCCCCGCCTCGGCGGCGACGACCGCGCCGGCCGCGATGAGCGAGCCCGCGGCGGTGCGCGCCGCGTCGCGCAGGTGCGGGCGGTCGGCGATGCGCTCGACGTCGGGCATGGGGAGTCCTTCGGGCCGAAGGGAGGGGGACTCCATCGTCCCACCGTTCGGGCCCCCGCGGTCCCGCCGCGCCGCCCCGAATCCGAGCCGCGGGCGGCGCCGGGCCCGGCGTCCCCGGCCGGGTCGCGGCGGTCGGCCGAGCGGGGGATACTGTGCGCTGACCGTGCGTGCGGACAGGGAGGACGGGCCATGGTGGAGGCCAAGCGCTGGAGAGTGCCGATCGCGACCCGCGACCACACCGAGGGGCACCGCCAGGCCACGTGGCTGGAGCTGTTCTTCGACCTCGCGTTCGTCGTGGCCGTCGCGCAGGCCGCGCTCCAGTTCGAGCACGCCGCAGCAGAGGGGCACGTCGGGGACGGGCTCCTCGGGTACGCGTTCGCGTTCGCCGCGATCTGGTGGATCTGGGTCTCGTTCACGTGGTTCGCGAACTTCTTCGACACCGACGACGTGCCCTACCGGCTCCTCATGATGGTCATGATCGCCGGGTCCCTCGGCCTCGCCGCGGGCGTCCCGCAGGCCGCGCACCTCGACTTCCGCATCTTCGTCGTGTCCTACGTGGTGATGCGCCTGGCGTACGTCGCGCAGTGGGGCCGGGTTTACCGCACCGGCGACCCCGCCATGCGCCCGCTCGCGCTGAGGATGATGGCGTGGACGACCTTCGTGCAGCTCGGCTGGGTCGCGTTCCTCCTGGTGCCCGTGGACCTGCGCGTCGAGGCGTGGATCGTGTGGTTCGCCCTCGACCTCGCCGTGCCCGTCATCGCCCGCTGGGACCCGCGCCTGGGCGGGCACTGGGGCCACATCCGCGAACGGTACGGCCTGTTCACGATCATCGTCCTCGGCGAGGCCGTCTCGGCCGCGACGATCGCCGTCTCCGGGGCCGTGGACTCGGGCCTCGACTTCGACACCGCCCCGCTTCTCACCCTCGCCGCCGCGGGCCTGGTCATCGTGTTCGCCCTGTGGTGGATCTACTTCGACTTCAGCGGCGGCCACGCCTTCGACCGCGGCCCCCGCACCGTCTACGTGTGGGCGTACGCCCACTACCTCGTCTTCGCGTCCGTCGCCGCCCTCGGCGCGGGCATCGCCCTCGCGGTCGCCCGCATCACCGACCCGCACCACGTCCACCTCGGCGACCGCGCCGTCGCCCTCATCCCCGCCGTTGCCGTCGCGATCCTCCTCCTCGTCACCCTCCTCATCGAGACCGTCAGCGAACACGGCATGGCCCCGGGCCACGTCGCCGCCAAACTCACCGCCTCCGCCGTGGCGATCGGCGCCGCCCTCCTCGCCCCCGCCATCACCATCCAGGGCGCGGCGGTCGTCACCGCCCTCGCCCTCACCGGCCTCGTCGTCTACGGCGTCGTGGAACAGCACCGCCTCGTCCCCGCGGAGGCATAGAACGGCGCTCCGTCAACCGTCGGCAATTCGGGACTGGAGTGAATTCGAGTTACAGAGCGAGGTTTGCCAATACGAGCGATACCAAGTCGATCATGAAAGCGAAGGCCGCCAGACGCAATAGGAACACCGCGTTTCGCAGTCGGCCGTAGCGGTGCCGGTGCTGCTGAATGCAGATCCAGAGTTCGGCCTGCGCGGAGAGGATCGTCGCCTCGATCGGGCGACCGAATGCCTTGAGTCGGAACGAGTCGAACGTCGGATGCTCGATGATGACATCGTGTCCGTTGAACGGGCTTCCGGAAGGGACATGGTCGTGTTTCGGCAGCCATTCCCGACTGGGTTTGAGCGTCACGAGCACACTCGTGGCCCGGAGCATCGCGATGACGACGAGCGCTGCGCTGGCGGCGCCGGTGACCGACAGGAACACCAGCAGCGGAAAGGGCGCTGCGAACCGGAAGCTGCTGAAAAGCTGCGACAACGCGACCGCGTTGCCCGCAGACAGGATCGCTGCGGCGCTTAAGGTCACCGATGCGCGGCTGGCGGTCGACCCGCGGAGCCGGTCGAACCGATCGAGGTGCCACATGACCAATTGCAGTTCCTGCTCGACCGTCATCCGCGTCTCGGCCGGCATGATCATTTGTCGGGGCGGTGAATCGGGTGGGTTCATCTCCGGCTCCTCGGCGTCCGATCGGTGCGCTGTCGACCCGATCGAAATCGACGTTGATGGATCGGGGTAGAGCTTTTCATTCTAGCGCAGGTACATTGCTCTCATGGGAGACTCATTCGCGGACCGGGGCGGAGCATCCGGCGGTGAGAATCGCGCATTCGCCTCGTACGGAGGACGACTCCGCGACGAGCGGATCTGGCGCGAGGCCCTTCCCGGGCAGGTGTTCGACGATCTCGTCGAATGGGCCGACAGCCGCCATTGCGACATCGGCCATTCCAGATGGATCACCGAAGGTAGTGCCAGCGGCGCGCGGATCGCGAAAGTGATCGTCTCCCCGCGGAACCGGCCCATGTGGGGCGGCGTCCTCAAACTCGTCCCGCAGCCTCGCGTGGCGGAGGAGACCCGGAACATCGCGGCCGCCATGGCGTCGCCCGCCGCGTTCGTCAACGACCACCTCGTCCCGATGGAGGCGACGGACCTGCTCCCCGGCTCCAGATGGGGACTGCATCTCCAGCGGTTCGTCGAACCGATGGTCCCGCTCTCGCACTTCGCGAGCACACCCGACTTCGGGATCAGATGCGCTGCCATCCTCGCCTCGGTCCTCGTCGACTGGAACAAGCACGACCGCGACCCCTGGTCCGAGCCGCGGCCCCCCGCTGCGTTCCTCAATGACTTCGTGTGCGCCTACGAACCGCTCGTGGACGGTTTGCGGCAGTACGCGGCCGCTGAAGGCTTCTCATACGAGAACCCGCACCCCGAATGGCGTTCGGCCAGGATGCAGGTCTCTCTGCCGAACCCGTTCGCGCTCCTGCGCGGCACGATCACGGCTGCACCGACGCTGATCCTCCACGGGAACGGGCATGGCGACCTCCACGCCGACAACATCCTCGTCGCCCCGGACTCTGCCGCGGGATCGACAGCATACCGCCTCATCGACCTCGGGCGCTTCTCCGACGAGGCCGCGATCTCCAGGGACCCGGTGAAACTCGTCCTCTCCGCGGTCGAGCGGTTCATCTCCTTCAACCCGTGGGCCCTCGGCGACGCGGCGCTGGCGGCCGCGCTCGCCGAGATCGCCGCTACTGGAGGCCGCACCCCCGAACCGGTCCCCGACGCGTTCAGGACCGTGGCCGACACTGTCAGGGCGATCGACACCGCGGCCGCGAGCTGGGCGGTCGCAAGGGACACCGTCGCCGAGTGGCGTCGCCAGCACCACCTCACATTCGTGGGAGCCGCACTGCGGAAAGTCGGTGCGACCGGATCGCCCATCGAGACCCGCCGCTGGTACTTCTACGCGGCGTCGCTCGCAGCAAGGGAGTTCCTCCGCACGGAACCGCCTCCCGAGGCCGCCCTGCCCGGGTTCACACCAACCGGGCCGGTTCCGTCCACCAGTGAGCACTGGCTCGACATGGCGACCCGGGCTACGCGGGACGAGGCGAACACGGTGGCCGAGTCGAGGAACATCACGCTCGACCAGTTGTACGTGACCAGGTCCGCACCCGAGGACAAGATCCTCGGGAGGTTGAACGGGCCCGGCCTCACCCTGGTCGTCGGCGAGCCGGGCGCCGGAAAGACGAGCATGCTCTGGAACCTGTCGCGGCGACTGGAGGACGCGGGTCGGCGGTTCGCGATGATCCGCGCCACCGATCTCCCCTCCGGAGAACACGTCGACGCCGACCCGATCTGGAAGGGGCTGGACGACCCCTCGGCCCTGCCCGGCGTGCTCATGATCGACACCGTTGACCTCCTGCTCCAGCAGGGCGAGGTGCCGGGACTCCTCGCGAACCTGATCGCGGGGGCGAAGGCCCATTTCGGTGCGCTGATCCTCACCTGCCGCGTCAGGGAGTCGGTCCTATTCGACAGGTTCCGGGCGCAGGTGGACATGGCGGAGATCGAACTCGACATGTTCGATGAGCAGGAGCTGCCACAGGCGGTCGACGCGTACAGCAGGTCGTTTCTGGATGCCGACAGCGACGAGGCCCATGAGATCCACGGCCGGGTCCTGACCGCGGTGACCCGGGGACTGCCCATATCGGACGTGTGCCGCCGGCCCCTGACGCTCCGGATGCTGTTCGAGACGGCGATGGACCCGGACGACTTCAACGATGAGATGGACATCACCGACCTGTACCACCGGTACTGGGACACCAGGGTCAAGGACGACCGCCGCCTAGGCGTGGGGCCTGGGAGCGGGGCCGATTTGTCGCTGCTCGTCGCCGAGTTCGCGGTGAGCATGGTCAGCAGGGGCCTGCCGCTCGCCGCGACCGCCGACCTCGACGCCGCCGCGCGCGAGCGCGCCGCCGACGCCGCGGAGACCCTGGTGCGCCGTTCGGTGCTCCACCGGCTCAGCGACGGCGCCACCTACGAGTTCTTCCACCAGACGTTCTTCGAGTACGCCGCGGCGAGAGCGTGCCTGAGCATGGGCGACGACGCCGCCGCGGGGATGCTGCGCCACTCTGCGGCCCTGGCCGACGACCTGTTCCTCGCCGCCGTCGCGCAGCAGACGATCGTGTACGCCTCCAGCGAGCGCACCCCCGGGCAGGCGTTCGACGAGGCGTTCAGCGACATGCTCACCAGCGCCGAGGAAGGCACCAGGCAGACCGCGGTGGCGGCACTCGCACAGGCGAAACACCGGGGTCCACTGACCAACGCCACTGCGCTGATGCTGCTCAGCGCCAACGACACCGGACTTGAACGCCATTATCTGCGCAATGTCACGACGGTCCGCCACCACGATGTCCGTCTGGTACTCAGCGAGCTCACCTCGATCTGGAAGAATGCCGGTGAGCGCATCCGAATAGAGATGCTCCCCGTGTTCCGGCGGCTCTCCGCAGCCCATCCGGCCGAAATGGTGGAGTTCCTGAAGCGACCGGCCGACCGCCGCAGCGACGTGCTCCGCTGGTACCACGACCTCGGACCGGAGAAGATCCGCGCGCACCGCCGCCCCCTGCTCGACCTCATCGAAGGGCTCGCCGGACAGGACCGGGACTGGGCCACAGCGGAACTGCTGCGCCTGGCCGCCGTGATCCCGCAGGGGACCGCCTCCCGCGAGGCGCTCGCTGACGTGCTCGCGACCGCTGCGCGGATCGTCACCTCTCGGCTTGCGAAGCAGGCGCTGATCTCCAGTCCGCCGCCGATGCCCACGACCAAGGTCATCGGCATCCATGAACTCGAAGCGGCGCTCGCGGACCTCCACCGGAGTCTGTGGAACGACGAAGGCCGCGACTGCGAGGCCATCGCTGCCGAGATCGCCGCGTTCCCCGACGAGGGCTACACGCTCGACCGGCGCGTCATGCTGCGCGCGCTCGCGGCGCGGCTTGTCGGGCGGGGTGTCGGCGTCACCGCCCGAGTGGTGTCGCAACTGCTCGGAAGCGGCAGACCGCGGCTCCAGTCCGATGTCGCCGACAACCTGCTGCGGTACCTCATCGAGGCCGCACTCGATCCTGGAACCCGCGGGGACGAGGCCGCGGCGTGGGTACTAGAGCAGTGCTTGACCGCCCTGCGGAGCCTGCCCGGCAAGCCCTTCGGCCGCAACGGCGCCCGGACCCGCCCGGCGATCTACCGGGATGCGCTCGAACACGCCCGGATTGAACCGGACGCGGTCGCTTCGGTGCTTTCCGATGAGCGCCGGGTGAACGTGTGGAGCCTCAAGGACGGGCTCGTTGCACTGCTCCCAGCCGCGGCGATCGGCGGCCACCCGACGGCGGCCGCGGTCCTCGCGGAGTGGAGCGGCCGATCCGCCCCAGCAGCCGGCAAACCGGCCAGGGAGATCCGCAAGATCATCGTGTACCGCCTCAAACTGCTGTCGGCGACCAGGACCGAGGCGCTCGACCACCTGATCCAGGACGCACTGGTCGAGGGCGACTGCCAGTTCCTCGAAGGCGCGTTCGGACTGTTCCGCGCATCGGCGGGCGAGCCGGCGGTCCGGACCTACGTTCCAAAGGTCGTGGAGATCGCGTCATCCGTCGTCCAGGAGGCGAAGGACCCCAAGGTCAGACGGTACGGCTACAGCCTGCTCTCCACACCCGAAGCAGAGCCGCTGGTGCCGACGGGGCTTATCCTCACCGGCCTGCGCAACGAGACCGAAGCGCTCAACCCGGTCCTCGACATCCTGCGGACCGGGCTGGACGACTACACCGAGCGTTGGCAGGAGGGGTCCGATTTCGACGAGGCGAGCAGCCTGCTCGCTTCGCTGGCCGAGTCGGACGCCGTCACCGCCGGGGCGAGGATCCGTGCGAGGGAGCTGCTCCGCGACCTTTACTGCCACAGCGGTCCGATCCGATCCCCGGCGGAACGGGCGGCGACGGTCACCGCGGCCGTTGCGATGACCGTCCCCCACGGGAGCTCCGGCGACGTCCACCGCATCGCCCCGCTCGGATTCCTCATCGCCCGGCTGGCGCCGGTCGACCTCGACCGCGCCAGCGACCTTCTCCTCGACGGTGCCGCCTACGTCGCGACCGCCCCATGGCGGACCAGGAGCCACCGGTACACCCTGGGCCAGCACTGGAGGGGCGCCGTCGGCGCTGTGCTCCGTCGGCTCGACCTCCCGTCGTGGAGGCGCACGCTCGAAGCACTGTCCCAGCTCGACGCCGAGGTCTTCGCCGTGGCCCTCGAAACGAGCGTCAAACTGCACCCGAGGGAGAAGGAGTTTCTCCTGGCGGTCTCCTCGGGCGCGGAGCAGCAGGCGCAGACCCGGCTGCGCAAGGCCCTCCAGCGCCAGCAGCGCGTCCGCGGCGGCACGACCACCTGGCCCGAGTTCCACCGCCGCTGGGCTGCGGCCGACCATCCCCCTGGGATATTACGGGGCGCATTAGGATCGAGCGACCACCGCCCTTCGAGCCCCCGAGGACCCGACGTGACCGCCATCGACATCGACAATCCCGAATCCCCGGTCCGCAGGCGCCGCAAGTGGCTGCGCGGTACGTTCATCGCCTTGGGGGTGGTGCTCGTGCTCGCCGTCGCGGGGCTCGGCGGGGCCGGGTGGTACTTCTCGAACGAGGTGCTCGTGCCCGACCACTCGCCCTCGGAGTACTCGCTGACCGTGGAGTCCGTGGACGGGGCGACGGTGACGATCACCCGCGACGAGGACTCCGAGAAGGGCGGCGTGTGGGGCCTGGCCTGGGAGGACGGGCACGCGGTCGTCGGCGACGTCGTGGCCGAGGACGAGGACACGGTGACCCGGACCCTCCAGGGCGTCCTCTTCGGCGACCTCGCCGAGGGCACGAAGGTCCGCATGGACATGTACGGCTACCGCGGCGACCCCCAGACCGCGCTCGGGCTCGCGTTCGAGGAGGTGCAGATCCCCACCGACCTCGGCGACGCTCCCGCGTGGCTCGTCCCGGCCGACGGCGACACGTGGGTCATCGGCGTCCACGGCCGCAACGCCACCCGCGAGGAGATGCTCCGCTCGACCGAGGTCTACCACGGCCTCGGCTACCCCGTGCTCGACGTGACCTACCGCAACGACGAGGGAGCGCCCGCCGCCGAGAACGGGCTCATGAGCCTCGGCGAGTACGAGGCCGACGACGTCATCGCCGCGATCGACTACGCGCTCGCCAACGGCGCGAAGGACGTCATCCTCCACGGCGTCTCCATGGGCGGGTCCACCGTCGCCACGGCCGCGCGCAAGATCGAGGACCCGTCCGTCATCAAGGGCCTGGTCCTCGACTCTCCGTGCATCGACTGGAACTCGACCCTCGACATGCAGGCCGCCGACCGGAACGTCATCGACCCGATCACCTGGGCCGCCAAGCGCGTCGTGGAATTCCGTGCCGACATCAGCCTGCACGACCTCGACCAGCGGAACTTCGCCGGCGACTTCGGGATGCCGGTGCTCCTGTTCGTCGACACCGCCGACCAGACCGTGGAGCACACGGCCACCCTCGAATTCGCCGACATGCTCGACGGCGCGACGCTCGTGGAGTCCGCGTCCGGCCACACCGCGACCTGGAACGAGGACCCCGCGAAGTACGCCGCCGAGCTCCAGGCCTACCTCGCGTCGCTGTCCTAGGGGGCGCTGTCTTAAGGAGCGCTGTCTTTAAGGAGCGCTGTAGAGCGGGTTCGCCCCCGGCGGCCGCTCAGCGGCGGCCACCGGGCCCGGCGCGGTGCCCTCGCCGAACGGCGAGCCGCCCAGGCGCTCGCGGCCGTGCTCGCTCAGCCAGTTCGCGAGGTCCGGCCCGGCCGGGACGACCTGCGTCGGGTTGATGTCCTCGTGGACGACGTAGTAGTGCCGCTTGATCTGGTCGAAGTCCACCGTGTCGCCGAACCCGGGGGTCTGGAACAGGTCCCGCGCGTACGCCCACAGGTTCGGCATCTCGGTGAGCTTGTTGCGATTGCACTTGAAGTGCCCGTGGTACACCGGGTCGAACCGCACGAGCGTCGTGAACAGCCGCACGTCCGCCTCGGTGAGGTGCGCGCCCATCAGGTACCGGCTCGCCGAGAGCCGGTCCTCCAGCCAGTCGAGCGCCGCGAACAGCCGCTTGTACGCGAGCTCGTACGCGCGCTGCGAACCGGCGAACCCGGCCCGGTACACGCCGTTGTTGATCTCGGTGAACACCCGCTTGACGACCGGCAGCATGTCCTCGACGAGCCCCGCGGGCACCAGGTCCGGGGCGCCCTCGCGGTGGAGCGCGCGCCACTGGGTCGAGAGGTCGAAGGTGATCTGCGGGTAGTTGTTGGTGACGACCTGCCCGGAGGGGACGTCCACGATCGCGGGGACGGTGATGCCCCGCGGGTAGTCCGGGAACCGCTTGAAGTAGTGCTCCTGGAGCCGCTCGGTGCCCAGCACCGGGTCGCGGCCGTCGGGGTTCAGGTCGAACGTCCACGACCGCACGTCGTGGACCGGGCCCGGCGTCGCCAGCGAGATCGCGTCCTCCAGGCCCAGGAGGCGGCGCACGATGATCGACCGGTGCGCCCACGGGCACGCCCGCGCCGCGACCAGGCGGTACCGGCCCGCCTCGACCGGCCACGCCGCCGAGCCCTCCGTGAGTCCGGCGATCCGCGGGTCCCCGATCGCCGAGGCCGCCTCGACGGGCGCGGCCAGCGCCGCGTCGACGTCGGCGACGATGCGGTCCTCGATGTAGTTGGTGTCCCGCGTGAACTCGCCGCCGGTGACGTACGCGCCCGCCGTCGAATGCTCCGTGCCCGCCGTGCGCGACGGCTCGTGCTGCTCTCCCATGGCCCCCAGCCTACGCAAGTAGGCTCAGGCGGACGCCGCAGAAAGGGTTCGCCTTGGACGACTTGACGACCGACGAAGCCGTGGTCCGCTCGCTGCTGCACGACCAGCGCCCCGACCTCGCGGGCCTGGAGCTGCGCCTCGTGGACGGCGGCTGGGGCTGCCGCATGTGGCGACTCGGCCCGGACCTGGCGCTGCGCCTGCCGCGCACCGAGGACGCGCCGCGGCTCCTGGCGCGCGAGCACCGCTGGCTGCCGGGCCTGGCGCCGCTGCTGCCCCTGCCGGTGCCGGTCCCCGAGTTCCTCGGCGCCCCGACGGCGGCGTTCCCGACGAACTGGATCGTCACCACCTGGGTCGAGGGCGCCCCCGCCGACGCCGCGCCCGTCGCCGACCCCGCGTCCGCGGCGGCCCTCGGGGCGTTCCTGACCGCGCTCCACCGGCCCGCGCCGGAGGAGGCCGCGGTGGACTCGGACCGCGGCGTGCCGCTGAAGACGTTCACGATGGACCTGGGCGACCCTGCGCTGCAAGCGGTCTGGGACGACGCGCTCGCTGCCCCCGAGTGGGACGGCCCGCCGGTGTGGCTCCACGCCGACCTGCACCCCGCGAACGTCGTCACCGCGGGCGGCGCGCTCTCCGGCGTCATCGACTTCGGCGACCTCTGCACCGGCGACCCGGCCGCGGACCTGTGCGCAGCCTGGCTGCTCCTCCCCAATCCGACGGCGCTCTTCGACCACTACGAGGCCGACGAGGCGACCGTGCGCCGCTCCCGCGGCTGGGCCCTGCGCCGCGCGCTCGGGCTGCGGCAGATCGGCATCGCGGGCGTGAACGGGTGGACCGGAGGCAAGCCGACCTGGCTCCCCGCGGGCGACGCCGCCCTGGAGCGGCTGCTCGCGGGCTGACCCCGCCCGCGGTGTTCACAACGTTGACAACACCCGCGGAAAGATTCCACAACAAACCTCATCCGCAACGCTTCCGGCGCGAATCCCCGCTGCGCATACTGGGGGCCGACCGGAAGGGGCCACCATGACCGCAGCAGGGCCGACGATCGCCGACGTCGTCTTCCCCGAGCAGCTCAACCACCGCGGCACGCTGTTCGGCGGGGCCGCGATGGCGCTCATGGACCGGGCCGCGTTCGTGGCCGCGAGCCGCGAGGCCCGCGGGGACGTGGTGTGCGCGGGCGCGGACGGGATCGCGTTCTCGCAGCCGATCAGCCCCGGCGACCTCGTGGAGGCCACCGCGGTCGTGGAGCGGCGCGGGCGCCGCTCGATGACCGTGTCGGTGGTCGTGGTCGCCGAGACCCTCCGGACGGGGGAGCGGCGGGAGGCGGTGCGCGGCCTGTTCCACATGGTCGCCGCCGAACCGTTGACCGATCTTGAAGCGCCGCAAGGCTGACCGAAGGGGAGTACATGGAATCGACCGACCCGACCGCACTTGAGGACCGCTACGGCGCGCACAACTACCACCCGCTGCCGGTGGTCCTCGCCGAGGGCGAGGGCGCGTGGGTGGCCGACACCGACGGGAGGCGGTACCTCGACTGGCTCGCCGCCTACTCGGCGGTCAACTTCGGGCACCGGCACCCGCGGCTCGTCGCGGCCGCGAAGGCCCAGCTCGACCGGATCACCCTGGCGTCCAGGGCCTTCCACACCGACGTGCTGGGTCCGTTCCTCGCCGCTCTCGCGGAGCTGTGCGGCAAGGAATCGGTGCTGCCGATGAACACCGGCGCCGAGGCGGTCGAGTCCGCGATCAAGGCCGCCCGCAAATGGGGCTACACCCGCAAGGGCGTGCCCGCCGGGAAGGCCCGGATCGTGGTGTTCGACGGGAACTTCCACGGCCGCACCACCACGATCGTCGGCTTCTCCTCCGACCCCGACTCTTACGAGGGCTTCGGGCCCTACGACGGCGGCTTCGACTCGGTCCCCTACGGCGACATCGGGGCCCTGCGGGCCGCGATCGGGCCCGACACCGTGGCCGTGCTCATCGAGCCGGTCCAGGGCGAGGCGGGCGTCGTCGTCCCGCCCGCGGGCTACCTGCGGGCCGTCCGCGCCGCCTGCGACGCCGCGAATGTGCTCATGATCGCCGACGAGATCCAGTCGGGCCTGGCCCGCACCGGGCACACGTTCGCGTGCGACCGGGAGGACGTCGTCCCCGACGTCTACCTCCTCGGCAAGGCCCTCGGCGGCGGCGTCGTCCCCGTCTCCGCGGTGGTGGCCGACCGCGAGGTCATGGATGTGTTCACCCCCGGCACCCACGGGTCCACGTTCGGCGGCAACCCGGTCGCGGCCGCGGTCGGCGCCGAGGTCGTCGCCATGCTCGCCACCGGCGAGTGGCAGGCCCGCGCCCGCGACCTCGGCAAGCACCTGGAGCAGGCCCTCGCCACACTCGACCCGTCCACGGTGGACGACGTGCGGGTGTGCGGGCTGTGGGCGGGCGTGGACCTCGCCGCAGGAGGCCCCAGCGCCCGCGAGGTGTGCGAGCGGGCCGCGCGGCTCGGCCTGCTGTGCAAGGAGACCCACGTCACGACCGTGCGCATCGCGCCGCCCCTGGTCATCGAACCCGAGGAGATCGACCGCGGGATCGCGATCCTCAAACGCGCGATCGAGGGCTAGCGGGGTCAGTCGGCGGAGTTGCGGGCCGCGAGGATCGCGAAGGCGCCCGCGGCGTCCTGGATCTGCTCGTCGTCCACGTCGCAGCCGTGCTCCTTGAGGACGGCGAGCAGGTCCGCGACCACCGGCCCGGTGGTCTCCATGGCCCAGGACCGGTCCACCGGGTGCGCGTAGTCGGCGCCGCCGAGCTGCACCCCGTCGTGGTTCCACACGGCCGCCGCCGCGGCGGCGATGCGCCGCGCCCGCGTCTGCGGGTCCCCGAGGCGCCCCTCGCGCTCCGGCTCGTCGAGCGGGACGCGGCGCGGGGCGTACGTCGGGCGCACCGGGGTCCGGTACCGGTCGTCGCCGAAATGGTCTCTGAAATCGCCGATGCCGTGCATTGGTGTGCTCGCTTCCCCCCACCTGACGGTTGATCCGCTCCCCCTATTTGTACCCGGTCGGCCCGGTCCGCCCCCAAGTGGCGTCCCCCGTCGGGGTCGTCCGAGCGCCGCCGCGCCTCCGCGCGGTTTGCTAGGCTTCCCCGTCACCGCGAACCGAGCCATGTGGAGCACCCATGCCCGTCGCCAGGCGGACGTCCCGCGACATCCGCAGCGAGTCCCGCCTCATCGTCGTGCGCGCGCTCCTCGCCGCGGGCGAGACGACCCGCAACGAGCTCGCCGACGACACCGGGCTCAGCGCCGCCACCGTCTCCACCGTCGTCGGCGACCTCCTCAAATACGGGATCGCCGCCGAGACCGGCCTGCTCAGCAGCGGCATCGGGCGGCCCACCACGGGCCTGCGGCTCAACGCGGACCGCGGCCTCGTCGCCGGGGTCTACGTCGAGGACCGCTACTTCCAGGCCACCGTGTTCGACACGTCCCTCAAGCGCCTCGCGAACGTCCGCATCCGCGCCACCGAGCCCGTCGGCACCGCCGACGCGGTGATCGAGTGGACCGCCCGCATCCTCGACGCGGCCCTCGGGGACGCCGGGGCCGCGCGCGAGGACCTCCTCGGCGTCGGCGTGCTCCTGCCCGGCGGCATGCAGCGGCCCGTCAAGTCCGCGTTCGCCTCCGACGCGATCTGGCTCCACCTCGACCGCCTCCGCGACCGCCTCGGCCTGCCCGTCGTGGTCGACAACCCGCTCAAGGCCGTCGCCACCGCGGAGCTGTGGCTCGGCGCGGGCCGCCGCTTCGCGGACCTCGTCGTCGTCAACCTCGGCGAGGGCGTCGGCGCGGGGATCGTCCAGGACGGCGCGGTCCTGCGCGGCGCGACCGGCACCGCGGGCGAGTGGGGCCACTCGCTGCTCGTGTTCGAAGGCCGCGAATGCCAGTGCGGCCGCCGCGGGTGCGTGGAGGCGTACGTGGGCGTGCCGGGCATCCGGCGCACCCTCGCCGAGACCGAACCGGGGCACCCGATCGCCGACGTGCAGGGCGGGAAGTTCGTCGAGGCGCTCGGCGAGGCCGCCGACGCCGGTGACGCGGCCGCCCTCGCGGCCGTCGACCGGACCGCGCAGTTCCTCGGGGCGGCGCTGGCCGACCTCGTCGCGATCGTCAACCCCGAGCACCTCGCGCTCGCGGGCTGGACCACGTTCCCGCTGGGGGAGCGCCTGCTCCCGGCCGTGCGCGAGCGCGTGCGCGCCGACGCCCCCGGGGACGCCGCGGCCGAGCTCGGGATCGAGCTGTCGCGCAGCTCCGGGATGGAGGGGATCGCCGCGGTCGCCCTGGAGCGGTTCATGCGGGACGTCGGCCTGGTGACGACCCGGGTCCTGCCCGCGCTCTAGGGCCCGTCCTAGGCCGGTTCCGGGGCCTTGCGGAGCGAGCCGAGCGAGGAGAACCCGAGGAGCACGAACCCGGCGAGGACCGCGGTGGCCGCGGCGGCGGTCGCCGTCGTCGCGAGCGTCAGGGCCCCGCCGGCGAGGCCGAGGGCGACGAGGGTCCACGCGAGCGGCGTGAACACGGGCGCGTCGAACGCCTTCGCGAACGGCAGGAAGTGGACGCCCACCACGAGGACCACCCAGCACACCGTCAGGTCCGGCTGCTCGAACACGCGGTTGATGACGTTGGCGCCCGCGATGATCGCCACGACCTCGGCGGCCACGGCGATCCAGTACGTGCGCAGCGACTCGCGCGCCGGGGGCACGGCCGCGGGCAGCTTGCGGCGCATCACGACCCACATGGCGGCCAGGAACGCCGCGACGCCGACGATCCGGGCGACCAGCGGCAGCGGGCCGGGGAGCCCGCCCGCGTTCACGAGGACGAAGACCAGGCCGCCGATGAAGCCGATCACGGCTCCGAGTTTCTCTCCATGCACGCGCGTATTCAAGCACACGTGTGCGAACACGGATGGTATCGATACCTCGGCGGGGTGCGGCCCCGGTCTGCTAGTGGCGCGGCCCGCTAGTGGAGCACCGGGGCGTACGACGCCAGGTGCGGGCCGTGCGCGGCCGGAACGGCGGCCACGGCGGCGTGCACGGCGATCCACGTCGTCTCCCCGGCCTCGGCGCGGAACGCGGTCCGGTGCTCGGCGCGGCTCAGGTCCACATCAGTGCCGGGCCCGGCCTGGCCCGAGGCCGGGACGCGCACGATGAGCTCGTGCTCGCCGGGCGCGAGCTGCGTCCAGGAGCGCGTCCAGCCCGCGTCCAGGGGCCGCCCGTCGAGGAGCACCTCCGGGGCCGGGACCCAGGGGCGGCACTCGGGCGCCTCCGGTTCGCCGATCCTGACGGTCCGCCAGCGCTGCAACAGGTTCGGCGTCCCGCCCGCGAGGGCCGCGACGGCCTCGGGCGGGTACCGGTCGAGCGAGTGCCGCAGGTGCAGGCCGAGCCCGGCCCAGCCGGGGGCGGGGGCCGTGCGGGCGGGCTCGTCGGCGTCGAGGACCACGGGGGAGTCGCCCGCGGCCGGCGGAGCGGCGACGGCGACGCGCCGCAGCCGCGCCTGCTTCCGCAGCGCCGAGGCGACGGCGACGGCCCCGATGCCGAGTCCCACCGTGACCGCGGCGGCGGGGGCCGCGGCGAGGGCGCCGGGGTTCGACAGGACGGTCCAGGTCAGTGCGGCCGCGGCGGCGGCCCCGGCGAGCAGCAGCAGGTAGTACCGGCCGACCGCCTCGGGGCGGCGCCGCTCCTTGAAGGACACCGGGTCCCGCAGCTCCCCGGCGAGGGCGAACCGGTCGGCGGCGACGCCGAGGATGCCCTTGTGGTCGAGTTCGAGCCGCTCGCCCGCCGCGAGGTCCACCCGCCGGTAGCAGCGGGAGTGGCCCGCGGCGACCGCGACCAGGTGCGGGCCGGGGGCGAGCGTCAGCTCCGTCGCGCCCCAGCCCCACGAGGCCGGTACGCCGTCCACGCTCACGACCGGGACGAGCGGCCGGGAGGCGCGCAGCGAGGGCCGCGCCTCGCGCGAGTCCTGGTTGCGCCACGCGGTCCGGACCACCACGACCGCGGCCGCGGGGTCGGTGCGCTCGTCGAGCCGCCGACCGGCCCGTACCGGCACGGCCGCATCGGGGTGCGGCCGCGCGGCCCAGGCGCGGAACGGAGGGAACGCCTTGAACGGGGCCAGGCGCCGCAGCCCCGGGAGCACCGGCCAGGCCAGGAGCAGCACGCCGCAGGCCAGTGCGAACGCCATCGCTACCGCCCGCCCCAGTCGGGCGCGTCGTCGTCGGCCCACTCCGGCGGGTCGATCGCGGGGATGAAGTCGAGGTTCCCCGGGTCCAGGCCGTACTTCGCGCGCGGGTCCTCCGCGCCGTTGACGTCCCCGTCCCCGGCGATGTCGTTCGCGTTGAGCCCCGCGTTGTACGCGCCCTGGCCGCCGACGAACAGGTGCCCGAGGCCGCCCGCGACGTGCCGCCCGCCCGAGGGCGCGGCGGCGTTGCGCAGGCCGAGCTGCGCGAGGCCCTGGATCATGTTGAACGCCGTGGGGCCCACCATCTCCAGGGGGTTGACGACGTTCCCCTGGGACGCGAGCACCGTCCACGAGACGGTCATGCCCCCGCCGATGGCCGCGGCGATCGAGTTGCCGGTGACCTTGAGCGCGCTGTCGAGCGATTGCAGCACCCCCAGCCCCATCGCGGCGATCGACATGGCCGCGGTCCGGACCGCGGCGGCCGCGGGCGCGGTGAACGGGACGGCCTGGAGCGGCCAGTACACGACGGCCATCGCCATGAGGCAGGTCGCCAGTGCCGCGTAGGCGGTGACCATGACCGCGAGCAGGGCCGCGATGGTGAACAGGCCCACGCCGACCTCGATCGCGAACGCCGCGATCGTGAACAGCTGCGTGCTCACCTTCCCCGACTGCTCGTGGAAGGCATCGCAGTCGTCGCCCTCCCACGCCTCGGAGTCCATAGCGGACACTTCTTCATCGAGGCCCTTGCCCGCGGTGATGTACTTCTCGGCCAGTTGGAACCAGTACGCGCCGACCATCATGAGCTGGCCGGGGTTGCACTGGTTCATGTAGACGATGCGGGCGATCTGGGTGCAGGAGGGCCCGAACGTGAAGGCGGGCAGCACGATCTCGACGGCCGCGGCGGGCGCGACGATCGCGAAGGTGTCCATCATGCCCTGGAAGCTCTTGGGATCGGGTGCGCCGATTGACATGCGCGGGTTCCTTTGCGGCTCGGGAGGCGGGGCTCTAGGTGCGGGTTCGGGCGGTCACTTGAACTGGGAGGCGCACGCCTGGTCGGTGTCCTCCCAGGTGGTCGCGCAGGCGTCGAGGTTCTCGTTCATCGTGGTGAAGCACTCGGCCGCGCCCTGGACCATCTCGTTCATGTAGCTCACCGCGGTCGTGTAGACCATCGCGAGGGACGGCGCGACGGAGGTGTACAGCGTCTGGTCGATGCTCCGCAGGTTCGGGAGGATCTCGTTGGCCTCCTCCAGCGTCGGCGTCACGTTCGCCTGGATGTCGGTGCCCAGCTGCCGCAGTGCGGCGGGGTCGATCCTGGTCATGGCGTCCTCATTTCCCGTGCAGTCGGCGGATGATGTCGTCGTGCTGGCGGCGCAGGTACTCGTACTGGCCGCGGACCTTCTGCCCGTAGGCGTCCATCTCCCCGGGCAGGCCGTCGACCTGGTCCATGGTGAGCGGCAGGTCGAGGCCGTCGATCTGGGTGCGCTGGCGGTCCTTCAGGTCGGCGATGGCCTTCGCGGCGGTCTCGGTGATCTCCTTGCCGAGCGCCTCGGGCCCCAGCGCGCGGGCGTGGATGCCGAGGAGGACGCCCGCGATCGGGTACTCGCCGGTGGACTCGACGGTGACGGTCTCGTCGGGGCCGGTGGCGCGCCCGGTGACCGGCACCAGCTCGGTGGGGGCGCCGGGGCGCGGCTGGAACCGCTCCAGGATGCGGATCGCGGCGTCGAGGCCCGCGGTGGGGATCTCGCCCGCGAGGCCCATGCGGGACATGGCCCGCGGGTCCTCGGGCGGCAGGTCGTCGGCGTCGGCCCCGTACTCGGCGCGCTTGCGCTCGATGACGGCTTCGAGGCCGTCCTGGCGCAGGCCGTCGCGGAGGTTCTTCAGCTCGGCGAGGGCGTCGGCCGCGGAGCGGGACTCGTGGGCCTCGGCGGCCCTGACGGCGTCGGCGGCCTCGCGCGCGGTCCATGTGACGAGTTCGGCGAGCTCGCGGGCGGGCAGGCGCAGGGCGTCGATCGTCAGGTGGACGACGGGGGTGCCGTTGCCGTCGACGACGGTGACGCCGCCGTCCGCGCTGGTGTGCGTCGGCGGCGGCGGGGGGTCGGTGTCAGTCAAGGGGGGTCTCCGTCCCTGTCAGGCATCGGCGAAGGGGCTGCTAAGAGGATAAACCGCCGATGCCAGGCGAAGGCGCGCAGATCCCTTGTGGCAGTTCACGTTCCGTTTGAACACAAGGGACGATTTAAGGGAGTGGATTCGGTTGCGCCGGTTGGGGACGGGGAAGGGCCCGGCGGGTGTCGACCCGCCGGGCCCTGCCCCGTGGCGCCCGCGTTCAGTTCCCGGCGAACGCGCGGCCGGCCTCGCGGCCCGCGTCGAGCGCCCGGCGGTGCTGGTCGGCGGCGAGGTCGCGGAGCGCCTCCATGCCCGGGGTCGTCGCGGCGAGGGTGAGCTCGCGCTTGACGATCGTCAGGTCCGCGCCCCAGATGTCCCCGAGGACGCGCTGGAGGTACGGCGTGGAGTGGTCCCAGCCCTCGCGGGGCGCGCCGGGGCCGTAGCCGCCGCCGAGCGAGGTGACGAGGACGGTGGGCGTGCCCTTGAGCACCGGCGTGGTCGGCCCGGCGCCGGAGATGACCAGGTCGGCCCAGGTCTTGAAGTGCTGCGAGACGCCGTAGTTGTAGAGCGGGACGGCCAGGATCGCCGCGTCGGCGGCCTGGAGCTCCTCGGCGAGCGCGGCAGCCAGGCTCAGGGCCTCGGTGTGGGCCGCGGCGCGCTGGTCCTCGGGCGTGAACGCCCCGACGGTGGCGTTCGTCCACGCGTCGGCGGGGAGCGGGTCGGTGCCCAGGTGGCGGCGGACGACGGTGCCGCCGGGGTGGGCGGCTGCCCACTCGGCCTCGGCGAGGTCGGCGATCTCGGCGCTGGTGGAGGCGCCGGGCAGGATGCTGGCGTCCAGGCGGAACAGGTTCATGCGGATGGCTCCTTGAAGCGGGTGGACCGCGCCCGCGGGCGGGGCGGTCGTTCTCGGGAGGGGCACGCCGTCGGGCCCCTCGCCAACTAAACGGACTTTACCCCGTTTATATTTCCGGCCGGTAGAGTGATCCCGTGGACCGACCCGTCGTACCTCTGGGCAGGCCGCGCGCCGAGCGCGCGGACGCCAAGCGCAACCGCCTGCGGCTCTTGGCCGTCGCGCGCGAGATGCTCGACGAGTGCGGGCCCGAGCATGTGACGATGGACGCACTCGCCGAGCGCGCCGGGCTCGGCAAGGGCACCGTCTTCCGCCGCTTCGGCACCCGCGCCGGGATCTTCAAGGCCCTCCTCGAAGAGGAGGCCCACCGCTTCCAGGAGCTCGTGCTCTCCGGCCCCCCGCCGCTGGGCCCCGGCGCCGGCCCCGCCGAGCGCCTCATCGCGTACGGGCGCGTGCGCATCGGCTTCCTCACCGACAACCTCGCCGTCGCCCGCGCCGCCATGGACCGCGACACCGCCGCCCCCGCCGTCGAGGTCGACCTGACGCTCCTGCACATCCGGATGCTTTTGAACCAGGCGGACATCGGCGTGCGCGACACCGAGGGCCTCGCCCTCCAGCTCGCCGCGGCCCTCGAAGGCCCGCTCCTGCTGTACGTGTCGTCTCCGCGGGCCCCCGGGGACGCCCGTGACGGGGGTGCCGAACGGCTCGCCGACGCCTGGCAGGACCTGGTCGAACGCCTCTTCCGGGCGGGCCCGAAATAACCCCCGGACGGTCTCGCTTTTCGGGGTCCGGAGCGCTACGCTGATCCACATTGCTTGCGCATTCCGACAACACATGTTGGAGGACTGCACGTCACGGCCGAGGCCCCTGAGTCCCCGTGCGGCAGTAGCGAAGCCCCTCCCGAAATGCCCGGAACGGCTTGCGTCCATGATCCGACATCACCCGTAGTGAGTAACCTGACACTCACTTTCCGGAATCCTCCATAGGATTCGATCATGGTCCCCGCCAACATTCCCCCGCCGGAGCCGGTCCACCGACCGGCCGACACCAACACCTCCGCCGGTACACCCGGTCGGACCCTCGCCGGACCGCCGGCGCCCTCCACCGCCGCGGCACCCGCCGGTGGCATGACCTGCTGGACCCAGGAGGTCTAGATGGCACTCGATTTCGACGGCGACTTCGTCAGACAAGCGGTCGCCATACTGCTCAGCGCGAACCAGCTCATCGCCTACTGGCTCGCGGGCAACAAGAACAACCTCGGCTGGCTCCTCGGCGTCCTCGGGGGCATCCCGTGGATCGCCTTCATCGTGGTCTGGGACGTGTGGGGCCTCGCCCCGCTCGTCATCGGACTCCAAGTCATCTACATCCGCAACCTGGTGCGCTGGTGGAAGGAGAGCCACAGCGACACCGCGCTCGACCCGCCCGTGGTGACGGCGGCCAAGGTCGGCGCCCCGACCGCTTCCTGATGGGGAACCCGCCGGACCGGCTGGGGAGGGAGCGCCCCGAGGAGGGGCGCTCCAGCCGGCCGGCGGACCCGTTCACAGGGAGCGGTCGCTTCGTGTCGTCTGCGCGACGTTGTGCGAGAATCGCTCGGTGCATGTCGGCAGGCCGTTGATCCGAGGGTTCCGCGCCCTCGTCTTCGCCGTCGCCTGCACCGGCGTCACCGCCGTCCTCCACTTCGCCGCCGGAGGCCACGTCTTCGCCCCCGGCCACCTTGCCGCCGCCGTCGCGGCCGTCGCCGCCGCCGCCGTCCCGCTCGGGAACCGCCAGCGCGGCCCCCTCGCCCTCATCGCCGCCTGCACTGCGGCCCAAGCGGTCCTGCACGTGTGGTTCACCCTCGCCTCCGGGCACCTCGAACACCTCGACCCCGGCGTCGCCATGACCGGCGTGCACCTCCTCGCCGCCGCCGCGACCGCCGTGTGGCTCGCCCGCGGCGACGCCGCCCTCGCCGCGCTCGCCGACCTCCTCACCCTCTTCGCCGCCCCCGCCCTGGCCCTGCTCACGGCGGCCGTCCCGGTCGCGCCCGCGCGGACCGAGCCCGTCTGCGCGGCCCCGCGCCCGCGGCCCCGCCTCTTCGCCGCCGCCGCGCCGCGGCGCGGGCCGCCCCTCGGAGCGCTCGCGGGCTAGCCCCGCGGCACCGCCGACCGCCCCCGCCGCCGCGGCGGGCGACCGCTCCGAGACCTTTTGAGGCACCAGACATGACCGCAATCCGCCGCACCGCCGTGCGCGCCACGTTCCGTTCCACCGTCCGCACCGCGCTCACCGCCGCTTCGGGCCTGGCGCTCGCGCTGGCCTTCGCCGCCCCGGCCTCCGCCCACGCGGGTCTGGTCGGCACCGACCCCGAGGACGGGGCGGCGCTCGACACCGCGCCCGCCGCCGTCACCGCCACGTTCTCCGAGAACCTCGACGGGCCCTCCACCGAGATCGCCGTGACCGGCCCCGACGGCGCCGTCATCGAGGCCGGGGATCCGGTCTTCGAGGGCGACACGTTCACGCAGCCGATGCTCTACGGCGAGCCGGGGGAGTACACCGTCGCCTACCGGGTGATCTCCGAGGACGGCCACCGCATCGACGGCGCGGTGAGCTTCACTGTCTCCGAGGTCCCCGACGAGCTGTCGCTGAACCCGGTCGAGACTGAGACGAGCGCCGCCGAGACCACCGCCGCGTCCGAGCCCGCCGAGACCGGGTCGACCTCCGAGGCCGCCGCCGAAGAGGACTCCGGGAACAACGCGGCGGTCATCGCCGGGGCGCTCCTGGTGCTGCTGGCCGTCGCGATCGGCGTCGCGGTCCTGGTGAACCGTCGCCGCAAGTCCGCGGCGTAGAGACCGGCTCCGCGGGCCAGACCACGGTCCCCGCGATCCACGCGGCGGCGGCCGCGGCGGCGAGTGCGGCCGCGCCCGTCCCCGTCCCCGCCTGGGCCGCGAGCCAGCCCGCGGCCGGGTAGGTGAGCAGGAACCAGCCGTGCGAGAGCGAGAACTGCGCGGCGAACGCCGCGGGGCGCTCGTGCGGGGCCGCCGCCGAGGCCACGAGCCGCCCGGTGGGCGTGAGGATCGCGCCCGTGGCGGCCCCGAGGACCGCCCACAGGACCAGCAGGCCCGTCCACCCCAGCAGCTCCCACCGGAGCGCGGCCGCCAGGACCGACAGTCCCGCGGCGAGGACGGCCGCGGCCGGGAGCATGACGGCGCGGTCGCCGGTCCGCGCGAGCAGGCGCGGCAGCGCGAGCGCCGCGAGCATCGACCCGGTCCCGCACGCGCCCAGGGCCACCGCGGTGTCCCCGTCGCCGCGGCCGAGCACGTCCCGCACCAGGACCACGGTGTTCACCACGACCATCGCCGTCGCGGCGGCCACGGCCAGGTGCGCGAGGATGAGGCCCCGCAGCCGCGGCACGGCCGCATACAGCCGGAACCCGTTGGCGCGCTTCACCTTCCCGCGCGGCGCGAGTTTCGGCAGGACCACCGAGACCACGAGCAGCGCCGAGGCCGCGAACCCTGCCGCGGTCCCGGTGAACAGCCACTGGTATCCGACGAGCGACAGCAGGGCCGCGGCGAGCGCGGGGCTGAACAGGCTCTCCATGTCGTACGCGAGGCGCGAGAGCGACAGGGCCTTCGTGTAGTCGGCCTCGTCGGGCAGGATCTCGGGGATCACCGCCTGGAACGTCGGCGTGAACGCGGCCGACGCGGACTGGAGCACCAGGACCAGCCCGTACACCTGCCACACCTCGGTCACGAACGGCAGCGCGAGGGCGACCAGCGCCCGCGCGACGTCCATGGCGACGAGGAGGGTCCGGCGCGGCAGCCGTTCGGCGAGGGCCGTCGCGGCGGGGCCGACGAGCAGGTACGCGAGCATCTTGACGGCGAGCGCCGTCCCGAGGACCGCGCCCGCGCGGGCCCCGGCGAGGTCGTAGGCGAGGAGGCCGAGCGCGACCGTGGCGAGCCCGGTCCCGGCCAGGGCCACTACTTGCGCGGCGAACAGGCGGCGGTAGGCGCGGTGGCGCAGCACGGCGAGCACGGGCGGTTCCTCGGTGCGGGGGAGCAGGGACCCCGACCGTAGCATACGTGTGCGCACTTGCGCACACGTCGAACGCTTCTAGGCGTGCCAGGGCTCCCCGGTCACCTGGTGGTCCGCCCGGCTCAGCGCCTCCACCACGAGCCGCCGCAGGTGCCCGTCCGTCAGCGAGTACACCGCCCGGCGCCCCTCCCGCCGCGGCTGCACCAGCCCCGCCAGCCGCAGCTTCGCCAGATGCTGGCTCACCGCCGGACGCGCCGCGCCCGCCCGCTCCGCCAGGGCCGTCACGTCCGCCTCCCCCTCCGCGAGCACCCACAGCAGGTGCAGCCGCGTCGGATCGGCGAGCAGCGCGAACACCGACGCCGCGGCGGCGAACTGCTCCCCGCTCGGAGCATGGTGCAAGCCGCTTGCAGGAGCAGTGGATTCGCGATCGGGCATGGCCCCGATTCTACGTCCGGCCGGAAGCCGCAACCGCAAACGCGCGCCGCCGTTCCCGCGCCCCGCCACGGCGTGTCGGCCTGATCCGCGCCCCGGGGCCGCTAGCCTCGGCCACATGACAGCGGCGCGCCACCCCACCCACCGCCGCCTCGCCGTCCTCGCCGCCGTCCTCCTCCTGCTCCTGGCCGCCGCCGACCTCTGCGGCCTCCACCGCGCCGAGGCCCACCCCGCGACCGCCGCGACCGCCGCGCCGACCGACTGCCGAGAGCACCACCAGCGCCACGACGAGACCGCCGCAGCCTCTGCCGCGAACCTCCCGAACGCCTACGACACCGACGCCCCCGACGCCGCCGCCACCGGCCCCCGGCCCGGCCACGGCACCGAACGCGCCCGCCCCGCAGCAGCCGACCCCCTCCTCGCCCCCGACACCGCAGCGCTCTGCGTCTGGCGGATCTAGGCCGACCTCCGCGTCGACCAGATCCAACCGCCAGCACACGAAACCGGAGCGTCTCCATGTCCACCACCGAATTCACGCTGCCCGCCGTCCGCGGCGCCGGCGTCCACCACACGCCCGTCGCCCTCGTCGGCGACACCCCCGTCCTCCGCATGGAGGCCGGGCCCGGCCGCGGCTACTGGGCCAAGCTCGAAGGCGCCAACCCCGGCGGCATCAAAGACCGCGCCGCCCTCCACATGGTCGCGGGCGCGCGCCTGCGCGGGGACCTCGCGCCCGGCGCGCCGATCGTCGAGTCCAGCAGCGGCACGTTCGCGCTCGGCCTCGCGCTGGCCGCCATGACCTACCGGCACCCGCTCACGATCGTCGCCGACCCGGGCCTGGAGCCGCCGACGCGCCGCCTCCTCGCCTCCTACGGCGCGACCGTGGACCTCGTCGCCGCGCCGCACCCCGACGGCGGCTGGCAGGAGGCCCGGCGCCGCAGCGTCGCCGAACTCCTTGCCGCCGAACCGGGCTCGTGGTGCCCCGACCAGTACAACAACCCCGACTGCGTCACCGGGTACGGGCGCCTCGCCGTCGAGCTCGCGCACCAGCTCGGCCGCATCGACGTCCTC
The DNA here is from genome assembly GCF_042428885.1 of Glycomyces mayteni. Taxonomy (NCBI): domain Bacteria; kingdom Bacillati; phylum Actinomycetota; class Actinomycetes; order Glycomycetales; family Glycomycetaceae; genus Glycomyces; species Glycomyces mayteni. The sequence continues at coordinate 255,010 of NZ_JBHMBP010000002.1, forward strand.
GTGTGCGCCGTCGGCACCGGCGGCCACTCGGCCGGGACCCACGGAGTGCTGCGGCGGCTCTCGCCGGGGTGCCGCCTCGTCGGCGTGGACGCCTGCGGCTCCACGATCTTCGGCCAGCCCGCCCGGACCCGCCTCATGCGCGGCCTCGGCTCCAGTATCCACCCGCGCAACGTCGACTACGCCGCGTTCAGCGAGGTCCACTGGGTGCCCGCGGCCGCCGCGGTCGCGACCAGCCGCCGCCTCGCCTCCGGCGCGTACGTCTCCGGCGGGTGGAGCGTCGGCGCCGTCGCCCTGGTCGCCGACTGGCTCGCGCGGACCCTCCCGCCCGAGACGGTGATCGCCGCGGTCTTCCCCGACGGCCCGCACCGCTACGCCGACACCGTCTTCAACGACGAGTACTGCCGCGCCAACGGGCTCCTCGGCACGCCGCCGCCCGAACCGGCGGTGATCGCGCATCCCGCGGAACGCGAAGTGCTGCAATGGACCCGCTGCGCCACCGTGGTCGACCCGCTCGGCGGCCGGGCGTGAGGGGCCTCGCCGCGGGCCTGCGGGCCGCCGACCCGACCGTGCGGCTCCTGTGCGTCAACCAGTTCGGCATCAACCTCGGGTTCTACATGCTCATGCCGTACCTCCTCGCGTACCTGACCGGGGACGTCGGCATGGCCGTGGGCGCGGCCGGGTTCCTTCTCGGCGTGCGCAACCTCTGCCAGCAGGGCCTGTTCCTCGTCGGCGGCACGATCGCGGACCGCCTGGGCCACAAGCCGATGATCGTCGCCGGGTGCGCCCTGCGCACGGCCGCGTTCGCGGCTCTGGCGCTCCCGGCGAACGTGCCGGTCCTCGTGGCGGCGATGGCGGCCACCGGCGTCGCCGGGGCCCTGTTCAACCCGGCCGTGCGCGGGTACATCGCCGCGCGCGCAGGGGCCGACCGCGTCGAGGCGTTCGCGCTGTTCAACGTGTTCTACCAGGCGGGCCTGTTCGCGGGCCCGATCGTGGGGGTCGCCTTGACCGCCTTCGACTTCCGGTACGCGTGCCTGACGGCTGCCGGCGTCTTCGCGGTCCTCACCGTCGCGCAGGCGCGCCGCCTCCCCGCGCAGGACGCGGGCCCCGCTGGCCCGCCGACCACCGTGTGGGCCGACTGGCGCGCGGTCGCCGCGAACCGGCGCTTCCTCGCGTTCAGCCTCGCCATGGCCGCGTCCTACGTGCTCGGATTCCAGGTGTACCTGGCCCTGCCGTGGCTCGTCGGCGGCGCACCGCTCGCCGTCACCGGCCTCTTCGCGGCCTCGGCCCTGGTCACGATCCTCGGCCAGGCCCGCACCACCGCGTGGTGCAGGCGGCGCCTGGGGCACCGCCGCGCGATGCCCCTCGGCCTCGCCGTCATGGCCGCGGCGTTCCTGCCGCCGCTCCTTGTCGTCCACACGGGACTCGGATGGCGGACGGCGGCCGCGGTGCTGTGCGCGGCCCTGCTCGCGGCCGGGACGATGATCGCCTACCCGTTCGAGATGGACACGGTCTCGGCCATGGCGAACGGCCGCACCGCCACCTACTACGGCTGCTACTCCACGATCACCGGCGTCGCCATCGCCGCCGGGAACCTCCTCCTCGGCGCGGCCCTGGACCGCACCGGCGGCCCGCTCCCGTGGCTCGTCCTCATCGCGACCGGCCTCGCGGGCGCGCTCGCGGTCCGCGCGCTGGCCCCCGGACCCCGCGCCCCCGAACCGGTCCCGCGGGTCGCGGCGGCCGTGAACTGAGACGGGGGCGGCGCGCCGCACGGCGTGCCGCCCCCTTGACTATTCGCCGGTCACGCCGTCGGCGAGCTCCCTGATGACGTCGAGGTGCCCGTTGTGGCGGGCGGTCTCCTCGATCATGTGCAGCAGGACCCACCGCAGCGAGCACGGCTCGCTGTCCGGCGGCGCGCCCCGCTCAAGGGCGTCGAGCGCCATCGAGTCGGCGATCGCGACCGACCGCGCGCACTGCTCGTCGTACTCGTCGAGCAGCCGCGCGAGCGGCACGCCCTCGACGCGCATCTCCGCGTCGGGGTCCTCGTCGGTCCACGGCCCCCGGTCGGGTTCGCCGAGGAGGGAGACCTCGAACCAGGCGTGCTCGTTCCACCGCAGGTGGGACACGAGTCCCGCCACGGTCATGAGCGGTGAGGGAAGGTAGGACCGGTGGGCCTCGGGCTCGGCGAGCCCCTCGGCCTTCTTGCGGACGGTCTGCCGCTGCCAGCGCAGCCGCTCGTAGAGGGCGGTGCGCTCGTCAATCGGCTGATGTTGCGCCTGTTGGCGTCTCATGCGTGTACTCCAGGTTCGCGGGTGCCGTCCCGCCCGTGGAGCCGCTGCGTCAGCGCACGCTACGGGAGGGGGACACCGGTTCGTTCGGACTCGACACGTGTGCCACCTCCCTTCCGTCGCTTGGGTTCGGTCCGAGTCTAGCGGTCGCCCGCGCGGCGCAGGGCGCGGCCGGCACCCGGCGCCGCGCGGCGTCAGCCGTGGACCCGGCGCATGAGGTCGCGGATCGAGGCGTCCATGTCCTTGAACTGCCGGATCGAGGCGTCCTGCATGCGGGCGGCGCGCTCGTTGACGTCGGCCATGTCGGCGGCGGGACCGGGGACGGCGGTCCGCTCGCTCCGCTCGTCGAGCGCGGTGTTGAGCGTGTAGGCGAGCTGGTCCAGGAGCGCCTCGGGCCCGTCCTTGAGGGCGCTGAGGCTCATCTTGATCCGCTCGAACCGGCCGTTCGTCCCCAGCGTGACCTTGATGCGGCCGCCGGCCCCCTCGGCCAGGATCGGCTCGGTCTGGCCGCTCGCGGTGCCGGGTCCCTGCGCGAGCGTGTCGCGCGCGGCCGAGAGCTGCTGCGCGATCTGGTCCTCTCCGAACATCCGGCCCCCTAGCCGTCCCGGTTGAGCTTGGTCATGACCTGCCCGATGGAGGCGGTGAACGCCTGCAACCGGCGCACCCCGGCGTCCTGCACGGCCGCGAGGGACTCGGTGAGGGCGGCCAGGTCCGGCGCGGCGTCCTGCGAGGCGGTCATCGCCGCCCGCTTGTCGAGCGCCTCGTTCAGCGCGGCGAGGACGTGCTCGGCGATGTAGTCCGTGCCCTCTTTGACCGCCTTCGGGTCCGCGAAGATCTCCGCGACCCGCCCGTCGACGCCGAGCGTCACCCGGATGCGGCCCTTCGCGGCCTCCACGGTCACGGGCTCGGCCTGCGCCTGCTCGGGCGCGGCGCTCACCTGCGCGAGCGCGGCTCGCGCCTCCGCGAGTCGCCGCGCGTTCTCGTCTGCCTCGGCCATGGGCTCTCCCTCTAGTTCACGAAACCGACTCATCGTATCCCGGTCATTCGATCCGAAACCGTCCGCCGCGAGGCGCCGGGGCGCACCGGCGCGGCCGCGGAGAGTGATCTCGGCGTCCCCGCACGCCCCCGCGAGGCAGATAACCCCCGGCGCAGCGCGGCGGCGGCCTCCCGGCGGGCTACCGTTCAAGGATGACCTATCGATACCTGACCGACGCCGACGCCGACGCGCTCCTCGAATCGTCCTATCCCCAAGCGCGCCAGCTCCCGGCCCTGTCGGAGCTGATCGGCAGCGACCTGCGGTGGGACCAGTCGGCCCGCGAGCTCGTCTACCTCGCCGAATGCTGGATCGAGGGCATCGGCTACGGGCAGCGCCTCCACACGTGCGCCGCGCGGAACATCAACGGCGACAAGGACCTCGCGGTCGAGTTCTCCCGCGCGGCCCGCAAGGGCGACGCCGACCTCGTGGCGGCCGCCGCCGACGAGGTCCTCACCATGTTCGCCCAGGGCGTCAGCGCCGCCGACAACGCCGCGGCCACCGCGGCGATCACGGCGATGCTCCACGGCGGCCTCACCGAGTCCCCGTCCCGCAAGCCCATGTTCGCGGCCCTGCGCACCCAGTGGTCGGCCCGCCCGGCCGCCAACTGACCGAAAACCCGCCAGCCGCGGGCCGACCCGGCCCGCGGCCACCCACTAAAAACAGCGCCCGGCACAAAGCCGAACGCTGACAGGAATCGGTGGGTGCTACAGGGATCGAACCTGTGACCACCTCCTTGTAAGGGAGGTGCTCTACCGCTGAGCTAAGCACCCTGGGGCGCGGTGGGGGCGCGCCGAGCCTGAGAAAGGGTACCTGAACGGGGGCTTGGGCGCGAGTGCGGGGCGCGGCGGGGGCGTGGCGAGAGATGGTGCACAGGCGGAATCCGGTGGAAGCTTCAAGTGTTGGCACTGGGGTGACTGAGCTACAGAACGCGCTGCGAGTGGACATCTGGTCGGACATCGCCTGCCCTTGGTGCTATGTCGGAAAGGCCCGGTTCGACAAGGCCGTGGAGGCGCTGGAGGGGAAGGTCGCCGTCGAGGTGCGGCACCGGTCCTTCGAGCTCGACCCGGACCGCGAGCCCGGGGACGTCGACGCCGTCGTGCCGATGATCGCGAAGAAGTACGGCATCAGCCCCGCCCAGGCCCAGGCGAACGAGTACAAGCTCGGGGACCTGGCGAAGCTGGAAGGGCTGGAGTACCGGACCGAGAACAGGGATCACGGCAACACCTTCGACCTCCACCGCATCCTCCACCTCGCCGCCGAGCAGGGCCTTGAGGCTCCCGTCTGGAAGGCGTTCTACGCCGCGAACTTCGCCGACGAGGCGTCGATCTTCGAGCGCGAGCGGGTCGTCCAGGTGGCCGTCGCCGCCGGGCTCGCCGAGGCCGACGTGGTGGCCGTGCTCGACGACCCCGAGCGGTACCGCGAGGCCGTGCGCGCCGACGAGGCCGAGGCCGCCGCGCTCGGGGCCACCGGCGTGCCGTTCTTCGTGATCGACGAGAAGTACGGCGTGTCCGGCGCGCAGCCGACCGCCCTCTTCGCGGAAGTCCTCGAAAAGGCCTGGGACGAAAGGCAGCCCGCAGCTTAGCGGGCGGAACTGGCGAAACCTTCACGATTCGGCGCGCCCCGGCATATCCTGAGGCGAATTCCGACAACGAGGAGGCGGTAGCCATGCCCATGGATCGCGAGACGCAGCTCAAGCTGGTGAACCTGCGGGACGACGCCGGCGTGCTCTCGCTCTACGTCAACGCCGACCCCCGGCAGGAAGGCACGACCCCACCCTGGAAGACCCGGCTCGACCAGGGCCTCAAACAACTCCGCGAGGCCGTCGGCAACGGCACCGGCTCCATGCTCGGCCGCCGCGTCGACGACCTCAAGATCGACATCGAAGCGCTCGTCCACCCCGGCTCGCCCGGGATCGGACGGGCGCTCTTCGTCGCCCTCGGCACCGGCGAGACCTACAGCGTCGCAATGCAGACGCCCCTGACCGACCGCGTCGCCCTCGCCCCCAGGTCCCACATCGCCCCGATGTTCGGCGCGTGGGCCGAAGGCTCGCCCGCGGGCGTCGCCGTCGTGGACGGCAAGGGCATGCGCCTGCTCGACAGCCGCTTCGGCGTCTGCGAAGAGGTCTCCGGGCTCTCCTTCGAGCTCGCCACCGAGGACTGGCGCGTCATGAAGGGCCCCGGCGGGCGCGGGCGCGACTTCCACAGCACCTCCACCCAGTACGACCTGTTCGACTTCAGAGTCGCCGAGCACCTCCAGAAGTTCCTCTCCGCCGCGCACGCCACCTTGGAGGAGCACGTCAGCGAGTACGGCTGGGAGCTCCTGGTCGTCACCGGAGAGCCCGAACTCGTGGAGGCCGCCTCGAAGCACCTCCGCAACGGCGTCAAGGCCGAGGTCGTGCCCTCGCAGCTCGTCCTCAGCCAGAAGTCGCCCGCGATGATCCAGCAGGCCGTCGCGCCCGAGATCGCCGCCGCCAGGCACGCGAGGGACGCGCGGCTCGCCGCCGACTTCGCCGAGGCGCTCCCCAAGGCCGCCATCGGGTCTGAAGAGGTGCTCGACGCGCTCCAAGCCGGGCGCGTCGACCGGCTGCTCATCGAGCGCGACTCCGTGTGGAGCGCCCGCCGCATCCCCGAGGGCGCCGTGCTCGCCGACGCCGTCGCGCCCGGGGAGCCGGAGGTCGCCGCGGCCGTCGCCGAAGCGCAGCTCGGCGAGGCGATGATCGAGATGGCGCTGGCGTCCGACGCCCGCGTGTCGATCCTCGGCGAGGGCGTCGACCTGGGGAAGGACGCCGGAGGCGTCGGGGCGATCCTGCGCTGGTGACGGCCCCTTGAGTCGATAGTTAGGTTATGCTAACCTATCCTCGGCAGTTCGAACTAGGGCCGCGAGTCTCTCACCTCTCGCGGCCCTAACTGCGTTCCCGGGCCCCGAATCCGTTGCGCCCGATCATCTCCTGCGTCACATTGCGGCGCGCCCTCTTCCCTTCCGCCGGAATTCAACATACATTGAATTCATCAAGTGATGAATTTCCGGCCACGGCCCACCCCCGAGGAGAACGTCATGAACGAGCAGCAGACCGAAGTCATCGTCGTCGGAGCAGGCCCCACCGGGCTCCTCCTCGCGGGCGACCTCGCCGCCGCCGGCGTCCGCGTCACCGTCGTCGAGAAGCGCGGCGCCGAGATCTCGAACCTCTCCCGCGCCTTCGCCGTCCACGCCCGCACGCTCGAAGTCCTCGACGCCCGCGGCCTCGCCGAGGACCTCTTCGCCCTCGGCGGCCGCAAGCTCGGCGAGCTGTTCCTCTTCGGCCGCGCCAAGGTCAAGCTCAACGTCCTCGACTCCCGCTTCCCGTACGTGCTCATGACCCCGCAGTACAACGTGGAGCGCGTCCTCCGTGAGCGCGCCGAGCGCGCCGGGGTCGAGTTCCGATTCGGCTGCAAGGTCACCGGCCTCGACCAAACCGAGGGCCGCGCCACCGTGCGCACCGACCAGGGCGACCTCACCGCCGCCTACGTCGTGGGCACCGACGGCGTCCGCTCCGCCGTCCGCCAGGCCGTGGGCATCGACTTCCCCGGCGAGGCCGTGCTCCGCTCGATGATGCTCGCCGACGTCGAACTGGACGAGCCGCCCGCCGACAGCCCCGCCGTCAGCGGCGCGAACGGCGCGTTCTGCTTCCTCGCCGACTTCGGCGGCGGCCTGTGGCGCGTCATCGGCTGGAACGCCGCCGACCAGCAGGACGACGACGCGCCGGTCTCCTCCGACGAGATCCGCACCGCCCTCAAGCTCGCGTTCGGCACCGACTTCGGGATGCGCGAACCGAAGTGGTCCTCGCGCTTCCACTCCGACGAGCGCCAGGCCACGGCCTACCGCGCCGGGAACGTGTTCCTCGCGGGAGACGCCGCGCACTGCCACTCGCCCGCCGGGGGCATGGGCATGAACACCGGCATCCAGGACGCCGCGAACCTGTCGTGGAAGCTCGCCGCCGTCCTGCGCGGCGCCGACCCGGCGCTGCTCGACACCTACGCGGCCGAGCGCCACCCGGTCGGCGAGGCGGTCCTGCGCGCCAGCGGCCGCATCATCCGCGTGGCCGCCAACAAGTCCCGCGTCGTCGGGGCCGTCCGCGGCGCCGTCCTCGGGACCGCCCTCAAACTCGACCCGGTGCAGCACAAGATCACCGGGCTCATCAGCGGCATCGACGTCCACTACCCGCACGGCCACGGCGAGCACCGCCTCACCGGCGCCCGCGCCGCGGACCTCGCGCTCGCCGACGGCACGCGGCTCTACGAGGCCCTGAGGGGCGGACGGTTCGTCGTCCTCGACAGCACCTTCAACGACATTGCCGCCGCCGACGCCCTCGCCACCGCCGCACCGGACGGCACGGCGCGCGTCGTGCGCCCCGACGGCTACATCGGCTGGGCCGGGCCCGACGACCCCGCGGCCATCGCGGCTTACCTGGAGTCGCACGCCGGGAAGCGCTGACAGACCTCGCACCCAGGGAACCGGGACGGCGGCGGCCGTCCGACGCGAGTTCGCTCCGCGTTCACCCCCTTGGGGTTGCACTCAAGGGGCATTTGTCGTGAACTTGCATTCCACCCGGTTTCATCCTGAGATATAGAGGTTCAATGACAAACGTCCTCAGTCGACGCGGCGTGCTCGGCGCCGGCCTCGCCGTCGGCGCGACGGCCGTCGCCACCGGCGCCTTCTCCCCAGCCGCGCAAGCGCAGGAGTCCTTCGGCGGCGCCCTCATCGGGGAGCCGCGCGGCGACCAGCTCCACCTCCTCACCTTCAACCTCCGCTTCGAGGGCGGCGACGCCTCGCCCCACACGTGGGACGAGCGCCGGGCCCTCGTCAAGACCGTCCTCAAGCGCGAGAAGCCCACGGTCGTGTTCACCCAGGAGGGGATCTACCCTCAGCTCCAGGACGTGCGCGAGGACCTCGGCGACCACCACGACTGGATCCACCTGGGCCGCACGGGCGGCTCCAGGTCCGAGGCCACCGCGGTCTACTGGAACACCAAGCGCCTCAAGGTCGTCGAGTACGACCACCAGTGGCTCTCCGACACCCCGCTGCTCATCGGCTCCAAGGGCTGGGGCAACAACGTGGTGCGGATGCTCACGTGGGTCCGCTTCCTGGACCTGCGCACGGGCAAGGAGTTCTCCGTGGTCAACAACCACTTCGACCACCAGTCCGAGGACGCCCGCCAGAAGGGCGCCCAGATGAACCTCGACGTCATCGCGCCGTGGGTCGAGGCCGGACTCCCCGTGATCGCCGCGGGCGACTTCAACCAGGTCCCCGAGACCCCGACCTACACGATCCTCACCGACGGCGGCCTGGTCGACACCATGCTCGCCGCCGAAGAGCAGGTCACGCCGGTCTGGGGCACGTGGAACGGGTGGAACCCCGTCCCCAGCGAGACCGAGCGCCGCATCGACTGGATCCTGGCGACCCCCGGCGTCCGCATCCTCAAAGCCGGGGTGAACACCTACGCCAAGGACGGCCTCACCCCGTCCGACCACTGGCCCGCCCAGGCGCTGATCGAACTGCCGTAAACGCGAAGGTCCAGCGGGGCGGTGGACCCGGCGCTATGGTCGCGACCATGGACACCGTTCGGAACGCCGCCCCGCCGGACCAGCCGCCCGCGCTCGCCGGCGTCCCGCTCGTCGGCCCGGTCGCGGCCCCCGAGATCCAGGTCATGACCTACAACCTGAAGACCGCCTCGGGCCGCGCCCCGCACTCGTGGTGGAAGCGCCGCCCGTTCGTGGCGCAGGTCGTGCGCGACGAGCGCCCCACCGTCCTGTGCACACAGGAGGGACAGTTCTACCAGCTCCGGGAGCTGCGCGAAGACCTCGACGGCTACGACTGGGTCCACCTCGGCTGCGCCGGGGGCTCCCGCTCCGGGTCCACCGCGATCCTGTGGGACGCCGCGCGGGTCGTGCCCGTCGCCTACGACCACCTCTGGCTCTCGCGCCACCCCGACCGGATCGGCTCGCGCGCCTGGGGCACCGGCTCGGTCCGGATGCTCACCTGGGTCCGCTTCGAGGACAAGGCGACCGGCAAGGACTTCCACGTCGTCAACGTCCACCTCGACCACCGCTCCGAGAAGGCCCGCCGCAAGGGCGCCGCGATGTGCCGCGACCTCATGCGCGGCTTCCAGGGCCCGGCGGTCCTCGCCGGGGACTTCAACTGCCGCCCCGACTCCGAGGCCCACGCGATCCTCGCCCGCGACTTCGACGACGCCTGGGACGCCGCGGCCCTGCGCCTCACCCCCGACTGGGGCACCTTCAACCGCTGGAAGACCACGCCCGCCGAGGACGGCCGCCGCATCGACTGGATCATGGTGAAATCCGGACCGAAGCGCCAGGAGCTCACCGTCCACAGGGCCGGTGTCAACACCCGGACCGGGGACGGGCTCACGCCCTCCGACCACTGGCCGGTCCAGGCGGTGTTCACGATCGGCCGCTAGGCCGGTCCCGAGGCGAGCCCGTCGAGGTACTCGCGGATCTCGCGCACCGCCGACCGCCCGGCGCGGTTCGCGCCGATCGTGCTCGCCGAGGGGCCGTAGCCCGCGAGGTGGATGCGCGGGTCGGCCGCGACCCTGGTGCCGTCCATGACGATCCCGCCGCCCGGTCCGCGCAGCTTCAGCGGCGCCAGGTGGTCGAGCGCGGCCCGGAAGCCGGTGGCCCACAGGATCGTGTCGGCGGGCACGAAGCGCCCGTCGTCCCAGGCGACGCCGTCGGGCTCGATCCGGTCGAACATGGGGTTCCGGTCCAGGATTCCGGCCTCCCGCGCGGCCCGGATCTCGGGCGTGAGCGGGACGCCGGTGACGCTGATGACCGACTGGGGCCGCAGGCCCTTGCGCACGCGCTCCTCGACCATCGCGACGGCCTCGCGGCCCCGGTCGGGGTTGAAGTCGCCGCTGCGCCACTGCGGTTCGCGCCGCGTCACCCACGTGGTGGCGGCCGCGACCGGGTGGATCTCCATGAGGTGCTGCATCGCGGAGATCCCGCCGCCGACGACCACGACGCGCTCGCCCGCGAACGCTTCGGGCCCCCGGTACTGCGCGGTGTGCGTCTGGCGGCCCCGGAAGGTCTCCTGCCCGGTGTAGCGGGGCCAGAACGGCCGCTCCCAGGTGCCCGTGGCGTTGATGAGCGCCTTCGCGATCCACGTGCCGCGGTCGGTGGCGACTTCGAGCCGCTTGTCGGGGAGGGACCGCACGGAGCGGACCGAGACGGGCCGCTCGACGCGCAGGTCGAACTCGCGCTCGTATGCGGCGAAGTACTCGGAGATGACCCCGGCGACCGGGGTCGACTCGTCGGGTTCGGGGACCGCCATGCCGGGGAGCTGGTAGACGCCGTTGACGGTCTTGAACGTGAGGGTCGGCCACCGGAACTGCCACGCCCCGCCCGCGTGCGGCGCGTGGTCGAGCACCGCGAACCCGGTCCCGGGCTCGAAGCGGCGCCGCAGGAAGTACGCGGCCGACAGCCCGGCCTGCCCGGCCCCGATCACGACGACGTCCACTTCCCGGATCACACCAGGCGAAACGCCCCGGCGGGGCCGGGGATTCCACCCGGTGAGGGCCCTCACTCGGGCGCGGGGAACGTTTCCTTCATCGTGAACGCGTCCGCCGTCGGCCCCTTCTCCCGCAGCATCGTCAGCCGCTTCTCCGCGTCCTCCACGGTCGGCCGCTCGCCCGCGGGCACCCACCACAGGACCGTCACGGCCTCCTTAAGGTGCTCGAACCACTCGCGGCGCCGCTGGAGGTACGGCCGGTGCACCGCGCCGTACACGAAGGCCCGGAACGTCTCGGGGTCCTCCCACACCGACATGTTCACGATGAGCCACTCGTCGCCCCAGAACCGGAACCCGGTCGCCCCCTCGCCCTCCCCGTCGGCCAGCCGCCACACGAACCCCTCGTGCGCGTCCGCCGCCGCGTTGACCTCCGCCAGCCCGTCCATGAAGTCCTTCATCACGGGCGAGTCCAAGGGCGCGCGCATCCGCCCGATGTTCACCTGCGCCAGTTCATAACCCGCACTCATCCCCCGAGACTGCCAGCGCCCGCCCCCCACCGTCAACGCCCGCCCCGGAATCCAGGTAGGACCCCAGTCGACTGGGTTTCCACAGCGAGAAGGGGCGGGCCCGGCGGGCCCGCCCCTTCTCGCTTTCGTTGCGCTACTTGGCGAGCAGGCCGCGGAGGACGTACTGGAGGATGCCTCCGTTGCGGTAGTACTCGGCCTCGCCGGGGGTGTCGAGTCGGACGACGGCCTCGAAGGTGGTGACGGTGCCGTCGGGGCCGGTGGCGGTCACGGTGACCGTGTCCGGGATGCCCTCGTTGACGGCGGTGACGCCGGTGACCGCGACGGTCTCCTCGCCGGTGAGGCCGAGGCTCTGGTGCGACTCGCCCTCCGGGTACTGGAGCGGCAGGACGCCCATGCCGATGAGGTTCGAGCGGTGGATGCGCTCGTAGGACTCGGCGATGACGGCCTTGACGCCGAGGAGGCGGGTGCCCTTGGCGGCCCAGTCGCGGCTGGAGCCGGTGCCGTACTCCTTGCCTGCGAGGACGACCAGCGGGGTGCCCTCGGCGGCGTAGTTCTGGCACGCGTCGTAGATCGTGGCGACGGGGCCGCCGGCCTGCGTGAAGTCGCGGGTCCAGCCGCCCTCGGTGCCGGGGGCGAGCTGGTTGCGCAGGCGGATGTTCGCGAACGTGCCGCGGACCATGACCTCGTGGTTCCCGCGGCGCGAGCCGTAGGAGTTGAAGTCCTTGGGGCCCACGCCCTGGGCCTTGAGGTACTCGCCCGCGGGCGAGTCGGCCTTGATGGACCCGGCGGGGGAGATGTGGTCGGTGGTGACCGAGTCGCCGAGCTTCGCCATGATGCGGGCGCCGTGGATGTCCTCGACGGCGTCCGGGGTGGCGGGCATGTTCTCGAAGTACGGGGCCTTGCGCACGTACGTGGAGGACTCGTCCCACTCGAAGGTGTTGCCGGTCGGGATCGGCAGGGACTGCCAGGTCTCGTCGCCGTCGAACACGGAGGCGTACTCGGTGAGGAACATGTCGCGGCCGATGTGGCCGTCCACGACCTCGCGGATCTCCTCGGCGGAGGGCCAGATGTCGCGCAGGTGCACGTCCTGGCCGTCCTTGCCCTGGCCGATGACGTCGGTCGTGAGGTTCACGTCCATGGTCCCGGCGAGCGCGTAGGCGACGACCAGCGGCGGGCTGGCGAGGTAGTTCATCTTGACGTCCGGGTTGATCCGGCCCTCGAAGTTGCGGTTGCCCGACAGGACGGCCGCGACGGCGAGGTCGCCGGCCTGGACCGCGGCCGAGGTCTCCTCGGGGAGCGGGCCGGAGTTGCCGATGCAGGTGGTACAGCCGTAGCCGACCAGGTTGAACCCGAGCTTGTCGAGGTAGGGGGAGAGCCCGGCGCGCTGGAGGTACCCGGTGACGACCTGGGACCCGGGCGCGAGCGAGGTCTTCACCCACGGCTTGGACAGGAGCCCGGCCTCGACGGCGTTCTTGGCGAGCAGGCCCGCGCCGACCATGACGTACGGGTTCGAGGTGTTGGTGCACGAGGTGATCGCGGCGATCACGACGGCACCGTGGTCGAGCTGGAACTCGCCGTCGTCGGTCTTGACGGTCTGCGGGTTGTGCGGGCGCGAGCCGTTGGGGGCCTGCGCGGGGGCGTCGGAGCCCGGGAAGGACTCGATGCCCGGCTCGTCGGCCACGTAGTTGGCGACGTCGCGGCGCCACTGGTGCCCGGCGTTGTCGAGCTGGATGCGGTCCTGCGGGCGCTTGGGCCCGGCGATGGAGGGGACCACGGTGGAGAGGTCGAGTTCGAGGTACTCGGAGTACTCGGCCTCCTGCTTCGGGTCGTGCCACATGCCCTGGGCCTTGGCGTACGCCTCGACGAGGGCGATCTGCTCCTCGGAGCGGCCGGTGAGGCGCAGGTAGTCGACGGTGCGCTCGTCGATCGGGAAGATGCCGCAGGTGGACCCGAACTCGGGGGCCATGTTGCCGAGCGTGGAGCGGTCGGCGACGGGCACGGAGGAGACGCCCTCGCCGTAGAACTCGACGAACTTGCCGACGACGCCGTGGTCGCGGAGCATCTCGGTGATGGTGAGGACGAGGTCGGTGGCGGTGGTCCCGGGCGGGAGGTCGCCGGAGAGCTTGAAGCCGACGACGCGCGGGATGAGCATGGAGATCGGCTGGCCGAGCATCGCGGCCTCCGCCTCGATGCCGCCGACGCCCCAGCCGAGGACGCCGATGCCGTTCTCCATGGTGGTGTGGGAGTCGGTGCCGACGCAGGTGTCGGGGTAGGCGAGGCCGTCGCGGGTCATGACGACGCGCGCGAGGTGCTCGATGTTGACCTGGTGGACGATGCCGGTGCCGGGCGGGACGACCTTGAACTCGTCGAAGGCGGTCTGGCCCCAGCGCAGGAACTGGTAGCGCTCGCGGTTGCGCTCGTACTCGCGCTCGACGTTGCGCTGGAAGGAGTCGGGGTGGCCGAAGAAGTCGACGATCACGGAGTGGTCGATGACCATCTCGGCGGGCGCGAGCGGGTTGATCTGGGCCGGGTCGCCGCCGAGGTCGCGGACGGCCTCGCGCATGGTGGCGAGGTCGACGACGCAGGGGACGCCGGTGAAGTCCTGCATGATCACGCGGGCGGGCGTGAACTGGATCTCGGTGCTGGGCTTGGCGTTCGGGTCCCAGGAGCCGAGGGCGCGGATGTGGTCGGCGGTGATGTCCGCGCCGTCCTCGTTGCGCAGCAGGTTCTCCAGGAGGACCTTGAGGCTGTACGGCAGCCGCTGGTGCCCCTCGACCTTGTCGATGCGGTAGATGTCGTAGTCGTGTTCGCCGACCCGCAGCGTGTCGCGGGCGCCGAAGGAGTCCGTACTCACCATGAGAGCTCCTCGAATTCAGAACTGAAGGTCGGTCTCAGTCTGCCGCAACCCGGGAGGTCGGGGACCACGGTCGGGCAGAGCCGCCGACTCTTAAACAGTACGTCCGTCTTATTTAACGGTTCCAACTGTAGCACCCGCGTTCGGTCCAGCGGTGCTCAGCCGAGCCTAAGAGGGATCGAGTGGCATGGATCGCCAAGAGGGGGACCGCAACGGGAACGTTGAAGGCCGGCGGCGGGGAGCGGTTGTGTGCGGTGATGCCCCCGCCGCCGGCCCGGTGCGGTGGATATAAGCCTGAAATCGGACTATACGCTCCGGGTCCGCGGGGCCGTCACCGGCCCTGCGACGCCCGGAGCGACCTGCGGTTCCGAGCGGGACTGCGGCTAGTGCGCGCCCGCGATGCGGGGCCCGGCCTCGCGCTGCTCGGCCAGCCACGTCTCGACCTCGTCGGAGCTGCGCGGGAGCCCGGCTGAGAGGTTCTCGCAGCCGTCGGCGGTCACGCGCACGTCGTCCTCGATGCGGATGCCGACGCCGCGCAGCTCCTCGGGGACCAGCTCGTCGTTGGCCTGGAAGTACAGCCCCGGCTCCACGGTGAGCACGAAGTCCTCCTGGACCGCGCCCTTGTAGTAGTGCTCGGGCCGCGAGGCCGCGCAGTCGTGGACGTCGAGGCCGAGCATGTGCCCGAAGCCGTGGAGCGTCCAGCGCCGGTAGATCAGCGAGTCCTTGTCGAGCGCCTCGTCCACCGAGCCGGGCAGGATGCCCAGGTCGCTCAGGCCCTCGGCGAGGACCCGCATGCACGTCTGGTGGATCTCCTGGAACTCGGTGCCGGGCCGGATGACGTCCATGCCCGCCTGCTGCGACGCGTGCACCACGTCGTAGACCTGCTTCTGGAGCGGCGTGAACCGCCCGTCCACGGGGATCGTGCGGGTGACGTCGGCGGTGTAGAGGTGGTGGTTCTCCACGCCCATGTCCATGAGCAGCAGCTCGCCGGTCTTGGTCGCGCCGTCGTTGGTGATCCAGTGGAGCGTCGTCGCGTGCGACCCGGCGCCCACGATCGAGTCGTAGCCCAGGCCGTTGCCCTCCAGGCGCGCGCGCGAGCGGAACACGCCCTCGATGAGCCGCTCGGAGACCGAGCCGGTCGCCGGGATGATCCGCGCGACGTCCTCGAAGCCGCGCACGGTGATGTCCACGGCGTCCTGGAGCTGCTCGATCTCCCACGAGTCCTTGCGCAGCCGCAGCTCCGACAGGACCGCCGCCAGCTCGCCGTCGCGCGTCAGCCCCTCCTCGGGGGCGTCCCCCTCGGGGAAGCGCGCGTCCAGGGCCGCGTCGAAGCCGCGCAGCACGCGGGTCCGCGCCGGGTCGGCGCCCTTGAGCGCCTCGTCCAGGCCCTCGACGTCCTTGCACGGCAAGCCAAGGCGCACCTCGGTCTCGTCGAGCGAGTGCTTGCGCCCGATCCACAGCTCGCCGTACTTCGCGGAGCGGAAGAACTCGTCGGAGTCGGTGCCCTTGCGGGGCCGGCGGTACAGGACCGCCTCGTGGCCGCCGCCGCTCGGGTGCAGGACCAGCACGCCCTCGGGGTCCTGGTCGCCGGTGAGCCACACGAAGTCCGAGCCCGCGCGGAACGGGTAGAAGGTGTCGTTCGAGCGCCGCTGCTCCTCGCCGGTGGGGACGATGAGGACCTCGCCGGGGAAGGCCGCCGAGAGCGCCTCGCGGCGCCGGGCGGTGTAGGCCGCCTGCGGCAGCGGGGCGGCGTCCAGGTCCAGCGGTCCCCACCCGGAGCGCATGAACTCCAGGAACTTCTCGGGGAACTTCGGGTCGTGGGGTCGCTCCCCGGACTTCGTCTCGGCCATCGCCGTTCCTTTCCATCGACTCACTTGTCGCGCGACTAGGGGCGCTCGCAGATGACGGTACCGCGTTCGTGAACGACCCATGACGGTCCTGGCCGCTCGTGCGGTGCGCAGCGGCCCCGCTACCCTGAGAATCGTGACCGATCGCGCCAATTCGTCGCTCAACCCGCCCTCCGGCACGGGGGCGGCGCCGTCGCGGCCGAGCGTCACCCTCCCCCAAGCGCAGCTGGAGCAGATCCGCCGCCTGGTCGCGGTCGGCCGGGCGGGCTCGGTCGACGAGTACGTCGGCGCGGCCGTCGCCGAGCGCCTCGAACGCGACCGCTCCCTCACCGAGCTCCAGGACCTGTTCGAGCGCAAGGGCCAGGGCCCCAGCGCGGAGCACCTCGCCTGGGCCCGCGAGGTCCTCGGCGTCGAGGGCAGGCCCGAAGGGAAGGACGACGGGGAGGCCCGCCCATGATCGGCGGCCGCATCCTGGATGTCTCGGCCATCGTCGGGTTCGCCACCTCCATGCCCTACCCCCAGGCCGTCGTCTTCACCGCCCTGGAGCAGAACGTCGTCCTCGCGATCCCCTCCGGCGCGCTCGCCGAGGCGTGGTCGCAGGCCCGCCGCCGCGACCGGGACGCGCTCCTGGTCCTGCTCGGCCTGCCCGTCACCGTGATCATGGACCTGGACCAGAAGTCCGCCCGCGACGTCGGGCTCATGCTGTCGCGCTCGCGCCAGCACGGGAACATCGCCGCCGGGCACGTCGCCTGGTGTGGCCTGAACCGCCCCGGGTGGCCCATCGTCACCGGGGAGCCGAAGACCCTGCTTGCATTCGATGCGAGCCTGGAGATCGACCAGCTCCCGTGAGGGGCCGGACGAGGGACAATAGAGGAGCAGCGTGACCGCCGTACAGGAGCAGTCCATGACCACCACCGGCCCGCTCGAATACCGGCCCCGGAACTCCCGCATCGGGGCGTGGATCGGCGCGGCCGTCGCGTTCTTCGGGTTCACCGCCCTGTCCTTCACCCTCGGGACGACCACCGTCGAGGGCGGCGCGGTCACCCTCGCCGACCAGGCCGCGATGATCGGCCTGGGCGTCATCGGCGCCGGGATCGCCCTGAGCTTCCTGCGGCTGCGCGTGCGCGCCGACGACAAGGGCATCGAGGTGCGCAACGTCACGGCCACCCGCTTCTTCCCCTGGCAGGTCGTCACCGCCGTCAACTTCACCGACAAGATGACCTGGGCGACCGTGGAACTGGCCGACGACGACGAGATGTCGATCATGGCGATCCAGGTCAGCGACAAGGACCGGGCTGTGGCGGCGATCAAACACCTGCGAGCGCTCTTGGAGCAGTCCCGCAGCTAGGTGCTACCATGGCTTGTCGATCGCACCGCGCTGCTCCTTCGAGCCGCGTGCGGTGCTAGCAAGCGGAGTCCAGCTCCCACCCGCAGCCGGGTCCATCGAATCCTCGCGATTCAGGACCGACTGGCGACCGGGTCACAAGACGGCGGATGACGTCCGCCGTGCTTTGGAGTGGACCCTGGCATACGCTGGGGTCTTTCTTTGTTGGGACCTCATGCCCGAGGCCGCTGGGTCACGCTTGCGCGACGAGCCGCCGGCGCACCCGCGCCGACGACGACCCGAAAGCCACAGGGGCGCCGGCGCGAACGCGTCGGCGAGCATCGCAACCAAGGAGGCCCCATCAGCGATTTGCGCGTGAACGACCAGATCCGGACCAAGGAAGTGCGTCTGGTCGGCCCGCAGGGTGAGCAGGTCGGCATCGTGTCGATCGACAAGGCCCTGCAACTGGCCGCGGACGTCGACCTGGACCTGGTCGAGGTCGCACCCACCGCCCGTCCGCCGGTCTGCAAGCTCATGGACTACGGCAAGTACAAGTACGAGTCCGCACAGAAGGCCCGTGCCTCGCGCCGCAACCAGCAGCAGACGGTCATCAAGGAGATGAAGCTCCGGCCGAAGATCGACAAGCACGACTACGAGACCAAAAAGGGTCACATCGTGCGCTTCCTCACGGCCGGGGACAAGGTCAAGATCACCATCATGTTCCGCGGCCGCGAGCAGTCGCGACCGGAGCTGGGACGCCGCCTGCTGGACAAGCTCGCGGAGGAGATCTCGGACCTCGCGGTCATCGAGTCCGCCGCGAAGCAGGACGGCCGCAACATGATCATGGTCGTCGCCCCGATCCGCCCCAAGAGCGAGATCAAGGGCGGCGGACGCAAGGGCCGCGAGCGCGGCGAGGCCGACCAGGCCCCCGCGGACGAGCAGGCCGAGCCGGTCCAGGCCGACGCCCCGGCCGAGGCCCCCGCCGAGAAGCCCGACGAGACGCCCGAGTCCTAGACCCGTGCGAACGGAAGGTGCCGGGCGCGGCGACGCGCCCGACCCGTCCGGTTGAGACAAGGAGAAACCAATGCCGAAGATGAAGTCCCACAGCGGTGCCAAGAAGCGGTTCAAGGTGACCGGGTCGGGCAAGCTGATGCGCCGCAGCGCCGGCAAGAACCACCTGATGCTGGCCAAGAGCGGCCGCTTCAAGCGCAAGGCGTCGGGCGACCAGGCGGTCTCCCCTGCCGACACCAAGCAGGTCAAGAAGCTGCTGGGCATGTAGCCCGACCCGATTGACTTCCAACCGCTTTTAACCGCAAGGAGACCAACTGTGGCACGCGTCAAGCGTTCGGTGAACGCCAAGAAGAAGCGCCGCGTCGTACTCGAAGAGGCCAAGGGCTACCGCGGGCAGCGCTCGCGCCTGTACCGCAAGGCCAAGGAGCAGCTGCTCCACTCGTACACCTACTCGTACCGCGACCGCAAGGCCCGCAAGCGCGAGTTCCGCAAGCTGTGGATCACCCGCATCAACGCCGCGGCCCGCGCGAACGGCCTCACCTACAACCGCTTCATGCAGGGCCTGGCCCTCGCCGAGGTCGAGGTGGACCGCAAGATCCTCGCCGAGCTGGCCGTCTCCGACCCGGCGGCGTTCACCGCCCTGGTCGAGGTCGCCAAGGCCGCCCTCCCCGAGGACGTCAACGCCCCGGTCGAAGCCTAGATGCAGGCGTTCTTAAATGAGCACAGATGAGCCCGGGCCGGACGCGTACACCGCGCGTTCGTCCCGGGTCGTCAACGCCCGCAAGCTCCAGCGCCGCCGCGGCCGCGACAAGGCCGAGCGGTTCCTCGCCGAAGGCCCCCAGGCCGTGCGCGAGGCGATCAGCGCGGGCGTCGTCACCGACCTGTTCTACGACCTCGACGCCGACACCCGCCACTCGGACCTGATCGACGCCGCGGTCGCCGCGGGCGCGCACGTCCACCCCTGCACCGACGAGGGCCTCGCCGCCCTCGCCGAGACCGTCACCCCGCAGGGACTCGTCGCCGTCTGCCGTTTTCTGGACCAGCGCCTCCCCGAGGACCCGAAGCTCGTCGCGGTCCTCCACGGCATCACCGACCCCGGGAACGCCGGGACCGTGCTCCGCGCGGCCGACGCCGCCGGGGCCGACTGCGTCGTCTTCGGCACCGACTCCGTCGACCCGTACAACGGCAAGTGCGTGCGCTCCTCCGCGGGGAGCCTCTTCCACCTGCCCGTCGTGCGCGCCGCCGACACCGCCGACCTCCTCGACGTGTTCGCCCACGCCCAGATCCTCGCCGCCGCCGCCGGAGGCGACGACCTGTACGCGCTCGACGCGGCCGGGGATCTCGACGCGCCCACCGTGTGGCTGTTCGGCTCCGAGGCCCACGGCCTCGACGAGGCGACCGCCGCGCTGGCCCACCGCCGCGTCGGCGTCCCCATCTGGGGGAGGGCCGAGAGCCTGAACCTCGCCGTCGCCGCCGGGGTGTGCCTCTACGCGAGTGCCGCGGCGCAGCGCAGGAAGTTAGAATGGGCTCATGTCTTACGGTCGCCGCGAATTTATCCAGCCCGCCGGGTGCGGGCTGGGCGGCTAGCCGACCACTCCTCCCCAGCGGGCTGCGGCCGCGCCGCGCGTCTTTTCTAGACTGCTGATGGTCCCGCCAGGAGAGAGACGAATGAGCACTGAGAACGAGGCTGGCCTGCTCCAGCCCGAGGCCCTCGCGAGGGCCGTGAAAGACGCCGCCGCCGCGATCGAAGCGGCCGGAAACCTCGAAGCACTCGCCGCAGCCAAGTCCGCCGTCCTCGGCGACAAGGCCCCGGTGTCGCTGGCCCGAAGGGCGATCGGTTCGATCCCCGGCCCCGAGCGCGGAGAGGCCGGGCGCAACGTCAACGCCGCCCGCACCGAGATCACCGCCGTGTACGAGGCCCGCGAAGAGATCCTCAAGGCCGCCGAGGCCGCCCGGTTCCTCAGCGAGGAGACCGTGGACGTCACCGCGCGCACGCCCCGCCGCCGCCAGGGCGCCCGCCACCCGATCAACGTCCAGATGGACCGGATCGCGGACCTGTTCGCCGCCATGGGGTACGCCATTGGCGAGGGCCCCGAGGTCGAACTGGAGTGGTTCAACTTCGACGCGCTGAACATCCACCCCGACCACCCGGCCCGCACGATGATGGACACCTTCCACATCGCCGACGGCGACGGCGGGTACGGCTCCAACATGGTGCTGCGCACCCACACCTCCACGGTGCAGATCCACACGATGCTCACGCAGGAGCCGCCGATCTACACCGTCGCGCCCGGCCGCGTGTACCGCACCGACGAGGTCGACGCGACCCACTCGCCGGTGTTCCACCAGACCGAGGGCCTCGTGGTCGACAAGGGCATCACCATGGCCGACCTCAAGGGCACCCTCGACCACTTCGCGAAGTCCGTGTTCGGGCCCGACGCGAAGACCCGCCTGCGGCCCTCGTACTTCCCGTTCACCGAGCCCAGCGCCGAAGTGGACGTCTGGTTCGCCGCCCACAAGGACGGCGCCCGCTGGATCGAGTGGGGCGGCTGCGGCATGGTCAACCCGCGCGTCCTGCGCGCCTGCGGCATCGACCCCGACGTGTACTCGGGCTTCGCGTTCGGCATGGGGGTGGAGCGGGCGCTCATGCTGCGCCACGGCATCACCGACCTGCGCGACATCATCGACGGCGACGTCCGGTTCCCGGCCGGCCTGCGAGTGGAGGAGTAGACGATGAGGATTCCCGTTTCCTGGCTCGCCGAGTACGCCGCGCTGCCCGCGGACCTGTCCACCGAGGCGCTCGACGCCGCGCTGGTCGAGTCCGGGCTCGAAGTCGAAGAGGTGGACGACCTGCGCGGGCGCGTGACCGGCCCGCTCGTCGTCGGTCGCGTCGCGTCCATCGAGGAGCTCACCGAGTTCAAGAAGCCGATCCGCCACTGCCAGGTGGAGGTCGGCGAGGCCGAGCCCCGCTCGATCATCTGCGGCGCGCGGAACTTCGCCGAAGGCGACCTCGTCGTCGTGGCCCTGCCCGGCGCCGAGCTGCCCGGCGGTTTCAAGATCGCCTCGCGCAAGACCTACGGGCGCCTCTCGGACGGCATGATCTGCTCCGCCCGCGAACTCGGCGTCTCCGACGACCACGAGGGCATCATCGTCCTCCCCGAGACCGTGCTTGAGACGACCGCGGTGGGGGAGGACGCCCGCCCGGTCGTGGGCCTCGACGACGTCGTCTTCGAGCTCGCGATCACCCCCGACATGGGGTACTGCTTCTCCGTGCGCGGCATCGCCCGCGAGGTCGCCCACCGCCTCGGCGTGGCCTTCACCGACCCGGCCGCGAAGGCCGCGGAGCCCAAGGCCACCGAGCACCCGCCGTACCCGGTGCGCGTGGAGACCGACGGCTGCACCCGCTTCACGCTCCGCGAGGTGCGCGACGTGGACGCGAACGCCGAGTCCCCCGAGTGGATGGCCCGGCGCCTCGTCCAAGCGGGCATGCGCCCACTCGGTCTGGCCGTGGACGTCACGAACTACCTCATGCTCGAACTGGGGCACCCGCTGCACGCCTTCGACCGCGACGCGCTCGAAGACGTCCTGGTCGTGCGCCGCGCGCAGCCCGGCGAGACGCTGAAGACCCTCGACGACGTCGAGCGCGCGCTCGACCCCGAGGACATGGTCATCTGCGACGCCACCGGACCGCTCTCGCTCGCGGGCGTCATGGGCGGCCTCACCTCCGAGGTCGTGCCCGGCACCCGGAACGTGCTCATCGAAGCGGCCCACTGGGACCCGGTGTCGATCGCCCGCACCTCCCGGCGGCACAAGCTCACCTCCGAGGCGTCCAAGCGGTACGAGCGCGGCGCCGACGCGGCCCTGAGCATGATCGCCGCGCAGCGCGCCGCCGACCTGCTCGTGGAGTACGGCGGCGGGAACCTCGTGGACGAGGTCGCCGACCTCGACAACCGGAAGCCGATCCCCGCGATCAGCCTGCCCGTGGACCTGCCCTCGCGCACCGTGGGCGTCGAGTACGACCGGGCCACGGTCGTCGCGATGCTCGAAGCCGCCGGGTGCACTGTGGACGGCGACGGGGACGTGCTCAGCGTCGTGCCCGCGTCCTGGCGCACCGACATCACCGACCCCGTCGACCTGGTCGAGGAGGTCGTGCGGCTGCACGGCTACGCGCACGTGCCCTCGGCGACGCCCCGCGCCATCGCCGGGACCGGCCTGACCGCCGCGCAGCGGCGCCGCCGCCGCGTCGCCCGCGCGCTGGCCGACGGCGGGTTCGTGGAGACCTACACGTTCCCGTTCGTCTCCCGCGACCGCGCCGACGAGCTGGGCCTGGACGAGAAGGACCCGCAGCGCGAGGCCGTCGCCGTGCTCAACCCGCTCGACGACGCCGCGCCGCTGCTGCGCACCACCGTCCTCGCGACCCTCGTCAACGCCGTGCGCATCAACCTGGCGCGCGGCGCGAAGGACCTCGCGGTCTTCGAGGAGGGCCTGGTCTTCGAGCCCGCCGGCGGCTGGACCGAGCTCGACGCCGTCGTGCTCCCCGTGTCCAAGCGCCCCGACGACGAGGCCATCGCGGCCGCGATCCGGCGGCTGCCGGTGCAGCCGCGGCACGTCGCCGCGGTCCTGTGCGGGCAGGCCGTGCCCGCCGGGGTCGACGCGCCCGGCCGGGCCGTCGACTGGGCCGACGCGGTCGAGGCCGCCGAACTCGTGGCCCGGGCCGCGGGCGTGGAACTCGAAGCGGCCCAAGGCCAGGCCGCGCCGTGGCACCCGGGCCGCTGCGCCGAGCTGCGCGTGGACGGCGTCGCCGTCGGCCACGCCGGGGAGCTGCACCCCGAGGTGTGCGAGCGCCTCGGCCTGCCGCGCCGCACCGCCGCGATGGAGCTGGACCTGACCGCGCTGCCGCTGCCGGGCCTCGCGCCCGCGCCGGTGGTCTCGCACTTCCCGGCGACGCTCATCGACGTCGCCGTGGTCGTCGACGAGGCCGTCCCCGCCGGGCAGGTCGAGGCCGCGCTGCGCGAGGGCGCGGGGGAGCTGCTCGACTCGCTGCGCCTGTTCGACGTGTACCGGGACGCGAAGCTCGGCGAGGGCCGCAAGTCCCTCGCGTTCAAACTGGAGCTGCGCGCGAACGACCGGACCCTCACCAACGAGGAGGGCGTGGCCGTGCGCGACGCCGCCGTCGCGGTCGCCGCCGAGCGCTTCGGGGCGGGCCTGCGCGGATAGCGGCCGCACGATCATTCGGGGCGCGGTGTCACCAGTGTGGCACCGCGCCCTTACTGCGTGTCCCGGTACGGCGTGATTTCGGAGTAAGGCCGGAGCCGCGGCATGTCGCATGGTCCGCGCCTTTTAAGGTACGTGGTGTGAATAACGGGAACCCCTCTCGCATCGGCAGGCGCCTGAGGCGGTCCGGCTCCGAAGGCGGACCCCCGGGGAGCCACCGCGCGGGCCTCGCGTACAGCGGGGCGCGCCGCGCCGCGTGGAACCTCCCCCTCCCGGACCGGTTGCGCGACATGCAGTTCACCAGGCTGCACCTCGCCGTCGGCGGCGCCGCCGCGCTCGTCGTCGCCATCGGCGCGTCCATCGTGCTCGGCAACCTCCCCGGAGGCGGCGGCGCGGGCGAAGGGGCCGACGACGCCGCGCTCCTGTACAACGACGGCCGCGCCCTCCCCGCCGACTTCGCCGACGCCCACCCGTCCCTCGTGGAGCGCATCCACGCCGAACTGGAAGCGCGCTACGGGATCACCGCCGACCAGCTCTACGACGAGGACGCCCGCCCCGACGGCTACCGCGTCGTCCTCACCCTCGACCGGGCGCTCCAGGACGCCGCCGAGGAGACCTCCGGCGAAGCGGGCGTCGTCGCCGTCGAACCCGGCACCGGCGCCGTCCTCTGCTACTACGGCGCCGAAGCCGAGACCGGCGCCGACCTCGTCGGCTCCGCCGCCCCCCACCCCTCCTCCTCCGTGTTCGACATGATCACCGCCGCGACCGCCCTCGAATCCGGCGCGTCCATCGACTCCTGGTGGAGCGACGACGACGTGGACGTCACCCTCGCCGAAGCCGTGCAGCAGAACCGCGACGGCGCCATGGACACCATGGCCGGCGAGTACGGCGCCGACACCGTCCTGGCCACCGCCAACGGCATGGGCCTCACCGCGATGGCCGACGCCGACGGCACCCTCCGCGACCTCGCCGCGGGCGACTACGACGGCCTCGACCCCGCCGGACTGGGCACCTACCCCGTGCCCGTGATCGACATGGCCGGCGTCTACGCGACCATCGCCGCCGGAGGCGAGTACGCCGAGACCCACCTCGTGGACGCCGTCCTCGACTCCGGCGGCGGCCAGATCCGCGCCCAGCAGGACCTCCGCACCAACCGGGCGATCGCCGAGACCACCGCGCAGGACCTCCAGTTCATCGGCCTCGGCGAGGCCGACGCCATGGAGGACCGCGACTTCTTCGGCATCGGCGCCGACTTCCACGGCTCCACCACCCAGTCCTGGTACGTCGGCGCCATACCCCAGCTCAGCGTCGCCGCCTGGGCCAACGGCTCCGCCGCCGCCGACGGCGGCATGCCGCTGTGGCGCAACGTCATCGACACCGCCATCGAGACCAAGGGGTACGAGGCCGAACGGCTCCCCGGCGCCTCCGGCGAAGGCGAGGACCTCACCGACGGCATCGAGGACGACGGCTCCATGGACCCCGACGGCGAGTACTGCCGGGCGCACCCCGACGAGGCCGCGTGCGCCGCGTCCCAGAGCCCCACCGAGGCCGAGTCCTCAAGCGAGGCCGAGGAGACCAGCGAGGAGCCCGAACCCGAGCCCACCACCTCCTCCGAACCCGAGCCCGAACCCACCACCTCATCGCCCGAGGAGACCACCAGCGAGGAGTGCACCAGCTGGCCCTTCTGCTGACCGGGCCTCCGCAGGCCCTACCATGCAGCCCATGACTCCCAACGGCTTCCCGAAGTCGCGCACCGCGCTCGCCCTGGCGGTCCTCGTCCCCCTTGGAGTCCTCGGGGACGCGATCTGGATCCGCCTCGCCGGGA
The DNA here is from genome assembly GCF_042428885.1 of Glycomyces mayteni. Classification (NCBI taxonomy): domain Bacteria; kingdom Bacillati; phylum Actinomycetota; class Actinomycetes; order Glycomycetales; family Glycomycetaceae; genus Glycomyces; species Glycomyces mayteni. The sequence goes on from NZ_JBHMBP010000002.1 coordinate 280,433, forward strand.
CGCCGCCGTTGCAGGGCCTCGACGACCGCTGGAACACCCTCGTCGGCGGCCCCGCCGACGGCGTCCGCTGGCAGCTCGCGCAGCTCCTCAACCGCCTCGGCGGCGAACCGGGCCTCGCGCTCCTCGCCATCGCCGTCGTCGCCCTGCTCATCGCGAAGCGCTGGCGCTCCGCCGTGTTCGCGTGCGCCGCGGTCGCCGCGACCTCGCTCGTCGTGGACGTCGTCAAGCGCGTGGGGGAGCGGCCCCGGCCCCTCGACGTCATGGTGGACACCGGCTCCTGGGCCTTCCCGTCCGGTCACGCCGCGCGCATGGCCGCGTTCGTCGTCATCGTCGCCGTCGTCTGGATCCCCGCCCGCCACCTCAAGACCTGGTGGCCGATCGCCGTGTTCCTCACGGTCCTCATGATGGGCGCCCGCACCTGGCAGCACGCCCACTGGCTCACCGACACGATCGCGGGCGCCGCCGCCGGATGGGCCGTCGCCGCCCTCGTGTGGTTCGCGTGCACGCCACTGCTCGACCGCGAGCGCGCCGACCGCGAGGCCGTGGACGCGCCCGTGACGACCGACGCCGGTGGCCCCGGTGCCTTACGCTCGGCTGGATACCCGAAGCACGCAGCAGCAGAGGTGCCTGATGTCCACGCCCGACCCCACGCCCGACCCCCAAGCGCCGCAGGCGCAGTCGCCCGGCCCGGCGGCCTACCCGCCGCCGCCGTACCCGCCGCAGGTCCCGTACCCCCCGCCCTACGGGTACTACACGCCGCCGCCGCCCGTCAACGGCATGTCCATCGCCGCGCTCGTCCTCGGCATCGTCGGCGCGTGCAACCCCGTCGGCGTCCTCGGCCTCATCTTCGGGATGATCGCCAAGCGCCAGATCGCCGAGCGCGGCGAAGGCGGCGACGGCTTCGCCACCACCGGGATCGTGCTCGGCTGGATCGGCGTCGCCTCGATCGTGTTCTGGATCCTGTACGTGATCTTCTGGGTCACCACGGTCGGCACGATCGTCGACCACATCGACGACCTGCCGACGAGCGACCCCACCGACTGGGACTACAGCGTGGTCCTCACGCTCCTCGGGGCCGCCTGAAGTACGTGACGGCGGCCGTGTTCGCGGCGGCGAGCACCGCGAACGCGATCGCCGCGGCGGGCAGGCCGAGCCCCCACAGCGCGAACGCGCCCGCGCCGAACGCGACGGCCTTGACCGCCACGGTCCCGGCCACCGGCAGCGGCACACGGGCCTTGGGCGCGGCGAACGCGCCCCACAGGGCGATGAGCGCGCCGACCGCGGCGACGGCGATGAGCAGCCGCGTCCACAGCGCGTGGTCGAGGTCGAGCGCCCACCAGGCGACGAAGACGAACAGGGCCAGTTCGAGCACGAGCGCGACGAACGAGTTGGCCATCACGAGGTTGCGGAGCACCCCGCTGTACCGTTCCCACTCGGGACGGAACTGGGGAGGATTCACCTGGGTCACCCGAACATGATGAACCCTCCGGGACGCGTGGGGACCGTTGGGTGCGACCAAAGTCGGAGCCCGGCTCCCCTCCCGGACCGAGGCCGCGCGCCCCGGGACGTGATGGGATGGGGGCATGACCAGTCCGCCCGGCCTCCTGCGGCGCATCCGCAGAGGCGACCTCATCGCCGCCGCGGTGATCTTCGTCCTCGGATCGCTCTTCATCGGGCTCGGCGTCTTCGAGCCGTACATGGTCGACCTGCCGCTGTGGGTGCGGTTCCTGCCCTTCGGCCTCACCTGCCTCGGCGTCGTGGTCCGTCGTGCCTCCCCGGGCCTGTGCCTCGCCCTCGGCACCCTCGGCTTCGGCACCGAGATCGCCATCGGGGTCACGTTCGCCACGATCTGCGTCTACACCGACAACCTCTACGCGTTCGCGCGCTACGGGCCGCGCCGCGGCCTGCGCATCCTCACCCCGGCCGTCATCGCCGGCGTCCTCGCCCTCGGCGGCCTCGTCCTCCTCGAAGGCGCCGACACCGCCGCGGTCCTCACCACCCTCGCGATCCTCGCCGTCGTCCTCCTGTCCCCGATCGCGACCGGCATCATCGTCCGCCAGGCCCACGACCGCGCCCAGCTCGAACGCGAGCGCGCCGAGCAGATGGCCCGCCTCGCCGACGTGCGCCGCCGCGAAGCGGTCCTGCGCGAGCGCACCGTCATGGCCCGCGAACTCCACGACACCGTCGCGAACTACCTCTCCGCGATCGCCCTCCAGTCCACGGCCCTCCAGTCCCGCAAAGACCTCGACTCCGACGCCGTGCGCACCTCCATCGCCGCGATCCGCGCCTCCAGCGTCGACGGCCTCGCCGAACTGCGCCGCATCATCGGCATCCTCCGCGCCGGAGACGAAGGCGAGGAGCTCGCGTCCTACCGCATCGACCAGATCCCCGAACTCGCCGAGCGCATGAGGGCCGTCGGCCTCAAGGTCGAGTTCCGCACCGAGGGCCCGGCCCGCCCGCTGCCCGGCGAGGTCGAGCTGACCGCGTACCGGGTCGTCCAGGAGTCGCTCACCAACGCCCTCAAATACGGCCGCGACGCCGTCGCCGCGATCGAGTACCGACCGGGGACACTGGTGGTCACCGTCGTGAACGCCTTGGGCGACAAGGAAGAAGCGGTGCCCGGAGCCGGATCGGGCCTGGTCGGCATGACCGAGCGCGTCCGCCTCCTGGGCGGACAGGTCCACGCCGGACCGGACGGCGACCGCTGGGCCGTCCGCGCCGAGATCCCGACAGGAGTTACGGATGATTAAGGTCCTGCTGGCCGACGACCACGGCGCGGTGCGCGCCGGACTGCGGATGCTCCTGGAGAGCGCGGGCTCCGAGGAGGGCATCGAGGTGGTCGGCGAGGCCGCCGACGGGGTCGAGGCGGTCGCGCTGGCGAAGGCGCTGCGGCCCGACGTGGTGGTCATGGACATCCGCATGCCCCGCAAGGACGGGATCGCGGCGGCCGCGGAGCTGCGCGGCGTCGCCGACGTCCTCGTCCTCACCTCGTACGGCGACGACGCGAACGTGTTCGACGCGCTGCGGGCGGGCGCGAGCGGGTTCCTGCTCAAGGACGCCGACGCGGCGACGCTCGTGGAGGCGGTCCGCACCATCGCGCGCGGGGACGGCCTCATCTCGCCCGCGGTCACCCGCGGCCTCATCGCCGAGTTCGCGCGCTCCAGGCCCGCGTACGCGCCGATCGAGGCGGACGCGGCGGGTCTGGCGGCGCTGACGCCGCGCGAGACCGAGGTGCTGGCCCTCATCGGCGAGGGCATGTCGAACGCGGAGATCGCCGCGGACCTCGGCATGGCCGAGGCCACGGTGAAGTCCCACGTCACGCGCGTGCTCGCCAAGCTGGGCCTGGCGAACCGGGTCCAGGCCGCCATCTTTGCGCGTGAACAGGGGCGATAGTCACATCCCACCCAGCGGAATATCCCTTTCACGCCTCCTCTGAATGCTGATACAGTTCTCTGCATAGTCATTCAAGACGGAGGTTTCCAGTGACGTTCAAGGTCGCCGTGGCGGGAGCCAGCGGCTACGCGGGAGGCGAGGTGCTCCGGCTGCTGGCCGACCACCCGCAGCTCGACGTCGTCGCCGCGGGCGCGCACAGCAACGCCGGTGAGTACATCACCGCAGTCCACCCCCACCTCTCCGCGTACGGCGACCGACGTTTCACCCCGACGACCCCGGAGGCCTTCGCCGACGCGGACCTCGTCGTCATGACCCTCCCGCACGGCCAGTCCGCCGCGCTCGCCGCGCAGCTCCCCGCCGGGCAGAAGATCGTGGACCTCGGCGCCGACCACCGGCTCGAAGACGCCGCGGCCTGGGAGTCCTATTACTCCGGCCCGCACGCCGGGACCTGGACCTACGGCCTCCCCGAACTCCCCGGCCAGCGCGAGCGGATCGCCGCGGCCGACCGGGTCGCCGCGACCGGCTGCTACGCCGTCGCCACCATCCTGGCGCTGCGACCGCTCCTGGACGCCGGGATCGCCTCGGCCGAGGACGTCGTGGTCGTGGCCGCCTCCGGGACGTCCGGGGCCGGGAACGCCCCGAAGAAGAACCTCCTCGCGTCCGAGGTCATGGGCGCGATCAGCCCGTACAAGGTCGGCGCGCACCAGCACGTCCCCGAGATCAAGCAGGCCAGCGGGGCCGTCTCGCTCTCGATGACGCCGCTGCTCGCCCCGATGCCGCGGGGCATCCTCTCCACGGTCACCGCCAAGCCCCTCGCCGACGTCTCGGCGGCAGACGTGCGGGAGGCCCTGACCAAGGCGTACGCGGGGGAGCACTTCGTGCGGGTCCTGCGCGAAGGCCAGTGGCCCTCCACCGCGGCCGTCTACGGCACCAACGCGGTCCTGCTCCAGGGCGGCGCCGACAAGGACTCCGGGCGGATCATCGTGACCGCCGCGATCGACAACCTCGGCAAGGGCGCGGCCGCGCAGGTCGTGCAGTGCGCGAACCTCATGCTCGGCCTCGACGAGGCCGCCGGGCTCACCGTGAACGGAGTGGCGCCGTGACCATCACGACTCCCAAGGGCTTCAAGGCATCCGGCGTCACGGCCGGGCTCAAGGCCTCCGGCAGGCCCGACATGGCCCTGGTCGTCAACGAGGGCCCGCTCCAGGTCGCGGCGGGCCGGTTCACCGGCAACCGCGTCAAGGCCGCCCCGGTCAAGTGGTCGCAGCAGGTGCTCACCACCGGCGCGCTCAAGGCCGTGGTCCTCAACTCCGGCGGCGCGAACGCGTGCACCGGTCCCGAGGGCTTCCAGGACACGCACGCCACCGCCGAGAAGACCGCCGAGGTCCTCGGCTGCGGCGCGGTCGAGGTCGCGGTCTGCTCGACCGGGCTCATCGGCGAGCGGCTCCCCATGGACAAGCTCCTGCCGGGCGTCGAGGCCGCCGCGGGCGCGCTCGCCGCCGACGGCGGCCCCCAGGCCGCCACGGCGATCATGACCACCGACACCGTCGCGAAGAACGCCGTCGTCGCCAGCCCCGCGGGCTGGAGCGTCGGCGGGATCGCCAAGGGCGCGGGGATGCTCGCGCCGGGCCTGGCGACGATGCTCGTCGTGCTCACCACCGACGCCGTCGTGGACGCGCCGCTCGCCGACGCCGCGCTGGGCACCGCGTGCCGGTACTCGTTCGACCGGCTCGACTCCGACGGGTCGATGTCCACGAATGACACCGTGCTCCTGCTCGCCTCGGGCGCCTCCGGCGTCGAGGCCGCCGCAGACGAGTTCATCTCGGCGCTCACCGAGCTGTGCAAGGACCTCGCGCACCAGCTGCTCTCGGACGCCGAGGGCTCCACGAAGGACGTCGCGATCACCGTCTCCGGCGCGGTGACCGAGGACGACGCGGTCGAGGTGGCCCGGATCGTCGCCCGCGACAGCCTCGTCAAGACCGCCCTGTTCGGCTCGGACCCGAACTGGGGCCGCATCCTCGCCGCCGTCGGCACCGCGAAGGCGCCGTTCGACGCCGACGCGGTCGACGTGGCCGTCAACGGCGTGTGGATCTGCAAGGCCGGCGCCGCCGGCGAGCCGCGCGACCTGGTGGACCTCAAGGGCCGCGAGGTGGCGATCGACATCGAGCTCCACGAGGGCGCCGCGTCGGCCACGATCTGGACCAACGACCTGTCCCACGACTACGTCCACGAGAACTCGGCGTACAGCACATGACGGACATCAGCGAACTCGCCCCGCACCTCCAAGCGGCCCTTGGCAAAGCCGAGACGCTCATCGAGGCGCTCCCGTGGCTCCAGCGGTTCACCGGCTCGATCGTGGTCGTCAAGTACGGCGGCAACGCCATGATCAACCCCGAGCTCCAGGCCGCGTTCGCCGCGGACATGGTGTTCCTGCACTACGTCGGCATCAAGCCGGTCGTCGTCCACGGCGGCGGGCCCCAGATCTCCGCGATGCTGAAGAAGCTCGACATCGCCTCCGAGTTCAAGGGCGGCCTGCGGGTCACCACCCCCGAGGCCGCCGACGTGGTCCGGATGGTCCTGGTCGGCCAGGTCGGCCGGGAGCTGGTGGGCCTCATCAACAACCACGGCCCGTTCGCGGTCGGCATGTCCGGCGAGGACGCGCAGCTGTTCACCGCGAAGCGCCGCTGGGCCGACGTGGACGGCGAGCAGGTCGACGTGGGCCGGGTCGGCGACGTCGCGTCGGTGAACACCGCCGCGATCGACGACCTCATCGCCGCCGGGCGCATCCCCGTGGTCTCCACGGTCGCGCTCGACCACGACGGCATCCTCTACAACCTGAACGCCGACACGGCCGCCGCGGCGCTCGCGGAGGCGCTCGGCGCGCAGAAGCTCATCGTCCTCACCGACGTCGAGGGGCTCTACGAGGACTGGCCGGACAAGGACTCGCTGCTGCGGCAGATCTCCACCGACCGGCTCGCCGAGATCCTCCCGTCGCTCCAGGCGGGCATGGTCCCGAAGATGGAGGCGTGCCTGCGCGCCGTCAAGGGCGGCGTGCCGCAGGCGCACGTCATCGACGGGCGGGTCCCGCACTCGACCCTGCTGGAGATCTTCACGACCGACGGCGTCGGCACGATGGTGATGGAGGAGCAGTGAGCTACTTGGAGCAGATCAAGGCCCGGTACGCCAAGGCGCTCATGGGCAACTACGGCCTCCCGCCCGTCGCGATCCGCGAGGGCTCGGGCACCGCCGTGACCGACGTGGACGGCAACGCCTACCTCGACATGATCGGCGGCATCGCCGTCTCCAGCCTGGGGCACAACCACCCCGCGCTCGTGGAGGCGATCAGCGGCCAGGCCGCGCGGCTCGCGCACACCTCGAACCTCTTCCTGCACGAGAAGGAGGTCGAGCTCGCCGAGAAGCTCCTCGACCTGTGGGGCAACCCCGGCCGGGTGTTCCTGTGCAACTCCGGGACCGAGGCCAACGAGGCCGCGCTCAAGCTCGCGATCCTCCACGGCAACGCCACCGGCAAGGCCAAGATCGTCGCCACCGAGCACGGCTTCCACGGCCGCAGCCTCGGCGCGCTCTCGATCACCGGGAAGGCCGCGATCCGCGAGCCGTTCGGGCCCTTCGCCCGCGAGGTCGTGTTCGTGCCCTACGGCGACGCCGACGCCCTCAAGGCCGCCGTGGACGACACCGTCGCCGCCGTGTTCCTCGAACCCACCCAGGGCGAGACCGGCGTGGTCCCCGCGCCCGGCGGATACCTCAAGGCCGCAAGGGAACTCACCGCCGCGAGCAACGCGCTGCTCATCCTCGACGAGATCCAGTCCGGGTTCGGGCGCACCGGTGCCTGGTTCGCCCACCACGCCGAAGGCATCGTCCCCGACGCCGTGACCCTCGCGAAGGGCCTCGGCGGCGGCGTCCCGATCGGCGCGGTCCTCGCCACCGAGGCCGCCGCCGCGCTCCTGACCCCCGGGACGCACGGCTCCACGTTCGGCGGCAACCCGATCGCGTGCGCGGCGTCCCTCGCCGTCATCGACACGATCGAGCGCGACCACCTCTTCGACAACGTGCTCGCCCTCGGCGCGCACCTCGAAGCGCGGCTCCTCGCCGACCCCCGGGTCACCGAGGTCCGCGGCCAGGCCCTGTGGCGCGGCATCAACCTCACCGAGCCCGTCGCCGCCGACGTCGTGCGCCACCTCATCGGCCTCGGCGTCCTCGCCAACGCCCCCCGGCCCGACACGATCCGGATCGCGCCCCCGCTGACGGTCTCCCGGACGGAGATCGACCTGTTCTGCGACAAGCTCATCGCAGTCCTCGACGCCCTCACCCCCGCACCCGGAGGACGACCGTGACCCTCAAGCACTTCCTTAAAGACGACGACCTCACCACCGCCCAGCAGGCCGAGGTCCTCGACCTGGCCGCGAAGCTCAAGGCCGACCGCTACGCCTACCCGGCCCTGAAGGGCCCCAAGTCCGTCGCGGTCGTCTTCGAGAAGCCCTCCACCCGAACCCGGCTGTCCTTCGACGTCGGCATCGCCGAACTCGGCGGCCACTCCGTCGTCCTCGACGCCCAGTCCACCCAGCTCGGCCGCGGCGAGTCCATCGCCGACACCGCCAGGGTCCTCTCCCGGTACGTCAGCGCGATCGTCATCCGCACCTTCGGCGACGACCGGATCGCCGAGCTCGCCGAGCACGCCGCCGTCCCGGTCGTCAACGCGCTCACCGACGGCTGGCACCCCTGCCAGCTCCTCGCCGACCTCCAGACCATCGCCGAGCACAAGCCCCTCAAGGGCACGAGCATCGCCTACGTCGGCGACGCCGCGTTCAACATGGGCAACTCCACCGTGATCGCCTCCTCCCTCGCGGGCATGCACGTGCGCATCGGCGCCCCCGCGGGCTACCAGCCCGCCGACGAGGTCCTGGAGCGCGCCGCCCAGATCAACGCGGCCACCGGCGGCTCGGTCACCGTCACCGCCGACCCCGTCGAAGCCGTCACCGGCGCCGACGTCGTCTCCACCGACGCGTGGATCTCCATGGGCATGGACGACAGCGCCCGCCGCTTCGCCGACCTCGGCCGCTACCAGCTCAACTCGCAGCTTCTCGCGCACGCCGCCGACGACGCGATCGTCCTCCACTGCCTCCCGGCCCACCGCGGCCAGGAGATCACCGACGACGTCATCGACGGCCCCCAGTCGCGGGTCTTCGACCAGGCCGAGAACCGGCTCCACGCCCAGAAGGCCCTCCTCGCGTGGCTCCTCAAGGAGTCCTCATGAACCAGCCGACCACCAAGGCCGCACGCCAGGCGCGCATCGTCGGGCACATCTCGAACGGCGCCGTCCGCTCCCAGACCGAACTCGCCGCGCTCCTCGCCGCCGACGGCATCGAGGCCACCCAGGCCACGCTCTCGCGCGACCTCGAAGAGCTCGGCGCCGTCAAGGTCCGCGGCACCGACGGCGGCTCCGCCGTCTACTCGATCTTCGCGGAAGGCGAACGGCCCCTCCGCGACGCCGAGGCGGCCCCCGACCGGCTCCAGCGCCTCCTGCGCGAACTGCTCGTCGGCGCCGACCACTCGTCGAACATGGCCGTCCTGCGGGTCCCGCCCGGCGCCGCCCAGTACCTCGCCTCGGCGATCGACCGCTCCGGCCTCGCCGACGTCATCGGCACCATCGCCGGAGACGACACGATCGCCGTCATCGCCCGCGACGGCGTCACCGGCAGGCACGTCGCCGACCAGATGCTCAACTGGGCCGGCCAGGGCCCGGACCCGTACCACGCCAACACCATCGACGCCATGCACTTTAAAGGAAGCAAGGAGAACCAGAAATGACCGAGAAGGTAGTGCTCGCCTACTCCGGCGGCCTCGACACGTCCGTCGCGATCCCGTACCTGGCCGAGCAGCTCGACGCCGAAGTGATCGCCGTGGCCATCGACGTCGGCCAGAACGGCGAGGACATGGACGTCATCAAGCAGCGGGCCCTCGGCTGCGGCGCCGTCGCCGCCGAGATCGTGGACGCGCGCGAGGAGTTCGCCGCCGACTACTGCTTCCCCGCCGTGGCCGCCAACGCCCTCTACATGGACCGCTACCCGCTCGTCTCCGCGCTCTCCCGGCCGCTCATCGTGAAGCACCTCGTGGCCGCCGCCGAGAAGCACGGCGCCACGATCGTCTCCCACGGCTGCACCGGCAAGGGCAACGACCAGGTCCGCTTCGAGGCCGGCCTCGCCGCCCTCGCCCCGCACCTCAAGGTCGTCGCGCCCGCCCGCGACTTCGCCTGGACCCGCGACAAGGCCATCGCGTTCGCCGAGTCCAAGAACCTCCCGATCGACGTCACCAAGAAGTCCCCGTACTCGATCGACCAGAACCTGTGGGGCCGCGCCGTCGAGACCGGCTTCCTTGAGGACATCTGGAACGGCCCCATCGAGGACATCTACGACTACACGCAGAACCCGGCCGAGGAGCGCGAGCCCGACGAGGTCGTCATCACCTTCGTCTCCGGCAAGCCCGTCGCCCTCGACGGCGTCGAGAAGACCGCCTACCAGCTCATCAAGGAGCTCAACGAGCGCGCCGGCGCCCAGGGCATCGGCCGGATCGACATGGTCGAGGACCGGCTCGTCGGCATCAAGTCCCGCGAGGTCTACGAGTCCCCGGCCGGCATCACCCTGATCGCCGCCCACATGGAACTCGAAAACGTCACCATCGAGCGCGAGCAGGCCCGGTTCAAGCGCACCGTCGACCAGCGCTGGGGCGAACTCGTCTACGACGGCCTCTGGTTCTCCCCGCTCAAGCAGAGCCTGGAGACCTTCGTCAACGACGTCCAGACCTACGTCACCGGCGAGGTCCGGCTGACCCTCCACGCGGGCAAGGCCACCGTCACCGGCCGCCGCTCCGAGACCAGCCTCTACGACTTCGACCTCGCCACCTACGACGAGGGCGACGCGTTCGACCAGTCCAACGCGCGCGGCTTCGTCGAGCTGTGGAGCCTCCCGGCCAAGCTCGCCGCCGCCCGGAACGAGCGGATCAAGGCCGAGGCCGAGTAATGGCGAAACTGTGGGGAGGCCGCTTCACCGGCGGCCCCGCCGCGGCCCTCGAAGCGCTCAACGCCTCGATCGGGTTCGACTGGCGGCTCGCACCGTACGACCTCAAGGCCTCGAAAGCCCATGCGCGCGTGCTGGGCCGCGCCGGGCTCCTCACCGCCGACGAGCTGTCGCAGATGCTGTCCGCCCTGGACTCGCTCGGCGCGGACGTCGCGAACGGGACCTTCACCGGGACCGTCGCGGACGAGGACGTGCACACCGCGCTCGAACGCGGCCTGGTGGAGCGCCTCGGCGACCTCGGCGGCAAGCTCCGCGCCGGACGCAGCCGCAACGACCAGATCGCCACCGACCTGCGCCTCTACTGCCGCGACCACGCCCGCGGACTCGCCGCGGACGTCACCGCGCTCGTGGATGCGCTGGCCGGTCAGGCCGCGGGCCTCGTGGACGCGCCCGCGCCGGGCATGACGCACCTCCAGCACGCGCAGCCGGTGACCCTCGGGCACCAGCTCCTCGCGCACGCCCAGGGACTCCTGCGGGACCTGGACCGCCTGCGCGACTGGGACAAGCGCGCCGCGGTGTCCCCGCTGGGCGCGGGCGCGCTCTCGGGCTCGTCGCTGCCGCTCGACCCGGTCGCCGTGGCCGAGGAGCTCGGCTTCGACGCGCCCGTCGCGAACTCCATGGACGGCGTCTCCGACCGCGACTTCGCGGCCGAGCTGCTGTTCGTCTGCTCGATGATCGGCGTCCACCTCTCCCGCCTGGGGGAGGAGGTCATCCTCTGGTCGAGCCAGGAGTTCGGCTGGGTGACCCTGGACGACGCGTTCTCCACGGGCTCGTCGATCATGCCGCAGAAGAAGAACCCGGACGTCGCCGAACTCGCCCGCGGCAAGTCGGGGCGCCTCGTCGGCAACCTGACCGCCCTGCTGGTGACGCTCAAGGGCCTGCCGTTCACGTACAACAAGGACCTCCAGGAGGACAAGGAGCCGGTCTTCGACTCCCTGGACAACCTGGCGCTCCTGCTGCCCGCCGTGACCGGCATGGTCGCGACCATGACCTTCAACGTCGAGGTCCCGCGGGCCTCGGCCCCGAAGGGGTTCAGCCTCGCCACGGAGATCGCGGACTGGCTGGTGCGCAAGGGCATCCCGTTCCGCTCCGCGCACGAGATCGCGGGCGCCTGCGTCGCCCACTGCGAGGCCCGCGGCATCGAGCTGCACGAGATCGCCGACGCGGACTTCGCGTCGATCTCCCCGCACCTCGACCCGTCGGTCAAAGCCGTCCTCGACGTGGACGGCGCGCTCGCGGGCCGCACCACGCCCGGCTCGACCGGCCCGAAGGCCGTCGCCGACCAGCTCGCCCAGGTCCGCGACCAGATCGCGTCCTGGCAGGACTGGTCAGCGACCACATAGGACAAATCCTGTATCGTATATCCTATAGGATATAGGGTCCGCGTTCGCGGCCCGCGCTTCGGCGCGGGCCGCTTCGCATACGCCGGTCAGATCTCCTTGGAGAGGCGGCGCAGCCGCACGCTCGTGATGACCGTGAGCAGGCCCCAGACGATCGCGAAGAACCCGATCGTCACGACCAGCGCGATGGCGCCCTCGCCGGGCTTGGCGAGGAGCAGGATGCCCAGGACGATCCCGGCGAGGCCGGAGAGGATGAACAGCCAGCGCCCGCCCGCGTCGCCGGTGAGGCCGAAGCCGTTGACGAGCGAGCCGATGCCGGTGACGATGGCCCAGAACGCGATCACGTACAGCAGCGCGAGCGCGGAGATGCCCGGCCACACGAGCGCGATGAGGCCCGCGATGACGCCGAGGACGCCCATGAAGATGAGGAAGCCGCGGCCGGTGTGCCGCCGGAAGCCCATGACGATCGCGGTGACGCCGTCCACGAGCGCGTAGGCGCCGAACAGGATCACGAGCGCGAGGAGCGTGATGCCGGGCCAGAAGACCGCGAGCGCGCCGAACACGATCGTGAAGATGCCGCGCACCAGGACCCATGCCCAGTTCTTGGCGAGCAGTTCCAGCATGCCGTCCACCCCGTTCCACCTGCGATAACGCCTGTACCTGCCACGCTAGCCCTCACCGGGGCCGAACGCGCGGTTTCCGCACGAAAACGGGCCCCGGCGCAGCGCCGGGGCCCTGCGCTCCCTGTTCCTAGACCCGTGCGGGCTCGGGGGCCGCCTCGCGCTCGGGCTCGACGGTGACGTGCGGCAGGGCCCGGTCGAGCCACTTCGGCATCCACCACGCCGAGCGCCCGAGGACCTTCATGATCGCGGGCACCAGGAGCACCCGGATCACGAACGCGTCGAGGAAGATCGCCGCGGCCATGCCGACGCCGAACTGCTGGAGCATCCGCGACTCGCTGAACACGAACGCCCCGAACACGGCGATCATGATCGCGGCCGCCGCGGTCACGACCCCGCCCGTGGAGGCGAGGCCCTTGCGGACCGCCTCGCGGGCGTCGCCGCCGCGGACCCATTCCTCTCTCATGCGGGACATGAGGAACACCTCGTAGTCCATCGACAGCCCGAAGATAATCGCAAAGGACATGACCGGCACGAACGCCTCGATCGGGCCCGGTTCGGCGCCGAGGGCCCCGTCCTGGAACATCCACGTGACGAGCCCGAGGCTCGCGCCGATGGTGAGCAGGTTGAGGATCGCGGCCTTGACCGGGATGAGGACCGACCGGAACACGACCATGAGCAGGAGCATGGAGAGGCCGACGACGAGGATCAGGAACAGCGGCGCGCGCTGCTCGATGATGTCGCTGAAGTCGATCGCGGCCGCGGTCGCGCCGCCGACGTACTGGTCGCCCGCCACCGCGTCGAGGTCCCCGCGTAGCTCGTGGACGAGGTCCACGGTGGCCTCGTCGCTGGGCCCGCCGGTGCCGAACACGGTGGACATCCACAGGTCCTCGCCGATGGGGAACGCCGGGGTCGCGTACTCGACCGCATCGAGCCCCGCGACGGCGTCGTAGGCCGCCGAAGCCTCCGCCTCGGTCCCGTCCGTGACGACCAGGAGCGGCCCGTTGAAGCCCTTCCCGAAGCCGTCGGCGAGCATGTCGTACGCCTGGCGGCTCTGGAGATCCTCCGACTCGGTGCCCGCGTCGGCGAAGCCGAGCCGGATGCCCGCCAGCGGCGCCGAGAGCGCGACGAGGCCGACGGTGACGAGCACGATCGCGAGCCACGCCTGTTGCTCCACGAGCCGCGACCACGCGTTCCAGCGCCGCCCCGGGGCGCCCTTGGCCTTCGCCGCGTGCCTGCGCACCCGCTTCTCGATCCGCTTGCCGAACATGGCGAGCAGCGCGGGCAGCAGCGTCACGGACGCGAGCATGGTCACCAGCACCACGAGGGCCACGGCGATCGAGACCGACTGGAGCGCACCGAGTCCGAGCGCGTACAGGCCGATGAGCGCCACGATGACGACCGACCCGGCGAACAGGACGGACCGGCCCGCGGTGTCCAGGGCGGTCGCGGCGGCGTCGCGCCTGGCCGCGCCGCCGAGGAGCTCGGAGCGGAAGCGCGCGAAGATCAGCAGCGCGTAGTCGATGCCGACGCCGAGGCCCACGAGGAACAGGATGGGCGTCAGGTACGTCGGGAGGGTCGTCACGTGGGACACGAGCTGCGCGAGGCCGAACGTGGTCCCCACGGCGAACACGGCGGTGATGAGCGGCAGGCTCGCGGCCAGGAACGACCCGAACATGAGCACCAGGACCACCAGCGCCGCGAGGATGCCGACGCCTTCGGCGGCCCCGCCGCCGCCCTCCTCGGCCTCGCGGACCGGGTCGCCGCCGAGCGCGACGCGCAGGCCGTCCCCGGCCGCGTCCTCGGCCAGCGGCAGCAGGTCCGCGGCCTGCTCGGCGGTCCCGTCGAACGCGGCGGTCGCGTACCCGACCGTGCCGTCCCCGCTGATCGCGCCGGGCTCGGCGTACGGGTCGGTGACGGCCCCGACGCCGGGCATCGCGGCGAGGTCGCGGAGGAGCGCGTTGACGCGGTCCTGCTCGGCCGCAACGGAGTCGGCGGCGAAGACGACCTGCACCGTGACCGGGTCCGCGTCGGGGGCGCGGTCGGCGAGGAGGTCGGAAAGCTCCTGGGACTCGGTCCCGGGCATCGAGAAGTCGTCGTCGAACGCCGAGCCGGCGGCCATGGCGGCGCCGATCGCAGCGGCGAACACGAGGACCCAGGCGAACAGCGCGACGAGCGGGCGGCGCTGGGTCCAGTCGGACAGGCGGGTCATGCGCGAGCGGGCGGGGGAGGGATCTGCTTCCATGCGGCGACTATCGCCGCGGCGGGCCCCGCGGCGCATCGTCCCGGCAGCGGCATTCGCGCTACCCCCGCGGGATCAGGCCCCCGCGGGCCCGTACCACCCCGGTAGCATCACTGCCCGTCGGTCCACGTGGGACGGACGAGCCCGGCCTCGTACGCGGTCACCACCAGCTGCGCCCGGTCGCGCGCCGTCAGCTTCGACATGATGCGGCTGACGTGCGTCTTCGCCGTCGCGGGCGACAGGAACAGGGCCCCGGCGATCTCGTCGTTGCTCATGCCCGTCGCCACCAGCTTGAGGACCTCGGTCTCCCGCTCGGTCAGCGCGCCGAGCTTCGAGCTCGGCTCGGGCCGCGCCACGCGCCCCGCGAACTCGGCGATGAGCCGCCGCGTCACCTTCGGGGAGATGAGCGCCTCGCCCGCCGCGACCACCCGGATGGCGTGGACCAGCTCGTCGGGGTCGGTGTCCTTGACGAGGAACCCGCTCGCGCCCGCGCGCAGCGCGCGGTACACGTAGTCGTCCTCGTCGAACGTCGTCAGGATCACGACCTTGACGCCGTCGAGCTTCGCGTCCCGCCCGATCCGCTCGGTCGCCTCCAGGCCGTCCATGCGCGGCATCCGGATGTCCATGAGCACCACGTCGGGACGCTTGGAGCGCACCAGCTCCAGGGCCTCCGCGCCGTCGCCGGCCTCGGCGACGATCTCCAGGTCCTCCTCGTCGCCGAGGATCGACGCGAACCCGGCGCGCACCAGCCGCTGGTCGTCGACGAGCATCACCCGGATCACTTCGGCACCTCCAACGGCCACGCGGCCTCCACGGTGAAGCCGCCGTCCTCGCGCGGCCCCGCGTCGAAGGTACCGCCGAGGCCCTCCGCGCGCTCGCGCATCCCCGCCAGTCCGTTCCCGGCCCGGTTCGCGCCCTTGGCATCCCCGACGCCGTCGTCGGCGACGCTGATCGCCAGCGTCGAGGTCCCGATGACGACGTTCACCTGCACCCGCGAGGCGCGCGCGTGCCGCAGCACGTTCGTCAGCGACTCCTGCACCACCCGGTACGCCGCCGCGTCCACGGCCACCGGCACCTCCGCGGTCCCGTCCACGCGCAGGTCCACCTCCAGGCCCGACGCCCGCGCGGCCTCCGCCAGCGCCGGGAGCTGCCCGATGCTCGGGCCCGGCCCGGTCGGCGCGTCCTCCCCGGCCTCGCGCAGCACCCCGACCATCGCGCGCAGCTCCCGCAGCGACATGCGGCTGGTCTCGGCCACGACCTCCAGGACCTCCCCGGTCGCGAACGCGGGGTCCTTGCGCTGCTTGCGCAGTGCGGCCGTGGCCTGCACGTTGATGAGCGACAGGTGGTGCCCGACGGCGTCGTGCAGGTCCCGCGCGATCCGGATGCGCTCCTCGGCCACCGACCGGCGCCGTGTCTCCTCCAGGGCCACGAGCGTCTCGGCCCGGTACCGCCTGTGGTGCGCCACGACCGCGCCGATCGCGGGGACCGCGATGATCCAGCCCGAGAGCATGAACGTCTCGCTGGCGGTCATGTGCGCGAAGTCCGCGAGGATCTCCGAGACCACGACGATCGCGAACGTGCTCGCCGCGATCACCGACGCCGCAACCAGGCGCCCCAACGCCGCGAGCGTGTACAGCGACACCACGAACGCCGAGAGCATCGGCCCGTCCGTGGAGGACGCCGGGTAGTACACCAGCGTCGCCGCCCACGTCACGAGCGTGACCGTGAGCGGGTACGGGGTCCGGAAGAACAGCGCCACGATCGAGACGCCCATCATCGCCCACGCCAGGCCCTCGTTGAGCCCCTGCGTGTCGGTGATCCGCAGCTCCCACTGCACGAACGACCAGGTGAGCACGACGACCGCGTTCACGGCCCCCGCGACGAGGTCGCCGGGCCGGAACAGTGCAGCGGGTGGTTTCACAGGGCCAACTCTAGGCCCTGGCGCGCAGGGGGAACGGCGGTCGGGCGGGCCGGACGAGCGCCGTTCCGCGGGGGAGCGCCCGGCCTCCGCCGGGCGCTCCCGCCGTCTACTTCGTCAGGCCCGCGCGGCGCAGGGCCTCGGCCATCGCGCTCTCGGGCGCGGCCTGGCGGCCCCCGCCCTGGCGCGGCTGCTGGCGTCCGCCGCCCTTGCCGCCCTTCTGGTTCCGGTCCCCGCCGCCGCCCTGGCGGCGCTGGCCCTGGCCGCCGCCGGCCTCGGGCTCGTCCTCCAGGCGCATGGTCAGCGAGATGCGCTGGCGCTGGAGGTCCACGGACAGGACCTTGACCTTGACGACGTCGCCGGGCTTGACGATCTCGCGCGGGTCCTCCACGAACCGGTTGGCGAGCGCCGAGATGTGCACGAGGCCGTCCTGGTGGACGCCGATGTCGACGAACGCGCCGAACGCGGCGACGTTCGTCACGGCCCCTTCGAGGAGCATCCCGGGCTTGAGGTCGGCGACCTTCTCGACGCCCTCCTTGAACGCGGCGGCCTTGAACTCGGGCCGCGGGTCGCGGCCGGGCTTCTCCAGCTCGGCGAGGATGTCGGTCACCGTGGGGACGCCGAAGCGGTCGTCGGCGAAGTCCCCGGGCTTGAGTTTGCGCAAGGTCTTCGCGTCGCCGACGATCCCGGCGACCGAGGCGCCGGTGGCCGCGATGATCCGCTCGACCACCGGGTACGCCTCGGGGTGGACGGCGGAGACGTCGAGCGGGTTGTCCCCGCCCGGCACCCGCAGGAACCCGGCGGCCTGCTCGAACGCCTTGGGGCCCAGGCGGGGCACGCTGAGCAGGCCCTTGCGGTCGGCGAAGCGCCCGTGCTCGTCGCGGTAGGCCACGATGTTCGCGGCGACGGACTCGCTCAGGCCCGACACCTGGGACAGGAGCGGCACGGAGGCGGTGTTCAGGTCCACGCCGACGGCGTTCACGGCGTCCTCCACGACCGCTTCGAGCGAGCGCGTGAGCTTGGACTCGGTGAGGTCGTGCTGGTACTGGCCGACGCCGATGTGCTTGGGCTCGATCTTGACGAGCTCGGCGAGCGGGTCCTGGAGGCGGCGGGCGATCGAGACGGCGCCGCGCAGCGACACGTCCATGCCCGGGAGCTCCTTGGTGGCGTAGGCCGAGGCCGAGTAGATCGAGGCGCCCGCCTCGGAGACGACGATCTTGGCGATCTCCGCGGTGCCCGCGAACGCCTTGACGAGGTCGGCGGCGAGCCGGTCGGTCTCGCGGGAGGCGGTGCCGTTGCCGATGGCGATGAGCTGCACGCCGTGCTTCTTGACGAGCGCGCCGAGCACGGCGAGGGAGTCGTCCCAGCGGTTCTGCGGCTGGTGCGGGTAGATCGCGGTGGCGTCGAGGACCTTCCCGGTGGCGTCGACCACGGCGACCTTGACGCCGGTGCGGTAGCCCGGGTCCAGGCCGAGGACGGCCTTCGGCCCGGCCGGGGCGGCGAGGAGCAGGTCCTTGAGGTTCGCGGCGAAGACGCGCACGGCCTCGTCCTCGGCCTGCTGCCACAGGCGCATCCGCAGGTCCACGCCGAGCTTGACGAGGATGCGGGTGCGCCAGGCCCACGAGACGGTCTTGGCGAGCCACGGGTCGGCGGGCCGCCCGGAGTCCCTGATCCCGAACTTCGCGGCGATCACGGCCTCGCAGTCGACCCCGTCGGTCTCGGCCTCGCCGGGTTCGAGCGCGAGCGAGAGCACCTCTTCCTTCTCGCCGCGGAACAGCGCGAGCACGCGGTGGGAGGGGAGGGTGGTGAACGTCTCGGCGAAGTCGAAGTAGTCGGAGAACTTCGCGCCCTTCTCCTCGGCCCCGTCGCGGACCTTCGCGACCACGCGTCCCTTGCGCCACATGCGCTCTCGCAGGTCGCCGATGAGGTCGGCGTCCTCGGAGAACCGCTCGGTGAGGATCGCGCGGGCGCCCGCGAGCGCGGCGGCCGCGTCGGCGACCTCCTTCTCGGGGTTGAGGAACGCCGCGGCGGCGGTCTCCGGGTCCTGTGAGGGATCACTCAGCAGGAGTTCGGCGAGGGGCTCCAGGCCGGCCTCGCGGGCGATCTGGGCCTTGGTGCGGCGCTTGACCTTGAAGGGCGCGTAGAGGTCTTCGAGCCGCGCCTTCGTGTCGGCCGCGTCGATCTGCGCCGCCAGCGCCTCGGTGAGTTTGCCCTGCTCACCGATCGATTCGAGCACCGCCTTGCGCCGCGCCTCCAGCTCCCGCAGGTATCCGAGGCGCTCTTCGAGGGAGCGGAGCTGCTCGTCGTCGAGGCCCCCGGTGGCCTCCTTGCGGTACCGGGCGATGAACGGGACGGTGGAGCCGTCGTCGAGGAGCGCGACGGCCGAGCGGACTTGGTGGGCGCCGACCGAGAGTTCTTCGGCGATGCGTTGATCGATAGCTTGAGCCACGGGAGGATTCTGCCAGAGCGCTGCGACAACGCCGGGGCGAGCCGCACGACCCGACCCCCCGGTGGACGGTCTCCGACCCGTTGGGTAAAGTTCTATCCCGTCGCCGGGGGAACGGAAAAACTCCTGGAAGACATGCGGACGTAGCGCAGTTGGTAGCGCGACACCTTGCCAAGGTGTAGGTCGCCGGTTCGATCCCGGTCGTCCGCTCGGAGCTCGAAAGAGCGCTATCCCGGACGATTAGCTCAGCGGGAGAGCACTCCCCTGACACGGGAGAGGTCACTGGTTCAATCCCAGTATCGTCCACCGAAGTGAAAGGCCCAGGTTCGCAAGGCCTGGGTCTTTTCCACATCAGGGTGGGTTGTCCGAGCGGTTAGGTAACGGCCTGCAAAGCCGTGCACACGGGTTCGAATCCCGTACCCACCTCCATCGAATGAACATCGAGGAACGAAGCCCGGGCGACCGGGCTTTTTCCTTGCCCTCCTTCTTGTGCATCAATTCCGTATACCCCCATTCTCTTTCGTCCTCTGGAAGCCCGTTTTGGGGCCGTTGCCCGGCACGCGCTTGCGGCTCGGCGCGGAGATTTATTGACATCACTGCCCGTCGGAATTAAGCTCTGGAAATTACCGGTAAAGGTTCCGAAAGTTTCGGTCGAAGTCGTCGTGTGATCGTGCGCATTCGGGCGGAACCGGGCCGATCTCAAGGAGGAGACACATGTCGGACGTGTACGGGCGAACGCCCTTCAAGGCGACCCGCCGCGGGCTCATCGGGTTCTCGGTGGCCGCCACGGGCGCGATGGCGCTCGCGGCGTGCAGCGACGACGGCGACAGCGAGGTGGACATCGACGCCCAGTCCAAGGGCGCGATGGACGACTTCAAGGCCGACACGCAGTTCACCGCGACCGAGCCGTTCACCCTGTCGCTGCTGTGGACGGAGTGGCCGGATCTGCCGGTGACCGATTCCTGGACGTTCTTCTCGGAGATCGAGAAGCGCACCAACGTCAAGTTCGAGCTGACCACCATCCCCTTCAGCGACGCGGTCGAGAAGCGCAGTCTGCTGCTCAGCGCGGGCGACGCCCCCTCGGTCATCCCGCTGGTGTACACCGGCGAGGAGGACTCGTTCGTGTCCTCGGGCGCCATCGTCCCGATGAGCGACTACATCGAGCACATGCCGAACTTCCAGAAGTACGTGGAGGAGTGGGACCTCGGCGGCATGATCGACAACCTCAAGCAGGCCGACGGCAAGTACTACATGCTGCCGGGCCTCCAGGAGGTCTCGGTCCCCGTGTTCACGCTCGTGGTCCGCAAGGACGTCTTCGAGACCGTCGCCGGGGGCATCCCCGAGACCTGGGACGAGATGCGCGAAGCCCTCGTCAAGATCAAGGCCGCCTACCCCGACTCCTCGCCCCTGGCTGACGGGTTCGAGGCGGCCTCCATGCTCAACTACGCCTCGCACGGCTTCGGCGCGCAGGCCGGCTGGGGCTTCGGCGACGGCATGATGGACGACGGCAACGGCGGCCTCCAGTACACCGCCGTGTCCGAGGGCTACAAGCAGATGGTCGAGTACTTCCGCGGCCTCGTCGCCGACGGCCTGCTCGACACCGACTCCCTCACCGCGGCCAACGACGGCTCCGGCGGCGGGAGCGTGGCGGAGAAGTTCGCCAACGAGCTCGTCTTCGCCGCGTCCGGCTCCAGCGGCACCGCGATCGAGTTCGCGCAGGCGCTGGACGCGACGGTCGGCCCCGGCAACTACGAGGTCCTCCAGATCGCCCCGCCCGGCGGCCCCGCCGGGCAGATCGTGGAGCCCCGGAACTTCTGGAACGGCTTCATGCTCAACGCCGAGGCCGCCGAGTCCGAGTACTTCCTCGCGACCCTCCAGTTCCTCGACTGGCTCTACTACAGCCCCGACGCCCGCGAGCTCATCCGCTGGGGCGTCCTCGACGAGACCTACACGAAGGACGCCGACGGCAAGATCACCCTCAAGCCGGAGTTCTCCCTCGACGCCTACAACATCAACCCGGGCGCGGCCACGGACATCCAGGCCGACCTCGGCTGGTCCAACGCCGTGTTCGCCGACTCGACCGAGGCCCGCGCCCTCAAGGAGTCCTACAACACGCCCACGTTCGTCGAGTACATCGACTCCGTGCTCTCCACGCGCACCCCGCGCGACCCCAACCCGCCCGCGCCCCTCGACGAGATGGAGCTGGAGCAGGCCTCGCTCCTGGCCACCCCGCTGAAGGACACCGTGGACACCAACACCCTGCGCTTCATCATGGGCGAGCGCGACATCGCCGAGTGGGACGACTACGTCGCCGAGCTCGAAGCCCAGGGCCTCCAGCAGTACGTCGACCTCGTCAACGGGGCCCGGACCCGCTTCGAGGAGGAGAACTCCTGATCCGCCCGCCGGGGCCGCACCGGCCCCGGCGCCGATCGGAGGTGCACGCATGACCCTCACCAGCACCGAGCGGCCGGCCCCCGCGCCCGCCGCCCCTCCACCGCCGCGGCGCCGCAAGCGCCGCCAGACCTGGCGCGAGGCCTTCCGCCGCGACTGGCAGCTCTACAGCCTCGCGCTCCTGCCCCTGATCTTCTTCGCGATCTTCAAGTACGGCCCCATGGTCGGCAACGTCATCGCGTTCCGGAGGTTCCGCCCCGGCGGGAGCATCTTCGGCGACGAGTGGGTCGGGTTCCGCTACATCGAGATGTTCATCAACGACCCGTCGTTCTGGCACGTCTTCACGAACACCGCGATCCTCGGCGGCCTGACCCTGGTGGTCTGCTTCCCGCTGCCGATCGTCCTGGCGCTGCTGCTCAACGAGGTCCGCAAGCGGCACTTCAAGAAGATCGTGCAGTCGATCTCCTACCTGCCGCACTTCCTGTCGGTCGTCATCGTCGTCGGCATGCTCATGCAACTGCTCTCCTTGCAGGGCACCGTCAACCAGATCATCGGCGCGTTCGGCGGCGAGGGCATCCCCTTCCTCCAGCGCCCCGAGTGGTTCCGCACCGTCTACGTCGGCTCCGAGGTGTGGCAGACCGTCGGGTGGGGCACGATCCTCTACCTCGCGGCCCTCACCTCCGTGGACGACTCCCTCTACGAGGCCGCGCGCATCGACGGCGCCGGCCGGTGGCGCCAGACCTGGCACGTGACCCTCCCGGGCATCCGCCCGACGATGATCACGCTGCTCATCCTCAACATCGGGACGTTCCTCAACGTCGGGTTCGAGAAGGTCCTGCTCCTGTACAACCCGCTGACCTACCAGACGGCCGACGTCATCTCGACGTACCTGTACCGGGTCGGCCTGGTGTCGAACAATCTCAGTTATGCGGCGGCGATCGGCCTGTTCCAGGCCCTGATCGGCCTCGTGATGGTGCTCTCCGCGAACCTGATCTCGCGGCGGACGGTGGGGACGAGCCTGTGGTGACGACGAGAATCGACCCCGAACGCGTGCTCCGCGGCCCCAGCCGCGGCGCCGAGACCCGCGGGACCCGCGCCTTCGGCGCGGTCAACGCCGTCTTCCTGGTCCTCCTGTGCCTCGTGATGCTCTACCCGTTCGTCACGGTGCTCGCCCAGTCGTTCTCCTCGCCCGGCGCCATCAACGCCGGCCAGGTGTCGTTCTGGCCCGTCGGCTTCAACACCGACACGTACGCCGCGGTCATGCAGAACGAGACGTTCTGGCGCAACTACGGCAACTCCGTGCTGTACACCGTCGTGGGCACCGCGATCGCCATGGTCCTCACCACCAGCTACGCGTTCGTGATCTCCAAGCCGCACCTCAAGGGCCGCAAGGCCCTCATCGGCATCGCCGTGTTCACGATGTTCTTCAACGGCGGCCTGGTCCCCAACTACGTGCTCATCTCCTCCCTCGGGATGAAGAACACCATGTGGGCGATCGTCCTGCCCGGCGCGATCTCGGTCTTCAACCTGCTGGTCATGAAGTCCTTCTTCGAGAACCTCCCCAAGGAGCTCGAAGAGGCCGCGCAGATCGACGGCCTCGGCTGGTACGGGATCTTCGGGCGCATCGTGCTGCCGCTGTCGAAGGCCGTCATCGCCACGATGGTGCTGTTCTACTCGGTCGCGTTCTGGAACGACTGGTTCGCCGCGTTCCTGTACCTCGACAAGAGCGAGCTGTTCCCCGTGACCCTGTTCCTGCGCAACCTCATCGCGGGCGCCTCCACCTCCGCGTCCGAAGGGGCCGCCGCGGCCGGGACCACGACCGCCCTGGTGTCCTCCAACATCCAGGCGGTCACCATGATCCTCACCGTGATCCCGATCCTGTGCGTCTACCCGTTCGTGCAGCGCTACTTCGTCACGGGCGTCATGCTGGGATCGGTGAAGGGGTGATGGCGATGCGCACCGACGCCGACGAAGTGGGACCCGGGACGCTCTCCCGGGCCACCGCCGCGGTCTACCGGTACCTCGTCCTCGGCGCGTTCCTCGCGCTCGCGGGGCTCCCCACCGTGGCGCTGTGGACGCTCCTCGCGCCCGAGGCCGGGAACGCCGTCCTGTTCACCGCCGCGCTCCTGCCCGTCGCGCCCGCCCTCTCGGCGGCCCTGTACGCGCAGCGCGCCTGGGCCGCCGAGCCGGACCTGAGCCCGGCCCGGCCGCTCCTGAGGGGCCTGCGCCTGAACCTGCGCGACACCCTCGCGTGGTGGGTCCCGGTGCTCGCGCTGACCGCGGTCCTGGCCGTGAACGTCCTCTTCGGGGGGACCGTGCCCGGCGGGGCGGTCCTGCGCCCGGCCGCCGCGGTCCTGCTCGTCGCGCTCGCGGTCTGGTCGGGCCACATGCTCACCGTGACGTCGTTCTTCTCGTTCCGCTTCCGCGACGTGCTGCGCGTGGCCGCCGCCGAGTTCTTCCTCTCCTGGAAGACCTCCCTGGGCATCCTCGCGCTCCTCGTGATCGCGGCCGCGGTCGTCGTCACCGGCTCCGAGGCCGTGCTCCTGCTCGCCGGGTGGGCGCTCGCCGCGGGCCTGTGGCTCGTCGTCCGCCCCGCCATGGACGACGTGACCGCGCGGTTCACCAAGCAGCCCTAGGAATCCGGGAACGGGCGGGAGGCAGCGCCTCCCGCCCGTTCCTCGTCTCCTCCGGCCGGTCCGGGCCGCGGTTGAACCGATTCAAGGCCGACGCGGCGAAGACCCCTCCACAGTGGTCCGTTTCGGGGCCTTGCGGGCGATACCTGCGCAGTGTTGACGCGGAGTTGATCGTTAACTATTGTGTCTATCACGTTTGAATCCTTTCAAATCTGTGTAACGGCCGCGCCTCCCTGACGCGGCACCCCTCGCCGGGCCCCTCGCCCGGACGCATCGACGGAGATGTGGAGTACGCGCATGACGACACTGGACACCCCTCGCGGTCCGGCGGCGCCCGGCGGTTCGCGGACCGAGCGCTGGCACGGCCGGCTCGACGCGATCGCCTACGTCGGCGCGCTCAACCTCTTGGTGATCGCCTCCACCCTCGCGGGCGGCGTCGTCCTCGGCTGGGCCCCGGCGCTCGCCGCGGCGACCGCGTGCAGCCGCACCCGCCTGCGCGGCGACTCCCAGCACCTCGTGCGCGCCTTCGCCTCCCAGTGGCGCGGCCGGTTCGTCCACGCCAACCTCCTCGCGGCCCCCTCGGCGCTCGCGATCGCCGCCCTCGGATGGAACCTCGCCGCCGCCGAGCCCCTCTGGCTGCGGGCCGCGCTCGCCGCCGCCCTCGCCCTCGCCGTCGCGCACCTGCTCCTCGCCCTCGCGATGGACGCCCACTACGAGCTGCGCCGCGGCCGGTGCCTGCGCCTGGCCTGGGAGTTCCTGCTCCGCTTCCCCGGCGCGCCGCTCCTCCTCGCCGCCACGACCGCGCTCGTCGGGGCCGTCACCGCGCTCGTCCCCGGGCTCCTGCCGGTGCTGTCGGTCGGCGTGTGGATCCACCTGTGCACCGCGCTGTGCCTCTCCTTCTTCGCCGCGAACGACCGGAGCCTGCCGGGCGCGGCCTGACGTCCCGCCGGCGCCGCCGGCCGGACCGCAACCGAAATCCCCTTCCGAAAGGACGACCCCCATGTTGAAAAGAAAGCGCATGCCGATCGCGCTGCTCGCCGTCGCGGGCCTCGCGCTCACCGCGTGCTCGGACGGCGGCGACGGCGGTGAACCGCTGGAGTCGCTGACCATCATGGCCCCGTTCTTCTCCGCGGTCCCGCCCGAGGAGGACGACCCGGTCGACCAGGCGCTCAGCGAGCTCGCCGGGCTCGACCTCAGCGTCCAGTGGGTGCCGAACACCGACTACGGCAGCAAGACCAACACCGTCCTCGCGGGCGACGACATCCCCGACGTCATGGTCATCCAGGGCAAGGACCAGTCGTTCGTCCAGACCGCCGAGGCGGGCGGGTTCTGGGACCTCACCGAGTACCTCGCCTCCGGCGACTACCCGAACCTCGTCACCGAGAACCCGCAGGTGCAGGAGGCCTCCAGCGTGAACGGGAAGGTCTACGGCGTCTACCGCGCCCGCGACGTGGTGCGCACCAGCGTCATCCTCCGCCAGGACTGGCTCGACAACCTCGGGCTCGCCCAGCCCGAGACCACCGCCGACCTCTACGAGATCGCCCGCGCCTTCACCGAGGACGACCCCGACGGCAACGGCGAGGACGACACCTACGGGATCATCAACCCCGCCTGGGGCGGCATCGGCAACGGCAGCCCCTACGACGCCATCGAGACCTGGTACGGCTCGGGCAACCTGTGGCGCGAGGAGGGCGGCGAACTCGTCCCCGCGTTCACCACCGACGAGTGGCTCCAGGCCCTCCAGTACGAGCGCGACCTCGTCGCCAACGGCTACGTCAACGCCGACTACGCCACGATGGACCCCGCCACCTGGAACGAGCCGTTCCTCAACGGCAAGGGCGGCATCATCATCGACGTCCAGTCGCGCGCGACCCAGCTCGCGGGCCTGTTCAAGGAGCAGGACCCGGAGAACTACGACCAGTACGTCGCGCTCGTCGGCCAGCTCGACGGACCCAACGGGACCTACGCGCTGCCCACCTCCGGGTACTCCGGCTTCCTCGCCGTCCCCCGCGCCGGCGTCCAGACCGAGGACCAGCTCAAGCAGGTCCTCTCGGCCCTCAACGAGCTCAACACCACCGAGGCCCAGAACCTCATGAACCACGGCATCGAGGGCGACAACTACACGGTCGTCGACGGCGAGGCCGTGTTCGACGCCGCGAAGCAGGACTTCACCGACCAGGTCACCGGGGCCTGGGCGCAGCTCGGCATGAACGTCGCGGGGTACGACGCCTACCCGATCCAGGAGGAGACCGAGTACGACCAGGCCCTCTACCAGCGGCGCCTCGACCTCCAGGCCGAAGACCTCGCGAACGCGGTGTTCAACCCGGCCGCCGGGTTCGTGTCGCCGACCTACACCACCAGCGGCGCGCAGCTCGACACGATCATCGCCGACGCCCGCATCCAGTACATCGCGGGCCAGATCGACGACGCCGGACTCCAGGCGGCCGTCGACACGTGGCGCTCCAGCGGCGGCGACGACGTCGTGCAGGAGATCAACGACCTGTACGCCGACCTGAACTGACCGCCCGTGCGGGGCCGGTCCGCCCGGCCCCGCACCCCCCGAACCCCCAAGGAGACTGCGATGACGACCGCCCTCGCGGCCGACCGCGAACCGCCCCTCGTGCGCGGCCCCGGCCGCCTGCGGCGCCTGCGCCGCGACACGGTCCGCTACCGCTGGCTGTTCCTGCTCATGCTCCCCGGCCTGCTCTACTTCGCGCTGTTCCGCTTCTGGCCCATGTACGGGGCGCGGATCGCGTTCAAGAACTACATCCCCTTCCTCGGCATCGACGGCAGCGAGTGGGTCGGCTTCGCCCACTTCCAGGCGTTCCTGTCGAACCCGGACTTCCCGCGGCTGCTCGTCAACACCTTGGTGATCGCCGCGCTCAGCCTCCTCGTCGCGTTCCCGCTCACGATCGTGCTCGCGCTGCTGCTCAACGAGCTGCGGCTCCACATCCTCAAGCGCACCGTGCAGACCCTCGTCTACATCCCGCACTTCCTGTCGTGGACCGTCGTCGTCTCGATCACCGCGCTCCTGTTCGCGATCGACACCGGCCCCTTGTGGACGTTCTTCGCGGGCCTGCTCGGGACCGACGCGAACATGCTCGCCGACCCCGACTGGTTCCGGCCGCTCGTGCTCATGCAGATGGTCTGGAAGGACACCGGCTGGGGCACGATCATCTTCCTCGCCGCGCTCGCGGGTGTCGACCAGGAGCAGTACGAGGCCGCCGTCATCGACGGCGCGGGCCGCTGGCAGCGCGTCCGCCACATCACGATCCCCTCGATCCTGCCGACGATCACGGTCCTGCTCATCCTCCACACCGGGCAGATCCTCAACACCGGCTTCGAGCAGATCTACCTGATGTCCAACTCGCTCAACCGGACCGTGGCCGACGTGTTCGACACGTACGTCTACTTCGCGGGCATCGAGCAGGGCGCCTACAGCTACTCCACGGCCGTGGGCCTGTTCAAGGCCATCGTCGGCCTGGTGCTCATCTTCGGCACCAACTGGCTCGCCAAGCGCTTCAACCAGCAGGGGATCTTCTGATGTCCACGACGCACCAGCGGTTCAACACCCGGGCCGGACGCGCCTTCGACGTCCTCAACGTCGTCCTGCTCACCGGCGTCGGCCTGCTCGCGATCCTGCCGTTCCTGTACGTGCTCGCCGGGTCCTTCGCGACCGAGCTGGAGATCACGACCCGGCCGTTCTTCGTGTGGCCGAACGAGTTCACCACCGCCTCGTACGCGTCGATCCTGTCCTCCGACGTGTTCGTGCGCGCCTTCGCGACCACCGTCGCCGTCACCTTCGTCGGCACCCTCGTGCAGCTCGCCCTGACCGCGCTCATGGCGTACCCGCTCGCCAAGGCCGACCTCCCCGGGCGGCGCACGATCCTCGCCCTGGTCGTGTTCACGATGGTCTTCAGCGCCGGGATGATCCCGACGTTCCTGGTCGTCAAGGACCTCGGCCTGCTCGACACCTACTGGGCGCTCATCCTGCCGCTGGCGATCAACCCGTTCAGCCTCATCATCATCAAGAACTTCTTCCAGCAGCTCCCGCCCGAGCTCGAAGAGTCCGCGAAGATCGACGGCGCCAACGAGCTCCAGGTCCTGCGGCACGTCATCCTCCCGCTGTCCAAGCCGGTCCTGGCCACGTTCGCGCTGTTCTACGCCGTGGGCATCTGGAACGACTACCTCTCCCCGCTGCTGTACCTGAGCGACACGAGCAAGTGGACGCTCCAGATGATCCTGCGGCAGGTCACGGCCGCGGCGTCCCTCTCGGCCGACGAGATGGCGACCGACGTGCCGCCCCCCGCGCAGGGGATCAAGTTCGCGGTCGTGATCATCGCGACCATTCCCGTGCTCCTGGCGTACCCGTTCCTCCAGAAGCACTTCGCCAAAGGCATGCTCATAGGAAGTGTGAAGGGCTGATGACGATCCACCTCGCCGGCGACTCCACCGTCGCCCCCACCGACGCGGGCGCCACCTCCGGCCGCCCCGACCTGCCGCTCCTGGGCTGGGGCGACGAGCTCCAGGCGTTCACCGCCGAACCGGTCCGCAACCACGCCAAAGGCGGCGCGACCACCCGGTCCTTCCGCGAGGAGGGCCGCTGGGACGCCCTCGCCGCCGACCTGCGGCCCGGCGACACCGTCGTGATCCAGTTCGGGCACAACGACCAGAAGGAGCCCGAGACCCTCGCCGCCGACGGCGGCTACCGCGAGCGCCTCGCCGCCTTCGTCGCCGAGACCCGCGCCGCCGGGGCCCGCCCCGTCCTCGCCACCAGCGTCGAGCGCCGCATGTTCCGCGACGGGGCCCTGCGCCGCTCGCACGGCCCCTATCCGGCCGCGGTGCGCGCCCTCGGCAAGGAGCTCGACGTCCCGGTCATCGACCTCACCCCGTTCACGCGCTGGCTCTACACCTGGCTCGGCGAGGACGAGTCGGCCGCGCTGTTCGTCCACGGCGCGGCCGCCGACCTGCACGTGGAGGTCGACGAGAAGCTCAGGAACGACAACACCCACTACACGACCGCCGGCGCCGCCGCGGTCGCCCGGTTCGTCGCCGAGCACCTGCACGCCCTCGACGGCGTCGGCGACGACGAGGAGCCGCTGGGGCAGTGGCTGGTCCGGCCGTGACCTACCGCAACCCGCTCGCGGGCCCGGCCGACCTGGACGGCTGGATCGCCGAGGGCCCCGCCGGGACCGCGCACGCCGACGGCGGCCTGGTGCTCTCCAGCACCGCCGACGAAGCGGCCCTCCACGAGTCCGGGCGCGGCGACCACGCCCACTTCACCCTCTGGTGCCCCGAGGTCTTCCCCGCCGACGTCGCGATCGAATGGGACTTCAGACCCCTCGCGGGCGAAGGACTCGCCATGCTGTTCTTCGCCGCGGCCGGCACCGGCGGCCGCGACCTGTTCGACCCCGCGCTGGAGGCGCGCACCGGCTTCTACCCGCAGTACCACTCGGGCGACGTCCAGACCCTCCACGTGTCCTACCTGCGCCGCAAGTGGCCGACCGAGCGCCGCTTCCGCACCTGCAACCTCCGCAAGAGCCCCGGCTTCCACCTCGTCGCGCAAGGCGCCGACCCGCTGCCGGGTCCCGAGGACGCCGACGGCCACTACCGCGTCCGCGTCGCCAAACGCGGCCCGGAGGTGTCGTTCGCGATCGACGGCCTGACGCTCCTCACCTTCCACGACCCCGAACCGCTCGGCGCGGGCCGCATCGGCTTCCGGCAGATGGCCCCGCTCGTCTCCCACTACCGCGACCTTGAGGTGACCGCACTGTGACCACTGTGGATATACCCCTGCGCTGGCTCGACGACGCCGCGCCCGACCTCGCGCTCGCGGGGGCCTCCTGCGGCGTCCCGCTCGCCCCCGGCGCCGTCGCCGACCCCGCCGAACTGTCCGTAGTGGACGACTCGGGGACGCCGGTCCCCGCCCAGGCGTGGCGGCTCGCTGCCTGGCCCGACGGCAGCGTCAAATGGGCGGGGATCGCGCTCGGCGCGGGCGAGCCCGCGGACGGCTACCGGGTGGTGCGCGGCCCAGGGCCCGCACCGGCCGTGCAGGTCACCGTGACCGAGACTCCCGACGCCGTCGAAGTGGACACCGGCGCGGCCCGCATCACGCTGTCCCGCAAAGGGACCGACCTCGTCCGCGCCGTCCGCGTCGGCGACGCCGTAGTGGCCGCCTCCGGCCGCCTCGTCTCCAGCCGTCAGGACCGCCCCGAGCCCGACGTCCCCGGCCGCACGCACGCCGCCGGGCACGTCACCGGCTGCGAGGTCGAGCAGCACGGGCCGCTGCGCGCGGTCGTGCGCGTCACCGGCGTCCACCGCGAGGACTCGGGCCGCGAATGGCTCCCGTTCACCGTGCGGCTCGTGTTCGCCGCGGGGGCCGCGACGTTCCGGATCGTCCACTCCTTCACCTGGGACGGCGACCCCGAACGGGACTTCCTCTCCTCGCTCGGCCTGCGGTTCACCGTGCCGCTGCGCGCCGCCCTCCACGACCGCCACGTGCGCCTCGCGGGCGCCGACGGCGGCTTCCTGCGCGAGGCCGTGCGCGGCCTCACCGGCCTGCGCCGCGACCCCGGCGCGGAGGTCCGCGCCGCGCAGCTCGACGGCCGCCCCGCCCCCGACCCGTCCACGTGGGACCACGACGTGGCCCGCCTGTCGCGCTGGATCCCCGCCTGGCCCGACTACACGCTCCGCCAGCCGAACGCCAACGGCTACACGATCCGCAAGCGCACCGCCGCCGACCGGCCCTGGATCGACGCCGCCCAGGGCACCCGCGCCGACGGGCTCGCCTACGTCGGCGACCCCGGCGGCGGACTCGCCCTGGGCCTGACCGGGTTCTGGCAGTCCCACCCCACCGGCCTCGACGTCCGCGCCGCCGACACCGAGGCCGCGACGCTCACCCTCTGGCTCTGGTCGCCCGACGCCGAACCCATGGACCTGCGCTTCTACCACGACGGCCTCGGCCAGGACACCTACGCCGACCAGCTCGACGCCCTGGAGATCACCTACGAGGACTACGAGCCCGGCTTCGGCACCGCCCACGGCATCGCCCGCACCCACGAGCTCACCGTGACCCCGTACGCCGCCACGCCCCCCGTCGCCGACCTCGCCCGCCTCGCCCGCGGCACCGTCCTGCGCCCCCAGCTCGCGGCCGC
This sequence comes from Glycomyces mayteni, assembly GCF_042428885.1. NCBI lineage: Bacteria > Bacillati > Actinomycetota > Actinomycetes > Glycomycetales > Glycomycetaceae > Glycomyces > Glycomyces mayteni. The sequence continues at coordinate 311,661 of NZ_JBHMBP010000002.1, forward strand.
ACCCGAAGCCCTCCAAGGCGTCCTCGGCGACTGGGACCTGCCCGACCGCACCGACCCGGCGCGCGCCGCCCTCGAAGACCGCCTCGACTTCCTCCTCGACTTCTACGTCGGGCAGGTCGAGCAGCGCTCCTGGTACGGGTTCTGGAACTTCGGCGACGTCATGCACGCCTACGACGCCGACCGCCACACCTGGCGCTACGACGTCGGCGGCTACGCCTGGGACAACTCCGAGCTCTCCCCGGACCTGTGGCTGTGGACCTCGTTCCTGCGCACCGGCCGCGCCGACGTCTTCCGCCTCGCCGAGCGCATGACCCGCCACACCGGCGACGTCGACGTCTACCACGCTGGCCCCTGGCGGGGCCTCGGCACGCGCCACAACGTGCAGCACTGGGGGTGCAGCGCCAAGCAGGTCCGCATCTCCACTCCCGCGTACCGCCGCGTCCACTACCTCCTCACCGGCGACGAGCACACCCGCGACCGCATGCTGGAGCAGCGCGACTCCGACGCCACGTTCCTCGCGCTCGACCCGACGCGCAAAGTGCGCGCCGACGCCGCGACCTACCGCCCCGAGCGCGGCGCGCTCGCCGTCGGCCTCGGCACCGACTGGAGCGCCCTCGCAGCGACCTGGCTGGCGGACTGGGAGACCACCGGGAACGAACGGTCCCGCGACCGCCTCGTCGGCACGATGCGCGACATCGGCGCCCTCCCCAAGGGCTTCTTCACCGGCGAGGCCCTGTACGACCTCGACGCGGGCCGCTTCGACACCGCCCGCGACCGCGTCTCGGTCTCGCACCTCTCCGCCGTGTTCGGCCTCGTCGAGGTGTGCAGCGAACTGGTGTCCCTCATCGACGCCGGGCAGATCGACGCCCCCGGGTTCAAGGACGCCTGGCTCCAGTACTGCCGCCTCTACCTCGCCGACCCCGAGGCCCAGCGCGCCGAGCTCGGCACCGCGCCCTCCGGCATCCACCTGGAGCAGGCCCACTCGCGCCTCACCGCGTACGCGGCGCACCGCCTCGGGGACGACGCGCTCGCCGACCGGGCCTGGCGCGCCTACTTCGCGGGCGGGGAGTTCATGGGGGAGGACGCGTTCCGCACCGTCCCGATCCTCCCGCCCGAGGTCCTGGCCCCGGTGGACGAGGCCCGCACCCTCTCCACCAACGACGCCGCCCAGTGCGGGCTCGCGACGATCCAGAACCTCGCCCTCATCGGGCACCGCCTGCGCTGAAGCGGACACGCGGAAGGCCCCGGATCGCTCCGGGGCCTTCCGCTGTACTCGTACTACTCGGTCTCGGCGTCCTTCGCCTCGGCCTCGATCTCGACGGGCGCGCCCGTGACGGGGATGCGCTGCGCCGTCGGGGCGGGCTTGACCGCTCCGGCGACGCGCACCGTCAGGATGCCGTCGGCGACCTCCGCGGCGAGCTGCTCGGCGGCGACGCCCTCGGGGAGGGTGAACTCGCGGCGGAACGAACCGGCCGACAGGCCGCGCACCAGGTACCGGTCGCCCTCGGCGGACTCGCGGGCCTTGCGCTCGGCGGTGATGGACAGGCGGCGGCCTTCGAGCTCGACCGTGACGTCCTCGGCGCTGACGCCGGGGACCGCGGCGCGGACGACCAGGTCCTCGCCCTCGGTGTAGACGTCGGCGCGCAGGGAGTACTGCACGGCGCCGCGGCCGAAGCCCAGGCGCACGAGACGCTCGAACTCGCGGTCGAACTGACGGAACGCCGCATAGGGGTGCTGGTAGCGAACGATCATGATGGTCTCCTTAGCCCTCTGCGTTAGCACTCTCGGGTGTTGAGTGCTAACGACCTATACGACGCCCGCGCCCCGCCGAATATTTCAGCCGTGACCGGCGTCACCGGGCTCGCGGGGTCCATCCGGGACCCGAGGAGTTCTCCAAAAGCGCCCGACCTGCGACGACGCGCTCCTAGACTGACTTCGTTTCCGACCGAACGGGGGTGCGGTCCGCGATGACCCGCATGGGAAGCCGCACGGCTGCGGCCCTGACCGCCGCGGCGCTGGCCGCCGCCGTCCTCCTCGGACCCGCGGCCGCCGCGCCCGCCGCCCCGATCACCCTCTCGGGCCCGATCACCGACCAGGTCGGCGCGCTCGGCGACCGCACCGGCGACGTCCAGGACGCCATCGACGACCTCGCCTCCTCCACCGGCATCGGCCTCTACGTCGCCTACATCGACAGCTTCGACTCCTACTCCCCGCAGACCTGGGCCGACACCAGCGCCGTCGACTCCGGGCTCGGCTCCGACGACCTCCTCCTCGCCGTCGCCACCGGCGACCGCCGCTACACCTGGTCCGTCGACTCGGCGTTCCCGCTCTCGGACTCCCAGCTCAACGAGGTCGCCTCCACCCTCATCGCCCCGCAGCTCGAAGACGGGGACTGGGCGCAGGCCGCCATCGACGCCGCCGCCGGGTACGAGGCCGCCGCCAAGGGCGACAGCGTCTCCGGAGCCGGGTCCTCGGGCGCCAACGTCGTCGGCGTCGTCCTGTGCCTCCTCGTCGTCGCCGCGCTCGTCATCGGCGCCGTCGTCTGGATGCGCCGCCGCCGCAAGACCGCCCCCGGCGCCGCGGGCAAGGGCGGCACACCCGTCGACCAGCGCTCCACCGAGGACCTCAACAGCGAGGCCAACCGGCTCCTGGTCGAGACCGACGACGCCATCCGCACCAGCGAGCAGGAGCTCGGCTTCGCCGTCGCCGAGTTCGGCGACGAGGCCACCGGCGGCTTCACGACCACCCTCCAGGGCGCGAAGGAGCAGCTGTCCCAGTCGTTCCGCACCCGTCAGCTCCTCGACGACGACAAGCCCGAGACCGAGGACGAGCGCCGCCGGATGCTCGCCGACATCATCGACCGGCTCACCAAGGCCAACCACGACCTCGACGCCGTCGCCGGGGACTTCGACGACCTGCGCGACCTCGGCCGCCGCGCCCCCGAGGCCATCAGTGCGCTCAAGGACCGCGCCGGGCGCATCGACCTCGACGCGGCCCGGACCGCGCTGGCCGCCATGGGGACCGCCTACCCCGCGACCGCCGCTGCCACCGTCCGCGAGTTCCCCGACAACGCCGCTGACCGGCTCCGCTTCGCGCAGGAGCAGCTCGCCGAGGCGGAGGCCGCGGTCGCCGCCGACGACGGCGGGAAGGCCGCGGTCCTCGTCCGCGCCGCCGAGGAGGCGGTGGGCCAGGCCGAGCAGATGGCCCAGGCCGTGGTCCGCCGCGGCACCGAGCTCGACACGGCCGCGGCCCAGCTCCCCGGCGTCCTCGCCGAAGCCGAGCAGGACGCCGCCGACGCCGAGCGCCTCGCCGGAACCCAAGGGGGCCAGGCGGTCGCCGCGAAGGCCGCGAACCTGCGGGCCGTCATCGCGGAGGTCGAGGCCCAGACCGGGCCGCTCGACCCGCTCGCGGCCACCGGCCGCGTCGAACAGGCCTCCCTGGACTTGGAGAACGAGGTCCGGACCCTCCAGGGGGCCGTGCAGAACGCGCAGAAGGCCCGCGCGCAGCTCCAGCAGATGCTCCTGAGCGCGCAGAGCACCGCCGCGGCCGTCGAGGACTACGTGACGACCAACCGCGGCGCCGTCGGCCCCGAGGCCCGCACCCGCCTCAACGAGGCCAAGCAGCAGCTCGCCCAGGCCCGCGCGCTCGCCGACACCGACCCGGTGCAGGCCCTCGCCCTCGCCCAGCGGGCCGACCAGCTCGCGAACGCCGCCGCGCAGCTCGCACAGCAGGACGTCCAGGGCTACCTCGCCCCGTCCAACCCGAACAAGGGGTCGAACCCCATGGGCGGCAACGCGGGCGCGATGCTCGGCGGCATCCTCCTGGGCCAGATCCTCGGCGGGGGCGGCGGACGCGGCGGCGGCTTCAGCGGGGGCGGATTCGGAGGCGGGGGCGGCGGCGGCCACCGCCGCGGACCCGGGTCGTTCGGCGGATCGGGCACCCGCGGGAGGCGAGGGGGTGGGGGCCGGTTCTGACTTCCGGGCCGCAGGCCCGTCTTCCGCAAGCACTGTGAACCAAGGAGTGGACATGTCGAAGAAGCAGTCGATCTTCGGGAGGATCTCGCAGCTCGTCAAGGCGAACATCAACGACGCCATCGACAACGCCGAGGACCCCGCCAAGATGCTCGCCCAGATCGAGCGCGACTACAAGAACAGCATCGTGGACGCCGAGAACGCCATCGCCGAGACCATCGGGAACCTGCGCCTGATGGAGGAGGACTACGCCGCCGACCAGAAGGCCGCCGACGAGTGGGGCGTCAAGGCCAAGAACGCCAGCCAGAAGGCCGACCAGCTGCGCGCGGACGGGAACACCGCCGAGGCCGACAAGTTCGACAACCTCGCGAAGGTCGCCCTCGGCAAGCAGATCGCCGTCGAGAAGGAGATGTCCGACGAGGCGCCGATCATCAAGAGCCAGCAGGAGGTCGTGGACAAACTCAAGACCGGCCTGGGCCAGATGAAGGACAAGCTCGCAGAGCTCCAGGCCAAGCGCACCAGTCTCTCGGCCCGCGCCAAGACCGCCGAAGCGCAGAAGAAGGTCAACGAGGCCATCGGCTCCATCGACGTCATGGACCCGCTCAGCGAGGTCAGCCGCTTCGAGGACAAGGTCCGCCGCGAGGAGGCCAAGGTCCGCGGCCACCAGGAGCTCGCCATGTCCTCGCTCGACAGCCAGTTCGAGGCCCTCGACAGCGTCAGCGACGACGCCGACGTGGAGGCCCGCCTCGCGGCCCTCAAAGCGGGCTGAGACCCAGCGGCCCGACGGCCCCGGAGCGCGGTGCTCCGGGGCCGTTCGGCGCCCTGGGAACCGTGTTGCGCCGCCGGCCCGCCGCGGCCAGAATGGCGTGATGTCTGAAGTCGCCATCCGCCCCCGCCTCGACCGCGCCGACGTCGAGCGGATCGTCCGCGACGCGCTCGGCGCCGACCTCGAATTCACCGGCCACGAGGAGTTCAAGGACGGGTTCTTCAACGCCGCCCACGCCCTCGACCTGGCCGACGGCCGCCGCCTCGTCGTCAAGGTCGCCCCCGACAAGGGCCTGAAGCTCCTCAGCTACGAGGTGGACCTCATGGCCACCGAGATCGAGTGCTTCGAGCGGGGCCTCGCCGCAGGCGCCCCCATGCCGCGCGTGTGGCACGCCGACACCGACGCCGGGGTCCTCGTCATCGACCGCCTCGAAGGCGTCCCGCTCTTCAAGGCCCGCAACGAGATCCCCACCGACCGGCTCCTGACCCTCCGCAGGGAGATCGGCGCGCAGGCCGCAAAGTTCGCGACGGTCACCGGCGAACGCTTCGGCTACCCGTACCGGGACGGGCGCATGGCCGCCGAGACATGGTCGGAGGCGTTCCTGGCGATGACCGAGGACATCCTCGACGACATCGAGGAGCAGGACACCGCGCTGCCGCGCCCCCTCGCCGCCGTCCGGGCGCTGTTCGCGGCCGAGCGGGACCTCCTCGACGAGGTGGCCCGGCCCGCGCTGGTCCACTTCGACCTGTGGGACGGCAACATCTTCGTGAAGCGAGACGGCGACGACTGGTCCTTCGAGGCGTTCATCGACGGCGAGCGCGCGTTCTACGGCGACCCGCTCGCCGAGCTCGTCTCGCTCCGGATGGTCCCCGAGGAGGAGTTCCCGCAGGTCGTGGACGGCTTCCTGGGCCGCCCCATGACCGAGCGGGAGGAGCGGCGGCTCACGCTCTACCGGATGTACATCATGCTCATCCTGGTCGCCGAGTGCAAAGTCCGCGGATTCGACGCCGAAGTGGAGGCCAACCAGCTCAAGTGGGCCACCGAGACGCTCGAACGGGACTTCACCGCGTTCGGGCTCCAGGGGTCCTGATGGAGGTCGCCGTCCGCCCCCGCCTCGACCGCGCCCGCGTCGAGCGACTCGTCCGCGACGCCCTCGGGCCCGTCGAGTTCACCGCCCACGAGGAGTTCACCGACGGCTACTTCAACGCCGCCCACGCCCTCGACACCGCCGACGGGCGCCGCCTCGTCGTCAAGATCGCCCCCGACAAGGGCCTCAAGCTCCAGCGCTACGAAGCGGACCTCATGGGCGCGGAGATCGACTGCTTCGAGCGGGCCATCGCCGCGGGCGTCCCCATGCCGCGCCTGTGGCACGGCGACCCCGACCGCGGCCTCATGATCATGGACCGCCTCTCCGGGGTCACCCTCCTCAGCGTCCGCGAGACCCTCTCCCGCGAGGAGCTGCACGGCCTGCGCCGCGAGATCGGCGCGCTCAGCGCCCGCTTCAGGGACGCCACCGGCGAGCACTTCGGCTACCGCCGCCCGAGCGGCCGCACCGCCGCCGACACCTGGTCCGCGGCCTTCGCCGCGATGGCCGCCGACGCGGCCGCCGACGTCGCCGACGGCCCCTGGACCCCCGGGCTCCCCCTGCCCCTCGACGCGATCACCGCGAAACTCAACGGGGAGAAGGACCTCCTCGACGAAGTGGACCGGCCCTCCCTCGTCCACTTCGACCTGTGGGACGGGAACGTGTTCGTCGTCCGCGAGGACGGGCGCTGGCGGGTCGAGGCGTTCATCGACGGCGAGCGCGCCTTCTACGGCGACCCGCTCGCCGAGCTCGTGATCCTCAAGTTCAGCCCCGGCGACGAGCTCGCGCCCACCGTGGACGGCTTCCTGGGCCGGGCCATGACCGCGGGGGAGGAGCGGCGCCTGTCGCTGTACCGCGTGTACCTCTCGCTGCTCATCCTCGGCGAGCTGGGCGTGCGCGGCTACGGGCCCGAGGACGCGGCGTTCTTCGCCGACCGCGAGTACCGGTGCCTCGAAAGGGAGTTCGCGGCCCTCGGCTACTAGTGGTGGTGGTGCCCGTGGTCGTCGGGGTCGGTGCGCGCGGCGGCCTTCTCCTTGGTGGCGCGCGCGAGTCCGAAGGGCGGCATGTTGAAGTACGAGGTCTCGTACGCGCCCGCGGGCACCTGGTACAGCTCGTGCCACAGGCCCACGTCGCCGTTGTCCTTCACGGTGCGGTTGAACCACTTCCAGAAGCCGCGGTGCAGGCGCTCCTGCGAGTGCGCGTAGTCCTCCAGGTGGTCGCCGCTGCGCCAGTACTGGACGACCATGACGACGCGGCCGCTGAGCGCGAACCGGGAGTCCAGGAGCCCCAGTTCCGGGTCGGACGCCAGCTCGCGCAGGATCTTGCGGAGCGCGATGAGGACCGGCAGCCACCGGCCGACCTTCCACAGGCGGTTGATCCGCATGCCGCCGGTGAAGACCACGAGGTCCTCGCCGTAGTCGACCACGACGCGTCCGGGCCTGACCTTCGCCACGTGAGGACCTCCAGGGGGTGAGCGGTAGTTAGCCTCCCCTAACAGGTTAACGAAGCGTGTTCGGGACGCGTCAAGCGGTCGCATCCGCGACATGCGCCACTTGTGTTGCACGACAACCTAACCCGGCCAGCTCCACTCGGCGACCTCCGGCATGTCCTCCCCGTGCTCCCGGGTGTACTCCCGGGCCGCGTGCCGCGCGTCGACCATCTCCTGCCGCAGGCCCGCCGCGTTCGCGCCCAGCCCCGGCACCCGGTCGACCACGTCCATGACCAGCCGGAACCGGTCGAGGTCGTTGAGCATGACCATGTCGAACGGCGTGGTCGTGGTGCCCTCCTCCTTGTACCCGCGCACGTGGATGTTGTCGTGGTTCGCGCGCCGGTACGTGAGCCGGTGGATGAGCGTCGGGTAGCCGTGGAACGCGAACAGCACCGGCCGGTCGGCGGTGAAGACCGTGTCGAACTCGCGGTCGGCGAGCCCGTGCGGGTGCTCCGAGTCCGGCTGGAGCCGCATCAGGTCCACCACGTTGACCACCCGGACCTTCAAGTCCGGCAGGCGCTTCCGCAGCAGGTCCGCCGCCGCCAGGACTTCCAGGGTCGGCACGTCCCCGGCGCACGCGAGCACCACGTCCGGCTCCGCGCCGCCGTCCGTCGAGGCCCACTCCCAGATGCCCAGGCCCCGTTCGCAGTGGCGCACCGCCTCCTCCATGCTCGTGTACTGGAGCGCGGGCTGCTTCCCGGCGACCACCACGTTCACGTACTGCCGCGAGCGCAGGCAGTGGTCCATCGTGGACAGCAGCGTGTTCGCGTCCGGCGGCAGGTACACCCGCACGATGTCGGCCTTCTTGTTCATCACATGGTCGATGAAGCCCGGGTCCTGGTGCGAGAACCCGTTGTGGTCCTGGCGCCACACGTGGCTCGACAAGAGGTAGTTCAGCGACGCGATCGGCCGCCGCCACGGGATGTCCCCCGAGGAGTCCAGCCACTTCGCGTGCTGGTTGAACATCGCGTCCACGATGTGGATGAACGCCTCGTAGCTCGTGAACAGGCCGTGCCGGCCCGTGAGCAGGTACCCCTCCAGCCAGCCCTCGCACAGGTGCTCCGAGAGCACCTCCATCACCCGCCCGTGCGGCGCCTGGTGCTCGTCCGTCGGCAGGATCTCGGCCTGCCACTGCCGGTCCGTCACCTCGAACACCGAGCCCAGCCGGTTCGACTCCACCTCGTCGGGCCCGAACAGCCGGAACCGGTCCGGGTTCGCCGACATCACGTCCCGCAGCCAGGACCCGAGCACCCGCGTCGCCTCGCCCACCGTGCGCCCGTGGCCCTCGATCGCCACCCCGTGGTCCCGGTAGTCCGGCAGCACCAGGTCCCGCAGCACCAGGCCCCCGTTCGCGTGCGGGTTCGCGCTCATCCGCGCCTCGCCCTCCGGCGGCAGCCCCAGCAGCTCCGGCACCGGCGCGCCCGTCGCGTCGAACAACTCCTCCGGCCGATACGAGCGCATCCACTCCTCAAGCATCGCAAGGTGATCCGAGTTCGTCCGCACCCCCGACAACGGCACCTGGTGCGCCCGCCACGTCCCCTCCACCGGCACCCCGTCCACCTCGGACGGCCCCGTCCAGCCCTTCGGCGTGCGCAGCACGATCATCGGCCACCGCGGCCGCACCGGCGACCCGTTCGCCTTGGACCGCGCATCGGCCCGGATCTCCGCGATCCGGTCGAAGCACGCGTCCAGCACCGCCGCCAGCTCCCGGTGCACCGCTGCCGGATCGTCCCCGTCCACCAGGAACGGCTCGTACCCGCAGCCGCGGAAGAAACTCGCCCGGTCCTCGTCCGAGATCCGCGCGAACACCGTCTGGTTCGCGATCTTGTACCCGTTCAGATGCAGGATCGGCAGCACCGTCCCGTCCGACACCGGGTTCAGGAACACGTTCGAGAACCACGACCCTGCCAGCGGCCCCGTCTCCGCCTCCCCGTCGCCCACCACGCACGCCACCGTCAGATCCGGGTTGTCGAACGCCGCCCCGTACGCGTGCGACAGCGCGTACCCCAGCTCCCCGCCCTCGTGGATCGAGCCCGGCACCTCCGCCGCCACATGCGAGGGGATGCCGCCGGGGAACGAGAACTGCCGGAACAGCCGCCGCATCCCGTCCTCGGAGTGGTTCACCGACGGGTACAGCTCCGGATACGTCCCCTCCAGCCACGTGTTCGCGACCATCGCCGGACCCCCGTGCCCCGGCCCGCACACGTAGATCATGTCCAGGCCCCGCGCCTTGATGCACCGGTTCAGGTGCGCGTAGACCAGACTCAGCCCCGGGCTCGTGCCCCAGTGGCCCAGCAGCCGCGGCTTCACGTGCTCCGGCCGCAGCGGCTCCCGCAGCAGCGGATTGTCGAGCAGGTAGATCTGCCCCACCGTCAGGTAGTTCGCGGCCCGCCAGTAGGCGTCCACGAGCGCCAGCTCCTCAGCGGAGAGCGGCGCGCTGGAACGATCGGTCTTCGCGGTGTCCATGCGTCAGAGCGTGCCCCAAAACCCGCCCACTGACCGCGATTCACAAGAATAATTCGCGCTCGGTCCGGTCCCGGTCCTTCAGCAGCCGCTCCACCGCCGCCAACCGCCCCTTGACCTCGATCAGCGCTGCCCGGACCTCCGTCGCGTCCACGCTCGCCTTCTCCGCCAGCTCCCGGTACCCCTCGGCCCGCTCCTGCGCCGCCCGCGACTTCGCCGCCGACGCCGCGAACGCGATCCCCGTGATGATGATCGCCGTGACGAGCAAGGACATCCCGAAGACGAACAGCATCCCCGACTGGCCCATGTTCATACCGTGCTCCCCTCGTCCGACGTCCCGGAAAGTCTATGGCCCCGCGCGGCGTCGGACCACCGAGGCACAATCGCGGACATGCTCGCCGACTACCTGCCCGCGTACCGCATCCGCCTGCGCACCGAACGGCTCGAACTGCGCCTCCCCGACCTCGACGACCTCGCCGCCCTCGCCGACCGGGCCGCCGAGGGCGTCCACGACCCGGACTTCCAGCCCTTCAAGAACGCCTGGACCGAGGAAGCGCCCCTCGCCCGCGGCCGCACCGCGATCCTCTGGAACCTCCGCCTCCTCTCCGGCATCACCCCCGAACGCTGGTGCCTCCCCTTCGTCGCCGTCCACGACGGGCAGGTCGTCGGCAAGCAGGACCTCGCCGCGAAGCAGTTCGCCCTCACCCGCGAGGCCACCACCTCGTCCTGGCTCGGCCGCGAACACCACGGCAAGGGCCTCGGCACCGAGATGCGCGCCGCCGTCCTCGCCCTCCTCTTCGACGGCCTCGACGCCGAATGGGCCCTCAGCGACTCCCTCGACGGCAACGGCCCCTCGCAAGGCGTCTCCGCGAAACTCGGCTACCGGCCCGACGGCATCGAGCACCAGGTCTACAAGGACCAGCGCGTCACCAGCCGCCGCTGGCGCCTCACCCGCGCCGACTGGGAGGCGCACCGCCGCCACGACGTGCACATCGAAGGGCTCGACGGCGACGCCGAGGCCATGCTCGGCGCCGCATAACTCGATTGCGGCACCGGCGCGGCCCCGCGAGAATCGGACCATGCTCGCCGACTACCTGCCGGTCTACAAGATCCGGCTGCACACCGAACGCCTCGAACTGCGCCTGCCCGACTTCGACGACCTCGCCGCGCTGGGCGACCGCGCCGCCGAGGGCGTGCACGACCCAGACTTCATGCCGTTCCTGACGCCGTGGACGGACGCCGAGCCGCTCCAGCGCGGCCGCGGGACCGTCCAGTGGCAGCTGCGGGTGCTCGCGGCGATGTCGCCCGAGAAGTGGCAGCTCCCGTTCGTCGTCGTCCACGACGGGCAGGTCGTCGGCACCCAGGAGGTCAATGGCGAGCAGATCGCGCTCACCCGCGAGGCGTCCACCGGCTCGTGGCTCGGCCTCGCCCACCACGGCAAGGGCCTCGGCACCGAGATGCGCGCCGCCGTCCTGGAGTTCGTCTTCACCGGCCTCGGCGCGGAGTACGCGACGAGCGCCTCGCTCGACGGCAACGGCCCGTCCGCGGGGGTCTCGCGCAAGCTCGGTTACAAGGCCGACGGCATCGAGCACCACGTGGTGCGCGGCGTGCGCCGCCTCGACAACCGCTGGCGCCTCTCGCGCGAGGACTGGGAGGCCAACCGCGAGCACGAGGTGCGCATCGAAGGGCTCGACGAGGACGCGCTCGCGATGCTCGGCCTGGGCGCTCCGCAGGCGTGATCTGAGCCCCAATCGGCGCCAAGGCCCCATGAAGTCCGATTGAACGGTGCGCTACAGTATGGTCGTCCGCAAGTCAAGGCTTGCGGAATGCGGACGTAGCGCAGTTGGTAGCGCGACACCTTGCCAAGGTGTAGGTCGCCGGTTCGATCCCGGTCGTCCGCTCAGTCGAAGAAGGGGCCTCCCGTCCGGGAGGCCCCTTTTCTCATGCCTTGGCGTCCTTCGGAATCCACCGGACGCCCATCTCCTGGTCCTCGACGGCCCTGCCGGGGAGCGGGTCGCCGCCGGGGGCGCGGAGGGCCTGGAGCGGGAGCTCCAGGCTGCGGAGGCGCAGCTCGGTGGTCCGGTCGTGGTCGCCGATGCTGATCGACGCGAGCGACTCGGTGATCATGATGAGGTCCCCGATCCGCGCGTCGGGCCGGAGCACGCCCGCGCCGTGGAGCTTCTCCATGAGCAGGTGGTTGAGCCGGTCGCCCTCGACGGCGGCCGCGAACATCTCCGGCGAGGGCGTGAAGGTCCCGGCGAGCTTCACGGTGATCGACGCGGTGTCGGCCGCGACGACGGCCCTCATGAAGGCGCAGAACGCGCCCCAGGGGTCCCCGTCGTCGTCGATCGCCTCCTGGACCAGCTCCATGTGCCGCGCCAGGCCGTCGCTGCACAGCTTGCGGAGCAGGTCCTCCTTGCTCGGGTAGCGCCGGTAGAGCGCGCTGATGCCGACCCCGGCGCGCTTGGCGACCTCCGCGATCGGCGCCGCGGGGTCGGTGGTGAACACCTCGTGGGCGGCTTCGAGGATGAGCTTGTCGTTGCGGGCGGCCTGCGCCTTGCGCCCGCTGAGCGGCTTGTCGGTCATGGCACGCATCCTAACTGGAACAGAGCAATTCATTCTGCTGTGCTTCTCTCGAACGTGGCCGAGCCGACCGTGCCGGAAGGCACGGTCGGCGTCGGTTGCTTTAGGTGGTCAGTGCTCGGCCTTCGCCTGCTTCGGCAGGCCGAACGCGACCAGGAACGCCACCAGCGTGAGCAGGACCGTCAGGCCCGTGACCGTCTGCGCGGCGCCCATCGACTCGGCCGCGCCGGACCCGATGGCGAACTGGCTGAAGAACACCGTCCCGAGCCCGGCGACGCCCAGCGCCGACGCGCCCTGCTGGAAGGACTCCAGGAGGCCCGACGCGGAGCCGACCTCGTGGTCCTCCAGGTCGCCGGTGATGATCCCGAACAGCGGCACGAAGATCATGCCCATGCCGATCCCGAAGACCCCGAGCGCCGGGGACAGCGCCCAGGTCCCGGGCGCGGCCGAGGCCCCGAACTGGAACCACAGGACGACCAGGCCGATCGTCATGGTCGCGAGGCCCAGGTGCAGGACGCCGCGGCCGAGCTTCGGCGCGAGGGCCGCGGAGGAGCCCGAGCCCACGAACGCGCCGACCGCCCACGCGGCCATCGCCAGGCTCGCCTGGAGCGGGCCGAAGCCGAGGCCGAGCTGGAGGAACAGGCCGACCGCGAGCGAGAACCCGGTGACGGCGCCGAAGAAGACCACGACGAAGGCGATGCCCGAGGTGTAGGACCGCTTCTTGAAGACGCTCAGCTCGACCAGCGCGGTGCGGCCGGAGCGGGCGCGGCGGGCCTGGGTCCAGGCGAACAGGCCCAGGACCGGGACGGAGGCGACGAGCATCGCGACCGACCAGGCCGGCCAGCCGAGCTCGCGTCCCTCGACGAGCGGCACGAGCAGCAGGCACATCCCGGCCCCGGCCAGGAGCGCGCCGCCGAGGTCGAGCTTGAGGCCTTTGACCGTGGGGGCGCCGGCGGGGAGGACCTTCGCGCCGAGGACGATCGCGGCGAGGCCGAGCGGCAGGTTGATGAGGAAGATCGAGCGCCAGCCGGTGCCGAGCAGGTCGGCGTCGACGAGGACCCCGGCGACGACCGGCCCGGCGATCGTGGCGAGCCCGATGGCGGGGCCGAACAGCGCGTACGCCTTGCCCATGTCGCGGCCGAACATGTCGCGGATGAGCCCGAAGCACTGCGGCACCATGACCGCGGCGAACTCGCCCTGGACGACGCGGGCGGCGAGCAGCAGCTCGATCGTCCCGGCGGCGCCGCAGGCGAGCGAGGCGGCGAGGAAGCCGACCAGGCCGACCATGAGGACCCGCTTGCGGCCGAACATGTCTCCGAGGCGACCGCCGGTGAGCAGGCCGACCGCGAGGGCGAGGGTGTAGCCCGCCGAGAGCCACTGGAGCGTCGCGGCGGTGCCGCCGAGGTCGCCGCGGATCGCGGGGGCCGCGACGTTGACGATCGAGGCGTCGAGCAGGTTGAGAAGGGTCGCGGCGAGGATCGCGGTGAGGCCGAGCCAGCGGTGCGGGAAGGTCCGCGCGGGCGCGGCTGCCGCCGCTGCGGCGGGGATGGGGGTCTCGACGATGACGGTCACGGGATGCCTCCGGCTGATCCGAGTTCAGTGGAACGGAACGTTTGATTCCACTATAGCAGAGCGGAATGATCTGTTCCAATAGCGGGGCCGAAAAAACCCGCAGCGATCGCGCACTGCGGGTTCGAGCTGCTGCAACGCCGGGAACTAGGTCTCCTGCCCGGCGTTGAGGTAGCCGAAGATGATGATCATCGCGACCGCGACGATCACCAGCCACAGCGTCGCCTTGCGGAACTTGTGGCGCGCGCCGGGGGAGAACCACATGACCGCCGCGATGATGAGCAGGACCCCGACGACCACGCCGGGAGCGGCGCCCAGATTATCTTCCATCTTCAGACCAATCGCATCAGAGGGTGACTGTGCAGGAACTGTTGTACCGGTCGCCCGTTCCATCATCCCGACCGGGGCCCGGCCGGTCAACCCGAACGGCTCACCACTCGCACGAGGTGCCCTCGGCGTTGCGGCTGTGGTACGAGAGGGTGACCTGGTCGGCGTAGTCGACCGTGGACCCCGCGCTCGGGAACTGCTGCACCACGGTGCAGTGCGCGGGCTCGGGGGTGATCGCGTAGTAGCCGACGTCGGCGACGACGTTGCCGAACCCAAGGCCCTCAAGGTAGTCGCGGGCGTCGAACGTGGTCCGGCCGGTCACGTCGGGCAGCTCCGTGGTCCCGGACTTCGGCTCGTCCGCGTCCTCCTCCTCGGTCGCCCCGCCTCCGCTGGTCTCGCCCGAGTCCCCTTCGGAGCCGCCGTCCTCGGTGCCTCCCGCGGCCTCGGACTCCTCCGCGTCAGGGGACTCCGATGCGGACCCCGACGGCGTCGGGTCCGGCGAGGCCGTCGTCTCCACCGCCTCCGAGGTGTGCGCCGCGGCCTCCACCGTGGACTCGTCCTCGCCGCCCTGCGGGCCGTCGCCGGTCCACGGGCTCCACGCCACGATCCCGAACACGGCCGCCGCCAGCACGACCGCGGCCGCCACCAGCGCCATGCGCCGACGCCGCCCCTTGCCGGGCTCCTCCGGGTCCACCGGAGCCGCCGGGACCCCGGGCGCCTCGGGAGGCGGGATCGGGATCTCCCCGGTCACCGCGGCCCGGCACGCCTCCGCGAGCTGCTCGCCCGACTCCCAGCGCTCGTCCGGGGCTTTGCGCAGCGACCGTGCGACCACCGAGGCGACCGGCGCGGGCACCGAGTCCGGCAGCGCCGGGGGCTCCTCGTACAGGTGGCTGTGGATGACCGCCATGGGGTCGCGCGCCGGGAACGGCGGCGTCCCCGCCAGGCACTCGTACGCGACCGCGCCGAGCGAGTACAGGTCCGAGCTGCCGGTGACGTCCTGGTTCCGCAGCCGCTCGGGCGAGACGTACGGGACGGTCCCCAGCACTTCCTTGGAGTCGGTCAGCCGCGAGCGGTCCACCAGCAGCGAGATCCCGAAGTCCACCACCCGGACCCGGTCGTCGGCGTCGATGAGCAGGTTCGCGGGCTTGACGTCCCGGTGGACCACCTTGCGGCGGTGCGCCGCGCCGAGCGCGTCGGCCGCCTCGGCGATGATCCGCATCGTCCGGTCCGGGTCCAGGCGCTCCTCGCGCGCGAGCAGCCGCGCCAGCGAGACGCCCTCGACCAGCTCCATCGCCAGGAACTGCACCGTGCGGTCCCCGTCGAGCTCCTCGCCGTAGTCGTACACCTCGACGTAGTTGGGGCCCTTGAGGCTCGCGAGGGTCTTCGCCTCCCGCTCGAACCGCTCGCCGGCCCCGTCGAGGCCGGGCAGGAGGATCTTCACGGCGACGTCGCGGTCGAGCCGCTCGTCCCTGGCCCGCCAGACCGCGCCCATGGCGCCTGAGTCGATGGGCCGGTCCAGCCGGTAGCGGCCGGCGAGGAGTGTTCCGGGTTCCACGCGCTCCAGTCTGACGGCCGCTTGCCAGCCGGCCGGTCCGGGGTGGCCGTTCGGGCCTTTCCGGCGCGAAATCCACTAGGCTGGCAACGAAACCGAGCGGAGGAGGACCCAATGCCCGAATTCATCGAAGTCCCCAAGGGCCTCGACCGCGTCATAGTCGCGGACACCGAGATAGGCGACGTCCGCGGCGAGGAGGGCTTCTACCACTACCGCCAGTACAACGCCGTCGAGCTCGCCAAGCACTGCTCGTTCGAGCAGGTCTGGTACCTCATGACCCACGCCGAGCTGCCCACCCGCGCGCAGCTCGACGCCTTCAAGGCCCAGGTCGCCCCCTACCGCACCCTCACCCCGCAACTGCGCGACCTGCTCCCGCACCTCGCCGCCGCGTCCCCCCTCGACGGCCTGCGCACCGCCCTGTCGGCCGCGTGCGCCGCCCGCCCCATGAAGCCCGTCCTCGACATCGACGAGGCCGCCCGCGCCGACGACGCCCTGTTCGCGTGCGCCGTCACCCCCGCGATCCTCACCGCCATGTGGCGCCTCGGCCGGGGCGAGGAGCCGCTGGACCCGCGCGAGGACCTCGGCTACGCCGCGAACTACCTGTACATGATGACCGGCGAGGTCCCCTCGCCCGAGGCCGCGCGCGCCATCGAGCACTACCTGATCCTCACGATCGACCACGGCTTCAACGCCTCCACGTTCACCGCCCGCGTCATCGCCTCCACCGGCGCCGACACCGGCGCGGCCCTCGTCGGCGCGATCGGCGCCCTCTCCGGGCCGCTCCACGGCGGCGCCCCCGCGCGGGCCCTCGACGCGCTCGACGCGATCGGCGGCCCCGACAACATCGACGCGTGGATCCGCGGCGAACTGGAGTCCGGACGCCGCATCATGGGCTTCGGCCACGCCGTCTACAAGACCGACGACCCGCGCTCGCTGCACCTGCGCGACGTCGCCGACGAGTTCGGCGGCGACATCGTGGACTTCGCGAAGACCGTGGAGCGCCGCGTGGTCGAGATCCTCGCCGAGGTCAAGCCCGGCCGCAAGCTCTACACGAACGTCGAGTTCTACGCGGGCGTGGTCATGGAGCTCGCGGGCGTCCCGCGCCCCATGTTCACCCCGACGTTCACGACCAGCCGCGTCGTCGGCTGGTCCGCGAACATCCTCGAACAGGCCCGCGACTCCAAGATCATCCGCCCCCGCGCCCGCTACGTCGGCACCCCGCCGCCCGTCCCGGTCCCCGAAGGCGGCTTCGCCGAGTAGCGCTCGCGTCCGCTCCCGCTTCCGGGCGACAAGACGGCCGCTCGCGGCCGTTCTTGTCGGACCCGGGGGGAAGGATGGGGGCCTATCCTCTTCCCCGGGCGGGTGGGGGCTAGGGATGGACGTCCCCACCCGCCCACCCTCGTCCGCGGGCGGTCACGCCGAAGCTCACAGGTGAGCCGGGGCGCAGATCGCCTGCGGGGCGCGCACGGGGTGGATAGCGTTGGAGCCGTGGCTCAAAGTCTCTACCTCGCCAGCCTGGACCCCGGCAGCGGCAAATCGACGGTGGCCGTCGGCGTCATGGACCTGCTCACCAGGCGCGCCGGCTCAGTCGCCGTCTACCGCCCCATCGTCCGCGACGACCATACGGCCGCCGGCGACCCGATCATCACCCTCCTCCGCGACCAGTACCGCCTCCCCGCCTCCTACGCCTCCTCGGTCGGCGTGACCTATTCGGACGTCCGCGCCGACGCCGAGGCCGCGCTCACCCAGATCGTCGAGCGCTACCACGAACTCGCCGACAAGCACGAGGTCGTCCTCGTCGTCGGCTCCGACTTCTCCGACGTCTCCTCCCCGGTCGAGTTCGCGTACAACACGCGCGTCGCCGTCAACCTCGCCTCGCCGATGCTCCTCATCGTCACCGGCCACCGCAAGACCCCCGCCGACATCGCCGCCGCGCTCCGCTTCGGCACCGCGCAGGCCGAAGCCGACCACGCCACGGTGCTGGGCACCGTCGTCAACCGCGTCGAACCCGCCGACGCCGCGCTCCTCAAGGAGGCCCACCCGGGCACCGGCGTCGTCGCCGAGGACGCCGAGCTCGTCGCCCCCACCGTCGGCGAGCTCATCGAGGCCGCCGACGGCACGCTCATCTCCGGCGACCCCGACGTGTTCACCCGCACCGTCGGCGACGTCGTCGTCGCGGCCATGACCCTCCCGAACCTCCTCACGCGCCTCGCCGACGACAAGGCCGTGATCCTCCCCGGCGACCGCTCCGAGGTCCTCCTCGGCCTCATCGCCGCCCACCTCGCCGAAGGCACCCCGAGCCTCTCCGCGGTGTTCCTCACCGGCGGCATCCGGCCCGAACCGCAGATCCTCGACATCGTCGCCGGCCTCGACTCGCGCCTGCCGATCGCGCTCGTCCCGCACGACACGTTCGACATGGCCAACCTCGTCGGCGACGTCACCGGCTCCCTCGCCGCGGGCGGCCAGCGCAAGATCACCCGCGCCCTGGAGGACTTCGCCGCGGGCGTCGACGGGGACGACCTGCTCGACCGGCTCGCGCTCGCCAAGCCCACGGTCGTCACGCCGATCATGTTCGAGCACTCGATGCTGGGGCGCGCCAAGGCCCTCGACAAGCACATCGTGCTCCCCGAGGGCGCCGAGCCGCGCATCCTCAAGGCCGCCGAGATCCTCATGCGCCGCGACGTGGCCCGCCTGACGCTCCTCGGCTCCGAGGCGGAGATCCGCTCGCAGGCCGCGCAGCTCGGCGTCGACATCGCCGGGGCCGCGATCCTCAACCCCGGCGACCACGAGATCCGCGAGCGGTTCGCGAAGGAGTACGCGCGGCTGCGCGCCCACAAGGGCGTCACCGAGGAGGCCGCGTACGACCAGGTCGCCGACGTGTCGTACTTCGGGACGATGATGGTCCACACCGGCATGGCCGACGGGATGGTCTCCGGCGCGGTCCACACCACGGCCCACACCATCCGGCCCTCGTTCGAGATCATCAAGACCCGGCCCGAGGTCGCGGTGGTCTCCTCGGTGTTCTTCATGTGCCTCGAAGACCGCGTCCTCGTCTACGGGGACTGCGCGGTCAACCCGAACCCCGATGCCGAGCAGCTCGCCGACATCGCGCTATCCTCGGCAGGCACCGCCGCCGAGTTCGGCGTGGAACCGCGGGTGGCGATGCTCTCCTACTCGACCGGCACCTCCGGCCACGGCGAAGCCGTGGACAAGGTCCGGGCGGCGACCGAGATCGTCCGCGCCCGCAGACCCGACCTTCCGGTGGAGGGACCGATCCAGTACGACGCCGCCGCCGACGCCGGCGTCGCAGGCACGAAGCTCCCGGACTCGCAGGTCGCCGGGAAGGCCACCGTCTTCATCGTCCCGGACCTGAACACCGGCAACAACCTGTACAAGGCGGTGCAGCGCTCGGCGAACGCCGTCGCGGTCGGCCCGGTGCTCCAGGGCCTGCGCAAGCCGGTCAACGACCTGTCGCGCGGCGCCACCGTGCCGGACATCGTCAACACGGTCGCGCTCACCGCGATCCAAGCGAGCCAGACCGCCTGAGCGCGGGCGCTCTAGAGGGGAAGTGCCATGGGCGCACCGGTCCTGGTGATCAACTCCGGTTCCTCGTCGATCAAGTACCAGCTGGTCGACGGCGAGACGATGGAGGCGTCGACCTCGGGCCTGATCGAGCGCATCGGACAGTCCGATTCGGTCCTCACCCACCGGCACGCGGGGGAGAGGGCCGTGCGGGAGGGGCGCCTCGCCGACTACGGCGAGGGCCTGGAGGCGATGGTCGCGGCCTTCGAGGACGCCGGGACGCCGCTGGCGGACGCCGGGCTGATCGCGGTCGCGCACCGCGTCGTCCACGGCGGCGAGCGGTTCGTGCAGCCCGTCGTCGTCGACGACGAGGTCGAGCGCGCCATCGACGAGCTGTCGGCGCTCGCGCCCCTGCACAACCCCGCGAACCTGGAGGGCATCCGCACCGCGCGGAAGCTCTTCCCGAAGCTCCCGCAGGTCGCCGTGTTCGACACCGCGTTCCACGCGACGGTGCCCGAGCGGGCGCACCTGTACGCGGTGCCGAGCGCGTGGCGCGAGGAGCACGGGGTGCGCCGGTACGGCTTCCACGGGACCTCCCACGCGTACGTCTCGCGCAAGGCCGCGGAGATGCTCGGCAAGAGCCCCAAGGCCGTCAACGTGATCGTGGCGCACCTGGGCAACGGCGCGTCGGTGACCGCGGTCGAGCGGGGCCGCTCGATCGACACGTCGATGGGGCTGACGCCGCTCGAAGGGCTCGTCATGGGGACGCGCTCGGGCGACATCGACCCGGCGATCGTCTTCCACATGCACCGCCAGACCGGCGCGAGCTTCGCGGACCTCGACGCGGCCTTGAACAAGGAGTCGGGGATGCTCGCGCTGAGCGGGCACCAGGACAACCGGGCGATCGAGCGGGCCGCCGCCGCGGGGGACCGGGCGGCGCAGGTGGCGTTGGAGATCTACTGCTACCGCATCCGCAAGTACATCGGCTCGTACATCGCGGCGCTCGGCGGCGCCGACGCGATCGCGTTCACCGCGGGGATCGGCGAGAACAGCGCCGAGGTCCGCGCGCAGGCCCTGTCGTCGCTGGTGGCGCTCGGCGTGGACCTCGACGAGGCCGCGAACGCCGCGGGCGGGCCGGTCATCTCGACGCCGCAGTCGCCGATCACGGTGATGGTCATCCCCACCAACGAGGAGGGCGAGATCGCCTCCCAGACGGCCGCGCTGCTGCGCAGCTAGCCCGGACGCGGAAGGGCGGGCCGGGTCTCCCCGGTCCGCCCTTTCGCTTGTTCGCCTGCGGCGGCTACACACCGCCGGCGAGCAGCTTCGTGAGGGTGGTGTCCATGTCCACATAGCCCGATTCGCGGCCGCGCGGGACCAGGCTGTACGCCCGGCGGAGGAAGCGCTGCACCACGCCGCGGTTGATCTCGAAGAGGGCGTTCCCGTCGGGCGAGGAGAGCGCCAGGGCCACCGACTCGCCCCGCGGGGTGGTCCAGGGCCAGACGCGCACGTCGCCGATGCCGGTGGGCTCCTCAAGTCCCTTCGCGAGCAGTTCCCGGGAGAAGGACCAGGCCACCTGGTCGGCGTCCGTCCCGTCCGGATGGAACATGACGCAGACCGCGTAAGGGTCGTCCGGGTCGTATCGCAGACTCGCGCGCACACTCACCGTCGCGAAATCGGGCGCGACGAGCCGCATGGTGGTGCCGATATCGACTGTCGCCGATCGTGCCATGCTCATAGCGTTACCCCCCAGTGTGCGGCCGGCTCCCCCGAAGCCGGCCGTCATTCCAGCCCGCCGCCGCACCGGAGCACCGGTTTCGCGACCGCGAACAAGTCGTGACTCAGGTCTATCATTCAAGCCGTTGCGCCGTACGACGATCGGCAAGACCGAGCCCGGCGCGTTCCGCTGATTCAGGGGCAAAATCCGACAAAAGACCACCGTTAATCTTCCGTCAATGTCGTAATTACAACAACAGGCTTCACCCATTCGCGGTACCATTCCGGGCGCTCCCCAGGCTGGGACATGATAACGCGTTCGTCCTACTCGCCTGGAAAGTCCGAATTTAACGGAGCGAGTCCGGCGGGGCCGCGGTGATAGCGTTTCATCGACGTTCTCGGACCCGTCGGAAGGGGCGAACAATGGGCCAGGGGCAATGGACCGAAGTCGACGCGTTCCTCGGATCGCTGCTCGTGGGAGAGGACGACGCCCTCGCCGGGGCCACGGCCGCCGCGCAGCGGGCCGGGCTGCCGCCGATCTCCGTCTCCCCCGCGCAGGGCAAGCTCCTCTACCTGCTCGCGAAGACCCTGGGCGCCAAGCGCATCCTTGAGGTCGGCACGCTCGGGGGCTACAGTGCGATCTGGATGGCGCGGGCGCTGCCCGCGGACGGGCACCTCGTGAGCCTGGAGTACAGCCCGCGGCACGCGGAGGTCGCCAGCGGCAACGTCGCGCGCGCCGGGCTCGTGGGGACCGTGGAGATCCGCGTCGGCGCCGCCGCCGAGACCCTCCCGAAGCTCGCCCAGGAGGGCGGCGAGCCGTTCGACATGGTGTTCATCGACGCCGACAAGGGCGGGTACCCGGTCTACCTCGACTGGGCGCTGAAGCTGACCCGGCCGGGCGGCCTCATCATCGCCGACAACGTGGTGCGCGGCGGGGCCGTCGCCGACGGGCTCAGCCGCGACCCGAACGTGCAGGGCGTGCGCTCGTACCTGGAGCAGGTCGCCGCGGACCCGCGGCTGGAGGGCACGGTCGTGCAGACCGTGGGCGTCAAGGGCTACGACGGGCTGTCGATCGCGCGCGTCCTCGCGTAGGACTGCGACTCCCAAGGGCGGCGGGCCTCCCGCCGCCCTTTTGCTGCGCCCGAGCCGATTCCGTTCATTGACATAGACATACTCCAATGTCTATGATGGGGTCGCTTAACCGATTCAGTGCCTGTTTCGCCTGCTCACATCCCTGCCATCCCCTCCGCAGAAGGAGACGCAAGTGTCTGACACCTCCCCCCGCGCGCCACGGCGCGCGGTCATCGCCATGGGGGCCGCCGCGGCCGCCGTGGCCGGCCTGCCGGCCCCGGCATCCGCCGCAGGCCGGCCGACCCCCGTGGACCTCGTGGACGACAAGGCCACCCGCGAGACCCGGGCCCTGTTCCAGTACCTGCGCCAGACCCAGGGCGCCGGCATCATGTTCGGCCACGAGCACACCCTCTCCGACGGGTTCACGTTCGGACAGATGGACGGGTACGCCTCCGATGTGGAGGCCGTCACCGGCGACTACCCGGCCGTGTTCGGCTGGGACACCCTCATCCTCGACGGCTTCCAGAAGCCCGGCGTGTACGGCGGCACCGTCGAGGAGAACATCGCCGCACTCTCGTACGCGCTCAAGGAGAGCGACGCGCGCGGCGGCATCAACGTCCTCTCCGCGCACCTGTACAACTTCGTGACCGGCGGGAACTTCTGGGACACCGCCGGGCGCGTGGTGAGCCAGATCCTCCCCGGGGGTCCCAAGCACGCCGACTTCAACGCGTTCCTCGACCGGATCGCCGCGGGCGTCAAGGGCGCCAAGCGCGCCGACGGCACGCTCATCCCCGTGGTCTTCCGGCCCTTCCACGAGAACAACGGCGGCTGGTTCTGGTGGGGCGCCGGGCACACCACCTCCGCGGAGTTCATCGAGGTCTTCCGGTACACCGTGGAGTACCTGCGCGACCGCAAACGCGTGCGCAACCTCCTGTACTCGTACTCCCCGAACTCCGCGTTCGGCGGCGACCCGACGAACTACCTGATGACCTACCCGGGCGACGAGTTCGTGGACGTCCTCGGGTACGACGCCTACGACGGGACCGCCGGCTCGGCCGAGTGGCTCGCCGCCACCGTCCAGGACCTCGCGATGGTCGTGGGCCTCGCCGAGGAGCGCGGGAAGATCCCCGCGTTCACCGAGTTCGGCGAGTCCGGAGAGGAGGGACGGGACCTCACCTGGTTCACCGACCTGCTCGCCGCCCTCAAGGCCGACCCGGCCGCGAGCCGCGTCTCCCACATGCTCACGTGGGCGAACTTCGGCGGCACCAACCGCGCGTACGTGCCCTTCCCCGGGCACGCCATGGAACCGGACTTCGTCGCCTACCACGAGGACCCGTACTCGCTGTTCGCGTCCGACCTCGACGGCGTGTACGACGCCCGCACCTCCGCGGTCCCGAACGCCCCGTTCCTCCACCTCGCCACCCCCACCGACCGGCAGCGGATCACCGGGTCCTCCACCACGATCCGCGTCCGCCTCACCTCCGGGACCTCGCGGAAAGTCACGTACGCGATCGACGGCGGCACGCCCGTGGCGCTGCGCCTGGACGCCGACGGCTACCACTCCGGGACCTGGAGCATCGACCCGGCCTGGCTCGACAACCGCAAGGTCGCGATCACCGTGTCCGCCAAAGTGGACGGCACCGCCTACACCGACGCCGCGGACGTGCTCCTCGGCGAGGTCGCGCCCCTCCCCGCCGGATGGGTCGACGACTTCGAGTCCTACGCGGGCGACGACCCCTCGCTCTCGGAGGCCTACAGCCACGTCAACGCCAACACGCTCACCCACTCCACCGAGCACAAGGCGGGAGGGAGGTACGGGCTCGCGTACGCCTACGACTTCACCGCCGCCGGGTACACCGGCATCGGGAAGACCGTGGGCGCCGACTGGTCCGCGTTCACCGCGTTCAAGGCCTGGCTGCGGGGCGACGGGTCCACCAACGGGGCGACGTTCCAGATCGTCGCCAAGGGCGCCTACTTCGAGTACAACACCGGCCTCGGGGACACGACCGGCCAAGACCTCGCCATGCCGTTCGCGGACTTCCGGCCCGCGCCGTGGGACACCGGCCACGCCGGGGAGCTCCTCGACGCCGCGCACCTCGCGGAGGTCTCCGCGTTCTACCTGTACCTCGGGTACGGCGGCGCGCAGGCCACCGGCACCGTCCACTTCGACGACCTCCGCGCGGAGTGAGCCGCCGAGGCCCCGCCCCGGCGGGGCCTCACCGGTCCTGGTAGTCCGCGAACCGCTTGAGCACCAGGCCGATCAGGCGCGTCATGAGCTTGCGCGGGCGCCGCGGCAGCAGGTGCGCCTCCGGCCAGTTCTTCCCGTCGGGGACCACGTACCCCTTGTCGCGGTCGAGGGCCTTGAGCGACTGCCGCACGATCTTCTCGGGCTCCGCGAGGAGCCAGCCGAGGCGGCGCCGGTCGTACTTGATGCCGTTCGCGATCGGGAAGCCCGTGTCCACCGGCCCCGGGCACACCGCGAGCACTGTCACTCCCGTGCCGCGGGTCTCGGCCCACAGGCCCAGGCTGTAGTTCACGACGAACGCCTTCGTGGCCGCGTACAGCGCCATGTACGGCTGCGGCTGGAAGCCCGCCATCGACGCGACGTTCACGACCGCGCCGTGGCCGCGCTCGACCATGCCCGGCAGGAACCGCTTGACCAGGCCCGTCACCGCCACGACGTTCACCATCGCGGTGTCGCGGCCGTACTCGGCGCCGATCGACACGTCCCGGCCGAACGTCCCGATCCCCGCGTTGTTGACCAGGACCTCGACCTCGATGCCCGCGACCGCCTCGGCGACCCGGTCGGCCGCGTCGGGCACCGCGAGGTCCTCGGCGACCACCAGCGCCTCGACGCCGTGGGCCTCCCGCAGCTCCGCCGCGAGCGCCTCCAGCCTCCCGCGCGAGCGGGCCACCACGGCGACGTCCATGCCCCGCGCGGCGAGCTGCCGCGCGAACGCCGCGCCGATGCCCGACGACGCGCCCGTGACGAGCGCCCACGACCCCATCCGGACCCCTCTCTGCCTCCGCCTCAGCCTAGCCGCGACAGCGCCGCAGGTCGCGGCCCCTGTAAGGGTAGGCTTGCCGCACCATGACGATGCCGGCACATCCGATCACGCGCCGACTGGCCCTCCCCGGCTGGTCGGTCCTGCGGTTCAGCTTCACGCTCATCGCCGCCGTGCTCCTCGCGGCCGCGATCGCCACCGGGGTCCTCGTCGTCTTCTGGATCGGCATCCCCGTCGCCGTCGGCGTGTTCCTCGCCATCCGCGTCTGGGCCAACTCCCAGCGGCGCATGATCGGCGAGCAGCTCGGCGTCGACATCCCCGTCCCCTACCGCGAGCGCCCCAAGCGCGCCCGCCTCGACCAGCAGGCGCTCCTGCTCGTCCGCGAGGCCGCGACCTGGCGCGACTTCGCGTGGCTCGCCATCGACGCGACCCTCGGGTTCCTCGTCAACCTCCTGTACCTCGGCGTGTTCGCCGTCGCCGTCTACTACCTCGTGCAGCCGCTCCTGCTCGTCACCCTGTTCCACACCGCGCCCAACCCCGGCGTCAACGACTTCGGCTTCTACGACTTCGACACCCCCGCGAAGACCCTCATGCTCGTGCCCCTCGCGCTCGGCTGCGGCGTCGCCTGGTGGCGCTGGGGCGAGCTGTTCCTGCGCTGGTACTCCCACCTCGGCGTGCTCCTCCTCGGCCCCACCGCGAAAGCCCTCCTCACCGCCCGCGTCTCCGAGCTGCGACACTCCCGCGACCTCACCGTCGACTACGCCGCCGCCGAGCTGCGCCGCATAGAACGCGACCTCCACGACGGCGCCCAGGGCCGCATCGCCGCCCTCAGCCTCACCCTCGGCATGGCCGAGGAGCTCCTCCACCAGAACCGGCCCGACCAGGCCGTCGCCCTCGTCGCCGAGGCCCGCCAGACCTGCTCCGACGCCCTCGAAGAGATCCGCGACCTCGTGCGCGGCATCCACCCGCCCGTCCTCGCCGACCGCGGCCTCACCGGCGCCCTCCAGGCCATGGCCCTCGACCACCCGCTCCCGGTGTCCGTGGTCGACCGGCTCGGCGAGAAGCTCCCCGCGCCCCTCGAAGCCGCCGCGTACTTCGCCACCAACGAGGTCCTCACCAACATCACCAAGCACGCCGAGGCCAGCCAGGTGCAGGTCGTCGTCACCCACGAGCAGGGCCTCGTCCGCATCGAAGTGCGCGACGACGGCCGCGGCGGCGCCACCGTCGCCTCCGGCGGCGGCCTCGACGGCGTCTCCCGGCGGCTCGCCGCCTTCGACGGGAACCTGACCGTCGACAGCCCCGAAGGCGGGCCCACCACGGTCACCCTCACCATCCCCGCCGTCGCCGCCGCTCCGGCGGCGGTCGAGAATAAGCGCGCGTCCGGCACCTGAGCCCGGACAACGGAACGCAAGGAGCCACGATGGACGTCGTCCTCGCCGAAGACCACTCGCTCCTGCGCGACGGCCTCACCCGGATGCTCGAAGCGCACGACTTCACCGTCGTCGAGGCCGTCGACAACGGCCCCGCGCTCACCGCCGCGCTCCTCAAGCACCGCCCCGACGTCGCCGTCGTCGACATCCGCCTCCCCCCGACCTTCAAGGACGAGGGCCTGCGCGCCGCCATCGAGGCCCGCCGCCACATCCCCGCGCTCCCGATCCTCGTCCTCTCCCAGTACGTGGAGCAGCTCTACGCCCGCGAACTCCTCGGCGACCGCCGCGGCGGCGTCGGCTACCTGCTGAAAGACCGCATCTCCAACGTCGGCGAGTTCATCGAGGCCCTCCGCCGCGTCGCCGCCGGCGGCACCGCCATGGACCCCGAGGTCGTCGCCCGCCTCCTCGGCAAGCAGCAGAACCGCCTCGACCCCCTCACCCCCCGCGAGCTGGAGGTCCTCGGGCTCATGGCCGAGGGCCGCACCAACGCCGCCATCGCCGCGTCCCTGTTCATCACCGAGAAGGCCGTCGGCAAGCACTCCGCGAACGTCTTCCGCAAGCTCGGCCTCGGCCAGTCCGAGGACGACAACCGCCGCGTGCTCGCCGTCCTCGCCTACCTTGAGGGAAACTGACGGCATGGACCTGGAGGACCTCGCCCGGCTGCGCAAGGCCCGCGACGCCATGGACCGCGACTACGCGAAGCCGCTCGACGTCGCCGCGCTGGCGCGGATCGCGCTCATGTCGCAGGGCCACTTCTCGCGCAGCTTCCGCGCCGCGTACGGCGAGACCCCCTACTCCTACCTCATGACCCGCCGCATCGAGCGCGCGAAGGCCCTGCTCAGGCGCGGTGACATGACCGTCACGGAGGTGTGCTTCGCGGTCGGGGTGAACTCGCTGGGGACGTTCTCGACGCGGTTCACCGAGCTCGTGGGGGAGTCCCCGAGCGCGTACCGGGCCCGCGACCACGACAACGGCGCGAACATCCCCGCGTGCATCGCGAAGGCCTACACGAGACCGGTCAGGAATCGAGAAGCGAAGCCCCCCGCGGCCTCGTAGGTTGGTCACATGAGCATCAACCTTTCACAGTGCTTCATCGCCGTCGACGACCACGACAAGGCCATCGCCTTCTACCGGGACGTCCTCGGCATGGAGGTCCGCAACGACGTCGGCTTCGAGGGGATGCGGTGGGTCACCGTCGGCTCCCCCGACCAGCCCGACGTGAACATCGTCCTCGAACCGCCGCTCGCCGACCCGAACGCCTCCCAGGCCGACCGCACCGCCATGAACGAGCTGCTCGCCAAGGGCCTGCTCCGCGGCGTGATCTTCGAGACCGACGACGTCGACGCGACCTTCGAGCGGATCAGCGCCGCGGGGGCCGACGTCCTCCAGGAGCCCATGGACCAGCCGTACGGGGTGCGCGACTGCGCGTTCCGCGACCCGGCCGGGAACATGCTCCGCTTCAACCAGCCCCGCAAGTAGGCGCTTGCCGCTCGCGACGCCCGCGGGACTGTCGCCCGCCGCCGGTAGTCTCGGCGGGGGGCCGCCCCGGCCCCGGAGACAGATGGAGACCACGACACCATGGCCACCGGACACACACCCAACCCGGCCGACGCGCATGACCTGATCCGCGTGCAGGGCGCACGCGAGAACAACCTCAAGGACGTCAGCGTCGACCTGCCCAAGCGCCGCCTCACCGCCTTCACCGGCGTGTCCGGCTCGGGCAAGAGCTCGCTCGTGTTCAGCACGATCGCCGCCGAGTCGCAGCGGCTCATCAACGAGACCTACTCGGCGTTCGTCCAGGGCTTCATGCCCACGCTCGCCCGCCCCGAAGTCGACGTCCTCGACGGCCTGACCACGGCCATCATCGTCGACCAGGAGCGCATGGGCGCGAACATCCGGTCCACCGTCGGCACCGTGACCGACGCGAACGCGCTCCTGCGCATCCTCTTCAGCCGCCTCGGCGACCCGCACATCGGCGGGCCCGGCGCGTTCTCGTTCAACGTCCCGTCGGTGTCCGCCTCCGGCGCGATCACCGTCGAGCGCGGCGGCAAGACCATCGCCGAGAAGGCGAGCTTCAACCGGCTCGGCGGCATGTGCGCCCGCTGCGAGGGCGTCGGCTCGGTCAACGACTTCGACCTCACCGCGCTCTACGACGAGGAGAAGTCCCTCAACGAGTCCGCGATCCTCATCCCCGGCTACTCCATGGACGGCTGGTACGGGCGCATCTACCGCGCCTCCGGGTTCTTCGACCCCGACAAGCCGATCAAGAAGTACAACAAGCGCGAACTGCACGACCTGCTCTACAAGGAGCCCACCAAGATCAAGGCCGAGGGCATCAACGTCACGTTCGAGGGCCTCATCCCGAAGATCCAGAAGTCGATCCTCTCCAAGGACGTCGAGGCGATGCAGCCCCACATCCGCGCGTTCGTGGAGCGGGCCGTCACCTTCCAGACCTGCCCCGAATGCGAGGGCACCCGCCTGGGCCCCGAGGCCCGGTCCTCCAAGATCGACGGCGTCTCGATCGCCGACGCCTGCAAGATGCAGATCTCCGACCTCGCCGCCTGGGTCTCCGGCCTCAAGGACCCCTCCGTCGAGCCGCTCCTCAAGTCTCTGCGCGACCTCCTCGGCTCGTTCGTGGAGATCGGCCTCGGCTACCTCTCCCTCGACCGCCCCTCCGGCACCCTCTCGGGCGGCGAGGCCCAGCGCACCAAGATGATCCGCCACCTCGGGTCCTCGCTCACCGACGTCACGTACGTCTTCGACGAGCCCACCGTGGGCCTCCACCCGCACGACATCGAGCGCATGAACGACCTCCTGCTCCAGCTGCGCGACAAGGGCAACACCGTCCTCGTCGTGGAGCACAAGCCCGAGGCCATCGCCATCGCCGACCACGTCGTGGACCTCGGCCCCGGCGCGGGCACCGACGGCGGCACCGTCCAGTTCGAGGGCACCGTCGCCGACCTCCGCAAATCCGGGACGCTCACCGGCCGCCACCTCGACGACCGCGCGAAGCTCAAGGAGAAGCTCCGCGAGCCCTCCGGGAAGCTCGCGGTGCGCGGCGCGAACGACAACAACCTCCAGGACGTCGACGTGGACATCCCGCTCGGCGTGCTGTGCGTCGTCACCGGCGTCGCCGGGTCCGGGAAGTCCTCCCTCATCCACGGCTCCGTCGCCGGCCGGGACGGCGTCGTCGCGATCGACCAGGGCGCCATCAAGGGCTCGCGCCGCTCCAACCCCGCGACCTACACCGGCCTGCTCGACCCGATCCGCAAGGCCTTCGCCAAGGCCAACGGCGTCAAGCCCGCCCTGTTCAGCGCCAACTCCGAGGGCGCCTGCCCCACCTGCAACGGCGCGGGCGTCGTCTACATGGACCTCGGCATCATGGCGTCGGTCTCCACCACCTGCGAAGACTGCGAAGGGAAGCGGTTCCAGGCCGCGGTCCTGGAGTACAAGCTCGGCGGGCGCGACATCAGCGAAGTCCTCGGCATGTCCGTCGCCCAGGCCGCGGCGTTCTTCGCCGACGGCGAGGCGAAGGTCCCCGCGGCGCACAAGATCGTGCAGCGCCTCAACGACGTCGGCCTCGGCTACATCAAGATCGGCCAGCCGCTCACCACCCTCTCCGGCGGCGAGCGCCAGCGCCTCAAGCTCGCCACCCACCTCGGGGAGAAGGGCGGCGTCTACATCCTCGACGAGCCGACCACCGGCCTCCACCTCGCCGACGTCGAGAACCTCCTCGGGCTCCTCGACCGGCTCGTGGAGTCCGGGAAGTCCGTGATCGTCATCGAGCACCACCAGGCGGTCATGGCCCACGCCGACTGGATCATCGACCTCGGCCCCGGCGCGGGCCACGACGGCGGCAAGATCGTCTTCGAGGGCACCCCCGCCGACCTGGTGCGGCAGAAGCAGACGCTCACCGGCAAGCACCTCGCGGAGTACACGGGCGCCTAGGGCCGTCCCGCGGATCGGGCCCGATCCGCAGGACGACCCCGCCGGGCGGAGCCCGCCCGGGACACCCTGCGTTCGCCTCGCCGGGCGGGCCGGAGCGCACTGTGCTCCGGCCCGCCCGGCTTCGTTGTGAGCCAGCTAACCGCACTTCACTGACGCGTTTTGTCAGTGGACCTGCCGCATCCTCTTCCCCATGACGACCATCGCCCAGGCCGCCCGCCCTGCTGTGCTGCCGCCCCGCAACCGCGCCGAGCGCCTGCTCCTGCCCGCCACGTTCATCACCAGCCTCGGCAACGGCGTCCAGCTCGTCGCCGCCGCCGTCCTCGTCTTCACGACCGGGCAGAGCGCGCTGGCGGTCGGCTGGCTGTACATCCTCGTCTCGGTCCCGCCCGCGCTGCTGTCGCTGTGGTTCGGCTCGATCGCCGACCGCTTCGACCGGCGCACGCTCTGTCTTGTCGCGGACCTCGCGAGCGCCGTCGCGGCGGCGTTCCTGCCGGTGTGGATCATCGCCGGGGGCGATCCGGGGCCGGTGGCGTACGGGACGGCGTTCGCGCTGTCGCTGCTGTCGGCGATGTTCACGCCCGCGGGCGGCGCGCTCATCAAGGAGCGCGTGCACCCGGCGCGGACGGCGGTGTTCAGCGCGCACTACGAGATCGCGATGCAGCTCGGGCTGCTCCTGTCGGCGGCGCTCGGGGGCATCCTGATCCACTACGTGGGGACCACGCCGCTGTTCATGTTCAACGGCGTCACGTTTCTCGCCTCGGCGGTCGCGTTGTGGGCCATGCGCAAAGCCCCGGCGCGGACCGGCGCTGCGGAGCGCGCGGCGGCGGACGACGGGGTGCCTGGCGCGCCGCTGCTGCGGCTGGGCCTGCTGTACGCGTGCGGGCAGATGCTCATCATGGTCAGCAACACGACGCTGATCGTCCTCGTCTACGACGCGTTCGACCGGGGCGCGGGGGTGTACGGGATCGTCGATGCGCTTGCGGGCCTTGGCTTCTGCGTGGCGGCGGCGCTGTTCCCGCGGGTGGGGGCGCGTTTCGGGGAGTTCCGTGCGGCGGTCGTCGGGGGCGTGGGGTGCGCGCTCATGTCGTTCGTGCTGCCGCTGCATCTGGCGGTGCTGCTGCTCGCGGTGCCTCCGGCGGCGTTCATGGTCGGCATGTCGCGGGTCGGCCTGCGCTCGATCCTGCTCCGCTCCGTGCCCGAGCGCCGCGCCGGGCGCCTCTTCGGCGCGGTGAACGCTGCTGGCCTGGGCCTGAGCGCGGCGATGACGGTCCTGGTCGCCGCGGTCGCCGACGCCACCCACATCCGCTACGGCTTCTACCTCCTCGGCGCGGTCTGCGCCGTGGCGATGACGGTCGTGGCGTTCTCCTTGCGCGGCAAGGTGAAGGACGCTCTGCGCCCCGCGCCCGGGAGTGTCGCGAACGAGCGCCCCCCGATGCAACAGTGACACCGGGGTCCGACAGCGAGGTCTGGCGCCGCGGCTCGACGCCATGGTCTGACAGCGGGGTCCGACAGCGGGCCGTCCGTTCCCCGGGGTCGGGTGTGGCGGGCGCTGGGCCCCCGGCACAAGGGTGACACCGGGGTCCGACAGTGCGGCGTCGCCTCGGTCCGGGTTCGGCCCGCCGAACCCGGACCGAGGCGCGGATTACTTGTGGAGGTCGAGGGCCGCTTGCGCCCGTTCGCGTATCATGGTGCGGAGGGTGGGGGGTTCGAGGACTTCGACTCCGGCGAGTTTCATGAGGTCGCCGGAGGCGACCCATTCGGTCTCGATGGGGATGGTGGCGACGGCCCAGTCGTGTTCGTCGCGGTCGGCTTTGGCGATGGCGGCGACGGTGTCGGCATCGAGGTGGTCGGGGGCGCGTTCGACGGCTTCGGGGGAGAAGCGGACCACGGCTTCGCCGCGGTAGCGGCGGGCGTCGAAGGCGGTGAGGTTGTCGGCCCACCAGGCGGCGAGGTCGAAGTCGTCGGGGCGCTCGAAGGGCGTGTCGGTCTTGCTGCCCGCCAGCAGGTTCGCGACCTTGTACGGCAGGACCGGCCCCGTCCCCTGCGAGGCCGCGAGGTACCAGCGGCCGCCCTTGAGGACGAGCCCCAGCGGCCGGAGCACCCGCTCGACCTCGCGCGGCTCCTTCCATCGCCGGTACCGGACTTTCAGCTCGCGCTGCTCCCACGCCGCGTTCGCGACCGTCGCAAGCATCGGCACCGTCTCCGACCGCTGGAACCACGCCACGACGTCGAGGTGGAACAGCCGCCGCGCCCGCTCGGCCCGGTCCCGCTGCTGCGGCGAGAGCGCCGCCGAGAGCTTCAGCTCCAGGGCCGCGAGCTCGGTCTGGAGGCCGAGGTCCGTGGCGGCCTGCGGCACGCCCGTGAGGACGAGCGCCTCCGCCTCGGTCTCGGTGACGCCGGTCAGCCGGGTCCGGTAGCCCTCCACGAGCCGGTAGCCGCCCTCGTGGCCGCTCTCCCCGTAGATCGGGATGCCCGCGGCCGCGAGCGCCTCCGCGTCGCGGTAGACGGTGCGCACGGACACGCCGAGCTCCGCCGCGAGCGCGTCGGCGGTCATCCGCCCGCGCTGTTGGAGCAGCAGCATCATCGACACCAGGCGGCCAGCACGCATACGGCAAGTATGCGCACAGGTCCGACATCCCCGCGCCGGGCCGCCGAACGGCACGTGCAGGCCAGTGGCCCGCCGGATCGGGACGCCGCCGCAGAGGTTCTCCGGTCCGGCGTCCCTCCGGCCTGGGGACGCCGCCCCGCGTCCGATACCGCCTCCTGCCGCGGTGCGGCGGGGTTTCGATGAAACTCCTTCGACGGCTGGGGGAGTGCATAGAGTCCGGTGCGGCGACGGCCCCGGTCCGCTGTGGACCGGGGCGCCGACGACATCAGGGAGCACCATGGCGAACGCACGACCCGTCCGATCCGTCCGACTGCGCTTTCCGGAGCTGCTGCGCCGCCCCGACCGGCTGGGGCGCCTCGCGGCTGCGGCGGCCGCCGTGCCGATGGCGGCGTTCGTGGGCGCCGCGGGGGCGTCCGCGGCCGCGCCCGGGCAGCTCGACGCCGTCCCGGACGTCGACGTGGCCGCGGTCGGCCTCGCGGGCAGCGCCGAGCTGAGTCTCCTCGCCACGGGCGACGAGCGGTACGAGACCGGCAGGCTGAAGGGCACCGCCGATCTCGGCGTGCCGAGCCCGGAGGGGTACTCGGCGGTCGACAACCTGTTCCTTCACCGCAAGAAGGGATCGGGCGGCGACTTCGGGAACGTCGACGTCATGCTCGGCCCGGACCGCGGCGAGAGCCTGTTCCCCGGCGACGAGCCGGCGATCTTCGACTTCGCGACGGGCCTGACGTTCGAGGTGGCGAGGCTCCCGTACGGGGGCGAGAGCGGCGGCGACCCGATCACGCTGGTCACGGACCCGTTCGTGCTCGAACCGGTGGCCGTCGCGGAGGAGTTCCCGCCGGTGGGCCAGGCGTACCGGCTGGAGGACTCGGTCGGGGTCTTCCAGGAGACCGGGGCGGGCGAGTACGAGCAGGTCGGTCTGCTCGAAGCGTTCGACGTGACCGTGAAGTAGGCGGCAGGGGAGCGGCCGGGCGGTCCTCCGCCCGGCCGCTCCGCGTGCCGGGAAAAATCCCGGACCTCTATTGGAATGGAACGTTCCCTTCTGTTATACTGGAACCATGAGGCGGTCCGATCCCCGGGCCGGACCAGAACGCGAAGGGACGCGACATGACCACCACCGAATGGGCCCTGCTGGCCGAGGCCCACACCGCGCTGCTCGACGTCGTCAAGGGCGTCAAGGCTGACGACTGGAACCGCCCCACCCCCTGCTCGGAGTGGACGGTCGCGCAGGTCCTCCAGCACGCGGTCGGCGACCAGCTCGGCTTCGCCGCGGCCATCACCGGCGGCGAGGGCCCCTCGTGGAACCCGTTCGCGCCCACCGGCGAGCCGATCGAGGACCCGGTGGCGTTCACCGCCGCCGCGCTCGACGCCGCCGCGGCCGCCTGGGCCACCGTCGCCGAGGACGCCGCCGAAGTCCCGGTCCCGGTGCCCCCGAACACGCTCGACGCCGTGACCGGGGTCGGCGCCTGCGCCCTCGACGCGGCCGTCCACGCCTGGGACATCGCCGTCGCCACCGGCCAGCCGCAGCCGCTGTCCCAGTGGGCCGCAGGGGAGATCATCACCGCCGCGAAGCAGATCGTGGAGCCGCTGCGCGCCTGGGGCGCCTACGCGCCCGTCGTGGAGGGCCCCGCAGGCGACCAGGTCGCCGAGCTGCTGCGCTACCTCGGCCGCGACCCCCAGTGGGCCGCCTGACCCGGAACCCCCGCAGGGCCGCGGCGATGCCGCGGCCCTGTTCCGTCCCCATTTCTCCCTTGCCCCGCAGCCGCGCGCGCTCTAGGCTCACACCCACGCACCACGACGGGAGACCCCTCGATGACGCAGACCCGCAGCGCCGACTGGGACTACGGCGAACTCTCCGCCCGCGTCTACGAGCTCGACAAGCCCGTCGGCAAGTCCCTCAACGGGGACGTGGAGTTCTACACGCGCCGCCTCGCCGGGACCGAGGGCGACATCCTCGAACCGGCCGTCGGCACCGGGCGCATGCTCGTGCCCCTGCTCCGCCTGGGGCTCAACGCCACCGGCTACGACACGTCGGCGCACATGCTCAGCATCTGCCGCCGCAACCTCGACGAGGCCGGGCTCGGCGCCGACGTGTTCATCGGCGACATGACCTCCTACGTCAAACCCGGCGCGTACGAAGCGGTCCTGGTCCCCACCGGCTCGATCGTGCTCCTGCCCGACCGGTCCGCCGCCGTCGAGGCCCTGCGCCTCATGCATGCGAGCCTGCGCCCCGGCGGGCGCCTCTTCGTGGACCTCCCGCCCTCGCACCACTTCACCGACCCCGGGCCGCTGCGCCACTGGGAGGACGGCGACGACCTGCTCACCTTGCAGACCATGCACGTCGACGTGGACGCCCTGCGCCAGCGCGTCGTCCGCTGGCTCCGCTACGAGCTGTGGCGCAAGGGCCGCCTGGTCGAGACGCAGCTCCAGAACAGCGGCCTCCTGTGCTTCGAGGTCGAGGAGTTCCTCCAGGTCCTCCACGAGGCCGGGTTCGCCGACATCAAGGTGTACGGGGGCTACGACGAGGACGCCGCGCCCGGCGCCGACGCCTCGATCTGGACCTTCGAGGCCCTCAGCACCGACTGACGCGGGCTACCGCAGCGCCGCGGCGTCGAGGCCGAGCAGCCCCTCAAGCGCCGCCGCGCCCGCGTCCGTGAGCCGCACGGCCCG
The DNA here is from genome assembly GCF_042428885.1 of Glycomyces mayteni. Lineage (NCBI taxonomy): Bacteria > Bacillati > Actinomycetota > Actinomycetes > Glycomycetales > Glycomycetaceae > Glycomyces > Glycomyces mayteni. Next base: position 347,429 of record NZ_JBHMBP010000002.1, read on the forward strand.
CGTCGACCCGATCCGGCGGACCCAGCCCGATTCGAGGAACCGGGCGCACACGGCCGCGCCCGCGAGCCCCGCGAGGTGGCCGCGCCGCTCCGTCCAGTCCAGGCACTCCTTGGCCGCCGGGCGGCGGCTGCGCGGCCACGCCGCGGTGTCCGCGCCCAGGTCGGCCATCCACCGGTGTCCCTTGTCGCTCAACGCGAACCCCGAGTCGCGGTCGATGAGGCCGCGGCCGGCCATCGCGTCGGTGACCGCGACGCCGAGCCTGCCCGCGAGGTGGTCGTAGCAGGTGCGCCCGCGCGCCAGCGCCGCCGACGCGGTGGACGCCCGCAGGCCCGTCGGCGCGGCCGCCGGGAAGTGCCCCGCGAGCGATTCGACGAGCGCCGCGGTCTCGGGGTCCGCGAGCTGCACGTACCGGTGGCGGCCCTGCCTGCGCTCGGTGCACAGCCCCGAGCCCACGAGCCGGTGCAGGTGCCCCGTGGCCGTCGGCGCGGACACGCCCGCGAGCCGCGCGAGCTCCCCCGCGGTCCACGCGCGCCCGTCGAGGAGCGCGACGCAGAACACGGCCCGCGTCGGGTCCGAGAGCACCGCCGCGACCTCCGCCAGCCTGGCCCCCTGCGCGCGATCGGTCATGCCCCGATTGTGCCCCCGCGACACTTCGGCGCCCACCGAACCGTCCCGGGCCTACCGTCGCCGCATGATCTCGTTCGGCGCCGACCGCGCCCCCGAACTGCTCGCCGACCCGGGCCTCGTCCCGCCGCCCGCCGGGCCCGGCCCGAGCGGCGGCCTCGCCTGGCTGCGCGCGGGCGTGGCCCGCTTCGCCTCCGGCGAGGCGCACGCCCGGCGGCGCGCGCTGGCCGCAGACCTGTTGGGGCCCATGGACCTCGACGTGCTGCGCCTGCGCGCCGAGATCCTGGCCTGCATCGCGTTGGAGGACGCTCCGCTCGACGTCATGGACCGCATCGCCCGCGACGTGCCGGTCCGCGTCCTCGCCGAAGCCCTCGACGCCCCCGGGATCGACCCGGCCGCCGTCCGCACCATCGCCGCCGCCTACCCCGCCGGCGACGCCGCGCCCGGAACCGACGAGGCCGTCGCGGCCCTGGTCGCGGCATTCGGCGGCGTCCCCGACGAGCCCACCGCCGCCCGGATCGGCCTCCTCGTCCAGGCCTGCGAGGCGACCGCGGCGCTCATCGGCGGCACCCTCGCCGCGGGCGCGGGGCTCAGCCCCGACGCCATCGCGGCCCGGCTCCGCGACGACCCGCCCGTCAGCGCCACCTTCCGAACCGCCACGATCCGAACCGCCACCACCGGCACCGCCGCGGTCAGCACGGCCGCAACCGCAGTCGCGGGCCTCGCACCCGGCGAGGCGGTCCGCATCGAGCTCGACGGCGCCGTCCCGTTCGGCGCGGGCCCGCACGCCTGCCCCGGCCGCCCTCAGGCCCTCGCCATCGCGACCGGCGTCTGCGAAGCGCTGCAACGCGTCCCGCCGCCCGCCGGGCCCGTCGCGTACGAACCGCTCCCGAACCTGCGCCTCCCCGCGGCGATCCGTGTGGAAGCACCACCGCGGGAACGCGACCGTGAGCAGACCACCGTGGAAAAACCACGCTGAGAAGATCACGCTGAGAAAACCACCGTGAGCAGACCACTGTGAAGAGGCAACCGTGACGTTCCAGGACTTCGCCGCCGCCCACCGCGGCCGGCGCCCGCTCGTGCTCCCCAACGCCTGGGACCACGCCTCCGCGGCCGCGCTCGCCGCCGCCGGATTCGCCGCGATCGGCACCACCAGCCTCGGCGTCGCCGCCGCCCACGGCCTGCCCGACGGCGCGGGCGCCACCCGCGACCAGACCGTCGCGCTCGCCCGCAGCCTCGCGCCGCTCCCGGCGCTCGTCACCGTCGACATCGAAGGCGGCTTCAGCGACGACCCCGACGAGGTCGCCGCGCTCGCCGCGGACCTCACCGGTCTCGGCATCGTCGGCGTCAACCTCGAAGACGGCCGAGCCGACGGCACCCTCCGCGACCCCGGGCACCACGCCGCCCTCGTTGCGGCCGTGAAGGACCGCTGCCCGAACCTGTTCGTGAACGCCCGCACCGACCCGTACTGGACCGGTGCCGACGATCCATTGGCGACCTCGCTCGCCCGCGCCGCACGCTACGTCGCGGCGGGCGCCGACGGCGTCTTCGTCCCGGGCGCGAGGGCCGAGGACGACGTCCGCGCCCTCGCCTCCGGCATCGACGCCCCGCTCAACCTCCTCTACGCGCCGGGCGGCCTCGGCATCGACCGGCTCGCCGCCCTCGGGGTCGCGAGAGTGAGCACCGGCTCCCTCCTCTACCGATCCGCCCTGACGGCGGCGGTCCGCACGGCGGGCCTGATCGGAGCGGGGGAGCCGGTGACGAGGGACTGCATGACCTACGCCGAGGTCACAGCGTTGCGAGCTCCTCGGGGGTGAACGCCCGCAGGATGCAGAACTCGTTGCCCGCCGGGTCGTTCATGACGATCCACGACGACGAGTCGTCCTGCCCGACGTCGGCCCGCTTGGCGCCCAAGGACTCCGCCCGCGCGACCTCCGCGGCCTGGTCGTCGGGGCGCAGGTCCAGGTGCAGGCGGTTCTTCACCGACTTGCCCTCGGGGACCTTGATGAACAGGATGTCGGGGGAGACGCCGTCCTGCGGGCTGCCCAGCGGCGGCTCCAGCACGACCTCCTTCTCCGTGTCGTGGGTGACGCGCCACCCCAGCAGCTCGGCCCACCAGGGGCCCAGCTCCCGCGGGTCGGCGCAGTCGACGATGATGCACTGCCATTGCAAACTCATCGCGCCACACTAGAGCGCATTCGCCGCAATGTCGAGCTAACTTCCGAAACCCGCCAGCGAGAACCCCGCGAACCCCAGCGCCGCAAGCGGAACCGCGACCGCCAGCGCCGCCAGCCGCCTGAGCCGCGTGCGGCCCAGCAGCACGATCAGCACCAGCCCGAGCACCGTCATGACGACCGCCGTCGCCACCCCGTCCGCCCGGTACTGCGCCTCCTCGTCCGACAGGCGCCGCAGCAGCACCCCCGCCTCCGCGAAGCACACCGCGCCCAGCGCCGCGAGCCCCGCCGTGGCCCGCCACGGGACCGCCGAGCGCGACCACGCGCCGAACGTCCCGAACACCGTCCCCGCGAGCACCCCGAACCCCATCCACACCAGCGAGGTCGCCGCCCACAGGTTCGCCAGGTCGTCGTTCTGGATCAGCGTGGCCGCCACGTAGTACGCCGCGACCGCCACCACCAGCAGCACCGTCCCCGCCACCGCCGGACGCCACCGGCCCGTCCGCACCCACGCGCCGATCCCGAACGCCCCGACCGCCCACACCGCGCTCGAATTCGCCAGGTTCGCCCACGGGTACGCGAACTCCCGCTGCGCGACCAGGTCCAGCGCGCCGAGCGCGATCCCGCCGAGCACGGCGACGACGAGGAGCAGCGGCCACCGCGGGGCGGCAGAAGGCGAGTCCGACATGCGCGGAAGTATGCCACGCGCCGAACCCGCCCCCATCTGGGGGATACCCGGTATTCAGTCGGTCCGGGGTCCCTCGATGAAGTCGAGCATCGCCTCGAAGCGCGCCTTCGTCGCCGCGGCCGCCCGGAACTCCGCCTCGACCCGCGCGTACTCCTCCCGGATCACCGACTGCTGCTCGGGCGTGACCTCGTCGGCGCTCCGGCACCGCCGCAGCTTCACGATCGCCCGGCTCGGCAGCCCGTTCGCGAGCATCAGGCGAATCCACCGGACCTGCTCGACCGCGTCGGCCGGGTAGACGCGCTGGCCGCTCGCGGTGCGCTCGGGGTGCAGGAGGCCCTGCTCCTCGTAGTACCTGAGGGCGCGCACCGTCGCGCCCGTCGTCTCGGCCAGCTCTCCGATGCGCATCCGCGTCCTCTCTCGCTGTGGCTTCCGCCACCGTCGCTTGCCCCTGACGCCGACGTGAGGTCTTAGCTTCGACCGCATGGACATCAAAGGATCAATCGCTTTCGTCACCGGCGCCAACCGCGGCATGGGCCGCCATTTCGCCCGGCAACTTCTGGAACGCGGCGCGGCCAAGGTCTATGCCGGTTCCCGCCGCCTCGAATCCCTCGACCTCCCCGGCGTCGAGCCCGTGCGCCTCGACATCACCGACCCGGCCTCGGTCGCGGCCGCCGCGGCGACGGCCGCAGACGCGACGATCCTCGTGAACAACGCGGGGATCGCCACGTTCGCGAACCTCGTCCACGGCCCCGAGGACGCGGTCCGCCGCGAGATGGAGACGAACTTCTTCGGGACGCTGAACATGGTGCGCGCCTTCGCACCCGTGCTCGGCGCGAACGGCGGCGGCGCGATCCTCAACATCCTGTCGGTCCTGTCGTGGCGCTCCCCGGGGATGGGCCACGCCTACGCGGCGGCCAAGGCCGCCTCGTGGAGCCTCACCAACGGCGCCCGCCTCGAACTCGCCGCCCAGGGGACGCAGGTCGTCGGCCTCCACGTCGCCGGCGTCGACACCGACATGCTCAAGGACATCCCCGCGGACAAGAGCGACCCCGCCGACATCGCCCGCGCGGGCCTCGACGGCATCGAGTCCGGCGCCCTCGAAGTCCTCGCCGACCAGGTCACCGTGGACTTCAAGGCGATGCTCAACGCCGATCCGAGCGTGCTCTACCCCGAACTCGCCGCGGCGCGCCCCGCGTCCTAGCATGTACGCCGTCGTGCGAACGGGGTGAGCGGGAATGCTGGTGGAACGCGTCAGGATCGACGGCGGGATCGACGAGTCCCAGTGGCCGTTCACGCTGGAGCCGGTCCGGTCCCTCGCGAACGGGGGACTGGAGCTGACGCGGCCGGTGACGTTCCTGGTCGGCGAGAACGGGTCCGGCAAGTCCACCATCGTCGAGGCGATCGCCGAGGGCTTCGGCCTCGACTCGCACGGCGGCCGGGCGGGCCGCAAGTACGCCAACGACCGCGAGGGGACCGTCCTCGGGGAGGCGGTCACCCTCGACTACACGCGGGCCGGGTCGCGGATGCAGACCGGCCCGCGGGCGAAGAAGCGGGGCTTCTTCCTGCGGGCCGAGACCGCGTTCGGGCTGCTCAACTTCGTGAGCGGGATGCCCGGGTACTGGGAGGAGAACGTCGCCGAGATGAGCCACGGCGAGGGCTTCCTCACCGTCCTGGAGGCGATGTTCGCCGAACCGGGCCTGTACCTCATGGACGAGCCCGAAGCGGCGCTGTCGTTCACGTCCTGCCTGCGCCTGGTCGCGCTCATGCACCACCTCGGCGAGATCGGCGCGCAGGTCGTGTGCGCGACCCACTCGCCGATCCTCGCGTCCACCCCCGGCGCCGACATCGTCGAGGTCGGCGAGCACGGCCTCGAACGCGTCGCGTGGGAGGACCTGGAGCTCACCGCCCACTGGCGCAGGTACATGGCCGACCCCGGCTCGTACCTGCGCCACCTCGTCGGCGACGAGGGCTAGGCGGACCAGACCCCGGTCTTCGCGGTCTCAGCGGCCCAGTCGGCGAAGCGGACCGGCTCGCGGCCCAGGACGCGCGCGACGCCGTCGGTGGTCGCGGACATCGCGCCGCCGCGCATGAACTCGTACATGAGGTTGAGGAACATGACCAGGTCCTCGGGGAGGCCCGCGGCGCGCAGGCCCGCGTCGTGCTCCTCCGGGGTCTCGTCCCGGAACGCCACCGGTTTGCCCGAGGCGGCGGCGACCGCGGCCATGGCGTCGGCCATCGAGAGGGACTCGGGGCCGCTCAGCTCGTAGACGCGCCCGGCGTGGCCGTCCTCGGTGAGGACCGCGGCGGCCACCGCGGCGATGTCGGCGACGGCGATCAGCGGCTCCGTCGTGTCGGCCAGCGGCAGCGCCAGCTCTCCGGCGAGCACGGACGGGAAGTAGTCGCCCTCGCTGAAGTTCTCGTTGAAGTTGTTGGGCTGCAAGACCGTCCACTCGACGCCCGACGCCTGCACGGCCTCCTGGGCCGCGTACATGCCGATCGCCTCCGGGCCGACCCCGGCGACCGCCGCCAGGTCCTGGACCCTGCGGCCCGACTGGGCGACGACGCGGCGCGCGCCCGCCTTCACCGCGGCGGCGACGAACGCGTCGGCGGGGAACGGGTGGTCCGGCGCGATGATGTAGACCGCGGCGACGCCCTCCAAGGCGGCGTCCCAAGTGGACTCGTCGGTCCAGTCGAGGGGGATCGGGGTGCTGCGGGAGACCGCGCGCACGTCGTGCCCGCCCTCGCGCAGGATCTCGGTGAGGCGGCGGCCCACTTTGCCCGTGGCGCCGGTGACGAGGATGGTTCCGGTGGTGGTGTGTTCGCTCATGGGACCAGTCAACCGCGGATGCCGTAGCGGATGAATGGCCGTGGAGCCACGTTCGATGCGCGATCGTCCACGGACCGGGGGCGGCGCCCCCGGCCCGCGGACGCGGTCAGCCCGCCGCTATGGCCTCGATGGCGGCGTTCGCCTGCGCGAACTCCTTCATGGCCGATTCGATCCACGGCAGCGGCGCCGGTTCGAGCGCGGCCCGCTGCATGTAGGCGAGCCCCGCCTCGATCGAGCGGCCGAATTCGAGGCTCGGCTCCGGCTGCGGGTCGCCGTAGACCTTGCCGGACTCCGGATCGACCCAGGTGAAGCCCTTGTAGAAGACGCCGCCTTCCTTGTCGATGAGCTTCGCGGCCGAGAAGAACGCCGCGGCGGCCTCGGCGCGCAGCTCCTCGGCGAGCTTCTCGTCCTTCGTCAGGTCCGCCTGCGCGAGGAGCGTCTGGCCCTGCCCGAGCTGCCCGTAGAAGGAGACGCGCTCGCCCGGGTTCACCGCGAAGTCCTCGAACTCGAAGAGCCCCAGGCACACCCAGCAGTCCTTGGGCCACCACTTGCGCGGGCCCTCGACCGGGACCTCCCACTCGGGGCAGACCCGCTCGACCATGCCGTCCTCGTCGACCACGAAGTAGCAGTGCCTGAACGTCCCGCCGCCCGCCTGGGCCGGGGCCTGCGCGAACAGCACCGACGAGAGCACGAGCGCGAGCGCGGCGACGGTGCCCGCGGCGAGCCGGGCCGTGCGGCGCAGCATCGTTCCGGTGCCCATCACGCGGCCGCCAGTTCGGACAGGTCCTCGTACGCGGCGTCGAACTCCTTCAGGGCCCCTTCGATGTCGGGCTCCTTCCCGAGGGTGTTCTGGAGGATCCTGACGCCCTCGACCATCGCGTACCCGGCCGCGACGCCGGGATCGGGCTGCGGGTCGCCGAGGTACTTGCCGTTGACCGGGTCGACCCAGACGAAGCCGTCGAAGGCGATCTCGTACTTCGACACGGCCTCGGCCGCGGCGAGGAACTGGCCGCCCGCCTCGGCGCGGAGCTGCTCGGCGAGCTTCTCGTCGTCGGCGAGGTGGGACTCGGCGAGGAGGCCGAGACCCTTGCCGAAGCGCTCGTTGAACTCGAAGCGCGCGGCCGGGTCCACATAGTCCTTCCAGAAGTCGAAGGAGGGCAGGCAGACCCAGCAGTCCGGCGGCCACCACTTGCGGTTGCCCTCGACGGGGACCTTGACGGGCACGCAGATGAGGTCGAGGGGGTCGTCGGTGCGGGTGTCGGGGAAGCAGATCTCGACCCAGTACCCGCCCGCCTGGGCGGGCGCGGGGACGAAGACGAGCGCGGAGACGGCGAGCGTCACCGCGATCATGAGGCGTTTGACGAGGCTCATGGCACTCCTTGGGGGAAGGGTGGATTGCCGCCTCAGTATGGAGTCGCCGTCAGGTGACCGTGGGTACACGCTGTTGCGCGCGACCGGAACCGGAGTGTCCGATGAGGATCAGCGACCGGTTCGGCCGCGTTTGCCGGGCCGTCCCGGCCGCAAAGATGGCACGCGGTGTGCCAGGGTCAGGCCAGGCCCGCCAGGATCGCGGCGAACGGCCCGGGGCGGACGAGGACGCCCGTGTGGCTCGATGCGAGGGTGTGGACGTCGAACACGTTGTCCGGGGTGAGCGCGTCGGCCTCCTTGATGAAGAGGTCCTGGAGCTCGATCGGGATCGACAGGTCGCGCGTCAGCCGCACGTAGCTGCGCGGGATGCGGCCCCAGGTCGCGGCGTCCGCGCGGTCCTCCGGGCCGCCCGCGTCGCGGCTCTCGTCGGGGGTGAGCGTCGAGAGGAGCACGCGGAACTCGTCGTCGGTGCCGTCGGCGAGCATCGCCTCCTTGAGCGCCCCGAGCTGCGCCGGGTCGGCGGTGCGCCAGTTCATCCGCACCGCGCCCACGCGGGCCGGGTTCGCCGCGGCCACGCCCGCGGCCCGGTCGAGGACGCTCCCGGCGTTCTCGGGGCGGGCCACGTACTCGCGCGGCGTGTGCTCGACGCAGCACCACGCCGAGGCGTAGACGATCCGGTCGAGCAGGTCCGGGCGGCGGTTCGCGACGGCCGTGAGGGTCACGCCGCCGCGGCTGTGCGCCACGGCGACGACGGGCCCGTGCTCCTTGGCGCGCTCCAGGACCGCGACGACATGGTCGACGTTCTCCCCGAGCCCGACCCCGTCGAGGTTCGACGCCGCCACGGCCAGCTCCGCCGCGTCCTGGGTCTGGTACGCGGACGGCACGCCCGCCCCGAACCCGTGCCCCGGCAGGTCCACCGCGAGCGAGCGGTGCCCGAGGAGCGCCAGCTCCCGCATGAGCGGGGCCCAGGAGAACGAGTTGGCGTTGGAACCGTGGAGGAGGACGAACGTCGGTGTCATGGCGCTCATGATTGCAAAGACATCGATACCGCGGTGCCCCCGGAGGGCCCGGAATGTGAACGGAGGGTCCCGGCAAATCGGACATCGATGGGCCCCCGGTCTCAACCCTGCCCCAGGGGTACGACAGTCGGGCGACGGGCGACGGGCGACGGGCGGAAAGCGGGCACGGCGAACGGAGGGGGGTGCGAGGTCCCCTGGTTCAACGATGCCTCGGGGGTACGACAGTTCAGGGACGCGAGTGCCTTTCGAGGAACTGGTAGACCTCGGTCTCGTCCACGCCCGGGAAGGAGCCCAGGGGCATCGCGGCGAGCTGGGAGCTGGCGGCGCGGGCGGTCGGCCAGACCTGGCCCGCCCAGGTGCGCGCGAGGTTGCGGGGCGGGTTGCGGCAGCAGTCCGGGTCGGGGCAGCGGGAGACCGAGCGGGCCTTGGTCTCCTTGCCGCGGAACCACTTCGCCGACTCGTAGGGGACGCCGATCGACAGCGAGAACAGCCCGTCGGCGCTGCGCTCGGTCCGCGCCGTGCACCAGTACGTGCCCGTCGCCGTGTCCGTGAACTGGTTGAACGCGTTGAACTTGTCCGGCACGTCGAACACCTGGCGGCTCGTCCAGTACCGGCAGATCGACTGCCCCTCGATCGCGCCCGTCGGGTCCGCCGGGAACGCCACGTCGTCGTTCTCGTACGCCTTGAAGATGATCCCGGACTTGTGGACCTTCTGGAAATGCGTCCTGATCCCCAGGTGGTGCGTCGCCAGGTTCGTGAAGCGGTGCGCCGCCGCCTCGTACGAGACCGCGAAGTTGTCGCGCAGGTCCTCGACCGCGACCTCCTTGTCCGACATGGCCCCCCGCAGGAACGCCACCGCGCTCGACTCCGGGATCAGCAGCGCCGCCGCGAGGTAGTTCGTGGACACGCGCTGGCCCAGGAACTCCAGGTACGTGCGCGGCACCTCGTGCTCCAGGACGTAGCTCGCGAGGGCCTGGAGCAGGACCGTGCGCGGGTCGTGCGAGCCCGTGCCGACCTGCGTCAGGTAGATGCGGCGGTGCTTGAGGTCGGTGACCGAGCGCGTCGAGTGCGGCAGGTCGTCCACGTGGTGCAGCGTGAACCGCAGGTGCGCCGCGAGGTCGGCGATCTGGTGCTGCGAGAGCGGCCCGCCCGCGTAGTCGACCTTGCCCAGCAGCGTGCGGGCCTCGGCCTCGATGTCGGCGAAGTAGTTGTCCTTGTCGCGCATCCGCCGCCGCAGCTCCGTGTTCGCGCGCCGCGCTTCCTCCGGGGTCGCCGTGTGCAGGTTGACCTGCCGGTCCACCTCGCGGTGGAGCCCGACGAGGGCCTCCAGGGCCTCGGTGGGGATGCGGCTCGACGGCTTGACGGACGGCAGGCCGAGCGAGCGGTACTGGCCGCTGCGCTGGGCCCGTTCGAGCTCGATCTCCAGGGCCACGCGCCGGTTCGGGGGCTCGGCGCCGAGGAGCTCGTCCGAAGAAACGCCGAACGCCTTCGCGAGCGCCCGGAGCATCGACAGCTTCGGCTCCTTCTTCCCGTTCTCGATGAGCGAGAGCTGCGAGGGCGCGGCGCCGACGGCCGCGCCGAGGTCCTCCAGGCTCATCTCCCGCTGTTTGCGCAGGTGCCGGATCTGCTTGCCGAGGCTGATCAGGTCGACCGAGACGTCGTCGGCGGCCAGTTCGGCGGCCTCGGCGGCGCCCCAGGGGCGGTGCGGGGCCTCGGCGGGGCGAGGCGGCAGGTTCGTCATTTCCCCAGTATCGCGAAGAAACGCGAATCTTTCTACTCCGAACCCCTGATGCGTGCCCGCGATCGATGAAAGATTGCTGTTACCTGCAAGTAATGACCGCTGCGGCGGTCCCGACTTCCCGGAGCCGACGATGTCCGACAGCAAGCGCGACCCGATCGACACGCAACTCGCCGCCGAGCGCCTCGCCATCGAGTGGGCCTCCGACCCCCGCTGGGCCGACACCGCCCGCGACTACAGCGCCGCCGACGTCGTCCGCCTCCGCGGCCGCGTCACCGAGGAGCACACCCTCGCCCGCCGCGGCGCGGAGCGCCTCTGGTCCCGGCTCACCGAGGACGCCGCCACCGGCGGGTACACCCACGCGCTCGGCGCGATGACCGGCGGCCAGGCCGTCGAGCAGGTCAAGGCCGGCCTGCACGCGATCTACCTGTCCGGCTGGCAGGTCGCCGCCGACGCGAACCTCGCGGGCCAGACCTACCCCGACCAGTCGCTGTACCCCGCGAACTCCGTCCCGCAGGTGGTGCGCCGCATCAACAACGCGCTCATGCGCGCCGACCAGATCGAGGCCGCCGAGGGCGTCCAGTCCGTGGACGACTGGCTCGTGCCGATCGTCGCCGACGCCGAAGCGGGCTTCGGCGGGCCCCTCAACGCCTTCGAGCTCATGAAGGGCATGATCGCCGCCGGCGCCGCGGGCGTCCACTGGGAGGACCAGCTCGCCTCCGAGAAGAAGTGCGGCCACCTCGGCGGCAAGGTCCTCATCCCCACCTCGCAGCACGTCAGGACCCTGAACGCCGCGCGGCTCGCCGCCGACGTCGAGGACGTCCCCAGCGTCATCGTGGCCCGCACCGACGCCGAGGCCGCCACGCTCCTCACCTCCGACGTGGACGAGCGGGACCGCCGCTTCCTCACCGGCGAGCGCACCGCCGAGGGCTACTACCGCGTCGAGAACGGCATCGAGTCGTGCATCGCCCGCGGCCTCGCCTACGCGCCCTACGCGGACCTGCTGTGGATGGAGACCGGCACGCCCGACCTCGCCGCCGCCCGCGCCTTCGCCGAGGCGATCAAGGCCGAGCGCCCCGACCAGATGCTCGCCTACAACTGCTCGCCCTCGTTCAACTGGAAGCGCCACCTGGACGACGACACGATCGCGAAGTTCCAGCGCGAGCTCGGCTCGATGGGCTTCACGTTCCAGTTCATCACCCTCGCCGGGTTCCACGCGCTCAACCACTCCATGTTCGACCTCGCCCACGGCTACGCCCGCGAGGGCATGACCGCGTACGTCGACCTCCAGGAGCGCGAGTTCGCCGCCGAGGAACTGGGGTACACCGCCACCAAGCACCAGCGCGAGGTCGGCACCGGCTACTTCGACCTCGTCACGTCCGCGCTCAACCCGAACGCCGCCACACTGGCGCTCGCCGGCTCCACCGAGCAGGGACAATTCCACTAGCTGCCCAGCGACCCAGTCCGTTCGGGCGGGGCCGACGCCGGTCCCGCCCAGCCACACAAGGAGTACTCAGTGGTCATCGATTCCCAGACCCGCACCGACGCGGGGATCACGGTCAACGGGCCCCGCGTCGCGCGCGAGGACGAGGTCCTCACGCCCGAGGCGCTGTCCTTCGTCGCCGCGCTGCACCGCAGGTTCGCGCCCCGCCGCCAGGAGATCCTCCAGGCCCGCCAGGAGCGCCGCGCCCGCATCGCCAACGGCGCCGACCCCGGCTTCCTCCCCGAGACCGCCGACGTGCGCGACGACTTCTCCTGGAGCGTCGCGACCCTCGCCCCCGGCCTGGAGGACCGCCGCGTCGAGATCACCGGCCCCTGCGACCGGAAGATGACGATCAACGCGCTCAACTCGGGCGCGAAGTGCTGGATGGCCGACCTGGAGGACTCCTCCACCCCCAACTGGCACAACGTGGTCGACGCCCAGGTGAACCTCCGCGACGCCATCGAGCGGCGCATCGACTTCACCTCCGAGCAGGGCAAGGAGTACCGCCTGACGGGGGAGTCCCTGACCGACCTGCCGACGATCATCGTGCGCCCCCGCGGCTGGCACCTCGCCGAACTGCACCTGCGCGTCGACGGCCTGCCCGTCGCCGGGTCCCTCGTGGACTTCGGCCTGTACTTCTTCCACAACGCGCACCGGCTCCTCGAACTGGGCCGCGGGCCCTACTTCTACCTGCCGAAGCTCGAATCGCATCTCGAAGCGCGCCTGTGGAACGACGTGTTCGACACCGCCCAGGACCTCCTCGGAATCCCGCGCGGCACGATCAGGGCCACCGTCCTCATCGAGACGATCACCGCCGCGTTCGAGATGGAGGAGATCCTCTACGAGCTGCGCCGCCACTCCTCGGGCCTGAACGCCGGCCGCTGGGACTACATCTTCTCGGTCATCAAGAACTTCCGCGAGCGCGGCGCCCGCTTCGTGCTCCCCGACCGCGACCAGGTCACCATGACCGCGCCGTTCATGCGCGCCTACACCGAGCTGCTCGTGCGGACCTGCCACCGGCGCAGCGCCTCCGCGATCGGCGGCATGGCCGCGTTCATCCCCTCCCGCAAGGACCCCGAGGCCAACGCGATCGCGCTGGAGAAGGTCCGCGCCGACAAGACCCGCGAGGCCGACGACGGCTTCGACGGCTCCTGGGTCGCCCACCCCGACCTCGTGCCCGTCGCCATGGAGGTCTTCGACGAGACCCTCGGCGGCCTCCCGAACCAGATCGACAAGCAGCGCGAGGACGTCGTCCCGAACGCGGCCGCGCTCCTCGACGTCGCCGCCACGCCCGGGGAGATCACCGAGGCCGGCATCCGCAAGAACCTCGAAGTGGGCGTGCGCTACATCGAGTCGTGGCTGCGCGGCGTCGGCGCCGCGGCGATCGACAACCTCATGGAGGACGCCGCGACCGCCGAGATCTCGCGCTCGCAGGTCTGGCAGTGGATCAACGCCGGATCGAAGACCGACGAGGGCCGCACCGTGACCCGCGAGTGGGTCGGGCAGCTCCTCAAGGACGAGTTCGCCTCGCTCCGGCGCTTCGACGGCGACCGCTTCGACGACGCCCTGTCGGTCTTCACCGAGTGCGCGCTGGGCGAGGACTACCCGACGTTCCTCACCCTGCCCGCGTACACCCGGTTCCTCATCTGAGGACCGACTCCCCCGGCCGACCCCGCCTGCTGGCGCGCGGGGTCGGCCGCCCCCCGGGGAGTCAAGAATATATATCGACATCGATGCAATAGCCTCCTCGATTTGACAAGTGGGCGCTTGCCCACTAATAATGGGCACGCGGTCACTATCGATCGCGGCATCGATTGCGATGGGGAGTGCCCATGGAGGCTTCAGCGGCGACCGAGGTCGTCATCGTCGGCGCCGGACCGGTCGGGCTCACGCTCGCCTGCGACCTCGCCCGCCGGGGCGTAGGCGTGCGGATCGTGGAGCGCGCCAGGCGGTTCCAGGTCGGGACCCGGGCCCGCGGCGTGCGCGGGCGCACCCAGGAGGTCTTCGAGGACCTCGGGGTGCTCGACGCCCTGCGCGGGCACGCGGAGGCGCCGCTGCCCTCGCGCTTCTACGACAAGGACGGCAACACGGTGCGCGAGGCCGTCATGTACGACGCCCCGCCGGTGCCCGGAGCGCCCTACCCCGGGAGCCTCATGGCCGGTCAGCACCACACCGAAGCCGTCCTGCGCGAACGCCTTGCCTCGCACGGGATCGCGGTGGAGCTCGGGTGCGAGTTCACCGGCTACGCGGAGGACGGCGAGGGCGTCACCGCGGTCCTGCGGTCTGTCGGCGGGCGCGAGGAGGTGCGGGCGCGGTACGTCGTCGGCTGCGACGGCGCCGGGAGCACCGTGCGCAAGCGGGCCGGGATCAGCTTCCTCGGCGAGACCTGGGAGCGGCAGCGGATGCTGTTCGGGAACCTGACGGCCGACGGGCTGGACGACTCGGTCGCGCACCTGTGGGCCGAGGGCCCCGGCGGGATGCTCAGCCTCGCGCCGATGCCCAGGAGCGGCACATGGTTCTTCACCGCGCCGCTCCCCGCGGACGGCGGCGGCGAGCCGGTCTCGGTGGAGGCCTTCGCGAAGCTCTTCGCCGAGCGGACCGGCCTGTCCGGCGTCGCCTTCCGCGACCCGGTCTACCTCTCGGTGTACCAGGTGAACATCCGCATGGTCGACCGCTACCGGGCCGGTCGCGTCCTGCTCGCGGGCGACGCCGCGCACGTCCACCCGCCCGCCGGGGGACAGGGCATGAACACCGGCGTCCAGGACGCCTACAACCTCGGCTGGAAGCTCGCCCGCGTCCTGCGCGGCGCGCCCGAGTCCCTCCTGGACACCTACGAGGAGGAGCGGATGCCGGTGGCCCGCCACGTCCTCGACACGACCACCGCCCGCGGCCGGCACTGGGCCGCCTCCGGTCCCGCGCAGGTCGCCGACCGCATGGTGGGCGCGTTCCAGGGCAAGGACCCCTTCAGCGACGTCAGCGGCCTCGGCGTCCACTACCGCGGCTCCAGCCTCGCCCGCCAACTCGACGAGTCGATCGGCGTCCGCGCGGGCGACCGCGCCCCCGACGCGCACGCCGACGCCGGCACGGGGGAGCGGGTGCGCCTCTTCGACCTGTTCCGCGGCACGCACTTCACGCTGCTGCTCTTCGGGAACCGGCCTGCACCCGATACGCCCGCGGAGGTCCGCGTGCACCGGATCGCCGGGGACGAGGCGGCGCGGCGGTACGGCGTCGAGGGCGACGGCCTCGTGCTCGTGCGCCCCGACGGGTACGTCGCGCTCGCGGGAGGCGCGTGGGACGACCGGTCGGTCGCGGACTACCTTGCACTCCTGGCGGTAGAGTGAGCCGCCTGGAGGAGGACCCATGCCGACCGGTATCGCCATGCACGACGCGCGGGAGCGGCTGCTCGCCGCCGCCGAACGGGTCCTGCTGCGCGACGGCCAGAACGCGCTGACCAGCCGCTCTGTCACCGAGGAGGCCGGGGTCGCCAAAGGCGTGCTGCACCGCCACTTCGCCGACTTCGACGACTTCCTGGCCGAGCTGGTGTGCACCCGCATCGCCATGGCCGAGCACGAGATCGGCGCCCTCCAAGGTTCCGCCCCGCTCGTCGCGAACCTCGCCGACGCCCTCACCAGCGTCTTCACGCCCGTGAATCTGGGCCTGGTCAAGGCCGTGATCGCCCGCGACGGGCTGCGCTCGCGCCTGCGCGCCACGACCCCGCAGGGCCTGCCGATCCTCAACGAGGCCAGCGCCGCCCTCGCCGCCTACCTCGACGCGGAGCGCCGCGTCGGGCGGCTGCGGCCCGACGCGGACCCGCGCACGCTCGCGATGGGCCTGGTCGGGACCGGGCACCTGCTGTTCGCGGGGGAGCACGGCGGCCTGCCCGACGCCGCGGCGGTGCGGGAGGTCGTCGCGTCGATCGTCGTCGGGGCCGAGCCCGGCCCGCGCTTACGGCTCGTCGCGCAGTAAGGCGTGCGCCGCCTCGACGGCGAGTTCGGCCTCTGCGGTGGCGGCCGCGTAGTGGAGGCGGCGCATCGAGCGGATCGCGGAGCGGATCTCCTGGAGGTAGCCGCTCGCGGTGTGCGCCTTGCGGAAGTGCGGTTCGGGGAGGACGGCGGGGTCGATGCCGACGGTGTCGATCGCGACGCCGTACGGGAGTCCCATGTGGGCGATGGCGTCGCAGTGCTGGAAGGCCGTGTACGGCGCGGAGGTGACGACGAGGACGCTGTCGCCGGGCGCGAGGTCGGCGACCTCGTCGGCCCAGAAGCGGCAGGTGTCGACGGTGTCGGCGCGGCGGCGGTCGGGGATGGAGGAGGGGGCGGCGACGGCGCGCACGGACATGGGCCCGTGCTCGTAGGTCGCCACCTTCCAGGACCGGCCCGGTTCGCGGTGGGGGTCGCCGCCTTCGGCGATGTGCGGGCGGCCCTCGATGCCGAAGGCCCGCTTGAGGGACGCCTCGATGGCGTCGATCTCGAACGCGCCGCAGTGGAGCCCGCTGAGGCGGGCCGACTCCAGGTCCGCGTCGCCGAGGGGCCGGAAGCCGCCGACGCCGGTGACGTGGTCGGCGCTCGTGCCTGCGGCGAGGATCTCGGCAGCGAAGCGGGTGCGGAACAGGCAGGAGGCGACGAGTCCGCCGAGGACCAGCACGTGCGTGTAGTGCTCCAGGCGCGGTTTGAGTTCGGCGCCGAGGCCCAGGGCCAGTGCGGCGTCGGTGACGGCGGCCTCCTGCTCGGGGGCGAGCGGTTGCGGCTCGGTCTCGTGGCGTTCGCGTCCGGCCCGGAAGTCCCAGTGGACGGCGGAGAACGCTTCGAGGTAGGCGAGGTCGGTCGCGGTGCCGGTGCCCGGGAGGGAGCCGCCGTAGCGGCGCAGGAGGGCGGCCATGGGTGCGGATTCGACCCAGGCGGCGACGTCGTCGAGGAGCGGGCGGGGGGCGGAGCCCCGGCCGTCGTAGTGCGGCAATCGCACTGGTGCGAACTCGGGCATGGCTAGTCCGATCTGCGGTGGAGTCGCGGCCTTGTGAGCCGTGGTGTCTTTGGGGCTCATGCTAATCGGTTACTGCGTGTACTTCTCTGTTCAGACCAGGCGAAACGCCGTGTCGTCGCCCAAACACGCCGGTGGGATGAGCCGAGTGGTGCGCGCGCGGCGTGGGGTTGCCGACCGCGCGTGGGGTGGTGCTGGTGTGCGGTGGGCGAACACGGGTCCGCCCTTGTCCCTTGGAAGGCGCTGTCAGGCGCTCCCGAGGTTGCCTCGGGCTCGCTCTGGGTGGGGGTAACCGGGGGAGCATCGCTGTGCGGACTTCGGCGAGGAGCCGCCGCATGGCGGTCTCGGCGTCCTGGGAGCGCCCGGCGGCGACGGCGGCGGCGACGGCGTCGTGCAGGTCGAGGGCCTCGGGGACGGGCCGGTGGGGCATGAGGCCGAGCTGGGTGCGGCCGCGCAGGACGGCGGCGACGGGGTCGGCGAGGGCGCCGAACATCTCGTTGCCGCTGGCGCGCAGGAGGAGTTCGTGGAACTCGACGTCGCGTTCCATGAACTCGGTGAGTTCGGCGGCTTCGCCGAGGCGGCGCAGGAGGGCGGCGAGTTCGACGACGCGGGCCCGCTGGGGTGCGGTGGCGGCGCGGGCGGCGGCTCCGGCGGCGAGGGGTTCGACGGCGATGCGCAGCTCGGTGAGGGTGCGCAGTTGCGCGCCGCGGCCGGGTCCGGCCAGGCGCCACCAGATCACCTTGGGGTCGAAGACGTTCCAGTCGGCGATGGGGCGCACGGTGATGCCGACGCGGCGGCGGGAGCGGACCAGGCCCATGCTCTCCAGGACGCGCATGGCCTCGCGGGCGACGGTGCGGGAGACGCCGAACCGCTCCTGGATGCCGTCGAGGGTGAGCACGTGCCCGTCCGGCAGCTCGCCGGAGGCGATCTCCAGCCCGAGCTTGTCGAGCACGGGATCATGGAGGCCCGTGGGGTTTCGCGTGTCGCCCATGTCGGAATCCTATCCGGGCGCGGGTTGCGCCGCGGAACGAATGGTGTTACCTTTCCGGCTGAATAATATTACCTTTCAATGAGGAGGGGTCCATGTCCGCGACCTGCCTGGTCGTCATGGGGGTGACGGGCTCCGGCAAGAGCACCGTCGCCAAGCTGCTCGCCGACCGGCTCGACTGGCCGTTCACCGAGGGCGACGAGCTCCACCCCGCCGGGAACATCGCGAAGATGAGCAAGGGCGTGCCGCTCACCGACGCCGACCGCGAACCGTGGCTGCGGACCATCCGCGACCGGATCGCCGCCGCGGCCGCGCGCGGGGACTCCTCGGTCGTCACCTGCTCGGCCCTGCGCCGCGCCTACCGCGACGTGCTGCGCGAAGCGGACGCGCGCGTGCGCTTCGTCCACCTCGACGGCTCCCGCAGGCTCATCGGCGACCGCCTCTCCGGCCGCAGCGGCCACTTCATGCCCCCGCGCCTCCTCGACTCCCAGTTCGCCGCGCTGGAGCCGCTCGGCCCCGACGAGGACGGCCTCGTCGTCAACATCGCCGACACCCCGGAACGCATCGTCGAAGCGGTGCTCGCCTTCCTGAAACGCTGAAGGGAGGCGGGCCGCGGCCCGCCTCCCCTTCCTCAAACCTCGCGCTAGCCGCGGTTCATGCGGCGCACGGCCAGCTCCGCGAGGAGCGCCGCGCCGTCGGCCAGGACCGAGTCGTCGAACGCCGCGCGCGGCGAGTGGTTCGACGCCGCGTCCGCCGGGTTCTCCTTCACGGTGGCGCCGTAGAACATGTAGCTCCCGGGCACCGCCTCCAGGACCCGCGAGAAGTCCTCCGAGCCCATGACCGGGTCGGGCATCTCCACGTACCGGTCCGCGCCGAACAGGTCCTTCGCCGTCTCCGCGACGAACGCCGCCTCGTCCGCGTCGTTGACCGTCGCCGGGTACTCGCGCTCGAACCGCACGTCCGCGGTGAGCCCGTGCGCGGTCGCGATGTCCTCGGCGAGCTTCACCGACTCCTTCTCCACCTGCGCGAGCGCCTCCTCCGAGAACGTGCGCACCGTCGCCGCGAACTGCGCGTTGTCGGGGATGATGTTGTGCCGCGTGCCCGCGTTGAACGTGCCCACGGTGATGACGATCGGGTCCCACACGTTGAACCGGCGCGTCACGAGCGCCTGGAGCGCCGTGATGATCTCGGCGGCCACCGGGATCGGGTCGAGCGTCGTGTTCGGACGCGACCCGTGCCCGCCCTTGCCGATCACGTTCACGAACAGCCCCGAGGACGCGGCCATCATCGGGCCCGGCTTCGTGGTGAACACCCCGCGCGGCACGGTGTCGGAGATGACGTGCAGCCCGTACGCGGCGTCGACCTTGCGGCCCGCCGCCTCCAGGACGCCCTCGGCGATCATGTGCCCGGCGCCGTCCCAGCCCTCCTCGCCCGGCTGGAACATGAACACCACGTCCCCGGCGAGCTCGGCCTGGTGCGCCGACAGGAGCTTCGCCGCGCCCACGAGCCCCGCCGTGTGCAGGTCGTGCCCGCACGCGTGCATGGTGCCCACGTGCTTCGACACCCACTCGGCCGGGTTCTCCTCGGTCACCGGCAGCGCGTCCATGTCGCCGCGCAGCAGCACCGCCGGGCCCGGCCTGCCCCCGCGCAGGACCGCGGTGACCGCGGTCGAGGACTCGCCGAGCGTGATCTCCAGCGGCAGGCCCTCCAGCGCGGCGAGCACGGCCGCCCGCGTCTTGGGCAGGTCGAGCCCGATCTCGGGGATCTGGTGGAGTTCGCGCCGCAGTGCGACGAGCTCGCCCTCGATGGCGGCGGCCTCTTCCCGGAAGTCCATGTGCGCTCCTGGCGTATTGGGTTCTCGTTTGCTAGCCGGGCGGTCAGTTCGCCTGGTGGACGCAATACTGCCACGTCCGGCGGGAACGTGAAAGGGCACCGCGGCCATCGGCCGCGGCGCCCCGAATCCTATAGGATATATGAAATAGGATATAGGGTCAGAAGACCGGGACCCCGTCGCGCGTGAGCACCCAGTCCACCGAAGCGAACTCCGCCGGGTCCAAGGCGCCCTTGGCCGTCACCCACTCGATGATCCGCGTGCGGATCTCGATCGACTCGCTCCAGACCTCCTCGGCCGCGGCCACGTGCGGGAAGTTCCCGCCGCCGTTCGCGCGGTAGTTGTTCACCGCGAACACGAACCGCTGCCCGTCCTCGACGTCCGCGCCCGCGTGCTTCAGGTTCGCGATGCGCGACCCGGCCGCCTTGGCGATGTCGATCTCGTACGTGAAGCCCGAGACGTAGTCGTAGTTGTAGTCGGGCCGGCCCTCCGCGTTGGTGATCGCCTCCGGGTCCACCGCGCCGCCCGCGGCCGTCTGCACGTAGTACTGCGCGGAGTACTCCAGGTAGTCCCGGATCTCCGCGCCCGTCAGCACCTTCGCCACCAGCGTGTTGTCGTAGATGTACAGGCTCGACAGGTCCTTGATCTTCACGTCGCCCTGGGGGATCAGCGAGGTCCGCGAGAACGGCGACGCCTGCGACACCACCGGCAGGTCCGCGTGCTCGGTGCCCGCCAGCGCCGCCTTCACGACGTCCTCCTGGACCTTCGTGATCAGGTCGATGATCGGCTCGTCCTTGTAGCGGGCCTCGGCCGTGTCGAGGTCGATCGACGCCTGCCCGACGACCTGGTTGACGTAGGCGACGACCTCGTCGTGCTCGGCGGTGAGGATCTCGGTGATCCGCTCGTGCTCCTCGGCGGTGTTCGAGTTGAGGACCGTCGCGCCCGCCGACTCCACCTTCCAGGAGCCCTTGTCCCACACCAGGTCGAAGTCGAAGCGGGTGAGGCGCTGGCCGTAGCACAGCGGCTCGGAGAGGATGACCTCGCGCCCGTCGGGGCCGGCCACGCGGGTCTCGGCGATCTCGACGTGGGCGTGGCCCACCAGGATCGCGTCGATGCCGGGGACGGTCTCGGCGACGATCTTGGAGGCGTTCTCGATGCCCAGGCCCGTGGAGGTGTCGTACGCGGAGGTCCCGGAGGTGCCCGAGTGCGCCGAGACGATGACGACGTCGACGCACTTCTCCTCGCGCAGGTGCTTGACCCAGTACGCGGCCTCGGTCTCCAGGCTCGGGAACTCCAGGACGCCGTCCACGATCGCCTTGTCCCAGATGGTCACGCCGGGCGTGCACAGGCCGAGGATCGCGACCTTGACGTCGCGTCCGCGCGGGGTGCGCAGGCGCACGATGTGGTACGGCGGGAACGCGGGGCGGCCGGTCTCGGTGTCGATGACGTTCGCGCCCAGCAGCGGGAAGTCCAGCTGCGACTCGAACTTGCGGAGCGTGTCGAGCCCGTAGTTGAACTCGTGGTTGCCGAGCGCGGCGGCGTCGTAGTCGACCGCGTTCATGGCCTGGGCCATGGGGTGAACGGGGCCGCCGTCGGCGGCGATGGGGTCGACGCGCGCGTAGTAGTACGCCAGGGGCGTGCCCTGGATGGTGTCGCCCGCGTCGATGAGGATCGTGTTCTGCTTCCCGACCTCGTCGCGGATCTCCTCGACGAGGGTCGCGACGCGGGCGAGGCCGCGGGTGTTCCCGGCGGCGTCGCTGTAGGCGGCGTCCTTGAAGTAGTCCCAGTTGAAGACGTTCCCGTGGAGGTCGGTGGTCCCCATGACGGTGAACGAGTAGCGCTTGGCGGACTGCTTCGCCGCCGCGGGCGAGGCGGCGGCGACGGCGGCCGCGGCCCCGGCGGCCGAGGCGCCGAGGAGGGTTCTGCGGTTGACGGGCATTTCGGGGTTGCTCCTAACTCAGCACCGGCGGTTCGCGAGGGATGCCTGGAGTATGGCACCCGGAGATTCCACCCCTCACCGGGTGTCATCCCATGACCCCATCTTGAACGGCGGATGTCGATCGCGGGTCGAATCGGTGCACAACGCCGCCTTCCCTGTTTCCGCCGCGCGCCGATAGCATCCGGGGATGATCTGCGTCTACGGGGCCGGGAGCATCGGGTGCTACGTCGGCGGGCGGCTCGCCGCCGCCGGGGCCGACGTCGTCTTCGTCGGGCGCGAGCGCATCGCCGCCGAGGTCCGCGCGAGCGGCCTCCACGTCACCGACCTCGACGGGGCCGACGAGCGGATCGCGCACCCCCGCTACGAGACCGGCCCGGCTGCCGCCGCGGACGCCGACCTCGTCCTGGTCACCGTCAAGTCCGGCGCGACCGCCGACGCGGCCGCGCAGCTCGCGCCGCTGCTGCGCCCCGGCACGCCCGTCGTCAGCCTCCAGAACGGGCTGCGCAACGCCGCGGTCCTGCGCGCCGGACTCCCCGGCGCCGAGGTCGTCCCCGGCATGGTCGCCTTCAACGTGGTGCACCGCGGCGGGGGCCGCTTCCACCGCGGCACCGGCGGCGGCCTCGAAGCCCAGGCGCACCCCGCGCTCGCGCCGTTCCTGGACGACTTCGCCAGGGCCGCAATGCCGCTCGCCCTCCACGAGGACCTCCTCGGCGTGCAGGCCGCCAAGCTCCTCCTCAACCTCAACAACGCCGTCAACGCCCTCTCGGGCCTGCCCCTGCGCACCGAACTGTCCCAAAGGGACTACCGGCGGGTGCTCGCCCGCGCCCAGCGCGAGGCCCTCGCCGCCTACCGGGCCGCGGGCATCAGGCCCGCCAAGGCCGCCGGAGCCGATCCGCGGCTCGTCCCGTACGTGCTCGGCCTGCCCGACGCCCTGTTCGCGCGCATCGCCGCCCGGATGCTCGCCGTCGACCCCCACGCCCGCTCCTCCACCTACGACGACCTCGCCGCGGGCCGCCCCACCGAGGTCGACCACCTCAACGGCGAGATCGCCGCGCTCGCCGCCGAGCACGGCACCACCGCGCCGGTGAACGAGCGGTTGACGGCGCTCGTCCACGCCGCCGAGGCCGGGGGCCGCCGCGACTTCACCGGTCCCGAGCTCATCGCGGCCATGACGCGCCCTGACTGAGCGCACCCGTTCAGAACGTCGCCATCTCCGGTTCACTCTCGTTGGCTAGCTTGACATCCGCACCAACGGCACAACCGAAGAAGGAGGATGGGATGCGAACGCCAGAAGAGATCATGCAGGAACTCGAATCCCGCGTCGCCGTCATCCAGGAGCAGGCCGGCCGCGCCGAGGAGCTCCTCGCCGAATCCGAGGTCACCGCCGCCGACGAGGACGAGATCGTCACCGTCACCGTCAACGCCGGCGGCACGCTCACCGGCCTGCGCTTCTCGCCCCAGGCGCGCGGCCTCTCCGGCACCGGCCTCGCCGACCTGGTGCTGGAGGTCTACCGGCTCGCCCTCGAAGAGTCCGGCCGCAGGACCGCCGAGATCATGTCCGGCCTCCTCGGCGCCGACTCCGAGGCCATGAGCGTCATCACCGGGTTCGCCCCGCCCCCGCGGGAGTCCTAGATGGTCAAAGTGGACCCCCAGATGCTCCGCGACCACGCGGGCAGGCTCGTCAACGGCCCCATGCCCGCCGTGGTCCAGGCCGCCGGCGCCGCGAAGGCCGTGCGCCTGGGCGACGAGAACGCCTACGGCGTCATCTTCGCCCAGCTGATCCCGCCCGCCCTGGACCTGTTCCTCGACGACGGGACCGAGACCCTCGACGCGATCGACGACCTCGGCACCGGCTTCACCACGGCCCTCCAGGCCACCGCCCAGCAGTACCAGACCGTGGACGAGGAGGTCGCCGCCGTGTTCGACGCCCTCCAGAAGGAGCTCGACCGGTGAACGCCGCCAACCCCCTCATCGAGGGCGAGACCCCCACCTCGATGCCGCAGAGCTCGAAGATCTTCTACGGCGTCTACAAGGCCGGGCAGGCCTACGGGAACGCCATCACCCAGGGGCAGGTGGACGTCGGCGACATCGCCTCGTCCACGTTCTCCCTCGGGCTCGACGCGCTCTCGTTCATCTCCAACCCCTTCAAGCACCTCGTCCAGGCCGGCGTCTCCTGGCTGTTCGAGCACATCTCGTTCCTGCGCGAACCCCTCGACTGGCTGGCGGGCAACCCCAACGCCATCGAGGGCCTGGCGATGACCTGGAACAACATCGCGATGGCGCTCAGCGACGCCTCCCAGGCGTGGAACGCCGAGGTCCAGACCACCGCCGACTGGGAGGGCCAGGACGCCGAGGCGTACCGCGACAGCGCCACCGCGTTCGGCGGCGTCATCGGCGGCGCGGCCGACGGCGCGAAGTGGACCGCGAACCTCATCACCGGCGCGGGCGTGCTCGTCGCGATCTTCCGGACCATGTTCCTGGAGATCATCTCCAACTTCATCGCCGAGGCGATCCTGTGGATCCTCTCCGCGCTCGCCACCGCCGGGTTCACGTTCGGCGCCACCGCGGCCGCCGCCGTCGCGCGGGTCGTCTCCAAGGCCGTGTCGGTCTTCGCGAACCTGGTCGGCAAGCTCGGCCAGCTCATGTCGAAGCTCGGCCGCTGGGTCGCCTCGCTGCGCAAGTTCGGCACCCAGTCGACCGGCCTGAAGAAGGCCCTCGACGGCGCCACCGACTCGATGCTCAAGGGCACCTCGACGGGCCTGATGCGCGGCGGAGGGAAGGTCATGGACGGGGCCCAGCACCTGCGCGGCCTCTCCAACACCCCGCTCGCGAAGTCGCTGGACCCGCTGAAGAACAGCTGGAAGAACCCCATCGACAAGATGAAGACCGTCAAGTACACGGCGAACTCCACGGCCGCGGGCGAGAACCAGATCTCCAACATGGAGAAGGAGCGCGAGGCCAACGGCGGGCCGTAACGGGCGGGCGCCGCGCGGCAGCGTCAGCCGGAACCGGCACCCCGCCCCTTCCAGGAGCGCCACGTCGCCGCCGTGCGCCTGCGCGATCTGGCGCGCGATCGGCAGGCCGAGCCCCGTCCCCGGGGCCCGGCCGCCGCGCCAGAACCGCTCGAACACGTGCTCCCGGTCCGCCTCGGCGATCCCCGGGCCCTCGTCGGCCACGGTGAGCGCCACCGCGTCCGGGCCCGCCTCCACCTCGACCCGCACGACAGTCCCCTCAGGAGCGTGCTTGACGGCGTTCCCGACGAGGTTCGCCACCGCGCGGCGCACGCTCGGGCCGTCCACCGCGGCCTCCGCGCGCCGCGCCCCGGCCACCTCCACCGCCGCGGGCGCGAACTCCGCGGCCACCTCCCTCGCGAGGACCGCCAGGTCCACCGGCCGCCGGTCGATCACGCGGGCCCGGCCGCGCGCGTCCACCAGCAGCTCGCCCACCACGTCGCGCAGCCGCTGGGCCGCGTTCCGGCTGCGCTCCAGGCCCTCCCGGTACAGGTCCAGGTCCGGCTCCGGGTGCGCCAGGACCACGTCGGCGCCGGTGATGAGGACCGCGAGCGGGGTCCGCAGCTCGTGGCTCGCCTCCTCGACCAGCCTGCGCTGCACCAGGGCCGAGCGCTCCAGCCGCTCCAGCATCGAGTCGAACGCGGCCGCGAGCGCCCGCGCCTCGGCCGTCCCCTGCGCGCTCCCCACCCGCAGGCCCAGGTCCGACGCCCCGATCCGCTCGGCCGCGGCCCGCACCCGCTCGAACGGGCGCACCGCCCGGCCCGACCACCACCACGCGAGCGCCACCGTGACCGGCAGCAGGAGCGCCGCGGTGAGCACGCCCCACAGGCTCGGGTCGACCCCGGTGCGCGAGACGGTGCGCTCGATCCCGTCGGCGCCGGTCTCGGTGTACTCCTCCTGCGTGATCGCGGTGACCGCGAGGACCAGGACCACCGGGAGGTAGATCGCGAGCGCCCCGGTGAGCGCCAAGCGGACCCGCAGCGAGTTCACTGCGCCTCCAGGCGGTAGCCCGCGCCGGTGACCGTGCTGATCGGGCCCGGCTCGCCGAGCTTGCGGCGCAGGCGGCTGAGGATCACCCGCACCGAGGCGGTGAACGGGTCGGCCTGCGCGTCCCACACGTGCTCCAGGAGGTCCTCGGTGGAGGTGATCTCGCCGGGGTGGTGCATGAAGTACCTGAGCATGGAGAACTCCCTCGCGGTCAGTTCGAGTTCGGCGCCGCCGCGCCAGGCCCGGTGCGCGGCGGCGTCGAGCCGCAGGTCCCCGACCTCCAGGACCGCGTCCCTGACGTCGGCGCGGCGCGACAGGGCCCGCAGCCGCGCCGCCAGCTCCGCGAAGTCGAACGGCTTGACCAGGTAGTCGTCGGCGCCCGCGTCGAGCCCGGCCACCCGGTCGTCCACGGCGTCGCGGGCGGTGAGCACGATGAGCCGCCGCGGCCGCCGCAGGTGCGGGTCGGCCCCGAGCCGCCGCAGCAGCGCGAGGCCGTCCCCGTCCGGCAGCCCCAGGTCGAGGCAGGCCACGTCGAAGTCGTTGGCGCACAGCAGCTCCTCGGCTTCGGCGCAGGTCGCCGCGAGGTCCACGGCGTACGCCTCGTTCCGCAGCCCGAGCGCGAGCACGGGGCCCAGGTCCGGGTCGTCCTCGACCAGCAGGATGCGCACGCCGTCTCCTCTCAGCGCCGGGCCGCGGCGGACCCGGCCGGGCCGGTGACCGTCATCCGGTCTTCCTCGAAGGCGACCCGCACGCCGTCGCCGACCCCGGCGAGGTTGCGGCGGTACTCGCCCTCGCCGGTGGGCACCAGCGTAAACGCCGGGGGCTCGGCGCCGAGCCACACGCCGCCGATGCCGCCGCGTTCGTCCAGCGCGTACCAGCCGAGCACGGTCTCCTCGGCGGTCACGAGCTCGACGTAGGTGCGCAGCTCGCCCTGCTCCTCGACGGTGCCCGCGGGCCGGACCTCCTCGATCGCGCCGATGTCGCCCTCGACGGCCTCCAGCTCCTCGCGTCCGGCGTCGGTCTCCCCGGCCAGGAGCGCGGCGACCAGGGCCTCGTGGGCGGCGACGTCCTCGGCGGTGAAGTCCGCGGAGGCGAACATCGCGGCCACGGCGTCGGCGCCGCCGGCCGCGGCCTCCAGGCCGTCCTCGGTCGCGGTCACCGTGTACGACCCGCCCGAGTCCAGCACGTAGGTGCCCTCTCGCGCTTGCAGCTCTTCGGGATCGACCTCGGCGTGGCCCTCGGGGAGCGGGATCGGCTCCCCGGCGGCGAGCGCGGGCCCGATCGCGTCCACGAGGTCCCCGGCGGTGACGTCCTCGCCGTTCGAGGCGACCGCGAGGCTCACGCCCTGCTCGGGGAGCCACGCGGCGACGGCGTTGTGCCCGGTGTCGCCGCCGCCCCCCGAGGCGGTGATCACGGGCGTGCCGAGCAGGTCCGGGCCCACGGAGACCCACCCGGGGATCTCGGCGCTGCCGTCGCCGTTGTCGAACGCGGTGTCCGTGAGCGTCTGCACCGCTTCGGGATCGATGACCTCGCCCTCGAACAGGGCCCGCGTCCAGTCGGCGAGCTGACCGGCGGTCATGGCGAGGTCCCCGTTGCCCTCCATCGCCCAGAACGGGCCCGCGAAGCCCCCGTTCTCGGTCGCGGGCGACCCGTCGACCTGCCCGATCGCGCGCGGGCCGGGCGCGGCGGGCTCGCCGTCCCAGAACCCGCCGAACCGCTCCCCGTCCAGGACGAGGACCTCCCCGGCCATGTGGTCCCGGTAGGACCCGGTGGCCTCGTCGACGATGAGCGCCAGCAGCGAGTACCCGGCGTTGGAGTACAGGAAGTCGCTCCCGGGGTCGAACGCCGAGGCGAGGCCGCTGATCGAGGCGACGGCCTCGTCCCGGTCGAGCGGCACGTGGTCGCGGCCGTGCTCGCCTTCGAGGCCGCTGGTGTGCAGGAGCAGCTGCTCCACCGTGGCCTCGGCCGCCGGGCCGGAGAGCCCCGGCAGCAGCGACCCGGCTGTGTCCTCAAGGGACAATTTGCCTTCCTGCGCCAGGCCGAGGACCGCGGCGGCCGTGAATGACTTGCTCACCGAGCCGATCGCGAACACCGTGTCGTCGGTGACCGGCGCGGTCCCGTCGGCGGTCCCGAACGCGGCCCGGCACTCCATGCCGCCGCCGGTGATCGCGACCGTGCCGCTGAACCCGGCGTCGGCCCACCGCCCCAGCCCGCTGACCAGGTCCGGGTCGCAGCCCGCCTCCTCGGCCCGTCCCGGGCCCTCCTCGACCGACGTGCACCCCGCGGCGAGCAGTGCCGCCGCGATCATCGCTGAAACTCGTCTCATGCCGGAGACCGTAGGGGCCGCGGTGTAAACCGGGCTTGAACGAGCCGGGGCCGCCGCCCGGGCCCCCGGCGCTCTTTCCGGGGGCCCGGGAGCTCAGGCCCCGCGGGGGAGGTCGCGCAGGACGATCTCGCAGTCGTAGTGCTGGGAGGCGGTCATGGTGCCGCGGAACCACAGCAGCGGCGTGCGCGACGGGTCGCCGGGGGCGGCGATCGGGCGCAGGTTGTCGGCCTCGGAGTCCTCGGTGACCGGGGTCCACGTCCAGGTCGCGCCGTCGTCGGCGGTGCGGGCGTGGAAGATCTCGTGGAACGCCAGGGCCGACCCGTCTCGCGGGTCCACAGTGGTCGAAACGTACACGGAGTCGAGGTCGTACGGGTCGATCGAGGCCAGGCCCGTGTAGTCCTCCTCGTGCGGCATCAGGCCCGCCCCGGCCCTCGCGAGCTCGTTCACGGTCCACGCGCCGCCGGGCGCCATGCGCGCGTAGAAGAACCGCAGGTCCGGGTGGGCGCGCTGCCGGTCGAGGTGCTCCTCCTCGCCTGCGCGGGCGGTGAGGACCGCGGCGACCGAGCCGTCCTCGCCCCGCCGGAGGTCGGTGGTCCAGCAGTGCGACATCCGCACCCCGCCCCACCGCGACCCGGCCGCAAGGATCCGGGTCAGCTCCACTTGGGACGGCGCGTCGCCGCTCACGGCCGCCGCGTCCACGACGGTGCCGTCGCTGCGGTGCAGCGCCCCGTTCTCCAAGTAGCCGTGGTAGATCGAGTTGTCGTAGTCGCGCGGGTGGTGGTCGGTGGTCACCAGGTCGATGCGCTCGCCGTCCCCCGCG
Organism: Glycomyces mayteni; assembly: GCF_042428885.1. Classification (NCBI taxonomy): domain Bacteria; kingdom Bacillati; phylum Actinomycetota; class Actinomycetes; order Glycomycetales; family Glycomycetaceae; genus Glycomyces; species Glycomyces mayteni. Next base: position 376,229 of record NZ_JBHMBP010000002.1, read on the forward strand.
TAGCGCGTGTAGCCGTTGACGTAGCCGACCTTCGGGCGCGTGAACAGCTTGCCCGCGTAGGCCCACGTGTCGCCGTCGTCGTCGGAGACGAGCGCGCACTGGTCGTCGTTCACCGCACGGGCGAAGCAGTACAGCCGCCCGCCCATGGACCGCAGGTTCGAGTAGGTGACGCCCGCGCCGCCGGTGAGGCCGCTCCAGTCGAACTCGCGCTCGGGGCCCCAGCGGGTCGGGTCGCCCGGTTCGCTGACGCGCCAGCGGGTGCGGTCGTCGGTCTTGTGCTTGGTGTACACGGCGAGCCAGCGGCCGTCGGCGCGGCGCCACAGCGCGGGCACGTCGTGGTCGTCGGTCTCGAACGCCTCGTGCAGCACCACGACCTCGCTGGTCCCGGCCCGCAGGTCGACCACCGCGAGCTCGACGTTCCCGGACCGGCCCTCCCCGCCGGGGCCCTCGGCCGCACTGATCGAGCCGACCACGAGGGTCTGCGTCTGCGGTTCCACGAGCGCGCGCTCGTCCTGGAACCAGCACCAGGCTCCGTTGTCGTTGACCGTGAGGATCGGGGGGTTGGCGTTCACGGAAGGGTTCCCTTCGTCGGCGTCCTTGCCTTTGCCCCCACCCTACTGGAAAGCGCTATCCAACGCCAGTCCCCACCTTCGTCCTGCGACCAAAGGCGCAGTCCCGGCACATGAAGATCGATCCCGCGGCCGACGTCCCGGCCCCCTTGCGCGCCATACGCTCGCACCATGGACCTCGCCATGGCCGCCTCGCTGGCCGCCCTCGCCCTCATCGACTCGACCAGCTTCGGGACGCTGCTCATCCCGATCTGGCTGCTCCTCGCCCCCGGCCGGGTCCGTGCCGGACGGATGCTCGTCTACCTGGGGACGATCACGGTGTTCTACTTCGCGGTCGGCATGGCGATCGTGCTCGGCGCGACCGCGTTCACCGACGACCTCGGCGCGCTCCTGGACACCCGGCCCGCGATGTGGGCGCAGCTCGCGGTCGGCGTCGGCCTCGTCGTCCTCAGCTTCCGCTTCGACTCCAAGAAGTCCAAGGAGGGCGGCGGCCGCATGACCCGCTGGCGCGAGCGCGCCCTCGGCGTCGAGTCCGAGCCGGGCGCCGTGAAGACCCGCGCCGGCGCGCTCCCCCTCGTGGGCCTCGCCCTCGGCGCGGCCACCCTCGAAGTCGCCACGATGCTCCCGTACCTCGCGGCCATCGGCATCGTCACCACCGCCGGTCTCGGGACCGCGGCCACCACCGCGACGATGGCCGGGTACTGCCTGGTCATGATCGTCCCGGCCCTGGTCCTCCTGGCGGCCCGCCTGGTGGCCCGGGGCGCCGTCGAACCGCTCCTGGGCAAGATCAACGACTGGATGACCCGCAACGCCGCCTCCACCACCGGCTGGATCGTCGGCATCGTCGGCTTCCTGGTGGCCCGAGACGCCGCCTGGCGCCTCGGCCTCCTGGAGCAGCTGCTCAACCGGTGATCTGCAGCCCAGAGAATGATGCCGTTCTGTTATGAAGCAATCTAGCCGGTTGGAATGTTGGGTTGTCGACATTAGGTGCGCAACGATGTCCCTCCTGACCAGACAGTCCGCAACGCTTCGGGACACTACGCCGGGCTCCGTGGGAATCGATCAACTCGCACTCTTGAGCGCACGGCCGAATTGGGCGTGATGCCCTATCTGATGCTCAGATGCGTGACTGACTGTGCTTGACAATGTCAATCTGGGTTAGATAACTTTCCGTGGTGTTCCGGTCGACACCGTCGAACCGCCCCCACCACAACTGAAAGTGACCCCCATGCGACCCCATCCGCGTGCTGCGTCAGGTGCCAATTCCAGCGCCTCATCCGACGCCTCCTCGACTTCGGGCCGATCTAGCCGAGTGACCCGGATGTGGGCGCGGTCGGCGGTGCTCATAGTGCTCGCGGCGATCGGCCTGGTCGGTGCCTCATCACCGGCGGTGGCGCAGTCGTGTACGGCCGGGACCGAGTCGGATTTCGACGGCGACGGCAAGTTCGACCTGGCAATCGGCGACCCGGATGCGACGGTTGCGGGGAAGTTGCGTGCCGGGCGGGTGCATGTGGCCTACGGCAGCGGCGCGGCGGTGACGATCGATGCCGATGACATCCCCAACAACGAGAACGGTGCGGGGGAGCGGTTCGGGTTCTCCATGGACACCGTCGACTGGAACGGTGACGGCTGCACGGACCTGTTCATCGGCGCCCCATACGAGGCCTGGGCATCGGGTATGGCAGAGACCGGCATCGTGGTGTTCATCCCCGGCTCGCCCACCGGGCTCGACACGGCGCTGGCGAAGAACTGGTCGCAAGCGAGCTTCGACGGCGACACCGGTGTGGACACCAACCATCCCGGCGACCGGTTCGGGTGGGACATCGCCGCGGGTCTGGACACCGCCGGCGATCCGTTCATCGTCGTCGGCGTCCCGGGCGAGTCCACAACCACGACCGAGGGCGTCGTCTTGAACCACGGCGGGAACGTGTTCTACGCCCGTCCGGGGAATGCGATCGACTTCAATCAGAACTCGGCGGGCTTCGCCGACAGCTTCGAGGACGGCGACATGTTCGGGTACTCGGTGGCGGCCTCGGAGTCGGGGTTCGTGGTCGGTGTCCCTGGTGAGGACGCCAACTACAGCGACCACACCATCCACGATGCGGGGACGATGTTCCTGATGGCCCACAGCGATGCCTCGACGGTGCCCGCGCCGATCGCGGCCTGGGGCCAGGGGAACACCACGATCAGCGGCGAGTTCGAGGACGGAGACATGTACGGGTACTCGCTCGACATGGTCGACTACATCTCGACCGGCGGCGGGGCCGCGAAGATGATGATCGCGATCGGTGCGTCCGGTGAGGACACTTCCGCGGGGTTGTCCTCGGTGGTCTGGTCGCCGGGATCAGGGTTCACCGAGTACAAGACCATCAGCCAGGACGGCGATGGTGCCGCCGCCGACGCGGCGGAGCCCGGGGACATGTTCGGTGCCGCCGTGGCGATGGTCAACCGGACCCCTGGACAGAACACCGGCGTGAACACGCTGCTGATGACCGTCGGTGTGCCCGGCGAGGACGATGAGGCGACCGGGCTCTTCGATGTCGGTGAGGCCCAGTTGTTCTCGATGACCGAGGACCAGGCTCAGGAGAACAACCCGGTCCGCCCCCGGCTCCCCGCCGAGAAGTTCACACCTGCGGACGGGGCCGGCATCGGCCAGGTCCTATACGCGAACAAGCAATACCTGTTCGTCTCGGCCACCGGTGCCACGGGTCCGGCCGTGTACCGCATCCCCTGGGACAACCTCGTCGCCGGAGCCGCCGCGGCCGTGACCTCGTACACCCCGGCAACCTTCGGCCTCACGAATGCCGACGTCGTCTCGTTCGGAGCGTCGCTCGCATGAGCACACACCGTCGGAAGACCTCGACTCCCACGCCCCCTGAGAGGACGAGCACGCGCATGCACCTGACCCGATCCCCACGTGCCTGGCGGATCGCCGGCGCCGGCCTGCTCACCCTCGCCCTCACCACCGGCCTCGCCACCTGGCCCTGGAACCAAACCGACATTCCTCCGGCTGGAGCTCAGGAGGAGACCACGGCGACCGATGGCGTGGCCGATACGGAGGGCCAGGCAGCCGCCGAAGCGCTGACTTCGGGAGAGCGAGTCGAAGTCCTGAACCTGAGGTCCGAGCAGCGCGACGTGTTCGCTGAACCTGATGGAACCTTCAGCGCAACTGAGTATGCGGTCCCGATCAGGACCTTGCTCAACGGAGAATGGGCGGATATCGACCCCACTTTGATCCTCTCGGAATCGGGTGTCGTCGTTCCCGTTGCCACGACGGTCGCGATGCGGTTCGCCGCCGACGACGATCAACCGCTTGTCACGATCTCGAAGAACAACCACACGATGACCCTCGACTGGCCCGGGCCCTTGCCTGAGCCAACGCTTGAGGGGCCGACCGCCGTGTACTCGGAAGTCCTTCCCGGTGTCGATCTTCGCCTCACTGCGCTGGATACCGGTTTCACACATACGTTGGTGGTCAAGAACGCTGAAGCGGCCGCCAATCCTAATCTCGCCCGCATCGAGTGGCCGGTGGCCTTCGACGGTGCCGAGGTGGAAACGACTCCGGCAGGCGGCCTGTCCGTGGTCGACTCGGAAACGCTCGATGCCTGGCTCTCGACCGATACTCCGACGATGTGGGACTCCTCGGGCGTCGCCGAAGCCATCGCGGCGATTCCTGGTCTTTCCGCAATGAACCCGGACGATGCCGCAGTTGCGCAGCAACTTGCGGCCGAGTTCGGGGTGAAGAGCCTCGTTGGGATCGCAGGATCCGCTTCGTCGATCGTGCTGAAGCCCGACGCTGACTTTCTCACTGGAAGCGAAACGGTATATCCGGTCTACATTGATCCGATCTACCGGGACGAGACGCGAACTGCTTGGGCGATGATCGCCACCAACTACCCGGAGCAGGAGTACTGGAAGTGGTCGAACGACGGCGGTGAAGGTGTTGGCACCTGGTATGACGGAGGGCCGAAGAAGCGGCAATTGTTTCGGCTCCCCACGTCATTCTATTCGGGCAAGACCATTAGATCGGCTGAGTTCGCGGTCGCACTCACCTATAACTGGTACGACGACCAGCATGAGACCGGTTACGACATTTATCTCGACAAGGTAGGCGAGTTCACCTCAGGGACCAACTGGAACAACCGACCCTCCTACAACAACATCGCCAGCACCGACGCTCCCAAGCCGATCAACGGAATCTGCAAGAGCCCACAGGATGGTGCGGCGTTCGCAATGGAGTGGGAGATCACCTCGACGCTTCAGTCGGTGGCAAATGCAGGGACTTCGACTCTCTCATTGCAGGTACGAAACTACGATGAGACTGCTGAGGAGCGCTGGATACGGATTTGTAACAACGGGCAGCTCAGAGTCACCTACAACACGCCTCCCAATCAGCCGTTGATGTCCGACATGTGGACGAGCCCGGGTCCTATGTGCCAATGGGCCGTTACTACGGACTCGTACGTCGGAAGGCTTCCCAGGCTGTATACCGTCGCAACGGATGACGACTTCGGCGACAGGAATGAATGGGGATCCGGATCCGGCCAAACGGTTTCAGAGAAGCTCCGAGTGCAATGGCAGCTCACCAACACCAGTGACGCAGTCATCTTCACTTCGGCCTGGTCCAGTCCTTTGGATTCCGGTGCCGAGCACATGATCGATCTCAACACCGCTTCCGGAATGCCGACGATCACTGCCCAGACCGAGATCAGATGGGAAGCCAGGGTGTCCGATGGCATGGCGACTTCCGCTTGGTCCTCGGCAGGTGCTGCCCCCAGCCGGTGCAGGTTCGTCTACGACCCGACGAAGCCTGCGGCACCGACGATCAGCAGCACCGATTTTCCGGCTGGGACAGAGGAGTCTCCGGCGATCGCGCCGATGGTAGGTGAGAAGGGCTCTTTCACGCTTTCGACAACGGCTGCCGATGTAGTGAGCTACCGGACGGATTTCACGAAGGACAATGAAGCGGCTCGCACTATCACCCTTGCGAGCCTTGGCGACAACGCGACAGTCAACTTCTTGCCGTTGCTGCCAGGGCGGTACCAGTTGACCGTCACCGCCTTCGACCGCGCCGGGAACTCCGCGGCGAATACTTACTCCTTCCGTGTATCGGTCGCGGACGCCGCAGGAGTATGGCTCCTTGACGAGACGGAAGGCGTCACCGCCGATGACACGGCTGCCGAGAACCCCGGAGCGCTTGGATCGGGGGTGTCGTTCGGAGCGCCCGGCCCGGTGGGCCGCACCGCAGCGACCTTCGACGGCAGCGCTGACGCGTACATCTCAACTGACGAGTACAACGTCGCCTCCACTGGAGAGGGCGTCTCGATCGCCGCATGGGCCAGAATCGACAATCTGGCGAAAGACGGAGTGATCGCATCCATCGACGGAGGACTGGGCGAGTCGGGGATGACTCTCGGCTACCGGTCGACCTCGTCGACTACCGGGCAGTGGGTCCTGTCAATGCCCGATATGGCAATGAACGCGTTCAGCTCGTGGGAGGTACTCGGGGGGCAGGTGACCCTGAACAACAAGAGCGAATGGGTCCACCTCGTGGCCACCTGGAACGACTACACCGGCGAGATGAGTCTCTACGCCCAGGGAGTGCGGGTCGCCTCCGGCGTCCGTGAATCGGCCTGGTGGGGTGACGGAACGGTTCAGATCGGACGGGCGATGGCCAGCGGCACCTGGCAAGGGAACTTCACCGGGGCAATTGCGGACGTGCGCGTCTTCGACCGTGTTGTTCCTGAAGGTGAGGCTGCGAACCTCGGCTACACGATCCCACCGCGACTCGGCCTCTGGTTCTTCAACTCCACCACTGTCGACGAGGAGACCGGAAAGGTGTACTGCGCAGAGTTCGACGATGGATCGGCTGCCGTCCTCTCGGGGGGTGCCACGCTGTACCACCAAGCAGACGAGCTCCTCGACCCGCCCGCGCTCATGAACAGTGCTGGCCACCTGGTGCTTGACGGCGCCAACAGCGCGGCGTCGATTGCGGGCGCAGTGGTCGACACCTCTCGATCGTTCAGCATGCATGCGAGGGTGCGCCTCGACTCCGCGAACCCCTCCAGTTCTATGACCGTCATGTCCATGTCCGGTGTCAACGGGGCATCGGTCTCCGTCGGATATGACGCAACCACCTCTCAATGGAAGGTCACACTCACAGGAAGTGACTCGGCGTCGCCGACTGTGATCGCATCAGTGCTCAGCCCTGTTCCACCTACGTCCGAAAGCGCTGGTCAGGCCATCACCGTCGTTTACAACGGGATTACCGGTGATGTCCGGCTGTTCGTGGATGGCACGGTCTCGGCGCCTCTTGCAGAGCCGTTCCTCAGCGCTTGGGCCGGTACGAGCGGTCTGCAGATCGGCCGGAGTCTATCCGGCGGCGTATACGGCAACTATTTCGATGGTTCGATCGATGATGTCCGCGTCTATCAGGGCGCCTTGAACAACGACGAGGTGCAGACGCTTGCGGGCAGCCTCATGGAAGACTCGAGGTACTGAATCGATGGCGAACGCATTCAACGGGATCGGAGCACTCGGCCGCGGAACCGGCGGCACGCCGCTTTGGATCCAGCAGCGAAATCATGCCTATCGACAATCGCTGGTCGGAACCCTTTGCTGTCTGATGCTCATCATCGCGATGGCCACTTCTGTCGCACCATTGCCGTTTGGAGCAGCGGATCCCGACCTACCGGGGGTCGACGGCCCAGCTGAAGGGCGGGATGGTGAAGTTGAAGCGCGTACTGAGGATTCACTGGCTGCAGATTCGCCAGTGGATGCGGCCTGGCCGGAGGCCGACTCCGTCGAGTTCGATCTCTCGCAAGGGGCCGTCGAGTCCGAAGTAGGCGGCCTTCCAGTCCGGATCGAGACCATGGAAGCAAGCGAATCCGATGCCATCACGCTGTCTTTGCTCCCCGCAGACGTCGCGGTCGCCGCAGGGGTCGACGGTGTGATACTGGCCGTCGCCGGCGCGAAGGGCCCGGTCTCGGTCGAGATCGACTACTCATCGTTCGCGGGACTATACGGCGGCAATTTCGGGGCGCGTCTTCGAGCCTGGGAGCTTTCCGACTGCGCCGCCGGCTCGGAGGAAGATTGCACGGTATCTGCCGGTGCGATGACGTCGTCCAACGACAGTGAGACTTCCACGGTCTCATTTGTTGTGGACCCGAGTTACACCACAACCCAGATCGTCGCCCTTGCTGCTGCGGACGCTTCCGCCGGTGGTGCATTCGGCGCGACGCCGTTGGCACCGTCGTCCTCCTGGACGCAGTCCGGAGCTTCAGGGGCGTTCAACTGGTCCTACCCGATCGAGATCCCCCCGGCCATCGGTGATCTGGTCCCGACCGTCGACATCTCCTACTCATCCCAAGACGTCGACGGTCGGACGGCTACGACGAACAACCAGGGGTCCTGGATCGGTGAGGGGTTCTCATATGAGCCTGGATACATTGAACGCCGATACAGGCCCTGTGAAGACGACGGTCGAGCCAAGGACACCCCCGGATCCGCAGACCTGTGCTGGGCGTGGGACAACGCCACGATCGTTTTGAACGGGGTCGCCGCTGATCTGATCCAAGACGGAGCGACCTGGCGACTGTCCAGCGATACCGGCTCGAAGGTCGAACGCCTGACCGGTGCCATCAACGGTGACAATGACGGGGAGTACTGGAAGGTCACTACCACCGACGGCACTCAGTATTTCTTCGGCCGCCACCGGCTCCCCGGATACGAATCGGGCGACACCGTCTCCGACTCGACTTGGACGGTCCCGGTCTTTGGTGATGATTCTGGCGACGAATGCTACGACTCCACCTTCAAGGACGCTCACTGCGACCAAGCGTGGAGGTGGAATCTCGACTGGGTGGTTGACCCGACCGGCAACGCGATGTCGTACTACTACGCGAAGGAGACCAATTACTACGCTCGTTACGCCGACACCTCGTCAGACGGCGACGCCTATACCCGCGGCGGCTACCTCAAATCGATCCAGTACGGATTGCGGTCGACCGACGCATATTCCGCTGCTCCTGCGAAAGTGAACTTCACTGTAGCCGAGCGCTGTATCGAGTACACGACAGACATCGACTGCTCTCCCTCCGCCATCAACGACGGAACCGCAGTGAACTGGCCGGACGTCCCCTGGGACCGAAACTGTCCGGCGAGTCAGGCGTGCGAGGCTAATCAGATCGCGCCGACCTTCTGGACGCGCAAGTTCCTGACCAAGATCACGACCCAGGTCAACAGCACCACAGGCTACCTCGATGTCGACTCCTGGAAACTCGACCACTCGTTCGTCTCTAACGGTGACACTACGAGGTCCCTTTGGTTGGCTGCGATCACCCGGAGCGGCCACACTGCGTCTCCTTCGATTTCGCTACCCTCGACCGAGCTCCTGCCGGTGCAGTTGGAGAACCGTGTGGATGCGGTCGGCGATGGAGTCTCGGCGCTGATTCGACCTCGTCTCGCCACCGTCTACACCGACCTGGGCGGTCGTGTCGATGTCGCTTACACGCCTACTGATTGCAGTGTGGATGACACGCCCTCGCCTTCCACGAACACGCGACGATGCTTCCCGGTGATTTGGGAACCCGGAACCTCCGACGGCAATATCACCGATTGGTTCCACAAGTACCTCGTCGATGTAGTGACAGTCGGGGACCGTGTCGGCGAATCACCGAACCAGGTCACGGACTACAACTATCTGGGTGGCGCAGCGTGGAGAAAGGCCAAGGCCGACGGCGTCACTCCGACTGACGAGCGGACCTGGAACGACTGGCGCGGGTTCGGAACCGTCTCCGTGGTCGGCGCCCCGAACACCACCCTGGAGACTCGAACTGACCAGACCTACTACCGCGGAATGCATGGGAACTTGGATGCGGACGGGAACCCCAGGACCGTCACGCTCACTGATGTCCTCGGTTACACCCATACGGATTACGACGAGCTCTCCGGTGCACCTCTGAACACGGTCGTCTATAACGGTGCTCAAGTCATCAGAAGATCGGCGACCGATTACTGGCGGCACGTGACCGCCGAGGACGCACATTCTTGGGGAACGCTCACCGCGGCCTTCATCCGTGAGAACACAGTCCGTGTCGAGACCGTTCTGGAGGACGGAACCTGGCTGCGGCAGACAGCTGACACAGATTACGACGCCGCGTATGGGCGAACGACCACTGTCGACGATTTTGGCGGTCCGGGACCAGACGATGACCGCTGCACCCGCTATGAGTACGCCGACAACATCAGCGCTCATATGGTCGAGTATCCGAAGCGCGTCGAAACGGTCGCCGTGAACTGCGCGACCGTACCCGACCGCATGGTCGATGTCATTGCGGACGACCTGACCTTGTACGACGGACTCAGCTACGGCAGCGCCCCGACCGAGGGGTTGGGCACAGCGATCCGCGAGCTCCAGTCGCCTGGTGCGGCCGATCCCTATCTCACCACCGTGACCACCGCCTACGACGACTTCGGACGCATCACCAAGTTGACGGACTCACGCCAGAACTCGACGTCTCTGGTCTATACCGATGTAAACGGCCGCAACACAGGGCAGACGACCACCAACGATCTCGGGCATACGGAGTCGAACACGTTCTCAATCGACCGGAGTCTCGCACTGACCGCAACGGACGCCAATGGCAAGGTCACCGAGATGACCCACGACGCACTGGGTCGGCTCACGGCGATCTGGCTTGACCCGCAGGATCCGGACATCGCAGGAGCGCTGCCGTACCAGAGTTTCACCTACAACGTAGGGGAAGACGCGCCGCCTTCGGTGGTCACCAAGACTCTGACCAACGACTGGACGACTCAACTGACCACGGTTACCATCCTCGACGGCTGGTCGCGTACGCGTCAGATCCAGGCCGAAGGCCCGGACGGAGGGCGTCTGGTCGAGGACACGGTCTACGACGAACTCGGACGTACGACCCAGGTCAATCAGAGCTACTTCGCCGCAGAGGCGCCTTCGACCACACTGCTTGTCGCCGACGATGGCGAGGTCGACATCCAGCGCCTTACGGAATATGACCGCGCCGGGCGGGTCGTCACGTCGATCACCGCCGACGCGGGAACCGAACTCTGGAGGGAGACGTTCGACTACGGAGGGGACCGCACTCACTTCACCCCGGCGGACGGTGGCATCGCCACTACGGCGATCTCGGACGCGCGAGGCCGACTGGTCGAGCAGCGTCAGTATGTCGGCGGCGAGACGACAGGGGCGTATGAGTCGACCAAATTCGAGTACTCCCCGTCAGATCAAGTGGAGAAGGTGACCGATCCCGCGGGAAACATCTGGAGCTTCGGATACAACCAGCGCGGGCAGCTCATTTCCTCGGACGATCCTGATACTGGAACCACTACGCTCACGTACGACACCGTAGGCAACCTTATCTCCACAACGAACCAGGCTGGACGCACGGTGAGCACTGTCTACGACGATCTCAACCGGGTCGTCTCCACCTGGGAAGGCGCAGTCAACACCGGGATTCAGCTCACCAGGCGCGTGTGGGACACCTACTACAAGGGCCAGGAGACTGGATCGGTCTCCTACGGCAACGGCGTCACCACTACCATCCTGTATGGCATGCGCAACTGGGACTACCAGGTCCAGAGCACCAAGTACACAATCAGCGGCGTGAACGCAGGGTCCCTTGCCGGCAACTACACCTTCACGACCACCTACAACCTCGACGGATCGGTACTCAAGGAGGGTTTCCCGGCGATCGCGGGCCTCGCCGCCGACGGCATCACCTACGCCCGCGACGACCTCGGGCGTGTCACCAAGGCATTCGACGCGGCAACGACCTATGCCTCCAACGTGGATTACTTCCCTAACGGACAGATGTCCAGCGCCCGCTATCCTGTCGCGGGCAGCACCGCTGAGCAGACGTTCTCTTATGATGATGCCAATCGGCTCTCACGCAACATCCTGGAAATCGACGATATCGCGGGCACCGTCTCAGATGTCAGATACGACTTCGACGAAGTAGGGAACATCCGGTCGATCATCGACTCCCCGAATTCGGAAGGCGCTGAGCGCCAGGCCCAGTGCTTCACCTATGACTGGCAGCGTCGTCTTTCGGAAGCATGGACGACCGCGGCGGCGGGCAGCGATGCAAGCGCGTGCGCAGGTGGACCGGAGGCCACCGGCGTCGATGGTGCGGTGCCGTATTGGGAAGCATGGGAATTCGACGACTCAGGCAACCGAGAACGAGCTACCCATCGGACGGTCGACGGTTCGATCTACAGCGACGAGGTCTACGCATACGGACTCGACGGCGCGGGACCGCACTCGCTCGGCACCGTCACCGACGCGACCGACAATTCCGAGACCGCCGCATTCGCCTATGACGCCAATGGCAACACCACCTCGATCGAGCGGAACGGGCAGCAGCAGACCCTTACATGGGATCCGACCGGATCACTCACTTCGCTCGCCATCCTTGGCGCCGCCTCCAGCACCGCTCCGGGCAGTGCTGCCGGGACCGGAGGAACCGAAGGGCAGACCGACTATGTCTATGATGCAAACGGCCAGCGGATCCTGGCCAGAGACTCTGCCGGGGCGACGCTTTACCTGCCTTCCACCGAGGTTCGGTACAACGCTAGTGGCGGCACGCTTCTCGCTACCAGGTACCTCGCTCTTCCCGGCGGCGCGACGATCACTAAGACGAGCAACACCAGTGGTCAACTCCAGCTCCCCGACCACCACGGAACCGGCTCTGTCGCGATCGATCGTGACACAGGCGAAATCACCCGCAGGTACCTCGATCCCTTCGGTGTGAAACTGAGCGAGCGGTCCACGACCGATCAGTCCTGGCTCGGCAGCCGTGGATTCGTCAACGGAACGATCGACCCTACGGGACTCACGCATCTCGGTGCTCGAGAATACGATCCTTCTACTGGGCGTTTCATCTCCCGTGACCCGGTCCTTAACTTCGCGGACAACCAACAACTCAACGGATATGCATACAGTCGCAACAATCCCGTGACTTGGACTGACCCGTCTGGTCTGGTCAATTACACGTGGGATCATCATGCGACTACCCTTGTCTCGGCCTGGTTCCTTATGCCGCATGTTCTGGAGAGCGGAGGCGATCTTGAAAACATTCACACAGAGTACGAGGTCCCCGGCGCTTCCAAGAAGACTCCCGGTGGAAAAGGATTTATCGATCTGCTTTGGATTGATGAGACAACCAATACTGTATTTGTCTGGGAAATCAAGAGTGAAGGTGAGGCAAGTGACGGAACGGCCGAGGTGGAAGAATATATCCGTTACTTGGAAAATCTCGATGAATTCGAAGGATATGACTTCGAACTCGGGTTTGAGATTTACAATGGCTCGTCTGTTGTCATTCCGGATGTCGGCAACGGTGAGGGCTCTCTCGTTATTGAGGATTATCAAGACGGATCCGGTGCTGAGACGGGCGTCGTTCAATATGAAAAGGATCGCGGTGACGGAGCATTCCACACTACGCGTCCTTATAAGATCACTCCGCGAGCTGGAATGAGGGATCTTCGTGCGGCGCGTGGCGGTTTGAAGAACGTGACCGTTAATGATGTCTTCCGGACTGGTCAGAACATCGTCCGAGAGGGCTCAAGTGGGAAGGGTTCAAACAGTGTTTCTGGGAAGAGCTCGTCTCGTGGGGGCGGCAAGGGGCAGCGGTCGTCGAGTCCGAGACTCAGCGGGGGCGCTCGCAGTACTGGGCCGGGCAGGAGCACTGGAGCGGTGAGGCCCGGTGGCGGGCGTGGGGGCGGACGCGGAAGTAGTCCAGGTAGGGTCAGCGGAATCAGTGGGGGCGGTATCGGGGGCGGCCGTGGACGCGGTGGTGCTGGGAGTGAGATCTACATGATGTACTGATGAAAATGCTGGTGATAGGTCGATGAGAAGGGGATGATCCGCTGATGAGTTTCGTGCTCAAAATGATGATCGCTGCGTACCTTCCGGATCCCGACGAATATCGGGAGCAGGGGCAATGGTGGTTCTCGGCCGTTGCCGACAAACTCTTCGGTGACGATTTCGGAACCTTCCGTGTTGCGGCGCAGACTGGAATTGCGGGAGGGTATGTTGCGGGCACAAAGCTGAGGATCGGTTCCTACCAGTTTGATGATGGAATCCTCGATGCCTTGGAGATTCCATACTCGGAAGGCTGGATCTCCGACCTGGCGCAAGTGCTCACGCGCCGGGCTGGAGCAGTATCGCTCATGACAGGCCAATTCGCGGGCAATGATCGGATATATGCATGCGATGCGGAAATGACGACGCTTTCAGTCGGGCATGGTGAATTTGCGCGAGATTCCGGTTGGGTCAGTTTCAGTGCGGTGATCATCTCTGAAGTTTCTGATCCAGCTAGGCGGATCGAGATATACGAACATTGGACCGATTTCCTTGCGGTATCCATGCCTCGGCTAGGGGGTGATTACGGCCAGATTGCTCGACATCGAAAATCTCATCAATACTCGGCCCTTGAGACCGAAATCCGTATGCCGAGTACCTCTAAACGCACCAGAGTGCTTGGAGGATACTGTCTTCGCGGATACGAATGGGTGACCGCTTGCGGGCCCGCTGTTGCTCAGCGGCTCGGTGGAGAAAAAGCCCTTCGCGAGTCGGGGGCGTTCGAACGAGTGCAACCTCTCGGCCATGGTGGACTTCTTTTCAGGGCCACTCCGACGATCGAGGATCTCGATGAGCCGACGCTGCGCCGTATTTATCCAGTGCTGGCCCCTGTGCTGATCCCGGGTACCCCTACGGTTCATCCGCGGGCTTCTAAATTCAAGGGCGGGCACATTCCCGTGATCTACGGAGTAGATGCTGCGGACTTCGGCTCATCGGTGCCGCCTGAGCTGGACCCGGACGGCCTTGGAATGGGTGCTGGATATTGACAGCAGGCTCGAGGCCTGAAGCGGAGCTGCTGCCGGAGGGGAGCCGGCCCGAGACGCCGCCTGGCGCCTCGGCCTCCTGGAGCAGCTGCTCAACCGGTGACGGCCTTCGCCTTGCGGTGCAGGCGGATCGCCGAGGCGAGGAAGAACAGGCCGCCGACCGTGGCGTACCCGGCGACGCCGGTCAGGGCCGCGGCGTCGCCGCCGGACATGAGGATGAAGCCGGTGCCGGCGACCGTGGAGATGGCGCCGCTGAGGATCTGGGGCCACTGGCCGCCGAGTCCGCGGCGGCGGATCGCGACGACGAGCTGCACGACTCCGGCGGTGATCGCCCAGACGCCCCACACGCGGAGCACGGCCGGGAGGCCGGAGGCGGCGGCGAAGCCGAGGCCGATCGCGGCGAGGAGGCTCAGGCCCATGTTGAAGTACAGCAGGACGCGGTTCTCGATCGAGGACCGGAAGTCGACGACGGCCGCGGCCACGTCGAACAGCGGGTAGAGGACCAGCAGCGCGGCGCCCAGCGCCCCGATCTCGGCCCCGCTGGCGACGAGGAGCCCGGCCCAGACGGCGGCGAAGGCGAAGCGGACGTAGTACAGGTTGCGCAGCGACGCGGCGTGCTGCGGTCGGGAATCGAGATCGGCGGTCATGGCGTCCTCCTGGTGAGTTGAAGTAGAATGACTAGTCACTCTACTAGAAGGATCATACGCACGGCGCAGCCGGGCGTGCAAGAGGGGAAGGACACGTATGATCGCGACCGTGAAGACCTCGATGCGCGAGCGCCTCATTGAGGCCGCCATGCAGCTGTTCTACGCCTCCGGCCTGCGCGCGGTGAGTGTCGACAAGGTCATCGAGGCCGCATCGACCACCAAGGTCACGTTCTACCGCCACTTCAAGGGCAAGGACGACCTCGTCGTCGCCTACCTGGAGCGCCGCGCCGCCATCGAGCGCGAGGGCATCGGCGCGGCCGTCGCCCACGGCGGCGGCGACCCCCAGGCCGTCATGCGCCTCATCTCCGAGGCCCTCGCCGTCATCACCTGCGAGCCCGGCTTCCGCGGCTGCCCCTTCATCAACGCCGCCGCCGAGTACCCCGACCCCGACAGCAGCGTCCGCAAGGCCGTCGCCGAGCACCGCCGCTGGTGCAAGGACGCCTTCGCCGACCTCGTCGCCCCCCTCACCCCCGACCCCGCCGCCGCGGCCGACGACCTCATGCTCCTGCGCGACGGCGCCATGGTCGCCGGCTACCTCGACGCCCCCGAAGCCGTGGCCGCCTCCTTCCTCCGCACCGCCACCGCCGTCCTCGACGGCCTCAAGCGGGATTGACCCCGGCCGGGGAACGTGGGCGGGGACACCTTGTGTCCTGAGTTAGGTTTGCCTAATATTCCGGTGAAGCCCGACACCCAGACAGGAACCCATGCCGCTCCCCGTGCTGCTCCAGGCCCCTCCCGAGCCGATCCCGGTGCGGCCCATCCGCATCGACGCCAAGACCACGCCCAGGCAGTTGACGCTGCGGGCCATCGCGGCCGCGCCGCGGCAGATGGTGCCCGCCGCGATGCTGCTCGTCATGCACCAGGTCGGCGAGTCGCTCGTCCCGGTCATCATGGGCTTCGCGATCGACCAGGCCGTGGCCACCGGCGACTACGTCAGGCTCGCGCTGTGCGTGCTCCTCCTCGGCGCCGACTTCGCGCTCCTGAGCTACAGCTACCGGTTCGGGTCCCGCTTCGGCCTCCTCGGCATCGAGGCCGTGCAGCACCGGCTGCGGACCCTCGTCGCCGACCGGCTCCTGGACCCCAAGGGCGTCAAGGGCCGCGCCGGGCTGCCCGGCGTCTCGCTGTCCATCGCAGCCTCCGACGTCAACAACCTCGCACGCGCCGTCTCGATCGCCGCCTGGCCCGTCGGGGAGCTCGCCGCCGTCCTGCTCACCGGCACCGTGCTCATGGTCCTGTCCTGGGAGCTCGGGCTCATCGTCCTCATCGGCGTCCCCCTGCTGCTCCTCATCATGGACCGCGCGGGCGGCCCCCTGCGCCGCCGCAGCCACGACCAGTCCGCGCTCGCCGCCGAAGCCTCCGGGAAGGCCGCCGACCTCCTCGCCGGGTACCGCGTCCTCTCCGGCCTCGGCGCCCAGGGCGCCGCCGCCGACCGGTACCGCAAGGCCAGCCGCGACGCCCTCGACGGGAGCCTCCACGCCGCTGGCGCGCAAGGCGTCTACACCGGCTCGATGAACCTCGCCTCCGGCCTGTTCGTCGCCGGGCTTGCGCTCGTCGCCGGGCTCCGCGCCCTCAACGGCGACCTCACCGTCGGCCAGCTCATCACCGTCGTCGGCCTCACCCAGTTCATCATCGGCCCCCTCTCGGGCCTCGCCACGAACGCCGGGGCGATCTGGGCCGCCGCCCTCGCCTCCGCCGAGCGCGTGCTCTCCATCCTCCAACTGCCCCACCACGACGCGACCCACGGCGACGCCCGCCCCGACCAGGGCGACGGCAAGCTCAGCCTCACCGGCGTGCGCACCGAGCACCTCGACGGCGTCGACCTCGACATCGCCCCCGGCGAATGCGTCGGCCTGCGCGCGACCCCCGCTGCCGCCGCCGACCTCGCCGCGCTCCTCTCCGGCGGCACCCGGCCCGAAGCCGGGACCGTCGCCTGGCAGGGCCGCCCCTTCGCCGAGTACGACCTCGAAGCGCTCCGCGCCGCCGTCCTCGTCGTCCCGCACCACGCCGCCCTCTTCGACGGCACCATCCTGGAGAACGTCAGCCTGCTCACCGCCGACCGCGAGACCGTGGACGCCGCCCTCGACGCCGCCGACTGCGCCGAGATCATCGACGCCGCCCCCGCCGGACTCGACACCGAGGTCGGCGAGGAGGGCCTGCGCCTCTCCGGCGGCCAGCGCCAGCGCATCGCCCTCGCCCGCGCGCTCGCGCAGCGCCCGCCGCTCCTGGTCCTCCACGACCCGACCACCGCCGTCGACTCGGTCACCGAGTCGCGCATCGCCGAGCGCCTCCGCGCCGCCCGCGGGACCCGCTCCACGCTCCTGGTCACCGACGCGCCCGCGCTCCTCGCCGTATGCGACCGCGTGGTCGACCTGAACGGGAAGGCCGCCGCATGAGCGACGACACCCGCGAGACCCTGCCGCTCGCCTCTGCCGCGCAGGTCCGCTCCGAAGTCCGCCTCGCCCTCAAGGGCGGCGCGTGGAAAGTCGTCGGCGTCGTCACCCTCCTCACGCTGGGCGCCGCCGCCGGACTCGCCACCCCCTGGGCCCTCGGCGCGCTCGTCGACGCCGTCGCCGAGGACCAAGGCGCCCAAGCCATCTGGCTCCTCGCCGGGGCCATCGCCGCCGGCGCCCTCTTCGCCGCGCTCTTCGACGGCCTCGGCCAGGTCGGCGCCACCCGCCTCGTGGAGCGCGTCCTCGCCTCCACCCGCGAGCGCATGGTCGCCCGCGGCCTCGCCCTCCCGCGTGCCGCCCTCGAACGCGCGGGCGCGGGCGACCTCGTCTCCCGCGCCGGAGACGACGTCGCCGTCATCGCCGAGGCCGCGCCGATGGTCGTCCCGGCCGTCACCGGCTCGGCGTTCACCATCGCCACCACCGTCGTCGGCATCGCCGTCCTCGACTGGCGCTTCGCCGCCGCGGCCCTCGTCCTCGTCATCCCCGTCTACGTGGTCACGCTGCGCTGGCACCGCCGCAACGCGCCGAAGATCTACGAGGCCGAGCGCGCCGCGATGGCGACCCGCGCGCAGCACCTCCTCGCCTCGCTGCGCGGCATCGAGACCGTCCACGCGTTCAACCTGTCGGGGACGCACGGCAAGCGGATCCTCCTCGCCTCCTGGGCGGTGAGCATCTGGGCGGTGCGCGCCCGCACCGTCATCAACGGGTTCTTCGCGCGCATCAACCTCGCCGAGTTCCTCGGCATGAGCTCGATCCTCGTCGTCGGCTTCCTGCTGGTGCGCGAGGGCCACGGGACCGTGGGCGCCGCGACGACCGCGATGCTGTTCTTCCTGCGCCTCTTCGGGCCTATCAACGAACTCATGTTCGTGGTGGACGAACTCCAGTCCGCGCTCGCCTCGATGCGCCGCATCGTCGGCGTCATCCACGCCGACGAGTTCACCGCCGCCGAGCGCGCCGAACCGGGCGACGCCGCGGCCGACGCCGCCGACATCCGCTTCGAGTACCTCCCGGGCCACCCGGTCCTCGACGGCGTCTCGCTGCGCATCGGCGCCACCGAGACCGTCGCGCTCGTCGGCTCTTCGGGCGCGGGCAAGTCGACGCTCGCGGCGATCGTCGCGGGCGTCCTCGACCCCGGCGCGGGGACCGTCAAGGGCACGGCCGCCCTGGTCACCCAGGAGGTCCACGTCTTCGACGGCACCTTGCGCGAGAACCTGGACCTGGTCCGCCCGGGCGCGAGCGACGAGGAGCTGATCGCCGTCCTGGAGCGCGTCGGCGCCGACTCGCTGCTGGGCCTGCCCGAGGGCCTCGACACCGGCGTCGGCGACCGCGGCACGGAGCTCACCCCGGCGCAGGCGCAGTCGCTCGCCTTGGCGCGCATCGTGCTCCTGGACCCGCCGCTCGCGGTCCTGGACGAGGCGACCTCCGAGGCCGGGAGCGCCGACTCGGCCGCGCTCGACCACGCCTCGTCGGCGGCCCTCGACGGCCGCGCCGGGCTCCTCGTTGCCCACCGCCTCGACCAGGCCTCGCGCGCCGACCGGATCGTCGTCATGGAGCACGGCCGCATCGTCGAGGAGGGCACCCACGACGCCCTCGCCGCCGCCGACGGCCCGTACGCCCGCGCCTGGAGCCTCTGGACCCGGGGCCGCTCCTGACCCGCCCCACCTAAAACTGAACGCGTTCAGTTCTCGGATATGATCGGCCCATGCGACACCACCCTGGGCCGCGGGCCCTGCGAGCACCGGCCGCCGTCGCGGCCGGACTCCTCGCGCTGTCCGCCTGCACCGCCGTCACGGAGTTCAACGCCTACCCCGGCGGCCGCAAGGACCGCGACGACCTCACCGGCACCTGGGAGAACGCCGCGGGCCAGACCGTCGAGTTCACCGACGCCCTCGAATTCACCATCACCGGCGACGCCTTCGGCCCCGGTGGGGGCCAGGCGATCCCCGGCAGCGAGGCCGACGGCGAGTGGGAGCTCTGCTACGACCTCGAAGAGCTGGAGGCCAAGGAGACCGGCGACCCGACCGGCCCCGGCGAGTGCACGATCAACTCGACCGGCAACTGGCTCAGCATGAACGCGCCCGACGCCTGGCAGGGCTACCTTGTCGTCGTCCTCGATACTGAAGTGCGCCTGCACTTCTACACCCCCGGCGAGGGACGAGACGATGACGACTACTTCACCCGGACCTAGCGGCCGCACCGCGGCGCGCTGGCTGCCGCTCCTGCTTCCCGCGCTGGCCCTCACCGCCTGCACCGCGGAGGAGCCCGAGGCGGGCTGGGAGGCGACGGTCTACTACACGGCCGTCGAGTCCTTCCACGACGGCGCACCGGTCGAGGTCACCGGCTGCCCGGTCCTCGAATGCGAGGACGGCGACGACCTGCTGGGCGCTTACCCGGAGGACTTCGTCCAGGCCGTCGAGGACGAGGGCACCGGCCGCATCACCAGCGGCGACCGTGCGGGGGAGTACCTGAACTGGTCCTACGACACCGGCTACTGGCTCGACACCGAGCCACGCAACTCCCACGGGGATCCGCTGCGGCCCTTCGTCTCCGCCGCTGCCGACCCCGAGGTGCTCCCCGAGGGGACGACCCTGCGCATCACCGACTGCGGCGACGCCGAGGACGTCGAGGCGGCGGTGTGCGAGGCGATCCAGGACGCCGAATGGACCATCGAAGACGAGTTCACCCCCGGCCTCGGCGGCGACCGCCACATCGACCTCTACCTGGGCGAGGAGACCGGCCCCGACTTCACCGAATCCCCCTGGTACACCACTCTCACCAATGCCCGCATCGAGACATGACCGCAGGGGCCGAGCGACGCGCTCGACCCCTGAACGGCATCGGTCCTAGCACTCACCGCCCCAGTAGTCCGCGTAGAGCTTCTCGGACTTGTAGGAACGGAAGCCGTACCACTCGCCGGAGCTCGCGGTGCTGTCGGTGTTGTAGTGCAGGCAGTACTCGTTGCCGCTTCCGGACCACTTGAAGTAGTAGTGGTCCGCGCCCGCGTCGGCGACCCCGTTGTTGAACACGTAGTACCAGGTGTCGGCACTCAAGGTGATGTCGGGAAGGGTGCCCTTGCTGCGCGCGACGATGTTGCCGGCGGCGAAGGACCCCTTGTAGACGCAGACTTCCTCCGGGTTGCAGCCCGCCACAGTGGACCAGCCCGCCTGGGCCGGGCTGGCGGTCGCCAGCATGATCGCGCTGAAGGCGGCCGCCAGCACCGCTGCGATGACCGCGCGGGAGCGCGTCAGTGTTCGGTTCATGTTTCCTCCGAGATCGTGCTTCGTGTGGTCCGAGCATCTCGGTGACCTGCACAGATCCCGCACGGATTCCGCATCGACGCTTCCGTGCACCTGGGGCTGTGAGCGGGCTAGCGCCGCGGGTCGCGGTCGGGGCGCACGGCCCTGAACTGGACCGTGTCGTCCTGGCCGGGGCGGAAGGGCGGGCGGGGGAGGGGGAGGATCATCGTGGCGTCGGCGGCCAGGGCGGGTTTGGCGCGGCGGGCGCGTATGGCCTCGACGGCCATGGGGACCACGGAGACGAGCACGATGAGGATGAAGATCGACTCGATGTGCTCGCCGATCGCCGGGATGTTCCCCAGCGCCGCGCCGAGGAGGATGATCCCGGCCGCCCACAGCATGCCGCCGATCGTGGAGTGCAGGAAGAACTTGCGGGCGTCCATGCGGCCGATCCCGGCGATCCAGGTGATGAAGGTCCGTACGAACGGCACGAAACGGGCGAGGATGATCGCCTTCGGGCCGTGCTTCTCCAGGAACGCGTGGGTCTTCTCCACGTGCTCGCGCTTGAAGAACCGCGAATCCCTGCGCCGGAACAGCGCCGGGCCCGCCTTGAAGCCGATGAAGTACCCCACGACGTTCCCTGCCACGGCCGCCGCGGTCGCCAGCACGCACACCAGCCACAGCGGCGCGCCGATCGACCCCTGCGTCACGAACAGGCCCGCGGTGAACAGCAGCGAGTCGCCCGGCAGCACCGGGAAAATGGAGCTCTCGGCGAAGATGACCAGACACAGGCCGACCACGACGTACGGCCCGAAGGCGGTGAGCAGGTGTTCGGGATCGAGCCAGGCGGGAAGCATGCGCGCCATGCTACCGACCCGAACCCCGAACGGCCGGGGGCGAAAGGCCCCGGAGTGCCGCACACGTCTTGACCTGGCGTTCCGGGGCCTTTCGGGTCTGTTAGCGCTCGATCTTGTCGAGGTGGAGCATGCGGGCGAGGTTCTTGTCGAGTTCGTCGTCTTGGAAGATCTTCTTCCAGTCGGGCTTGACGATGGATTCGCGGCCGTAGTCCATGGCGATGAGGCACGCCTCGCTGAACGGGTTGTCGCCGCGGAGGCCGTTGGCGAGGGCGACCTGGGTGTGGCCCAGGAGGATCGAGCGGGCCGCGGCCTCGGGGACGCCCATCGTGTTGACGGCCTCGTCCAGGGACTCCTTGAGGAGCGCGCCGACCATGCACGCGATGGTCTCCACGAGGGTCGGCTCCAACTGCGCGAGCTGCTTCACCGTGACCCAGTGCACGTCGATCACCGGGGCGTAGATCGCGCGGACCGTGGCCTCCACGACCGCCTTGGCGGCCGGGTCGTCGGACTCGACGGCGGCGATGGCGTCCTGGGGGGCCGCGATGCCGCCGAAGGTGTCCGCGTACTCCTCGGGCGTGGTGCGCTGCAAGAAGATCGACGGGTGGCACGGGTGCGCCACGGCCTGCACGACGTCCTCGCGCTTGGCCAGCAGCCCCGCGTAGGCGGCGGCCGGGTCCAGGGTCAGCGCGATCGCGCCAGCCTTCATCTGCGGCACCGCCTCGGCCGTCACCGCCCCGAGTGCCAGGTCCGGGACCGCGAAGACCACGATGTCGGCGTCGGCCACGGCCGCGGCGAGGTCGGTCAGCTCGCGGCCCGCGTCGGTCGTGCGCTGGCGACCGGCGGGGGAGTTCTCCACGTAGGCGACGGTGTGCGCGGTCTTCACCAGGTTGTTGGAGACGCGCATGCCCATCTTGCCGCCCGCCCCGATCACGGCGATGTTGTAGGTCTCGGTGCTCATCGGATGCTCCTCAAATAGTCCACTGTGGTTCGTGTCCAGGCCTGCTCGGCGCGGACGGTCGCTTCGGCGCCGCCCTGCCACGACAGCCAGTGCTCGACGATCTCGTTGACGCCGCGCTCGCGCGGGCGCACCTCCCGCAGCAGGTGCGGGTAGTCGTGCAGGCCGGTCCCCATCGCCGCGCCCGAGTAGGTGAACCCCACCCAGCCGTCCTGCCTGGCGAACGCGAAGTCCTTGACGTGCACGTTGACCGTGACCGGGGCAGCGAGTTCCACTACTTCCCGGGGGTGTTCGAGCCGAGCTACGACGTTCGCCGGGTCCAGGCAGACGCCTATGTTCGGGCTCCCGGCGGCCGACACCAGCTCAACCAGCTTCTCCGTTGCGACCTGCTCGTACGTTTCGAGCGCGAGCGTCACGCCCGCGGCCTCGTATGCCGGGAGCGACTCGGTCAGCCATGCGAGGGCTTGGGGGAGGGTCGGAGACGAGTCCGGGCCGGTGACCATGCTCCGCAACAGCTTCGCGTCGAAGATCTCGGCGACGGCCAGGAAGCGGGACAGGCGCTCGGGCTCGATGCCCTTGGTGCCCAGCTCGATCCGGAGGCCCAAGCCGCGGGCTTCCGCCGCGGCCTCCCGCAGCTCGCGGTCGCTCATCGTCTCCAGCGGCGCGTAATCGCAGATCTGGAACAGCGACACGTCCAGCTCCCGAGTCGCCTCGAAGGCGTCCACTAGCGAGAGCGGGCGCTCCATCCGGTCGGAGTGCTGCCAGAAGAAGGCGTACGTGCCCAGGCCGATCATGACGCCACACGGCTTTCGGCCAGAGCCGTCGCTTCGTCGAGCACCGCGACCAGGTTCTCCGGGTCGTGCGCGAAGCGGCCCAGGAACAGGCCGTCGACCGACCGCCCCAGGGCCGTCAGCAGGCCGGGGCCCGCGGAGCCGCCGTAGATGACGGTCGAGCCCGCGCGGTCGGGCGCGATGTCGAGGGCAGTACGCAGAGCCGAAGTGACCGCGCCGATGTGCTCCACCGGGGCGGGCTCGGCCGCGCCGATCGCCCACACCGGCTCGTACGCCACCACGACCGGACCGGCCGGTGCGCCCGACAGGCTGCGGCGCAGCTGCGCGATCGTGGCCGCCGCGGCAGCCTTGGGGCCCAAGTGCTCCGACTCGCCGACGCACACCAGCGGGGTCACGCCGGAGCGCAGCGAGGCGGCGGCCTTGGCCGCCACGGCGTCGTCGGTCTCGCCGAAGAGGCGGCGGCGCTCGGCGTGGCCGATCTCCGCGATCGACACGCCGACCTCCGCGAGCTCGGCGGCGCTCACCTCGCCGGTGAACGGGCCCGAGTCCGCGACCGCCACGTCCTGCGCGCCGATGCGGACCGGCATGTGCGCGAACGCCTCCCGGGCCGGGAGGATCTGGAGGTAGGTCGGGATCACGAACAGCTCGACCGCGCCCGAGGCCAGGCCCGGGTGCGCGCGCACGCGGTCGGCGACGCGCCCGAACCAGTCCTTCGCGGCGGCGTGCCCGAAGTACATCTTCAGGCTCACCCCGACCACCACCGGCGCCATCAGCAGGACCCGGTCGTCTCGAACTCGCCGATGACTGCGACCTTCTCGGCCGAGGCGCTCTGCGGGTCGAAGCGGTAGTCCAGCCACTCGCGGACCAGGCGGCGCGCGAGTTCGACGCCGATGACGCGCTGGCCCATGGTGAGGACCTGGGCGTCGTTGGAGAGCACGCTGCGTTCGACGGAGAAGCTGTCGTGGGCCGTGGCGGCGCGGATGCCGGGGACCTTGTTGGCGGCGATGGCGACGCCGAGGCCGGTGCCGCAGATGAGGAGGGCCCGGTCGGCCTCGCCGTCTGCGACGCGCTGGGCGGCCTCGATGGCGACCTTCGGGTACGGGGTGTGGCCCTCGGCGTCCACGCCGACATCCACTACGGACGCCACTCCGGCGTGGCCTTCGAGGTCCCGCTTGAGGATCTCCTTGTAGTCGAAGCCGGCGTCGTCGCTGCCGACGACGATCCGCAGCGGTGCGGGGCGCAGGGGCTCAGGCATGGTCGTTCCTTCCTTCGAGCAGTTCGCCGATCGCGGTGGCGATCAAGGCGAGGGAGTGGGCGCCCGGGTCGGGGGTGCCGAGGCTCTTCTCGGCGTGCGGGCGGGCGCGGCCCATGCGGGGCAGCAGGTCCGCGGTGGCCTTGGCGGCGCGGGCCGCGTCCTCGGCGGCGGCCTTCCAGGCGGTGGGGAGGTCGGCTCCGGCGTCCGCGTTGCGTTGCAGCGCTTCGGCGAACGGCACGAGCGCGTCGACCAGGGTCTTGTCACCGACCTCGGCCTTGCCGTAGTCCATGACGCCCTTGGCGCCGTCGGCGACTCCGGCCGTGAGGTCGGCGAGCGTCGGCTTCCCGTTGTCGCCCAGCCGGTTCGCGACACTGGAGAGGATCACGCCCCATAGCGCCCCGGAGGTGCCCCCGGCCTTGTCGGCCCAGGCCGCGGCGGCGCGGGCCAGGGTGGTGCCCGCGCCCGCGTCCACTGCGGTCCCGGCGGTGAGGGCGGCTTTCGCGCCGCGCTGCATGCCGATCCCGTGGTCGCCGTCCCCTGCGACGGCGTCGATGCGGCCGAGTTCGTCCACATTGGCGTCGATGGTGGCCGCGATGACTCCCAGGGCGGCGCGGACGACGCCCGCGGCCTCACGGGACGCCTCGTCGGCTTCGGGGACGGCGTCCGCGTCGGCGGCGGCGTTCCCCTTGGCGGCCTTGAGCTGCGCCGGGTTCACGGACCCGCGGCGGTACGCCGGGGCGTCCACCGGGGTCTCCCA
This sequence comes from Glycomyces mayteni, assembly GCF_042428885.1. Taxonomy (NCBI): domain Bacteria; kingdom Bacillati; phylum Actinomycetota; class Actinomycetes; order Glycomycetales; family Glycomycetaceae; genus Glycomyces; species Glycomyces mayteni. The sequence goes on from NZ_JBHMBP010000002.1 coordinate 401,690, forward strand.
CAGCGCTTCGAGCTCCTGATCGAGCCAGAACAGCGTGAGCGAGGTCCCGGCCATGTCGAAGCTCGTGCAGTACTCGCCCACGTGCGGGTCCACGATGACGATCCCCGCGGCTTCGAGGAGCTGCGCGACCCGCCGGTAGACGACGAACAGCTCCTCGTACTTGAGCGACCCGAGCCCGTTGAGGATCGGCACGACCCGCGCGCCCGCGGCGGCGGTCCCGTCGGGGACCTCCTCCAGCAGCTTCGCGACGAGCAGCTCCGCGAGGCCGTCGGCGGTGGGGACGTCGGTCTCGCCGATCCCCGGCTCGCCGTGGATGCCGAGCCCGATCGCCATGCGGCCCTCGGGGACCGAGAACAGCGGCTCGTCGGCGCCCGGGAGCGTGCACCCGGAGAACGCGACGCCGAACGAGCGCGTGCGCTCGTTGGCGAGGCGCGCGAGGCGCTCGACCCCGTCGAGGTCGTGCCCGGCCTCGGCCGCGGCGGCGGCGATGCGGAAGACCGCGAGGTCCCCGGCGATGCCGCGCCGCTTGTGGCGCTCTTCCAAAGCGGCGCTGGAGACGTCGTCGGTGACGGCGACCGTCGCGCACGGGACGCCCTCGGCGCGCAGGTGCTCCTGGGCCGCGTCGAAGTTGAGCACGTCCCCGGCGTAGTTCCCGTACGCGAACAGCACGCCGCCGCCGTTGTCGGCGGCCTTCGCGACCGCCTGGATCTGCTGCGCGGAAGGCGAGGCGAACAGGTTGCCCATGGCCGCGCCGTGCGCGAGGCCCTGGCCGACGAGCCCGCCGAACGCCGGGTAGTGCCCGGACCCGCCGCCGACCACCACGGCCACCTGGCCGCGGGGGGACTCGGTGGCGCGGACGACGCCGCCGGTCACGCGCTGCACGTGGCGTCCGTTCGCGGCCGCGAAGCCGTCGGTCATCTCGTCGGCGAAGTCGGCGGGGTCGTTCCAGATCCGGGTCATCGCGCGCCCGCCTCCTCAAGGTCCGGGGCCGCGCTGCGCTTGTCGCGGCGCGCGAGCGCCACCATGAGCACCGCGGACAGGAGCATGAACCCGCCCACGACGGCCATCGCGACCTCGTACCCGCCGGTCCAGTCGTGGACGGCGCCGGTGATGTACGGGGCGCTGAACCCGGCGAGGTTGCCCACGGTGTTGATGAGCGCGACGCCCGCCGCGGCGGCGGCGCCGGTCAGGAAGCGGGTCGGGAGCGTCCAGAAGTTCGGGAGCGCCGCGAAGATCGCGCAGGCCGTCACGGTGATGACCGCGATGGTCGCCGCGGGCGAGTCCACGAGCAGCGCGAGCGGGATCGAGACCGCGCCGAGGACGGCCGGGACGGCGATGTGCCAGGTCTTGAGGCCGCGCTTGGAGGCGTCCTTGGACCAGAAGTACATGGCGACGGCCGCGGGCAGGTACGGGATCGCGGTGATGAGGCCCTTCTCGAACACGTCGAACTCGGTGCCGGCCGCGGCCTGGAAGCCGTCGATGATCGTGGGCAGGAAGAACGCGAGCGCGTACAGCCCGTAGATGAAGCCGAAGTAGATGAAGGACAGCGTCCAGACGCGGCCGCTCTTGAAGGCGTGCTTGACGGACGGGTGCTCGCCGTGCGCCTCGGTGGTCTCGCGCTCGGCTTCGAGGGCGCCGGTGAGCCAGGTCTGCTCCTCGGGGGTGAGCCACTTGGCGTCGGCGGGCTTGTCCTTCAGGTAGAACCAGGCGATGAGGCCGACGACGATCGCCGGGACCGCGACGCCCATGAACATGAAGCGCCAGCCTTCGAGGCCGAAGAACACGCCGTGCTGCTGGATGAGGGCGCCGGCCAGGGGCGCGCCGATCACCGTCGTCAGGGGCTGGGCCAGGTAGAACAGCATGAGGATGCGGCCGCGGTACTGCGAGGGCACCCACAGGCTCAAGAACAGGATCGCGCCGGGGAAGAACCCGGCCTCGGCGACGCCGAGGAGGAAGCGGAGGGCCACGAGCTGCTCGAAGTTCTGCACCCACGTGAACAGGAGCGCGACGACGCCCCAGCTCACCATGATGCGGGCGAGCCAGCGGCGGGCGCCGAACTTGTGGAGCGCCAGGTTGGAGGGCACTTCCAGCAGGATGTAGCCGATGAAGAACACGCCGGACGCGAAGCCGAACTGGGCGGCGGAGAGCGCCAGGTCCCCGTTCATGCCGTTGGGCGCGGCGAACCCGATCGCGGTGCGGTCGAGGTAGTTGATGAAGAACATCAAGGCGACGAACGGCACGAGGCGGATCGAGACCTTGCGGATGGCGCTGCGGGCTACGGGCGGCGCTTCGGGGGCTGCGGACCGGTTCACGGTGTCTCCTGACATCGGCTCTGATGGCAACGGGGGCGTCTCCCATATTGGCTAACCGGTTGACCAATTGCAACGTGATGTCCCACATGTTGATCATCTTGTAATGAACGGCCAGCTCGCAGCGGTTGCGGAGAATCCCCGGACCGGCCCTCGACCCGGCCCGCCGCGGGTTGACCGGCGTCGCATCGGGGTCGGAAGGGTGGTTTCGCCGCGCAAAGGGACGGTAAGTTTCTTGCATGCCCGCCTACCCAGGAGACCGCGCCGCCGACATCGCCGCCTCGCTCGGCGCACTGCCGAGCAGCAGCCCGGTCTCGGAGGTCGCGCGACAGCTCCTCGACCTGTTCACCAGCGGCTCCATCGAGCCCGGGACGCGACTGCCCGCCGAACGGCAGCTCGCCACCACCCTCGGCGTCGGCCGCTCCGCCGTCCGCGAGGCCCTCGCCGCGCTCGAACTCCTCGGCATCGTCGACGTGCGCCCCGGCTCCGGCACCTACCTGCGCGGCACCGCCTCCGAACTGCTCCCGCAGACGCTGCGCTGGGGCCTGCTCATCGGCCGCCGCAAGACCGACGAACTCCTCGAACTGCGCTCGGGCCTGGAGATCTACGTGGCCCGCCTCGCCGCCTCCGGCGCCTCCGAGGACGACCTCGCCGCGCTCGCCGGGCACGTCGCGCGCATGAGGGACGCCGACGGCGACCTGGCCGCGTTCGCCGAGGCCGACCGCGACTTCCACAACGCGCTCGCGCGGGCCGCGGGCAACGAGGTCCTCATCGACCTGCTCGACGTCGTGCGCTCCCTCCTCCAGGTCTACGCCGACCGCGCCGTCTCCGGCGCCGAGGAGGCCCGCACCGCCCTCGACGAGCACGACGCGATCCTCCGCGCCGTCACCTCCCGCGACCACGACGCCGCCGCCTCCGCGATGGCCGTCCACATGGCCACCGCCTCGATCCGCCTCGCCGCAGAACAGGCAGGATGACCATGCCGCCGACGCCGCCCTCCGACAAGACCGCGTTCGTATGGGGCCCAGACGATCTGATGGAGCTGCCCCGCGCCGGGCTCCTCGAACTCGGCGTCCCGGCCGCGGGCCTGCCCGAGGACGACTGGGTGCCCCGCCTCGTGCCCGGCGTGTACGACGCCGACGGCGCGCCCGAGCCGCTCGCCCCGTTCGCGCTGGTCCAGTTGCAGGCCGGGGGTGTTGCGGTCGACGCGCGGCTCGTCCTGCTCGGCACGGTCCCCGGCTCGGCGAACCTGCTGTACGTGATCGACGCGGGCTCCGGCGAAGTCCTCCAGTTCGACCGCCGCAGCCGCGGCGTGCGCGGCGTCAACTCCTCCTACCGCTGGTTCGTGGAGTTCCTGTGGCAGATCGAGGCCGCCAAGAAGCAGCGCGGCGCGGACGAGATCGCCGACGTCCTGAGCCCGGGCCTGCGCGCGACCCTCGGCACCGTCGACCCGTTCGCGTTCCAGGCCGAGCAGTGGTGGCCCGCGGTGTGGAGGGAACTCGCTCCTTCGGGGTAACCCCCTCGGGAAACCGAACTAGGGTGGTCCGCAGGACGCCCGAGACGTGAAGGAGCGCTCATGGCCGTGGAAGTCACCGATGCACCCGACCGCCACCGGTGGGAGGCCCGCATCGACGGAGAACTGGTCGGATTCGCGCAGTACGAGCGCGAGGACGGCGCCATCACGTTCTTCCACACCGAAGTCGAGCGCGAGGGCGCCGGGGTCGGCACGGCCCTCGTCCGCGCCTCCCTCGACGCCGCGCGCGGCGCGGGGGAGCGGGTGCACCCCGTGTGCCCCTTCTACGCCGGATGGATCGAGCGCCACCCCGAGTACGGCGACCTCGTCCACGACCGGGCCCCGCGCCTCGGCGAAGAGGACTGAGACCGGGACCCGTGCGGAATCCGTGCGCCGCCCGTGCAGCGCCGCGCCAGGATTCGACCCGAAGCCGTCGAACTCCTCAAGGATCGGACCGCACATGACCGGACACCGCCCCGAGACCCCCAGCGACCCCGTCGAGTCCGCGATCGGGACGCCGCCCGCGTTCCCGCGGCCGCCCCGCTGACCCCTCCCCGAGCAGGGCGCCCCGGGAGTAGGGGCGGGGCGCCCTCCGAACCGGTGACGAGGGTCATGGCGGAAACGGACCCCGGTCCGGGATTGCCGGGGACGCGGGGAGCGTTGCCCGAAGGGCGAACCCGAACTCCGAAAGGCGGCCGTCCATGCCCGTAGCCCTGTCGATCCTCGACCTCGCGCCGATCGCGCCCGGACGGACCGCGCGCGACAGCTTCGCCGCGAGCGTCGAACTCGCCCGCGCCGCCGAGCGCACCGGCTACGAACGCGTCTGGTACGCCGAGCACCACTCCATGCCGACCATCGCCTCCAGCGCGACCAGCCTCGTCATCGGCCACGTCGCCGAGCACACCGAGACGATCCGCCTCGGCGCGGGCGGCATCATGCTGCCCAACCACTCGCCGCTGGTCATCGCCGAGCAGTTCGGCACCCTCGAATCGCTGTTCCCCGGCCGCATCGACCTCGGCCTGGGCCGCGCCCCCGGCACCGACCGGCAGACCATGCGCGCGATCCGCCGCGACGCGACCTCCTCCGACACGTTCCCGCAGGACGTGCTCGAACTCCAGGGCTACCTGCGCGGCAAGTCCCTCATCGAGGGCGTGCAGGCCGTGCCGACCGCCGACACCGAAGTGCCCCTGTACCTCCTGGGCTCCTCCCTGTTCGGCGCGCAGCTCGCCGCCCGCCTCGGCCTGCCGTACGCGTTCGCCTCGCACTTCGCGCCCGACGCCCTCCACGAGGCCGTCGCCGTCTACCGCGAGCAGTTCCAGCCCTCCGAGCAGCTTGCCGAGCCCTACCTCATCGCGGGCGTGAACGTGTTCGCCGCCGAGGACCACGAGAGCGCCGACGCCCAGCGCCGCATCGCCTTCCGCAACCGCGCCCGCGCGTTCATCGCCCGCGGGCCCGAGGGCCGCGAGTACACCGACGACGAGATCGACACGTTCCTGGCCTCGCCCGCGGGCGCGCAGCTCTCCAACATGGCCCGGTACACCGCGGTCGGCGGCCCCGAGGACGTGCGCGCGTTCCTGGAGTCCTTCGCCGCCGCCACCGGCGCCGACGAGCTCATCACCGCGCACTACACCGAGCAGGTCCCCGACCGCATCCGCTCGGTCGAGATCACCGCCGAGGCCATGGGCGTCAAGGCCTAGTCACACGCGCACCACTGGAGGCCCGCCGCCCGCGGCGGGCCTCTTAGGCTGTCCCCGGAATTCGACCTTCACGAGAGGCCAGGGCATTGGGACAGCTGACGGACACCACCGCGCTCATCACCGGAGCGTCGCGGGGCATCGGCGCGGCCACCGCGCGGCTCCTCGCCGCCGAGGGCGCGCACGTCCTGGTCAACTACCGCGACAAGGCGAAGCGCGCGAACACCGTCGTGGACGCCGTCGCGGCCGCGGGCGGCTCCGCGGCGGCCGTGCAGGCCGACATCACCGACGCCGCCGACCTCGACCGCCTCTTCGCCGGGATCGACCGGCTCGACGTGCTCGTCCTCAACGCCTCCGGCGGCCTGGAGAAGGACATGGACGCCGACTACGCGCTGCGCCTCAACCGCGACGCCCAGGTGGACCTCGCCGCCCGCGCGCTCCCGTTGCTGCCCAAGGGCGGCCGGATCGTCTACGTCACCAGCCACCAGGCCCACTTCGCGGCCACCGAGGAGCTCGCGATCTACGCGCCCGTCGCCCGCTCCAAGCGCGCCGGTGAGGACGCCCTGCGCGCCATGCTCCCCGAGTTCGAGGCCGCGGGCGTCGGCTTCGTGACCGTCTCCGGCGACATGATCGAGGGCACGATCACCGCGACGCTCCTCGAACGCGCCCAGCCCGGCACGATCGCGCAGCGCCGCGAGGCCGCCGGCGGGCTCCTCACCGTCGAGCAGTTCGCGCGGCACGTGGCCGACGCCGCGACCGCCGACCTGGAGACCGGCGCGGTGGTCCTCGCCGGAGGCCCCGGCGCCTGGGCCCGCGACTAGGCGAAATCCGTCCGCGCTCCCACGGAAGAAAGTGCGAGCCTCCCTCTTGTAGATCGGTCTACAGTCTGTGTAGATTGATCTACACCAATCCCCAGGGAGGCTCCCAGTGGCATCGCGTCCGTCGGCCGGCTCGGTCACCATCGAGGACGTCGCGCGCGAGGCGGGCGTCTCCCGGGCGGCGGTCTCCAAGGTCATCCGGAACGCGTATGGCGTCAGCCCCGCGATGAAAGCCCGTGTGGCCGAAGCGATCGAGAAGCTCGGCTACCGCCCGAGCGTCTCGGCCCGGGGGATGCGCGGGGCGACGTTCACCGTCGGGATCGAGATCCCCGAACTGTCGAACCCGTTCTTCCCCAAGCTCCTCGCGGGCGCGACGGCCGCGCTCTCGGGCTCGCCCTACCAGCTCATCATCGCCCCGGCCGACCCCGAGCACGGGGAGGGCTACCGCGCCATCCAGGCGCTGGTGGACCGCCAGGTGGACGGGGTCATCGCGGTCTCGCCGCTGGTCGACCCCGAATGGCTGGAGGCGCTCGCCGCGAACGTCCCGGTCGTGATGATCGGGCGACACGACCGCTCGGACAAGTACGACGCGGTCGTCAGCGACGACGAGGAGGGCGCGCGCCAGGTCATGCGGCACCTGCTCGACCTGGGGCACCGCGACATCGCGCACCTGACCCCCGCGGCCGGGTTCGCCGGGATCGGATCGGGTGCGCCGCAGGCGATCCGGGTTGACGCCTACCGGGACGCGATGCAGGAGGCCGGTCTCGGCGACCGCATCCGCGTCGTGCGCTCCCCGAACGGGGCGCCCGAGTCCCGGCGCGTGGCCCTGGGGCTGCTCGCCGAGCCGGACCGCCCGACCGCGGTGTTTGCTTCGCACGACGAACCGGCGCTCGGGGTCCTGCACGCCGTCGCCGACGCCGGGCTCACCGCGGCCGACGTGTCGGTCGCGGGCTACGACGACATCGAGATCGCCGCCCACCCGGGCATCTCGCTCACCACCGTCGACCAGCACGGCGAGCGCATGGGCCGCCTCGCCGCCGAGCTGCTGCTCGAACGCATCGCCGGGCGCGCCGAGCCCCGGCACGAGGTGGTGCGGCCCGAACTCGTGGTCCGCGCCTCCACCCGCCCGCCCCGCCCGAGAGGCGGCGCCGCGCGACTGCGCGCGGTCGGCGGGACCTGACCGTCCCCGTTTCCCAACCGCACCATGCAATCCCTCTGGAATGAATCGTTCCAATGGCGTCACCAATGGAGGTCACGACCATGTCCCCGACACCCCTTCGCCGCACCGCGGCCGCAGCCGCCCTCGCCACCGGGCTCGCCCTCACCGGGTGCTCGACCGGCGGCGACGACGGCACGCTGCACATCCTCATCGACAACTCCGAGGCCACCGGCCAGCTCATGCAGGCCCTCGCCGACGCCTACACGGACGCCCACCCCGACGTCGAGATCGAGCTGGAGCTGCGCCCCGGCGGCGGCGAGGGCGACAACATCGTCAAGACCCGCTTGCAGACCGACGACATGACCGACCTGTTCTTCTACAACTCCGGGTCGCTCCTCCAGGCCCTCGCGCCCGGCCAGACGCTCACCGACCTCGCGGGCGAGTCCTACATGGACGCCGTGACGGACACCTTCAAGGACGGCGTGAGCGCGGGCGACGCGCTCTACGGCGTCCCCGTCGGCCACGCCGTGGGCGGCGGCGTCCTCTACAACCTCGCCGTCTACGAGGAGCTCGGCCTCGAAGTGCCGACCACCTGGGACGCCTTCATGGCGAACAACCAGGCGATCCTCGACGCCGGGGCCGCCGCGCCGGTGATCCAGACGTACGGCACCGAGTCCTCGTGGACCTCGCAGCTGTTCATCCTCGCCGACAACTACAACGTCCTCGCGGCCGAACCGGACTGGGCCGAGGAGTACACCGCGAACGAGGCGCACTTCGCCGACACGCCCGCGGCCGCAGCGGGGTTCGAGCACCTCCAGGAGGTCGCCGAGGCCGGGTTCCTCAACGAGGACTTCGCGTCCCTCACCTACGCCGAGGGCCTCGCCGCGCTCGCCGCGGGCGAGGGCGCGCACTACCCGATGCTCACCTCGGCGCTCACCGAGATCGAGGCGACCGACCCCGCGGCCCTGGACGGCATCGGCTTCTTCGCCCTGCCCGGGACCGACCCGGCGAACGCGGGCCTCACCACCTGGCTGCCCGGCGCGCTCTACCTCCCGCAGTCCACTGAGGACCAGGGCGCGGCGAAGGACTTCCTGGCGTTCGTCGCCAGCACCGAGGGCTGCGACGCGCAGACCGCCGGAGCGAGCGTCATCGGCCCGTACTTCATCGAGGGCTGCACCGTCCCCGAGGACGTGCCCCCGGCCGTCGCCCAGCTCCAGACCTACTTCGACACCGGCCTGACCGCCCCGGCCCTGGAGTTCCTCTCCCCGGTCAAGGGCCCGGCCCTGGAGCAGATCACCGTCGAGGTGGGCTCGGGCATCCGCGACGCCGCCGACGCCGCGTCCCTCTACGACGAGGACGTGAAGAAGCAGGCGCAGCAGCTCGGCCTCGAAGGCTGGTAGGCCCCATGTCCACCACGGCGATCGCGGCGCCGCCCCGGCGGCGCCGCGGCCACCGGAGCCACTACCCGCTCTGGTTCTACCTCCCCGCGGGCGTCGTCTACGGCGTCCTGTTCATCGCCCCCACGATCGCGTCGTTCTACTTCGCGTTCACCCGCTGGAACATGACCGGCACCGAGTTCATCGGCTTCGAGAACTTCGCGCTGTTCTTCAGCGAGCCCTACCTGTTCCAGGGCCTCGTGAACACCTTCATATACGGGGTCCTCACCTCCGGGCTGAAAGTGGTCCTCGGGCTGTTCCTCGCGGTGTTCCTGACCTCGCAGATCATCGCCCGCGGGTACCTGCGCTCCGTCGTGTTCTTCCCGACCCTGGTGAGCACCGTCGGCGTCGGCATCACCTTCACCGTGCTCATGGACCCCGGCGACGGCCTCATCAACCAGGCGCTCGCGGTGTTCGGCGTCGACGGGCCCGGCTGGCTCACCGACCCGGGCCTGGCGCTCATCTCCGTCGCGCTCGTGGACGTCTGGAAGGGCGTGGGCCTGGCCACCTTGATCTACATCGCCGGGGTCGTGGCGATCCCGCAGGAGTACTTCGAGGCCGCCCGCGTCGACGGCGCCACCGCCGCACAACGCCTGCGGCACATCACGCTCCCGCTCATGCGGCCCGCCACCGCCACCGTCATCGTCCTCTCGCTCATCGGCGGCCTCAGGTCGTTCGACCTCATCTGGGCCATGACCCAAGGAGGCCCCGGCTTCACCTCCGACGTGGTCGCCTCGGTGATCTTCAAGCAGTACCAGGCCGGGTTCTGGGGCCTGTCCAGCGCCGGGAACGTCGTCCTGTTCCTCATCGTCGCCGCGTTCATGATCCCGCTCTACTGGAAGCTCAACCGCAAGGAGGTGGACCGTTGAGGCGCCGCCGCACCGCCGGAGTCCTCCCCGGCGCCATCGCCATCGTCCTCTCCGCGGTGGTCTTCCTCGTCCCGTTCGCGTTCATCGTCCTCACCGCCGCCAAGACCCGCGGCGAAGCGGCCCTGCGCGAGTTCTCGCTCCCCACCGAGTGGGCGATCTGGGAGAACTTCCTCGCGGTCATCCGCGAACGCGACTACATGCTCCTGGGCGCGTTCGTGAACTCCACGATCCTCACCGTCGCGAGCGTCGCGATCATGGTGGTCCTCGCGGCCATGGTCGGGTACGTCATGCAGCGGCGCCCGAACCGCCTGACGCCCTGGCTGAACGCGCTCGTCCTCGCCGGGCTCATCATCCCGCCCGCGGTCGTCCCCACCATCTGGGTCCTGCAAGGACTCGGCCTGTTCCGGACCCTCCACGGCCTCGTCCTCATCGAGGTCGCCTACGGGCTGTCCTTTTGCGTCCTGCTGTTCCGGGCCTTCGTCGCCACCATCCCGCGCGAACTCGACGAGGCCGCCGTCATCGACGGCGCCGGGCCCGTGCGCCTGTTCTTCCAAGTCGTGTTCCCGCTGCTCAGATCCGTGATCGTCACCGCCGTGATCGTCCAGTCCGTGGCCGTCTTCAACGACTTCCAGAACCCGCTGTACTTCCTGCCCGGCGACGACCACGCCACCGTCCAGCTCACCCTCTACAACTTCAGGAGCCAGTACACGACCCAGTGGAACCTGCTGTTCATGGACATCCTGCTCATCACGATCCCGCCGCTCGTCATGTACGCCTTCTTCAACCGCCAGATCGTCGCCGGGCTCACCACCGGCGCGATCAAGGGCTGAATACCGAACCAGGAGACCCGATGCACGTTTACGGACTGCGCGCCGAGTACCGCGCCGACACCCCGTTCACCGCCGCGAGCCGCCCCCGCCTGTCGTGGAAGACCGCCGACGCCGCACCCGGCTGGACCCAGGCCGGCGCCGAGATCGAATGGCGCCGAAGCGAAGCCGCCGCCGTCGCCCGCGTCGAGGGCCGCGACTCCGTCCTCGTGGAATGGCCCTTCGAATCGCTCCAGCCCCGCGAGGAGGGCAGCGTCCGCATCCGCGTCCACGGCGCCGACGGCTCTACATCGGACTGGAGCGAGCCGCTCGACGTGCGCGCCGGATTCCTCGGCGACGGCGAATGGCACGCCAGGTTCATCACCGTCCCCGAACCCGCCGACATCGGCCAGCCCATGCGCCTGCGCCGCGAGTTCACCGTCAGGCCCGGCCTCGAAACCGCCACCCTCTACGCCACCGCCCGCGGCGTCTACCAGGTCGAGATCGACGGCGTCCCCGTCGACGCCGACCGCCTCAAACCCGGCTGGACCGCCTACCGCTCACGCCTCGTCCACGAGACCAACGACGTCACCGATCTCCTCCGCGAAGGACCCAACGCCATCGGCGCCAACCTCGCCGGAGGCTGGTACACCGAGCGCTTCGGCTTCCACGGCCAGGCCCGCCCCTTCTACGGCAAGTACCCGTCCTTCGCCGCGCAGCTCCACCTCGAATACGACGACGGCACCACCGAAGTCGTCGCCACCGGCGACGGCTGGCGCGCCACCGCCGACGGGCCCGTCACCGCCAGCGGCATCTACGCCGGCGAATCGCACGACGCCCGCCGCGCCCTCCCCGGCTGGTCCTCGCCCGGCTACGACGACGCCCGCTGGCTCGACGCCCGCCCCGACACCGCCAAGGCCCAAGTCCCCGTCCCCGCCACCGCGCCCCCCGTGCGCGCCACCGGCGAACTCCCCGTCCAAGAGGTCATCACCACCCCCTCGGGCCGCACCGTCGTCGACTTCGGACAGAACCTCGTCGGCCACCTGCGCATCAGCGTCCAAGGCCGCGAAGGCGACACCGTCGTCCTCCGCCACGCCGAAGTCCTCGAACACGGCGAACTCGGCACCAGGCCCCTGCGCCATGCCAAAGCCACCGACACGTACACGCTCGCCGGGAACGGCACCGAGACCTGGCAGCCCGAGTTCACCTTCCACGGCTTCCGGTACGCCGAGATCCAAGGCTGGCCCGGCGAGTTCGACCCCGCCGACGTCACCGCCATCGTCGTCCACTCCGACCTGGAGCGCACCGGCCACTTCTCCTCCTCCCACGAACTCCTCGACCGCCTCCACGAGAACGTCGTCTGGGGCATGCGGGGCAACTTCGTGTCCATCCCCACCGACTGCCCCCAGCGCGACGAGCGCCTCGGCTGGACCGGCGACATCCAGGTCTTCGCCCCCGCCGCCAGCTTCCTCTACGACTGCGACGGCTTCCTCGCCTCCTGGCTCGACGACCTCGCCCGCGAGCAGTTCGACGACGGCGCAGTCCCCTTCATCGTCCCCAACGTCCTCGAATGGGCCCAGACCCCCGCCGCCGCCTGGGGCGACGCCGCCACCGTCGTCCCCACCGTCCTCTTCGACCGCTTCGGCGACCGCGCCGTCCTCGAACGCCAGTACCCGAGCATGCGCGCCTGGACCGACCACCTCGCCGCCCTCGCCGGGGACCGCCTCCTGTGGGAGGGCCGCTTCCAGTTCGGCGACTGGCTCGACCCCGACGCCCCGCCGGAGGACCCCGCCCGCGCCAAGACCGACCCCGACATCGTCGCCAGCGCCTACTTCCAGCGCTCCGCGGCCCTCACCGCCAGGGCCGCAAGCGAACTCGGGCACGCCGAGGACGCCGCGAAGTACGGCGCGCTCGCCGAGTCCGCGCGCGAGGCGTGGGTCCGCGAGTACGTCACGGCCGCCAGCCGCATCGTCTCCGACGCGCCGACGGCCTACGCGCTGGCGATCGAGTTCGACCTCGTCACCGACCCCGCGGTGCGGGAGCGGATGGGCGCGCGGCTCGCGTGGCTCGTGCGCCGCGCGGGCTACCGGATCGGCACCGGGTTCGTGGGCACGCCGATCATCCAGGACGCGCTCACGCGCACCGGCCACGCCGAGACCGCGCGGCGGCTGCTGCTCCAGACCGACAATCCGTCATGGCTGTACCCGGTGACCATGGGCGCCACCACGATCTGGGAGCGCTGGGACTCCATGCTGGAGGACGGCACGATCAACCCGGGGGAGATGACCTCCTTCAACCACTACGCGTTCGGGGCCATCGCCGACTGGCTGCACCGCACCGTCGCCGGGCTCGCGCCGCTGGAGCCCGGGTACCGGCGCCTCGCCGTGGCCCCGGTCCCGCTCGCGGGCCTGGACCGGGCCGCGGCCGAGCTGGAGACCCCGTACGGGCGGGCCCGCGTCGGCTGGGAGGTCCACGACGGGCGGATCGTCGTCCACGCGCAGGTTCCGCCGAACACGACCGCGCTGGTCACCCTGCCGGGGCGCGCGAGCGAGGAGGTCGGCTCGGGCGACCACGAGTGGACCGTGGACGACCCGCGGACGGAGCCGCGCTCGCCGGGCCTGACGGTCGACGCGCGCCTGTCGGACCTCATCGAGGACGCGGAGGCGTACGGGGCGGTCCTGCGGGCCGTCGAGTCCGCCGACCCGGAGCGGGCCCGCGGCCTGCGCCGGGGAGCGGTGTGGACCGAGCACCGCACGCTCCGGTCCGAACTCCAGGACGCCGGGCTCCTGGCCCGCGTCGGGCAGGCGCTCGCGGACCTCAAGCGCGACTGAGGCCGACCTGGAAGGCAAGAGCCCGGGATCGTGCATCCTATAGGATATAGGATGTACGATCCCGGGCCCTGAGGTCCTTACCCTTTGACGGCGCCGATGATGACGCCCTTCTTGAAGTGCTTCTGCACGAACGGGTAGATGATCAGCGCGGGGATGATCGCGATCATGACGATGGCCATCTTGACCGCGAGGGTCGGCGGGGCGCTGCTCAGGCCCGAGGCCTGCGGCAGCGGGGCCGAATCGACCACGTAGGTGCGCAGCACGAGGGCCAGCGGCCACTTCGAGGTGTCGTCCAGGTACAGGAACGCGTTGAACCAGTTGTTCCAGTACGCGACCGCGTAGAACAGCGTCACCACCGCGATCACGGCCTTCGACAACGGGGCGACGATCTGCCACAGGACCCGGAACTCCCCGGCCCCGTCGATGCGCGCGGAGTCGAACAGCTCCTGCGGGATGCTCATGAAGAACGCCCGCAGGACCACGACGTTGAACGCGGACACCGCCATCGGCAGGATGATCGCCAGGTAGTTGTCGCGCAGGCCGAGCTCGCTCACCCACAGGTACACGGGGATGAGCCCGGGGAAGACGACGAACATCAGCAGCACCGAGAACAGGATCGTCTTGTGCCCGAACGACCCCGGCCGCGACAGCGAGTACGCGCCGAGGACCGACACGACGACGCTGAGGACGGTGCCGACCGCGGTGATCCCCAGCGACACCAGAAGCGACCTGAGCACCACGGGGTTGCGGAACATCTGCTCGTACGCCTCGAACGTGATCCCGTCGCCGGGCCAGACCACCAGCCCGCCCACGCGGTTGACGGTCTCGGCGCCCGACAGGCTCGTGAGCGCGATCGTGTACAGCGGGAACAGGATCAGCAGCGCGATGACGACGATGCTCGCGCCCTTGGCCGCCAGTCCGGCGACCGTGGGCTTCTCCTCCCAGGCGGGACGGTTGCGTGAGCTCATGACTTGGAGTACACCCCCCGCTCGCCCAGCAGGTGGGCGAATCTGTTGGCGGCCAGGATCAGCACGAGCCCGACCACGCCCTTGAAGAGTCCGGCCGCGGCCCCGTAGTCGAAGTCGCCGGTGCGGATGCCGCTGTAGTACACGAACGTGTCGAACACTTCCGACGCCTGCGAGCCGACGGCGCTGCGTTGGAGGAAGAACTGCTCGAACCCGACGTTGAGCGCGTCGCCGAGCCGCAGGATCAGCAGCAGCACGATGACCGGCCGGATGCCCGGCAGGGTGATGTGCCACAGCCGCCGCCACCGTCCGGCGCCGTCGACCGCGGCGGCCTCGTACTGGCTCTGGTCGATCGCGGCGAGGGCCGCGAGGAAGATGATCGCCCCGAACCCGGCCTCCTTCCAGATCGCCTGCGAGGTGACGAGCAGGATGAACGTGTTCGGATCGGTCATCCAGTCGAGGCCCTCGAACCCGTTGGCGCGCAGCACTTGCGAGATCAGGCCCGCCCCGCCGAGCATCTGCTGGAAGATCGCGATGACGAGCACCCAGGAGAAGAAGTACGGCAGGTACACCACGCTCTGGAGCATCGACCGGAGCCGCTCGGACGCGATGGAGTGCATGAGCAGGGCCAGCGCGATCGGCACGGGGAAGTAGAACACCAGCTGGAACGCGGTGATCGACAGCGTGTTCGCCATGGCCCGCAGGAACTCCGGGTCGGAGAACAGCATCTGGAAGTGCGTGAAGCCGACCAGGCGCGACCCGAGGATGCCGCTGGTGAACGGCTTGTAGTCCTGGAACGCGACCACGTTGCCGAGGGTGGGGATCCACCAGAACCCCCACACCAGGAGCATCATCGGCGCGGCCATGAGCAGCAGCGGCCAGTCGCGGGCGAGCCGGGTCCGCCACGGCGGCTTCGGCTGCGGCTTGCGCGCCGCCGCGGCGGGCCGCGGCTTCGTCTCGGTCAGGACGCTCACAGGCGGTCGTTGTCCTCTGCGACCTTGGTGTAGTACTCGCGGGCGGAGTCGCCGACCTTCGCGCGCCAGTCGTCCACGATGGTCGCCCATTCGGCGACTTCCCGCTGGCCGCGGTAGATCTCGTGGTGGGCGTCCTTCATCGGCTCGTTCTCGGCCGACAGGTCGGAGGGCATCTCGACGCGCAGGCCCTGGAACGGGCTGTCGTCGAGGGCGGGGGCGGCGACGGTCTCCCACTCGTGGAGGCGCTCGACCATGCCCGGGTACTGGAACTTGTTGTTCGCGTTCGCGCGCCCGGACAGGAACATGTACGTGGGGGCGACCTCGGTCTGGCCCAGCTCGGTGCGCTGGGGCACGCCCTCGGCGTCGACGGTGAAGTGGACGCCTTCGACGCCGTCGGAGACCAGGTCGTACTCGACGGTGCCGAACGGGGTCGAGCACCAGTTGGCGACCCGCAGGCACTCCTGGATGCGCTCCTCGGTGAGGTCCTTCTTGATGAAGGTGAACATCCCGGCGGGGTCGTCGCGCCAGATGGTGGCGTCGGCGCCGGCCTCGCGCGCGAGCGGGTTCACGATCTGGAGGTCGAAGCCCGCGACGCCGCGGTAGGTCTGGAACATCTCGTGCCAGGCGCCGACGCCGTCCTCGTAGAACACGGCCTGCCCGGAGCCGACGAGCTCCTTGGCGTTCGTGTTGCGGTCGGCCACGTAGTCGGGGTGGACCAGGCCCTTGTCGAAGACCTGGCGGGTGAACTCGATGGCGTCGGCGAACGCCTGGGTCTCGAACTTGTGGACGAGCCTGCCGTCCTCGATCTTCCAGAGGGTGGGGACGCCCATGGCCTCCTGGACGGTCTGGTCGAGGCTGGCGAAGGCCCAGCGGTTCGCCGACGGATCGTTCACCTCTTCGGCGATCGCCAGCAGCTCGTCGAGGTTCGTCGGGTGGGCCGCGCCGAGCTGGTCGAGGAGGTCCTGGCGGGCGAACAGGGCGTTGGTGTAGGGCGACCGTTCCCAGGGGATGCCCAGGAGCTTGCCGCCGAAGACGCCCATCGCCCATGCGGCCGTGGGGTAGGAGGCGAGGAGCGGGTAGTCCTTTTTGGCCTTGTCACCGGCGAGGTAGGGGGAGAGGTCGGCGAACAGCTCGTTGGCGGCCTCGCCGAAGTCGGAGATGTTCACGATCTCCCAGCCGGGGATCTGGAACATGTCGGGCACGTCGCCGCTGGCGAGCGTGGTGGTGATCTTGTCGAGGTAGTTGTTGCCGTCGGCGATGTTGAAGACGACGGTGCCGCCGAGGATCTCGTTCACGGTGGTGAAGTACGAGTTGTCGGGCAGGCCCGGGGGCGTGGGGTTCCACAGCGGGGTGATCGCGGTGATGTCCTCGCCGGTGGTCATGACCGGCTCGGTGATCGCCTGGACGGGCTCGGCCGGGCGCGAGAGGAAGCCCGGGGTGACGGTGCCGTCGGGTTCGCCGGGGAGGTCCGGCGTGATGCCGCCCTCGTACGGCGTGTAGGTCGGCAGCAGGTCGGCGAGTTCGTCGGCGCCCGCGGCGGTCCCGTCGGGGCCTTCGTCGAGGGCTGCGCATCCGGCCAGGGATGCGGCGGCGGCCGCGCCGGCGCCGACCTGGAAGAGGCTGCGGCGGTGCAGTCGAGGGGTTCCGTTTGCGTTGTCGCCCATGGCGATGCCTTTCGTCGGGGGATACAGGATTCGCCGGGTATGCAGGCCGTGGGGCCGTTCTTTTAATGGTATGACCAAACGAATTTAACTACACGGATGAGAGCCGCGCAACTCAGGCCCCGCGACCCGCCCCCGACCTCGCCCTCCGTCCCGCGATCAGAAGTCCATTGGGGACTTACGCGCGACAGCGGAAAGCCCGGGACGGTCGGGCCGTCCCGGGCTGCGGGTGGAAGTGTCCTACATGTCGCGGTATCGCTTGGCGGCCTTCAGGAGCGGCTCGATGATCTCGGGCGTGACCTGGCGCGCGGCCGGGACCGCGTCGAAGCTGAACTTCTCGGTGAAGAACACCCCGTACGCGGGGGTGTCGCGCTGGAAGCGCCAGCCCTCGGCGAGCGGGCCGACGTCGTAGGCGCCGAAGCCGAGCGAGTCGAGGAACTCCGCGACCCGGCGCTTGGCGTCGGCGTCGTCGCCCGCGATGGCGAGCACGGAGCGCTCGGGGTCCCCGGCCGGGCGGGCGAGGGACTGCACGTGTCCCTGGTAGATGTTGTTGAAGCCCTTGACGACGGACGACTCCGGCAGGTGCGCCTGGAGCAGCTCGCTCACGGTGGTGGACTCGTCGTCCAGCTCGGCGATGCGGCCGTCGCGCTCGGGGTAGTAGTTGTTCGTGTCGAAGACGACCTTGCCGCGCAGCTCCTCGACCGGGACGGTCTTGTAGGCCTTCAGCGGGATGGTCACGACGACCAGGTCGCCCGCGGCCGCGGCCTCGGCGGGCGTGGCGGCGCGGGCGTTCGGGCCCAGCTCCGCGACGAGGTCCGCGAGGGTCTCCGGCCCGCGGCTGTTGCTGAGGACCACGTGGTGCCCCGCCTTGACGGCGAGGCGCGCGATGGCCCCGCCGATGTTGCCGCTGCCGATCAATCCGATTGTGCTCATACCAGTGCGCAACGATGGCACAACTGCCGCAATTCCGCCTTTTCAAGGTGTTCTCCGCCATGCCGGGCGGGTGAACGCGAGGAGTCCTCGATCCGCGGTCGCCCCCGGCTGCAACGATGCCGCGGGGGTGTGACAGGTCGGTCGCGGAGGTGAGTGTTCCTCGATTCGCGGTCGCCCCCGCTTTCAAGCGTGCCTCGGGGGTGCGACAGGGGGGCGGGGAGGGCGGTGGCGGGGTGGCGGCGGGGCGACGGGAGCGAGGGAAGCATGCGAGGAAGGCGCTTGACCGGGCCTCGGCTTTATGCTTAAAATCGCCCGCGGCACTGTAACGGTAAAGGGATGGGACGCGGGGATGGGCGAGCGCAAGGCCAGCATGGCCGATGTCGCCGACCGCGCCGGGGTCTCGGTCATGACCGTCTCGAACGTCATCAACCGGCCCGAGGTGGTGGCCGAGGCGACGCGGGAGAAAGTCCTCGCCGCCATGCGGGACCTGCGGTACCGCAACAACCTCGTGGCCCGCAGCCTCCGGCTCGCGCAGCCGCGGCAGATCGGCTATGTGCTGCCCGCGCCTGATTTGTCCGGCAACCCGTACATGGCCGTGTTCCTCCACGACCTCGCCACCGCCTGCCAGACCGCCGACCGGAACCTCACGCTCATCACCCAGCAGGACACCGAGTCGCTCATGGGCGCCTGCGAGGACCTGTACTTCGGGCAGTCCGTCGCCGGGTTCGTCGTCTCCAACATCGGCTCCGAGGACGAGCGGCTCATCGAGCTCCAGCGCCGCGGCATCCCCTTCGCCGCCTACGGCCGCGACGCCGCGGCCTTCGAGAGCCCCTGGTCGTGGGCCGAAGGAGACGCGGCGCTCGGCGTCGCCATGGCCGTGGACCACCTGGTCGAGCGCGGGCACCGCGAACTCGCGTTCCTCGGGGCCGACCACCGCAGTGAGACCGTGATGCAGCGCGAGATCGGCTACCGCGACGCCTGCGGGCGCCACGGCCTCGCCGCCTCCACGACCGCTCAGCGGATCGTCCCCGCCCGCGGCGACCTCGCCACCGGCGTGCGCGCCGCCGCCGCGCTCCTCGACTCCGAGCACCCGCCCACCGCGATCGTCTGCAAGACCGACACGCTCGCCGCGGGCGTCGTCATCGCCCTCCAGTCGCGCGGGCTCGCGCCCGGGCGCGACGTCGCCGTCACCGGGTACGACGACACGCCGCTCACCGAGTTCGGCACCGTCGGGATCACCTCGGTCCACCAGGACTCCGCGGCCATCGCCGCCGCGCTCGTGCGCCTCGTCATCGATCCGCCCGACGCGCCCGCGCACGTCCTCGTGCCGCCCTCGCTCACCGTCCGCTCCAGCACCGGACCCCTGACCGCCGCGGCCCCCACGAATTCCTGAACGACCAGCGAAAACACATATAGCAAGGAGCACCACCACATGTCACAGGCACCCATCCGCGTCGTCGTCTGGGGCGAGAACCGCCACGAGCAGGTCGAGACCTCCGTGGCCGAGCGCTACCCCGACGGCATGCACGGCGCCATCGCCAAGGGCGCGGGCGAATGGCTCGGCGACAAGGCCGTCATCACCACCCACACCCTCGACGAGCCCGAGCACGGGCTCACCTCCGACGTCCTCGACGCCACCGACGTCCTCGTCTGGTGGGGCCACGCCGCCCACGGCGACGTCGCCGACGAGGTGGTCGAGCGCGTCCACCGCCACGTCCTCGCAGGGATGGGCCTCATCGTGCTCCACTCCGGACACTGGTCGAAGATCTTCACGAAGCTCATGGGCACCACCTGCACGCTGCGCTGGCGGTCCGAGCACGACCGCGAGCTGGTGTGGACGGTCAACCCGCAGCACCCGATCGCGCGCGGCATCCCCAACCCGATCGTCATCCCCGAGCAGGAGATGTACGGCGAGTACTTCGACGTGCCCACCCCCGACGAGCTGGTGTTCATCTCCGGGTTCACCGGCGGCGAGGTCTTCCGCTCCGGCATGACCTACCGCCGCGGCTTCGGCCGGATCTTCTACTTCAGCCCCGGCGACCAGGACTTCCCGGTCTACCACCACCCCGACGTCAACCACGTCATCGCCAACGGCATCGAGTGGGCCCGCCCCGACCGCGAGCGCGAGACCCCCACCCTCCTGCGCTACGACACCGACGACTTCTTCAACGGCCAGGGCTACCGCGGGGCGTTCGAGCGATGAGCTTCAACGTTCTCGGAAAGCAGGGCCTCGGCATCGAAGGGCCCCTTCGCCTCGTCGTCGTCGGCGCCGGCGGCATGGGCCGCGCCTGGATCGGCACCATTGAGGCCGACCCGGCCGTCGAACTCGTCGGCGTCGCCGACCTCTACCCGGAGGCCGCCGAGGCGGCCGCCGCCGGTGTCGGCCGCGACCTCGCGACCGGAACCGACGCCGTGGAGCTCGCAAAGCGCACCGGCGCCCACGCGATCGTGAACGCCACCATTCCCGAAGCGCACCACCCGGTCACGATCGCCGCCCTCCGCGCCGGACTCCCGGTCCTGGGGGAGAAGCCCGTGGCCGCCACCGTCGCCGAGGGCCTCGCGCTCGCCGCGGCGGCCGAGCTGACCGGGCACCTGTTCATGGTCAGCCAGTCGCGCCGCTACAACCGCGGCCTGTTCCAGGCCAAGCGGCAGGCGGAGGAGCTGGGGCGCGTCGGGATCGTCTCGGTCGACTTCTTCCAGTCCCCGCACTTCGGGGGCTTCCGCGACGCGATGGACTCGCCGCTCCTGCTCGACATGGCGATCCACCAGTTCGACATGGCGCGCTTCCTGCTCGACGCCGACCCGGTCGCGGTCGTCTGCGAGGAGTACAACCCGCCGTGGTCCTGGTACGCCGGGAACGCGGCCGCCACCGCCGCGTTCGAGATGGAGGGCGGCGCCCGGTTCACGTTCAACGGGTCCTGGTGCAGCCCCGGCCTGGAGACCTCCTGGAACGGCGCCTGGCGGATCTCCGCCGAGCACGGGAGCACCGTCTGGGACGGCGAGGGCGAGCCGCAGTCCGCGCCGGAGTCGAAGGCGACCGCCGACGACCCCGGCGACGGCATCGCCGGGTCGCTGCGCGAGTTCACCGCGGCGCTGCTGGAGGGCCGCGAGCCGATGGGCCGCGTCCACGCGAACGTCCTCAGCCTCGCGATGGTCGAGGCAGCGATCCGCAGCGCCGCCGAGGGCCGCCGCGTCCGGTTGGACGAGATCCTCGACGGCGCTTACGAGTCGGCGCTGACAGCGACCGCCGACGCCGATATCCTCGCTGTGTTGCAAGGGTGGCCGTCGGTCCGCGACGGCCTGAACCGAGGGAGCCGCAAGTGACTGAACCGCTTCGCATCGGCATGGTCGGCTACGCCTTCATGGGCGCGGCCCACTCCCACGCGTGGCGCACCGCGCCGCGCTTCTTCGACCTGCCGCTCGCACCGCAGATGACCGCCCTCGCCGGGCGCGACGCCGACCGGCTCAACGCCGCCGCGGCCAAGCTCGGCTGGGACTCCACCGAGACCGACTGGCGCCGCCTCATCGAGCGCGACGACATCGACCTGGTCGACATCTGCGTCCCCGGGAACCTGCACGCCGAGATCGCCGTCGCGGCGCTCGAAGCGGGCAAGCACGTGCTGTGCGAGAAGCCGCTCGCGAACTCCGTGGAAGAGGCCGAGGCCATGACCGCCGCGGCCGAGGCCGCGAAAGCCAAAGGCGTGCTTGCCATGTGCGGGTTCTCGTACCGGCGCACCCCGGCGCTGTCGCTCGCGAAGCGCCTGGTCGACTCCGGCGCGCTGGGGGAGATCCGGCACGTGCGGGCCCAGTACCTCCAGGACTGGCTCACCGACGAGAACGCGCCGCTGACCTGGCGCCTCGACAAGTCGAAGTCCGGTTCGGGGTCCCTGGGGGACATCGGCGCGCACATCATCGACGCGGCGCAGTGGATCGCCGGGTCCGACGTCACGGGCGTCTCCGCGATCCTGGAGACCTTCGTGAAGGAGCGGCCCGTGGGCGGCGACTTCGTGGGCCTGGGCGGCCACGGCGGCGCCGACGGCCCGAAGGGCCCGGTCACCGTGGACGACGCGGCCGTGTTCACCGCGCGGTTCGCGAACAACGCGGTCGGCGTCTTCGAGGCCACGCGCTTCGCGCTCGGCCGCAAGAACGCGATGCGCGTGGAGCTCAACGGCTCCAAGGCGTCCCTCGCGTTCGACTTCGAGGACATGAACTCGCTGTGGTTCTACGACGCCGCCGACGAGCCGAACGCGGGCTTCCGCAAGATCCAGGCGACCGAGCCCGAGCACCCGTACACCGGGAACTGGTGGCCCGTGGGCCACGGCCTCGGCTACGAGCACGGCTTCACCCACCAGGTCGTGGACCTGGTGAACGCGATCGGCGCGGGCGAGCAGCCCACGCCGTCGTTCGCCGACGCGCTCCAGGTCCAGAAGGTCCTCGCCGCCGTCGAGGCCAGCGCCGCCGACGAGAGCCGCTGGACCGCGGTCTAGACCGCACCCGGCAAGGCCCCGGGGCCCGTCCACCACGCTGTGAATGCGCAAACCGGTGGACGGGCCCCTTACGCTGCAAGGCATGGACACCCTGCTGAACGTCGTCGACGTGGAGGCCACCTGCTGGGAGGGGCAGCCGCCCGCGGGCGCGGTCAACGAGATCATCGAGATCGGCCTCACCGTCGTGGACCTCGCCGCCGGAGAACGCCTCGCCAAGCACCGCATCCTCGTGCGCCCCAGGCGCTCCCGCGTCAGCGAGTTCTGCACCGAGCTCACCGGCCTCACCCAGGCCGAAGTGGACACCGGCATCGAGTTCGCCGACGCCTGCGCCCTCCTCGCCAAGGAGCACCGCGCCGACTCCCGCCCCTGGGCCAGCTGGGGCGACTACGACCGCAACCAGTTCCAGCGCCAATGCAAGGCCACCGGCGCCCGCTACCCCTTCGGCAGCCGCCACACCAACGCCAAACTCGTCTTCACCGAGGCCAACGGCCTCAAGCGCCGCCCCGGCATGGCGACCGCCCTCGAACTCGCGGGCCTCCCCCTCGACGGCCGCCACCACTCCGGCGCCGACGACGCCTGGAACATCGCCGCCCTCGTCCTCGGCCTCGCCGCCGCAGGCGACTGGCCCTAGCCCTCCGTCCAGATCGTCTCGAAGTCGACGATCCGGTTGCGCCGGAACGTGAGCACCCGCTCGGTCGCCGCCGCGGCCCCCGCGGCGTACAGGGACGCGTTGAGCCACCACGGCAGGTCCACCGGGGACTCGAAGGTCCCGAACCGCTCGGCGATCCGCGGGACCTCCGACACCAGCTCCAGCGCCTGCGGCGCGGCCAGCACCAGGTTCACCAGCAGGACCGCGACCGCCGCCGCGCCGATCGCGCGGCTCGCGCGCGGATGGCGGCGCCCGAACCGGCCCCGCAGGTCCTCCAGCGTGCCGCGGGCCGGAGCGAGGCGCCGCTCGCCGCCGTCCGCGCCCACGAAGTGCATCCGGGACACCCCGTACAGGCCGTGGTCGGCCTCGATCACGCCGCCCGGAACCGGGAACCGCGCGGGCAGGTCGGCCTCGGCCACGAACGCGCCGTCGGCGTACAGCACCGCCGTCCAGTCCCGGCCGGTGTCCACCTCGACCGCGTACCGCACCGGGCCGTCGCCGAGGTCGATCTCGTGGAGCGAGCGGTGCAGCACGTCGAGGCGTCGCACCGGGCGGAGCCGCCGACTCGCGGCGGGGGCGTCGGGATCCATGCCCCCAGTAGAAACCGTGCCGCAGCGGCATGGTCAAGCGCCGGAGCGGTGAGATCCGGCACCTCCGGACGCCGCGTGGCCGCACGTCCCGATCCGGTATGGTTTCAACTGTTCTGCACCACAGGTGAGGAGCAGTCATGGCATGGAGCACCCGCGAACTCGCCGAACTGGCCGGGACCAGCCTGCGCGCGGTCCGGCACTACCACGACGTGGGACTCCTCCCCGAGCCCGAGCGCAGGCCCAACGGCTACAAGCAGTACGGCGTCGCCCACCTCGTCAAGGTCCTGCGCATCAAGCGCCTCGCCGACCTCGGGTTCTCCCTCCCGCAGATCGCCGCGATGGGCGACGACGACGGCCACCCGGAGGAGGCCCTGCGCTCCCTCGACGCCGAACTGGCCGCCAGGATCGAGGAGCTCCAGCGCGTCCGGCTCGAACTCGCCGCGATCCTGCGCGAGTCCGCCCCCACCGACCTGCCGCCCGAGCTCGCGCCCGCCGCGGCGCAGGACGGGATCTCCGCCACCGACCGGAAGTTCATGGTCGCCATGTCCCGCATCCTCGGCCCCCGCGCGGTCGAGGCGTACGCCGAGCTGTTCCGCAGCACGCCCTCCTTCCCGCAGGACCGCGAGTTCGAGACGCTCCCGCCCGACGCCGACGAGGCCACCCGCGCCGACCTCGCCGCCCGCATGGTCCCGCTCGCCCGGGAGGTCGCGGCCCGCTTCCCCGCCGTCAACGACCTCAGCGACGCCCCGCGCGGCGCGGACTTCGCCCGCCGCTCCATCGGCACCACGCTCCGCGACCTCTACAACCCCGCCCAACTCGACGTCATGGTCCGCATCCACGACCTCATGTGACCTCGTTCATGAAAACCCGCGAAGCGCTTGACTGTGCCGCAGCGGCATACCTTGAACTGTCCCGTACCCCCGCAATAGGGGAACATGAACAGGAAGGGTGCGACATGAGACGACACAGCAGAAGACGGCGCATCGCGATCGCCCTCGCGCTGGCCGCCGCGGGCGGGCTCGGGACGGTCACCGTCCTCCCGGCCATGGCCCAGGAACCGGAGGAGGACCCCGTGGCCTGGGGCGACTGCGCCGAGACCGTGCCCGGCGGCGAGCGCATGGAGTGCGCGACGATCGCCGTGCCGCTCGACTACGACGAGCCGGACGGCAGGACCATCGACGTGGCGGTCTCGCGCCTCGCCAGCACGAACCCCGAAGAGCGCCGCGGCGTCCTCCTGCTCAACCCCGGCGGGCCCGGCGGCTCCGGCCTCGGCCAGCCGGTGGAGATGGCCGACCTCGGCCTCCCGGGCGGCGTCACCGACGCGTACGACCTCATCGGCATGGACCCCCGCGGCGTGGGCCTCTCCACGCCGGTCAGCTGCGGATTCACCGACGAGCAGGGCCACCGCGGGAACGTCCCGCCCTACGCGGCCGACGACGCCGAGGTCGCGGCGCAAGCCGAGTACGCCCGGACCGTGGCCGAGCAGTGCGCGGCGAACGACACCGAGGGCCTCATGCCGCACATGACCACGGCCAACACCGCCCGCGACATGGACGCCGTCCGCGCCGCCCTCGGCGAGGAGGAGCTCAGCTTCTACGGCGCGTCCTACGGGTCGGTGCTCGGCGCGGCCTACGCCTCGCTGTTCCCCGACACGAGCGGCCAGGTCGTCATCGACAGCAACGTCGAAGGCACCGCCCTCGACTACCGGGCGCAGCGCCGGTGGGGCACCGAGTTCGAACCGAACTTCGCGTACTTCGCCGAGTGGGCCGCCGAACGCGACGGCGCCTACGGCCTCGGCGCGACCCCTGAAGCGGTCGAGGACACGTTCTTCCGGCTCGCCGACCAGCTCGCCGCCGAGCCCGTCGGCGAGTACGACGGCGCGCTGTTCCGGTTCATCGTCTTCGTCTCGCTCTACGGCGAGGACTCCTTCAGCGGCGCCGCCCGGCTCTGGCAGTCGCTCGACGCCGGGGACGCGCCCGCCGCGGACCGCATTCTCGGCGAGATGGACCTGCCCGAGCCCGTCGGCGACGCCGCCGCCGTCTCGCAGTACGACAACACCTGGTCCGCATACCTGGCCGTGACCTGCAACGACGCCGACTGGCCGGAGAACCTGGCGGTCTACCAGGAGACCGCGGCCGCCGACCGCGAGGCGCACCCGATGTTCGGCGGCGCGGGCGCCAACGTCAACCCGTGCGCGTTCTGGGCCAACGACCCGCTCGAACCGCAGGTCGAGATCACCGACGAGGGCCCGGCGAACGTCCTCATCGTCCAGAACGAACTCGACGTCGCCACCCCGCTCCCCGGGGCCGAGGCGAACCGCGAGGCCTTCGGCGACCGGTCCCGCCTCGTGACCGTCGAAGGCTTCGGCCACGGCGTCTACGTGTACGGCGACAACGCCTGCGCACTGAACACCACCACGGCGTTCCTCCTCACCGGCGAACTGCCCGAGGACGACGTCCACTGCGAGGCGTAAGGAACAGGCGAGGGCCGGGCGCAGTCGCGCCCGGCCCTCACTCCCGATCTAGGCCCTCGTGAACCGCAGCGTCACGAGCTGGAAGGGCCGCAACGCGAGCGACACCGATCCGGCGTCGGAAGCGGTGACGGCGGCCCGGTCGGTCTCGCGCTCCAGCAGGTCCGTCTCAAGGACGCCGGCCGCGGTGAAACCGAGGTCGAGGACCGCTTCCGTGCGGGCGCCGTGGGCCTCGTAGAGGCGGACCACGACGTCGCCGGAGGCGTCCTCGGCGAGCTTGACCGTCTCCACGACCACCGCCGGGTTCGCCACGGACACCAGCGGATCGACCGTGCCCGCGGCCGCGGCGCGCAGCGGCAGGTTGAGCCGGTAGCCGGCCTGGACCGCCTCGGCGACGCCGCCGGGGACGAGGGAGGTGCGGAAGACGTGCTCGCCCTGGTCGGCCTCCGGGTCGGGGAACAGCGGGGACTTCAGGAGCGTCTGGCGGACCACCGAGTACGTGCCGCCGCCCTGGCGCGCATGGCGGGTGACGTCGTGGCCGTACGTCGCGTCGTTCGCGACGCCCAGGCCCCGGCCCGCCTCGCCCACGTGGACCCAGCGGTGCGCGCACGTCTCGAACCGGGCCTCGTCCCAGCTCGTGTTCGTGTGCGTGGGCCGCTCGATGTGGCCGAACTGGATCTCCGAGCGGGCCGACGCCGTGTGCACGTCCACCGGGAACGCGAACTTCAGCATCGTCTGCCGCTCATGCCAGTCCACAGTGGTCTCGACGTCGACCGCGGCGCGGCCCGCCTCCACCGTGAACACCTGCGTGATCGTGGAGTCCCCGAGGGTCCGGACCGTGCGCACCGCCGCGCGCCCGGCGCCGTCCTCGACCACCTTCACCTCGTCGGCGGCCACCAGGTCCCGGCCCGAGCGCCGGTACTCGATGTCCACGTCCCACGCGTCGTACTGGCGCGGCGTGTCCGTGAACGCCTGGAGCAGACCTGCGCGCTGGCCCGGCGGCACGGTCTCGCGGCCGGTCGCCGCGTCCGCGAGCGAGGTGATGAGCCCGTCCGCGTCGAAGACCACCCGGACCGCACCGTTGTCGATCACAGTGGATCCGTCGGCGCGCTCCACGGTCACCGCGCCCTCGGTGCGCCTGGGGCCCACCGCGAACGCGGGCACGCCGTCGATCGCGTACGGCCCGGAGTTGACGAAGCCCTCGCCGCCGGAGCCGAGCGCCGCCACCGCATCCGCGATCACCGGCTCAAGGTCCGCCTCGATCTGCGCGTACTCCTTCGCGACCTGGTCGTAGACCCACCCGATCGAAGACCCCGGCAGAATGTCGTGGAACTGGTTGAGCAGCACCGTCCGCCACGACCGCCGCAGCAGCTCGTACGGGTACTCCGCGCCCGCGCGCACCGCCGCGGTCGCCGCCCACAGCTCCGCCTCGTGGAGCAGCGCCTCGCTGCGGCGGTTCCCGCGCTTCGTGCGCGCCTGCGACGCGTACGTGCCGCGGTGGTTCTCCAGGTACAGCTCCCCGGACCACACCGGACGCGACGGCAGCTCCTCCTCGGCCGCCTCGAAGAACACGATCGGCGGCGCGATCCGCACCGTCGGCGACCCCTCCAGGTCCGTCGCGCGCCGCGCCGCCGCCATCATCTCGCGGGTCGGCCCGCCGCCGCCGTCGCCGAACCCGAAGGGCACCAGCGACATGTTCGCCCGGCCCTTGTCCGCGAAGTTCCGCTCGGTGTGCGCCAGCTCCTTCGGCGTGAGCTGGGAGTTGTACGTGTCGACCGGCGGGAAGTGCGCGAAGATCCGCGTCCCGTCGATGCCCTCCCAGTCGAACGTGTGGTGCGGGTACTTGTTCACCTCGTTCCACGACAGCTTCTGCGTCAGGAAGTACCCCGCGCCCGCCGCCCGCGCGATCTGCGGCAGCGCCCCCGTGTACCCGAACGAGTCAGGCAGCCACACCTCGCGCGTGTCGACCCCGAACTCCTCCAGGAAGAACCGCTTCCCTTCCACGAACTGCCGCGCCATCGCCTCCGAACCCGGCATGTTCGTGTCCGACTCGACCCACATCCCGCCGACCGGCACGAACCGGCCCTCCGCGACCCGCGCGCCGATCCGCTCGAACAGCTCCGGGTAGTACTCCTTGATCCACGCGAACTGCTGCGCCGACGAGCACGCGAACACCAGGTCCGGGTCCGCGTCCATCAGCTCCAGCACGTTCGCGAACGTGCGCGCGCACTTGCGCACCGTCTCCCGCACCGGCCACAGCCACGCCGAGTCGATGTGCGCGTGGCCCACCGCGAACACCTGGTGTGCGCTGCGCGCCGCCGGGGCCGACAGGACGCTCCGCAGGGCCTTGCGGCCCGCGACCGCGGTCCCGTGGACGTCGTGCGGGTGCACCGCGTCGACCATCGCGTCCAGCGCCGCGAACAGCTCCGCGCGCCGCGGCGAGCCCTCCGGCAGCTCCAGCGCCAGGCCGCGCGCGGTCGCCACGTCCTGCACCAGCTCCCACACCGTCGCGTCCCGCTGCACCACCGCGATGCGGCCCAGCCGGTAGATCGGCGCGTCCGGCGCGGTCTCCTTGCGCCCCAGCGGGGTCGGCGCGAAGCGCACGCCGCTGGTGAACACGTCCGGGTTCGCCGCCGCCTCCACGTACAGCTCGAACGACTCGCCCGGACGCAGGCCCAGGCGCACGTAGTCGTTCTTCGGCTCGATCGCCTTCAGCGTGCGGCCCGAGCCGTCGAAGACCAGCGCCTCCACCTGGAAGCCCGCGCCCTCGCCGATGAACCCCGGGTCCACCACGAGCTCGACCTCACCGGGCTCGGCCGTCCACTCGGACGGGACCGTCCCGGACACCTTGAACCACACCGTGCCCCAGGCCCGGCCCCAGGCGTGGCCCTCCTCGACCGGCTCGTACGCCTGCCCGACGGCCTCGCCGAACGGCACCGGCTCCCCGGGCGCCGCCCAGGCCGACACCCGGACCGGCGCGCTCGCCCGCTCCCTCGCCGGTTCCAGGCGCTCCTTCACGAAGCGGTCGAGGCGGACCTTGACGGCGTGCTGCTGCTGATGCAATTGAAACTCCTCAATGGGGGAGGGTCGTGAGCATTCGACGTGCCGGGTCGGCCCCGCCCGGGGCCGATGCGAGTGTAAGCCTTTTCCCGGGCTTCACGAAACGGGCGGAAGCGGACCGTTCGCTCCCCGTGTCGCTCAAGCGATCCCGAAGGCCGCCAGGACCTCGGTCAGCGTCCCGGGCCCGCCGACGTTCCCGGGGACGACCGCGTACCGCCGCTCCCGGCCGTCGCGGCCCCGCAGCGACCACGCCGACACCCCCGGCAGGACCTGCCCGAGCACCAGCGCCGACGACGCCCCGATCCCGGTCCGGGCCACCTCCGCGGACGTGATGCCGCCCTTGGCGACCACCGTGTCCACGTGCGGGAGCGCCTCCCGCACCGCGGCCGTCAGCGCCGCCATGACGCGCTCGCCGTGCGCGAGGGTCCCGTGCCCCGCCGACCGGTCCCGCTCGCTCGTCAGTACCGCCACGGGTCGCCGCTCCAGCGCCGCGAGGACCGCGGCCGCGGCCGCCCGCCCTTCGGCCTCCGGATCGGCGAGCGCCGCCCGCGTGTCGACCACGACGGGCGCGCCCCACGCGGCCGCGACCGGCGCGAGCTGCGCCGTGGCCCCGCCGGTGTGCGAGCCGCACACCAGGAGCGCCTTCCCCGGGTCACTCGTCAGCGGCACCGGCAGGAGCCCGTCGCTGGCGACGCCCGCGAGGGCCGCGGCCAGCGGCGCGGCCGAACGCGCGACGACCCTCACGCCGCGGGCCTCGGCCACCTCGATCGCGGCGGCGATCGCGTCGATGTCCCCGGCCCCCACCGCATCGGGGAGCACGACGGAACCGGACGGGGCCGCGGCGATCACCTTGTCGAGCCCGCCGCCGCGCACGGTCTCCAGCGGGACCGGGACCGGCTTCCGCCCGGACCGCGCCGACGCGAACTCCGCGAGCGTCCCTTCGGCGTACCCGAAGACCGGGTCCCGCGCGTACTCGCTGCGGTCGGCGGGCAGGTCCTCGTCGCCGACGCGCACATAGTGGACGCCGCCGCGGGTGGTCCTGCCGCCGTCGGGGAACGCGGGCGCGAAGACCATGACCCCGCCGCCGCCGAGGAACACCTCGGTCTCGGCGAACACGTGCCCGCGGAGCGTCGAGTCGCCGCGGAGCACGAACCTGACGGCCTCCCCGAGCCGCTCGCCCGCCGCGAGCCCGTCGGCGCGGATGCGCTTGGCGAGCGCGACGGCCTCCGGTTCGGGCAGGGCGCGGCTGTTGGTCTGCACGTAGACCGCGTCGTCGCGGCGCAGCGCCGCGGCGAGCAGGTCGGCGGTGGCGTCGAACAGGACCGTCACGCCGGTGGCGGCCTGGGTGCCGGTGGGGTCGTCGTCGAGGACGATGGTCTTCACGCCGCGCCCCCTAGACCGCTTCGAGTCCCGCGTCCCGGTACCGCGCGAGCGCGGCGGGCGACGCGAGGTGCGCCACGAGCGCCCGCGCGGCCTCGCCCGCCCCGGCGCCGGTCGCGGCAGCGAACACCGTGTAGTGCTGGGCCGCTTCGGGAAGCGGCCCCACCAGCCGGGCCTGCGGCACGAACCGCAGTTCGCTGAGCTGCTGCACGGCGAGGTCGGCGCGCCCGTCGAGGAGGGTCTCCGCGACGAAGCCCTTCTCCACCACGGTGGCGCGGGCGTTGACGCGGTCGGCGATGCCGAGGTCGCCCAGGAGCGACGCGAAGTAGACGCCGGAGGCCCCGGTCCGCGAGTACGCGACGGACCGGGCGGCGACGAGCGCGGCCTTCAACGCATCCACAGTGGATATGTCGGGCAGGTCGCCGCCGCCGGGCGGCGCGGCCACGCCGACCCCGACCTTGGCGATCTCGGCCGCCTCGTCCAGGACGCCCGCCGCGACCAGCTCCGCGAGCTGGCCGCCCACGCCGATCATCACGTCGGGGAGGTCGCGGTCCTCGATGCGCCGCAACAGGACGTTGGTCGGGTCGTAGACGGTCGCCACCTCGTGCCCGGTGGCGGCGGTGAAGTCGTCCAGGACGCCCGCATCCAAAGCGAGGCGGACGGCCAGGGTGCTGAACAGGCGGATCATGCGCGGGGCCTTTCGGTGAGCTGGGATTTCAGGAGCGCGGCGGCGGCGAGCGGGCCGGAGACCACGGGGACGCCGAGACGGTCTTGGAGCAGGTCGGCGGCGGGCGCGAGCGAGTACTGGGCGAGGACCACCGCGTCGTACCCCCGGCCCGCCCGGACCGTGGCCTCCAGCGCGTCGGCGAGCGCGGCGGTGTCCCCGCTGCGGCTCGGACCCATTGCGGCCGTTGACGTCGCGGACTCGACCTCGGTCCCGCCGGCCACCGCGCGGAGCCGCTGCGCCGCGTCGAGGGCCGCGGTCTGGAACGACGCCACGACGAGCACGTTCGCCCATCCTTCGCGGGCGACCCGCGCGAACGCGGCCTCGTCGGGTGCGAGGACCGGGACGCCGAAGTCCGCGGTCGCGACCGGTCCGTACATCGAGCACGTGAGCAGCACCCCGGCCGCCCCGCCGTCCTTCGCGAACGCGATGAGCCGCCTCATCCGCTCGGCGAGTGGGGGAGTGAGCCCGCCCGCCGCGTCCGCGTCTGGCAGGAGCCGGTCGTCCAGGAGGTTCCACGGCTCTGCCTCGGGGAAGCCCGCGGCGAGCCCGTCGACCGCGGGCGCGACGGCCGCGGTCGTCCCGTGGATGAGCGCGATCCTCACGGCGCCAGCTCCTCTCGCCACCCCAGGCCCGCAACAGTGCCCGCGGCGGGCGCGTACTCGCACCCGATCCACCCGTCATACCCGCTCGCCTTGATCGCGGCGAACACGGACTTGAAGTTGACCTCGCCGGTGCCGGGCTCGTGGCGCGAGGGCGGGTCGGCGATCTGCACGTGGAACGCGCCGGGCAGCTCGGTGCCGAGGAGCGTCAGGAGGTCGCCCTCGTCGATCTGCGCGTGGTACACGTCGAGCAGGACCCCGACGTTCCCCGCGTCGCAGACCTCGGCGACCGCGTGGGCCTGCGCCTGCGTCTCCAATATGAACCCGGGCGCGTCGCGCTTGTTCTGCGCCTCCAGCAGCAGCCGCACGCCGGTGCCCGCGGCCTGCTCGGAGGCCCACGCGACGTTGGCGACGTACCGCGCGAACGCCCGGTCGCGGCTCGTCCCGGGCGGGACCATGCCGCCCACGAGGTGCACGAAGTCCGCGCCGAGCGCGACCGCGTAGTCGAGGGCGCTCAGGAACTCGTCCCTGAAGCGCGGCACGAGGTCCGGGAAGCAGGTGATGCCCTGCTGCTCCGGCGTGCCCTTCGCGCCCATCGGCGTGTTCACGAGTACCTGGTGCAGCCCGTTGTCGTCCAGGCGCTTCCGCAGCTCGCCGGCCTCGTACGGGTACGGGTCGGGGAACTCGACGCCGGTGAACCCGGCCGCGGCGGCGGCCGCGAACCGGTCGAGGAACTCATGCTCGGTGAACAGCCACTTCAGGTTCGCGTCGAACCGCAGCGCACTCATCGGGCCCCCTTCAGGTAGTCGGGGTTGACGAGGTTACCGGGCCGCGGGTTCCCCGCGAGGAAGTCGGCGACCTGCCCGGCGGCCATGAGGCTCGACCGGGCCCGCGCCTGGTGCGTCGCCGCGCCGATGTGGGCGGTCACGAACACCCGGTCGAGGCCGCGCAGCGGGCTGTCGGCGGCGAGCGGCTCGGTCTCCAGGACGTCGAGGGCCGCGCCGCGCAGGTGCCCGGAGCGGACCGCGTCCGCAAGGGCCGCTTCGTCGAGCACGCCGCCGCGCGCGGTGTTCACGATGAACGCGCCCGGCTTCATCGCGGCGATCCGGTCGCCGTCGATGAGGTTCCGGGTCGACTCGTCCAGGAACAGGTGCAGCGTCAGGAAGTCGGCCGCCTGGAGCACCGCGTCGAGCGTGCCCCGCTCGACGCCGTGGTCCCCGGCGAAGTCCGCGTCGAAGTACGGGTCGTACGCGATCACGGTCATCCCCAGCGCCCGCGCGACCCGCGCGACGGCCTTGCCGATCGAGCCGAGGCCCACGATCCCGAGCACCGATCCGGCGAGCTCGGTGCCGCTGGGCTGGTCCCAGCGGCCCTCGCGCACCGCCGCGATGTTCTGCGGCAGCAGGCGGGCCCCGTTGACGAGCTGGCCCAGGACCAGTTCCGCCACGGACTCGCGGTTGACGCCGGGCGTGTACGTGACGGCCACGCCCGCCTCGGTCGCGGCGGCCACGTCGATGTTGTCGAACCCGACCCCGCAGCGCCCGAACACCCGCAGTCGCGTTGCGGCACTGATGACCTCGGCGGTGAACTTGTCCGTGCCCGCGACGACCGCATCGGCGTCGGCGATCGCCTCCACTAGGGACTGACCTCCGGCCTTCCGGTCCGCGGCGCGGGCGAACACGACCTCGTGCCCCGCGTCGGTGAGGAGCCGGTCGACTTCGCCGCCCGGCTCCAGGTAGGCGGTGGTGACGAGCACTCGCGCGCTCATGAGCCCTCCTTGCGGACCTGGGTGTAGACGGCGACGGTGTACTCGCCGATGCCTTCGGTGCCGCCTTCGCGGCCGTACCCGGAGGACTTGACGCCGCCGAAGGGCGCTTCGGCGACCGCGAGCGCGGTGCTGTTGACGCCGATCATGCCGACGTCGAGGCGCTCGGCCACCTCGCGCGCCGCGTCCTCGGGCCCGAAGATGTAGGCCGCGAGGCCCTGCTCCACGGCGTTCGCGCGCGCCACGGCCTCGTCGAGGTTCTTGTAGGGCAGGACGGGTGCGACGGGCCCGAACGGCTCCTCGGTGAGCATCCGCGCGTCCTCGGGCACGTCCGCGACGACGGTGGGCGCGTAGAACCAGCCCGGCCCGTCGAGGCGGTGCCCGCCGGTGAGGACGCGGGCCCCGCGCTCGCGCAGGTCCGCCACGAGCGACTCGACGGCGGCGAGTCGCCGCGCGTTCGCGAGCGGCCCCACCTCGACGCCCTCGGCGTCCCCGGGCCCCACTGTCAGTGCGGCGGCGGTCTCGGCGAACGCCGCCGCGAACGCCTCCGCGTCGGCTTCGGGCACGAAGAACCTGGTGGGGGAGATGCACACCTGCCCCGCGTTCCGGAACTTCGCGCCCGCGAGCGTCCTCGCGGCCGAGGCGATGTCGGCCCCGGGGAGCACGATCACGGGCGCGTGGCCGCCGAGTTCGAGGCTGAGCGGCTGGAGGTGCTCGGCGGAGAGCCGCACGAGCTCCCGGCCGACCGGGATCGACCCGGTGAGCGTGATCTTGCGGATCACCCGCGACCCGATCACCTGCGCCGCAATGGAAGGCGCGTCGCCGGTGACGACGGCGACCGCGTCCCCGGGCAGGCCCGCCTCCACGAGGCACTGCGCCATCGCGATCGCCGCGCTCGGGGCCTCCTCTGCCGGTTTGACGAGGATCGAGCACCCGGCCGCGACGGCGGGCGCCATCTTGCGGGCCGGGAGCGAGGCGGGGAAGTTCCACGCGGTGAACGCGGCGACGGGCCCGATCGGGCGCCGCTCCACGGTGAACTCGCGGTCGCCCTCGCCCCAGGCCCGGCCCAGGTCGCGCACGGCCTCCCGCGCGAACCAGTCGAAGTACCCGGCGGACTGCTCGATCTCGGCGCGGGCCTCGCCCAGGGGCTTGCCCTGCTCGGCGGTGATCGCCCGCGCGACGTCCTCGGCGCGGCCGCGCAGCAGTGCCGCGGCCCCGGTCAGGACCCGCGCCCGCTCCTCGGGGGCCGAGCGGCGCCAGGCGTCGAAGCCCCGCGCGACCGCCGCGAGCGCGTCGTCCACATCGGATTCGGTGGCGAGGGCCGCGCTGCCGGCGGCCTCGCCCGTGGCGGGGTCGTGCAGCGGGACGGCCCCGCCCTCGGCGGCCGCGCGGAGGCGGCCGCCGACGTACAGGAGTGCCTCGGTCATCGCGGTTCCAGGACCACGAGCGACACCGACGGCAGCGGGAGCGCGGTCTCGTACCGCAGCGCCCCGCCCTCGGCCTCGACGGTGCGGGCGTCCCCGACGGTCTCCAGGCCCTGCCTCGCGTGGATGGCCTTGAGCGCGTCCGCATCCGGTTCCTGCGGGGACCCGAGGGCCTCCCACACGGTGTGCGCGTTGGAGTGGTCGGCGTCGATCCGGTACTCCGTCGCCGTGTACGACCCGGCGGCGAGGCCGCTGAACGCGAGAACGGCGGCCGTCTGCTCGGCGTCCTGCGCGTACTGGTCGTCGCCGTGGCGCCACACGAGCGCGGTCACGGTCCCGTCGTCCGCGATGGACGCGAGCGCGTCGACCTCCTCGGGCATCCCGTACTCGCGGCCGGAGAGGTCGTCGATGGGGAACGCCCGGTCCGAGACGGCCGGGAGCCGCCGGTCGCCGAGCTTCGCGAAGAGCCGGTAGGCGTTCATGAACGGCTTCTCGATGCCGCCCTGGGTGGTCCAGGACCGGGTGCCCTCGAAGTACCGCTCGCCCTCGAAGTAGAACGACCAGGTGGTGGCCTGCTCGATGTTGTCGCCGTGGTTCGCGGCGAGGTCGAGGAGCTTCTTCATGAGCTTGGCCTGGAACACCGGGTAGTACTCGGTGTTCTGGAACCGGAAGTTCGGGTTGTCGTAGGCCGAGTGGTGCGCGGGCACGCCCGCGTCGCACTCGTCGATGAGCGCGGGCAGCGCCGCGTACTCGGGGAACTCGTCCATGACCGCGAGGAGCCGGTCCACCTCGAACAGCATCTTCATCGCCGAGGGGGACTCCTGGACGGGCGCGGGCGCCCCGATGGGCCCGTAGGTGCGCCACGGCGTGAACGCCGAGCCCTTGGTGTGGAACGAGACGTAGTCCAGGGGCGTCCCGGTCGCCTTGCAGTGCTCCAGGAACCCGCGCAGGAACGCCACGCCCGCGTCGCCGCCGGTGACCGAGGGCCCGCCGACGCGCGCGTCGGGGAGCACGCTCCGGATGGCCTCGGCGGTGACGGTGTACAGGTCGTAGTACTGCTGCGGGGTGCCGCGCCAGTAGAAGATGTCGGGCTCGTTCCACAGCTCCCACACCCAGTGGGAGACCTCCTCGGCGCCGTACCGTTCGAGGACGTGCGCGGCGGTGGCGGCGCACAGCCCGGCCCACTTGCCGTAGTCCTTGGGCGGGAACGACCACAGGCCGTGCTCGTAGGCGCTGTAGACGGTGGGGCTGGAGATCACCGGGAACACGTCGTGGGCCTTCTCGGGCACGAGGTCCTTGGGGGTGAACCCGAGTTCGACGAGCACGTGGTGGCCGGCGCCGGTGATGGCGTCGTAGGTCTCGTCCAGGAGCGTGAAGTCGTAGAACGGCTCGCCGTGCTCGTCCTCGTGGTAGACGTTCCCGTTGCCCCAGTGCGGCTGGCCCCAGCCCGAACCGGAGCAGAACATGTAGTGGGGGCGCACGTGGAACGGGCGCGGGGAGAACTCGCCGATGCTGTTCAGCAGCTTCTTGCCGTCGGGCCGGTACGTGTAGTTGATCTCGTCGTAGCCCATGCTCGCCCAGATCGGCGCGAGGTCCCCGGTGGGGGAGGCGGCGTCGATGCGGACCTCCGCCTCGCGCACGTGCCGCGGATTCGGGTCGGACAGGGCCGCCCTCGGGTGGGCGCGGTTGTGTCCCGCGTGCTCGGAGGAGCGGATGGTGTCAGCCATTGTCAACCTTTCAGACCGGTGTTGCTGATGCCCTCGACGATGAATCGCTGGGCGATGAGGAAGATGAGCAGCGGCGGGGTGATGGCGAGGATCGTGGACGCCATGACCACCCCGTATTCGCCGTCCCCGTAAGCGGATCGGAACGTGATGAGCGCGAGCGGGAGCGTCTGCATGCTCGGGGTGGAGGTGGCGATGAGCGGCCACAGGAAGTCGTTCCACGCCGCGAGGAACACCAGGATGCCGAGCGTGGCCAGGCCGGGCCGGATGAGCGGCAGCACGATGTAGCGGTAGTTCTGCCACGCGTTCGCGCCGTCGATCTTCGCCGCCTCGGTCAGCTCCACGGGCAGGTTCGCGATGAACTGCCGCAGCAGCACCACCCCGAACAGGGACACCACGTGCGGGATGATCAAGGCGCCGTACGTGTTCAGCAGGCCGAGCGCGGCGAACTGCTTGAACAGCGGCACGAGGATGACCTCCGTGGGGACGAGCATCATGAGGACGATCGCGGCGAGCACGACCGCGGAGCCGCGGAACGGCAGCCGGGCCAGCGCGTACGCCATCATCGAGCACACCACCAGCGCGAGCGCGGTCGCCACGACGGCGACGACGGTGCTGTTGAAGAACGCCACGAACACGTTCACGGCGCGACCGTCGGGCTGCACGAGCTTCGACCAGTTCTCGCCCGTCGGGTCGGAGGGGAGGAACCCGGAGCCGGAGGTGATCCGCTCGGCGTTGAACGAGCCGACGAGGACCCACAGGATCGGGAGGGTCCACGCGAGGGCGAGGACCGCGGCGACGACAGTGCCGATGCGGCGGGCCCGCCGGTCGGGGCTCTTGGATCGCGGGCGCAGGACGGCGGCGGTCATGAGGCCCTCCTTCGGGTGAGCGCGAGCTGGACGACGGTGACGACGAGGATGATGAGGGCGAGGGTCCAGCCGATCGCGGCGGCGTACCCGGTCTGGAAGTCGCGGAACCCGGACTCGTAGAGCATCTGGAGGACCACGCGGGTGGACCCGGAGGGCCCGCCCTGCGTCACGAGGTACACCTGCTCGAAGACCTTGAACGAGTCGATGAGCCGCAGCAGGACCACGAGCATGAGCACCGGCGCGATCGCCGGGAGCGTGATGTGCCTGAAGCGCTGCCACAGGTTCGCGCCGTCGATCTTCGCGGCCTCGTAGAGCTGCGCGGGGATGTCCTGGAGCGCGGCGAGGAGCACCAGCAGCGGGAAGCCGACGCGCCACCACAGGGTGATGAGCACGACCGCGCCCATGGCGTCGCCGGGCGTGGACAGCCACGCCTGCTCGGGCATCCCGATCGCGCCGAGGATCTGATTGACGTTGCCGCTCAAGGGGTTCAGCGCGGTCTGCCAGATGATGGCGACGGCCGCGCCGGTGAGCAGGTAAGGGGAGATGAACGCGGCGCGGATGACCCCGCGGCCGCCGAGCCGCTGGTTGAGCAGCATCGCCAGCAGCAGGCCCACGGCCACCAGGACGGGCACGTTGAGGACCACGAACAGGGCCGTGTTCCCCAGGGCCGCGTGGAAGTCCGGGTCCGAGATCAGGCTCGCGTAGTTGTCGAGGCCGACGAACCCGCCGGTGCCCTCGGCCATGTTGGTGTCGGTGAGGCTCACGTACAGGCCGTTGACGACCGGCACGACCCACAGGAACACCAGGAGCGCCAGGAACGGCGCGGCGAACAGGATGCCGACGCGCGTGAGGCGCCTGCGCCGCTTGGGCGCCGCCGCGGGCGCCTCGGTCCGCTGTTCCATCGTTGCGGTCATCGGGCGGCCCCCTTGATCGCGGCGGTCGCCTGGCCGGCGGCCTCGGACATGAGCGACAGGTCCTCGTTGCGGTACACGATGGACTGGGTGGCGCTGGTCAGGTACGTGAACGCCTGGTTCCAGCGCGGCACGTACGGCACGAACCTCGCGCGCGGCTGCTCCTGGACGAACGTGGTCATCGCGGTGACGACCGGGTCGTCGCTGGCGGCGATCGCGGCGTCAACCCCGTTGAACGAGGGCGCCTGCGACCCGGCCCAGGTGACCGAGCCTTCGCGCACGACCCACTCGATGAACTTCGCGGCCTCGGCGCTCACCCACGCGTCGTTGCTGCGCTGCTTGGGGATGCAGTACACGTGGGAGGTGGCGGCCACGGCCGGGGCGGCGTCGAAGAACACCGGGAGCGGGGCGACCCCGAACTCCTTCCCGTCCTCCTCGTTCGCCTTGACCATGTCGGCCAGGCCCCACGGGCCGATGAAGATCATCCCGACCTGCTCGTCCTGGAACTGCTGCCCCATCTGGACGCCGTCGAGGAGCTGCGAGGGCGCGATCTCGTCCTCGTGGACCCAGCGCCGCTCCATGTCGATCGCCTCCAGCGAGGCGTCGGAGTCGAACACGGCGGTGCCGTCCTCGGCGACGAGCGTGCCGCCGTTCTGCCAGTTCATGGTCAGCCACGGCATCCACGTGGCGGGCTCGCGGATGAACCCCCACACGCCGCTCTCCTTGAGCGCCTTGCCCGCCGCCACGAACTCGGCGGCGTCGGCGGGCGGGCGCTCGGGGTCGAGCCCGGCCTCCGCGAACAGCCTTTTGTTGTAGACCATCGCCTGCGGGCCGGTGCTCATGGTGACGCCCAGGCGCCTGCCCTCCACGACGGCCAGGTCCTGCGTGCCCTCCACGAAGTCGTCCTCGGCGAAGCCGAACGACGCGAGGTCGAGCTCGTGCAGGAACCGCCGCAGGGGCGGGACCTCGTTGTTGTGCAGGGCCATGATCGCGGGCGGGTTGCCCGCGATGGACGAGGTGACGAGCTTGGTGAGGTAGTCGCCGCCGTACGCGGGCGCCGACATGCGGATCTGCGCGCCGGTGGACTGCTCGTTGTAGCGGTCCACGATGCCCTGCATGACGACGCCGTCGGGCCCCGTGTAGAAGGTGACGAATTCGAGGACGTTCCCGCCCGCGGCGGTGGTGTCGTCGAACGGGGAGCCGCAGCTGGTGAGGAGCGGCCCGGCGCTGAGCGCCGCACCCGCTCCGAGGAGTGCTCTTCGGGATATCTGGACCATTCGGCGCGCCTCCTTGCGCGATCCGGTGCCGCTGTCAGGGGTCGGCCCCGTCCCGGGGGAGGGCCTGTCGGCTCGGGTTTTCGAGGGCACCGGTGCCGACCCCGGGAACGCTAACCCAGCGATTGAAGATTGTCAACAATAAATAATCTGCAAATCGGTGGTACGCTTCCCGGCGAAGGAGGACCCGTGCAACTCACCCCGTTCGACGTCCCCGGGACCACGCCCGCGCTGGCCGCCCTGGTCGCGGACCGGTTGCGGGACATGATCACCCGCGGCCGCCTCGCCCCCGGCGAACGCCTCAAGGAGACCGAGCTCGCCGACGCGCTGCACGTCAGCCGCGGCCCCGTCCGCGAGG
Organism: Glycomyces mayteni; assembly: GCF_042428885.1. Classification (NCBI taxonomy): domain Bacteria; kingdom Bacillati; phylum Actinomycetota; class Actinomycetes; order Glycomycetales; family Glycomycetaceae; genus Glycomyces; species Glycomyces mayteni. The sequence continues at coordinate 441,945 of NZ_JBHMBP010000002.1, forward strand.
CCATCGCCCTGCTCACCGCCGAGGGCCTCGTGGAGACCCAGCGCTACCGCGGCGCCCGCGTCATCAGCCTGACCGCCCGCGACATCGAGGAGGTCTACTCCCTGCGCCTCGCCATCGAGCGCCTCGCTATGGCCCGCGCCGCGACCCGCATGGACGCCGACCACCTCGCGGCCCTGGACGACGTCCTCGCCCGCATGGAGGCCCTCCCCGCGAGCGCCGCCGCCGGAGACGTCGCCGCCCTCGACCTCGAATTCCACGACCTCGTCTACGAGGCCGCCGCCCACGCCCGCCTCGACCGCACCTGGGCGCCCATCCGCAGCCAGGTCGCCGTCTTCCTCAACGCCCGCACCGACGGCGACTACTTCCGCTCCACCAGCCACGCCAAGCACGCCCGCCTGCGCGACGCCCTCGCCTCCGGCGACCCCGCCGCCGCGTCCGCCGCCATCGACGACCACATCGGCTGGGTGCTCCTGCGCCTCGCCCCCTCCCACATCGACGAAGGAACCGCATGAACACCAACTGGGCCGGGAACGTCCGCTTCTCCACCGACCGGATCGCACGGCCGCGCCGGCTGGCCGAACTCCAGGACACCGTCGCCGCCGCCCGCCGCGTCCGCGCCCTCGGCACCGGCCACTCCTTCAACGACATCGCCGACACCGACGGCCTCCTGGTCACCGTCGCCGACCTCCCCGACGACGTGCGCGTCGCCCCCGACCGCCGCACCGCCTCCGTCCCCGCCGGCGCCCCCTTCGCGCACGTCGCCCGCGCCCTCCACGCCGAGGGCCTCGCCCTCGGCAACACCGGGTCCCTCCCGCACATCTCCGTCGGCGGCGCCGTCGCCACCGGCACCCACGGCTCAGGCGACCGGAACCCCGCCCTCTCCGGGTACGTCGCCGCCGTCGAGTACGTCCGCGCCGACGGCGAACTGCTCACCCTCGCCCGCGGCGACGACGCCTTCGACGGCTCCGTCGTCGCCCTCGGCGCCCTCGGCATCGCCGTCCGCCTCCACCTCGACGTGCGCCCCACCTTCGAGCTCCGCCAAGACCTCTTCCTCGACGCCCCATGGCAACCCGTCCTCGACTCCTTCCACGAGATCACCGCCGGCGCCTACTCCGCGAGCCTGTTCGTCCAGGACTGGGCCGCCCCCGCCCTCAGCCAGATCCTCCTCAAGACCGAAGGCCCCGACCGCCCCAGACTCCCCGTCCCCGCCCGCTACTCCACCGCCCGCGCCGTCTCGCCCGTCGCCGGAGCCGACGACGACACCGTCACCCGCCAAGGCGGCGCCCTGGGCCCCTGGCACGAGCGCCTCCCGCACTTCCGCCACGACGCCGCCCCCTCCAACGCCGGGGACGAACTCCAGAGCGAGTACTTCATCGACCGCGCCCACGCCCCCGCCGCCCTCGACGCCCTCCGCCGCCGCGCCGACCTGGTCAACCCCGCGCTCCTTGTCTCCGAGATCCGCACCCTCGCCGCCGACGGCCTCTGGCTCTCCGGCGCCTACAAGCGCGACACCGCCGCCGTCCACTTCACCTGGAAACCCCACATGGACGCCGTCCGCACCGCCCTCGCCGCCGTCGAGCACGCCCTCGCCCCCTACGACCCCCGCCCCCACTGGGGCAAGCTCGCACTGGCCCCCGACCGCCTCGCCCGCTTCCCCCGCGGCCGCGCCTTCCGCGAACTCGCCGACCACGCCGACCCCACCGGCAAGCTCCGCGGCCCCTTCCTCGACCGGGTGCTCGGGGCCTGAAGCGCCCCACCGGCATACACTGGACCACCGGGCCGCACGGCCCGGCGCACGCGAGAGGGGACGGACGTGGCGGCACCGGATCTCATGGGCGCGCCCGCGATGCCCCCCGCCCTCTCCACCCTCGTCGCCGACCGCCTGCGCGAGATGATCACCCGCGGCCTCCTCGCCCCCGGCGAACGCCTCAAGGAAGCCGAACTCGCCGACTCCATGGCCGTCAGCCGCGGCCCCGTCCGCGAGGCGATCTCCATCCTCGAACGCGACGGCCTCATCGAGACCCTCCGCCACCGCGGCGCCCGCGTCATCACCCTCACCTTCGACGACATCGAAGAGGTCTACTCCCTGCGCCTCGCCATCGAACGCCTCGCCATGGAGCGCTGCGCCGCCCGCGTCGCCCCCGAGACGCTCGCGAAGATGGACGACGTCGTCGCCCGCATGAAGGCCCTCGGCCCCGACGACGACCACGTCGCCCTCGACCTCGAATTCCACGACCTCGTCTACGAGGCCGCCGACCACACCCGCCTCCAGCGCACCTGGAACCTCCTGCGCAGCCAGGTCTCCATGTTCCTCAACGCCCGCCTCGACCGCGACCACTTCCGCGCCTCCGCCTGGAGCGAGCACGCCGAACTCCGCGACGTCCTCGCCTCCGGCGACCCCGCGGCCGCCGCCGCGGCCGTCGAACGCCACATCGGCTGGACCCTCCGCCGCATCCGCGAGACCCGCGCCGCCGACCCCGACACCCCTGCCACCGGCCCGCTCTCCGGCCCCGGCCCCCGCGGCAAGACCGGCCTCTGAGGCCCCGACACGGAGTGTGATCCGGGCGCCCGCACCCTGCGAACACCGCCCTGCGACCGCTATCCTCGTCGGCATGGACGATTCACCCAGTCATAAACCCTGGCTCACCTCGGGGCGGCCACTGCCGGTCCCCGCCATGTCGCAGCGAGGTGAGCGTTGAGCACGGAAGTCTGGGGCATCCTCGCGGGTGTCATCCTGACCGTCGGCACGGGCCTGTTCGTGGCCTCCGAATTCGCCCTCGTCAACCTCGACCGCGCGGAGCTGGAGCGCCGCCGCGGCCAAGGCGAGAAGGGCCTCAACCCCACCATCAAGGCCCTCAAGATCACCTCCACCCACCTCTCCGCCGCGCAGCTCGGCATCACCCTCACCACGCTCCTCGCCGGCTACACCTTCGAGCCCGCGATCTCCTCGCTCCTGCGCGCACCGTTCCTGGACCTCGGCGTCGCCGAGAGCGCGGTCGCCGGGATCGGCGCGGTCGTCTCGATCGTCGTCGCCACGCTGTTCTCGATGATCCTCGGCGAACTGGTCCCCAAGAACTTCGCGCTGGCGGTCCCGCTGGCGACCGCGAAGCTCGTGGTCCCGTTCCAGATCGCGTTCACCGCCGTGTTCAAGCCGCTCGTGGTCCTGTTCAACGGCACCGCGAACCGCACGATCCGCGCGATGGGCATCGAGCCCAAGGAGGAGCTGTCGGGGGCCCGCAGCGCCGAGGAGCTCAGCTTCCTCATCCGGCGCTCGGCCACCGAAGGCTCGCTCGACCGCGACGAGGCGGCGATGCTCCACCGCACGCTCACCTTCTCCAGCCACACCGCCGGAGAGGTCATGACCCCGCGCGTCAACGCGGTCACCTTGGAGCGCACGGCGACCGCCGCCGACGTCATCGCCGAGGCGGCCCGCACCGGGCACTCCCGCTTCCCCGTCCTGGGGGAGGACGTGGACGACGTCATCGGCGTCGCGCACGTCAAGACCGCGTACGGCGTCGAGTTCGACCGCCGCGGCGCCGTCCCGGTCACCGACCTCATGTCCGAGCCGCTCAAGGTCCCCGAGACCGCGGGCGTCGGCTCGCTCCTGGGCACCCTGCGCGGGCGCGGCTTCCAGATCGCCGTGGTCGTCGACGAATACGGCGGCACCGCCGGGATCGTGACCCTCGAAGACCTCGTGGAGGAGCTCCTCGGCGAGGTCCACGACGAGCACGACCGGCGCCGCGCCGACATCGTCAAGCACGCCGACTCCGTCGTGGTCTCCGGCTCCCTGCGCCCTGACGAGCTCTGGGAGCGCGCCGGAATCCGCATCCCCGAGGGGGAGGACTACGAGACCGTCGCGGGCTACGTCCTCGACGCGCTGGAGCGCATCCCCGCGCTCGGCGAGGAGATCCGCCTCGAACGCGGCCTCCTCCGCGTGGACCGGCTCACCGGCTCGCGCATCGACCGCCTCCGCTACCTGCCCGACGACCAGGCCACCGACCCGGCCTTCGGCGGGACGCGCGAGCGCATCCTGGAGACGTTCGAGCAGGAGGCCGACCGATGAGCGAGTACGTCCCCGGACTGGTGTGGCTGGTGGTCCTCCTGGTCGCCAACGCCTTCTTCGTGGGCGCGGAGTTCGCCGTCATCTCGGCTCGCCGCTCCCAGATCGAACCGCGCGCCGCCGCCGGCAGCCGCGCGGCCAAGACCACCCTGTGGGCCATGGAGCACGCGACGCTCATGCTGGCGACCAGCCAGCTCGGCATCACCGTGTGCTCCCTGGTGATCCTGAACGTCTCCGAGCCCGCCATCCACCACCTGCTCGAATACCCGCTGGGCTGGACCGGGCTGACGCCCGCGATGGTCACGGGCATCGCGTTCGCGGTGGCGCTGCTGGTCGTGACGTTCCTCCACGTGGTCTTCGGCGAGATGATCCCGAAGAACCTCGCGTTCTCCGTCCCCGACCGCGCCGCGCTCATCCTGGCGCCGCCCCTGGTGTTCGTCTCGAAGGTCGTGCGCCCGCTCATCTGGTCGCTCAACGCGATCGCGAACGGCGTGCTGCGGCTGTTCCGGATCGAGCCGAAGGACGAGGCCCAGAGCGCCTACACCATCGACGAGGTCGCCACCATCGTCGAGGAGTCGCAGCGCGAGGGCACCCTCGTCGACGACTCGGGCACGCTCACCGCCGCGTTCGAGTTCACCGAGAAGACGGTGGCCGACGTGGAGGTCCCGCTCGCCGACCTGGTGCTCCTGCCCGCGGGCGCGACCCCGCGACAGGTCCAGGAGGCGGTCTCCGACAGCGGGTACTCCCGCTACGTCCTGGAGAACGGCGGCACGCCGCACTCCTACCTGCACCTCAAGGACGTCCTGGACCTCACCGGCCCGGCCGACCTCGACGCGCCCATCCCCGCGGACCGCTTCCGCGACCTCCCGGCGGTCGACGCCGCGGCCGAACTGGAGGACGCGCTCGCGCAGATCCGCTCCCAGAACGCCCACGTCGCCCGCGTGACCGGCGCCTCCGGCACCGTCACCGGCGTGCTCTTCCTCGAAGACATCATCGAAGAGCTCATCGGCGAAGTGCAGGACGCCGCCAGCGCGTGACGCCTGACCGGCCGCGCGGTCAGCCGCGCGGCCGGTCACACAGATTCCCGTTCCGCTTGACTTCCCGCCGGGGGTCGCGTAGCCTCGGCCATATATATGCAAGCATTGCAATATGATATTGATTTTGAAAGTGAGTTTCAATGGGCCACGGACACGACCACGGCGCCGCCGCCCACGCGGGCGGACGCCACGCCTGGCGGCTGCGGGCCGCGCTCGCGCTGATCGGCGTCTTCTTCGTGGTCGAACTCGTCTTCGGCCTGCTCTCGGGGTCGCTGTCCCTGCTCTCGGACGCCGGGCACATGGCCGCCGACGTCACCACCCTCACCGCGGCCCTGGTCGCCACCCGCCTCGCCGTCCGTCCCGACACCACCGGCCGCCGCTCCTACGGCTCCTACCGCGCCGAGATGTTCGCCTCCGCGTTCGCCGTCCTCGTCATGCTCGGCGTCGCCGTCTACATCGTGGTCGAGGCGATCGGCCGCATCGGCGCCTCGCCCGAGATCGAAGTCGGCCCGATGCTCGTCGTCGGCGCCCTGGGCCTGGCCGTCAACATCGCCGCGATGGCCCTCCTGCGCGCGGGCGCGGGGGAGAGCCTCAACGTCAAGGGCGCCTACCTCGAAGTCATGGCCGACACTGCGGGCTCGGTCGGCGTGATCGTCGCGGGCGTCCTCGTCGCGTCCACCGGTGAGGCCGCCTGGGACACCGTCGCGGCCCTGGCGATCGGCGTCTTCGTCGTGGCCCGCGCCCTCCCCCTGGGCCGCCAGGTCCTCGCGATCCTCGCCCAGCACGCCCCGCCCGGCGCCGAACCCGCGACCGTCGCCACCGCCCTCGCCGCCATCGACGGCGTCCGCGAGGTCCACGACGTCCACGTCTGGACCCTCACCTCCGGCATGCACGTCGCCACCGCCCACCTCGTCACCGACCCCGCCGCCGACGACCACGCCGTCCTCGACCGCGCCCAGCACCTCCTCCGCGAAGACTTCGCCATCGCCCACCCCACCGTCCAAGTCGAACCCGCCGCCCACGCCACATGCGACGAACCCGGCCGCTGCCCGGTCCCCGCCGAACCCCGCCACCCGTAGACGCGAAAAGCGCCACCGGCATTCGCCGGTGGCGTTTTCTCAGTTGCCTCGTCGGCTGCTGCGGCGGGCCCGGTCGGAGTCTCGGGCGCAGCTCCCGACCGAGCTAGGGGGCGTCCTCGGACCGGCCCCGGGCCGGCGCTTCGCCGAAGTACGCCTCGGCGACGGCGAGTGTGTCCTCGTAGAGGTGGTACCGGGTGATCCTTCCGGCCCGGACGGTGATGTGCAGGGCGAACGCGGTGTCGATGTCGCGTCCGGTCGCCTTGACCTCCGAGACCATGCGCCCGAGGACCACCACGTCGTCGCCCTCGGCGACGATCTGGCCGACCTCGGTCAGTTTCGGCCGCACGTGCGCGGCGAGGAGCTCGAAGAACTCGCGCATCCCGTCCGCGGAGTCCACTTCGGGCACCCACGGGACGCCCGGCGGGTGCGGGATCGAGAACGACACGGCGTTGGCGAACAAGGCGGCCGCCTCGTCGGTCCGGCCCTCGGCGAGGAGCGGGAAGAGGCGCTGCACGGTCTGCGTCGGGGATTCAGGCATGGTCGCGGGTCCTTTCGGTTCCGGTGTTCGCGTCGTGCTGGAGCGGGGCGCCGAGCCACCGACCGAGGGCCCGGGCAAGGCCCTGCTCGCCGTCCGGGTCGGTCCAGGCGAGGTAGCCGTCCGGTCTGACGAGCATCCCGGCGTTCCCGGCGGCGGTGTCGAGCCGGTCGCGCCACGGCCGCGCGATCGCCTCCAGGTGTGGAGGTCCGATGAGGACCGGCCGGGCGGCGAGGAGCGACGGGCGCGCGCAGTCCAGTGCGGTGTCGGGCAGGCGCAGCCCCGTGGAGCTGCGCGGTGGCGCTGCGGCAATGCCGTTTCTGATGTCGATCCCGGAGACCTCCCCGGCGAGGCGTCGGTTGGCGGCGGGTCCGGCGAGCAGGTCGCCGAAGACCTCGCGCAGGGCCAGCAGGTCCGGGTCGGGGATCGTGAGCACGCCCTGGGCCCGGGTGTTGACGAGGACGCGCGACGCGACCGGGTGCCGCTCGTCGTGATAGGTGTCCAGCAGGGACTCCTCCGCGTCGCCGCGGGCCACGGCCGCGAGCTTCCAGCCGAGGTTGAACGCGTCCTGGAGTCCCAGGTTGAGGCCCTGGCCTCCGGCGGGCAGGTGGATGTGGGCGGCGTCCCCCGCGAACAGGACCCGGCCGTGCCGGTACCGCTCGACCTGGCGCGAGGCGTCGCTGAACCGCGAGCCCCACCGCACGGCCGCGACCTCGACGCCGTCGCCGTGCACCGCTTCCAGGCCGCGCTGCACCTCGGCGGCGGTGACCGGTTCGGTCCGCTCCTTGGCCTGCTGCTCCTCGCCGCCGAACAGGACGCGGTAGACGCCCGCGCCGAGCGGCAGCAGGTAGCCGAATCCGCCGCTCCCGAACTCCGGGGGCGCCCAGGCCTCGGCCAGTCCGGTCGGCTTGCGCGCCAACGTGACGTCCGCGACGGCCAGGCGCATCCGCGCGGCCCGCCCCGGGAACGGGACGCCGAGCGCGCGGCGCACGGTGCTGTGCGCGCCGTCGGCCGCCACCGCGAACCGCGCCGCGATCTCGGCCGGGCCCGCGGGCGTCTCGACCGCCACCGCGACCTCGTCGGCGCTCTGCCGCACCGCGGTGCAGGCGTGCGCCCACCGCACCCGGCCCGCCCGCGCCTCCAGCACCTCCTCGATCCGGGCCTGCTCGACCGCGATCTGGTGCGGGAAGCGCGTCTCCAGGACCGAGTAGTCCAGCGGCAGACCCGCGAAATGCCCTTCGGCAAGGCGCGCATGGATATGCGGGCGCAGCGGCTCCAGCCATCCGCGCGAGTCCAGGAGCTCCGCCGAGCGCGGTTGCAGCGCCAGCGCCTTCGACTGCCCCGAGCGCTCCGGGAGCGCGTCGATCACGATCGCGCCGACTCCGGCGAGCGCGAGTTCGGCGGCGACGGCCAGCCCGGTCGGGCCCGCGCCGACGACCAGGACGTCCGTCTGCTCAGGCACGGAGATCGACCCGCTTCGTGTAGTACAGGTGGAAGGCCAGCGCCGCGGCGAGGATCGCCCAGTACGCGCCGTTCGACACGGCGGCGATCAGGTCGACCGGCAGCGTGTAGATCAACAGGAGGTTCACCGCCGCGGCCGCCGTGAGCATGACGCCCCACACGGTGGTGAGGACGCGGATGCCGTGGCGGAACCGCCGGTCGTGATCCCAGCGCGCGGCCCACGTCGCGGCCCCGGCCGCGCCGCTCTTGGTCTCGGCGATGCCGCGGCCGAGCACCATGAGCGCGGGCCGCCCGATCGCGACGCTCACGATCATCCACGCGCCGAACAGGCCCAGGAGCGAGCCGACCCAGCCTTCGCGGACGGCGAGCGCGCGGGGGTCGTCGGTGAGCAGGCCGATCGCGAGGCTGAAGACGATGACGCTGAGGGTGAACGCGGCCGTGACGTCGAACCGGCGTCGCGTGGCGAGCTGGTACGCGACCCGGGGCAGGACCACCAGGATGCCCGCCATCATCGCCCACCACTGGCCGACTCCGGCGGCCCGCAGCCCGTAGTAGGCGGCCATCGGCAGCACCAGGTCGAAGGCGACGGTGGCGATGTTGCGGCGCACGAGCGCGCGCATGCCGTCCTTCGCGCCGGGCTCGGCCTTGGTGCCGTTCATGACGCCGCCCGGGTCGCGCGGTCGAACGCGTCGGCGAGTTCGATGCCGTTGCGGCGCAGGTCGGCGCCGTCGTGGTCCGCGCCCACGAACGCGTCGATGGCGCCGGTGAGCGCGAGCGCGAGCACGTCGGGGTCGAAGGAGCCGAACTCCCCGGCCCGCTGGCCCGCGCGCAGGTGCTCGGCGAACAGGGCGGTGCGGGCGGCGGGCGCCGATCCGCCCAGTCCGTCCTCGGCGCCGCGCACGTTGCGGAGGATCTCGACGAGCGCCCGCAGGTGCGCCGGGCGCTCCACGAGCAGGTCGAGGTTCGCCTCGATGTAGGCGCGGAGCTTGGCCGCGTACCCTTCGGCCGCGTCGACGCGGGGGCGCATGAAGTCGGTCGCCACCTCGGTGATCTCCGCGACGCAGGCGCGCAGGAGATCGTCCTTGCCGGCGAAGTGGTAGGAGATGCGGCTGGTGCTGCTCAGTCCGGCGCGGTCGGCGATCTTGGCGAAGGACGCGCGGGCGTAGCCGAGTTCGGCGACGGTCTCGATCGCCGCGGCCACGATCTGGGTCCGGCGGGCGGCCTCGGTCACCGTCAGCTCGACAGTGCTCTTTTCAGCTTGCATGAGCTGACAGTAGCTCAAGCAAGCTACTCGTGTCAATCGCGCGGGAGCGCCGGTGTAGCCTCCGGAGATGGACGAGTCCTACCTCGAACGGGCGCCCGTCGCCGCTCTCGCGCCGGTCGTGCGCAGCGTGTGGATCCAGCGCACCGGGTCCGCGCCCTACACCCAGCGCCACCTGCCGACGGGCGGCGTCGAGCTGCACCTCCCGATCGGCGCCCGCCCCCGGCTGCTCGGCCCGCTGACCGGCCCCAGCATCGAGATCCTGCCCCCGCGGACCGTCCTGGTCGGCGTCCGCTTCCACCCCGGCGCCGCCCCGCCGCTGCCCGAAGTCCTCGACGACCTCGTCGACCAGCGCATCGACCTCCAGGACCTCTGGGGGGTCACGGCCGAGCGCCTCGCCGAGGAGGCGAACGGCGCGCGGACCCCCGAGGCGGCGCTCACCCGCGTGCAGGCCCTCCTCCTCCAGACGTACCGGGCCTCAGCGGTCCTCGACCCGCTCATGCGCGAGGCGGTCCGGCGCCTCATGCCCTGGGACCCGGTCCGGATCGCCGCGCTCGCCGGCCGCCTGGCGATCTCTCCGAGCCAGCTGCGGCGCCGCTGCCTCCACGCGGTCGGACTGAGCCCCAAGGCGCTCCAGCGCACGCTCCGTTTCCAGGGGTTCCTCGCGCTCGCCCAGGCCGGGGCCGCGCCGAGCGGCCGCCGCGACGCCGACGGGATCGCTGGACTCGCGGCAGACACCGGCTACGCCGACCACGCCCACCTCACGCGCGAATGCGTGCGCCTCACCGGCGTCAGCCCCGTACTGCTCCTGCGCGGCAGCGTCGACCGCTGCGGCTGCGGACACGACCACACCGCCTCCTTCCGCCCGTTCCTGGCCGCCCGCCCCGTTCCGGCGCGGCGATGACGCACGGATCGTTCAAGCCCCGGGGCCTCGGCGGCCGATAGCCTCGGCACATGCAGGACCTCGCACGACTGCGCCTCGACGGCGACCTCCTCACCCCCGCCCACCCCGACTACGACACCGCCCGCCGCCCGGTCGACCCCGCCCACCAGGAGACCCGGCCGCTGGCCGTCGCCCGCTGCCGCTCGACCGCCGACGTGGCGGCCGTCCTCGCCTACGCGCGCGACACCGGCGCCCGGACGACCCCGCGCGGGGGAGGCCACTGCTTCGCCGGCCGATCCACCACCGACGGCATCGTGCTCGACCTCGCGGCCCTCGACACCGTCGCCGTCGCCGACGGCACCGCGAAGATCGGCGCTGGCGCCCGTCTTGCGCACGTCTACACCGCCCTGCACGCCCGCGGCCGCACGCTCCCCGCCGGGTGCGGCGCGACCGTCGGCATCGCGGGTCTGACCCTCGGCGGAGGCATCGGGCTCCTCGGGCGCGTCCACGGGCTCACCAGCGACCGCCTCGCCGGCGCCCGCGTGGTCCTCGCCGACGGCCGGATCGCGGACTGCGACGCCGACCGCGAGCCCGATCTGTTCTGGGCCCTGCGCGGTGCGGGAGGCGGCCAGTTCGGGGTCGTCGTCTCGCTCGTCTTCGACACCGTGCCCGAGCCGGTCGCCACCCGGTTCGTCCTGCGCTGGAGGCGACCGTCGCACGCGGATCTGGTGGCCGCCTGGCAGGAGTGGGCCCCGGACGCGCCCGACGAGATCACCGCGGATCTCGCACTCGGCGAGGACGCGGTGCTGTTCGGCGCCGCGCTTCTGGACGAGCCTGCGACTCGCGAACTGCTGCAGGGCTTCTGCGACGCGGTCGGGGCGGCGCCCGAGACCGACGTCCAGGGCGGCATGCCGTTCCACCGTCTCAAGCGCTCGTTCGAGGACCTCGACACCCCGGGCGGCGCGATCCAGCGCTCGCGGTCGGCGTTCTTCGCGCATCCGTTGCAGCCCTCCACGATCGCTGCGCTGACGGCCTCGCTCACCGGTGGCCGGCGGCTCAACTTCACGGCCATGGGCGGCGCGTACAACCGCGTCCCCGCCGCGGCCACCGCGTTCGCCCACCGCGGCGAGCGGTTCATGCTGCAACTGGTCGCCCCGACCGCCGACCCGTGGCTCGACGAGGCTTGGGCGGCCGCCTACGGCGACAGCTCGAAGCGCGTCTACCCGAACTTCCCCGACCCGCTCCTGACGGACTGGGCGACCGCCTACCACGGCCGCAACCTGGACCGGCTCCGCGCGGTGAAGCACGCCTACGACCCCGACCGCTGCTTCTCCTTCCCGCAGTCGCTGTGACGGCCGCCCGGCAGGACCGGTGCCGCAGAAGGGTCCGGACGCAAAAAAGTGCCACTAGTTGAACTAGTGGCACCAGGGTGCTCGATACTGGGATCGAACCAGTGACCCCTCGCGTGTGAAGCGAGTGCTCTCCCGCTGAGCTAATCGAGCGCGACGAGGGGTAACTGTACCGGAGTCCGCAGGGGCGGGATGCGGTGGGGTGGGGGTGGTGTCGGGGCTCACCGGGGGTTCTTGACAGGGCTTGCCAAGGTTGATAGGTTTCGATGCGTTAAATCGTTTCAATTGAGGCTCGGGGGTCCCCCTCGACGCTCCGGCCTCGCAGGAATCGAGGAGCCCCTTCGATGCATCCCCCCAGAAGACTCCGCAGGGCCGTGGCCGTGGCGCTGGTCGGCGTGCTGGCCGGCGCCGGTGTCACCGCCTCCGCGCAGGGCCACAATGGCGGCCGGCACGACGAGATCCAGTTGGAGGACCTCGACCGCGGCCTGGTCGCCGCGGTCACCGGCGACGGCGTGTTCCTGAGCTGGCGCCTGCTCGCGGATGAGGTCACCGGTTATAACGATTCAGGACTGGAAGGAGCGGTGTTCAAGGTCTACCGGGACGGCCGGAAGATCGCCACCGTCACCGACTCCACCAACTACCTCGACACCGCGGGCGACGCGGACGCCGAGTACAAGGTCGTCGCCGTCAAGCGCGGCCGCGACGACGTCTCCGACACTGTCTCCCCCTGGGCCGACGGCTACCTGGACGTGCCGCTCCAGAAGCCCGCCGACGGCGTCACCCCCGCGGGCGAGGCGTACACCTACAAGGCCAACGACATCAGCCCCGGCGACCTCGACGGCGACGGCGACTACGAGTACATCGTCAAGTGGGACCCCTCGAACTCCAAGGACGTCTCCCAGGTCGGCTACACCGGCAACGTCTACCTCGACGCGTACACGCAGGAGGGCGAGCTGCTGTGGCGCATCGACCTCGGCGTGAACATCCGCGCCGGCGCCCACTACACGCAGTTCGACGTCTACGACTTCGACGGCGACGGCAAGGCCGAGGTCATGATGAAGACCGCGCCGGGCACCAAGTCCACCTCGTACGCCAAGGACCGCGAGCAGTACATCACCCTGCCCCGCGACGACCGCCGCGCCGGGGTCACCCACCAGGACGACTACCGGATGTCCGCCGCGGACTACTACGACCACCTCGTGGAGGTGTTCCAGGGCTGGAGCGACCACCCCGAGGTCGTCGACGGCGACTGGCCCGCGACCATCGAGGCCGCGCTCGGCGCCGACGCCCAGTTCGACTTCGCCTACCCGCTCTCCCAGGCGGACGCGGAGACCCTCGCCGACTACTTCATCGACGTCTACGCCCCGTCCCGCTCCGCGAGGAACCAGCTCCGCAACTTCGAGGGCTTCATCGTGGACGGACCGGAGTACCTCACGGTCTTCAACGGCCGCACCGGCCTTGAGATGGACACGATCGACTTCCCGGTGGAGCGCGGCGACGACGGCCTCCTGTGGGGCGACTACGCCATGGCCCGCATCGAACCGGGCAACCGGGTCGACCGGTTCCTCTCCGGCGTCGCCTACCTCGACGGCGAGCACCCGAGCGCGATCTTCGCCCGCGGCTACTACACCCGCTCCACAGTCACCGCGATCGACTGGGACGGCAGGCACTTGACGCTGCGCTGGCAGGCCGACTCCGGGCACGCCCCGATGTCGAACCCGTTCAACGACGGCCCGCACGGCGTCGAGGGCCCCGACCCCGAGTGGGGGACCCTCACCACCCAGGGCGACCACTTCATGCAGGTGGCCGACGTGGACGGCGACGGCAGGCAGGAGATCGTCTACGGCGCGGCCACACTGGACGACGACGGCTCGCTCCTCTACTCCTCCTACGACACCATGCCGGAGGGCTCGGCGAACCCGGGCGCCTGGGCCAAGCTCGGGCACGGGGACGCCCTGCACGTGGGCGACTTCGACCCCGACCGCGAAGGGCTGGAGATCTTCTCGGTCTTCGAGGGCGGCACGTGGGCGCCGTACGGCTACGCGATGCGCGACGCCGCGACCGGCGAGGTCCTGTGGGGCGGCTACACCGGCCGCGACACGGGGCGCGGGATGGTCGGCGACATCGACCCGTCGATCCCCGGGATCGAAGCCTGGGCGGGCCTCCCGCCGGACCAGGCCGGGAACCCCGAGGGCCTGTTCACCGTCACCGGCGAGCCGATCGAGGGGGCCGCGCCCGGCACGAACATGAGCATCCGCTGGGACGCCGACCTGACGACCCAGCTCGTCCACGGCGCGGACGCCGCCACCGTCGAGGAGACGACGATCCGCGACTACCAGGACGGCGTGGTCCTCGACGCCGCCGGAACCCTGACCAACAACTACACCAAGGGCAACCCGGGCCTCGTGGCCGACGTGCTCGGCGACTGGCGCGAGGAGCTCCTGGTCCGCACCACCGACTCCAGCGCGATCCGGATCTTCACGTCCACGGAGGTCACCGACCACAAGCTGTTCACGCTGATGCACGACCCGCAGTACCGCGTGGGCGTCGCGAACCAGCAGACCACCTACAACCAGCCGCAGTACACGAGCTTCTACCTGGCCTCGGACATGGACTTCGGCGACGTGGCGGTGCCCGACTACTACACGCCCTGAACCTGACGGCCTGCGATGAGATGAGGAACGGAGGCGGGGCCCGCGCGGGCCCCGCCTCCATTTCGCACGGTCCCGCCGCACGGTCCCGCCGCACGGTCCCGTCGAGCAGCGGCGTTGCCGAATTGAGACGTGGGATGATACGAGGAATTCACCTGGAGGTCTTGCGCAGGCCCAGGTGTTGCGGTTGAGTGAGTACCGCCCCATCACCCGCTTCCGGCGCCCCGCGCCGGGCGACAAGAGCATTGGAGCTTCCCCGTGCAGTCCCTCAGACGGCGTGCCCGACTCGCGGCGGCGGCCGCGGGCGCGGTCCTCATCGGCGCCTCCGGGTTCCTCTTCGCGTCCTCGGCGCAGGCCCAGGCCGACATCGTCCACATCGGCGCCGTGCAGGGCTCGATCGAGGACGGCGACACCGACTTCACCTCGCCCCTCGCGGGCCAGACCGTGTACGTCCAGGGCGTCGTCACCCAGGAGACCCTCGACCCGTCCGGGAACAAGGGCTTCTTCCTCCAGGAGCGCGCCGACGCGACCGACGGCGACGCGAACTCCTCCGACGGCATCTTCGTCTTCAACAACCAGTACTCGACGCTGCGGACCCTCGCCGGGTCCCCCGCGCGCGAGGAGCTGGGCGCCAACTGGACCGTGAACGTGGGCGACGAGATCGTCCTGCGCGGCGTCGTCGGCACCTACTTCGGGAACATCCAGTTCTCCGGCGGCTCCGCATACGTCTACGACGTGGTGGAGACCGGCCTCGACCCGCTCGCCGAGGTCGAGTCGGTGGAGATCGACCCGCCGGACGACGCGAAAGCGTCCCTGGAGTACATGCGCCGCCACCTCGGCATGCAGATGACCGTCCCGGCCGAGTCCGTGGTGACCGCTGGCCGCGACGTGTTCTCCTCCGGCGGCGAGGTCTGGGCCATGCGCGGCGATGCGGAAGCGGCGCAGCAGGACGGCTACGCCGCCCGCGCCTACCGCGACGCGCACCCGCTCGACACCGTCGAGGGCAACTTCGACGACGGCAACGGCTACCTGTTCGTCATCGGCGACCTCGGCGTCCGCGCCACCGCCGGGACCACCGAGTCGATCATCGCCCCCGCGAAGACCTACGACGTGATCACCGAGGCCGCCACCGGCGGCGTCTACCTCTCGTTCGCGAAGTACGCGGTCGAGGTCGCCGAGGACCTGGTCCTCGAAGACGGTCTCGAACCCGCGGACAACGAGCCCGTCGAGGCCGCGGGCAAGCACGAGGCGTCGATCGCCTCGTACAACATCGAGAACCTCTACGACACCCGCGACAACCCGAACTCGGGCTGCGACTTCGCGGGCAACACCGGCTGCACCGACCCCGAGGACCCCGAGGGGAACGTCAGCCCGCCGTTCGACTACGTCCCGGCCACCTACGCCGAGTACGAGGCCCAGCTCCAGCGCCAGGCCGCGCAGATCGTCGAGGACCTCAAGAGCCCGGCGATCCTCATGACGCAGGAGGGCGAGGCCCAGGACGTCTGCTCGGTCAACCCGGCGTGGACGAAGCACTCGGACCTCGGCGAGGACCGGCTCGTGTGCGACCTGGTGAACACCGGCGACGCGAACACCGGCGGCGACGGCGCGCCCGACTCGATCCAGGAGCTCGCGCTCGTCATCGCCGAGTACGGCGGCCCGACCTACCAGGCCGTGGGCGACCTCGACGCGGCCGACACCCGCGGCATCATGACCGGCTTCCTGTTCCAGCCCAAGCTGGTCGGACTGTCGAACGTGAAGAAGTGGGACCCGGTCTTCGGCGACTCCCCGGAGATCGACTACCCGACCGAGGCCGACGCGATCAACGCCGACGTGCAGAACCCGAAGGCCCTCAACGCGGCACTCCCGCAGGAGGTCGTCGACCAGTGCACGTCCTCGGGCGTGTTCGCGTGCAACGGCTACGACGTGTTCAGCCGCGCCGCGCAGGCCGCGAAGTTCTACTTCAAGGACAAGCACGGCCGCAATATCGGCGAGATCTACCTGATCAACAACCACTTCTCGTCCAGCCCGAACACGCGCGTGCTGCACCGCACCGAGCAGGCGAACTACGTGGCGGCGATCAGCGCGACGATCCTGGACCACCAGCGCCGGGCGAAGGTCCTCGCGGGCGGCGACTTCAACGTCTTCCCGCGCCCCGACGACCCGTTCGCCGAGGGCCAGGTCATCGCGGGGGACTGGACCGGCCCGTCGGACCAGCTCGCCGGGATGTACGAGGACTCGGGGCTGTGCTCCCTGTACGACGTGCAGGTGGAGGACCACCCGGCGGCCGCGTACTCCTACACCTATGTGGGCCAGACGCAGACGCTCGACCAGATGTTCGCGTCCCCGGCGCTGCTGCGCGAGGTCGAGTGGACCGGTTCGGCGCACATCAACGCCGACTACCCGGCCGACGCGTGGGACTTCGGCGAGGAGCCCGCTTACGGCCGCTACGGCGTCTCGGACCACGACCCGTCGGTCGTCGTCTTCGACATCAAGTAGTCAAGGAAGGCAAGGCGAAAGGGCGGGGGCCACGCAACCCCCGCCCTTTCTCACTTTGCATTCAGTTGTGGTGGATGAAGAACCGGTCTGCCTTAGACCAGCTTCTTCGCGTTCTTGATGGCCTCGGCCAGCGCCTCGATGGAGACGGCGGCGAGCCCGTAGGAGTACATGGGCTCGGCCTCCCACCCGGTGACCTGCCCTTCCTGGACGGCCGGGAGGGCGGTCCAGGTCGGGAACTCGGTGAGCGCGTCGGGCTGGAGGGCCTGGATGCGGGAGTCGAGGAAGAGGAGGTCGGCGGGGTACTTGTCGGCGTTCTCCCACGAGAGGCTCTCGAAGTAGCCGCCCTCGTCGAGGTTGTCGGGCTGCACGAAGTTGACGCCCAGCTCGGTGAAGAAGCGCATGTCGTTGCCCATGGCCGGGTTCGAGGCGTAGAAAACCTCGGCGGCCGCGGAGCACGCGAGCACGGTGACGGGGTTGGCGGCGGCGGCCTCGGTGAGGGCCGCGACGGCCGCGTCGTACCGCTCCTTGTTCGCGGCGTTCTCGTCGGAGGCGAGGTCGGCGCCGAGGCTCTCGGCGAGCTCGGCGTGGCGGCCGATGACCGCGTCGAGGGTGTTCGCGCCGTCGTCGGCGCTCAGGGCCACGACCTCGGCGAGCTCGGTGATGTTGCCCTTGGACTCCTCGGGGATGTACCAGAGGGTCGCCGGGTCGTAGTAGAAGTGGGTGAGCAGGACCTCGGGGCCCCAGCCCGCGTACGCCTCGACGTCGAACTCGCCGTAGGTGTTCCCGAAGACTTCGAGGTCGCCGACGGGCAGGTTCCCGGCCTGGCTGGTGGCGGTGCCGTCCTCGTTGGTGGTGGGGCCGAAGACGGCGGGGACCTCGATGCCGAAGTCGTACAGCGCGGCGGCCATGCCGGTGTACGCGACGAGCTTGGTGGGGACGTGGTCGAGCTCGGAGGTGACGGGCTGGTCGTCGGTGAACTCCCAGGGGCCGGTGGACTCCTCCCCGGTGTCGGCGGCGTCGTCGCCGGAACCGCAGGCGGCGAGGGCGCCGGTGAGGCCGAGGGCGCCGCCCCCGGCGAGCAGCCCGCGGCGGGCGAGCGTGACCTTGTCGGCATCGAATGCCATGTGCATGTCTCCTTCGTGAGAGGCGGGGGGCCGGGACGGGCGGTCGGATTGCGGGCCTGGCCCGGCCGAACCGAGGTTAGGCTAACCTAATCGGATTGCGGGGTCCTGACCTGGGGTGCTCACGTGGCGTCAGCCACTAGAGCGCCTGGCCCGACGTCAGCCCCTCGGCGATCCGCTCCAGCTCGATCGCGCCGCCGACGTGCGAGTACACCGGCTCGGCGTTCCACCCGTAGACCTGCCCGGCCGCGACCGCGGGGAGCGCGGCCCAGGTCGGGTAGTCCGACGCCAGCTGCTCGGCGGAGAGGTTCCCGGTGCGGGTGTCCAGGAAGATCACGTCGGCCGCGTACTTGTCGACGTTCTCCCAGGACAGGAGCTCCCAGTAGTTGTTCTGGTCCGGGTTCTCGGGGACCACGACGTCCACGCCGAGCTCGACGCTCTTGGCGAGCACGTTGAACGTGGGCGGGTTCGCGATGTACAGCCCGTCGGGCCACGCGCCCACGGCGAGCACCTTGAGCGGCTTCTCGGCGACGGCGGCGGCCACCGAGCCCGCGGCGGTCCCGAACCGCTCCACAGCCGCGGCGTTCTCCGTCGAGTTCAGGTCCGCGCCGAGCGCCTTGGCAAGGGCCGCATGGCGGTCGATGATCTGGTCGATCGTGGGCTTCGAGACCTCGATGCCGATCCCCGGCGCGAGCGACTCGACCTCTTCGAGCCGGTCCTCGGGCACGAACCACAGGTCGAAGCCCTCGTAGTAGTGGGACACGATGAGCTCGGGCCCGAGCTCGGCGTACTTCTCGACGTCGAACTCGCCCCAGGCGTTCCCGAGCACCGTCAGCTCCTCCACGGGCAGGCGCCCGGCCTGGAGGTCCGGCTGCCCGTCGGCGAGCGTCGTCGGCCCGAAGACCGCCGCGACCTCGACGCCGTAGTCGTACAGGGCCGCGGCGAGGCCGGTGAACGCGACCACTGTCGTTGGGACCGCCACGAGCTTGACGTCCTCGCCGCTGCGCTCGTCGAGGAACGAGAACGGCTTGCCGTCGGGCTCGGTCTGCACGGGGTCGTCCCCGCCGCCGCTGCACGCGGCCAGGAGGGAGGCCGCACCGAGGCCGCCCGAGGCGGCGAGCAGGCGGCGGCGGTCGAAGGCGGGGAGTGGCACGTCGAACTCCTTCGGAGGGTGATCGGTCATGGCGGGGCGAGCGACGGTTAGGTTAGCCTAAACAAAACCGCAGCCACTATCCCGCCGGAGACCGCACTTGTCAACCGCGCACCGCGCCCCCTCCGCGCCGCCCCCACCGGCGGTCGAAGGTCCAAGGGACGCAAGCGAACCCGCGCCCCGCCCGCGCAACGCGCGCCGCATCGCCGGACTCGCGGTCCTCCTCGCCGCCATCGCGGTCCTCGCCGTCGCGAGCGTCGCCCTCGGCGCCCGCGCCATGGACCTCGGCCAGGTCTGGGCCGGGCTCACCGACCCCGGCTCCGACGCCTACCCCGTCGTCACCGAGCTGCGCCTGCCCCGCACCGCCCTCGGCCTCGCCGCCGGGGCCGCGCTCGGCCTCGCCGGGGCCCTCATGCAGGCCATGACCCGCAACCCCCTCGCCGACCCCGGCCTCCTCGGCGTCAACACCGGCGCGGCCGCCGCGGTCGTCACCGCCGCGTACTTCCTCGGCTTCTCCAGCTTCACGCAGACCATCGGCTTCGCGTTCGCGGGCGCGGCGGTCGCCACGGTCGCCACCTACCTCATCGCCGGGGCCGCCACCGCGACCCCCGCGCGGCTCGCGCTCGCGGGCGCCGCCGTCACCGCCGCCGGGTACGCGTACGTCTCCGCGATCCAGCTCATGGACGCCGCGTCCCTGGAGACCATGCGGTTCTGGTCCGTCGGCTCGCTCGTCAACGCCCACACCGCCCCGATCCTCCCGGTCGTGATCCTCATCGGCGTCGCGAGCGCCGTCGGCATCCTCCTCGCCCGGCCGCTCAACGCCCTCGCGCTCGGGGACGCCACTGCCACGGGCCTCGGCGTCGACCCGCGCGTCCTGCGCGTCGCCGGGATCGCCGCGATCACCGTGCTGGCCGGGACCGCGACGGCCGTGTGCGGCCCGATCGTCTTCGTCGGCCTGGTCGTCCCGCACGTCGTGCGGGCCTTCACCGGGCCCGACCAGAACTGGGTCCTGCCCTACTCGATGCTCACCGGCGCCGCGTTCCTCGTCCTCATGGACGTCATCGGCCGCCTCGCCGCCCGCCCCGCGGAAGTCCAGGTCGGCATCGTCTGCGCCGTCGTCGGCGGCCCGTTCTTCATCTCCCTCGTCAGCCGCAGGAAGGTGGCCCGGCTGTGACGGTCCTCAGACTCGGCGGCCTCTCGATCCGCCTGCGCCACCGCCTGCTCGCCGCGGTCCTCGGGTCCCTCGCCGCACTCGTCGCCGTCGCGATGTGGTCGGCCGCAACGGGATCGACCTCCCTCGGCCTCGAACGCGTCTGGTACGCGCTCATCCACCAGGGCACCAAAGGCGACGAGTTCATCCTCTGGACCCTGCGCCTGCCGCGCCTGACCACCGGCCTCGCCGTCGGCGCGTGCATGGGCCTGGCCGGGGCCCTGTTCCAGACCCTCACCCGCAACCCCCTCGGCAGCCCCGACCTCCTCGGCCTCACCCAGGGCGCCACCACCGGCGCGCTCATCGCCATCATCGTCACCGGCGCGTCCCTCCAGACCACCGCCGTCCTCGCCGCGGTCGGCGCGCTCGCCACCGGGCTCCTCATCTGGAGCCTGACGCGCGGCGCCGACCCCTCCGGGTACCGCCTCGTCCTCGTCGGCATCGGCGTCGCCGCGATCCTCGCCGGGATCAACGGGTACCTGCTCACCCGCACCACGATCATCGACGCGTTCCGCGCCGTCTACTGGCTCACCGGCGACCTCTCCGGCCGCGACTTCAAGCAGGCCGCCGCCGTCGGCATCGTCCTCGCCGCGGGCCTGGTCGTCGTCGCGTTCCTCCACCGCGGCCTCGACTCCCTGCGCCTCGGCGAAGCCGCCGCCACCGGGCTCGGCGTCCACGTCGGCGCCACCCGCATCACCGCGCTCGTCACCGCCTCCGTGCTCACCGCCGGGGCCGTCGCCGTCGCCGGGCCGCTCGCGTTCGTCGCCCTCGCCGCGCCCCACATCGCCGCGCGCCTCACCGGCTCCGCGCGCAGCCTCCTGTGCTCCGCGCTCGTCGGCGCCCTCATCGTGACGGCCGCCGACATGATCGCCGTCGCCGGCGTCGGCGACCGCCAACTGCCCACCGGCGTCGTCACCGGCGTCGTCGGCGGCGCCTATCTCATCTGGCTGCTCATCGCCAACCGCAAGAAGGGGATCCTGTCGTGACCGCTAGCCCGCTCGCCGCCCGCGAGGCCACCCTCGGCTACGGCCGCCACGTCATCAGCGCGGACCTCACCGTCGACATCCCCGAAGGGGAGTTCACGGTCATCATGGGCCCCAACGCCTGCGGCAAGTCCACGCTCCTCAAGGCCCTCGCGCGGATGCTCAAGCCCTCCCACGGGACCGTCCTCCTCGACGGCAAGGACATCCACCACCAGCCCACCCGCGCCGTCGCCCGCCGCCTCGGCCTGCTCCCGCAGTCCCCGATCGCGCCCGACGGCATCACCGTCGCCGACCTCGTCGCCCGCGGCCGCTACCCCCACCAGGGCATCCTCCGCCAGTGGTCCGCCGAGGACGAGCGCGTCGTCGCCGAGGCCATGCACGCCACCGACATCGCCGACCTCGCCTCCCGCGGCGTCGACGAGCTCTCCGGCGGCCAGCGCCAGCGCGTGTGGATCGCGATGGTCCTCGCCCAGCAGACGCCCCTGCTCCTGCTCGACGAGCCCACCACCTACCTCGACATCACGCACCAGATCGAGGTCCTCGACCTGTGCGCGAAACTCCACCGCGAGGGCCGCACCCTCGTCGCGGTCCTCCACGACCTCAACCAGGCCGCCCGCTACGCCACGCACCTCATCGCCATGCGCGACGGCGCGGTCGTCGCGGAGGGCGCCCCCGCCGACATCGTCACCGCCGAGACCGTCCAGGAGGTCTTCGACCTGCCCTGCCGGATCATCGACGACCCCGAGTCCGGGACGCCCCTGGTCATCCCGCGGGCGCTGGCCTCGGCGCCGCGCTAGACCGGCCCTCCAGCGCGAGCGCGCCGACCAGGACCGCCACGACCGCCGCGAGCTGGAGCGCGGTGTTTGCCAGGCCCACCGGCGCGACCGCGAGCACGGCCGCGGCGAGCGCCACCCGCTCCCACGGCCTCGGCAGCCGCATCGACCACCGCAGTCCGGCCGTGCCGAGCAGGAACGCCGCGACCCCGCCCGACAGCAGCAGCGTCGATTCGAGGTCCAAGGGCGACAACGCGTGCCCCACGGAGTGCTTCAGGCCCGCGGCGAACACGAGGATGCCGACGAGCACGGGCACGAACGAGTACGACAGGCCCGCGAGGACCTTCCGCACCCGCTTCACCTGGTCCTTCGTGGCCTTGAGCGCGTGCTCGGTCGCGGGCAGGTCCCGCACGAACAGCGACCACCACATGCACGCCCCGATCGCGAGCCCCAGCACCGCCGCGACCAGCAGGTCCGCGTCCACCGGCAGCCCGCGCGCGCCGATCCCGATCGCGACCACCGACTCCCCGAGGGCCACGAGCACGACCAGGCCGTGCCGTTCGGTGATGTGCGCGGGGTGGAGCTTCAACCCGCGCTGGCCGTGCCAGACCGGGACGGACCACACGATGACGGCCGCGAGCGCCCAGAACGAGTAGCGCCACGCCCCTTCGGGTCCGAGCTCGGCCGCGAACACGGCGGCGACCGCGACGAGGTTGGCGAGGAACACCGGGCCGAACGCGCGGGCGGCCTGGAGGTACATGAGGCCGTGGACGACCACGACGACGAGCATCCCCACGGCGATCCACACGCTGCCGCCCTCGAACGCGGCGGGGATCGTCAGGGCCACCACGAGCCATCCGGCCATGGCGCACAGCAGGAGGACGCGCCGGGCGGGCCGCACGGGCGGGATGACGTTGGTGAGCCACGAGTACCCGGCGTACATCCACCACAGGAACCCGAACATGAGCACGGTCTGGAGCAGCCCGGTGAGGGGGTCGTGGGCGATGATCGCCGTGAACTGCGCGACGGTGAAGACGAAGATGAGGTCGAAGAACAGTTCGAGCGTCGAGACCGGGAGTTCGTCCTGGTCGGGCACGGGGTCGATGTGTTCGACGAACCAGCGGGGGAGGAGTCGGGTCACGAGGTGTGAGCGTAGCAGTCGCGCACGACGGTCCCTCGCGATTATTCGAGCCTTGCGACCGGCAGCCTGACCTCGATCGCGGTGCCTCGGCCCTCTTCGCTGTCGAGCTTGATGAGGCCGCCGTGCGCGGCCACGATCGAGGACACGATGGACAGACCCAGCCCCGAGCCGCCGGTGGCGCGCGAGCGCGACGGGTCGGCCCGGTAGAACCGGTCGAAGACCTTCTGGCGGTGCTCGGCGGGGATGCCGGGCCCGTGGTCGGCGATCCGCACGACCGCCCAGCCGTCCTCGGCCTTGACCGACACGTCGATCGCGGTCCCGGCCGGGGTGTGGACCCTGGCGTTGGTCAGCAGGTTCACGAGCACCTGCCGCAGCTGCCCCTCGTTGGCCACCACCGTGACCGGCTCGGCCGCGATCAGCCCCACGGGGTGCGTCGCGTCGGCCACCTCGGCGTCGTCCACGGCGTCCTGCGCGAGCTGCGCCAGCTCGACCAGCTCCCGGTCGCCGCCCACCTCCTCGTCCAGGCGCGAGAGCACCATGAGGTCGTCCACGAGCTTCGCGAGCCTCGCGTTCTCGGACCCGATCCGGTCCATCGCCCGGTCGAGCTTCTCGCCCTGCGCGGCCGCGCCGTTCTGGTAGAGCTGCACGTACCCGCCGATCGCGGTCAGCGGCGTCCGCAGCTCGTGCCCGGCGTCGGCCACGAACTGCCGCAACCGCTCGTGCTGCCGGTCCCGCTGCGTGATCGCATCGGTCAGCCTCGACACCATCCGGTTGAGCGCCAACGACAGTCGGCCCATTTCCGTGCGGGGGTCCGCGACGGTGATCCGGTGCCCCAGGTTCCCGGTCGCGACGGTCTCGGCGTCGGCCACCATGTGGTCGACCACGCGCAGCCCGCGGCGGGTGATGATCCAGGCGGCGAGGATGCCGAGGGCCGCGACGAGCAGGGCGGTGATGACGACCGTGCGCGTCAGCGTCGAGATCGAGGCCTCCACGTCGTTCATCGAGGTGGCGACCACGATCGTGTAAGTGCCGGGCACGCCGTTGACCGAGGCGTCGACGTCGACCAGGCTCACGGCGCGGTAGACGGTGTCGCCGTCGGTGCTGTCCACGGTGAAGTAGGAGCTGTCGGACGGCGGCGAGTCGATGTCGGGGAGCGCGTAGGGGGCGTCTTTGAACCCGGCCTGGCTGCTGATGATCAGGTCGCCGGAGCCGTCGAAGATCAGGACCGCGAACTCGTTGTAGGGCGTCTCGCCGTCGGCCCCGAACCCCGGGTTGGTGCGGATGCCGCCCTGCTCGACGACCCCGTGCAGCTTCTGGTCGACCTGGTTGGTGAGCTTGGTCGACAGCGTCTGCACGGTCACGAAGCCGATGATGGCGACGGCCACGATGAGCAGGATCGCCATCGCTGCGGCGATCTTCGTTCTGATGGCCACGGGCTACTCCTGGGGCGGGCGGAGCATGTAGCCGACGCCGCGGACCGTGTGGATGAGGCGCGGGCCGAGCTTGTCGAGCTTGCGGCGCAGGTAGAACACGTACGTCTCGGCGAGGCTCGACTCGGTCTCGAAGTCGTAGCCCCACACCTGCTTGAGCAGCTCCGACTTGGACACCACGCGCCCGGCGTTCGCCGCGAGGTACCGCAGGAGGCGGAACTCGGTGGGGGACAGGTCGATCGTCTTGCCGTCGCGGGTCACCTGGTGCGCGGCGAGGTCGAGGCTCAGGTCCGCGACCGAGACGGTGTCGGCGGGCTGGCTCGACGCGGTCTCGCGGCCCAGGGTGCGGCGCAGCACGGCCGAGACGCGCAGCGACAGCTCCTCCAGCCGGAACGGCTTCATGAGGTAGTCGTCGCCGCCGGAGCCGAAGCCGTCGCGGAGGTCGTCGGGGGCGGTGCGGGCGGTGAGGAAGATGATCGGGGTCGCGTCGCCGGAGGCGCGCAGGCGGTCGGCCACGCCGAAGCCGTCGAGGCCCGGCATGTTCACGTCGAGGATCACCAGGTCGGGCCGCACGGACTCGACCGAGGTCAGCGCCTCGGTGCCGCTGCGCGCCGCGCTCACGGTGTACCCCTGGAACGAGAGGGCTTCGACCAGCAGGTCGGCCAGGCTCTCCTCGTCGTCGACGACCAGGAGACGCGCCGGGGACCCGTCGCCCCGGAGCGGCACCGCAGGCGGTACGGCGCCGGCTGGCCCGCTGGTCGAAGTCATCCACCGCTCCTCAGTACTCGTGCAAGACCCTTTGTGGTTGCCCAGCCTATTTCACCGTTTCCTGCGCTGACAGGGTTCGCGACCGTTTCCAGGGGACTTCCGCACCCGCTCACAGCAGACGTTCAGGAAACCGCCGGGGCGGTCGGCGGCGTGTCACGGCGGCCTTGCTTCCCCCTGAAGTTACTTTCCAGTAATATTCGGGGGAGTCGAACCTATGGAGGCATAGCAATGGAGCTAGACGTCAGGGCCGCCCTGGTCAAGGACCACCCCCTCAAGGGGCGCGCGGCGTTCGTCACCGGCGCCAGCCGCGGCATCGGCGCCGCCATCGCCGTCGCGCTCGGCGCCGCCGGAGCGAAGGTCGCGCTGTTCGCCAAGACCGGCGAGCCGCACCCGAAACTCCCCGGCACCCTCTACGAGACCGCCAAGGCCGTCGAGGAGGCGGGCGGCCAGGCCCTCCCGATCGTCGGCGACCTGCGCGATGCCGAGTCCGTGGCCGAGGCCGTGGACCGGGCCGCCGCCGAGTTCGGGGGGCTCGACGCCTGCGTCAACAACGCCTCCGCGCTCGACCTCACGGGCATCGGCGAGCTCTCCCTCAAGAAGTTCGACCTCATCGCGGGCGTCAACCTCCGCGGCACCTTCGCGACCGTCAGCGCCGCCCTCCCGCACCTGCGCGAATCCGACCACGCGCACCTGCTGACCGTCAGCCCGCCGCTGAACACCGACCCGCGCTGGTTCTCCGGCGGCCCCTACACGGCCACCAAGTACGGCATGACGATCATGACCCTCGGCGCGGCCGAGACCGAGCCGGGGATCGCCGCGAACTGCCTGTGGCCCAAGACGACCATCGCCACCGCGGCCGTCGAGTTCGCCCTCGGCGGGCAGCCGATGCTCGACCGGTCCCGCAAGCCCGAGATCGTCGCCGACGCGGCGCTGGCGATCCTCTCGCGCGACGCGTCCTACACGCGGAACGCCGTCATGGTCGAGGACCTGCTGGCCTCGATCGGCGTCACCGATCTCGACGGCTACTCGGTCGTGCCCGGCACGACCGACTTCCAGCCGGACATCTACGTCGATTAACTGCGGTCCGCCCGGGGCGGCTACCTGCGGGGGAAGTCCTCGTCGGTGAGCCGCTCCAGGGCCGCCAGCTCCTCGCGGCGGCGCTCGGCGACCTGCTTGGGAATGCCCGCGATCACGACGGCCGCGCCCGCGGCGAGAACCCCCGCGATCACGAGTCTGACGACGCCCCAACCGGTCTCGCGGGTCTCCCACTCGCCGAGTTCGGCGCAGGCGCCCATGACGGCGGTCCCGTCGGGACCGGTCGTCTCGCACAGCGCGGACGGGCTGACCCGCTCGCCCTCGTAGTACAGGACCCGCTCCTCGCCCGGCATCGCGGTGAGGAACAGGACCACGGCGAGCGCGAGCGTCACGGCCGCGGTCACCGCCGAGACCAGGGGCGTGTCGGGGATCGCGAAGCGGCGCTTCCCGTTGCGTCCCTCGGGACCGTGCCCCCTGTTGAACATCCCGGCCCTCTCGCGTTCGGTTCGGCGGCCCGTGCGGCCGCCGAACCGATGGTAACGCGCAGGTCCGGGCCCCGTTCAGGCGATGAGGTGGACGTCGCCGAACTCGTGCCACAGGTACTTCCCCTCGATCGCGGCCGCGTACGAGTCGCGCAGCAGCCCGGTCGGGCAGATCGCCTCCAGCATCGACAGGTGCGTGGAGCGCGGCTCGTGGAAGCCCGTGAGCAGTCCGTCCACGACGGCGACCGGGTCGGCGGTCGAGACGATCCGCTCGGTGTGGCCCGAGGTGCCGACGACGCGGCCGTCCTCCACGGCGCTCTCCAGGGCCCGCACCACCGTCGTCCCCACGGCGATGACGCGCCCGCCCGCTGCCTTCGCGCCGTTCACGGCCCGCGCCGTGTACTCCCCGACCTCGAACCACTCCGGGTACGGGTCCTCGTCGCTCTCCAGCGACGCGACCCCCGTGTGGAGCGTGATCGGCGCGATCCCGACCCCGGCCGACACCAGGCGCGTGACGATCTCCGGCGTGAACGGCCTTGCGGCGCTCGGCATCTCGGCCGATCCGGGCACGGTCGCGAACGCGGTCTGGTAGGCGCTGACGGGCCACTGCTCCTCGACGTACGAGTAGCGGATCGGCCTGCCGTACCGCGCGAGGTAGTCCGGGACGGACCCGAACGGCGGGCGGACCACCCACAGCCGCTTGCCGAAGCGCCGCTCCAGGTACAGCTGGTAGCCGCCGGGGAGGTCGACGATCCGGCCCAGGACGTCCCCGAGGTACGGCTTGTCGCGGTCGCGCAGCTCCACGAGCCACGACCCGTCGGGCCGCACCGAGGAGAAGTGGACGCGCAGGCCCTGGCGGGTGACGACCGCGGCCGGGAGCGTCCCGGAGTTGTTGACGACCAGGAGGTCCCCGGGGCGCACGAGCGCCGGGAGGTCCTCGAAGTGGCGGTGGGTGATCGCGCCGGTGGCCTTGTCGGTCACCAGCATCCGCACGTCGGAGCGGCCGGTGCCGCGGACCTCGGCGGGCCGGCGCGCCTCCAGGGCGGCGTCGAGCGCGAATGCGAACGGCTCGGTCAACGTGGTGCTCATTCCCCGGCCCCTTCCTTGCTGCGGTCTCGGAACGCCTTGGCCTCGTAGCGGCCGCTGTCGGGCCGCGCCTCCACGAGCCGCGCGATCGCGGCCGCCGCGTCGGCGGGGTCCCCGGCCTCGGCCGCGTCGGCCTCGCCCACGGCGTCGGCGAGCATCTGCGTGCGCATCTCGCCGGGGTCGACGGCCCACACGCGCACGGCGGGCTCCTCGGCGGCGAGCACGTTCGACAACTGGTCCAGGGCGGCCTTCGACGCCCCGTAGACGCCCCAGGTCGCGTACGGGCCGGTCGCGGCGTCGCTCGAAATGTTCACGACGGCGCCGCCGCGCTCGCGCAGCGACGGGAGCGCGAGCTGCACCAGGTGGAGCGGGGCCCGCATGTTCAGCTCGAACACCTCGGGGAGCCGCGCCAAGTCGGCGTCGGCGAGCGTCGGCAGCGGCACCTCGCCGAGCGTGGACGCGTTGTTGACGAGCAGGTCGATCCGCCCGTCCGCCAAGGCGATCAGGCGCACGCGGTGCTCAGGGTCGTACGCCAGGTCGCCCGTGAGGTACTCGGCGCCGAGGCGGTCGGCGGCCTCTTTGAGGCGGGCCTCGCCGCGGGCGGTGAGGATCAGGCGCCAGCCGTCGGCGGCGAGCCGCTCGGCGAGGGCCAGGCCGAGCCCGGCGGACGCCCCGGTGACGACGGCGGTTCGGGTTTCGTGAGTCATGCCGCCGACGCTATTGCCGCCCCGGGCGGCGCACATCGGCCCGAGGTCGCGGTCGGTCCCGGTCCGCAGGTCCTAAGACCAGCGACCGAGCCGCGGCGGCCCGATCCTGGGCTAGATTCGTGCCGTGACCGCCTCCCACTCTGATCCCGCCGCCCTGCTGCACGAGGTGTCGGCGGCCGTCGGCGCGATCACCAGGCACCTGTCCGTCCACCAGGTCCTCGAAGTGATCGTCTCCTCGGCCCGGCGCCTCGTGGGCGCCGACTACGCCGCGATCGGCATCCCCGACGACGACGGCGGGTTCGCCGAGTTCATCACCGACGGCATCGGCGAGGAGCAGCGCCTGGAGATCGGCCCGCTGCCGCGCCAGCACGGGATGCTCGCGGCGATCCTCACCGAGACCGAGCCGATCCGCCTGGACGACCTGCGCCGCGACCCGCGCTTCCGCTGGTGGCCCAAGGCCCACCCGGCGATGAGCGCGCTGCTGGGCGTCCCCATCCGCGACGGGGAGCAGATCCTCGGCATCGTGGTCCTCACCAACGACCTCGGGCGGCCCGGGTTCACCGCGGCCGACACCGACCTCATCGAACTCCTCGCCTCCCACGCGGCCATCGCGATCACCAACGCCCGCCTGTACGAGCGCAGTCGCGAACTCACCGTGGTCGAAGAGCGCAACCGCCTCGCCCGCGAACTCCACGACGCCGTCATGCAGCGCCTGTTCTCCCTGCGCCTCTCCGCCCGCGCCGCAGGGAAACTCCTCCCCGAGGACCCCGCCGCCGCCCGCGCGCGCCTCGACGAGGTGGAGCAGCTCGCCGCCGAGGCCGTCGCCGAACTGCGCGGCGTCATCGTCGAACTGCGCCCCGCCGACCTCGACGCCCACGGCCTGGTCGAGACCCTCCGGCGCCACACGACGCTCCTCGACCGCCTCCACGACACCAGCGTCCACTTCGCGGTCCGCTCCCCGGTGGACCTCTCCCGCGACGGCGAAGTGGAGGTGCTCCGGCTCGTCCAGGAGGCCCTCGGCAACGCGTTCCGGCATGCCAAGGCCCGCAACGTGACCCTCACGATCGAGACCGAGCGCATCACCGTCGCCGACGACGGCCTGGGCTTCGACGCCGACGAGGCCGCCACCCGCGGCCTCGGCCTCCTGTCGATGCGCGAGCGCGCCAAGGCCCTCGGCGGCGACCTGCGCCTCGCCACCGCCCCCGGCGAGGGCACCGTCGTCACGCTCATCCTCGACACCGAAAGGGACGGCCGTGACTGACCCGATCCGCCTCCTCCTCGTCGACGACCACCCCGTCGTCCGCCGCGGCCTGCGCGGCTACCTCGAACTCGAACCCGACCTCGCCGTCGTCGGCGAAGCGGGCGACGGCGAGGAGGCCCTCGCTGCCATCGCCGCCCTCGACCCCGACGTGGTCCTCCTCGACCTCAAGATGCCCGGCCTCGACGGCCAGGGCGTCCTCGACCGCCTCGGCGACGCCCGCGCCCGCGTCCTCGTCCTCACCTCGGCCACCGACGCCGAACGCGTCCCCGCCGCCATCACCGCCGGAGCCGCGGGCTTCGTCTACAAGGACATCGACCCCGACGCCCTCGCCAGCGCCATCCGCACCGTCCACTCCGGCCAGCTCCTCCTCGCCCCGGTCGCCATGCGCGGCCTGATGAACGGCGCCACCGGCCCCGCCGCCCCCAACCTCACCCCCCGCGAGTCGCAGGTCCTCGGCCTCATCGCCAAGGGCCAGACCAACCGCCAGATCGCCCGCGCCCTCGGCGTCTCCGAGAAGACCGTCAAAACCCACGTCACCAACCTCCTCCGCCGCATAGGAGCCGCCGACCGAACCCAAGCCGCCCTATGGGCGGTCCGCCACGGCATCGGCTGACCGCCATCGGCGACAGTCTCTTGTGCTGTCACTCTCGGTGATTCCCTACGGTCTCCTGGTGCCCCTGAAAACACACAAACTCATATTCGCCCCTCTGGCGATACTCCTGCTCACAAGCAGCGCGTGCGGTTATGTCCCGATTCCTGACGTCCTCGAACGGACCGCGCCGCACGAGTTCTTCTTCGGCGCCGACTCAGGCGCCTGGTGCGAGAAGGGCGACGATTACTGGACCGACGAGGCCCGCCACATCCTCGGCCCCCACTTCACCGTCGACGTCGCCTGCCGCTTCGTGGGCGAGGAACTGCCCGCCCAGGTCGCGGCCCGCTCCAGCGCCCTCGCCGACCTCCCGAAAGCCGAGGACGGCAGCGAGTTCGTCGTCAACCAGGTGTCGACGACCCCCATGGAAGCCCAGTACGGCTACGCGCCGACCCGCGCCTGGGTCACCATCGGCGACTACGAGTTCGAACTGCGCGAGGCCCCCGACCCCGGCGACTGGGTCGTCCTCACCGCCCCCGCCGACGAGCAGGCCGTCCTCTGGGTCGAGGACACCGGCCGCGCCCAAGGGGTCGACATGCGCACCGGAGAGCGCGTCGACCCCGTGTTCGCCTTCTACAACGGTGTCTCCTCCACCACCGACCTGTTCAGCGGCTACCGGTACGAAGAGGTCTACTTCGACCGCGGCGCCGACTACACGTGGCTCGCCTGCGAGTACGACGGCGGCAGCGCCTGGCGCAACCCCTGGGACGAGGAGCTGGGCTGGGCCGAGGACGGGACGGTGTTCCTCACCGTCGGCACCACCTGGTGCCGCGACTTCGACGAGTTCACCTGGAGTCTCGACCAGCGCTCCATCGTCCTCGCCAGCGGCGAGGCCGCCGAACCGGTCGCCTGGCGCGAGGCCGGCCTGGACGGCATGGGCGTCGAGGTCTACGCGGTCTTCGAGGTCCCCGACTACGACGCCGAGTTCACGATCGCCTTCGCCCCCTACGGCCGGGTCGTCGACGAACAGGGCCGCGAATGGGAATTCCGCGACGACCCCGCGACCACCGAATGGGAAGCCCTGTTCTGACGCTCGGCTCCGTCCGGCCGCGGACCCTGACCGTCTACTGAGTCATGACGCACGGTGCTCGATTATCTTCACCGTGTGCAAACGACACAAGACAAGTTCATCAAACCCCTCATCCCCCTCACCCTCCTCACACTGGCCGCCTCGGGCTGCTCCCTCCTCGGCGAGAAGACCGAGGCGTACGAGCTCGTCACGGGCGAAGGCGCCTCCGCGCGCTGCACCAACGGCGACGACCTGTGGTTCTTCGACCAGGACGCGGCGATCGTCGGCCCGCACTTCTCGCTCTCGCTGCTGTGCCACAGCGCGGGCGCCGAGATCCCCGAGGCGCTGGCCGCCGCCGAGGGGCTCGGCGACCTGCCCGAGGCCGCGGGCGACGTGGAATGGCTCGTCAACCAGTTCGCGCTCTCGCCGGAGCTGGTCGCCGAGTCGCAGATCGACCCCGACGACCCCGCGGTGCTCGAATCCGAGGCCGTCGGCCTGGCCGCGTGGATCGAGGCGGGGGAGGAGCGGATCGAGCTCGACGCCGTCCCCGCCCCCGGCGGCCACCTCGCCGTCTCGGTCCCCAAGGGCGAGGACGCGGTCCTGTGGGTCGAGGAGGACGGCCGCGCCCAGGGCCTGAACCTGCGCAGCGGCGAGCGGGTCGAGCCCGTCGCCGCCTACTACGACGGCCGCACGCTCGGCCCGGTCATGGGCGACGAGTTCGGGTACGAGGAGGTCGGCGTCGCCAACGGGTCAGACGCCTGGTACCTGACCTGCGGCAGCAGCTTCGTGGAGAGCGACCGCTCGGCGTGGCGGCCCGAAGAGGGCTGGGCCGAGCCCGGGACGGTGTTCCTCGACGTCAGGTTCAACTGGTGCAGCTACGAGGACGCGGCGCTGCGCTGGAACCTCGACGAGTCTGCGCTCACGGTCCAAGCGGGCGGCGACCCGGTCGCCGCGCTGGCCTGGAGCAGCGAGGAGCTGCCGGACACCGGCGGGAACCTCCGGTACACCGCGGTCTTCGCCGTCCCTGAGGACGCCGCGGGCGCGACGCTGGTGTTCACGCCGGTTGGCGACCTGGAGAACCTCGACGGCGGCGACGGCTACGCGTTCGTGGACACGCCCGCCGCGACGGAGCGCGAACTCGTGTTCTAGGACCGGAACGTGAAAGGGCCCCGCGCGGATCGCGCGGGGCCTTTCGCGTGGTTAGTTGCCGACGACTGCGGGGTCGCCGCCTTGGCGGGTTCCCGTGTCGAGGGCGTCGATGGCGGCGAGGTCGGCGTCGGTGAGGGTGAAGTCGAGGACCTGCCAGTTCTCGCGGATGCGGGCGGGGGTGACGGATTTGGGGATGACGACGTTGCCGCGCTGGAGGTTCCAGCGGAGGGCGACCTGGGCGGGGGTGCGGCCGTGGGCGTCGGCGACGGCCTTGAGGGCGGGTTCGTCGAAGAGGGCGCCGCCGCGGAGGGCGAGGGGGCCCCAGGACTCGGTCGCGATGAGGTGCTCGGCGTGGTAGGCGCGCAGTTCGGGCTGGGCGAAGTACGGGTGGAGCTCGACCTGGTTGATCTCGGCGGCGGCGCCGGTCTCGGTCTCGATGCGGTCGAGGTGCTCGATCGTGAAGTTCGAGACGCCGGCGGCGCGGATGAGGCCCTCGGCGCGGGCGTCGAGGAGCGCCTGCCAGGACTCGACGTACTTGTCGACGCTCGGGCGCGGCCAGTGCAGCAGGTACAGGTCGAGGTGGTCGGTGCCGAGCCGCTCCAGGGACTCGTCCAGGTTGCGGCGGACGTCGTCGTAGCCGTGGTCCCAGACCTTGCTGGTCAGGAACACCTCCTCGCGCTTGAGGCCGGACGCGGCGAGGGCGCGGCCCACGCCGACCTCGTTGCCGTAGCCGACGGCGGTGTCGAGGAGCCGGTAGCCGGTCTCCAGGGCGGTCTCGACGGCCGCCTGGGTGTCGCCGTCCTCGATCCTGAAGGTGCCGTAACCGAACCGCGGGATGCTCGCGCCGCCGGTCAGGGTGATTGCCGTGCTCAGTTCGCTCATGCGCGCAAAGCTACTCACCGTGCGACCGTTTGCCCACCGCACTTTCCGCGACGGAAAACCCCGACTTGACGCGATGGAAAGTCGTCCGCTAGAGTTTCCGTCATGGAAAGTCGCATGAACCCCGAAGAGGCCCGAGCCGCCCTCGCCGACGTCGACCGCACCCGCTCCGACATCGCCGACCGCCTCTACACCCCCTGGTGGTACCACCCGATCCTCGGCGTCCTCATCGGCGGCCTGGCCGCCGTCGCGGGCAGCGGCGCCCGCCTCGCGATCGTGTGGGGCGCGGTGGGCGCCTTCGCGATCGGCGCGTACCTCCTCGCCACCGCCTACCGCCGCATCACCGGCGTGTGGGTCGACGGCTACTCCGGCGGCCCCCGCTCGCGCCGCAGCGCGATGAACGCGGTGTTCATCGGCATCGCGATCGCCGCCGTCGGCGCCGTGTTCGGCCTCGGCTTCGAGCTGTGGTGGCCCTCGGTCGCCGCCGGGATCGTCCTCGCGGTCCTCACCACCGTGTGGGGCCGCCACTTCGACCGGCTCCTGCGCGCCGACCTCCGCGAGGCCGCATGACTGCCCCCCGCTTCGACGAGGTCGTCCACGCGCCCAACCGCCTGCGGATCTGCTCGATGCTCTCGCGCATGACCGAGGTCGAGTTCGCCGCGATCCGCGAGGGCCTGGGCGTCAGCGACTCCGTCCTCAGCAAGCAGCTCAAGGCCCTTGAGGACGCCGGGTACCTGACGGTCCGCAAGTCGCCCCTCGAAGGCCGCACCCGCACCTGGGCCGCGCTCACCGACACCGGCCGCGCCGCCTTCGCCGGGCACGTCGCCGAACTCAAGCGCCTCGCCGAAGGCATCGAATAGCCGAACAACGGCAAAGGGCGGCCGGACCTCCGGCCGCCCTCGAACCTCGTCCTACCGCTCGCCGCTAGCCGGGTCGATGCCCTGCCGCTTCCCGGTCTCCAGGGCGCTGATCGCGGCCACCTCCTGCGCGCTCAGCTCGAAGTCGAACACGTCGAAGTTCTCGGCGATGCGGCTCGCCTTGGAGGACTTGGGGATCACGATGCACCCGTTCTGGAGGTGCCACCGGATCACGACCTGCCCCGGGCTCTTCCCGTGCGCCTCGGCCGCCGCGGTCACCGCGGGCTCGGCCAGGACCGAGCCGGTGCGCTGGCCCAGCGGGCCCCACGACTCGGTGCGGATGCCGCGCTCGGCCTGCCAGGCCCGCAGCTCGGGCTGGTTGAAGTACGGGTGCAGCTCGACCTGGTTGACCGTGGGCCACACGCCGGTGCCCTCGTGGACCCGCTCCAGGTGCTCGGGGTTGAAGTTCGAGACGCCCGCCGAGCGGATCAGCCCGTCGGCCTTCGCCTGGAGCAGCGCCTCGTAGGTCTCGACGTACAGGCCCTGCTTGGGGGAGGGCCAGTGGATCAGGTACAGGTCGAGGTAGTCGGTGCCCAGGCGCTCCAGGGAGGCTTCGAGCGCCTCGCGGGCGGCCTTCGCGCCGTGGTGGTCGTTCCAGACCTTCGTGGTCAGGAACACCTCCGAGCGCGGGACGCCGGAGCCGCTGAGCGCCCGGCCCACGCCCACCTCGTTGCCGTACATCTCGGCGGTGTCGACGAGCCGGTACCCGGTCGCCAGGGCCGCCTCGACGGCCTCCTGCGCCTCGTCGTCGCCGACCTTGTAGGTCCCGTAGCCGAGTCGCGGCATGTCCGTGCCGTCGTTGAGCTTCACCGTGTCGCTGAGATGAGTCATGCCCGCGATGGTAACCGCGTCAGGCGCCGTCGCGCAGGGCCTTGCGGTCGGCGTCGACCATGATCCGGGCCAGCTCGTCCCAGTGGACGCGGGCCTCCCAGCCGATCTCGCGGGCGATCTTCGCGGGGTCGCCGACGAGCTTGGGGACCTCCGCGGGCCGCTCGTAGCGGTCGTCGTGCTCGATGTGGTCGCGCCAGTCGAGCCCGGCGTGCGCGAACGCGGCCTCGGCGAACTCGCGCACCGTCGCGGCCCGCCCGGTCGCGATCACGTAGTCGACCGGCTCGGTGTGCTGGAGCATCCGCCACATGGCCTCGGCGTACTCGGGCGCGTAGCCCCAGTCGCGGACCGCGTCGAGGTTCCCCAGGTAGACCTTCTTCTCCATTCCCGCGGCGATCCGCGCGACCGCGCGCGTGATCTTGCGGGTCACGAACGTCTCGCCGCGCCGCGGGCTCTCG
This sequence comes from Glycomyces mayteni, assembly GCF_042428885.1. NCBI lineage: Bacteria > Bacillati > Actinomycetota > Actinomycetes > Glycomycetales > Glycomycetaceae > Glycomyces > Glycomyces mayteni. The sequence continues at coordinate 477,793 of NZ_JBHMBP010000002.1, forward strand.
TGGTTGAACGCGATGCCGTTGACCGCGAACATCCCGTACGACTCCCGGTAGTTCACCGTCGCCCAGTGCGCGAACAGCTTCGCGACCCCGTACGGGCTCCGCGGGTGGAACGGCGCGGTCTCGTCCTGCGGCGGCGCCGTCGTCCCGAACATCTCCGAAGTGGACGCCTGGTACACCCGCGCGTCGATCCGGCTGGCGCGCACGGCCTCCAGGAGCCGGATCGCCCCCAGCGCGGTCACGTTCGCCGTGTAGTCGGGCAGGTCGAAGCTCACGCGCACATGGGACTGCGCGGCGAGGTTGTAGATCTCGTCGGGCTCGATGTCCCTGATGAGGTTGACCAGCAGCCCCGCGTCCGTGACGTCGCCCTTGTGGAGGAACAGGCGCCGCCCCGACTCGTGCGGGTCCTGGTACACCGCCTCCAGGCGCGAGGTGTTGGCGATGAGGGAGGACGCGTGCCGCACCACGCCGTGCACCGTGTAGCCCTTCGCGAGCAGCAGTTCGGCCAGGTACGAGCCGTCCTGCCCGGTGATGCCGGTGATCAGCGCTGTCTTCACGGCCCCGAGTCTAGTTCGTGCCCGGCGGGCCCCCGCCCGTTCAGGGGATGGACGGCCGCACGTCACCGGATCGCCCTCCGAGGTCAACTCGCAAAAGCCGCAAAGTCCCTACGCTGGCCTGCGGCAGCGGTTCCGCTGCGCCCCATCCTCCCCCAAAGGACTGCCAACCATGCAACGACGGAACGTCATGCGCGCCGCGGTCGCCGGCGCCGGCTCGGTCGCCCTCGGCTTCACCATGACCCGCCCCTCCTTCGCGTACCCCGCCGTCCCCGGCGCCAGCCCCTACGGCGCCCTCCAGGCCGCCGACGCCCGCGGCATCCAGCTCCCCGCGGGCTTCGCCTCCCGGATCGTCGCCCGCTCCTCGCAGATCGTCACCGGCACCTCCTACACCTGGCACGCCGCCCCCGACGGCGGCGCGTGCTTCGCCGACGGGAACGGCTGGATCTACGTCTCCAACTCCGAGGTCTCCTCCGGCGGCGGGGTCGGCGCGCTCCGCTTCGACGCCGCCGGGAACGTCGTGGACGCCTACCGCACCCTCAGCGGCACCCGCACCAACTGCGCGGGCGGGGCCACCCCCTGGAACACCTGGCTCTCCTGCGAGGAGGTCGACCGCGGCTACGTCTACGAGACCGACCCGTTCGGCGACGACGCCGCCGTGCGCCGCGACGCCATGGGCCGCTTCAAGCACGAGGCCGCCGCCGCCGACCCCGACCACGGCGTGGTCTACCTGACCGAGGACGTCGCCGACGGCGCCTTCTACCGCTTCCGCCCCGCCGCCTGGGGGAACCTCGCCACCGGCGCCCTCCAGGTCCTCACCCAGACCGGCTCCGCGCTCGCGTGGGCCACCGTCCCCGACCCCGACGGCTCCCCGACCGCCACCCGCAACCAGGTCGCCAACACCAAGCGCTTCAACGGCGGCGAGGGCTGCTACTACACCGACGGCATCTGCTTCTTCACCACCAAGGGCGACAACAAGGTCTGGGCCTACGACGCCGACGCCAACACCCTCGCAACGGTCTACGACGACAACGTCTCCGGCGCGCCCCTCACCGGCGTCGACAACATCACCGGCGCCTCCGGCTCCGGCGACCTGTTCGTCGCCGAGGACGGCGGCAACATGGAGATCTGCATCATCACCCCCGACGACGTCGTCGCGCCGTTCCTGCGCGTCACCGGCCAGAGCGCCTCCGAGATCACCGGACCCGCGTTCAACCCGGCCGGGGACCGCCTCTACTTCTCGTCGCAGCGCGGCACCAGCGGCTCCTCCAGCGGCGGCCTCACCTACGAGGTCACCGGGCCCTTCCGCGGCCTCTGATCCCGACCGGGGCCGCGCAGCACCGCATTCGTGCGGCCCCGCCGGGCCCCTTCCGCCGCTAGGATCGGTGGAACCGCCGCCCCGAGCGGCGCGATCCCAGGGAGCCGTGACCGCCAATGCCCCTCACCACAGTGGACCTCGCGATCATCGGGGCCGGACCGACCGGCCTCTTCGCCGCCTACTACGCGGGCTTCCGCGGCCTGCGCACCGCCGTCATCGACACCCTTCCCGAAGCGGGCGGCCAGATCACCGCCATGTACCCCGAGAAGCAGATCTACGACGTCGGCGGCTTCCCCGAGATCAAGGGCCGCGACCTCGTCGACAACCTCCTGCGCCAAGCCGCCCCCTTCGAGCCGGTCTACCACCTCGGCCACCAGGCCCAGAAGCTCCACCACGTGGACGGCCTGCCCGTCCTCGACCTCACCGGCGACCTCCGCGTCGAAGCGAAGGCCCTGCTCATCACCGGCGGCCTCGGCAGCTTCGCGCCCCGCCCGCTCCCGGCCGCCGACGGCTACCACGGCGCCGGCATCGTCTACTTCGTTCCCGAACTCGCCGCCCACGCCGGACAGGACGTCGTCATCGTCGGCGGCGGCGACTCCGCGTTCGACTGGGCGCTGGCCCTCCACGGCGTCGCCCGCTCCACGGTGATCGTCCACCGCCGCGAGCGCTTCCGCGCCCACGCCGCCACGATCGACCGCGTGCGCGGCCTCGGCGTCCCGATCATCGTGAACGCCCAGGTCACCGCCATCCACGGCACGACCCATGTGGAGGGGGTCGCGATCGACGTCAAGGACGAGGGCCCGCGCGAGCTCCCCGCCGGCGCCGTCGTCGCCGCGCTCGGCTTCACCGCCGACCTCGGTCCGCTGGGGGAGTGGGGCCTGGACCTCGACCACCGCACGATCAGTGTGGACTCCACGATGGCCGCGAGCCTCCCGCGCGTCTACGCCGCAGGGGACATCGCGGCCTATCCGGGGAAGGTCAAGCTCATCGCCACGGGCTTCGGCGAGGCCGCCACGGCCGTCAACAACGCCGCCGTCGCGATCGACCCCGCCGCGCACCTCTTCCCCGGCCACTCCAGCGAGAACCCGTAAACCGTTGGGGCACAAGGAAAGTCGAAGTTTTCTGCGGTCCTGATATGACTTACTGACGGGTATGTCGCTTTGGGTTCCAGCGGCAGTCATACTATGCGGGAATGCTTGCCATGACCGTGTCCGGCGGGAGCCTCACCGCCGCCCAGGTGCCCGAACCCGCGCCCGGCCCCGACGAAGTGCTCATCGAGGTCGCCGCCGCCGGCGTCAACCGCGCCGACCTCCTCCAGGTCTCCGGCCACTACCCGCCCCCGCAGGGCGCCCCGGCCTGGCCCGGCCTGGAGGTCTCCGGGACCATCATTGACGTCGGCAGCGCCGACAACGCCACCCTCCTCGGCGCCGAGGTCTGCGCCCTGCTCCCCGGCGGCGGCTACGCCCAGTACGTCACCGTGGACGCCGGGCTCGTGCTCCCGACGCCCGAGAACGTCGACCTCGTCGACGCGGCGGGCCTGCCCGAGGCCGCCGCGACCGTCTACTCCAACCTCGGCTACCTGCTCGGGGAGGACGCGACCGGCAAGCGCCGCGTCCTCGTCCACGGCGGCGCGGGCGGCGTCGGCACCTTCGCCGTCCAGTTCGCCCGCAAACTCGCCGACGCCGAGACCTGGACCACCGCCCGCGGCGAGTGGACCAAGCAGCTCGAAGCCCTCGGCGCCGACCGCGTCGTGGACTACCGCAGCGAGGACTTCGCGGCCCTCGCCCAAGAGGCCGGGGGCGCCGACGCGATCCTCGACGTCATCGGCGCGGCCTACTTCGAGCCCAACCTCAAGGCCCTCGCCCAGGACGGCCGCCTCGCCATCATCGGCCTCCAGCAAGGGAACGCCGCCCAGATCCACCTCGGCGGCCTCCTCGCCAAGCGCGCCACCATCACCGGCACCACCCTCCGCGCCCGCCCCCTGGACCAGCGCCGCCAGATCCTCGCCGAGGTCTTCGAACGCGTCTGGCCCGCCCTCGACACCGGCGACATCAAACCCGTCGTCACCACCCGCCTCCCCCTCGGCGACGCCGCCGAAGCCCACCGCCTCATGAACGCGGGCGGCCACTTCGGCAAGATCGTCCTCACCGCGAAATAGGCTGTCGGACCCCCGCGGCACCCTTGTTCGAGGGGCGCTGCGGATGTCCGATTTGCGGAGACGCTCCGAGACGCTCCGAGACGCGCCAGAGGCCGGACCCGAACGGGTCCGGCCTCGGCTCGCGTCGCCGCTACTTCTCGCAGCAGCCGTGGCAGCAGTCCTCGCCCGCACACCGGCACGCGTCGTCGTTGCAGCAGTTGCAGCACTCGTCGCTCGTCATCACTCGCATTCACCTCCATCGACCGCTCTCGGGGGACACCAGTTGTCGGGCAGCGGGCCGTCGCACGTGCCCGCCTCCACCGCGCCCAGCATCGCCGTCAGCTGCGAGCGCAGCGACTCCAGGCGCGCGATCTCCGCGGCCACCTCCGCGATCCGCCGCTCCAGGTGCGACCCGGCGGGCTCGCACGGGCACGCGCCCGTGTCGCGCACCGCGAGCAGGTCGCCGATGTCGGCCAGGCGCAGCCCCGCGCGCTGGCACGCCCGAATGAACCGGGCGCGGTCCAGCTCTGCGGGCCCGTACCGCCGGTACCCGGCGGCGCTGCGCTCGGGCGCGGGGAACAGGCCCTCGCGCTCCCAGTGGCGGATGGCGTCGGTGGTCACGCCCGCCGCCTCGGCGAGCCGGCCCACGGTCAACGGTGCTGTCGCGGTGGTCATGGAACGACGGTAAACCCCGGTGCCGGGACCAAGGTCAAGCCCGATCCCGCAGTTTCCCCGGACACGCCTCACCCGCCGGTAATGGGCTCGAACGCGCCCCCGGACGGCGACTACCATGGACCCGAACGTCAAGCGCCGGCCGCTCGACCGGCCCATTCCATGAGGAGAACCGTGGCTTCCGCAGCACCGAACCAGAGTCCAGTCGTCGTCGAACCCCTGTGGGTGACGGCCGGCACGACCGGTGCCGACGCGGTGGCCGAGGCCGGCCTCCCCGTCGCGGGGCCGAACGCGATCGTCGTCCTCCGCGACGCCGAAGGGCAGCTCCGCGACCTGTCCTGGGCGCCCGAGGCCGACGCGAAGGTCGAGCCGGTCCCGCTGAACAGCCCCGACGGGCTCAACGTGCTGCGCCACTCGGCCGCGCACGTCATGGCCCAGGCCGTCCAGGAGCTCCACGAGGCCAAGCTCGGCATCGGCCCGCCGATCACCGACGGCTTCTACTACGACTTCGACGTCGCCGAGCCGTTCAACCCCGACGACCTCAAGGCCGTCGAGAAGCGCATGCTCCAGATCATCAAGCAGGGGCAGACCTTCCACCGCCGCAAGTACGCCTCCCTCGACGAGGCCCGCGCCGAACTCGCGGGCGAGCCCTACAAGCTCGAACTCATCGACACCAAGGGCGAGGGCACCGACGCCGACGAGGTCATGGAGGTCGGCGGCGGCGAGCTCACCGCCTACGACAACCGCGACCGCACCGGCGCGAAGGTCTGGTCCGACCTGTGCCGGGGCCCGCACCTGCCCTCGACCAAGCTCATCGGCGCGGTCAAGCTCATGCGCTCGGCCGCCGCGTACTGGATGGGCTCGGAGAAGAACCCGCAGCTCCAGCGCATCTACGGCACCGCGTGGCCGACCGTCCAGGAGCAGAAGGACTACCTCGCGCGCCTCGCCGAGGCCGAGAAGCGCGACCACCGCAAGCTCGGCCAGCAGCTCGACCTGTTCTCGTTCCCCGACGAGATCGGCCCGGGCCTGCCGGTGTTCCACCCCAAGGGCGGCATCATCCGCTACGAGATGGAGTCCTACCTGCGCGAACGCCAGCGCGAGGCCGGGTACGAGCTGGTGAACACCCCGCACATCACCAAAGAGCAGCTGTTCCACACCTCCGGGCACCTGCCGCACTACGACGAGGGCATGTTCCCGCCGATCGAGCTCGAAGGCGCGAACTACTACCTCAAGGCCATGAACTGCCCGATGCACAACCTGATCTTCCGCTCGCGCGGGCGCTCCTACCGGGAGCTGCCGCTGCGCCTGTCGGAGTTTGGGACCGTGTACCGGTACGAGAAGTCCGGCGTGGTCCAGGGCCTCACCCGCGTGCGCGGCCTGACCCAGGACGACGCGCACATCTACTGCACCCAGGAGCAGGCGCCCGGCGAGATCCGGAGCCTCCTGGAGTTCGTGCTCCAGCTCCTGCGCGACTACGGCCTGAACGACTTCTACCTGGAGCTGTCGACCAAGGGCGACTCCGACAAGTTCATCGGGGACGACGCCCAGTGGGAGGAGGCCACCGCGGTCCTGCGGCAGGTCGCCGAGGAGTCGGGCCTGGACCTGGTCCCGGACCCGGGCGGGGCGGCCTTCTACGGCCCGAAGATCTCCGTCCAGGCGAAGGACGCGATCGGCCGCACCTGGCAGATGTCGACCATCCAGCTCGACTTCAATCAGCCCGCGCGCTTCCACCTGGAGTACTCGGCGGACGACGGCACCCGCAAGCAGCCGGTCATGATCCACCGCGCGCTGTTCGGCTCGATCGAGCGGTTCTTCGGGGTCCTCACCGAGCACTACGCGGGCGCGTTCCCGGCGTGGCTGGCCCCGGTCCAGGCCGTGGGCATCCCCGTGCGCGACGAGAACGCCGACTACCTGGAGGCGTTCGTGTCGCGCCTGCGCGCCGAGGGCCTGCGCGCGGAGGTCGACCACTCGGACGACCGGATGCAGAAGAAGGTCCGCAACGCGCAGCTCCAGAAGATCCCGTTCATGATCATCGCGGGGGACGACGACCAGAACGCGGGCACGGTCTCCTTCCGCTACCGCGACGGCTCCCAGCGCAACGGGGTCCCCGCCGACGAGGCGGTCGCCCACGTCGCCGAGGTCGTCCGCTCGCGGGTGAACGAAGGCCCTTCGGCCGCAGCCGAATAGGACCCTGATCGACGGGGCCGGGGCTCACGCCCCGGCCCCGTCGGCGTTCAGTCGCGGCCGGTCTCGCCGAGCCAGCGGGCGAGGCGCCCGGCCCGCGCGAGGGCGGTGAGGCGCTGCTCGGTGGCTTCGCGGAGCCTCGGGGTGGTGACGACGATGAGCTGGTCGCCGGAGCGGAGGCGGTCGGCCTTGGCGGGCACGAACAGGCGGTCCACCCGCACCACGCCCGCGATGGCGGACCCCTCGGGCAGGCGCAGCTCGAAGATGCGGATGCCCGCGAGCCCCGATCCTTTAGGGACGGTGATGGTGAGGACCTCGCCGTCCACGGCGTCGAGGGGCGCGGTCTCGATGTCCACCTCCTGGACGACGCCCGACTGGGCGAGGCCGAGGCGCTTGGCGACCCACGGCAGGGTCGGGCCCTGGAACAGGGTGAACACGACCACGAGGATGAACACCAGGTCCCACAGCGACTGCGACCCGGGCAGGTGCTCGGAGCGGGGGATCGTGGCGAGCATGATCGGCACGGCCCCGCGCAGGCCCGCCCACGACAGGAGCGTCTTCTCCCTGCCGGAGAACCGGAACGGAATGAGCGAGAGCCACACCGACATCGGCCGGGCGACGAACGTCAGGACCGCGCCGAGCAGGAGCGCCGGGACGAGCATGTGCAGCAGGTTCTCCGGGGACGCCAGGAGCCCGAGCATGACGAACATGCCGAGCTGCGCGACCCAGCCGAGGCCGCTCGCGAACGACTGCGTGGCGGCCCGGTGCGGCAGCCGCGAGTTCCCCAGGACCAGCGCCGCGAGGTACGCGGCGATGAACCCCGACGCGTGGAGCGTCCCCGCCGCCGCGAACGCGGCCATCCCGAGGCTGAACACCGCCAGCGGATACAGGCCCGACACCGGGAGCGCGAGGCGCCGCAGCAGCCACGCCCCGCCCGCGCCCACGGCGAGTCCGATCACCGACCCGGCGGCCAGCTCCCACACCAGGAGCCCGAACAGCTCGAACGTGCTCGGCAGGCCCTCCGCGGCGGAGAACGCGAGGACCAGGATCACCGCGGGCGCGTCGTTGAACCCCGACTCCGCCTCCAGGGTCCCGCTGAGCCGCTTGGGAAGCCCGATGCCGCGCAGCTCCGAGAACACCGCGGCCGCGTCGGTGGACGCGACGACCGCGCCCATGACCAGCGCGGTCTGCCACGCGAACCCGAGCAGGTAGTGCGCGCCGAGCGCGGTCACGGTGACCGAGACGCCCACGCCCACCGTCGCCAGCATCGACGCGGGCGCGAGCTGCCCGGAGATCGCCCGCCACCTGGTCGACAGGCCGCCCTCGATGAGGATGAGCGCCAGCGCGAACGTCCCGAGCACCTGCGCGAGCTCGAAGTCCTCGAAGGGGATGCCCACGCCGTCCTCGCCGAGGACCATCCCGGCCCCGAGGAACACCAGTAGCGCCGGGAGCCCGAGCCGGTGGGTCGCGCGGATCGCCGCGATGGACACGAGCACGGTGACGCAGCCGATGAGCACGACTAGGTACAGCTGGGGCAACGTCACGATCGGAGCTTATCCGAGGTGGAGTGTCGCGGGCGTTTCGTCGCGTTACCGCTTTCCGCGGCCGTGGCCTAGGATCGTCCCGTGGAACAGCGCGAAGGACCAGGCGTCCCCGACGGGTACGAGCGGCTGTGGACGCCGCACCGGATGGCCTACATCCAGGGGGAGGGCAAGCCCACCGGCGAGGACGCGGACATCGAGGGCTGCCCGTTCTGCGAGATCGCCAAGCTCGACGACGCCGAGGGGAACATCGTGGCCCGCGGCCAGTCGATGTTCGTGGTGCTGAACAAGTACCCCTACAACTCCGGGCACGTCATGGTCGTCCCGTTCCGGCACGTCCCCGACTACACCGACCTCGACGCCGACGAGGTCGCCGAAATGGGCTCGCTCACCCAGCGCGTCATGACGGTCCTGCGCTCGGCGATGGGCGCGCACGGCTTCAACATCGGCATGAACCAGGGCCAGGTCGCGGGCGCCGGGATCGCCGGGCACCTCCACCAGCACGTCGTCCCCCGCTGGGGCGGGGACGCGAACTTCATGCCCATCATCGGCCGCACCAAGACCCTCCCCCAATACCTCTCCGACACCCGGGAGCAACTGGCGGCCGCATGGGAGCGGGTGTGACCGGCCGGGCACGGTTAGAGTCAAAGGCACAGCCCCGCTCCGGCCGGCCGGAGCGGGCGCCGCACCCACTTGCCCGAACACCCACTTGGGCGCTGCCGAGAAACACAGGAGACCATGGCGAAGTTCCTTCGGACCTCCGGCCGAGCGGGCGTGCGCCGCTACGTCGACGCCGCCGCGAGGCTCCTCATCCGCGTCGGCGTGTCCGCCAACGCCGTCACCGTCACCGGGACCGCGATCGTGGTCGCCGCCGCCGTCCTGCTCCTCTCCCAGGGGCACCTGCTCGCCGGGCTGATCGTCGTCGGCCTGTCCGTGTTCACCGACATGCTCGACGGCGCCATCGCCCGCGTCAAGGGCACCTCCAGCCGCTTCGGCGCGCTCCTCGACTCCACGTGCGACCGCCTCGCGGACGGCGCGATCTTCGCGGGCCTCGCCTACTACCTGCTCGCCGAGGGCCGCTTCCTCGGCGCCGCGCTGGCGCTGACCGCGCTGGTCGCCGGGCAGCTCGTGTCCTACGTCAAGGCCGCCGCCGGGAACCTCGGCGCACGCGTCGACGTCGGCATCGCCGAGCGCCCCGAACGGCTCATCATCGCCGGGCTCGCGGTCCTCGTCGAGGTCCTCGGCGTCCCGTTCGCCCTCGAAGCGGGCCTCGGCCTGCTCGCGGTGCTCTCCACGGTCACCGTCGTGCAGCGGTTCGTCCAGGCGCGCGCGCTCCTCGCCGCGAGCGAGGAGCGCGTCGATGCCTGAGCGCCTCACCGAGCTGGCCTACCTGGCGGCCTGGCGCGGGGTGCGGCTCATGCCCGAGTCCTGGGCGTACGGCCTGAGCCGCCGCTTCGCCGACCGCGCCGCCCGCAAGAACGGCCGCGGCGTGCAGCAGCTGCGCCGCAACCTCGCCCGCGTCGTCGGCGGCGAACCGGGCGACGAGCTCGTCCGCGACGCCATGCGCTCGTACGCCCGCTACTGGATCGAGGCGTTCCGCCTCCCGTCGATGAGCGACGAGCACCTGCTGCGCCGCTTCGAGATGAACGGCTTCGAGCGCGTCCACGAACGCGCCGAGCAGGGCCTCGGCTCGATCGTGGCCCTGCCCCACTGCGGGAACTGGGACCTCGCCGGGGCCTGGGTCCCGCGCATCTCCGGCGACCCGCTCACCACCGTCGCCGAGCGCCTCAAACCCGAAGGGGTCTACCGGCGCTTCCTCGAATACCGCGAGTCTCTCGGGATGAAGATCATCCCGGCCTCCGGCGGCGACCGCAACCCCCAAGCGGCCCTTGGCGAAGCACTCGACGCCGGGCACGTCGTGGCCCTCGTCGCCGACCGCGACCTGGGCCGCTCGGGCACCGAGGTGAAGTTCTTCGGCGAGGCCACGACCTTCCCGTCCGGCCCGGCGCTCCTGGCGATCCGCAACCGCGTCGAACTGTTCACCGCCGCCATCCACTACGAGGACGACAAGGCCGTCTGCCACATCTCCGGCCCCGTCGACACCGGCACGGGGCCCCTGCGCGAGCGCCTGGCGTCCACCACCCAGCGCGTGGCCGACGCGTTCGAGGAGGGCATCCGCGCCCACCCCGCCGACTGGCACATGCTCCAGCGGTTCTGGACCGCCGACTTCGCGCCGAGGCCCTGATGGGGCCGCTGAGGATCGGGATCGTCAGCCCGTACTCCTTCGACGTCCCCGGCGGCGTCCAGTTCCACATCCGCGACCTCGCCGAGACCCTCATCGACGCCGGCCATGACGTGTCCGTCCTCGCGCCCGCCACCGAGACCGCGGGCCTGCCCGACTTCGTCGTCCCCGGCGGCAAGGCCGTCGCCGTCCCCTACAACGGGTCCATCGCGCGCCTCGCCTTCGGCCCCCGCTCGGCCGCCCGGGTCCGCAAGTGGTGCAACGAAGGCGGCTTCGACGTCATCCACGTCCACGAACCGCTCACCCCGAGCCTCGCGTGCCTCGCCGTCCTCAACGCCCGCTGCCCCGTCGTCGCCACCTTCCACACCGCGATGACCCGCTCGCGCATCCTCGCCGCCGGGAAGCACATGGCCCAGCTGGTCCTGGAGAACCTCTCCGCGCGCATCGCCGTCAGCCCCTACGCCCGCAAAGTGCAGGTCGAGCACCTCGGCGGCGGCGCCGTCGAGATCCCCAACGGCGTCCCCGTCGCCTTCTACCGCAAGGCCGCGCCCCTCGACGGCCTCCCCGACGGCCCCACCATCGGGTTCATGGGCCGCTTCACCGAGCCCCGCAAGGGCTTCCCGATCCTCCGCGACGCCTTCGCCGCGCTGGCCGCCGACCGCCCCGACCTCCACCTCGTCGTCGTCGGCCGCGGCGACCCCGAAGCGGCCGTCGCCGGACTCGACCCCGACGTCGCCGCCCGCATCCGCTTCCTCGGCGCCGTCTCCGACGAGGAGAAGGCCTCCATGCTCGCCGGAGTGGACCTGTACGTCGCCCCCAACACCGGCGGCGAGTCCTTCGGCATGGTCCTCACCGAGGCCATGGCCGCGGGCACCTGCGTCCTCGCCAGCGACATCGAGGCGTTCTCCTCGGTCCTGGACGAGGGCCGCGCGGGGGAGCTGTTCGCCGTCGGCGACGCCGCCGACCTCGCCGCCAAGGCCGCCCGCCTCCTCGACGAACCCGACCGCCGCACCGCCTATGTGGAGCGAGCGAACGAGTGGGTCAAGCGCTACGACTGGCCCGAGGTCGCCGCCCGCCTCCTGGAGGTCTACCGCGCCGCGATCGAAGCGGGCGTCGAGCGCCGCCGGTGATCCCGGCCCGCCCCCCAAGCCGTATGCCCGTACGATGATCCCGATGTGGTGGTTGGCGGCGCTCGTGACGATCGCGGCCGTCGCGGGCGCGTACGCGACCTGGACGGTCGCGCGGGTCGAGCGACTCCACCGCCGCGCCCGCGCCGCCGAGACCGCGCTCCTCACCAAGCTCGACGACCGCGCCGAGACCGTCCTCCGCTTCGTCGGCAACCCCGGCTTCGAGGAAGTGGTCGCCCTCGCCCTCTCCGTCGTCGCCGTCCCCGCCGACACCCAGCGCCAGCGCGAACTGCGCGAGTACGCCGAGAACGACCTCACCCGGGCCCTGCGCGACCTCGCCGCCGACCCCGTCTGGACCGACGACCTCGAATCGGCGAACCGCCGCGTCGCCCTGGCCCGCCAGATCCACACCGACTTCGTGCGCGACGCCGTCGCCTCCCGGTCCCTGCCCGTCGCGGTCATGCTGCGCCTGCACCACCGCCTCCCGCGACCGCAGTACTGGGACATCGACGACCCCGTCAAGTGACCGTGCGCCCCCTCACGGGTTTGTATCAAGGGGCCTGTGAGACGGGTCGCGGCGTAGAATCGGCCAGGTCAGCACCCCTGAGACCGTGGACGTACAGATGGAGCCGGTGACCGTGTCAGAGACCCAGAAGACCGAGGCCGAGGTCGGGACCGCCCGCGTCAAGCGCGGCATGGCCGACATGCTGAAAGGCGGCGTCATCATGGACGTCGTCACCCCTGAGCAGGCCAGGATCGCCGAGGACGCCGGGGCCGTCGCGGTCATGGCGCTCGAACGCGTCCCCGCGGACATCCGCGCCGAGGGCGGCGTCTCCCGCATGTCCGACCCCGACATGATCGACGGCATCATCGAGGCCGTCTCGATCCCGGTCATGGCGAAGGCCCGCATCGGCCACTTCACCGAAGCCGCCGTCCTGGAGTCCCTCGGCGTCGACTACGTCGACGAGTCCGAGGTCCTCACCCCCGCCGACGAGGCCAACCACATCGACAAGTGGAAGTACAACGTGCCGTTCGTGTGCGGCGCGACCAACCTCGGCGAGGCCCTGCGCCGCATCGCCGAGGGCGCGGCCATGATCCGCTCCAAGGGCGAGGCCGGCACCGGCAACGTGGTCGAGGCGACCCGCCACATGCGCCAGATCCGCCAGGACATCGGCAAGCTCACCACCCTCGACTCCACCGAGCTGTACGCCGCCGCCAAGGAGCTGCGCGCCCCCTACGAGCTCGTCGCCGAAGTCGCGAAGCTCGGGAAGCTCCCGGTCGTGCTCTTCACCGCGGGCGGCATCGCCACCCCCGCCGACGCGGCCATGATGATGCAGCTCGGCGCCGAGGGCGTCTTCGTCGGCTCCGGCATCTTCAAGTCCGGCGACCCGGCCAAGCGCGCCGCCGCCATCGTCAAGGCCACCGCCTTCCACGACGACCCGAAGATCATCGCCGAGGTCTCCCGCGGCCTCGGCGAAGCCATGGTCGGCATCAACGTCGACACGCTCTCCGAGGAGCAGAAGCTCGCCAAGCGCGGCTGGTAGCCCGCACGCGAAAGGGCCCGGAGCGCTCCGCTCCGGGCCCTTCGCATCCCATCCCTACTCGGCGATGTCGAAGACCGTCCCGCCCGTGGCGAGGACCCCCTCGCACTTGTTCCCGAACGTCTCCTCGTAGTACGTGAACCGGCCGTCCCACAGCCCGAAGCCCTTGAGGGTCACCGGCGCGTACACCTTGTTGCACATCCCGTCGGCCGCTTCGAGCGAGCCGATCTCCCCGTCCACCGCGGTGAGCTGGAGGCACGCCTCCTCGCCGCGCGAGTGGCCCTGCCCGCCGGGGCACGACAGCACCGCGCGCTCGGTCGGACCGTCCTCGGGGGCGATCTCCAAGTACAGGAAGCCGGTGTCGACGCCGCTGCCGATGCCCGGGTCCACGGGGATCGGATCGGCATGTGCGGGAGCGGGAGTCATCACCGCGAAGGCTGCGGCGCCGAGGGCGCCTACCGCGAGTTTGCGCATGCGCAGATCCTAAGAACCGGACCGGCTCCGATCGGGCTCCGACACGCCTACCCTTGTGCCATGAACGCTACCGAGCTGGACCAGTACGACACTCCCGACCTCCAGCGCCGCGCCTTCGCGCTGGCGCGCGACCGCCACGACTGGCGGTTCTTCATCGACCTGTTCCGGCACACCCCGACCGCCCTCGAATCCGAGGACCTGGACCCCGACGTGGCGGAGATCGGCGTGGCCATCGACGACCTGGTGGGGATCTGGCGCGAGGCCACGAAGGGCGACTGGGGCGGCGCCGAGCCGCTGGCCCGGGCCGCCTTCATCGACTACATCGCCAAGCACGGGAACGGCGACGACGCCGGGAACTAGTCCTCGGCGGCCTCGTCGTCGTCCTGCTGCTGCTTCTTGCGGCGCGGTCCCGCCGGGGCCGCGCTGCCGTCCATCCAGTAGCGGATGTCGGCGGAGAACAGCCACCACAGGGCCAGGATCGCGGCGAACACCCACGGCGCGACGTAGAGGCCGAAGATCGTGGACATGAACATGCCGACGATGAACAGGACCGCGGTGGCGCCCACGGCCCACCAGCGGACGGCCTTCTGGCGGGACTTGAGGCGGATCGCGCACATGGCGGCGACGATCGCGGCCACGAGCGCGAAGCCCGCGATGACCAGGTTCGAGGCGAGGAAGTTCGTCGACTGGTAGAAGTCGTGCGCGGCCTGGGCGGTCTCGGCCGGGGTCTGGTCGAGGTCCATGCCGGAGTTCTCGTACACGTCGGTCAGCTCCGCGACCGAGGCCGAGCGCAGCGAGAACGTGTAGAACGCGAGGATGTTGCCCGCGATGACGGCGCTGACGACCTCGACCCACAGGGCGATCTGGAGTCGCAGGAGCTTCTTGGGCTTCGCGTCCGGGTCGTCCCCCTCTGGCTCGGGAGCGCCCTTGCCTGGATCGCGGTCGCGGCCGAAGTTCGGTTGGGGGAGCATCTCGTGCCTCTCAGACGGGGATCGGACGGCGCCCTAGTGGTTGAACCACCGGCGGGCGAAGCGCTCGGTAAGCGTTCCCAGAATCGTAATCGGCACGATGGCGAGGCCGATGCACAGCGCCCAGTACAGTCCGCTGGTGAACAGCAGCCAGCCGAGCCCGGCGAGCGCGGCGACCTGCACGAGCAGGTTGAGAATCCACAGGATGCGCCACTGGAAGCGCAGGAGCAGCGTCGAGAGCAGCAGGAACACCGCGAGGGCGCCGAGGCCGACCGCGCCGCGGTAGACGTCGTGCTCGGCGGCGGGCGGCACGAACTCCTTCGCGGTGTGGTGCAGGAGCACGATGAGGCCGCCGGCGACGAGGGCGAGGGCCGCCTCCAGCCACATCGTGTTGCGCGCGGCCCGCACCGAGCGGGGCATCGGGTTGCGCTTCGAGGTCTTCGCCATTGCTTTCTCCCGGGCATGAAGGGGTGCGTCACGTTCGATCGGTGACTTTAACGGATCGTCACCCGATGACAGTGGTCAGGCCGGTTTCGGTCACAGCGCCGATCCGCCAGGTCGGCGGCCCGCGCGGCCGCGATTACGCTGGAACGGCCCGACGCCGCCTAGTTTTGGAGTTCTCTGATGACCGTGCCCCGGATCGGCGTGCTCGCCCTGCAAGGCGACGTGGTGGACCACATGCGCGCCCTGGAGGCCGCGGGGGCCGAGGCCGCGCCGGTGCGGCGGCCCGCCGAGCTCGACGCGGTCGACGGCCTGGTGATCCCCGGCGGGGAGTCCACCACCATGAGCAAGCTCCTCGGCATCTTCGACATGTTCAACCCGGTCAAGAAGCGCCTGGACGAGGGCATGCCCGCGTTCGGGTCGTGCGCGGGCATGATCCTGCTCGCCGACGAGGTCCTCGACGGCCGCCCCGACCAGCGCTCCTTCGGAGTCATCCCGATGACGGTGCGCCGCAACGCGTTCGGACGCCAGGTGGACTCGTTCGAGACGGAGATCGGGATCGACGGCGTCGCGGGGGGCCTTTTCCGGGCCGTGTTCATCCGCGCGCCGTGGGTCGAGCGGGTCGGCGACGGGGTCGAGGTGCTGGCCCGGGTGGACAGCGGTGAGACAGGCCTCGATGCGTCGGGCGGTAGGATCGTCGCGGTACGTGCGGGCGCCTGCCTGGCCACCTCCTTCCACCCGGAGGTGACCCCCGACGCGCGGGTGCACCAGTACTTCGTGGACATGGTCCGAGGCTGAGCGCCGGACCGGACGAGCAAGAGGAACGAGGAACGCCGGGATGAGTGGTCACTCCAAGTGGGCGACGACCAAGCACAAGAAGGCCGCGATCGACGCCAAGCGGGGCAAGATCTTCGCGAAGCTGATCAAGAACATCGAGGTCGCGGCGCGTACCGGCGGCGCCGACCCCGGGGGCAACCCGACGCTCTACGACGCGATCCAGAAGGCCAAGAAGAGCTCGGTCCCCAATGACAACATCGACCGCGCCGTCAAGCGCGGCGGCGGGCTCGACGGCGCGGGCGTCGACTACGAGACCCTCATGTACGAGGGGTACGCCCCCGGCGGGGTCGCGGTCCTCATCGAGTGCCTCACCGACAACCGCAACCGCGCCGCGGCCGAGGTCCGCGTGGCCCTGACCCGCAACGGCGGCTCCCTGGGCGAGGCCGGCTCGGTCGCGTACATGTTCTCCCGCCGCGGGGTCATCCTGGTCCCCGCCGCTGACGGGCTCACCGAGGACGACCTGCTCATGGCGGTCCTCGACGCGGGCGCCGACGAGGTCAACGGCCTCGGCGAGGACGGCTTCGAGATCCTCTGCGAGCCCACCGACCTGGTCGCGGTCCGCACCGCCCTCCAGGACGCCGGGATCGACTACGACTCGGCCGAGGCCGGGTTCCAGGCCTCCGTGAACATCGAGGTCGACGTCGAGGGCGCGCGCAAGGTCATCCGCGTCGTGGACGCCCTGGAGGACTCCGACGAGGTCCAGAACGTGTGGACGAACGCGGACATCTCCGACGAGATCCTCGCGAAGCTCGACGAGGACTAGCGAGCGCACGAGAAGGGGCCCGAAGCGAACGCTCCGGGCCCCTTTGTTGCATTGGCGGCCCGACGAACCCGCGTTGGCGGGGGCAGCAACTGATCCGGTTCGGCCCATGGCCCCTGATCGGAACACCTCCACGTAGGTGGAGAACAAGCCGCCGTTCGTTCAAACGATTTGCTTCGCGAAGCGTTACGCGATCCCGGGCACTGGTGACCTGCGGTACACCACGATCGTCCAGGCGACCGCGGCGGCCGTTGCGACCGCGTACACCGCGACGCCGAACGTCATGCTCGCGAGGGTCACGCCGCCGACGGTGACCAGGGCCGGGAGGACGCCGCCCGCGGCCATCTGGGTCGCGCCCATGAACGCCGAGGCGGTCCCGGCGATCTGCGGCGGCTGCGAGGACATCGCCGCGGCGCCCGCGTTCGGGAACACCACGCCGCAGCCGAGCATCATCAGGACGATCCCGGCCGGGACCGTCCACAGGTTCGCCGCGCCCACCAGCTGGACCACCGTCAGGAACGTGACGCCCGCCAGCGAGATCGCCATGCCGACGATCATGCGGCTGGAGGACTTCGAGCGATCGATCATGAGCATGTTCGCCTGGTTGCCCGCCAGGAGCGCGAGCGTGCCGACCGCGAACAGCAGCGAGTAGAACCCGGGGGAGGCCCCGAGCTCGTTCTGCGAGATGAAGCTGAACGTCGACACGTACGTGAACAGCATCGAGAAGTTCATGAGCACCGCGATCGTCGGCGCGATGAAGTGCGCGTCGCGCACCAGCGTCACCACGGTGGACCCGAACTCGCGTGCCGTCATCGACCGCCGTTCCTCCGCGGGGAGGCTCTCGGGCAGGTACTTCCACACCAGGAACGTCGACAGCGCCGACAGGACCGCCATGAACACGAACACGGTCGGCCACGGGCCGAAGCGGATGAGCTGGGCCCCGACGATCGGGCCGAGCATCGGCGCGAGCATCGTGACGAACATCATCTTGGCCGTGAACCGGGTCATGTCGTCCCCGGCGAAGTGGTCGCGGATGACCGCGCGGGCCACCACGACCCCGGCCGCGCCGGACAGGCCCTGCACGAAGCGCAGCGCGATGAGCAGGTCGGCGCTCGTGGCGACCGCGCACAGCAGCGACACGAGCGTGAACACCGACATGCCGATGAGCAGCGGCTTGCGGCGCCCGAAGCGGTCCGAGAGCGGGCCGACGACGGCCTGGCCCACGCCCATGCCGATCATCATGGCGGTCAAGGTGAGCTGGATGCGGCTCTCGGGGGTCCCGAGGGCGTCGGCCATCGCGGGGAAGGCCGGGAGGTACAGGTCGATGGCGATCGGCGCGGTCGCGGACAGGGCGCCGAGCACGAACACCATGGTGGCTATGAAGCGTCGGGAGTGGCCGTCGGCGGCGACGGGCGGCATGAAGGCGGCAGCAGACACAGTTGTTCCCAACCAGTGGTTCGGCAGAGCGGAGGAAGGCCGGCCGGGCCCGCGGTCGCCTCGTTGCGCCGATGGGGGGCGGATGCGGTGCTACCGGCCGACTACAACGAAATCACGTGACCTGCCGACCGGCAAGTGGTTTATGGGCAAGGCCACCAGTCCGATTCCCGACCATCGGGTGTCGCTCCAGGTCGCCTCGAACACCGCCCGCGGCGGCGCTTGCACCCGGACGTCGGACCGGCCGGATAAGCTGACGCGACAACCGAGCGACAGGAGGAGCGCGTGCGCGTCATGGGGATCGACCCGGGCCTGACCCGCTGCGGCGTCGGCGTCGTCGAAGGACGCCCCGGGGCGCCCGGCACCATGGTCGCCGTCGACGTGGTCCGCACCGATCCCGAAGCCGGCCTTGCCGACCGCCTCCTCGCCCTCGACGACGGCCTCCGCGCCCTCCTCGACGAGCACCGGCCCGAGGCCGTCGCCGTCGAACGCGTCTTCAGCCAGCACAACGTCGCCAGCGTCATCGGCACCGCCCAGGCCTCCGGCATCGCGCTCCTCGCCGCCGCCCGCCTCGGCCTGCCCACCGCCACGTACACGCCCTCTGAGGTCAAGAACGCCGTGTGCGGCAACGGCACCGCCGACAAACGCCAGGTCACCACCATGGTCACCCGCATCCTCCGCCTGAAGGAAGCGCCGAAGCCCGCCGACGCGGCCGACGCGCTCGCCATCGCCGTCTGCCACTTGTGGAGGGGCGGCGTCAAAGCCCGCATCGCCCAGGCCGCCGCCTCGCAGGCCGCCGCGGTCGCCGCAGCCAAGGAGCGCAACCGATGATCGCCCAGCTCACCGGCACCATCGCCGCCGTCGGCGAGGTCTACGCCGTCGTCGACGTCAACGGCGTCGGCTACGCCGTCCACGCGGGCGCCCACACCCTCGCCAACCTCAAGGTCGGCTCCGAGGCGGTCCTGGCGATCTCCACGATCGTCCGCGAGGACTCGATCACCCTGCACGGCTTCAACACCGCCGAGGAGCGCGACCTGTTCGAGCTGCTCCAGGGCGCCCAGAAGATCGGCCCGCGCATCGCCCGCGACGCCATCGAGGCCCTGCGCCCCGATGTCATCCGCCACGCCATCGCCACCGCCGACACCACCACGCTCTCGCGCATCCCCGGCGTCGGCAAGAAGAGCGCCGAGCGGATCGTCCTCGACCTCGCCGACAAGATCGGCCCCGTCGACCTCCACGGCGTCCCCAAGCAGACCGGCGGCCGCCCCGGCGGCTGGCGCACCCAGGTCAGCCAGGGCCTCCAGGCCCTCGGCTGGACCGCGAAGGAGGCGGAGACCGCCATCGAGCAGCTCGACGCCGAGGGCGCCGATGGCCAGGACGTCCCCACCCTCCTCAAGCAGGCCATCCGACTCCTCGGGAAGCGGTAGCGCATGGAAGACGACTTCGACATCGACGTCACGACCGAGGAATGGGACCGGGCGCTCACCGCCGCCGAGGCCACCGAGCTCGAACGCAAGGCCGAGGCCGGCATCCGCCCCGGCAAGCTCGACGAGATCATCGGCCAGGGCCGCGTCCGCGAGCAGATCGGCCTCATCCTCGAAGGCGCCCGCCACCGCGGCACCCCGCCAGACCACATCCTCCTGTCCGGCCCGCCCGGCCTCGGCAAGACCACCCTCTCCATGATCATCGCCGCCGAACTCGGCGTCAGCCTCCGCCAGACCTCCGGGCCCGCCCTCGAACGCTCCGGCGACCTCGCCGCGATCCTCACCAGCCTCGAACCCCGCGAAGTCCTCTTCATCGACGAGATCCACCGCATGGCCCGCCCCGCCGAGGAGCTCCTCTACACCGCCATGGAGGACTACCGCGTCGACGTCGTCGTCGGCAAGGGCCCCGGCGCCACCGCCATCCCCCTCGAACTCGAACCGTTCACGCTCGTCGGCGCCACCACCCGCGCCGGACTCCTCACCGGGCCCCTGCGCGACCGCTTCGGCTTCCTCGGCCAACTGGAGTTCTACTCCGAGGACGAGCTCGAAGCGATCGTCAACCGCTCCGCCGCCATCCTCGACGTCGGCATCACCCCCGAAGGCGCCGTCCAGATCGCCGGGCGCTCCCGCGGCACACCCCGCATCGCCAACCGCCTCCTGCGCCGCGTCCGCGACTTCGCGCAGGTCCGCGCCGCCGGGACCATCACCGAGACCGTCGCCGTCGACGCCCTCCACCTCTACGACGTCGACTCCCTCGGCCTCGACCGCCTCGACCGCGCCGTCCTGCGCGCCCTCGTCCAGACCTTCAACGGCGGCCCCGTCGGCCCCAAGACCCTCGCCGTCGCCGTGGGGGAGCAGCCCGACACCGTCGAAGAGGTCTGCGAGCCGTTCCTCGTGCGCGCCGGGCTCCTCGCCCGCACCCCCCGCGGGCGCGTCGCCACCGCCGCCGCCTGGCAGCACCTCGGCCTCCAGCCGCCGAGCGCCGACGGGCTGTTCCGGAGCGGCGACGCGTAGGGTGGGCCGTGGAGACGGGGCGACACCACGTATTGGATAGACTCCGCCCACGTCACCCTCCCAGACCGTGACCACCACGACGAAAGGCACCACCGTGCTCGCAACCGCAGACGTCCTCGCTCAGGAAAGCGCCGGCGGCTCCAACATCATGTTCCTGATCATGATCGTCGGCTTCATCGCGCTCATGTACTTCGTGATGATCCGCCCCCAGCGCAAGCGCCAGCGCGAGCAGCAGGACATGCAGTCCAACGTTCAGCCCGGTGCCCGCGTCATGACCATCGGCGGCCTCTACGGCACCGTCGTCGACTCCGACGACGAGACCATCACCATCGAGGCCAGCGACGACACCTTCCTCGTCTTCGCCCGCCAGGCCGTCGCCAAGGTCGTCTCCCCCGCCGAGACCGAGGCCGAGACCACCGAGGAGACCGTCTCCGAGGAGGAGGCCACCCTCTCCGACGAGGACCTGGAGAAGCTCGCCAACGGCGACGACAAGACCGACGGCGACAAGCACACCGGGAAGTCCGACCGCAAGGAGTACTAGGCCCTGCATGCCCTTTGAGGCACCCGTCCTAGAATGAGCCCCGCCGAGGGTGCGTGTGCGAGCCCACTCCCTCCGGTCCGCCCCGCGGACCGGCGCCCGCCACCGTCTGCGCGGTCGCTTCGCGCCCGCCCCTGTCCGAGTTCTGAGGAAGAGACCGACCATTGGCTTCAGTAACGGGCGCTGACCGCCCACGGAAGAAGATCCAGCGCAAGCGCCTGGCAGTCGCCCCGTATTTCGTGGCGCTGCTCGCCGTGCTCGCGATCCTGTGGGTGTCCGCGCTGGCGGGTTCCGGGTGGAAGTTCCCCACTCCGAAACTGGGGCTCGACCTCCAGGGCGGGCTCTCCATGACCCTCACGGCGTACCAGCAGGGCACGGACGAGCCGCCCTCGGCCGAGACCATGGAGCAGGCGCGCCAGATCATCGAGAGCCGCGTCAACTCGACCGGCGTCTCCGAGCCCGAGGTGTTCGTCGAGGGCAGTGAGAACATCGTCGTGAACGTCGCGGGCGACGACATCGACGAGGAGGCGCTCCGCGACGTCGGCGCCCCCGCGGAGCTGCGGTTCCGCATCGTCACCAACTCGACGATGGACACGTCCGCGCTGGAGGAGGCCCTCGCCGAGGAGTCCCCGAGCGAGGACCCCTCGGACGGCGCGTCCGAGACCCCCACGGCCGAGTCGAGCGAAACGCCGACTGAAGAGGCCGCGGAGACCCCCACCGAGGAGGCCACCTCCGAGGACGCGTCGGGCCAGGGCCAGGCGCCCGCCACCGACGACGTGGACGTGACGCTGGACGACGTGTGGGCGAAGGTCGGCGCCGACGCCGCCGCGACCGCGCAGGCCCTCACCGCGGCCCCCGCGGACGAGGCGACCATGGCGCTCCTGGAGCCGTTCGGCGAGCTCACCCCCGAAGAGGTCTCGCTGCTCCCGGCGAACGTCCAGTTCTTCGTCCCCCAGATCACCTGCACCCAGCTCGACAACCGCCCGCCGGGCGCCGTCCAGCAGGCGGACATCGAGGTCGTGGCGTGCTCGGCCCCCGAGCCGTACTCGGCCGACGACCCGGACCTGAAGGTCGCCTACAAGTACCTGCTCCAGCCGGCCACCGTGCTCGGCTCGGACGTCACGCAGGCCGACGTCGGCACCGACCAGGCCAACCCGAACATGTTCGTCGTGAACGTGCAGTTCTCGGCCTCCGGCGCGGAGTCGTGGGGCGCGCTCACCAACGAGAACGTCGGGTCGCAGGTCGCGATCGTCCTCGACAACGAGGTCGTGTCCGCGCCGACGATCAACGAGGCGTCGACCAACTCCACGCAGATCTCCGGCGACTTCTCCGCCGACGAGGCGAACCAGCTCGCCGACCAGCTCAACTTCGGCTCGCTGCCGACGACGTTCGTGGTCGAGACCGTCAACGAGGTCACCGCGACGCTCGGCGTGGACCAGCTCGAAGCGGGCATGTACGCCATGTTCCTCGGCCTGATCCTGGTGTTCCTGTACTCGATGGTCTACTACCGGCTCATGGGCTTCGTGGTCCTCGGCTCGCTCATCGTGGCCTCCGCGGTGCTGTACCCGGCGATCGCGCTCCTGGGCTCGCAGGTGGGCCTGACGCTCACCCTCGCGGGCGTCGCGGGCTTCGTGGTCTCGATCGGCATCACCGCCGACTCCTTCATCGTGTACTTCGAGCGAATAAAGGAGGAGATGGCCGGGGGCCGCTCGGCGCGCTCGGCGATCCCGCGCGCGTGGGTCCGCGCCCGCCGCACGATCATGTCGGCGAACGCGATCTCGATGATCTCCGCGGTCGTGCTGTACATCCTGGCCATCGGCCCGGTCCGGGCGTTCGCGTTCTCGCTCGGCATCTCCACGATCGTCGACGTCATGATCGTCTTCCTCTTCACCCACCCGATCGCCGAATGGCTCTCGCGCGGGAGGGTCCTCAACAGCCAGGCCCTCTCCGGCCTGCACACCAAGACCGCCCCGGCCACCGGCGACGCGGCCGCGAAAGGCTAAGGACCGATGAGCACCAAGCAGACCGAGAAGCGCCCCGGCGTCCTCAGCCGGCTCTACCGCGGCGAGACGGACTTCCAGTTCATCGCCAACCGCCGGAAGTTCTACCTCGCCTCCGGGATCGTCATCGCCGCCCTCGCGGTCGTCATGATCTTCAAGGGCTTCGTCCTCGGCATCGACTTCGCGGGCGGCGTCCAGTACGCCGTCCCCGCGGCCGACACCTCGGCGAGCCTCGAACAGGTCGAGAACGCCGCCGAGGCCGCGGGCGCGGACATCGGCACCGGCCAGGTCGCCGGGACCGGCGACGGCCGGTCCTACATCATCCGCGTCGGCGAGCTGGAGGACGGCCAGTCCACCGCGATCCGCGACGCCATGGCCGCCGAGGCGGGCATCGGGGCCGACTCGATCTCCGTCTCCGAGGTCTCCGCGACCTGGGGCGCGGCCGTGTCCAAGCAGGCGCTCATCGCGCTCGTCGTGTTCCTGGTGCTGGTCTCGGCCTTCATCTGGATCAGGTACGAGCGGCGCATGGCCATCGCCTCGCTGGGCGCGCTCGCGCACGACATCATCATCACCGTCGGCATCTACTCGCTCGTCGGCTTCGAGATCACGCCCTCCACGATCGTCGGCCTGCTGACGATCCTCGGGTACTCGATCTACGACACCGTCGTCGTCTTCGACAAGGTCCAGGAGAACACCGCGCAGCTGCTCAAGTCGCGCAACCAGACCTTCGCCGAGGCCGTCAACGACGCGGTCAACCAGACGCTCATGCGCTCGATCAACACCTCCGTCATCGGCGTGCTGCCGGTCGCGGCGCTGCTGTTCGTCGGCGTGGGCGCCCTCGGCGTCGGCACGCTGAAGGACCTGGCGCTCGTGCTGTTCGTCGGCATGGTCGTCGGCGCGTACTCCTCGATCTTCCTGGCCGCCCCGTGGGTGGTGGACCTGGCCGAGCGCAGCGCCGCCGTCCAGCGCCACAACAAGAAGGTCGCCACGGCCCGCGGCCGCGGCGAGGACGAGTCCGGGAAGTCCGAGAAGCCCGCCCGCAAGGCCGCGGACG
This sequence comes from Glycomyces mayteni, assembly GCF_042428885.1. NCBI lineage: Bacteria > Bacillati > Actinomycetota > Actinomycetes > Glycomycetales > Glycomycetaceae > Glycomyces > Glycomyces mayteni. The sequence goes on from NZ_JBHMBP010000002.1 coordinate 502,110, forward strand.
ACGACGAGGACGACGACCGCCTGGAGCTCGCGAAGATCGACGACCTCCCGCTGGAGCTGCTGGAGGAGCCCGTCAAGTCCGGCAGCGGCACGTCCAGGTCCGGCCCGAACCGGACCTCGCAGTCCCGGCCGGGCAACAGCAAGAAGCGCAAGCGGCGCTAGCACACGGCACGAAAGCGGCGGGCGGACCTGGTGGTCCGCCCGCCGCTTCATAGCTGGCTGGCTCGCTACGGGAGCCCGGAGTCACTCGGGGCCTTTGTCGCCCTTGAACTTCGAGATCAGGCCCTGGGCCTTCTCCTTGACCTGGTCCGTGACGTCGTCGAGTTTGTCGCCCACCGGCGACTCCTTGGCCTTGTTGTACAGGTCTTCGGCCTTGTCCTTGGCGTCGTCGGCCATGTCGCCGGCCTTGTCCTTCATCTCGTTGAACTTGTCCACGAGAACCCCTCCCTACGTGAGTCGGTATCACTATAAGAGGGGATTCGGGGCCCCGCGGCGATTCGCCGCACAATCGCGCCGCACAATCGCGCCGTACAACCGTGGTCGAATCCCGAACGCTACCCCAGGATGACGCCGCACGCGCCGGTTGCGACCTACGCTCCCGCCATGACGAACGAACAGCACCGCAAGGCCCGGACCGCGCTGGTCATCGGCGGCGGCGTCGGCGGCCCCGTCGCCGCCCTGGCCCTGCGCAAAGCCGGGATCGACGCCCAGGTCTTCGAGGCATACCGCCCCGGCACCGGCTCCAAGGGCGGCCCCCTCGGCCTCGCCTCGAACGGCCTGAACGCCCTCAGCGTCGTCGGCGCCGACGCCGACCTGGCCGCCGCGGGCATGCCCACGCCCCGCATGGTCATCTCCTCGGGCACCGGCAAGGTCCTCGGCGCCATCGACACCGACCCTGCCCTCCCCGGGCGCGTCACGCTCCCGCGCGGCCGCATCTCCGAGCTCCTCCAGGCCCGCGCCGAAGCCGACGGCGTCCCCATCACCTACGGCAAGCGCTTCGAGGGCGCCGTGGACACCGGCCACAGCGTCATCGCCCGCTTCGACGACCACACCACCGCCGAAGCCGACATCCTCATCGGCGCCGACGGCATCCGCTCCGCCGTCCGCGGCCTCATCGACCCCGCCGTCACGCCCCGCTACACGGGCCTGGTGGGCCTCGGCGGCTACATCGACGGCCCCGCGGGCATCCGGCCCACCGACGGCGACTTCCGCATGGTCTTCGGCCGCCGCGCCTTCTTCGGGTACCTCTCCGACGGCGAGAGCACCGGCTGGTTCGCGAACATGCCTTACAAGCGCCTCGCCGACGCCGACCTGGCGAACACCACGTTCGACATGTGGATGGCCCGCATGCGGGGCGCCTTCGCCGACGACGCCGGACCCGCCATGACCATCCTCGACCACGTCACGCCCGACGGGTTCATCCCGCCCTCGCCCCTCGAAGACCTCCCGCACGTCCCCGTCTGGTCCAAGGGCCGCATCGTCCTCATCGGCGACGCCGCCCACGCCACCTCCCCGTCCTCCGGCCAGGGCGCCAGCCTCGCCGCCGAGTCCGCCGTCGAACTCGCCAAGTGCCTCCGCGACCTCCCGGTCGACCGCGCCTTCACCGCCTACGAGTCCCGCCGCCGCGCCCGCGTCGAACGCGTCATCGCCGAAGCCGCCCGCACCAACCAGTCCAAAGCCGCCGGCCCCCTCGCCGCCCGCTTCCGAGACGCCCTCATGCCCTTCTTCTTGTCCCGCTTCACCACCCCCGAGAAGACCGCCTGGCAGTACGCGCACACGATCGAGTGGTTATGGGTGCGGCAAGCGGTGATCCGGTGCGACGCTCCACGTATGACTCCCTCAGATCCCTCGGCCGGTCCCGGTGTCCCCGAGACCGCCGCAACCGCACCTGAACCGCCCGCACTCGAACCGCCCGCACTCGAACCGCCCGCACTCGAACCGCCCGCACTCGAACCGCCCGCACTCGAACCGCCCGCACCGGGGCTCCCCGCCCTGCCGCCCCGGCGCCGGAACCCGCTCCTGGCGTGGGCCATCGCCGGACCGCTCGTCGGCTTCTTCGTCGGCCTCACGGTCGGCCTCGCCGGAAACGACCCCGGCGGGGCCGGGGCCGCCGACGACGACCTGTTCGAAGCCGTCAAGGAGGAGTGCGCCGTCGGATCTTCGGACGTCCGCATCGGCGACGATGGCGACACCCTGAGCATCGACCGGGCCGGAGCCGAGGAGATGCCGGGCGCTACGTTGACGCAGTTCTCCTGCATCCTCGACGAGCTCGACGTCCCCGACGCGGTCAGGGACCAGATGGAGAACACGCGCGCGCTTGACGGCTATCAGGAGGCCGAGTTCGACGGCATCGAGGTCTCGTGGACTTACCACCCCGACGACGGCGTGAACATGACCTTCACCAGGAGCGCATGACACGCCGAAGGCCCGCGCCCTCTCGGGTGCGGGCCTTGCAGGGGTTCTAGGCGTTGAGGGCCTGGGTGAGGTCTTCGAGGAACATGCGTTCGCCGTCGTTGACGGCCACTTTCTTTGAGAAGAGGCCGCCTTGGCGGGTCTTGACGGCGCCGGCGACTTCGGTGGCGAGGTGGAGGAGCCAGGCGGTGTAGGCGGCGGTGTCCTCGGGGGCGGCCTTGCGGCGCAGGAGGTCGGCGACGTCAGCGGCGAGTTTGAGGGCCTCGGACATGGCGGCGTCGTCCACGGGGAGCTCGCCGTCGGAGGACTCGGGGTCGCGTTCGCGCAGGGCGAGGGCCACGGACTTGACGAAGGGGTTCGGGTGCTTGCGGGCCTCTTTGAAGACCTTCGCGCCCGCGGTGACCTCTTTGAGGAACACCAGGGCGTTCTTGGACCCGTCGGAGACCACGGTCCCCTTGAGGACGACCCCGGGGGTGTTGAGGATCAGGGCGCGCTCGTCGTCGTCGAACTGGGACAGCTCCGTCATGGTCTTGCTTTCCGGTAGGCGGGTTGGCGACCGGCCCACCCTATATCGCGAGCGCTACGTGCGTTCGGCCCCGGTGAGTCGGTAGGCGTCGTAGACGCCGTCGACCTTGCGGATCACCTTGATGATGTGGTCGAGGTGCTCGGGGTTCGCCATCTCGAACGTGAAGCGCGACAGGGCGACCCGGTCGCGGGTCGTGGTCACCGTCGCGGAGAGGATCGAGACGCGCTCGCCCGAGAGGACCTGCGTGACGTCGGCGAGGAGGCGGTGCCGGTCGAGGGCCTCGACCTGCACGGTCGCCACGAACGTCGCCTGGTCGTCCTCGTGGGACCAGTGGACCTCCAGGACCCGGTCGGGCTGGAGCTCGATGCGCTCCTCGGCGTTCTCGCAGTCCCTGCGGTGCACGGAGATCACGTGGTAGCGGGTCGCGAAGCCGATGATGGAGTCGCCCGGGATCGGGTTGCAGCAGTGGGCGAGGCGCACCGGCATCTCGCCCTCCTCCATCCCCGCGACCGTGACGGCCGCGTGGATGTCGCCGTGCGCCTCGGGGACGATGCGCGCGGGCTGCGTCGGCGCGGTGGCCTCGGCCATGTCCTCGGCGGCGCCCTCGGCCCCGCCCTGGACCTCCAGGAGCTTCTGGACGACCGCGGACGCGGAGATGTGGTGCTCGCCGAGGGCCGCGTACAGCGCCTCGACGTCCTTGAGGTTGAGGTCCTTCGCGAGGGACGTCAGGTTGTCGTGGGAGAGCATCCGCTGGAGCGGCAGGCGCCGCTTGCGCATCGCGCGGGTCAGCTCGTCCTTGCCCAGCTCGATGGCCTCTTCGCGGCGCTCGCGCTTGAAGTGCTGCTTGATCTTGGTGCGGGCGCGGGGGCTCTTGACGAACGCGAGCCAGTCCTCGCTGGGCGTGGCGTTCTCGGAGTTCGAGGTGAACACCTCGACCACGTCCCCGTTCGACAGCGTCGACTCCAGCGGCACGATCTTGCCGTTGACCTGCGCGCCGATGCAGCGGTTGCCGACCTCGGTGTGGACGGCGTACGCGAAGTCCACGGGTGTGGAGCCCGCGGGGAGGGCGATGACGTCGCCCTTCGGGGTGAAGACGTACGCCTCGGAGGAGGCGAGGTCGAAGCGGAGCGCGTCGAGGAACTCCGAGGGGTCGGCGGCCTCGCGCTGCCAGTCGAGGAGCTGGCGCAGCCACGCCATGTCGTCGATGTGCGCGGGCGGCCCGGCGACCGTGGAGTTCTTGGTCTCCTTGTACTTCCAGTGCGCGGCGATGCCGTACTCGGCGGTGCGGTGCATCGCCCACGTGCGGATCTGCATCTCGACGGGCTTGCCGTTCGGGCCGATCACCGTGGTGTGCAGCGACTGGTACATGTTGAACTTGGGCATCGCGATGTAGTCCTTGAAGCGCCCCGGCACCGGCTGCCAGTTCGCGTGGATCACCCCGAGCGCCGCGTAGCAGTCCCGCTCGTCCTCGACGAGGATGCGCAGGCCCACCAGGTCGTAGATGTCGTTGAAGTCGCGGCCGCGCACGATCATCTTCTGGTAGATCGAGTACAGGTGCTTCGGCCGCCCGGAGACCTCGGCCTTGATGCGCGAGCCCTTCAGGTGGTCCTTGACCTGGGCCACGACCTGCTGGAGGAGCATCTCCCGCTGCGGGGAGTGCTCGGAGACCAGGCGCGCGATCTCGGCGTACCGCTTCTTGTAGAGCGTGGCGAACGACAGGTCCTCCAGCTCCCACTTGATCGTGTTCATGCCGAGCCGGTGGGCCAGGGGCGCGAGGATCTCCAGCGTCTCCCGGGCCTTCTGCTCCTGCTTCTCGGGGGGCAGGAACGTCAGCGTGCGCATGTTGTGGAGCCGGTCGGCGAGCTTGATGACGAGGACGCGCGGGTCCTTCGCCATGGCGACGACCATCTTGCGGATCGTCTCGGCCTTCGCGGCGTCGCCGAGCTTCACCTTGTCGAGCTTGGTGACGCCGTCGACCAGGAGCGCGACCTCCCCGCCGAACTCGTCGCCGAGCTCGTCGAGCTGGTAGTCGGTGTCCTCGACGGTGTCGTGCAGGAGGGCCGCGACCAGCGTGTTCGTGTCCATGCCGAGTTCGGCGAGGATCGACGCGACCGCGAGCGGGTGCGTGATGTACGGGTCGCCGGACTTTCGGAACTGCCCGTTGTGCAGCTGCTCGGCGCGCGTGTACGCCTGCTGGAGGAGCCGCACGTCGGCACGGGGGTGCGCGGCCCGGTGGGCCGCCACGAGCGGCTCCAGGACCTCCGGGAGGGTCGAGGACTGCCACGGCGCGTTGAAGCGCGCCAGCCGGGCCCGCATGCGGCGCCCCGTCGGCGGGCCCATGGGGCCGCCGGAAGTGGGCGCGGCGTCAGCGGGACTGCCGGACGCGGCTCGCTCGGTCACCACGCACGCCTCCTCGGTATCGCACGGCACTACAGCTTCTCAAAGCCTCAACAAAGCTCCGATACGCATTAATCCTAGCCGCGGGGCGCGGCCCGGGCCGCCTGCGCTGCCCCGACCGCGCCCGCGACTGGATCACATCGGGGGCGGCGCTACATGACGCCCGCGGCCGCGACCTGCTCGACGATGTCCAGGCCCGAGGTGATCTGGCCGAGGATCGTGTAGTCCGCGCCCAGGGTCGTGTCCTCGTAGACGATGAAGAACTGGCTGCCGGTGGTCCCGGCGCCCGCGTTGGCCATCGCGATGGTCCCGGCCGGGTAGTTCGCCTCGGCCTCGACCGGGGTGTTCTCCTCGCCGTACTGGTAGCCGGGGGAGCCCGCGCCGGCCATCTCGGGCGTGCCGGCCTCGATCGCGGCGCGCGCGTCGGGGTCGCCGCACTGGAGCACGTAGATGCCCTCGGTGGTCAGGCGGTGGCACTGCTGGCCGTCGAAGTACCCGTCCTGCGCGAGGAACGTGAAGGACCCGGCGGTGCACGGGGCCTCGGCGGTCTCGATGTCGGCGGTGATGAGGCCGAGGTTGGTCACGATGGTCATCTCCTGCGACCCGGCGGCGGGCTCGGTCGCGAGCGGGACCGGGCTGGTCCCGTCCATCGAGGTGTACATGCATGAGGCGGTCGCGGAGGCGTCCGGGGCCGTCATCTGGAGGCATTCGAGGTAGACGTCCTGCACGGGGCGGCCGTCGGTGAGGCCCTCCGTGGCGGTGCCGGTGGCGCCCTCGCCGCTGGGCTCGACGTCGCCGCAGCGGTCGGCCGCCGCCTCGGCGTCGTTCACGAGCTGCTGCACGTCGGGGTCGCCGGCGGACTCGTCGTCGGGGCCGAGCCACGCGAACGCGCCCCAGGCCAGGAGCACGAGCGCGGCCAGCGCGCCCACGCCGCCGACGCTCCACGCGACGGTGCGCCTGCGGCGCTCCTCCTCGGCCTTGACGGCCATGCGCTGCTGCAAGTGCTGGCGGGCCGCCAGTCGCTGAGCCTGTTTCGACGCCACCGTCGGATCTCCTTCGCGCGGTTAGGGGTGCTTACTCGGTCTCGGTGTCGGTCGGGGCCTCGGAGGACTCCGCCGTCGGGTCGGCCGTGGCCGTCTCCTCGGTGCCGTCGGTCGGAACCTCGGTCGCCAGCGGGTCCTCGGTGATCTCGGAGGTCGGCTCCTCGGCCGCGGGCTCCTCGTCCTTGAAGAACCCGTCCTGCCAGAGGTACACCAGGGTCAGCACGGCGGCGACGGCGAGGAGCCCGCCCAGCGCCTGGAGCTGGCGCCGCCTGCGCAGCTTGCCCGCGAGGCGCGCGTTCTTCTTCGCGTTCGCGATGCGCTGCTTGCGCTGCTCCATGTGCTTGGACTTCGCGGGCACCTGGACTCCTCATGACGTTCGCTTGTGTTGGGGGTTACGAGTTCCGCAGTCTAACCGGGTCAAGTCAGACGCGTCACCGCAGGATGCCCCGTGTATTCTGAGCCCGCGAAGGGAGGGGGAGCGGTGCTCATCGAGACGCTGGTGGCCGATGCGTTCGGGACGAACTGCTACGTGCTGTCCTCCGGTCCCGGCGCCGAGTGCGTGGTCGTGGACCCGGGCATCGGCGTCGCCCCGCGCCTGGAGGCCCTGCTCGGCGAGCGCGGCCTCAAGCCCGTCGCCGTGGTCCTCACCCACGGGCACCTCGACCACACGTTCTCCGTGACGCCCGTGTGCGGCGCGAACGACGTCCCCGCGTACATCCACGCCGACGACGCGCACCTGCTCGCCGACCCCACGCAGGGCTTCGGCCCGAACATGATGGCGCTCGTGGGCACCGGCCTCGACTGGACCGAGCCCGACGACGTGCAGGTCCTCGCCGACGGCGGGACCGTCGAGCTCGCGGGGATGCGCTTCGCCGTGGACCACGCCCCCGGGCACACCGCCGGGTCGGCCATGTTCCACACCGCGGGCGACGAGGCCGCGTACACGCTCACCGGCGACGTGCTGTTCCGCGGCGCGATCGGCCGCACCGACCTGCCCGGCGGCTCCGACGCGGCCATGCAGGAGACGCTGCGGACGAAGGTCCTCCCGCTCGACGACGGCGTCGTCGTCCTCCCCGGGCACGGCCCGGCCACCACGATCGCGGCCGAGCGCGCCCGCAACCCGTACCTGAAGCGCCTGACCGCCCATTAGCGACGGCTCCGCTTCCTTTTCCGATCGAACTACGCGCTAGGAGACACCCATGTCACGACCCCAGCCGCTCTCGGGCTTCCCCGAACTGCTGCCCCGGCAGCGGATCGTCGAGCAGCAGGTCGTGGACCATCTCCGCCGCGCCTTCGAGCTGCACGGCTTCGCGAACCTCCAGACCCGCGCCGTCGAGCCCATGGACCAGCTCCTGCGCAAGGGCGAGACCTCGAAGGAGGTCTACGTGCTGCGCCGCCTCCAGGCCGACGACCGCGACGCCTCGGACGCCGAACTGGGCCTGCACTTCGACCTGACCGTGCCGTTCGCGCGGTACGTGCTGGAGAACGCCGGGAAGCTCAACTTCCCGTTCCGCCGCTACCAGATCCAGCCGGTCTGGCGCGGCGAGCGCCCCCAGGGCGGGCGGTACCGCGAGTTCTGGCAGGCCGACATCGACATCGTGGACCTCGGCGAGCTGCCCGCGCACTACGAGGTGGAGGTGGCGCTCGTCGTCGCCGACGCGCTCAAGGGCCTCCCGCTGCCGAAGGTCCGCATGCACGTCAACAACCGCAAGCTCTCGCAGGGCTTCTACCAGGGCCTGGGCATCCGCGACACCGAGGAGGCGCTGCGGATCATCGACAAGCTCGACAAGATCGGGCGCGACGCCACCGCGAAGCTCCTCATCGACGGCGTGGACGCGACCCCCGAGCAGGCCGAGGCGTGCCTGAAGCTCGCCTCGATCAGCGCCGAGGACTCCTCGTTCGTCGACGAGATCCGCGCGCTCGGCGTCGCCGACCCGCTCCTGGAGGAGGGCCTGACCGAGCTGGCCGCGGTGGTCGACGCCGCGGCGGCGGCCGCCCCCGGCTTCGTCGTCGCCGACATGAAGATCGCGCGCGGCCTCGACTACTACACCGGCACGGTCTACGAGGTCTTCATCGAAGGGGAGGAGCACCTCGGCTCGGTCTGCTCCGGCGGCCGCTACGACAAGCTCGCCTCCGACGGCAAGAACACGTACCCCGGCGTGGGCCTGTCGATCGGCGTCTCCCGCCTCCTGGTGCCTCTGCTCCAGGCCGGGAAGCTGGATGCGACCCGCGAGGTCCCCACGTGCGTCCTCGTCGCCCTCAACCACGAGGACGACCGGCCCGCCTCGAACGCGATCGCCCAGCGCCTGCGCGCCCGCGGCATCCCCGTGCAGGTCTCGCCCTCGGCCGCCAAGTTCGGCAAGCAGATCAAGTTCGCCGACAAGCGCGGCATCCCCTTCGTGCTCTTCACCAACGACGAGGGCACGCAGATCAAGGACATCCGCTCCGGCGACCAGGCCACCGTCGACCTCGACACGTGGAACCCCCCGGCCGAGGACCTCCACCCGCGGATCACCGCCGCCTAAGACAAGCCGAAGCGGGCGCCCCGAGGGGCGCCCGCTTTCCTGTTTCCCTCAGACCGACAGCTCGCCCTGGGCCTCCAGCGACAGCTCCTTCCAGTCCTCCCAGCCCTGGAGCCGGGCCGCGTACGCCTGCTTGAGCATCGGGTGGAAGCCCAGGCCCCACAGGACGCGCAGCGGCGGCTGTTCCAGGTCCACGAGCTTGAGCATCGCCCGCGCCGAGGCGGCCGGGTCGCCCGCGGGCTGGCCCTTGACCGCCTGGGCGAGCTTCTCGCGCAGCGGCACGTACGCGGGGTGCGCGGCCGCCATGTGGCCGTTGTCGAGCGGGTCGGGGTTCTTGCCCTTCCGGGTGGCGAACCCGCCGGGCTCGACGATGGTCACCTTGATCCCGAACGACGCGACCTCGCCCGCGAGCGCCTCGTTCAGACCCTCCAGGGCCCACTTCGACGCGTGGTACGCGCCGCCGAGCGGCATCGCGATGAGGCCCGCCGCCGACGAGAGCTGCACGATGTGGCCCGAGCCCTGCGCCCGCAGGTGGGGGAGGACCGCCTGGACGACCCACACGGCGCCGTAGAAGTTCGTCTCCATCTCGCCGCGCAGCTCCGCCTCGGACAGCTCCTCGACCGCCCCGACCTGCGCGTACCCGGCGTTGTTGACGACCACGTCGAGGCGGCCGAAGTGCGCGACGGCCGCTTCGACGGCCGCGTCCACCGCGGCCTTGTCGGTGACGTCCACGGCGAGCGGCAGGACCGCGTCGCCGTACTTCTCGACCAGCTCGCCGAAACTCTCAGTGCTCCGCGCGGTGGCGGCGACGCGGTCGCCGCGGCCGAGGGCCGCTTCGGTGAACTCCCGGCCGAGGCCGCGGGACGAACCGGTGATGAACCAGACCTTGCTCATGATGATGTTCCTTTGCGTTGTGTGCGGGGAGCGGGCCCGGGCGGGGTGTCGCCCGGGCCCAGGGGAGGGACTAGGCCAGGGCCTTGACGGCGGAGCCGGCGTGCTCGGCGGCCTTCGCGACGCGGCGGCGGCGCACCGGCATGCCGTACGTCGGGTTGGCGACGCCCCAGGCCGCGCCCTTGCAGATGATCTCCTTGTAGCGGGCGGCGAACCGGCCGCGCAGCGAGACGGTGCGGGTGCGGTCGTCGGCGTGCACGTACTGGATCAGGCCCTCGGTGCGGCCCAGGCTGATGCACTGGTTGAAGTACCCCAGCGGCACCTTCCCGGCCTTCGCCCCGGTGAGGCGGGCCGTGATCGCGTCGGCCGCGGCCTGGGCCATGGGGATGCCCGAGGCGCACGACATGCGCAGTGGCACGCCGGCGTCGCCGATCGCGTAGCCCGCGTCGCCGACGGCGAACACGTCCGGGTGCGAGACCGAGGCCATGTCGCCGTCCACGACGATCTGGCCGCGCGCGGTGGTCTCCAGGGTCGTGGCCGCCGCGATCGGGTGGACCGCGAACCCGGTGGTCCACACCGTCGCCGCGCTGGCGATCCGGGTCCCGTCGGCGGTGACGATCTCGCCGTCGCGCACTTCGGCGACGTCGGTGTGCTCGTAAACGGTGATGCCGAGCTTCGCGAAGACCTTCCGCAGGTGCGCCTGCGCCTTCGGGGAGACCCAGTCGCCGAGGTCGCGGCGGGCGACGATCGCGACGTCCAGGTCGGGGCGGGCCTCGGCGAACTCCGTGGCCGCCTCGATCCCGGTGAGGCCGCCGCCGACGACGGTCACCCTGGACCCGGCGTCCAAGCGGGCCAGGCGGTCGCGCAGGCGAAGCGCGCCGGAACGGCTCGCGATCTCGTAGGCGTGCTCGGCGGCCCCGGCGACGCCGTGGTCGGTCCAGCCGCTGCCGAGGGCGTAGACGAGCGTGTCGTAGGCGAGGGTCTCGGCGCCGCCGGAGCCGGTGACCGCGACGGTCTTCGCGTCGGCGTCCACCGCGGTGACCTCGGCGAGCTTGAGTTCGACGCCGGTCCCGGCGAACATCTCGGCGAAGGGCCGGGGCTTGAGGTCCTGGCCTGCGGCGAGCTGGTGGTTGCGGACGCGCTCGACGAAGTCGGGCTCGGCGTTGACGAGGGTGACGGCCACGTCGTCGCCGTGCAGCCGCCGCGCGAGGCGGCCGGCCGCGAACGCGCCGGTGTAGCCGGCGCCGAGGACGATGATGCGGTGCTGCATGGGCTTGCTCCTGTCTGCTTCGTGTTCGCGACCTGAACCGGGCGGGCCCGCGAAAGCTGACAGGAATAAGCAGTGAAGCACGTCACATGACGTCAGGAGGGGTCAGAACGCCTGCTCGACCAGGGGCTCCCCGTGGTCGAGCGTCGCCCACAGCGCCGTGGCGCGGGCGAGCTTGTCGGGGTTGACCTGGGTGCGGCACGCGGCGACGCCGTCCGCCGCGATCTCGACCGCCATGACCCCGACGACCCGGTCGCCGACGACCGCGACGAGGCCCGGCTCGCCGTTGACGGGCCACGCGTACAGGTCGGCGGCGCCGCCGATCATGTCGCGCTTGACCGCGGCGGGCCGGAACATGCCCCACAGGAACTTCGCGACCGCGGTGGCGCCCTCGAACGCCTTCGCGCGGGCCGGGACCTTCCCGCCGCCGTCGCCGATCGCGATCGAGTCGTCGGTGAGCAGCTCCAGCAGCGGCGTCACCGAGCCGCCGGTGGCCGCCGCGAGGAACTCCTCCACGATGCGGCGCGCGGCCGCCTGGTCGATCTCGGCGCGGGTGCGCCCGTCGGCGACGTGCTTCTTGGCGCGGTGGAAGATCTGCTGGCTTCCGGCCTCGGTGATGTCGAGGATCGCGGCGATCTCGCGGTGCGGGTAGTCGAACGCCTCGCGCAGCACGTAGACGGCGCGCTCGTTGGGCGACAGGCGCTCCATGAGCGTCATGACGGCGTACGACACCGACTCGCGCTGCTCGGCCGTGTCGGCCGGGCCCAGCATCGGGTCGCCGCCGAGGACGGGTTCGGGCAGCCACTCGCCGACGTACGTCTCGCGCCGCGCCCGCGCCGAGGTGAGCTGGTTCAGGCACAGGTTCGTGAGGACCTTCGTCAGCCACGCCTCGGGGACCTCGATCGCGGCGACGTCCGCGCCCTGCCAGCGCAGGAACGCCTCCTGGACGGCGTCCTCGGCCTCCGCGGCGGAGCCGAGCATCCGGTAGGCGATGGCCGCCAGGCGCGGCCTGGCGGCCTCGAAGCGGTCCACGTCGTCCAGGGTCAGGGTCATGGCCCGATCCTAGCTCCGCGCGCGCGGTGCGGCGGCCTCGTTGGGGCCGTGGGCTATCCGACCTCGCGGACGCAGTAGAGCGCGGTGATCGAGTCGATGTCGGGGTCCCAGTCGCGGCCCGCGGCGATCGCGGTGTCCGTGTAGTAGTACTGGGTCCACTCGTAGCCCTCGCACGCGTCGGCGGCGGCCACGGCGTGGGTCGGGTCGCTCGGGTCGGCGTCGGCGGGGGCCTGGACGATGTGCACGACGTACCAGTAGGCGGTCTCGCCCTCGCAGTCCACGACGTAGAACCCCGTGGTGACGTTCTCGATGCACTCGCCTTCGACGGGCACGCGGTACTCGGACTCGCCCGCGCTGGTCTCCTCGACGGCGGCGCCGGTGGTCTCCTCGGCCGCTGCGCTCGTGGTCTCCTCGGCGACGGGGTCGCCCTCGTCCTCGCCGAGGTTCATCGCGAGGAACGTGCCGCCGACGGCGACGGCGAGGACCACGACGACGAGCGTGACGATGAGCCTGGTGTTGCCGCCGGTGCGCGGCGGCGGGGGCGCGGCCTGCCCGGCCATGAACGCGCCGCCGGGCGGGCCGGGCGGCGGCGGGGGCTGCTGGTACCCGGTGGGCTGGCCGGGGACGTAGCCGGGGGCGGCGGGGGAGTACGGGAGGCCGGGCGGGGCGCTGCCGGGCTGGACGTTGAGCGGCGGGTTGCCGTATCCGGCGCCGGGGCCGTACACGTCGGGGCGGGAGTACGGGTCGGCGTCGGTCGTGTAGTGCTGGGGCGCCGAGGGCTGGCCGTAGCCCGGCTGCTGCTGCGAGGGGTCGTAGGGGTTCGGGGGCGGGTAGGTCATGGCGGCTCTCCGTCGGGTGGCCGTACTCGGGGCGGTTCCCCTCCATCATAGGCGGACCCGGCGAGCCCGCCCTGGTGACGGAACGGCGAGGGCCGCCCCCGCGGTGCGGGAGCGGCCCTCGATGTCCTTGCGGCGCTACAGGTTGTCGCTGGAGCAGTAGGCGCCCCAGATGAGCCCGTCGCCGCCGTAGAGGGCGGCGGCGTAGTAGCCGGAGTTCGGGCACCCGCCCAGCGCGGTGGTGGAGTCGAACGCGGACTCCTCCAGCGGCGGGTCGTAGGCCTCGACCTCTTCGACGGTGTAGAGCGCGCCCGGGGCCGAGCAGTCGATCTTCAGGCCGTTGCCGTCGGTGCAGTCGCCGGTGTTCGGGGTGACCGGGAGGGCGCCGTCGGCGTTCTCCTTCTCGATCGCGGTCAGGCACAGCAGGAAGTCGACCTTGCCGCCGTCCCAGTCGTACACGTAGAAGTACGACTGCCAGACCTCGCCGAACGCGCCGCGCAGCGCCACGGCGCCGCACTCGGCCTCGACGCCCGCGTAGTCCTCCAGCTCGCCGAGGGAGTCGGCGCGCAGGTCGGGGTCGTCCACGACCTTGTTCACGGTCCAGTACGACTCGGCCGCGTCGCACTCGGCGGTGAGGCCGGCGGTCGGGTCGGTGTCGGTGGACGTGGTGGTCGAGTTGAGGTCCTCGATGAGGCAGTCGCCTTCGGCGACCGAGGTCGACGAGTCGGAGTCGGTCAGGTCGTCGAGGGCGTTGCCCGCGTCGCCGTCGTTCGCGATGAGCCGGACGATGAAGACCACGCCGATGATGAGGACGACCGCGATCGGGGCCACGATCTTCCACACCAGGCCGGCGCCGCCACCGCCCGAGGGCGGGATGGGCGGCGGGGCGCCGTAGGGGCCGCCGGGCGTTCCGGGGGGCGGCGGGTAGCCGGGGGGCTGCTGGCCGAAGCCGGGAGGCTGGGTCTGCCCGTACTGGGGCTGGGACGGCTGCCCGTAGCCGGGCTGCTGCGGCTGAGGGGCGTACCCGCCCGGCTGCTGCTGCGGGTAGCCCGGCTGCTGCGGCTGCTGTCCGTAGCCAGGGGGCGGGGGATAGGTCATTGGAAGAAGACTCCTTGCGAACGTACTCTGGTCGAGGGGTGCCTGCACGGGATGGGCACCGTGCGATATGGGATCACTCTAACCACCCGCGTCCACCGGTCCGCACGGCCCGGCCTCGGGTCCAGGTGCCGTTACACGCCCATTACGCGAAGGTTGCGCGCGACTCGGGAGCCCGCCTGAGGGTTCGTTCAGAAAAACCGCGCGACCTGCTCGGATCGTAGGACGATGGTGTCTGACAGATGAGCGATGCATTACACTCGGCTGACACTTTGCATTCTCTCGGGCCGACGTCGTCCCGTACGAAACACCGCCGTGCACGGGCATCCCCACATGCCGTGCGCGCTTGACGACGAAGGAGGCCACGGTTGGTTTCTGCCCTGAACCCCGCACCCGGTCTTTACCGCCCCGCCTGGGAACACGACGCCTGCGGCGTCGCCTTCGTCGCGGACATGCAAGGCCGGGCCGCCCACAGCGTCATCGAGCGCGGCCTGTCCGCGCTCGTGCGCATGGAGCACCGCGGCGCCACCGCCCCCGACCCCGACTCGGGCGACGGCGCGGGCATCATGCTCCAGATCCCGGACGCCTTCTACCGCGACGCCGTCGACTTCCCCCTCCCCGCCGCCGGCCACTACGCCGCCGGGCTCGTCTTCACCCCCGAGGACGACGACGCCACCCTCCGCGCCCGCGCGATCGTCGAGAAGTACGCCGTGGCCGAGGGCTGCCGCGTCCTCGGCTGGCGCGACGTGCCCACCGACGCCTCCGGCCTGGGCGCCGCCGCCCTCGCCTCCAAGCCCCGCGTCTCCCAGGTGTTCCTCGCCGCCGAGGACGCCGCCGCCTCCGGGATCGAGCTCGACCGGCTCGCGTTCTGCGTCCGCAAGCAGGCCGAGCGCGAGATGCGCGAGCGCCAGCTCGACGGCGCCGCGATCGTCAGCCTCTCCGGCCGCACCGTCGTGTACAAGGGCATGCTCACCCCCGCGCAGGTCCCGCAGTTCTACCCCGAGCTCGCCGACGAGCGCCTGACCTCCGCGATCGTGCTCGTCCACTCGCGGTTCTCCACGAACACGTTCCCGTCGTGGCCGCTCGCCCACCCGTTCCGGATGGTCGCCCACAACGGCGAGATCAACACGATCCGCGGCAACCGCAACTGGATGACCGCCCGCCAGGCCGACCTCGCGACCGCGGCGCTGCCCGGCCGCCTGCGCCGCCTGTTCCCGATCAACACCCCGAACGGCTCCGACTCCCTCAACTTCGACGAGGTCGTGGAGCTGCTGCACCTCGGCGGGCGCAGCCTGCCGCACGCGATGCTCATGATGGTCCCCGAGGCGTGGGAGCACAACGCCACCATGGACCCCAAGCGCCGCGACTTCTACCGCTACCACGCGTCCATCATGGAGCCGTGGGACGGCCCGGCCGCGGTCTGCTTCACCGACGGCGTCCAGATCGGCGCGGTCCTCGACCGCAACGGCCTGCGCCCCGCCCGCTGGTGGCGCACCACCGACGACCTCGTGGTCCTCGCCTCCGAGGCCGGCGTGGTCGACATCGACCCCGCGAAGGTCGCCGCCAAGGGCCGCCTGGAGCCGGGCCGCATGTTCCTCGTGGACACCGAGGCCGGACGCATCGTGGACGACGAAGAGGTCAAGGACGCGCTCGCGAAGGAGCACCCCTACGGGGACTGGCTCCACGCCGGGCTCATCCGCCTCGAAGAGCTGCCCGAGCGCCGCCCCCGCACCTACGACGCCGAGTCCGTGCGCCGCCGCCAGCTCACCTTCGGGTACACCGACGAGGAGCTGCGCATGTTCCTCGCCCCCATGGCCGCCAACGGCGAGGAGCCGCTGGTCTCCATGGGCTCCGACACGCCCATCGCCGGGCTCTCGAAGCGCCCGAAGCTCCTGTTCGACTACTTCACGCAGCTGTTCGCGCAGGTCACCAACCCGCCGCTCGACGCCATCCGCGAGAAGCTCGTCACCGCGCTCGGGACCACCGTCGGCCCCGAGGGGAACCTCCTCGAACCCGGCCCGCACTCGTGCCGCCAGATCGAGCTGACCCGCCCGATCCTCTCGAACGAGGAGCTCGCGAAGATCCTCCACATCGACGAGGACGGCGACATGCCGGGCTTCCAGGCCGTGCGCGTCTCCGGGGTCTACAAGGCCCGCCACGGCGCCCGCGGCATGAAGGACCGCCTGGTCGAGATCTGCCGCCACGTCTCCGAGGCCATCGAGGACGGCGTGCGCATCCTCGTGCTCTCCGACCGCGACTCCACCGCCGACCTCGCGCCGATCCCCTCGCTCCTGCTCACCGCCGCCGTGCACCAGCACCTCGTCCGCGAGCAGACCCGCACCAAGGTCGCGCTCCTGGTCGAGACCGGCGACTGCCGCGAGGTCCACCACGCCGCGGTCCTCCTCGGCTACGGCGCCGCCGCGATCAACCCCTACCTCGCGTTCGACTCCGTCGAGGAGCTCAGCGCCCAGGGCGTCGTCGCCGCCGAACCGGCCCAGGCCGTCGAGAACTACATCAACGCGCTCTGCAAGGGCGTCCTCAAGGTCATGTCGAAGATCGGCATCTCCACGATCGCGTCCTACACCGGCGCGCAGATCTTCGAGGCCGTCGGCCTCGACGCCGACTTCGTGGACCGCTACTTCACCGGCACCGACTCCTCCATCGGCGGCATCGGCCTCCAGACCCTCGCCAAAGAGGTCGCCGAGCGCCACCGCGCCGCCTACGAGCGGACCGTCGAGACGAGCGAGCCGCTGCCCCCGGGCGGCGACTACCAGTGGCGCCGCGAAGGCGAGGTGCACCTGTTCAACCCCGAGACGGTGTTCCTGCTCCAGCACGCCACCCGCTCGGGCCAGTACGAGGTCTTCAAGCGCTACACCGACAAGGTCAACGCCATCGCCGCCGACTCCGGGCTCCTGCGCGGGATGCTCGGCTTCGACGACTCCCGCGAGGCCGTCCCGCTCGACGACGTCGAGCCCGTCGAGGCCATCGTCAAGCGGTTCCACACCGGCGCGATGTCCTACGGCGCGCTCTCCATCGAGTCGCACGAGACCCTCGCGATCGCCATGAACCGCCTCGGCGGCCGCTCCAACTCCGGCGAGGGCGGCGAGGACGTCGACCGCCTCTACGACCCCGAGCGCCGCTCCGCGATCAAGCAGGTCGCCTCCGGCCGCTTCGGCGTCACCTCCGAGTACCTCGCCACCGCCGACGCCATCCAGATCAAGATGGCCCAGGGCGCCAAGCCCGGCGAGGGCGGCCAGCTCCAGGGCAACAAGGTCCACCCGTGGATCGCCAAGACCCGCAACTCGACCCCCGGCGTGGGCCTCATCAGCCCGCCCCCGCACCACGACATCTACTCCATCGAGGACCTCGCGCAGCTCATCCACGACCTCAAGCACGCCGGAGGCGGCGACGCCGAGGTCCACGTGAAGCTCGTGTCCGAGGTCGGCGTCGGCACCGTCGCCGCGGGCGTCTCCAAGGCCAAGGCCGACACCATCCTCATCTCCGGCTACGACGGCGGCACCGGCGCGTCCCCGGCGAACTCGATCAAGCACGCGGGCACCCCGTGGGAGATCGGCCTCGCCGAGGCCCAGCAGACCCTCGTCCGCAACGGCCTGCGCGACCGCATCCGCCTCGAAGTCGACGGCGCCATGAAGACCGGCCGCGACGTCGTCGTCGCCGCCCTCCTCGGCGCCGAGGGCTTCGGCTTCGCCACCGCCCCGCTCGTCGTCACCGGCTGCGTCATGATGCGCGTCTGCCACCTCGACACGTGTCCCGTCGGCGTCGCCACCCAGGACCCCGTCCTGCGCAAGCGGTACACCGGCGAGCCGGAGTTCGTGGAGAACTTCTTCCGCTACATCGCCGAAGAGGTCCGCGAGATCCTCGCCGACCTCGGCTACCGCTCCCTGGACGAGGCCATCGGCGACGTCGAGCGCCTCAAGCAGCTCCCCGCGCCCGGCCGCAAGGCCGCCCGCGTGGACCTCGCCAACGTCATCGCCGCCCCCGTCGCGGGCCCCCGCGTCCAGGCCACCGTCCAGGACCACGGCGTCCACGCCACCCTCGGCGCGGCCCTCGTGGACCTCGCCCGCCCCGCGATCGAGCAGGGCGAGCGCGTCGAGGCCGACCTGCCGATCCGCAACACCGACCGGTCCGTCGGCGCGCTCCTGGGCGCGGCCGTCTCCCGCGCCCACCGCGAGGGCCTCCCCGACGACACCGTGAAGCTCACCTTCCGCGGCACCGCCGGGCAGTCCTTCGGCGCGTTCCTCACCCGCGGCGCCACGTTCAAGCTCGTCGGCGACGCCAACGACTACGTCGGCAAGGGCCTCTCGGGCGGACGCCTCGTGCTCGCCCCCGACGCCGGGGCCCCCTTCGCCGCCGAGGACAACGTCATCGCCGGGAACACGCTCCTGTACGGGGCGACCTCCGGCGAGGCGTACATCCGCGGGAAGGTCGGCGAGCGCTTCGCCGTCCGCAACTCCGGCGCCGTCGCCGTCGTCGAAGGCGTGGGCGACCACGGCTGCGAGTACATGACCGCGGGCACCGTCCTCGTCCTCGGGCCCACCGGCCGCAACTTCGCGGCAGGCATGTCCGGCGGCACCGCCTACGTGTGGCGCCTCGACGAGTCCCGCACCAACACCGCGCTGGCGGACCTCGACCCGCTGTCGGCCTCCGACATCGACCTGGTCCACTCGCTGCTGCTGCGCCACGGCCGGGCCACCGGCTCGGCGGTCGCGTCCGAGCTGCTCGGCAACTGGCCCAAGGCCGCCAGCGGCTTCACGAAGGTCATCCCGCGCGAGTACAAGGCCGTTCTCGCCCTCCAGCAAGCCCAGACGGAGGCCGGCAATGCCTGACCCCAGCGGATTCCTCCAGCACCAGCGCGAGGTCCCGAAGAAGCGCCCGATCCCGGTGCGCATCCTCGACAACCGCGAGGTGTACACCCGCACGTCCGGCGAGCTCGTGACGGCCCAGGCCTCGCGCTGCATGGACTGCGGCATCCCGTTCTGCCACAACGGCTGCCCGCTCGGGAACCGCATCCCCGAGTGGAACGACCTGGCCCGCACCGACCGGTGGGGCGCCGCGATCGAGCAGCTCCACGCCACGAACAACTTCCCGGAGTTCACCGGGCGGCTGTGCCCGGCGCCGTGCGAGGCCGCGTGCGTCCTCGGCATCGGCGACGACCCGGTGACCATCAAGAACATCGAGGTCGAGATCATCGACCGGGCCTTCGACGACGGCAACGTCGAACCGCGCCCGGCCGCGTTCGCCACGGGCAAGTCCGTCGCGGTCGTCGGCTCGGGCCCGGCGGGCCTGGCCGCCGCCCAGCAGCTCGCCCGCGCGGGCCACTCGGTGACGGTGTACGAGCGCGACGACGCCCCCGGCGGGCTCCTGCGCTACGGCATCCCCGACTTCAAGCTGGAGAAGCGCCACATCGACCGCCGCGTCGCCCAGATGCGGGCCGAGGGCGTGGAGTTCCTCTGCGACGTCAACGTCGGCGTCGACATCACCGCCGAGGACCTGCGCGAGCGCCACGACGCGGTCGTGCTCGCCGTGGGCGCGCTCGAAGGGCGCGAGACCGACCAGCCCGGCCGGTCCCTGGCGGGCATCCACCAGGCGATGGAGCACCTCGTCGGCGCCAACCAGGTCGCGGCGGGCAAGGCCCCGTTCGCGCCGATCGACGCCAAGGGCAAGCACGTGGTCATCATCGGCGGCGGCGACACCGGCGCGGACTGCCTGGGCGTGGCCCACCGGCAGGGCGCGGCCTCGGTCCGCCAGCTCGACCTGTACCCGATGCCGCCCTCGGACCGCGACGAGGGCAAGGACCCGTGGCCGACCTGGCCGGTCATCGTCCGCAACTACCCGGCGCACGAGGAGGGCGGGGAGCGCAACTACGCCTCCGCGGCCGCCGAGTTCGTCGGCGACGAGCACGGGCACGTCCGGCAGATGCGCCTCTCGGAGGTCACCGTCGACAAGTCCCAGGGCCGCCGCGACGTCGTCCCGGTGCCCGGCACCGAGCGGCTCGTGCCCGCGGACCTGGTGCTCCTGGCGATCGGCTTCGCCGGGACCGAGGACCAGCCGCTGCTGCGCCAGCTCGGCATCGAGCGCACCCGCCGCAACGTGATCGACTGCGGCGAGGACTGGCAGACGGACGCGCCCGGCGTGTTCGTCGCCGGGGACGCCCACCGCGGCGCCTCGCTCATCGTGTGGGCGATCGCGGAGGGCCGCGCCGCGGCCGCCGCCGCGCACCGGTACCTCGGCGGCCAGACGGCGCTCCCCGCGCCCGTCGCGGCCTCCGCACAACCGCTCGCCGCATAACGTGCAATAGGCGGAATTGAGCGCAGTAAAGCTCTGCCGAATGGCGAGGCTCGCAAGCTTCGCCTCGGCTTCAGGCGCAATCGCCCCTGACGCACTGCGCTCAATTCCGCCTACGCTTTTTCGTATTCACATACGGTGAATCACAGCTCTCAACTGCGGTGACCCCCTGAGTGCGAGTGAAGGTCCGATATAACATCGCAGGGTGACTCGTAGAGCAAAAATCGTCTGCACCATCGGGCCTGCGACCGCCACGCCCGAGCGCATGGCCGGCCTGATCGACGCGGGGATGAACGTCGCCCGCATGAACTTCTCGCACGGCGCCCAGTCCGACCACGAGGCCGTGTACCAGATGGTCCGCGACGCCGCCGCGGCCGCCGGGAAGCCCGTCGCGATCCTCGCCGACATGCAGGGCCCCAAGATCCGCCTGGGCACCTTCGCCAACGGCTCGGAGCAGTGGAACGCGGGCGACCGCATCAAGATCACCTCCGACGACGTCGACGGCACCCACGACCGCGTGTCCTGCACGTACAAGAAGCTGCCGGCCGAGGTCACCAAGGGCGACCGCCTCCTGGTGGACGACGGCAAGCTGGCGCTCGAAGTGCTCGGCGCCGACGACACCGACGTCGAGTGCCTGGTCGTCGAGGGCGGCCCGGTCTCCAACAACAAGGGGCTGTCGCTCCCGAACGTGAACATCAGCGTCCCGGCACTCTCCGAGAAGGACATCTCGGACATGAAGTTCGCGCTGAACCTGGGCGTGGACCTCATCGCCATGTCGTTCGTGCGCACGCCCGACGACGTCCGCCTGGGCCACAAGGTGATGGACGAGGTCGGCGTGCGCCGCCCGATCATCGCGAAGGTCGAGAAGCCCGAGGCCGTCGCGCGCCTCGAAGAGATCGTCCTGGCGTTCGACGGCGTCATGGTCGCCCGCGGCGACCTGGGCGTCGAGATGCCCCTCGACGAGGTCCCGATCGTGCAGAAGGAGATCGTGCGCCTCTGCCGCGAGAACGCGAAGCCGGTCATCGTGGCCACGCAGATGCTCGACTCGATGATCGAGAACGCCCGCCCGACCCGCGCCGAGGTCTCCGACGTCGCCAACGCCGTCCTCGACGGCACCGACGCGGTCATGCTCTCCGGCGAGACCTCGGTCGGCAAGTACCCGATCGGCACCGTCCGGACCATGGCGAAGATCGTGGAGACCACCGAGTGCGGCCCCATCGGCCTGCGCGAGCTGCTCCACGACCCGCGCACGAAGTCCGGCGCCGTCACGCACGCCGCCGCCGACATCGCCGACGCGATCGGCGCGAAGGCCCTCGTGGCGTTCACCCAGACCGGTGACACCGTCAAGCGCCTCGCCCGGCTCAAGCCGAACCGCCCGATCTACGGCCTCACGCCGATCGAGTCGGTCCGCAACCAGATGGCCCTGTCGTGGGGCACCGACTCGTACCTGGTGGAGCACGTCGACCACACCGACGCGATGTTCCAGCTGGTCGACAAGACGCTTCAGGAGCACCACCTGGCCGCCCCCGGCGACCTGGTCGTGATCGTGGCGGGCACCCCGGCGGGCACGCCGGGCTCGACCAACACGGTCCGGGTCCACCAGATCGGCTCCTAGATGGTCGAGGTCCTCGTGGGACAGGACGCCGTGGACTCGCTCCTCGGCGTCCTCGACCTGGAGCAGGTCGACAAGGGCCTGTTCCGCGGGCCGCGCGCCGAGGTGGGCCTCCAGCGGGTCTTCGGCGGCCAGGTCGCCGGGCAGGCGCTCGTCGCCGCCGGGCGGACCGTCCCGGCCGACCGGCACGTCCACTCGCTGCACGGGTACTTCGTGCGCCCCGGGAACGCGGACAAGCCGATCATCTACCAGGTCGAGGACATCCGCGACGGCCGCTCGTTCTCGGTGCGCCGCACGGTGGCCCTCCAGGGCGGGCAGACGATCTTCTTCATGTCGGCCTCGTTCCACACCGGCGAGCGCGGCCTGGAGCACGCCGACCCGGCCCCGCCGGACCTGCCCGCGCCCGAGTCGATCCCGCCCTTGAGCGAGCAGCTCAAGTCGCACCCGGACCGGCTCGGCATGTGGGCGCGGGTGCCGCGCCCGATCGACGTGCGGTACTTCGGCGGCTCGGGCTTCTCCGCTTCGGGGGAGCGCCCGGCCCTGGAGCGGCAGCGGGTGTGGATGAAGGCCGACGGGGTCCTCCCCGACGACCCGCTCATCCACGTGTGCGTCCTGACGTACGCCTCGGACCTGACGCTCCTGGACTCGGTCCTGTCCCGCCACGGCGCCGTCTGGGGCCCCGGCGGGTACCTCGGGACGAGCCTGGACCACGCCATGTGGTTCCACCGCCCGTTCCGCTTCGACGACTGGGTCCTGTACGACTCGGTGTCCCCGACCGCGGCCGACGGCCGCGGCCTCGCCCAGGGCCGCTTCTTCGACGCCGCGGGGCAGTACATCGCCTCCGCGACGCAGGAGGGCCTGCTCAGGCAGACCCCGGAGGCTCCGGGCGTCCCGTAGTGCGGGAGCGACCTGACGGACGGTGAGCGGCTGAATGAGGCTGATTTCACCGATTTCGAGGGGGTCGGTACCGGTAAGCGGCGAATGCTATGGTCGGCGTTCGTCCCCGGTACCGACCCCCATCGTCATCGGCCGGTCCTGCCCGACCGGCCCGTCCCTGCCCGGTGAACCTTTGCGGAGACCCGACATATGCGTCTGACCAACGCGGAACAAGCGGCGACGCCCCGAAGCGGCGCCCCCATACCGACACCGGCCGCCCCGGCGGCCGCGACCAAGGAACCCGGTGCGCGGCCGAGCCACTGGCGGCCCGACATCGAAGGGCTCAGGGCCCTGGCCGTGGGCGCGGTGATCGCGTCCCACATCGGCTTCTTCTACGCTGAGGGCGGCTTCATCGGCGTCGACGTCTTCTTCGTCATCTCCGGCTTCCTCATCACCTCGCTGCTGCTGCGCGAGATCGACCGCACCGGCCGCGTCTCCATCACCGGGTTCTACGCCCGCCGCGCCGTGCGCCTCCTGCCCGCCGCCGCCGTCGTGCTCGCCGCGACGCTCGCCGCCGCGTGGATCTGGCTGCCGCGCACCAGGCTCCCGGACATCGCGACCGACGCCGCGGCCGCCGCGCTCAACGTCGTCAACATCCGCCTCGCCCGCGAAGGCACCGAGTACCTCAACGCCGACGCCGTGCCGTCCCCGTTGCAGCACTTCTGGTCCCTCGCCGTCGAGGAGCAGTTCTACATATTCTGGCCGCTGCTGCTCCTGGCCGTCGCGCTGCTCGCGCGCCGCGTCTGGGGCGGGCGCTTCGCCCCCGGCGACCACCTGCGCCGCCGCCGCACCGCCGCGATCGCCGTGGTGCTCACCGCGATCGGCGCCGCCTCGCTGTACCTGAGCGCCACCCAGTCGGGGCCCGACCCGGTCTGGTCCTACTTCGGCATCCACACGCGCGCATGGGAACTCGCCGCGGGAGCCGGGGTCGCCGTCGCGGCCGCGCACCTGCGGCGCCTGCCCGCGTGGGCCGCCGCCGCCGGCTCCTGGGCGGGCCTGGGCCTCATCGGGGCCTCCGTGCTCCTCATCGACGAGCGCACCGCCTTCCCCGGCACCGCCGCGGCCCTCCCCGTCGCGGGCACCGCCCTCGTCATCGCCGCGGGCTGCGCCCCGCACCGCTTCGGCGCGACCATGCTCCTGGGCGTCGCGCCCGCCCAGTACGTCGGGAAGATCTCCTACGGCCTGTACCTGTGGCACTGGCCCCTGGTCATGATCGGCCCCGCGATGCTCGGCGTCGAGGAGCCGCGCCTGCGCCACTACCTGGTGCTCATGGCCGCCGCGTTCCTCCTCGCCGTCGCCACGTTCCACCTGGTGGAGAACCCGATCCGCACCCGCCGGACCCTCGTGCAGGTGCCCTCCCGGGCCCTCGCCATGGGCGGCGGGCTCATCACCGGCGCGCTCGCGCTGTCGATCCTCGCCTCGCTCCAGCCGATGCCCGCCGCCTCCAACGAGGAGGCCGCCGAGATCACCGGCGACGACGCCACCGTGTGGGACCTCCTCGACGAGTCCTCCGACGTGGACACCGTCCCCGCGAACCTCACGCCCGCACTGGAGGACGCGAAGCTCGACGAGCCCGCCCTCTACGACGACGGCTGCGTCGTGGAGCGCGACGACCCGAACGTGGACGAGGACTGCTGGTACGGCGACCCCGACGGCGACAAGACCCTCGTCCTCTTCGGCGACTCCCATGCCGCCCAGTGGTTCCCGGCCGTCAACCAGCTCGCCGAGGCCGCCGGGTGGCGCCTGCTCGCCATGACCAAGGCCAACTGCTCCGTCCCCGACGTGCGCGAGTACGACCCGAAGCTCGAACGCGAGTACACCGAGTGCCCCGAGTGGAAGGACGGCGTCTACGACCTCCTCGACGACGTCGAGCCCGACGCCGTGGTCGCCGCGACCTACGACGACAAGGAGGTCATGGCCGACGACCCCGACGCGGCCTGGACCGACGGGTGGGTCGAGAGCGTCGAGCGCCTGGAGGAGTCCGCGGACGAGGTCTACTACCTCGCCGACTCGCCCGACCTCGGCGAGGACGTCCCCGACTGCCTCGCCGAGAACCCCCAGGACGCCAGCACCTGCGTCGGCGACCTGGACGACGCCCTCATCGAGCCCGAGCGGCGCGAGGACACCGAGGCGGCCGTGGCCGACACCGGCGCGCGCGTCGTGGACCCGATCCCGTGGATGTGCGACGTGGACGAGGGCACCTGCCCCGTCGTCGTCGGCAACCTCCTGGTCTACCGCGACTCCAACCACCTCGCGGCCCGCTTCGTCGCCGAGCTCGCGCCGCAGCTCGCGGCCGCGATCCCCCTGGAGCCAGCAGAGTCGCAGTGACAACCTGCACAGGCAGGACCCGGGGCGGGCCTACCGCCACCCGACGGTAGGCTCACCTCAATTCACAAGCGGCACAAAAGGAGTGAACCCGGATGGAGCGCGTCGCGCCCTGGCTCAGGGCCGTCAACACGGTCCTCACCCCCGCCGTCGCGGGCCGCCGCAAGAAGGTCGACCGCCTCATCGAGCGCGCCGTCCGCGACGCCGAGCAGCGCACCGGCTCCACCGCCCGCGGCGACGACGAGTTCACCGACGACATGCGCGCCCTCCTCCACGCCTACGCCGACGTCCCCGGCCTCACCCCCGTCGGCTGGCTCAGCGCCGTCCAAGAGGTCACCGACCGCATCGAGAACCGCCTGCGCATCCGCAAACTCCACGCCCTCAACCCCGAGATCGCCGACGAGCGGATCGACCGCCCCATCGTCGTCACCGGCATCCCCCGCACCGGCACCACCCACCTCCAGCGCCTCCTCGCCGCCCCCGCAGGCCACCGCGCGCCCCTGCTCCACCAGCTCATGCACCCCGACCTCCCCACCGCCCCCGACCACGACCACCGCCGCCGCACCGAACGCACCGTGGACGCCATGCACAAGGCCGTCCCCACCTTCGGCGCCCTCTACGACATGCACCCCGACAAGCCCGACTCCTGCATCTGGGTCCTCCCGCACGGCATCGGCCACCTCGTGCGCATCCACCCGCCCGGCTACGTCCAGTGGATGCTCGACCGCGACGCCGCCCCCGACTACCGCTACCTCAAGCAGACCCTCCAGGTCCTCCAGCACGGCAGCCCCCGGCGGCGCTGGGTCCTGCGCGCCCCCGCCCACCTCTGGAGCCTCGGCCCCCTCATGAAGACCTTCCCCGACGCCCAGATCGTGTGGACCCACCGCGAACCCGCCGACGCCCTCGCGTCCCTGTGCTCCATGACCGAGACCGCCATGGCCGTCAACACCACCGAGGCCGACCCCGCCGACATCGGGCGCCTCTGGCTCGGCCTCCTCGCCACCGGCACCGACCGCGCCCGCACCGAGCGCGCCCGCCTCCCCGCCTACGCCGTCCTCGACGTCCCCTACCGCCACCTCACCACCGAGGCCCCCCGCGAGGTCCCCGCGCTCTTCCAGCGCCTCGGGCTCCCCTGGGGCCTCGCCGAGCAGGCCGCACTCGACGCGGCCCTCGCCACCCGCCCCCGCGGCCACCGCTACGACCTCGCCCGCTACGGCCTCGGCCAAGCCGAGGTCGACTACGCGCTGGCCGACTACAAGCGGATCTACGACTCGTTTCTATAGAGCCGCAAGGCGAACGCCCACAGCATGACGCCGGGCAGCGGCTCCCAGTCGAGCGCGGGCTCGCGCTCGAACCCGAGCCGCCGGTAGATCCGGTGCGCGGTGGTCATCTCCTGCTGCGAGCACAGCACGATCCGCTTCGTGCCCGCCGCCTTCGCCCGCTCCACGCACGCCGCCGCGAGCGCCGACCCGGCGCCGCGCCCGTGCGCGTCCGGGTCGACCGCGAGCATCCGGATCTCGGCGTCGCCGTCCCCGCCCAGCTCCATGAGCGGGCTCCCGGGGAACGCGATGGTCACGCCGCCGAGCAGCCGCTCCCCGTCCACGGCGACGAGCACGGTGGCCCGGGCGGCGCGGTGCGCCACGTCCCGCAGGTGCGGCGTGTACTCGTCGTCGAGCCCCCCGATGAGGAAGCCGCCCTTGAGATACGAGTCGACGGTGAGGTCGCCGAGCGCCGCGTGCTCGCTCGGGAGCACCTCGCGGATCTGGATCGCGCTGTCAGAAGTCACCCCAAGATTCTGCCCCGCCCCGCCGACATCCGCCATCAGGAGATCGACGGGGGTCGGGAGGGGCGGCGCACCCGGTCGAACCCCAGGTCACGGCGGCGATGCATAAACCGGCGGCCGGACGGGTAGCCCCATGTATGACCGCACCGAAGGGGGTACGGAAACCATGGGCGCTTTCGACAAAGCGAAGGACCAGGCCGAGCAGATGAAGGGCCGCGCGAAGGAGAAGGTCGGTGACGCCACCGACAACGACCGCCTTGAGAACGAGGGGCGCGCGGACGAGCTCAAGGGCAAGGCGAAGGAGGAGTGGCACGACCTCAAGGAGAAGGCCGAGGACAAGCTCCACGACGCCAAGGAGCGCATGACCGGCAAGGACCGGGACGAGCGCTGACCTGAAGCCCGCGTGAGACGCGACAGGGCCGGGACGCGTGCGTCCCGGCCCCTCGCGCGCGTCTACTTCCGGCGCGGCGGCGCCACGGTCTCGCGGACCACGATGTGGGTGCCGAGGACGACCCGGTCCTCCACTTCCGGTCCCCTGTGGAGTGCCAGGCGCACGGCCTCGCGGCCGAGCTGCTCGTGGGGGACGTGCACGGTGGTCAGTGCCGGGGTCAGGTCGGAGGCCAGGGGGATGTCGTCGAAGCCGACGACGGACATGTCGTCGGGGACGCTCACGCCCGCTTCGCGCAGGGCCTTGAGGACCCCGGCGGCGACCATGTCGGTGGCGGCGAAGACCGCGGTGACGTCGTCGCGTTCGGCGAGGAGCCCGCGGGTGAGCTCGTGGCCGCTGGCCTTGCTGAAGCTCCCCGGGAGGATGAGCGACTCGTCCACCTCCACGCCGTGGTCGGCGTGGGCGCGCTTGAAGCCGCGGATGCGCTCGTCGGTGGTGGTCAGGCCCTCGCCGAAGCCCATGTAGCTGATGCGGCGGTGCCCGGCCGACAGGAGGTGCGAGGCCATGGCGTACGCGCCGCCCTCGTTGTCGTAGTGGACGACGGTGGCGGGGACGTCGTCGCCGGGGGAGGGCCGCCCGCACAGGACCAGGCGCGAGCCCGAGCGGTCGAGCGCGGTCGCGAAGTAGCGCATGCGCTCCTGGTAGTGCTCGTTGTCCCAGGCGCCGCCGACGACGATGACGGCCTCGGCGTGCTGCTCGCGCATGAGCTCCACGACGGCGAGCTCCCGCTCGGGGTCGCCGTGGGTGGTGCACAGGAGGCACAGGCGGCCTTCGGAGGCGGCCTGCTGCTCGACGCCGCGCGCGATGTACGCGTAGAAGGGCCCGGTGACGTCGTCCACGACGAACGCGACGGTCTTGGTGGTCGCGCCCGCGAGCGCCCGCGCGTGGGCGTTCACCACGTAGTCGAGGTCCCGCATGGCGCGCAGCACCTTCGAGCGGGTCGCGGGCGCCACCGGGTAGTTCCCGGCGAGGACCCGCGAGACCGTCGGCACCGACACGCCCGCGCGCGCGGCCACGTCCCTGATCGTGGGGCGCTTCGCGGTGTCGGCATTCGACTTCTTGGGCACAGGGGTCCTTCTCTCACCGGTTGGGATGCGACGGGTCCGCACTCAGGGTAGTTCACACTGCGGACGACCGCGTCGCGCGAACCCGCCGCAAGGCATTACTCGCTCACTCGGAAGCCCAGCGTGAACGCGGTGGCGCGCGGCAGCAGGCGGTGCTCGGGGAGCACGCCGGGGCCGCACGCGGCCGAGCCCATGCCCTGGAGGCCCGCGTCCAGGTTCAGGTAGACGCGGTCGCGTTCGACCAGGTCGGTGCGGTGGCGGGCCGCCTCCAGGTCCTCGCTCGTCCACGGCCGCGCGGTGAGCGCGAACAGCGGTCCGCCGTGGACGGTGAGCGCGGGGCCCTCCGGGGCGGCGAGGCGGGCCCAGCGCACGTCGATGCGGGAGCCGTTCTCCTGCGGGAACACGTACGGCGTCTGGAGTCCGGCCACAGTGGAGCGGAACCGGCCGACGCGGGCGGCGTCGCGGGTGTCGGCGTAGGCCTCGCCGGGCCCGCCGCCGAACCACGTGACGTCGTCGTACGCGCGCGGCAGCGAGGCCCGCACGCCCAGGCGCGGCAGCGGGAAGTCCCACTCGCCGTCCGGGTTCACCTCGACGGTGAGCCACAGGACGCCGTCGGCGCCGGTCCACCGGTACACCGCGCCCATGCCGATCTCGGCGCCGGCGGCGGCGACGCGGGTGGTGACGGCGAGGCCGCCGTCCCCGGCGTCGATCCCGAGGACCTTGTGCTCCAGGCGGTGCAGGCCCGCGGGGATCTCGCGCCACTGGTCGGCGAGGGCCCCGTGCCAGCTGCGGAGGTCGTTGTCGGTGGGCGCGCGCCACAGGTCCAGGCGCGGCCCCTCGATCTCCAGGCCGCCGATCGCGGTGAGGCGACCGTACGCGTCGAAGACGGCGTCCCCGAGCCGGTACCCGCCCTCGGCGGCGGTCGCCGCGGCCGAGACGGACGCCGGCGCGGGGGCCGGGGCCGCGGCCAACTGCCCTTGGCCCCAGGCGATCTCGTGCCCGGCCTCGGCCCAGGACTCGTCCTTGGCGAGGACGGCCCGCACGGTCAGCCACCGCTCCCCGCGCGGGTCGGCGAGGTCGCCGATCCCGGCCGGGAACGGGACGATCGCGGCGTTCCCGGGGGCCAGCGCGGGCAGGTCGAGGCGGCCCTGGTGCTCGGCCTCCCCGCCGTCCTCGACGGCCCAGGTGAACTCCAGGTCGCCGGTGTCGGCGAAGTCGCGGAGGTTCTCGACGGTGATGCGCCGCGACCCGGCGTCCACGGTGATGCGGAGCGGCTCGACGACCTTCTTGAACTCGACGAGGCCGGGGGAGGGCTCGCGGTCGGGGAACACGAGGCCGTCCACGACGAAGTTGCCGTCGTGGAGCGGCTCGCCGAAGTCCCCGCCGTACGCGAACCACTCGCGCCCGTCCTCGGCGCGCATGCGCACGCCGTGGTCGATCCACTCCCAGATGAACCCGCCCTGGCAGCGTTCGTGCTGCTCGAACAGGCGCTGGTACTCGCTCATGCCGCCGGGGCCGTTGCCCATGGCGTGCGCGTACTCGCACAGGATGAACGGGATGTTGCGGCGGTGGGCGTCGAGCGCGGGGTCCTTCGTGGACTCTTCGGTCTTGTTGCCGATGCGGTCGGTCTCGGCGTGGTCGGCGTACATGCGGGAGTAGACGTCCACGTACCCCGAGTCCCAGTCGCCCTCGTAGTGGACGGGGCGGCCCGGGTCGCGGTCCTTGGCCCAGGCGGACATGGCGGCGAGGTTCTGCCCGGTGTGGGACTCGTTGCCGAGGGACCACATGATGACCGAGGCGTGGTTCTTGTCGCGCTCGACCATGCGCGCCATGCGGTCGAGGTACGCCTCGCGCCACATCGGCTCGTCGCTGGGGTTGTCGCGCCACTGGTAGAAGACGAATCCGTGGGTCTCCAGGTCGCACTCGTCCACGACCCACACGCCGATCTCGTCGCACAGGTCGAGGAAGCGGCGGTCGGGCGGGTAGTGGCTGGTGCGCACGGCGTTCACGTTGTGCCGCTTCATGACCTCCAGGTCGCGGCGCATCGTCTCGACGGAGAGGGTCCGCCCGTGGTCGGGGTCCCACTCGTGGCGGTTGACGCCGCGCAGGAGGATGCGCTTGCCGTTGACCTTGAGGAGGCCGTCCTCGACCGCGACGGTCCGGAACCCGATCCGCAGCGAGACGCGCTCGCTCGCGGTGGCGACCTCGGCGTCGTACAGGCGGGGCGTCTCGGCCGTCCACGGTTCCACCGCGAGGCTGACCGGCTCGCCCGCGGCGACGTCGATCCCCAGCTCGGGCACGGTGACCCGCACGCCGTCGGGGGCCTCGACGCGGAGCGTGCCCCTGCCGGTGCGGTGGTCGTAGTCGGCGTGCGCGAACACGTCCTCGATCCCGCCTTCGGGCCGGTGGACGAGCGACACGGGCCGGAAGATCCCCGAGAGCCACCACATGTCCTGGTCCTCCAGGTAGGAGGCGGCCGACCACTGGTGGACGCGGACGGCGACGGTGTTCTCGCCCTCGCGGACGTGCTCGGTGGCGTCGAACTCGGTGGGCAGGCGCGAGCCCTTGCCGTCGCCGAGGCGGACCCCGTTGACCCACACCGCGAACGCCGAGTCCACGCCCTCGAAGCGGAGCACGGTGCGGCCGGCGGCGGGCCAGTCGGCGGGGAGGGTGAAGGTGCGGCGGTACTCGCCGGTGGGGTTGGCGTCCGGGACCCGCGGCGGGTCGACCGGGAACGGGTAGACGACGTTGGTGTAGGCGGGCTTCCCGTAGGGCGCCGCCCCGTCGAGGTCGTGCATCTGCCACATCGACGGCACCGCGAGCACGTCCCACGCGCCCGCGTCGAAGCCCGGGTCCTCGAACCCCTCGGCGAGGTCGTGCAGCCCGGCGCCGAGCCGGAACCGCCACTCGCCGTCGAGGCTGAACGCGGCGGCGTCGGAGGCCAGCGCCGCCCGCGGTCCGCGCCGCCCGCTCCCGGGGCTAACGCTTTCCACGTAGGTGAAACCGGTCTGACTCATGAATCAGAATCCCTCTCCAGTAAACGGAACATTCCCGTCGGGCTGCCGCGCTCCAGCACGGCCGCCTCGTCTCGGTCCGACGGGAGGAGTCCGACCATTGTCCGCCATGATCCGGGCGACCGCATCCGCCCAGGTCCGGCGCGCGACGACCGCATAGATACCGTTTTCCATCCTAGGGGCCCCGCCCCCGCGCCGCCACCCCCGGGGTCCCGCGCCCCAGTCAATCGACCGATACACCGATCGCACCGCAGTGCTAGGTTGAGCCCGGCGCGAACCGCGCCCGCCCGCGCCCGCAGCCCACCCGACCTGCGGCCCGTCCGCCCCGAGGAGCACCCGCCCATGAGCGAGCGAATGAACACCCGCGCCGCCCTCGCCGTCGCCGTCACCGTCATCTGCTGGGCCTCCGCGTTCGTGTCCATCCGCGACGCCGGACAGCACCTCGACCCCGGCCCCCTCACCCTCGGCCGCGCCGGCGTCGCCGCCGTCGTCCTCCTCGCCGTCTGGGCCCTCCGCCGCGAAGGACTCCCCGGCCGCCGCGCCTGGCCCGGCATCGCCACCGCCGGCGTCCTCTGGTTCGGCGTCTACATGGTCGCCCTCAACTGGGGCGAGCAGCTCGTCGACGCCGGCACCGCGGCCCTCATCGTCAACATCGGACCCATCCTCATCGCCCTCCTCGGCGGCTGGATCCTCAAAGAGGGCTTCCCGCCCCGCCTCTTCCTCGGCATCACCGTCGCCTTCGCGGGCGTCGCCGTCGTCAGCCTCTCCATGGGCCGCCACGGCACCGCCTCCGTCCTCGGCGTCCTCCTGTGCCTCGTCTCCGCGATCACCTACGCCGTCAGCGTCGTCGTCCAGAAGCCCACCCTCAAGCACTGCTCCTCGCTCCAGTTCACCGCCTTCGGCAACGCCATCGCCGCGGTCCTGTGCCTCCCCTTCGCCCCGCTCCTGCTCCGCCAGCTCGGCGACGCCCCCGCCTCCGCGACCCTCCACGTCCTCTACCTCGGCCTGTTCCCCACCGCGCTCGCCTTCCTCACCTGGGGCTACGCGCTCCGC
Organism: Glycomyces mayteni; assembly: GCF_042428885.1. NCBI lineage: Bacteria > Bacillati > Actinomycetota > Actinomycetes > Glycomycetales > Glycomycetaceae > Glycomyces > Glycomyces mayteni. The sequence goes on from NZ_JBHMBP010000002.1 coordinate 534,692, forward strand.
TACACCACCGCCGGGAAACTCGGCGCGACCACGTACGTCGTCCCCGCGATCGTCGTCCTCATGTCCTGGACGCTCCTCGGCGAGATCCCCACCTGGCTCACCCTCGCGGGCGGCGCGCTCGCCCTCGTCGGCGTCGCCATCTCCCGCTCCGGCGGCCGCAAGGCCAAGAAGGCCGCGCCCCCCGCCGCACCCGCCGAAGAGGTCACGACCACCTAGGACGCGTCCCGCTCCAGCCCGGCGAGGCGGCGCACCAGCAGCGCCGCCTCCTCCGCGCCCGTGCGGACGCCGAACACGTCGCCCAGGAGCCCCGGCACCTCGCCCGGCGCCACCGACTCGGTCACCGGCTCCCGACCCGGACGCGCGACGGTCCACGCCAGCGCGTCGAGGCTGTCGAGCCGGTCCGGGCGCAGCCGCTGCACGAACGGGCGGATCACGAAGGGGGAGCGGTCGTTCGAGGCCACGAAGTGGTTCCCGACCGCGAAGTCCACCGGATACTGCGGGTTCTCGGTGAACACCTGCCGCACCTTCCACCCCGCCGGGCCCTCCGGGCCCTCACCGGGCTCGTGCACCGCCCACCCCTCCGACCCGTGCGTGACCTCCTGCCACCGCAGCAGCACCGGCCACGGCCCCGCCTCGCCCACGGCCCCGTCCACCAGCTCCACCGGCTCCAGCGGACTCGCCCCGAACCCCACGTCCACCAGCCACCGCGCGCCCTCCACGTCCGCGATCAGCATCGCGTGCGTCGCCGGCCGCGGACGCCGCGAGTCCGCCCCCAGCTGCACCCGCCCCGACACGGCCCTGAACGCGAACCCCAGCCGCTCCAGCACCGCCGCGAACAGCACCACGTGCTCGAAGCAGTACCCGCCGCCCCCGCGCCGGACCAGCTTGTCCTGCACCGAAGGCAGATCCAGCGCCACCCGCCGGTACAGGAAGCTGTCCAGCGTCGCCCACCGCACCGTCAGCACATGCGCGCGCTGCAACGCCCGCAGCGTCGCCAGCGTCGGCGCACGGTCCCCGTCGTACCCCAGCAGGGCCAGGTACGCGTCCAGGTCGAGTTCGTCACTGCTCCACATGCGCGAGGCAACGCCCCTGCCGCCGAACGTATTCCGCCCCGCCACCGCCCCGGGCCCGCATCACTCCAGGCCCGCGGCCAGCCGCCCCAGGCGCTCCCGCCACGCCGCCTTCGCCGCCGCGGCCTCCTCCGCCGAACCCAGCTTCGCGACCTCGACCCCCACCACCGTCCGGTCGGACCGCACCGTCAAGTTCGCGTTCACCCGCGACCCGTCCGAAGCGTCGAACCGCACCGACTTCGGCGGCGAAGCGCTGCGCTGCGACAACTCCACGTCCCCCAGCCACACCGCCTGCCGCTCCGGGTCCGCCAGATGCTCGAACACCGCCCCGATCGGCGCCGCCACGGTCCTGGAGGCGCTGGCGCTGAACGTCCCGTCCGGCCGCTGCCCCGGCTCCCGCAGCCCCCGCTCCTGCTCGTACCCCACCGTGATCGACTGCGCCCACCACCCGTCGATCTCGAACTCGCCCACCAGCAGCCGCGCGATCGCCGCATGACCCAGCTCCGCCGCGCCCCGCTCGTCCAGCAGCCGCAGCCACGTCTGCCAGTCCGCCCCCGTCGCCTCGATCAGGGCCTGATCGGACATCGAATCCCGCCGCCGCGCCGTCGCATCACCCATGCGCCCAGCCTAAGACCGCACCCCGCACGGGCGACCCGAGAACGTGATTCCTCCACATAACGGGGGTTTCATCACCTCCCGCGAACAACGGGCAATAAAGTTCCCTCCCATACCGACTCGGAACGGAGCCCGAATGAACCCTGCGCGCCTCGCGGCCGCGGCGCTGGCCGCCACCGCCACCCTCGCCCTCACCCCGGCCGCCGCCCAGGCCGGGCCCCCGGAGGCCCCGCCCATGCAGTACGCGGCCCTCGGCGACTCGTACTCGTCGGGGACCGGCGCGGGGGACTACGCCGACGAGGAGTGCCTGCGCTCCGACCTCGCCTACCCGCGGCTGCTCGCCAACGGCCTCGGCGCGGACCTGCGGTTCGCCGCGTGCTCCGGCGCGACGGCCGCCGACCTCCTCGCCGAGCAGCTCGGCGCGCTCGACGCCGGGACCGACCTCGTCACGGTCACCATCGGCGGCAACGACATCGGCTGGACCGAGGCCGTCGCCGCGTGCCTGACGCCGCTCATGGACTGCACCGGCCGCATCGAGGCGTCCGAGACGCTCATGCGCGGCCAACTGCCGGGCCTGCTCGACGGCGTCTACGACGCCATCGCCGACCGCGCCCCGCGCGCGGAGGTCCTCGTCCTGGGCTACCCGCGGCTGTTCAACGCGCGCACCACGTGCGGCGCGCTCCACCAGCCCTCGGTCGCCGAGCAGACCCGCATGAACGCCGCCGCCGACGTCCTCGCGGGCGTCCTCGACGCCGCCGCCGCCGACCACGGCTTCAAGTACGTCGACGTGCGCGAGTCCTTCGCGGGCCACGCCGTCTGCGACGACGTGCCCTACCTCCACGGCCTGCGCTACCCGACCGCGGAGTCCTTCCACCCCAACGCCCTCGGCCACGCCAACGGCTACTACCCGGCGGTGGCCCGGGAGGTCTAGCGTCGGGCGGGGCGGCCCGGCCGCCCCGCGCCCGCCACGCGTCCCGCGCAACCCACAGAACGAGATGTGTAAATTTCCCGATTTGTTACCGTCGGAGGGTTCCCCGCAAGTTACCCGCGAGTTCACAATATGTGGCAAGTCTTCCCCCGACTCGCGAAGGACCTCCCATGGACCGACTCAGACGATCAACGGTGACCGTCGCCGCCGCCCTCGCCGCCCTCCTCATCGCCCCCGCCGCCGCGCAGGCGCAGCAGACCGAGTACGTCGCCCTCGGCGACTCCTACTCCTCCGGCTCGGGCGCCGGGCCCTACACGGACACGGCCTGCCAGCGCTCGAACAAGGCCCACCCCGCGCTCCTCGCCGCCGAACTCGGCGCGGAGTTCACCTTCGTCGCCTGCGGCGGCGCCACCACCGACGACGTCCTCGCCAACCAGGTCCAGGCCCTCGACGCCGGGACCGACCTCGTCACGATCGGCATCGGCGGCAACGACATCGGCTGGACCGACGCCGTCATCGCGTGCATCACCCCGTTCAAGAACTGCACGCCCGCGATCGAGGAGTCCGAGCGCCAGGCCACCCAGGAGCTCCCCGCGAAACTCGACGCGGTCTACACCGAGATCGAGTCCCGCGCCCCCGACGCGGAGGTGGTCGTCACGGGCTACCCGCGCCTGTTCGCCGCCCGCAACACCTGCGACGCGCTCGGGTCGATCAGCATCGCCGAGCAGGTCCGCATGAACCAGGGCGCCGACGTGCTCTCCGGGGTCATTCAGGCCGCCGCCGAAGCCCACGGGTTCACCTACGTGGACGTGCGCGACGAGTTCACCGGCCACGAGATCTGCTCGCAGACGCCGTGGCTGCACGGGTTCACGCTCCTCGACGTCCCCTACCACCCGAACGCCGCCGGACACGCCTCCGGCTACTACCCGGCGCTCCTGGGCGCCCTCTAGACCGCTCTCCTCCTCCGCAAGGGCCCGGACGCTCCGGCGTCCGGGCCCGAGGCGCGCCGGGGGCCCTGAGACGGAACGCGGGGAAAGCCCTACGCCTGCAACGCGAGCGTCAGCGGATGCACGGCCGCCGCGCCCGCCTCCCGCAGCCGCATCGCCGCCACCGTCGCCGTCCAGCCCGAGTCGCGCACGTCGTCCACGAGCAGCACGCTCACCGCCGGGACCGGGAAGTCCACGGTGAACGCGTCGAGCACCTGGTGCAGCCGCTGCGCGCTGTTCGCCCGGTGCTGACCCGACACCGCGTTCGGCGTGCGGCCCAAGGCCCCCAGGTACTCCATGCGCCCCAGCCGCGCGATCCGCTCGGCCAGCCCGTCCACCAGCCGCGGCCGCGAGAGCGACCCGGTGGAGACGACCGCCGCGGGCCGCTCGGCCCAGTCCCACGCGGCCAGAACTTTGACGACCGCGCTGAACACGTCTTCGGGCACGTCCCGGTCCGCCCCGTCGCCCAGCAGCGCCCGCAGCGGCCCGCCCCACCCGATGTCCGACAGCCGCGCGAGCGCCCGCCCCGGCTCCGCGCCCAGCTCCGGCGCGATCTTCCCCTTCAGGTCCACGCCCATCGCCTGCATCCCCGTGGGCCACATGCGCTTGGGCTCCACCGCCACCCCGGGCTTCGACAGCGCCGCCGCCGCGCCCTCGGCCGCCTCCGACGACACCGCCGACTCCGCGCGCGTGCCCGTGCAGTTGTCGCACCGCCCGCACGGCGCGGCCTCCGCGTCGTCGAGCTCCCTGCGCAGGAACTCCAGGCGGCACCCGTCCGTCGACTCGTACGCGAGCATCCGCTGCTGCTCGTGGCGGCGGGCCGCCGCGACCTTCGCGTACCGCTCGGCGTCGTAGGTCCACGGCCTGCCCGTGGCCTCCCAGCCGCCCTTGACGCGCCGCACCGCCCCGTCCACGTCGAGGACCTTCAGCATCATGTCCAACCTGGTGCGCCGCAGGTCGACCCGCGTCTCCAGCGCCGCGGTGGACAGCGCCCGGCCCTCGGCGGCGAGCACGTCGAGCGTGCGCCGCACCGCGTCCTCGGCGGGGAACGACAGCGACCCGAAGTAGTCCCAGATCGCGCGGTCCTCCGCGCCCGGCAGGAGCACCACCTCGGCCCGGTCGCGGGCACGGCCCGCGCGGCCGATCTGCTGGTAGTACGCCACCGGCGACGACGGCGCTCCCAAGTGGACCACAAACCCGAGGTCGGGCTTGTCGAAGCCCATGCCGAGCGCGCTGGTGGCGACGAGCGCCTTGATGCGGTCGCCCAGGAGGTCGTCCTCGCGGGCGAGGCGCTCGGCGTTGTCGGTGCGGCCGGTGTAGGAGGCGACGGCGTGGCCGCGGCTCCCGAGGTAGTCGCTGACCTCCTCGGCGGCGGCCACGGTGAGCGTGTAGACGATCCCGGACCCGGCGAAGCGCGGCAGCGCCTCGTCGAGCCAGGCGAGGCGGTGCGCGTTGTCGGGGAGGTCGGCGACGGACAGGTGCAGCGACTCGCGGTCGAGCGTGCCGCGCAGCACGAGCGTGGGCGTGCCGGGCCGGTCGAGCTGCTCGGCGATGTCGTCGGAGACGCGGGCGTTCGCGGTGGCGGTGGTCGCCAGGACCGGCACGCGCTCGGGGAGGTCCTCGATGAACGTCGCGATGCGGCGGTAGTCGGGCCGGAAGTCGTGGCCCCAGTCGGAGATGCAGTGCGCCTCGTCCACGACGAGCATCCCGCACCCGGCCGCGAGCTTCGGGAGCTGGTAGTCGCGGAACGCCGGGTTGTTCAGGCGCTCGGGGCTGATGAGCAGCACGTCCACGGCGTCCTCGGCGATGGCCTCGGCGGTGGCGTCCCAGTCCTCGGGGTTCGCGGAGTTGATGGTGCGGGCGCGGATGCCCGCGCGCTCGGCGGCCTCGATCTGGTTGCGCATGAGCGCCAGGAGCGGCGAGACGATGACGGTGGGGCCCGCGCCGCGGCGGCGCAGCAGCGCCGTCGAGGTGAAGTAGACGGCGGACTTGCCGAACCCGGTGCGCTGCACCAGGAGCACGCGGCGGCCCGCTTCGTCCGGGCCCGCCGTGCAGAGCGACTCGATCGCCCTCCACTGGTCCTCGCGCAGGCGCGCGTGCTCGCCCGCGAGGGCGCGCAGCAGGGTCTCGGCTTCGTTCCTGAGCGTTTCGGTGGATTCCCCCATGGGCACCGTTGTACAGCACTGGTGTGACAGCGATGCGGTCGCTAGGCTCGGACCGATGCACATCGACGCACCTATCGAAGTCCCTTGGAAGTCCGGCGCCTGGACGTCGCTGCCGGTCTCGGCCGAAGAGGCCGGGGGGCGGCTGCGCGTGACCGCGGCCGAGGGCAGCGACGCGTGGCGGCACACCGCCTACGGGTTCGTCCACGACAACGAGCACGCGCTCCTGGAGGAGTGGGACCGCGAACGGGCCGTGGAGGTCGCGTTCATCGCCGACTACGACGCGCAGTTCGACCAGGCGGGCCTCATGGTCCGCCTCGACGCCGAGCGGTGGATCAAGACCGGCGTCGAGTACGCCGACGGCGCGCTCCAGCTCGGCGCGGTCGTCACCGACGGCCGCTCGGACTGGTCCACCGCGCCGGTCCCGGAGTGGGCGGGCCTGGAGGTCACGATGCGCGCGACGCGCCTCGCCGACGCGGTCGCCGTCCGCGCCCGCGCCACACCCGCCGACGGCGAGCCCGGCCCCTGGCGCCTGGTCCGCCTCGCCCCCCTCGACCCCGACGCCACCGCCTCGGCCGGCCCCTACTGCGCCGCCCCCTCGCGCGCCGGCCTCACCGTCGAGTTCACCTCATGGCGCCTCACCGACCCGGACCCGGACATCCACTGACCCGCCCGTGGCCGCACCGCTCGGCGAGCTTGGCTCGCGTTTCGTTGCGGCGCTTGATGTCGGACCCCTGGGGTACTTTTGCGCCAGGGGTCCCTTAGACCGGGCAAATCGTGATTTATCGGGTTATGTCAGGTCATCGGTGTCGTCGGGTGCCTCGTCGTCCAGCTCCGCGGCGAGGAGTTTGAGGTCGTAGACCGACATGCGCTGGGTCTTGTCGGCGCGGCCGCGGGTGTTCACCGTCACGCCGTCCTCGCGGAGGAGGTCGGGGACGTCGCGGCCCGAGCGGCCGTCGGCCCAGCGGAAGCCCTCCGAGACCGTGCCGCCCGCCGTCAGCACCCGGTAGGCCCGCGACACGTCGCCGTCGCGCATGTACGCCCCCACCTGCCGCGGCCCCGTGCCGATGAGCTCGGCGAGGTCGCCGTACGAGGTCCAGGTGCCGTCCGGCAGCGCCTCCACGACCCGCTTCACCAGGTCCCAATCCTGCTCGCTCGTCATGCCCGCGAGCCTAACGGCCCGCGGCGACACCCCGACCGGGCCGGGCCCGGCCCGGCAAGCCCCCGGGCCGGGCACGGCCCGGCGGGCGCCGGGCGCCACTGGGCCGACCGCGGCCCGCTACCGGCGCCCCACTTGGTGTTAACGTCGATGCAGACAGGGGAGCCGAATGGCTGAGAGTGCGGAACCGACCGCAGACCCTCACACCTGATCCGGGTAATACCGGCGTAGGAAGTCGTCGTGTGCCGCTGTCGCGCTGTGTACCCATCACTTGAAAGGCAAGCCCATGCCTACCGACAGCACCCTCGACGCCCCCGGCCGCTGGCGCACCGTCGACATCCTCACCTGCGCCGTCCTCGCCGTCGCCTTCGGCGTCGTCTTCTGGGCCTGGAACTTCGTGTGGGCCGGACTCGACCCCGTCCTCGCGTTCCTGCCCCCGCTCAAGGGCATCCTGTACGGCGTCTGGCTCATCCCCGCCGTCCTCGCCCCCCTCATCGTCCGCCGCGTCGGCGCCGGCCTCCTCACCGAAGCCCTCGCCGCCACCGTCTCCGCACTCCTCGGCTCCGTGTGGGGCGTCCTGGTCATCTACCAGGGCCTCCTCCAGGGCCTCGGCGGCGAACTCGGCTTCGCCGCGGGACGCTACCGCCGCTTCGGCACCCCCACCGCCGTCGCCGCGGGCGCGCTCGCCTGCGTCGCCGCCACGATCTTCGACGTCGTCGTCTGGTACCCCGACACCGAACTGTGGTCCTTCCAGCTCCCCTACATCGCCTTCGCCGCCCTCTCCGGCGCCGTCGTCGCCGGACTCGGCTCCAAGGCCCTCGTCAACGCCATGCTCCCCACCGGCGTCCTCGACCGCTTCCCCGCCGGGCGCGAACGGGCCCGGATCTGACCCCGTGATCCCGGTCGAGTTCCGCGGCTTCGCCTGGCGCCACGCCGGACGCCGAGCCCAGGCCGTCACGGGCGTCGACCTCCGCGTCGAGCCCGGCGAGCGGGTGCTCCTGCTCGGCCCCTCCGGGTCGGGCAAGTCCACCCTGCTCGCCGCGCTCGCCGGACTCCTCACCGCCGACGCGGGCGACCAGGACGGCGAGGTCCTCCTCGACGGCAAGCCCGCCGCCGACCAGCGCGGCCGCGTCGGCATCCTCTTCCAGGACCCCGAGACGCAGCTCGTCATGGCTCGCGCCGGAGACGACGTCGCCTTCGGCCTGGAGAACCAGGCCGTCCCCCGCGGCGACATCTGGCCCAGAGTCCACAGTGCCCTCAGCGCCGTCGGCTTCCCCTACGGGACCGACCGCGACACCCACGCCCTCTCCGGCGGCGAGCAGCAGCGCCTGGCCCTCGCCGGGGTCCTCGCCCGCCGCCCCGAGCTGATCCTCCTCGACGAACCCACCGCGAACCTCGACCCCCAAGGCGCCCAAGACGTCCGCGACGCCCTCCGCACCGCCCTCGCCGACACCGACGCCACCCTCGTCGTCGTGGAGCACCGCGTCGCCGACATCCTCGACCTGGTCGACCGCGTCGTCGCCCTCGGACCCGACGGCGCCCTCATCGCCGACGGCCCCGCCGCCCGCGTCCTCGCCGACCACGGCGACTCCCTTGCCGCGCAGGGCGTATGGGTCCCCGGCGCACCGCTCCCGCACCGGCCCGGACGCACCCCCGGCGACCCCGCCCTGCACGCCCGCGACCTCGCGCTCACCCACCCCGGCGCACCGCGGCCCGCCCTCGACGGCGTCTCCTTCGACCTCCGCGCGGGCGAACTCCTCGCCGTCACCGGCCCCAACGGCGCCGGCAAGTCCACGCTCGCGCTCCTCGCCGGGGGCCTCGCCCGGCCCGACCGCGGCGCCGCCGCCGTCCCGGGGGAGCACCGGCCCCTCCACCGCCTGCCCGCGCGGCGGCTCGCCACCCGCGTCGGCTCGGTCTTCCAGGACCCCGAGCACCAGTTCGTCACCGCCACGGTCCGCGACGAACTCGCCTTCGGCCCCAAGCAGGCCCGCTGGCCCCAGGCCCGCATCGACGCCCGCGTCGCCGAACTCCTCGAACGCCTCCGCCTCGCGCCCCTCGCCGCCGCCAACCCCCACACGCTCTCCGGCGGCGAGGCCCGCCGCCTCTCCGTCGCCTCCGCGCTGGCCGCCGCGCCCGGGGTGCTCCTGCTCGACGAGCCCACGTTCGGCCAGGACCGCCGCACCTGGGGCGAGCTCGTGGACCTCACCGCCGACATCCGCGACGAGGGCACCGCGCTCCTCGCCGTCACCCACGACCGCGACTTCGCCGCCGCCCTCGGCGCCCGCGAACTCGTGCTCAAGGACGGGAAGGAAGCCCCGTGCTGACCCTCGCGCCCGTCTGCGGCCCCGAAGCGCCGATCGCGCGCGCCAACCCGGTCGCGAAACTCGCCGCCGTCGTGCTGCTCACGACCGTGGCGCTCGTCGCCTCCGACTGGCTCACCCCGCTGCTGCTGCTCGCAGCCCTGTTCCTCGTGCTGCCGTTCACCGGCATCCGGCCCGGCCCGCTCGCGCGGCGGCTGCGCTGGCTGTGGGTCGCGGCGGGCGCGGTCGTGGTCGTGAACGCGGTCTTCGCGGCCGAGCAGACCGGCCGGACGCTGGTCGAATTCGGGCCGGTCGAGGTGAGCACCGGGGCGCTCCTGGGAGGCGTCGCGATCGGCCTGCGCGTGTGCGTCGCCGCCACCGCGGGCGTCCTCGTGTTCGCGACCACCGACCCCACGGACCTCGCCGACGCCCTCACACAGCAGCTCAAGGCCCCGGCCCGGTTCACGATCGGCTCGCTCGCGGCCCTGCGGCTCCTCCCGCTGCTGGCCGCCGAGTGGCGGCAGATCACCACGGCCCGCCGCGCCCGCGGCCTCGAAGGGGGCTGGAACCCGGTGCGGCGCGCCAGGCTGTTCGCCTCGACCATGTTCGCGCTGCTCGTGGGCGCGATCCGCCGCGCCGGCCGCCTGGCCGCGGCGATGGACGCGCGCGGCTTCGACACCGAGATCCCCCGCACCCACGCCCGCGAGCAGCGAATGCGCCCCGCCGACTGGGCCGTGGTCGCCCTCGCCGTCGCGGCCGGAGCGGCGGCCGTCGCCGTCAGCGCCGCCGCCGGGACGTTCACGCTCTAGCGCTTTGCGGGAACGGCCCGCAGCGGCCCGGCCCCGGGTCCTACTGTGTGACCATGCGACTCACCAAGTTCGGCCACTCCTGCGTCAGGCTCGACACCGGTCAGGGGCTCATCGTCATCGACCCGGGCGTGTACTCCGACCCGGCGGCCCTCGACGGGGCGGACGCCGTGTTCATCACGCACGAGCATCCCGACCACTGCGACGAGGCCCGCCTCCTCGACTTCCACGCGAAGCGCCCCGACGTCCCGATCTACGGGCCCGAACTCCTCGCCGAGGCCCCCAGCGGCCTGGCCTACACGTGTGTGAGCGCGGGCGACGTCATCCCCGTGGCGGGCACCGAGGTCAAGGTCTTCGGCGAGCGCCACGCCGTGATCCACCCGGACCTCCCGCTCGTCGCCAACGTCTGCTACCTGGTCGACGGCGTCTACCACCCCGGCGACTCCCTCACCGTCCCCGACATGCCCGTGCGCACCCTCCTCGCCCCGGTCGCCGCGCCCTGGCTCAAGATCGCCGAGGCCATCGACTTCGCCCGCGCCGTGGACGCCGAGGCCGTCCACCCCATCCACGACGCCATCCTCAGCGACATCGGCATGGGCCTGCCCGACCGCCTCTTCCCCCAACTCGTCGGCGACTCCTACCGCCGCATCCCCAACGGCCAGACCGCGACCGTCTGACCGCCGATCCTATATCCTATAGGAAATAGGATGTACGATCCTCCGGCGGCGGCCGTGCGGCATCGCTGTGGGATCATACATCCTATAGGATATAGGATATAGGATATAGGATATAGGATTTTTCGCCGGAAACGTGCGGCGGCGCCCGGAGCCTTCCAGCTCCGGGCGCCGCCGTTGTTCGGGCCCTGGTTTCCCTTGCAGTGCACCGAGTCTTATGCGCGAGCAGGCGCGGCCGCTTCGGCCTCCTCCTCGATTGCGGGCTGCGAGAACTGGGCCTCGTAGAGCCGCGCGTACGCGCCGCCCGAGGCGAGGAGCTTCTCGTGCGGGCCCTGCTCGACCACCGTGCCGTGCTCCATCACCACGATCACGTCGGCGTCGCGGATGGTCGAGAGCCGGTGCGCGATCACGAAGCTCGTGCGTCCCTGCCGCAGCGCCACCATGCCCTGCTGCACCAGCATCTCCGTGCGGGTGTCCACCGAGGACGTGGCCTCGTCCAGGATCAGGATCGACGGGTCGATGAGGAACGCCCGCGCGATCGTCACCAGCTGCCGCTCGCCCGCGCTCAACCCGCCCTCGTCGGCGCCCACGATCGTGTCGTAGCCGTCAGGGAGCGTGCGGATGAAGTGGTCGGCGTGCGCCGCCTGCGCGGCCCGCTCGATCTCCTCCCGGCCCGCCTCGGGCTTGCCGTACGCGATGTTCTCCGCGATGGTGCCCTCGAACAGCCACGTGTCCTGGAGGACCATGCCGATCCGCCGCCGCAGCCGCTCCCGCTCCACCGTGGACACGTCCACGCCGTCGACGGTGATCCGGCCCGCGTCCAGGTCGTAGAAGCGCATCAGCAGGTTCACGAGTGTGGTCTTCCCCGCGCCCGTCGGCCCCACGATCGCCACCGTCTTCCCCGGCTCGGCCTCCAGCCACAGGTGCTCGATGAGCGGCTCGTCCGGCAGGTACCGGAACGACACGTCCTCGAACGCCACCCGGCCCTCCACCGACGCCAGCGCCTCCGGCGCGGCCGCGGGCTCCGGGGACTGCTCCTCGGCGTCGAGGAGCTCGAACACCCGCTCGCCCGAGGCGACCGCGGACTGGACCTGCCCGAACATCGCCGCGAGCATGTTCAGCGGGTTCGAGAACTGGTTGGTGTACTGGATGAACGCCTGGATCTGCCCGAAGCTGAGCAGCCCGGCCGCCACCTGGAGGCCGCCGACGACGGCCACGAGCACGTACGTGACGAGCCCGAGGAACGCCATGGCGGGGCCCAGGAGCGCCGAGACCCATTGGGCCCGCACGGTGTTCTCGTACAGGTCGTCGTTGTACCGCTTGAACACGGCCGCGCCCTCGGCGCGGCGGCCGAACAGGGTCACCAGCTGGTGGCCGGTGATCATCTCCTCGACGTGCCCGTTGAGCTTCCCGGTGGTGGCCCACTGCTGGGCGAACCGCGGCTGGCTGCGCTTGCCGATGACGCGGGCGGCGAGCACGGTCAGCGGGAGGGTGAGGACCACGACGAGGGTGAGCAGCGGCGAGATGGTGAGCATCATGATCGGGACGCCGATGAGGAACAGCAGGCCCTGCACGATCCGCTGGGTCACCTGGCCGACGGTCTGCGTCAGGTTGTCGATGTCGTTGGTGACGCGGGAGAGGACCTCGCCGCGGGGCCGGGAGTCGAAGTAGGACAGCGGGAGCGCGGCGACCTTCCGGTCGGCCTCTTCGCGCAGGTCGTACGCCATGTACTGGGCCATCTTGGCGATGGTGCGGCCGTTGGAGACGGTGATCCCGAACGTGGCGAGGGCGATCGCGACGGCGAGGCCGAGGATCTTCGCGAGGCCCGCGAAGTCGACGTCGCCGGCGGCGGCGCCCGCGATGACGTGGTCGGTGGCGCGGCCGAGGACCGTGGGGACGGCGAGCATCCCGAGGACCATGAGGACGCCGAAGCCGATGACGGAGGTGAGGCGCATCTTGTCGCGCCACAGGAGCCCGACGATGCGGCGCACGGTGCCGCGGAAGTCGTCCGCCTTCTTCAGGTTCGGTCCGGCGAGGCCGGCGGGTCCGCGCATGGTCACAGCGCCTCCTGAAGGGTGAGTTGGGAGTTGACGATCTCGGCGTACACCGGGTTGTGTTCGAGGAGCTCCTCGTGGGTGCCGGTGCCGACGACGCGGCCGTTGTCGAGGACGACGATGCGGTCGGCGTCGCGGATGGTCGAGACGCGCTGGGCGACGATCACCTGCGCGGCATCGGTGATGTCGCGGGCGAGCGCGGCGCGCAGGGCCGCGTCGGTGGCGGTGTCGAGTGCGGAGAACGAGTCGTCGAAGAGGTAGATGCGGGGCGCGGCGACGATGGTGCGGGCGATGGCGAGGCGCTGGCGCTGGCCGCCGGAGACGGTGGTGCCGCCTTGGCCGAGGACGGTGTCGAGGCCCTCGGGCATGTCGCGGACGAACTCGGCGGCCTGCGCGGTTTCGAGTGCGCGCCAGAGGGTCTCGTCGCTGGCGTCGGGGTTCCCGTAGCGGAGGTTCGCGGCGATGGTGCCGGAGAACAGGTAGGCGCGCTGGGGGACGAGGCCGACGGTGCGGGCGATGAGGGCCCGGTCCATGCTCCTGACGTCGACGCCGTCGATGCGGACGGCGCCGCCGTCGACGTCGAAGAGGCGGGGGATGAGGTTGAGGAGCGTGGTCTTGCCGGCGCCGGTGGAGCCGATGACGGCGGTGGTCTGCCCGGGGCGGGCGACGAGGTCGACGCCGCGGAGGACGGGTTCTTCGGCGCCGGTGTAGCGGAAGGTGACGCCGTCGACGTCGAGTTCGCCGCGGCCGGGGAGGTCGTGGACGGCGTCGGCGGGGTCGGTGATGGTCGGCTCGGTGTCGAGGACCTCGCGGATGCGCCCGGCGGCGACCTTGGCGCGCGGGGCCATCATGAACACGCCCATGGACATCATCACGGAGCCGAGGATGAGCCCGGCGTAGGTGAGGAAGGCGATGAGGTCGCCGATCTGGAGGCTGCCGTCGGCGATGCGCCCGGCGCCGATCCACACGATGGCGATCGAGGTGATGTTGCTGGAGGCCATGGCGGTGGCGCCGAAGAACGCCTGGACGCGGCCGACGCGCAGGGAGGCGGCGGTGAGCTTGTCGTTGGCCTCGTTGAAGCGGTCCTGCTCGTGGTCGTCGCGGACGAACGCGCGGATGACGCGGATGCCGGTGATGTGCTCGCGCATGACCTTGTTGATGCCGTCGATGGAGCGCTGCATGGCGCGTCCGGCGGGGACCATGGCGCGCACGATGAAGTAGATGATCGCGGCCATGATCGGGATGGCGGCCAGGAGGATGCCGGTCATGGGGACGTCGAGGGTGAGCGCGAGCGAGAGGCCGCCGATGGCGGTGATCGGGGCGATCATGAACAGGGTGAGCCCCATGACGAGCATGGTGACGACCTGCGTGACGTCGTTGGTGGTGCGGGTGATGAGCGAGGGAGCCCCGAAGCGGTCCATCTCGGTGGAGGAGAACCGCTGGACCTGGCCGAAGAGGTCGGCGCGGAGGTCGCGGCCGAGGGCCATGGCGGCGCGGGCCCCGAAGTAGACGCCGAATCCGGCGGCGACGAGCTGGACGACGGTGACGGCGAGCATGAAGCCGCCGTGGCGCAGGACGTAGGCGGTGTCCCCGGCGGCGACGCCGTTGTTGATGAGGTCGGCGTTGAGGGTGGGCACGTAGAGGGAGGCGACGGTCTGGACGAGTTGGAAGGCGACCGCGAGGAGCAGCGGTTTGCGGTGGGGCCGCAGGTAGTCGGCGAGGAGGCGGAGGATCGAGGCCTCCGGTGCTGCCTCCTCGCCGACGTCCGGCGCCGTCTTGCGGGGCGGGTCGGCGGGTGGGTTTCCTGTCATGTCGGCGAGCGTAGCACCGGATTTTGACCGGGTACAACTTTTTTCCGGGAAGAATTTTTGGCCGGGTCCACGGAGTGCTGGTACAGTTGCGGGATGGAACGACACCGAGGCCTCCGCGAGCGCAAGAAGAACGCCACGTGGGGCCTGCTGAAGGCCACCGCCCTCCAGATGTTCCTGGAGCGCGGCTACGAGAACGTGTCCGTCGCCGAGATCGCCGCCGCCGCGGAGGTCTCGAAGGCCACGGTGTTCAACTACTTCCCGACCAAGGAAGACCTCGTCATCGGCGGGATGCGCCACCACATCGAGGACGCCGCGCGCGTCGTGCGCGAGCGCCCCCGCGGCACCACCCCGCACGCGGTCCTGCGCGACCGCTTCATCGAGCTCCTGGAGCACCGCGCCCCGCAGACCGGCCTGAGCGACAAGCCGCTGTTCCTCCAGGTCCAGCAGCTCATCCATGCCACCCCCACGCTCATGGTCAGCGCCATGGACTACCGCCGCCGCTCGGGCGCGCTGCTCGCCCAGGTGCTCATCGACGAGGGCCACGCCAAGCTCACCTCGCGCCTGGTCTCCTCGCAGCTCCTCCACACCCAGCACATCCTCGTGGAGGCGAACGTCCACCTGATCCTCGAAGGCCGCCCGATCTACGAGGTGTCCGCGATGGCCGCCTCCGCCGCGCACCACGCGTTCGGGCTCTTGGAGAACGGCATCGGCGACGTCATGCGCCGCGACACCGATCCCCCCGCCCCCGACGCCGCCTTCACCCCCGAGGGCTGCCGCGTCGGCTACGAGCCCGCGCAGGCCGAGGCCGAACGCGTCCTCGAACAGGCCGCCGAGCGCGTCCTCGCCGACCCCGTCGACGACATGCTGGAGGCCCTCTCCGACCCCAACCGGCGCTGAGCGGCCGGTGCGGTTTCAGGACGGCGGTTACGGCTGTGGCGCTTCGTGACTAGAATCCGGCCCATGTCCTCACTCGACCACCTCGTCCTCGCCACGCCCGACCTCGCCGCCACCGTCAACGAGGTCGCCCGTCTGACCGGGACGCGACCCGTCCCCGGCGGCGTCCACCAGGGCCTGGGCACCAGGAACTTCCTGCTCGGCGTCGGCGAGGGGGCGTACCTGGAGATCATCGGCCCCGACCCCGATCAGCCCGCCCCCGACCGGTGGCGGCCCTTCGGCATCGACACCCTCACCGAGGCCCGCCTGGTGACCTGGGCCGTCCGCACCGAGGACATCGACGGCGCCGTCGCCGCCTCCCGCGAGGCCGGGTACGACCCGGGCGAGCCGTGGGAGATGACCCGCCAGACCCCCGACGGCGCGACCCTCTCGTGGCGCCTCACCCTCGACAAGGAGGGCCGCCACCGCGGCCCCGTCCCGTTCCTCATCGACTGGGGGAGCACCCCGCACCCCGCCGCCGGCCTGCCCGTCGTCCCGCTCGTGAGCATCGAGGCCGTGCACCCGCACCCCGAGCGCGTCGAGCCGCACATCGAGGCCGTCGGCGCGAAGCTCCCCATGAAGGCCGCCAACCGCGGCGCGCTCGCCGCGACGCTCTTCGGCGAGTCCGGGCTCGTCGTCCTCATCTGAGACGCGCAGAGGCCCGCGACCGCACTGCGGTCGCGGGCCTTCTCCCTGCCCTTAACTGTCGCCGCTCGACTCGGAGCCGCCCGGCGGGGTCCCGCCGGGGCCGCCCTCGCCGCCGCCGGACGGGGCCGAGCCGCCCCCGCCCGCCTCCGTGGTCGTGTCCACTCCCACCGGGAGCGCGATGGCGTAGCCGCCCGCGACGTCGCCGCTGACCGACGGGAGCTGCGAGGCCCCGCCGTCGTCGCTGAAGATCCCGTCGGTCTCCAAGGACACCTGCGAGAGGTTCTCCACCGACTGCTCGTAGCCCTCCTCGGCGTACACGGTGTCGCACGCGTCCTGCGGGAGCGCGATCTGCGACGTGGCGATCGCGTTGGCGCTGTCGGTGATCGAGTCGACGTCCGGGTAGACCTCGAAGTGGATGTGGGGCCACCGGCCCGAGTAGCAGGCCGGGAAGACGCTCGTGAACTTCACGACCCCGTCCGCGTCGGCGACCTGCACGCCGCGCAGGTAGTTCTCGTTCACGATCGCGTCGGAGTACATCGAGTACTCGCCGTCCCTGTTGCAGTGCCACAGGTACACGGCCGCGCCCTCGAAGCGCGCGTTGTCGTTCGCCATGTCGTAGAGCGTCAGCTCGATCTCCAGGTCCACGCCCTCGGCGGCCGTGGTGCTGTCCCCGAAGCTCGCCCGGATGTCGCTGCGGACCACGCCCGACTGCTCCAGGACGTCCGGGCCGTTCGACCCGTCGCCCGGGTACGGCCCGGCGGTCTCCTCGGGGATCTCCGTCAGGTCCGACGCGTCGGCCGCGGCGCTCGTGTCCGCGCCCGCGGCGTCGGCCGAGTTCGTGCACGCCGCGAGCCCCACCGCGGCCGCCGCGCCGCCCGCGAACAGCACGCCGCGCCGGCTCAGGAGCGTCCCGATGTCGAACTGGAGGCCCTGGTCGACCAGTTCCTCCTCCGGCTTCGCGTACGGGCGGCCCTCGTAGCTCGGCGTCTGGTGCTGCTTCGTCTTCACGGCATTCCTCCTTGGCGGTTCGTCCCTGGAATTCTGGGAGGACAAACCCGGCGACCACTGGAGGAAAGGTCAGAGGAGGATCGGAAACCAGCGCGCGGCGGCCGTCACACCCGGGACGCCTTGAGCGAGTACATCAGCGGCGTCCGCGGCGCCCCCTCCGGCCACTGGAACCGGCCTTCCCGCTGCTCAACGGGGCCGAGATGCTGGAACAGGGTCCAGTCGAACTCGTGGAGGAACTCGATCCGCAGGCCGTTGCGGGCCAGCGCCGAGACGACCTCGCTCACCGGGTGCGTCCACTGGAAGTTGAGATTGCTCTGAGTGTCGGCCTCGCCGTCGGTGTAGGTGCCCGGCTCGTCGAAGACCATCGGCTCGGCGCGGAGGTAGCTGCGCTCGATCCGCGTCCCGGTGTCCCAGTCGAGGACGTCCGCCAGCGGGTGGAACTCGGCGAGGTACAGGAACCCGCCGGGCGCGACCAGGGACGCGGCCGCGTCGGCCCAGCGCTCGGCGTCGGGGAGCCAGCACAGGGCGCCGAGCCCGGTGTAGACGACGTCGAAGGTCCGCCCGCCGAGCGCCTCGGGCGCGTCGTAGACGTCGGCGGCGACGAACGAGGCGCGGTCGTCGAGTCCCAGTTCCGCGGCGAGGCCGCGCGCGACGGCGACGGCGGGTTCGGAGAAGTCGAGGCCCACGACCTCGGCGGCGCCGCGGCGCGCCCACGACAGGGTGTCCTGCCCCATGTGGCACTGGAGGTGGACGAGGCGCTTGCCGGTGACGTCGCCGACCTCCTCGGCCTCGAACGCGTTGACGTCGCCGCCTCCGGCGCGGAACCCGTCCTGGTCGTAGAAGCGGCTGGCGGCGTGGATCGGGACGCGCTCGTCCCACATGGCCCGGTTCGCGTCGCGCCAGGCGGAGTCGGTGGTCATGCGGCCACTCTCGCAGCGGACCGCATGACCGGCAAGCGATTTAGGCGGCTTTGGAGCGCGCGCCGGGGAAGTCGGAGACGAACGTCCAGCCGAGGTGCTCGTAGAGGGCGCGGCCCTCGTCGCTGGCGACGAGGAGCCCCGAGCGCATGCCGAGGGCGTGGGCGTTGAGCGTCAGGGCGCGCATGAGGGTGGAGCCGAGGCCGCGGCGCCGGTGGTTGTCGGCGGTGACGACCTTGTCGAAGACGCCGAATTCGCCGTCGCGGCCCAGGCGCGCGGAGGCGGCGTGGTCGCCGTTGGTGTGGAACGCGCGGGCGACGGTGAGCGGGCCCTCGGTCTCGACGACGAGCCGGTACCCGTCGGGGACGGTGTACGGGTCGGGGGAGAAGACGACGGCCATGAGGTGGCCGCCCTGGTCCATGGTCCAGGTCGCGGGGATCGCGGACCGCAGGAGCGCGTCGGGTCCGGCGATCATGAGCTGGTGGCCGGGGGTGTCGAGGGCGGCGGCGGTCTGGGCGAGGAACTCGGGCGTGTAGGTGTGGTAGACCTTGCGGACCTCGGTGCTGGGCGGGCCGACGGCGACTTCGTAGCCGCCGTCGATCGGCTCGGGCTGGGCGGTGGTGCGCGAGTGGGCGCGGCCGCGGCCCCAGGCCATGACGAGGTCGGGGATCGTGTGGCCGGTGGGGGAGGTGCTCATGGGTGCTCCTTCGTAGGGGATGTGGGGACTCTATTGCAAATATCTTGCAACAAGCCACCGACATCCCGGTCCCCGGGACGTGTCGGACCCATCGCGTAGGCTCGCGACCGGTCGAGGAGGGGGAGAGGGTTTTGAGCGATGCGGTGACGTCGGCAGACGGGCTGGCGCGGTGCCCGTGGGGCGCCGAGCCGGAGATCTACCGGGACTACCACGACGCCGAGTGGGGCCGCCCGGTCCGCGGCGACGACGCCCTGTTCGAGCGGGTCAGCCTGGAGGCGTTCCAGTCGGGCCTGTCGTGGCTGGTGATCCTGCGCAAGCGCGAGGCGTTCCGGAAGGCGTTCGCGGGCTTCAGGATCGCGAAGGTCGCGCGGTTCACGGACGCGGACGCCGAGCGGCTGCTGGGGGACGCGGGGATCGTGCGCAACCGCGCGAAGATCGCGGCGACCATCGCGAACGCGAAGGCCGCCGCCCGGATGGACGGCGGCCTCAGCGACCTGGTGTGGTCCTTCGCGCCCGAGCGGCGCGAGCGCCCGAAGTCCCTCGCCGACATCCCGGCGGTCACGCCGGAGTCGAAGGCCCTGTCGAAGGCGCTGAAGAAGGAGGGCTTCGGGTTCGTGGGGCCGACCACCGCGTACGCGATGATGCAGGCCGTCGGGATGGTCGACGACCACCTGGCCGACTGCCACGTCCCGGAGCGGGACTGAAAAGGGGGCCGCCGCGGCGGCCCCCTCCGCTAGCGGATCGTCGCGGTGTCGGTCGCGGCGACGCCGTTGACGGTGGCCGTCAGCTCCACGGTGCCGCGGCGCCACGCGGTGAGCTCGCGCGTCTCGGGGTCGAACCACGCGGCGTAGCGCAGCCACGCGAGCGGCCCCGGCCGGTCGCCGATGTAGACGTTCGACCCGGTCCACTCGACGCCCATCGGGTAGACCAGCGGGATCGTCGCATCCCCTTGGGCCAGTTCGGCGCCGACGGCGACCGTCGCGCCGGGGGCGAGGTCGTCGGCGGTCACGGTGAGCGCGTCCACCTGCGGGCGGACGAGGGCGCTGAGCCACTCGCCGCGGCCGGAGTCCTCGACGCCGAACTGGGTCCAGCCGACGAAGCCGCCGTCCTCGGGCGTCGTGGACGGCGCCTTCCCGGAGTTGCCGTTCACCCAGTAGTTCACGCCGTCCACACGGGACGCGTCGAAGTACCCGGCGTGCGCGCCGATGTAGGCCGCGTCCTTGCCGCTGTCGGCCTCGAACCCGGTGAGCCACTCCTCGACCACCTCGGCTTCGAGCCGGTCGCCCAGCTGCGAGGCCGCCTGCGGGCTCTTGTCGTTCGTCGGCACGTGCGCCACGACCGCCACGGAGTCCACGTCGGGGTCCTCGGCGGCCGCGTCGAGGGCGTTGCGCAGCATGAGGACTTGGTCCCAGCCGCCCTTCCCGATGGTCAGGCCGGAGGTGTCGAGCGTGATGAAGCGCGTGCCGCCCCGGTCGAAGGTCTGGTACGCGGGCCCGAAGACCGCCGACCAGTCCGCGACGGAGCACCCCATGGCCTCGTGGTTGCCCGGCACGTACACCCAGTCGAGCTCGTCGCCCAGCTCCTCGTCCAGGACCCGCTCCGCGAGCGCGAGGTCGTCGGGCTCGCACTCGTCCACGAGGTCGCCGTTGACGATCACGAACTCCGCGTCCGAGGCCTTGATCTCCTGGAGGGTCCGCCGCGCGGAGGCGACGATCGCGCTGTCGGGGTTCTCGGCGGTGAACTGGGCGTCGGACATGACCGCGAACGTCCAGTCCGCGCCGTCGAGGTTGCTCGCGACCATCGTGTCCACCCGCGGTTCGGCCGCGGGGATCTCCACGTCGGGCGCGGTGTACGCCGTGAGGCCCGAGATGGTGACCGACCCGTGGTAGGTCACGGACGGGCGGGTCTCGGCGACGTAGAAGCGGTACACCGACACCGGGTACTGCGTGCCCTGCGGCACGTCGAACTCGATCCAGTTCCAGCCCGGCTCGGTGAGGTAGTCGCCGCGCAGGACCACGTCGGTCCCGTTGGCGTCCTTGAGTTGCAGGGACGGCCACTCGCCGAGGCCCTCGGCCTCGATCCACATGCCGAACCGCTGCGGCTGCCCGTCCACGGGGATGAGCGCCGGGGGCCGCGCGTAGGCGGCGCGGGTCGCGGTCGACTGCGTGAAGTCGTACGTGAGCGTGAGCCCGGCGTCGCCGTCGTGGCCCTCGCCGGGCGCCATCGAGCCGGTGGCGCGGGCGGTGGAGAAGATCCACTGCGCGCCGTCGCTGAAGTCACTGACGGCCTGCTCGTCGAGGCCCACGGTGATCGCGAGCGCGGTGGTCTTCCCGGCGACGGTGATCTCCACGGTCCCGGACCCGCCGGCGGCCTTGGCGGCGACGGTGTAGCCGCCGAGCCCGTCCGGTTCGATCGCGAACAGGTCGCCGTCGTAGGACAGGTCGGCGTCGGCGGGGTCGATGGGGGCGGTGAACCCGTCCGCGTCGGTGCCGACGATCTGGAACCCGGCGGTCGCCTCGGCGTCGGGGAGGGCCAGGAGGCGCTGCGAGGGCGCGATCGCGTCGAGCGCGCCGAGGACGGTCAGCGTGGTGGAGCCGGTGGCCCGGCCGTCCCTGGCGGTGACGACGGCCTCGCCGGATCGGTTGCGGGCGTGGAAGACCGCGTCGCCGTCGACCCAGCCGAGGCGGGACGGGTCGGTCTTCCAGCGCGGGTCGGCGTCGGCGGGCCCGTACGCGTCGTCGTAGGCGGCGACGGACAGGGGCCGGGTGAGGCCGGGGAAGACCCGGTCGTAGTCGGCGCCTTCGATCGCGCCGGGGCTGAACGGGGCCTGCGGGGCGACGGCGAACCCGTCGGCTTCGCCGTCGCCGCCGGGGACGGTGAACGCGAGGGCGTTGCCCACGGACCGCTCGGTGCCGTCGGAGGGGCTGTTGACGGTGACGAGGTCCTCGGTGCCGGGGGCGCGGGCGATGAGGGTGGAGGAGCCGCCGCCGTCGAGGTTGAGGGCGCTGTAGGCGCCCATGGCGAGCAGTTCCTCGGCGGTCTCGCGGAGGGTGTAGCCGCCGCTGGCGGCCTGGCGGCCGTCCACGGTGAGCACGTACAGCTCGGTGCCGTCCTCGGAGACGCCGACGGCGGTGCGCGGGTGGCGGGCCTGGTCGGTCTGGTTGACGAGCTCGCCGTCGGTGATGAGGAGCTGGTTGCCCGCGACGGCGGTCTGCGGGAGGTCGCCGTCGGTCACGGCGGCGTACTCGACCGCGACGGCGTCGCCGACCTGGAGCGCGGCGAGCGCGGTCGCGCCCGCTTCGCGGCCGACCAGGCTGTACGCGCCCTCGGCGATCGGCCCGGCCTGCGGGTCGTCGGTGACCGCGGTGACGATCCCGTCGACCACGGTCGCCTCGACCACGTCCATGGCGCCGTCCGCGACGCGGATGCGGCTCGCCTCGCCCCAGCGCGCGTCGTACACGCCGACGCCGTTCACCGGGAGCGCGGTCGTGTTGAGGCCGTGGAGGTCCAGGGTCCCGCCGGGGAGGGTGGCGGTGCCGTCGAAGCCGATGCGCTGCACGGAGGCGGTGCCGTCGGCGGCGAAGGCGATGGTGTCGGAGGTCCCGGTGGCGGCGGACTTGACGAGTTCGCCGTCGGCGACGGCCGCGCCCTCGGCCCCGCCGGTGTCGTTGATGTCGAAGAAGTCCGCGTTGAACGCGAGGACCGCGTCCTCGACGCCGTCGAGCTGGTCGCGCACGGGCGCGGACGCGGCGATCGCGCCGGGGTCGAGGTAGCGGGGGACCGCGCCGCCGGTGAGGTCCACGGTGGCCGCGTCGCCGCGGATCCAGCCCTGGTCCTCCCAGCGGTCGAAGGACGCCAGCTCGATGCCGGGGGCGATGGGGCGGCTCTGGCCGTCGACGGGGACGGCGGCGTCCTCCCCGGTCTGGGCGGTGGCCGGCGGTGGGACGAACAGCGCGGCGAGGGCGGCGGCCGCGAGGATCCAGGGAGCGGTGGTGCGCACGGTGGGACCTGGCCTTCGGGGGAGTTCGGGTACAGAGGTCCTCCAGAAGATCCCATGAAAATCCCCTTCATGGGTAGACCCGAACCCGAAAATTAATGCCAAACTCTGGATGGACCCCTCATGCCCGCGAGGTTGCCGTCCGGCGCAGGAAGTAGAGCACGAACGCGCCCGTCGAGGCCGCCAGGACGAGCACGGTGAACACCGCCGCGACCTGGGAACCGAAGGCCGCCACCGCGATCGGGGCCGCCAGCACCGCCATGCACCACCACGCCCGGTTGGCCAGCGCGCACAGGCCGAGGCACACCGCGAGCGCGGCGCACAGGAGCCACCGGTGGAGGTCCGGGAGCGGCGCGGTGGCGTGCTCGGCGGCCGTGCCGAGGCCGAACGCCACGAGCGTCACCGACACGGCGACCACGAGGTGCGCCGGGAGCAGGAACCTGGGCGCGGTCTGGTTCTCCTCGTCGAACCCGTACCGGAAGTTCAGCCACCACAGTCCGATGAGGAGCCCGAACCCGGCGAGTCCGATGCCGACCTGGCTCCAGCCCCACTCGACCTCGCCGATCGCGGTCACCAGTTGGAGCACGGCCTCGCCGAGCACGATCATGACGAACAGGCCCAGCCGCTCGCCCAGGTGCGAGCCCTGCACGTCCGACAGCTCGAACTCCTGCGCCGGACGCCTGCTCCGCTCGGCCCGCTCGCGCAGCCGGTCCTGGAACTCCCGCATGCGGTCCTTGTCGTCGCCCACGAGCACGGCCCCGGCGAGCGTCATCGCCACGCCCAGCGCCCACAGCGCGAGCTTCCACCGCGGGTCGTCCACCCAGAACGCGACGATCCACGGCAGCAGCCCCGCGTTCCGCTGCGCCGCAGACCAGCTCATGACCATCCGGCCCGAGCGCGTGAGCCCCTGCGAGGCGATCCCGGTGGTGTACAGGTACGCGGCGGCGAACACCGCCGAGTGCGCGCCCGTCGCCTCCGGCACGGCCGCGGCCATCGCCGCGAGGCCCACCATGCCCAGCAGCATCGTCCGGGTGCGGGTCCGCTCCGAGGCGACGTTGGCGTACACCGTGAACGAGGTCCAGACCAGCCAGATCGCCGTGTACAGCGTGAAGAACGCCGCCACGTGCAGCCCGCTGGGGTGGACCAGCAGGTGCGTCAACTGGGCGACGGCGGCCACGACGACGAGGTCGAAGAACAGTTCGAGCCAGGTCGCGTGGCGGTCGGAGGTCATCTGTTCGGTCACGACCGGAGAAGATACTCCCCCCGCGCCGGGACCGGTGCGGAACCTAGCCCTCGGCCACCGTGGAGCCGCGCACGACCACCCGGCACTGCACGGTCCGCACGCCCCGCCCGTGCTCGGCGCCGATGGCCTCGAACAGCGCGCGGGCCGCGCTGCGCCCCAGCTCCTCCAGGTTCATGTCCACACTGGTCAGCTTCGGCCGGGCGCCGGTCGTCATGACCGCCCAGTCGTCGAAGCCCATGACCGCCACGTCCTCCGGGACGCGCCGGCCCCGTTCCCGCAGCGTGTCGAGCACGCCCCGCGCCACCTGGTCCGAGCCGCACAGCACGGCATCCACATCGGGTTCCCGGTCCAGGAGCATCCCGGCCGCCGCCCGGCCCCAGCCCTCCTCCCAGGAGCCGTACGCGACGTCGCCGACCAGGGCCAGCCCCGCCGCGTCGAGCGCGGCGAGCGAGCCGGTCACGCGGTCGCGCGCCGCCGAGAAGCCGCGGTCGCCCGAGATGTGCGCGATCCTGGTGCGCCCGCAGGCGACCAGGTGCTCCACGGCCATCCGGCCCGCGCCCACGTTGTCGGGCACGATCGACAGGTCCTCGGGGTCCTCCGAAGGCGCGTAGGCGTACACGACCGGCACGTCGACGGCCGCCGCGAGCGGCGGGCGCGGGTCGGTCGAGGAGCCCACCACGATGAGGCCGTCCACGCGGCGGCTGAGCAGCGCCTGCACGTGGTGGCGCTCGCGGATCGCGTCCCCGCGCGCGTCGCACAGGAACACCGACATCTCGCCCGCGCCGAACGCGTCCTCCGCGCCCATGAGGATCGGGAGGCTGAAGCGCCCCACCAGGTCCGAGGTCAGGAGCCCCACGGTGCCCGTGCGCCCCGCGAGGAGACCGCGGGCGAGCGAGTTGGGGGAGAAGGAGAGCTGCGCGGCCGCCTCGGCGACGCGCTGGCGGGTGGCGGCGCTGACGTGGTTGCGGCCGTTCAGGGCCTTCGAGGCGGTGGCGACGGAGACGCCCGCCAGCCGGGCGACGTCGGTCAGCGTCGCGGCGCGGGCGCCGCGCGGCGCCGGGGTTCGGGCCACCTCGTCCTCCTTCGGTCTGGAACGGATCGACTGTAGCCGACGACGGGAAATCCTGCGAACCAGGCTTTCGGTCCAGATGCCGCCGTCCGTCGCCCGGTCTCGATCCACCGGGCTCCACGCATTGACGCGGAGCCCGGACAGCCCCTAGCATCGTCTCGACGGCATTCCGAAAACCTTTTCGCAAGCTTTCGGAGCCGACCCCCTCGCCCACCGCGAGGACCCACGTCCGGAGCCTTCGAAGGATGAACATGAGAACACCCGTAATGCCCTCCACCGGTACCTTCCGCCCGCTGGGGACGGAGGAAGTGCGCCTCACCGGAGGCCACTGGGGCGAGCGGCAGGCGGTGAACGCGGCGGCGACCATCCGCCACTGCCTGCACTGGCTCGAAGCACTCGACTGGATCGGCAACTTCGACCGCGTCGCCTCGGGGGAGGAGCCGGGGCGGCCGTTCCAGCGCGCCGGGCGCGAGTTCTCCGACTCCGAGGTCTACAAGCTCGCCGAGGCCATGGCCTGGGAGATCGGCCGCACCGGCGACTCCGGCCTGGAGGAGGAGTTCCAGAAGCTCACGGCCCGCATCGGCGCCGCCCAGCACGAGGACGGCTACCTCAACACCGCGTTCGGCAACCCCGGACAGGAGCCCCGCTACTCCAACCTCGAATGGGGCCACGAGCTCTACTGCGCCGGCCACCTCATCCAGGCCGCCGTCGCCCGCCTGCGCAACCACGGCGAGGACGAGTTCACCCGCATCGCCCGCCGCGTCGCCGACCACGTCTGCGACACGTTCGGCCCCGGCGGCATCGAGCGGATCTGCGGCCACGCCGAGATCGAGGTGGCCCTCGCCGAGCTCTCCCGCGCCACCGGCGAGCCCCGCTACCTGGAGCAGGCCCGCCTCTTCATCGAGCGCCACGGCCAGAAGACCCTCAAGGAGAACGGCTTCTACTACCAGGACGACACCGCCGTCCGCGACGCCGAGGTCCTCCGCGGCCACGCGGTCCGCGCGCTCTACCTGTCCTCCGGGGCCGTGGACGTCGCCGTCGAGACCGGCGACGACGACCTCCTGGAAGCCGTGCGCCGCCAATGGGACCGCACCGTCGCCCGCCGCACCCACCTCACCGGCGGCATGGGCTCCCAGTACGCCGACGAGGCGTTCGGCCGCGACTTCGCCCTCAGCCCCGACCGCGCCTACGCCGAGTCCTGCGCCGGGATCGCCGCCGTCATGACCGCCTGGCGCCTCACCCTCGCCACCGGCGACACCCGCTACGGCGACATGATCGAGCGCATCGCCTGGAACGTCCTCTCCGGCGCGGTCGCCCCCGACGGCAGGTCGTTCTTCTACGCCAACCCGCTCCACCAGCGCACCGCCGACCCCGAGCCGCCTGGGGGCCAGGCGCTCTCGCACACCCTCGCGGGCGGCCACCGCGCCCCGTGGTTCAACGTCTCCTGCTGCCCGACCAACCTCGCCCGCACCTTCGCCCAGTTCGCCGCCTACGTCGCCACCACCGACGACGGCGGCGTCCAGATCCACCAGTTCACGCCCTGCACCATCGACACCGTCGTCGACGGCTCCCGCCTCGCCCTCACCGTCGAGACGAACTACCCGGAGGAAGGCCGCGTCACCGTCCGCGTCGACGCCAACGAGGGCGGCAGCCGCGAGATCACCTTCCGCGTCCCCTCCTGGGCCGAGGACGTGCGGCTGACCCACCCCGACGGCTCGGTCCGCCGGATCACCCCCGGCGCGGTCACCGTGGGCCGCATCGGGGAGTTCGCCCCCGGCGAGGAGATCCACCTGGACTTCTCGGTCGCCCCGCGCTGGACCCGCCCCGACCCGCGCGTGGACGCCGTCCGCGGCTGCGCCGCCGTCGAACAGGGCCCGGTCGTCCTCTGCGCCGAATCGCTGGACTTCCCCGGCGGCGACCTCGACGAACTCACCGTCGACACCGCCGTCCCCCCGGTCCTGCGCGACGGCGCCGTCCACGTCGCCGCCCGCGTCCACGACCGCCCCGACGCCTGGCCCTACGGCCCCGCCGCGCCCGACGACGACGGCAAGGCCGCGGAGATCCCGCTCCTGCCGTTTAGACTCCGCGCCACCCGGGGACCCGCCGCGATGCGGGTGTGGCTGCCCGCCACCTGAGTGATTTGCGCCGGTGCGCACCGCTTTGCGGGCGCACCGGCCCCGGACTCGCCGCGATTGCCGGAAAAATCGCACTGGGAGTCCAAGTGGCGCTTGGTCTTGCACGTCTAGGATGTGGTCCGTCGGGTGGGTTTGACGAGACGAGGAACCGAATAATGAGCGATCTGCTGGACTTCCTGGGCACGGCCGAGCAGGCGGCCGCGACCGCATCAGAGGTCATCCGGACCGGCCTCGGGCGCGAGCGCTCCATCAGCGGCAAGGGCGACCGCGACTACGCCACGGACCTCGACTACGCCGTCGAGGACGCCGTCCGCGAGTTCCTCGCCGCCGAGACCCCCGACATCCCGCTCCTCGGCGAGGAGCGCGGCCGCACCGGCAACACCGAGTCCCACTACGAGTGGGTCCTCGACCCGATCGACGGCACCGTCAACTTCGCCCACGGCTCCCCGCTCTACGCCGTGTCCCTCGCCCTCACCCGCAACGGCATCTCCGTCGTCGGCGTGGTCGACGCCCCCGTCAGCGAGGAGCGCTTCACCGCCGCCCTCGGCCACGGCGCCGCCCTGAACAAACACCCCCTCACCGTCCGCGGACCCTCAGAGCTCTCCGACGCCGTGGTCGCCTTCGGCGACTTCGGGGTCACCGCCGAATCGGTCCGCCGCAACGCCCAGCGCCTGGAATTGCTGCGCCGCCTCGTCCCCAAGATCCAGCGGGTCCGCATGCTCGGGACCGCCGCCCTCGACATGTGCTGGACCGCCGCCGGACGCGTCGACGCGACCTACCACTCGTTCATCAACCCGTGGGACGTCGCCGCCGGAGTCGTCATCGCCCGCGAAGCCGGAGCCCTCGTCACCGACCTCGACGGCGTCGACTACGACACCAGCGCCACCTCGATCCTCGCCTGCAACCCCGAACTCCACCGGGCGCTCCTGGCCGAAATCGCGTTATGCACCTCCTCTCGGCGGGCAGGGCCTCGAAGGTATACGCCCTGTCCGACAATCGGGTCCTGCGCCGCTGCTCATGGGACCTCGAACCTGAAGCCCGCCTCATGGCCCACCTCCGTGAGCAGGGATATCCCGTCCCCGAGGTCTTCAGGATCGACGGCGCCGACATGACCATGGAACGCCTCCACGGCCCCACCCTCGCCGAGAACCTCCTCACCGGCCGCGTCGCCCCGCGCGGCGCGGCCGCGATCATGCTCGACCTCCTCGAACGCCTCCACCGCCTCCCCGCCCCCGACTGGCTCCCCGGCGAAACCCGCGGCCTGGACATGAACGGCCGCACCATCCTCCACCTCGACCTGCACCCCGAGAACATCATCGAGACCCCCGCGGGCCCCGCGGTCATCGACTGGACCAACGCCGCCGCCGGCGACCCCGCCGTCGACCGCGCCGTCTCCTGGACGATCATCGCCGAACTCGACCCCGCGACCCTCCCCATCGACCCGGCCCCCCTCCGCGACGCCCTCGCCCGCACCGTCACACCGGCGGCCCTCGACACTGCCCTCCGCTTCCGCGACGCCGACACCGGCATCACCCCGCCCGAACGCGCAAGGGCCCGCGCGCTGGCGGCCCGCCTCCCCTAGACGGAGCCGAGCGGGCGAGGCGGGAAGACACGTGACGCTGCGCGCTTGCTTCGTCATGGAACGCAAGTAAACTCAAGGGTCCGGTCGAGTTCGTGCGAAGGGCGGTCCTGGAAGTGGCGAAACGTCGAGTACGCAGGCGCGAGGATGTGGTCTTGAAGGCCTTGGACCGGGCCGATCCGGAGATCGTGCGCTACATGCTGGAGTCACGGGTCCTCGGCCTCATGTCGAACGATGAGCAGAACGGCCAAACCGAGGCGCTCCGGTTCATCGACTCCGCGCTGGAGCGCTACGGCCCCGAGTCGGTCGGCCCGGTGGTCCTCGCGCACGCCTACGGGTTCTCGGGCCGCACCGAGGAGGCGTTCACCCTCATCGAGGCGGCTCGCGCGGCCGATCCTTCCGACACGCCCGCGTTGCTCGTCCACGCGTCGCTGCTCCACCGCGAGGAGCGCTACAAGGAGCAGGCCGAGGTACTGCGCGAGGCGATCACGCACCACCCGGACAAGGCGAGCTTCCACGCGATGCTGGCGTCGGTGGGGGACGAGGGCATCTCCGAGAAGGCGATGAAGTTCCATTACGAGCGCGCCCTCGAACTCGAACCCGACGGCCACGACGCCCACATCGCGGGTGTCGCCGTCTGGAAGCGCCTCGGCGACCCCGAGAAGACCGAGTACCACCGGGATTTCCTGCGCCGCAACCATCCTGAGGCGTACAAACGCCTGGCCGCGGACGAAGCGGCAGAGGCCGCAGAAGCCGAATAGAACGGGAGAGGCGACCGCGATGCGGTCGCCTCTCCCGTTCAGGTCTGTACTTGCTCAGCCAGCAGCCTTCGCCAGGGCGGTGAAGTCGGCAGCGGTCAGATCGAACACCGGGGATTCGGTGTCGAGCTTCGAGTCCCGCAGGTGGAAACCGGCGTCGTCGGCGCAGAAGGCCACTTCGACGCAGTCGGAGTTGTTCCCAGAACCGCTGCGGGTGCTCTTGCGCCAGGCCCGGCGAACCTCGACGCAGTCGGAGTTGTTGCCGCCGCCGCTGCGGGTGCTCTTACGCCAGACTGTAACGCCAGTCGTCATCGTTGTAGACCTCGATCCGGATCGCCTGTTTCCAAAGGATCTTGCGGATCTCATCGTAACTTGCGATGCGCTTGGGGTCATCGATGAGCCAGCTGGAGTCGACGATCTCCGAGTAGGCGATGGCCGGACCAGCCTGGGGGCTCTTCCCGACGTGATAGATGCTGAAGTTGCTCCGCTGAGCGAGAACCGGGCCGCGGAGGATGCGGATGGAGACTCCGGGCCTCCTCGCCCAGCGACGCAGGTGCGCCATCTGTTCCTGGTAGAGCTCCTCGGAGACCATCCGCAGTTGGATGAGTGCGGCCTCCCCGATGAGGAACTGGAAGATCGGCCGATCGGCTCGGGCCTCGATGTCGGCGATGCGGGTCTCTTTGAAGTCCCAACCGCCGTCCATGAACTCATCGTTGGCGAGCGGTTCGGCCAACCTGACAACGAGGTAGTGGTACCCCTGGAGCTGAAGGAGTCCGGGGATCATGAGCGCGTCGAACTTGAAGATCTCGCCGTAGAAGTGCTCTGCGAGGGCGATGTACAGGGCGTTGAACCGCGGGTTCGCTTCCAGCGCTTCCCACTCCTCATCCCGGGAGTCGGCGGCCTTGACCATGTACTCGGCCATCTCTTCGTCGTAGCCGCACTGCTTTGCCAGCTTCTCCATGTTCCTGGCGTGGGGGCTGGATCGCCCCGCCTCGTACGCGCGGTAGGTATCGGTGGACACGCGGCAGGCGCGCGCGATCTGCTCCTGCGTCTTCCCCACTCGGTCTCGACCGGTTCTCAGCATCATGCGGATGAACCAGGCTCCCGATTTCGTCTTCGCCATCGCAGCTCCCAAGGTCGGTGGTCCTTGATGTGTTCGGTCCATCACTATGGCACACGTCGGTCCTGTTGCGCCGCTGTGAGAAACGCTGCGGGGTGTTCCCACCGTGGAAATACTACGGTGGATTTTCTACGGTCGGAAATTCACAGTTCTCCTGTGCTGCAACGAATTACATGTTGTGACCTGGGATTTTACCGTCTAGAGTCTTGGGTGTCGAGAGCGGATGAGGTGCGTACTTCGGACTCGTTGCTTTCGTCGTGGTGCCAGTCCCGGAAGAAGCGTGTGGATGAGTGTCGGAAATCCGACAGTCCGAAAAGGAGTTACGATGAGAACAGTCCCCCTAACGAGTGAAGGGCCCGATCCGCAGAGCCTCGTGCGCGGGACCTTCTCCGACGAGTACCGGACCTACACGGTCAGGGCCGCGGGCCCGGTCGAGCCCGACTCGTTCCAGGTCCTCACCGGACCCGACAACAGCGATGTCGTCCTCGTCGTCTCCGGCCTCAACTCCGGCGACCTCAAGGCCACCTGGGGCCGCTTCTGGAACGGCCTCAAGCCGCACGCGAAGATCTGGGTCGAGGAGCAGGCGTTCCGCATCTTCTACCGCGCGGCGAGGTTCTGCAATGGTTAGCGAGAACGACTACAACCTCCGCTCCGACGGCGAGCCCGGCATAGACGGCTATCTCGGCGACTTCCAGCGCGGCCCAGCGGTCTTCACGCTCTACACGCTCGGCTCCCACCCGGCCCAGACGCCCCGCGTCACCACCTACCTCCTCGACGTCGATGACGGCGCGGGCCCCCGCCAATGCTGCCGCTTCACCGACGACCCCGAGGACACGCCCGAATGGTCCCCCGCCTGGAACGGCGACGAATGGACCCTCTGGATCATGGCCCAATCCCTCGCCCTCATAACCGAACCCGACACCCCTTGACCTGATCCGCACTCCCACAGGGGCCGGGCGAGCTTTGGTGGAAGCCGCCCGGCCCCGCCCCCTGTCTTGGGAGTGCCCGAACGGCCTCGCGTCCGCTAGGCGACCCAGCGGACCTCTTCGGAGAGCAGCTCGATCGCCGTCCCGACCGGCCGGTACCCGAGTTCGCGCGCGGCGGTGGTGTCGAGGACCATGGGGGTCTGCCAGGGATGGCGGCCGCGCTCGGAGTCCTCGGTGCGCACTATCTCTCCCTCCCAGGCGATCTGGGCGGCGATAGCCCGCACGATCGCTTCCGCGGTCGGGGTGTCCGGGTCGGCGGCGTTCAGGATTCGCGCTTCGGGGCGGGAGGCGACGACCTCGATGAGCGCGGCGATGTTCGTTGCGGCCGAGAGGTGGTCGGTGACATCGCCGGAAGCGAGGTCGAACCGTTCGGCATCGCCGCGCATCCGCTCGATGACCGTCAGGGTCCGGGGGTTGCGGGCCCAGCGGCCGTGGACCTTCGACGGCCGGAGCACGGTGACCGGGAGCCCCGAGTCGAGCGCGACCCGCTCGGCCGCGGCCTTGCAGGGACCGTAGCCCTCCCGGGTGAAGGGATCGGTGCCGGGCGGCGCGGGGGTGAGCGTGGGTCCGGTCTCCGAGAGCGGCCCGTCGAAGCTCGGCGGCACCTCGCCGTTCAGGTCCCGACCCTCGCGATCGACGTAGACCGCCCGCCCCGAGACCACGACCGGGCAGCCGACCGCCGCCATGACGGGGAGCATCGCGGCGACGTCCTCGCCGGTGTACGCGACCAGGTCGACCAGCAGATCGACCCCGTCCCCGACGAGCCGCCCCACCTCCCGCACCTCGCCCCGCTCGACCCGGTGGAACCGGACCCCGGCCGCCGCCAGCTCGGCGGGCATCCGCGCCGCGTCCCTCCCGGTGACCGCGACCTCCCACCCCGCCCGCGCCAGCCGCAGGGCCGCGGCCCCGCCGATCGCCCCGGTCCCGCCCAAGAACACTGCTCGCCTCTGATGCACGGCATCACGATAGACCGCGGAATGCGAGGTCGGCCCGCACTGTCGACACCTCTGCGCAGGGCCGCCGGACTCCCGCCGCTGTTCCGCCTGGTGATCGGCATCTCATCTCGACACGATGGATTGAAGTCACCCTGCATAGAAGGAGGGACAGTCCATGACCACCAAATCAAGGCTGCTGACGTCGCTGTTCGCGGCGTTCGCAATGGTACTGGCGGGCCTGAGCATCGCCGGAACCGCGACGGCGGCCCCGTCAGGTGCCGACGCTGAGACCACGGCCGTGAGCGAAGTCGAGGCCGCCGCCCAATGTCAGCTCGGAGCCGTCGCGAACAACGCGGTCAAGTCCGGCTCGAACGTCCGCGCCTCGGGCAACATCAGGATCGGCGGGACCGGCTGCTCCGGGACCTACAAGGTCCTGATCCACGCGTCGATCCTCACCAACGGCGTGTGGGTGCCGGTCAAGACGTTTGAGCAGACCGTGTACGCGCCGTACTCCGGCTATTTCAGCACCGCCGCGTCCTGCAAGCGGGGCCAGTGGATCTCCCACATCATCGTCCAGCGCAGCGGCCAATCGGCCAGCGATGTCAGCGACTCCCGCCTGACCGTGAACTCGTGCTGAAGCCCGGAAAGGACCAGACCATGAACTTTCGACGATGGATCACCCGCGCCGCGGTGACCTTCATGTTGATCGCCGCCGGCGCCTTCGCCGCGGCCGTCCCGGCCTCCCATGCCGCCGCCGCGCCGTCGGCCGAAGCCGCCTGCGGCATCGTCGCCAGCGGCATCAGCGGGCCAAGCAAGGTCCAGACGATCGTCCAGGTGCACTTCCGCGTCAACGTCTCGGGCTGCTCCAGCCAATACTGGACCGAATACTCCAACATCAACGGCCCCGGCGCCTCTGACAACGGGCGTACGAAGACCTACCGCGGCAACCAGAACTACGTGCTCACCTTGAGCGTGCCCTGCCGCACCGGCTCCTACTACGTCTCCCTTCAGATCATCGGAGACACCTTCGACGCCTTCCACGACACGACCAAACGCATCACCTGCTGATCTCAGGCCCGACTGGTCCAGGCAGGCCGCCTTCGGGCGGCCTGCCGTCCGTATGCTCCGGCGTATGAGCACCGAGCCACCGCGACCGACGGCCCTGATCACCGGCGCCGCCTCCGGAATCGGTGCGGCCCTCGCGAGACTCCTGGCGGCCCAGGGTCATCGACTCATCCTCGTGGACCGCGAGCCCCTTCCGCCCTCCTCCGACTGCGAGACGATCCGGGCCGACCTCACCGACCCCGACGACCTCGCCGTGGTCGAG
This sequence comes from Glycomyces mayteni, assembly GCF_042428885.1. Classification (NCBI taxonomy): domain Bacteria; kingdom Bacillati; phylum Actinomycetota; class Actinomycetes; order Glycomycetales; family Glycomycetaceae; genus Glycomyces; species Glycomyces mayteni. The sequence continues at coordinate 568,609 of NZ_JBHMBP010000002.1, forward strand.
GACCGCTGCCGCTCCGGCCTCGACCTCCTCGTCAACAACGCGGGGTTCGGCCACCCGACCCGATTTCTCGACACCCCCATCGAAGCCGAGATCGCGATGGCGCGTCTGCACATGGAAGCCGTACTGCGCCTGACCCACGCCGCCCTCCCCCCGATGCTGGAGCGCCGCAGCGGGGGAGTGGTCAACACCGCCTCCGTCCTCGGCTTCCTCCCCAGCTCCACCTACTCCGCCTCGAAAGCATGGGTCATCAACTTCACCCAGGCGACGGCGAAAATGACACGCCCCCAAGGCGTCACGGTCATGGCGCTCTGCCCCGGCTTCACCCGCACCGGCTTCCACGACACCGCCCGGATGGACATGACCAAAGTCCCCGGCCCCCTCTGGATGTCCCCCGATGAGGTGGCCGAGAAGGCATTGCGGGACTTCGCCAAACGGAAATCCCTGAGCATCCCCGGCTGGCACAACAGACTCATAGCCGCCGTCGCCCGAACCCTGCCCCCGTCCCTCACCATCCGCCTCCTCGCCACCACCGACATGCGCGAACCGGCCCGCTGACACGTACGCCCCAGGGGGTAGGCGCAAAGGCCGACCTCGGGCCGACGCCGCCGGGCCGTTTCGCGGGCAGGCTTGGGAACCATGAAGCAGCTCAACAGCATCGAGGACCCGAAGCAGTTCATGGCCGATTTCTACACCGGCTTCACCCGGGACCTGCTCGCCGGCGACGAGGATGCGGCGCTGGTCGTGGACCGCTACCACACGCCCGACATCGTCCAGGTCGCCGACGGGAACCCCATCGACCGCCAGAAGCTCATCGACCACACGCGGCCGGTCCGCAAGAACCGGCCCACGATCCGCATGGACGTTCATGACGCCGTTGTCGACGGCGACCTGCTGGCCGCCCGCTACACGCTGCACTCGTCGCAGCGCGGCAAGGACGTCGCCATCGACGTCCACTTCTTCGGCCGCTTCGCCCCGGACGGCCGGATGCGCGAGGCGCACATGCTGACCCGCGCGGTCTCCTGACCCCGTATCGCCGCCGCAAACCGTTCGACACGGGCGTGGGTGTGGGGAATCCTGGGGCGATGGAATCGAACGACATTTGGGACGCCGAGACGGCCCGCAGGTACGACACGCCCGGCGAAGGCATGTTCGCGCCGGAGGTCCTCGACCCGACCGTCGACCGCCTCGCCGCACTCGCCGACGGCGGCCGCGCCCTCGAATTCGCGATCGGGACCGGCCGCGTGGGCGTGCCGCTCGCCGCGCGCGGGGTGCCGGTGACCGGGATCGAGCTGTCGCCGGACATGATCGCGCAGCTTCGCACCAAAGTGGACGAATCGACACTCCCCGTGCTCGAAGGCGACATGACCACCGTCCGCGCCCCCGGCGAATTCAACCTCGCCTACCTGGTGTTCAACACCATCTCGAACCTGCTCACCCAAGACCTGCAAGTCGAGTGCTTCCAGAACGCCGCCCGCCACCTCGTCCCGGGCGGCCGCTTCGTGATCGAGCTCTGGGTCCCCGAACTGCGCGCACTCCCGCCGGGCCGCAAGGCCACCGTCGGCATCGTCGAGGACGGCTACATCCTCCTCGACACCTACGACCCCCTCACCCAGCACCTCGTCTCCCACCACTTCACCTTCGACGACACCCGCCAAGCCCGCCTCGGCCGCTCCCCCCACCGCTACATCTGGCCCTCCGAACTCGACCTCATGGCCCGCCTCGCCGGCTTCCACCTCGAATCCCGCCACGCCGACTGGCAGGGAACCGAATTCACCGCCGACTCCCCCTCCCACGTCTCCGTCTACCGCCTCCCCACCGACGGTCGCTAAGGCGGCCCGATCATCACCGTCAACCCGACCTACGGCCGGGTCGGCGAGCGGAGCGGTCATGCCTTGGCGGACCACCAGTCGCGGACGAGGCAGAACGGGTGGCCGGCCGGGTCGGCGTAGACGCGCCAGCCTTCTTGGTCGTCGAGGAGGGTGGCGCCGTTGGCGAGGACTTCCGTCTGGGCCTCGTCGAGGTCGGGGACGGCGAAGTCCAGGTGCATCTGCTGGGGGCGGGTGGAGTCGGGCCACTGGGGCGGGCGGTAGTCCTCGACCGGCTGGAAGAGGAGCACGAAGCCGGTGTCGAGGTGGAGGGTCGCGCTGCCGTCGGCGAGGGACCAGCGCTGGTCCGGCTTGTCGACGTCGCCGCCGAGGATCGATCGATAGAACTCGGCGAGCGCCCGGGGTTCGGGGCAGTCGAGGACGACGCATTCGAAGTGTGCCTTCATTGCCGCATCGTAAGGGCCGGGCGCGGTGCGCGAAACGGAATTAAGGGCGGTGGAGCCGCTCCGAGACGGTCGGGTCAGGCGGCGGCGACGAGGGCGTCGTAGCGTTCGCGGGCCTCGATGATGTCGGGGCGGTGGCGTTCGGCCCATTCGAGGAGGCCGGTGAGGTGGCCGTAGAGCTCGCGGGCGGAGTCGGTGGCGGCGTACTCGACCTTGGGCGGGACGGTGGGGTAGACGGTGCGGGTGAGGAGGCCGTCGCGCTCCAGGTTGCGGAGGGTCAGGGTGAGCATGCGGCGGCTGATGCCGGGGACGCTGCGCTCCAGCTCGGTGTAGCGGACCGGGTTGCGGATGGCCGCGACCAGGATCGAGACCGACCACTTGCCGGCGACCCGGTCGATGATCTGGACGATCGGGCACGCTTCGACCTGCACGTCCGACATCGGGACGTCGTCGCATTCGTTCGCCATGGCATGTGCTCCACTTCACAGAGCGGCACTCGCGGGGGATGACCTGGAGAGGAACATCCGTGTATCCCCCGGTACATGAAAGTGCCTTCTTACGGACGGCTCCATTGGAACACATGATTGCTCCAGGAACAAATCGTTCCCCAAGAGCTGAAGGAGCCCCCGCGATGTCCACCGCAACGGAAGTGAGCCTGAGCCGCCGCTGGCTCACCGTCATGGTCCTGCTCGCCGCCCAGGTCATGATCGTCCTCGACCAGAACATCGTCACGATCGCCCTCCCCGCGATCCGCGACGACCTCGGCTTCTCCCCGTCGAACCTGGTCTGGACCGTCAACGCCTACGTGATCCCCTTCGGCGGCCTCTTGCTCCTCGCCGGACGCCTCGGCGACCTCCTCAGCCGCAAATGGGTCTTCATCGCCGGACTGGCCCTGTTCACCCTCTCCTCCGCGGCCATCGGCTTCGCCGACACGCAAGGTCTGCTCCTCGCCGGACGGTTCGTGCAGGGCATCGGCGGCGCCATCGCCTCCGCGGGCCTCCTCGGCATGGTCGTCATGCTCCTGCCCGAACCCGCCGAGCAGGCGAAGGGCATCGGCGCCTTCGGGTTCGCGTCCGCCGGAGGCGGCGCGCTCGGCAGCGTTGTCGGCGGCGTGCTCACCGAGTCGATCGGGTGGGAGTCGATCTTCTTCATCAACGTGCCCCTCGGCCTCATCGTCGGCGTCCTCGCCTGGCGCCTGCTGGCGAACGACCGCGGCATCGGCCTCAAGGCCGGGGCCGACGTGCTCGGCGCAGTCCTCGTCACCGCGGGCGTCATGCTCGGCGTCTACACCCTCATCGAGGTCGAGCACCAGGGCTGGGACTCCATGCGCACCATCGGGTTCGGTGCCCTCGCCGCGCTCCTCCTCGCCGGGTTCCTCGTCCGCCAGGCGAAGGCCGCCACCCCGCTCGTGCCGCTGCGGATCATGTTCTCCCGCAGCGTCGCCGGAGCGAACATCGCCCAGGCCCTCATGGTCGGCGCGGCCTTCGGGTTCATGTACTTCACCGTCCTCTACCTCCAGCAGGTCCTCGGCTTCCAGCCCCTGGACGCGGGCCTCGCGTTCCTGCCCGCCCCGCTCGTCATCGCCGCCGTCTCCCTGTGGGTCGCCCCGCGCCTGCTCACCAGGTTCGCGCCCCGCAAGATCGCCGTCGTCGGCCTCGCCGTCATGGTCCTCGGGTTCGTGCTCTTCGCCCAGATGCGCGCCGACGGCGCCTACCTCACCGACGTGCTCCCCGGCATGGTCACCGCCCCGCTCGGCTTCGGCCTGACCATGCCCGCCCTCATGACCCTCGGCATGGCCGACTCCAGGCCCGAGGACGCCGGCGTCACCTCCGGCCTGTTCAACACCGCCCAGCAGGTCGGCGGCGCCGTCGGCCTCGCCGTCATCAGCACCGCCGTCTCCGCCCGCACCGCCGGGCTCCTCGACGGCGGCGCCGCCCAGGCCGAGGCCCTCACCGCCGGATACCGGCTCGGGTACACCATCGCCGCCGCCATGGTCGCCGTCGCGTTCCTCGTCGCCGTCGCCGTGATCCGGGTCCGCAAGACCGAAGCGGCCCAAGCCGAACCCGTCCCCGCCGCCGCCTGACGGAACGACAGGGCCGCCGTCCCCCGCGAGGGGCGGCGGCCCTGTCGTAACCATTGCTGTTACGATCAGCGCGACCGAGGGGAGGCAGCGATGGCCGCCAACAGCAGACTCACGATCGCCGTCCACGTCCTGACCTGGATGGCGCTGGCGAGACGGCGCGGACGCGAGGTCATGACCTCCGACGAGATCGCCGCGAGCGTCGCCACCAACCCCGTGATCGTCCGCCGCAGCCTCGGCGACCTGCGCGAAGCCGGACTCGTCGAGTCCCGCCGCGGCGCGGGCGCCGGATGGCTCCTCTCCCGCGAGGCGGAGGCGATCTCGCTCCTCGACGTCCACCGGGCGCTCGGCGCCGAACCGCTGTTCGCCCTCCACACCACCGAACCGAACCTCGAATGCCCCGTCGGCCTCGGCATCCGGCCCGCGCTCACCGAGGTCTACGCCGCCGCCGACCGGGCCGTGGCGCGCGAACTCGCCGAGCGCACCGTCGCCGACGTCCTCGCCGACACCCTCACCCACCAGGAGCGACCGTGATTCCTTGCCACGTCTATGAACTGCGCCAGTACACCCTCAAACCGGGACGGCGCGACGAGCTCGTGGAGCTGTTCGAGCGCGAGCTCATCGAGCCGCAGGAGGACGCCGGGATGCGCATCGTCGGCCAGTTCCGCGACCTCGACCGCCCCGACCGCCTCGTGTGGGTCAGGGGCTTCGGCGACATGGCGACCCGCGCCGCCGCGCTCACCGCGTTCTACGGCGGCCCCGTCTGGAAGGAGCACAGCAGGGCCGCCAACGCGACCATGCTCGACTCCGACGACGTGCTCCTGCTCCGCCCGGCCTATCCCGGCGCGGGGTTCCCCGCGCCCGGCGGCGACGAGGCGGGGCGCTTCACCGCCGCCGTCCACCGGAACGCGCCCGGACTCGCCGAGCGCTGCCGCCGCGAGATCGCGCCGCTCGCCTGCCTGGAGACCGAGCCCGCCGAGAACACGTTCCCCGCGCTGCCCGTCCGGACCGGCGAAGACGCCCTCGTCTGGTTCGCCGCAGGGGACGCCGCCCACGACCTGCCCGGACTGGTCCAGACCCTCAGGCTCGAACCCACCGCCGGGTCCAGGCTCCGCTGAACCGCTAGTCCGGGAACGCGATCGCCCACGGCGGCACCGACTCCGTGAGCCACACGCCGTTGTCCGACCGGAAGAACTCATGGCCCTCGGCGGCCATCCGCGCCGCGTCGACCACCAGGACGACCGGCCGCCCGCGGCGCGAGCCCACGCGCACGGCCGTCGCGTAATCGGGCGACAGGTGCACGTCGTGGCGGTCCATCGCCTTCAGGCCCTCCGCGCGGATCGCGGCGAGGAACCCCTCGGCCGTCCCGTGGAACAGCTCCGCGGGCGGGTCGAGGGGCTCCAGGCCCAGGTCCACGTCGACGGTGTGGCCCTGGCTCGCGCGGATGCGGCCGTCGCGGATCACGTACCGGCGCTTGTCGTTGCGCTCCACGACCTCGTCGAGTTCGGCCCGGGTCAGCGGGAAGCGCTGGCGCTCCAGGGCCGCGAGCAGCACGTCCACGTCCACCCAGCCCTGCGCGTCCAGCTCGATCCCGAGCCGCTGCGGGTCGTGGCGCAGGTGCCGCGACAGGTACTTCGAGACCTTGACGAGCCGCCGTTCGTCCATCGGACCTACTGCTGCGCCTGCTGCTGGGCGGCGCCGATCGCCTGGAGGACGAGCGCGACCTCCTCGGGCCGGCCGACCTTCAGGTTGACCTTCTTCTGCTTGCCGTCGGGCAGGATGCGCAGCACGTTCGTGCCGTCGAACCACAGCCGCTCGCCCTTGGCCGCGCCGTACGTCCCGGCACGGAAGCCCAGCGGCGAGTGCAGGTAGACGGTGCCCGCCTCGTACGAGGCGTACGGGTTCACGAACGTCAGGATGCCGATGAGCAGGAGCAGCGGGCCGAGGATGACGGCGACCTGGAACTCGCCGACCAGCAGGTTCAGCACGCCGATCACCAGCAGCAGGGCGCCGACGACGGTGAACAGCACCGGGTACCAGGTCTTGTACCGGACCTTCAGGGGCTGCGGGGCAGGTGGGTAGGCCATGGGGGCACTCCAGTCTTCATGGGGGAAGGGGGCGCCGCCAGCGTACCGGCCTCACCCCAACTGCGTCATGTCGATGTAGGTGGTGTCGCCGTCCTGGCGCCTGTCGGTGATCCGGAAGAGCGCGCCCCGGTCGTAGAGGACCTCGTCCTGGTGCCCGAGGCTCGAATCGCGGCTCACGTCGCGCCCGGTCATCCCGTCGACCCTGAAGATGGCGCCGGGGCGCCGCTCGCCGGAGAAGCCCCCGGTGGCGATGGTCTTGAACCGGTTCGCGGTCGCCTCGCTCTTGGACGTGCTCATGAACGCGGGGTCGGAGTACAGGTCGCCCTTCTTGTACTTGTCGAGCCATGCCCCGCCGGGCAGTCCGCGCCAGGTCACCCGCTCGTCGGGCACCGGGCGCTTCTTCAGCTCCGCCGCGATGTCGTCGGCCTGCTTGTCGAGCCGGGCCTTGTCCTCCGCGCTGTACTTGGACTTGTCCGTCGTGCGCAGATACCGGTTCAGCTCGTCGCTGTCGTCCGTGTAGCGGCGGATCGGGTCGTCGGCCGGGCCCTGGTCGCCCCGGCTGCTGCCCTCGCCGCCCCGCTCGCGGGTCTTGGGCGTCGGCGGCGAGAACCCGCCGTCGTCGAGCGCCCTGGTGAGAATCCGCGCCCCGACGCCGGACCCGGCGTCGCTGTCGCTGTCGGAGCCGTCTCCGTTCTTGCTCTTAGCCATTGAGAATCCTCGTGGTGGCCATGCCCATGAGCTGGTCGATGATGAGTCCGGTGATCTGCTTGAAGATCGGGATCTGCGCCAGCGAGGCCCCGAACGTGACGGGCGCGGTCGCCAGCGCCCAGGCGATCTGGAACGCCAGGATCGCGAGCTGCACGATGACCTGGATCTTCAGGGCCAGGACGATCCCGGCCATGACCGTCAGCCCGATGTTGAGCTGGTTGGCCGGGTCCGCGGCCTTGGACAGGGCGGCGGGGGACGACTCCTCGGCCTCCCACTCGCGCTGGAAGGCGTCGATGTGCGATCCGGAGTTGTTCTCCAGGAGCGTGCGCGCCGCGGACTGGAGCCCCTCGACCCGCTCGGCGACCCTGTCGGCCATGCCGGTCCACTCGCCGGCCAGGTTGAACATCGACTCCTCATCGGACTCGGGCCAGTCGTAGCCGAGCACGCCCAGCAGGCCGATGAGCTCTCCGGGTAGTTGCATGCCCATGGGATGCGTTCTCCTTGCGGGGGAAACGGATACGGTCGTGCGGAAGGCGGAGCCGCCGCCGCGGTCAGACGGCCGCGGACCTCGAACCGAGGTCGCCCTGGAGCCTGGTGAAGGACTGGACGACCTCCTCCTCGACCGCGTCGTGGTCGTCGGCCATGCCGCGCACCGCCTCGGAGAGACCGGTCAGGTCCTCGACGACGCCGGTGAAGCAGTCGGAGAGCGCTCCCATGCACGTTTCGTGCGCGATCCCGCCCAAGGTGCCGATGGTGTCCCCGCCGAAGGCGTCCGCGTACTGCCCGACCGTCGCGGTGAACTCGTCGAGCAGCGCCTGCACCTCGTCCTTCGCCGCGTCGAGCTCGTCCGCGCACCGGCGCATCGTCTCGGGGTCGACATCGAAGCCCGCCATGGCCATCGGCCTCCTCTGTACATTCAGGCCTTTCGAGCCGGACTATACCCGAGCGAAGCTACGGGAACGTTTCACGGCCGACGCCGGGACCCGTGGCGTCCATCAGAGCTGCGTCAGCGAGCACGCCAGCGCGAGCAGCGGGAGCAGGCCCTGCTTGAGCGCCGACGACGCCATCGAGCGGTCCCGCGTCACCAGCACCAGCGCCGCCAGCAGCATCGAGCCGCACGAGGACACGATCAGCGTCCACCCCACCGCGGGCTCGGTCCGCACCAGCGCCGCGCCCACCAGGGCCCCGACGGCCAGGAACAGGTTGTACCAGCCCTGGTTGTACGCCCACGGCCGCACCGCCTCCAGGTCCGCGGGGTCGGTCTTGAAGGTCGCCTGGTGGACCTTCGGGTCGGCGAAGCGCACGCTCTCCATGACGAAGATGTAGACGTGGAGGAGCCCGGCGAGGGCGGCGAGGATCTGAACTGCCAGCAGCATGGAAGCAGTCTCGCCCATCCGCGCCGATCGCGCCAGTGTTCCAGGTCGATGCGGAGGTCGCACCCGGCGGTTACGCTTGGTGCCCATGAGCCGCGATCAGACTCCTGCGACGGGGAAGACGAGGGACGAGCGCGTCCGGGCCGCATTCAAGGGCCTGTGGACCGCGCTCGCCCAGATCGCCGTCGCGGTCGCCGTGGCGATCGCCCTCGTCCTCATCGGCGCCGCCGTCGGCAGCGGGTCCAAACCGGACGACACCGACTGGGAGGGCTTCGAGTGGGTCCTCGCCGCGCTCGCCGCCGGCCCCCTCGCCGCCGCCGTCGCCGGACCGCTCATCGCCCGCAGGCTGCGCCTGGCCGCCTGGCCCGCGTTCTTCTGCCCCGTCCTCGCCGCGGTCGCCGTGGTCTACGGCGGCGGGTCCGGCGGGCTCGTCCTCGGCTTCGCGGCCCTCGTCGCCGCCGCCGTGGCGATCGGCTTCGCGGGCGGCCTGCGCGTGCGCTAGTCGTCGCCGAGGACGCGCAGGTCCGGGGGCACGAGCGTGCGCGTGTGGAGCAGCTCGGTGATGAGGTTGTGGTTGAGCATGTTCCCCACCGGCTCGCCGACCTCCTCGCGCGTCAGGCCCGGCACGCCCGCGCCCGACAGGCGCTTGCGCACGTTCGCCACCAGGTGCTCGACCTTCTTCGGCCGCCACTGCCCGCCGCCGAGCCGGCTCAGCTCGACCGCGACCTGCTTCCACGACACCGGCTGCGGGTACGCCTCGTGCAGCAGGTACCGCTGCGCCAGGCACACCAGCGCCAGCCGCTCGTCGGCGGCCAGGCGCCACGGCCGGTCCTTCAGCGTCGCCGCGCCGGGCGCGGGCGGCGGCAGCCTGCCGTCGTCGCCGGACACGTACAGCTCCACCAGGTGCCTGCGCCGCGCGGTGCCGCTGATGAACACCGGCGTGTACCCGGTCAGGACCGGCACCGGCTCGTCCTCGGGGAACAGCGTGCGCGAGCCGGGGAGCTGGAGCGGCAGGTGCCCGGTGTTCGCCAGCCACCAGTGCCCGCCGACGCGCGCGACGCGGCCGTGCGCGCGGCTGACGCGGCGGTCGTCCTCGCCCACGCACACGTGCACGTCAGGCCGGTTTCGTCCGAACAGGACGACCCGGTCCTCCTTGGGGCGGAACCGGACCCCGCCCGAGACCGACAGCGCGTAGATCGTCCCCGGCACCGTGTCGGCCACCCCGAACGCCAGGCTCGCATGGTCGGGCGGCAGCGGTTCGATCCCCTCCACCTGCGGGATGTCAGTCATCTCGGCCTCCGGTCTCCTCCCGCCCACCTTCGCACGCCCCGTTCGGGACCACTCCCGGATCAGGCGTCGGGGAGGGCCTCGGCGACCGACCGGGCCAGGTCGGTCGCCAGGTCGCACAGGTCGTCCTGCGCGGCCGTCTCGTCGCCGAAGACCTGGACGCGGACGTTCTCGGCGACGGTGGAGCCGTCGCCGTCGACGCTGGGGTACTGCCGGTGGACGACCGTGACGAGGCACGAGTGCTCGCCCCAGTCGTCGCCCCTGACGACGGCCGTGCGCCCGGCGAGGTCGATGAGGTCGTACTCCTCGGCGGTGGGCGGCTCGTTGAAGTCGAAGCTGACGTGGACCTCGTCGGCGCTGGTGGTCGAGTACCAGTCGCACCGCCAGTCGCCGAAGGCGCGGTAGGGGGCGTGGGCGTTGACGCCCGGGAAGCGTTCCAGCGCTTCGTTGTCGAGCAGGTCGCAGGCGTCGAGGTAGTAGGTCGAGGCGGGGTCGGGCGACTGCGCGCGCCGGGGGACCTCGCCCTCGGCGAGGACGGCGAGCGCGCCCTCGACGGCGGTGTCGGCGATGGCGCACAGGTCGGCGTCGCCGCTCTCGTCCTGCGTCGCCTCGATCGAGACGATGTCGCGGCCGTCGGGCAGGACGAGGTTGCGCTTGCACCCCGCGTGGTCGCCCTCGTAGCGGATGACGCCGATCGGGCCCTCCATCGTCGTCTCGCCCGGGTCCGGCTCCTGCTCGCTGCTGTAGAAGTACAGCTCCACGTTCGTGTAGCCGACCTCGGTGTCGATGAAGACGTTGCAGTGGGGCCAGCCGCCGTAGTCCGAGTCGAGCCGGGTCTCCCCGAACTCCCCGAGCCGGTCGAGGTCGAGCAGGGCGCACGGATCGGCGGTGCGCTCGTCCCCGAGGTAGTCCGCGGCGACGCCGCCGCCGGGATCGCCGCCCGGCTCGCCGCCGGACTCGGCGGGCCGCAGCGCGGGCCACAGGACCGCGGCGAGGACGACGAGGGCCGAGGCCGCGGCGGCGGCCCCGATCCATCTGCGGCGCATGGGCTTGCGGGCGCGGCCGCTCACCGGCTCGCCGGAGAGGCGCGCGAGCGCGGCCTGGGCCTCGCCGATGCCGATGCGCCGCTTCGGGTCGGCTTCGAGGAGCCGGTCCAGGACCGGCTCCAGGCTCCCGGCCTGCTTCGGCGCGACCCGGTCGCCTTGGGCGGTGCGCCACAGCAGCGCGTGGGCGTTGCCCTCGCCGAACGGGGTGGTCCCCTCGACGGCGTGGAAGAGGGTGGCGCCCAGGGAGAACACGTCGGCCGCGGCGGTGTACCGGCCGCCGCGCACCACCTCGGGGGCGACGTAGCCGGGCGTGCCGGTGACCGCGCCGGTCCCGGTGAGCGTGGGCTCGGCGTGGACCTGGCGGGCGATGCCGAAGTCGGCGAGCTTCGCCTGGCCCTGCTCGGTGACGAGCACGTTGGCGGGCTTGATGTCGCGGTGGAGGATGCCCTCGGCGTGCACCGCCTCCAGGCCGCCCGCGAGCTGCGCGCCGTAGCGGGCGGCGGCGTCGGCGCCGACGGTGCCGAGGTCGGCGAGGGAGCTGCCCGCGACGAACTCCATGACGATCCAGTGGTCGCCCTTGTCCTCGACCAGGTCGTGGACGGTGACGACGTGGGGGTGGTTCAGGCTCGCCAGGGCCTCGGACTCCTTGCGCACCTTGGCCGCCGCCGCGCGGTCGCCGCCGGACAGGGCCCGCTTGAGGGCCACCGGCCGGTCGTGGAGCCGCTCGTCGGCCGCCCGCCAGACCTCGCCCTGACTGCCCGACCCGAGGCGCTCCTCAAGCCGGTACCGACCGCCCACGACGTGCCCAGCGCGCACTGGCCGCTCCCACCGATAACCCGAATGGCCCCCATGTGCCGTGCTCCACCTTAATGCACCGGAGCGAACCGGTTACTCCCCAACAGGAGCGGTGAAGCCCGTTTGCGTCGCCTGCCCGTCGTAGACGCCGCCGAGGACGTCGGCCACCCGGATCGGCCTCCCGAGGGTCGCCGAGAGGTAGACCGCGCGTACCGTGGCGAGCGCCAGGAGCCCGTCGTCGAGCGTCACCCACGGATCGCGGCCCTCGCGCACGGCCGCGGCGATGTCGGTCCACTGCGTCAGGTGCGGGTTCGCGTACCCGCCCTGCGGGGTCTCGGCGGCGTCGCGCAGCTCGCGGGCGACCTGGTCGCCGTCGAGGCCCTCGGCGTCTCGCGTGTGCAGGAACGTCAGCTCGTCGGCGGCGATCACCGCCGACCCGTCGGTGCCGTGGACCTGAAGGCGCACACCGAGGTCCGGGTAGGCCGTGGTGGTCGCGTGGAGCGTGGCGAGCGCGCCGCCCTCGAAGCGGAGGATCGCGACGGCCACGTCCTCGACCTCGATGCGCTCGTGCCCCAGGCGCGCGGTGTGGGCGGTGACCTCGACGGGCGTGCCGAGGAACCACAGCAGCAGGTCGAGGGTGTGGACGCCCTGGTTCATGAGGGCCCCGCCGCCGTCGAGCGCCCAGGTGCCGCGCCAGTCCGCGGAGTCGTAGTACGCCTGGGTGCGGAACCAGTCGATGTTGGCGACCGCGGAGGTCACGGTCCCGAAGCGCCCCGCCTTGAGCGCGTTGTGGACCGCGAGGGACGCCGGGTCGTGGCGGTGCTGGGAGATGACGGCGACGACCTGGCCGGGCCGCTCGTCGGCGGCGGCCTTCAGGCGCCGGGCCGGGCCCATCGCGACGTCGAGGGGCTTCTCCACGACGACGTGGACGCCCGCTTCGAGCGCTTCGAGGGCGAGGTCGGCGTGGGTGCCGCTGAGGGTGCACACGGCGACGACGTCCACGCCGCCCGCCGCGAGCGCCGACGCGAGGTCGGGGTGGACGCCCGGCCGCGGGCGGCCCAGCGCGGCGAGCTGGTCGGCGACCGCCTCGGCCGCGGGCGCGTACGGGTCGACCAGGGCCGCGACCTCCAGGTCGGGGGAGTGGGCGGCGACCTCGGCGTGGAGGCGGCCGATGACGCCGCAGCCGACGACGGCCACGCGAAGGGGTGCTTCAGTGCTCATAGTGCTTGTGCTCCTTGGCATTCGGCGATCGAGGGGGAACGTTGCCCGGGGAGGGCCGGAAATTAACGGCCCGCACCCGCTTGACTTACTAACACTAATGGATTTAGTTTATTGGCACCACGACGACCGGCCCGAACGGATCACGGGCCAGAACCCTCTCAGGAGTTTCAATGATGAAACTGTCCAGGCGCCACGTGCTCGCAGCGGGCTCCAGCGGTGCGGTGGTCGCCCTCGCGGGCACCGCCGCATGCAGCGACCCCGGAGCGAACGGCGAGACCGAGGACCTCGACCCCTCGGCCGACGTCACCATCTCCGTCGGCGACCAGCCGACCGAGGACAAGCCCGAAGAGCTCGCGGCCTTCAACGACCGCGTCGCCGAGTTCGAGGCCGCCAACGCCAACATCACGCTCGAACCCTCCGCCGAGGTCTGGGAGGCCCAGACCTTCCAGGCGAAGCTCGCCGGGGGCACCCTCCCCACGGTCATGGGCGTGTCCCTCACCTACAGCTACGAGCTCATCGAGAACGGCCAGCTGCCGAACATGACCCCCTACCTCGACGAGCTCGACCTCACCAAGGACCTCAACCCCCTCGCCCTCGACAACGTCAAGGACGACGACGGCAACGTCTACACCATCCCCACCGGCCTGTTCTCGGTCGGCATCGCCTACAACCGCAACGTCTTCGAGCAGGCCGGGCTCGACCCCGACACCCCGCCCGCCACGTGGGACGACGTGCGCGCCTTCGCCCAGCAGATCAAGGCGAACGTCCCCGGCGTCACCCCCTACGCGCAGATGACCACCAACAACACCGGCGGGTGGATGCTCACCACCATGACGTACGCCAACGGCGGGCGCATCCAGGACGACGCCGGGACCGAGTCCGTCATGGGCGAGGAGACCATCGCCGCGCTCCAGCTCCTCCACGACATGCGCTGGGTCGACGACACCATGGGCCGCGAGTTCCTCTACGACCAGGAGAGCGTGCGCCAGGCCTTCGCGGGCGGCACCATCGGCATGGTCCTCCAGGCCCCCGACGCGTACAACACCCTCGTGCGCGACTACGCCTTCGACCCCGCCCACTTCGGCATCGGCCAGCTCCCGCAGGGCGGCTCCGGCGCCAACGGCACCCTCACCGGCGGCACCCTGAAGCTGTTCGACGCCAAGGCCACCCCGAACCAGCTCCTCGCCGCCGCCAAGTGGATCAAGTTCTACGACTTCGACAAGTACTACGACGAGACCGCCGCCCTCGACGACGCCGAGACCAACGCGGCCGCCGGGAACCCCGTCGGCCTCCCCGGCCTCCCGCCGGTCTCCCAGGAGATCTACGACCGGTACCTGGGCTGGATCGAGCCGCACATCAACGTCCCCCTGGAGCAGTTCGCGGGCTACACCTCCTCGACGCTGCCGCTCATCGCCGAACCCCCGGCGGGCACCCAGCAGACGTACGCCGCCCTCGACCCCGTCGTGCAGCAGATCCTCACCGACGAGCACGCCGACATCGCCCAGGCCGTCGCCGACGCAAGCGAGGTCCTCAACGGGATCATCGCGCAGGCCGCCCGGTAGGACCCGAGCCGCCGGCCGGGCCCCGCGCCGGGCCCGGCCGGCCTCGGAAACGGAGACCTCCCATGACAAAGATCCTCGAAGCGGCGGCCGCGGCCCCGGCCGCGAAGCGCCGCAAGCGGTTCAACCTCACGCGCTGGGCGCGCGGCGGCGGCCTGCACGCCGTGCTCTTCGCGGTCCCGGTCGTGCTCGTGTACGCGTACTTCAGCTGGGGCCCGGTGGTCCAGGGGCTCGTCCTGAGCTTCCAGAAGACCAACCTCATCCAGCCCGCCGAATGGGTCGGCTGGTCGAACTTCACGTACGTGCTCGCCGACCCCGGCCTCGTCCAGGCCTCGCTCAACACCGCGTACTTCGCGCTCCTGGCCCTTGTGTTCGGCTTCCCGATCCCGATCATCCTCGCCGTGCTCATCAACGAGCTGCGCAAGTACGACGCGCTGTACAACGCGCTCGCCTACCTCCCGGCGATCGTCCCGCCCGTGGCCGCGATCCTGCTGTGGAAGTTCTTCTACGACCCCGACGCGACGGGCATGTTCAACACCGCGCTCGGCTGGATCGGCCTGGGGCCCTTCCCGTGGCTCAACGCCGAGAACTCCGCCATGCCCTCGATCGTCCTGTACGCCACGTGGGCCGGGGCCGGGTCCACCGCGATCATCTACATCGCCGCGCTGTCGACCGTGCGCACCGAGCTGTACGAGGCCGCGGAGATCGACGGCGCCGGGATCGGGCGCCGCATCTGGCACATCACCCTCCCGCAGCTGCGGAACGTCATCTTCGTGATGATGCTCCTCCAGCTCATCGGCACGTTCCAGATCTTCACCGAGCCGTTCCTGTTCACCGGCGGCGGCCCCAACAACGCGACCCAGACGATCCTGCTGAAGATCTACAACTACGCGTTCGTCAACGGCGACTTCGGGGCCGCGACCGCGCTCAGCGTCCTCCTCGCGGCGTTCCTGGGGCTGCTCTCGGTCGTCTACTACTTCGTCACCAAGCGATGGAGCACCTCATGAGCGAGCTCAAGGAACGCGGCGTCGTCTCCACCGCCGACCGCAGGCGCCCCTCCGTGCGGGCCTGGTTCGGCGTCGCGCAGACGGTCCTGTTGATCGTCCTCATCGTCTCCGGCCTCGGCCCGCTCCTGTGGGCCGCCAAGGCCTCCGTGTCGCCCTCCAACGACATCGTGTCCGACCCGATGGGGATCTGGTTCAGCCCCAACGACTGGGGCAACCTCGCCCTCGCCTGGAACGGCGCCCGCATCGGGCAGTCCCTGGGCAACACCGTGATCCTCGCGGTCGGGTCCACGCTGTCCACGCTCATCGTCTCCGTCGCGGCGGCGTTCCTGCTCAGCGTGCTGCGCCCCAAGTGGGGGCCGTGGCTGTCGGGCGCGATCCTCGCGACCCTGTTCCTGCCCGGCGTCGTCTCGTTCGTGCCGCTGTACCTGACGATCCTCGACATGCCGCTGCTGCACGTCAGCCTCCAGGACACGTTCTGGGCGGTCTGGCTGCCCGCCGGGGCCAGCGCGTTCAACGTCGTGGTCCTCAAGCGGTTCTTCGACTCGATCCCGCGCGAGTACATGGAGGCGGCGACCATCGACGGGGCCGGGCCGATGCGCGTGCTCACCATGGTGGTGCTGCCGCTGTCGCGGCCGATCCTCGGCGTCATCGTGCTGCTGTCGATCGTGGGGTCGTGGAAGGAGTTCCTGTGGCCCATGCTGGTCCTGTCGAACCCCGACCTCCAGCCGGTCTCGGTGATGCTGCCGCGGCTGGCGACCGGCAACTCGCCGCTGGCGGTCCAGATGGCCGCCGTGTTCCTGTCCATCATCATCCCCGTGGTGCTCTTCGCGATCTTCCAGAAGCAGTTCCTCCGCGGGGTCGGCACCGCAGGAGGTGTGAAGGGATGACGTCCCTCAACGGAGCCCGGGTCCTCGTCACGGGCGCCTCGGGCCGCATCGGCCCGGTCGCGGTCGCGCACCTGCGCGCCGCGGGCGCCCAGGTCACGACGCTGTCCATACAGGAGAACCCGGGCCTGGAGGCCGAGCGGGTCCTGTTGGGCGACACCCGGTCCCAGGAGGACGTCCGGGCCGCGCTGGAGGGCGCCGACTTCGTCGTGCACCTCGCCGCGCTCGCGCACCGCGACATCGCCCCGCCCTACGACGTGTACTCCGTGAACGTCGTCTCGACGTTCAACGTGCTCGCCCAGGCCGGGGCCGCCGGGGTGGGCCGGGCGGTCGTGGCCGGGAGCATCAACGCCTACGGGCTGCCGATGAACCGCCACGACGTGACGCCCGCGTACTTCCCGCTCGACACCGACATCCCCGTCGACATCGCCGACTGGTACTCGCTCTCGAAGCACCACGGCGAGGGCACCGCGCGGATGGCGTGGCGGCAGTGGGGGATCGACGTGGTCACGCTGCGGTTCCCGCACGTCCACGACGAGCACGCGCTCATGGCCCAGTCCAAGCAGCTCGAAGCGGACCCGCGGCCGGGCCTGCGGGAGGCCTGGTCGTACCTGCACACCGAGGACGCCGCGCGCGCGATCGTCCTGGCGCTCACCGCGACGACCACCGGCGCGCACGCGTTCTTCCTGGCCGCCAACGACACCATCGCGCCGTACCGGACCGAGGCGATGCTGGAGGCGTTCGCGCCCGCCGCGCCCCGACTGCGCCGCTTCGTGGAGCGCGAGGTCCCGATCGACCTGACGCCCGCAAGGGAGCTCATCGGCTTCGAGGCGCACCGCCGCCTGCCCGTGCCGACGCTCGACCTCCCGGCCGAGTTCCGGTGACCCCCATAATGGAGACCCAGCGAGGAGCAGCGACCCATGACCATTGACACGTTCGCGAACCCGTGGCCGCCCCGCGAGGACGTCGCGATCACCTCCGTGCGGGCGGTCGCGACCGCCCCCGACGGCACCGCGCTCGTCGTCGTGCGCGTCGACACGAACGTGCCCGGCCTCTACGGGCTCGGCTGCGCGACCTTCACGCAGCGGTGGAAGGCCGTGGTGTCGTTCGTGAACGACCACCTCGCGCGCCTCCTCGTCGGCCGCTACCCCGGCGACATCGGGGACCTCACCCGCCTCGCCGCGTTCACCGGGTACTGGCGCGGCGGGCCCGTCACCAACAACGCGATCTCCGGGATCGACCAGGCGCTGTGGGACATCGCCGGGAAGCGCGCCGGGATGCCCGTCCACGAGCTGCTCGGCGGGAAGGTCCGCGCCGCGGCGGACACGTACCTGCACGCGGCCGGGCGCACCGTGGACGAGGTGATCGAGGACGCGCAGCGCCTCATCGAACGCGGCCAGCGGCACGTCCGGCTCCAGATGTCCACGCCCGGCGGCGGCGGGTACGGCGCCCCGGCCGTGCCCACCGAGTACCCGGACGCGCCCTACCGGAACGGCTGGTCCGCCCGCGACTACCTGCGCCGCACCCCGGCGCTCTTCGAGGCCGCCCGCGACAAGCTCCCCGACCACATCGAGCTGCTGCACGACGTCCACTCCCGGCTCACGCCGAAGGAGGCCGTCTGGCTCGCGCGCGCCCTGGAGCCCTACCGGCTGTTCTTCCTCGAAGACGTGCTCGCCCCCGAGCACTGGGACCGCCTCCCCGAGGTCCGCGCCGCCAGCCCCGTCCCGATCGCGGTCGGCGAGCTGACGACGTCCCTCCAGGACGCGGTGCGGCTGGTACGGGACGGCGGCGTGGACTTCATCCGCAGCCACGTCTCCGACATCGGCGGACTCACCAACGCCCGCAAGGTGGCCGACCTCGCCGAGCTGTGCGGCGTGCGCACCGCCTGGCACGGCCCCGGCGACACGTCCCCGATCGGCGCCGCCGCGAACGTCGCCCTCGACGTGACCTCCGCGGCCTTCGGCATCCAGGAGGGCCACGTCTACAGCGAGCGCGTCCACGAGGTCTTCCCCGGGACGCTCCGCATCGAGGACGGGTGGCTCTACCCGAACGAAGCCCCCGGCTGGGGCATCGACCTGGACGAGGCCGCCGCCGCCAAGTACCCCGCCGAGCTGTCCGGGCACGACGCCTGGGCCGCCGGCGTCCGCAGACCCGACGGCGCACTGGAGGCCCCGTGACCGACCGGCACACCGCACCGACCCGCCCGAGCGACCGGGCCGGTGCGAACCAGTCCGACCTCGGCTCGTTCAACGAGGCCACGATCATCGAGACGATCCGCCAGGCCGGGGCCATCTCCCGCGTCGAGATCGCCGAGAGGACCGGCCTGACGCAGCAGTCGGTCTCGCGCATCCTGCGCATCCTCCTCGAACGCGGCCTCCTCGCCGAGGGCGCCTCCGAGCGCGCCGAGCGCCTCGGCAAGCCCCGCACCCCCGTGCGGCTGCGCGCCGAGGCCGCCCACGCGGTCGGGGCCCTCGTGGACCCCGAGCTCGTCACCGTGGTCCTCACCGACCTCGACGGGACCGCGCTCCACAGGCAGCGCCTCCCCATCGAGCACGGCACGTCCCCGGAGGCGCTGGTGGAGACCATCGCCGCGTGCACCGAGGAGGCCGTGGCCGCCTCGGGGATCGACCGGTCCACGTTCCTGGGCACCGGCGTCGCCGCGCCCGGCCCGATCACCACCGACGGGGAGCTGCTCGACCTGCCGCTGTCGCGCGAGTGGCGCAACGTGCCGCTCCGGTCGATGCTCGCCGCGCGCCTCGACTGCCCCGTGGTCCTGGAGAAGGACGGGGCCGCCGCCGCGGTCGGCGAGCGCTGGGTCGGGCGCACCGAGCGCGCCAGCGACTTCGTGTACCTGTACTTCGGGACCGGCATCGGCTCCGGCCTCGTCCTCAACGGCGAGACCTACCGGGGCATGAGCGCCAACGCGGGCGAGTTCGGGCAGCTGTGCGCCGTCAGGTCCGGGCGCGTGGACGACTCCGGCCGCCCCCGCCTCGTGCGCGAGTGCAACCCGACCGCCGCGCTCCCCGAGATCGCCCGCGAACTCGGCTACAACGGCACGGCCGCAACGTATCTGGAGATGTGCGCCGAGGTCGGCGCGGGCGACCCGGCCGCCACCGCGGCGGCCCGGCAGATCGCCGACGTCATCGCGCTCGGCGCGGTCGCCCTCATCGACCTGCTCGACCTGCCGCTGCTCGTCGTCGGCGGGCCCGCGTTCGAGCCCCAGATCGAGGCCCTCACCCTCGACGCGATCGACAAGGCCGTCAACACCATGCCCACCGCCCGGCACGCCCGGCACGTCGCCGTGGAGCGCTCGATGGTGAAGACCGAGGCGGGCGCCATCGGCGCGGCCTCCACGATCTTCCACGCCGCGTTCGCGCCCTCGGTGCGCCGCACCCGGGGGTACGGCCTGTGAACCGGCTCGCCGCGGGCGACTACACCGTGGACGTCGATCCCGTCGGCGCCCGCATCGCCTCGATCCGCCACGCCCCCACCGGGACCGAGTTCCTCCTGACCGTCCCGTGGGGCGGCGAGGACTGGAGCGGCGCCTACCAGTCCGCGAACTCGAACGAGGAGTGGCACCGCCGGTACGCGGGCGGGTGGCACACGCTCGTGCCCAACGCCGGGGACGCGCGCACCCTCGACGGGATCGCCCACCCCTTCCACGGCGAGGCCGCATGGCGGCGGTGGCAATCGGTTGGAGCCGACGCCGCCTCCTGCGAGCTCGCGGTGGTCCTGCGCACCGCGCCGCTCACCGTGCGCCGCAGAGTCGAGGCGACCGGGGCCGGGGTCCGCGTCACCCAGACCGTCGCCAACCACGGGGCCGCCGACGCGGCCTTCACCTGGGTCGAGCACCCGGCGTTCGGCCCGGCCCTCATCGGCCCCGACGCGGTCGTCACCATCGGCGGGGACCGCGTGGACGCCCGCTTCGACGCGCACAGCGGCTTCCAGGAGCTGCGCGCGAAGGGCCGCGGCACCGCCGCGATCCGCAACGGCCGCACGGCGGCCGTGCTCGCCTGGGACCCCGAGCCGTTCCCCTATCTCTACGTCTGGCAGGAGCACCGCGCGAACACCGGGTTCCCGTGGTGGGGCGCGGCCGACACCATCGCCCTCGAACCGGCCTCCCGGCCCTACGAGCACGACGGCGGCCCGCTCGGCCCGCTCGTGCTCGCCCCGGGCGCGTCCATGACCGCCGTGTTCGACCTGACCTGCACCGTCGACCCGAAGGAGCCCTCATGACCAGCATCGGCGTCCAGTGCTTCACCCTGCGCGACGAGTTCCCCGCGCACGGCGTGTACGAGACCTTCCGGAAGGTCCGCGACATCGGCTACCGCACCGCGGAGGTCTCCGCGCTGGCGATGACCAAGGAGAACGTCGCCGAACTCGTGCGCGCCCGCGAGGAGCTCGGCTTCGCGTTCGCGTCCATCTCGGGCGGGCTCGCCGGCGAGGAGTCGCTGACGACCGCGTTCGACAAGTTCGTCGGCGACGCGCACGCCCTCGGCGCGGACATGATCCGCATCGGGATGCTCCCGCCCGAGGCCATGCGGGACCCGGCCACGGTGGCGGCGTTCGCCGACGACTGCCAGGAGGCGGCCGTTCGCCTTGCGGACCACGGCATCCGGCTCCACTACCACAACCACCACGTGGACTTCGCGAAGTACGGGGGCCGGCACCTGCTCGACGTCATCGCCGAGCGCGCCCCGCTGGTGGGCCTGGAGATCGACGCGCACTGGGTCCAGCGCGGCGGCCTCGACCCCGTGGCGACCCTCCGCAGGTACGCCGGGCGCGTGTCCATGGTCCACCTCAAGGACTACCGGATCGCGCGCCTGCCCGAGGAGGTCTACACCGCCCTGGACGCGGGCGACCGCGGCCCGTGGCAGGAGGCCATGCGGGACGTCGTCCAGTTCGCGGAGGTCGGCGAGGGCAACCTCGACTTCCCGTCGATCATCGACGCCGCCATCGCGATCGGCGCCGACCACCTCCTGGTCGAGCAGGACGAGTTCTACGGCCGCACCGCGATCGAGTGCCTGACGACCTCGTACCTCAACCTCGTCGCGATGGGCTACGGCGAGCTGTTCTAGGGGGTGTCTAGGGGTGCCAGACCTGCGAGGGGCCCGTGGAGCCGCGGACGATGAGCTGGGTCGCCAGCTCCTCGCGCGGGGCGTCGCGCGGCGGGTCGGCCATGATCCGCAGCAGCATCCGCATCGCGGCCTCGCCCATCTCGGCGATCGGCTGGCGCACCGTCGTCAGGGCCGGGCGCAGCCACTGCACCTCGGGCAGGTCGTCGAAGCCGACGACGCTCAGATCGGCCGGGAGGCGCAGGCCCAGCGACTCGGCGGCGTCGTACACGCCCGCGGCGATGTTGTCGGTGCACGCGAAGATCCCGGTTGGCGGGTGCGCGGTGTCGAGCAGCGCCGCGGCGCCCTCGGCGGCCCCCGTCTCGGTCCACTCGATGAACGCCACCTCCACTTCGATGCCCGCATGCGCTGCGGCCGAACGGAACCCGTCCACGCGCGCCTGCGTGTACAGGGCCCGCCGGTCGGCCCCGAGCACCGCGAGCCGCTCGTGGCCCAGCTCGATGAGGTGCTCGGCCGCGGCCCGGCCGCCCGCCCAGTTCGCCGCCCCCACGCTCGCCACAGTGGACGGCGGCTGCGTCACCGGGTCGAGCAGGACCACCGGGACGCGCGCTGCGGCGAGCGTCGCGAGCTGCCCGGCCGTCACGTCGACCAGCGCGAGCACCGCGCCCCGCAGGTTCCGCTCCAGCAGGCGGGTGAGCCACGCGCCGTCCCTGCGCGCCACCGAGACCACCAGGTCCACCCCGGCGGCCGTGGCCGCCCGCTCGACGCCCATGAGCGCCCGGTTGGCCCACGTGCCCTCCACGCCGCTCAACACGAGGTCCACAAGCGACGGACGATCGGTCCGCGGCACCGTGCCGCGCCCCGACCGCCCCCGGTACCCCAGGTCGGCCACGGCCCGCATCACCCGCTCGCGCGTCGCCGCGGACACGTCCGAGCGCCCGCTGAGGACCTTCGAGGCCGTCGGCACCGTCGTCCCGGCCGCCTCGGCCACGTCGGCGAGCGTCGTCCGCCGCTGCTGCTCCTGCATGGCCGCAGCATACCGAGCACCCGAAAACTTGCGCAACTCGGCCGCCGAAAATCGGGCTGGCTATAGCGCGAAACTCTTGACATAATCAACCGATGGCACCTGACCGGTGCCGAAACTTGCGCAACATTTGGAGCCAAGCAATGCCTACTGCGGAGAACAAGCGCGCGCTGGTCGTGCGCGGCGGATGGGACGGGCACCAGCCCGTCGAGGCCACCGACTCGTTCCTGCCCTTCCTCAAGGAGCACGGCTACGACGTCCGCGTCGAGGACGCCACCGCCGTCTACGCCGACGCCGGGTACATGGCCACGGTCGACCTCGTCGTCCAGACCAACACCATGAACACCATCGAGCGCGACGAGCTGCACGGCCTCATCGCCGCCGTCGAGAACGGCGCGGGCATGGCGGGCTGGCACGGCGGCATCGCCGACTCCTACCGCAACAGCTCCGACTACCTCCAGTTCATCGGCGGCCAGTTCGCCACCCACCCCACCCGCGCCCCGCGCGAGGAGCTCAAGGGCGAGGCCGCCGACTGCTTCACGCACTACACCGTGAACATCGTCCCCGACCAGGCCGACCACCCGATCGTCAAGGGCATCGCGGACTTCGACCTCCACACCGAGCAGTACTGGGTCCTCTCCGACGAGCTCAACGACGTCCTCGCGACCACCACCATCCCCGTCACCCCCTACCACCCGTGGCACCGGCCCGTCACCTGCCCGGCCGTGTGGACCCGCCGGTGGGGCCAGGGCCGCATCTTCGTCGCCACCCCCGGCCACGACACCGGCGTCCTCGCGGACCAGAACGTGCGCACCATCATCGAGAGGGGCATCCTGTGGGCCAGCCGCTGAACATCGGCATCGTCGGCGTCGGAGCGATCTCCGGCCAGTACCTCGCCGCCTTCGAGCGCCTCGACGCCGTGCGCCTCGCCGCCGTCGCCGACCTCGACGAGGCCCGCGCCAAGGAGGTGGCCGACGCCCACGGCGCCCGCGCCCTCACCGTGGACGCCCTCCTCGCCGACCCCGAGGTGGACCTCGTCCTCAACCTCACGATCCCCGCCGCCCACGCCGACATCGCCCTGCGCGCCATCGCCGCGGGCAAGGACGTCTACGGCGAGAAGCCCCTCGCCGCCGACCTCGGCGACGCCAAGGCCGTCCTCGACGCCGCCCGCGAGGCGGGCGTGCGCGTCGGCTGCGCCCCCGACACCGTCCTGGGCACCGGCATCCAGACCGCCCGCAAGGCCGTGGACGACGGCCTCATCGGCGCTCCGGTCGCCGCCACCGCCTCGATGCTCTGCCCCGGCCACGAGCGCTGGCACCCGAACCCGGACTTCTACTACGTCCCCGGCGGCGGCCCCCTGCTCGACATGGGCCCCTACTACGTGACCGCGCTCGTGACGCTCCTGGGCCCCGTCGCCTCCGTCGTCGGCGCCGCCAGCCACACCCGCGACACCCGCGTCATCGGCTCCGGCCCCCGTGCAGGCGAGACGATCCCGGTCTCCGTCGACACCCACGTCACCGGCGTCCTGCGCCACGAGTCTGGGGCCCTCTCCACCCTCGTCATGAGTTTCGACTCGGTCGCCACCCGCGCCTCCAACATCGAGGTCCACGGCCAGACCGGCTCCCTCATCGTCCCCGACCCCAACCACTTCGACGGCGAGGTCCGCCTCCACGCCCTCGGCGGCGAGTGGGAGACCCTCCCGCCCTCCGCGGGCTACCGCGGCGCCGGCCGCGGCTACGGCGTCGCCGACCTCGCCACCACCCCGCCCGGCCAACCCTTCCGCGCCAACGGCGACCTCGCCTACCACGTCCTCGAAACCATGACCGCCCTCCTCCGCGCCGCCCACGAGGGCACCGCGATCACGGTCGAGAGCACCTGCGCCCGCCCCGCCGCGGTCCCCCTCCAGGACGCGCCCGGCGAATAGCGGACCGAGCGTGACAAGGGACGGACGCAAAGCGATCGGATCGGGTGTTCGAGCAGGTAAAGGGGATTAGACGCAAGGTAGATCAAAGGGCGTCTATCAATGTTTCTAGACTCGGGATCATGCAGCACAACCCCGCAATGGCAGCGATCGGCGTCGAGCTCGGCGGGCCGAATGTCACGCTGTCGGTCCGACGCGGCGACCAGGAGACCGAGATCCGTTGCCTGGACGGCGAAGCGACGCTTGAAGCCGTGCTCGGGCGGGTCCGGGACGCCAGGGACGAGGCCGCGGGGGCGGTGCCCGCTCCCGTCGGCTTCGCCGTCCCCGCGTCGTGGGGCGCGCCCCGGCGGCAGGAGCTCGTGTACCTGGCGCGGGAGGCCGGGCTCGGCGAGGTCGAGGTCATGGCCGGGCCCGAGGCCGCCGCGGTCTGCTACGTGGAGGGCCTCGGGCGCGAGCTGGAGGCCGGGGCCGGGCTCGTCGTGTGCGACCTGGGCGCGAACACCTTCGACGTGACCGTGGTCGTGCGCGGCGAGGACGACTTCCAGCACCGCGCCTCCGCGAGCACCGCCGCCGTCGGCGGCCGCGAGTTCGACCAGCTCCTCTTCGCGTACCTCTCGGGCCGCTACCGCGACACCGACCCCGACTTCTGGGACAAGGTGGACGCCCCGGCGACGGTCGAGGACGAGGCCCTGCGCGCCGCGCTCCTCGCCGAGATCCGCGGCGCCCGCGAACTCATCTCCAAGCGTCCCAGGGCGGGCGTGCCGCTCCCCGTGGGCGAGCGCGACCTCCACCTCACCCGCGACGAGCTCGAAGCGTGCATCGCCGAACTCGTCGACCAGGCCGCCGACCTCGCTGTTGCGACGATCGCCGAGGCCGACACCGCCGTCACCGGCCTCATCCTCGTCGGCGGCGCCAGCCGCACCCCGCTCCTGGCGACCGCGCTCGCGGCCCGGACCGGCCTCGAACCGGTCCTGCCCGCGTTCCCCGAGGCCGCCGGGGCAGACGGCGCGCGGATCGTCGCGCTCGCCAACGCCCCCGTCGCCGACGTCAAGGGCCGCCCGAACCGCAGGAAGCGCCTGGTCGTCCTCGCGGCCGTGCTCGTGCCGCTGGTCGCCGCGGGCGCGGTGTACGGCAACCAGCTCCGCGACGACGACCCGCCGGAGGCCATCGCCTCCGAATCGCCCGAGCCGACTGCGACCGCCGCGAGCGAGGCCCCGACCTCCCCCGACGAGGAGGGCGACACCGGCGGCGCGGGAGGCCAGGAGGCCCCGGGCTCGCCGAACGCGGTGGAGTCCGAAGCGGCCGAGGAGGAGTCGGAGAGCGACCCGACCACCGAGGCCCCCGAGGCCCCCACCTCCGGCGGCGTCCCCGAGGTCACGGGCCTGACCGCGAACGAGGCCGAAGCGGCGCTGAACGGCGCCGGCTTCGCCGAGGTCGCCCGCACCGGCGACCAGGAGGGCCTCTTCGGCCCCTACTACGACGACTGCGAAGTCATCGCCCAGGACCCCGCCGCGGGCGAGGAGCGCGCCTTCGCCGACACGATCACGATCACCTACTCCTACAGCGGCACCGACGAGACCGTCTGCGACTAGGGCCTGTTCGGGAATCCGCGGGACCGGCGGGTCAGTCGAGCTCCGTGGCGAAGTGGAACGCCCTGATGGTGAGCCGCTCGCGCATGTAGAAGCGGTGGGCGTCGCGCCGGTGGGTGCCGGAGTCCAGATGGAGTGCGGTGCAGCCGAGTTCGCGCCCCCGCCGTTCGAGGTGCTCAAGGAGGGCGCTGCCGATTCCGGTTGAGCGGGCGTCGGCCGCCGTCACCAGGTCGTCGACGTAGAGCATCCGCAGCCGGTTGGTGTTCGCCACGGTGCGCCACCCCGCCACCCCCACGCAGCGGCCCTCCGCGTACGCCGCGGTGAACCGCAGGCCCTGCGGGTGCCCCTCGTCGTACACGGCGAGGAAGTCCTCGGCGCTCAGGTCCGGCCGGAGTTCTCGAAGGACCGGGAGCAGTTCGGTGGTGAGGCGGGCGTCCGCGGGCGGGATGTCGATGATCTCCATCGCGGAATCCTATGCGGCGCGACCGCGGCCCCGGCGTGCGTGGTCGGCCGGGGCCGGTTCGCGGTTACGGGTGGGTTCCGGCTCCGACCGTTTCGGGGGCGGGGGAGTGGAGGCGCAGGGACTCCTGTTCGGCGGGGTCGGTGCGGGCGACGAGGGCGGTGACGTCCTCGTCGCCGACAATGGGCTGGTGGAGCATGCCCGCGGGGATGTAGACCATGTCGCCGGGTTCGAGGTCGGCCAGGTGCTGGAGCTCGTCGCCGTAGCGGATCTGGTGGCGTCCGGAGAGGACGTAGATCGCCGACTCGTGGCCGTCGTGCATGTGGGCGCGGGTCTCGGTGCGGGCCTCGATGAACACCCGGTGCAGGCACAGGCGCTCGGACCCGGCCGACTCGCGGGACACCCCCGCGGAGAACCGGCCGCCCTGCGCACCCGTGTAGGTGCCGTTCTCGTTCTTCATAATTACGACATTCATGGACAAAACGTACATGACGCCGCGGCGGCAGCCACCCTTTGGGCCGTTCTCAGTGTGTCGCTGGTGAACCGGTGCGGAACGCTATCGCCTACCGGCCTCGGTTTCGCTCACGTGTAGCGCCTGGGCGATCATCCCGAGGGTCGCCCAGTCCACCAGGGCGCGCCTGCGGATCTCGCCGTAGGACGCGAGCTCGATCCAGGTGCGCTCCGTGCCGCCGTCGCCGTGCGGCACGTCCCGCTGCGCGCGGAACCACTCCAGCTCGGCCTCGGTGATCTCGGCGGCGAACAGGTGCGCGCGGTGGGCCGAGACGGTGGCCGCGACCTGGCGGACCCCGACGGGCCGCAGCCGGTCCGCGGTGAACGACATGCCGGTCTCCTCCCGGACCTCGTCGAGGGCCTGGACGGCCGGGTCGACCTGGCCGCGGCTGGAGCCGCCGGGGAGCTCGTGGACGAAGCCGTCGGGGGTCGAAGCGGGGGAGCGGAACTCGCGCACCAGCACGATCACCGTCTCGTCCAGGGTCGCGCCGGGCCGGTACAGCAGCACCTGCGAGGTGTCGGGCCGGGAGAGGACGACCTCGTTGGTCTTCACGCGGTCCTCGGCGCTCACGCGGACCCGCACGTGCGCGGCCCAGAACACGACGTCCTCGCGCCGCGCCCCGGACCGGAACGTCCACTCCAGACTCGCGCCTTCGAGGACGTTGCCCGCGTGGACCTGCGCCCGGTACCAGGTCTGGAAGCTCTCGGTGCGCCACACCAGGAGCGGCACCGACCGCTCCCCGCCCTCGCGCCGCGCCCCGTCCCCGATCATCGCCAGCGCCGCGGCGACGGTGTCGCCGAGCCGCTCGGCGACCGGCACCCCGCGGGACTCGGCGAGGTGGCGCAGGTACTCGTTTTTCACCGCCTCCGGGGGCGCCCCGTAGACGACCTTTCCGGTGGCGTACCAGATGCCCCACTCGATGTTCGTGGTCAGCGCGGGCATGGTCGCCAGGTCGCGCGGGACCCAGAACAGCACCACGTCCGCGTCGTGCATCGCGCGGTGCTCCCACTCGATCTGTCCGGTGTAGTCGGTGAGGACGCCCTCGCGCAGCTCCGGCGTGAAGACCACGAGCCGCCCCGGGCGCGTCCACTGATCGCGCAGGAGCGCGATCGCCTCGGGGTTCCACGAGGCGACCCCCGGGTCCCGCGGCAGCGGCCCGGCGAGGAACACCGCGGCGTCCCACCACTGGGGAGGGGTCTCGTTCGCATGCACCACAACGACTTCGGACGCCACCGGGACTCCCCTCGACACGTGTTCGGGCCGACCCAGTCTACGCCCGCGCCGCCCTCGTGGCCCGGGTTGCGCGGTCTCCGATCAGGGGCGGGAGGGGGCGGCGGGGCGTCCGCTGAGGTGTGCGGCGAGATGGGCGACGAGGTCGGCGGCGTCGGCGGCGGCGCCGTCGATGAAGGTGGAGCGGCGGCGGCGCAGCACCGGCAGGCCCGTGACGTACAGGCCGGGCCAGTCCACGACCCCGCCGTCGTGGCGCAGGCGCCCCTTGTAGTCGAAGACCGGCAGCTCGACCCAGGAGAGGTCGGGCTTGATCCCGGTGGCCCACACGACGGTCCGGATCTCCCCGCGCGCCAGATCCAGGCCCAGGAGCGGCCGCTCGGGCACCAGCGTCGGCTCGGGCCGCTCGCCGCGCCCGCCCGCGTGCGCGTCGAAGCCGTCGAGGAGCCGGTTGAGCTTGAGGTCGGCGAGGGCCGCGACGTTCCGCAGCGACCCCGAGAACTGCGCCGCGCCGTCCCTGATCCCCGCGAGCTTGCCCACCAGGCGCACCCCCTGCGATTGCAGCGCATTGAAGTCCACGGTCCGGTCGCCGCCCGCGAGCTGGAACGAGGCCAGGTTCCGGGCCCGCACGACGTCGTCGATCTCCCCGAGCCCCTGGTCCAGGACGCCCGCCGCGTCGAGCCACCACATGACGTCGCGCCCGCGGTAGCGCCGCGGCACGCGCACGTGCTCCCCGGTGGCGAGCGTGACCGGCCGCCCCGAGCGGTGCAGCTCCTCGGCGATCTGCACGCCGCTGGCGGCCCCGCCGACGACGAGGACGCCGCCGTCCGCGAGCTGGGAGGGATTCCGGTAGTCCAGGGCCGCGACGGAATCGACGCCCGGAGGGAGCGCCGCCGCGAGCGCAGGGAGCGGCGAGGCCGTCAGCCCCGCGGCGAGCACCACGGCCCGCGCCCGCCACTCGCCCCGGTCGGTCGCGACGGTGAAGCCGTGTTCGGCGGCCCGCACCGCGGTCACGGTGGTGCCCGTGCGCACCGGCGCCTCCGCGACCGCCGCGTACCCGGCGATGAACTCGGCGGTCTCGGCCGCGGTCAGGTACCCGTCGGGGTCGGCGCCGCCGTAGCGGTGCCCGGGCAGGCGGGTCATCCAGTTCGGCGTGAGCAGCCGCAGCGAGTCCCAGCGCTGCGTCCGCCACGAGTGCGCCACCCGGCCGCGCTCGATGACCACATGGTCGATCGAGCGCTCGGCCAGGCGGCGGCTGACGGCGAGGCCGGAGTGGCCGGCGCCGACGACGACGGCGGTCGCGGTCGGCATCAGGAGGGGCGGTTGACGTTCACGTCGACGTTCGTCGGGTTCGTGAGCGCGTCGTAGACCGCCGAGCGCTTCTGCGACTGCGCCACGATCGCCGCGATGTCCTCCTGCGAGGCGTCGGCGTCGATCTCGTAGTCCACGGTGATGTTCGAGAACCCGTTGCGCACCTCCGGGTCCGCGCCGAGGATGCCGTGCAGGTCGAAGTCGGCCTTCACGACCGCGCGGACCGAGTTGAGCTTCACCTGCCGCGCCTGCGCCACCGCCGCGACGCCCGCGGTCAGGCAGCTCCCGAGCGCCACGAGCACGTACTCGGCGGGCGTGATCCCGTGGTCGGCGGCCGCGAACTGCGGCGGGTGGTCGGCGTCGAACGTGAACTTCTTCGTGTGCGACTGCTCGCCGCCGAGCCCGTAGAAGGTCTCGACCTCCGTGAGGCTGTGGGTGCCCTTCACCCACTCCACGGTGGAGCGCCACTCGAACTTGGCGAGCTCCGGCGAGTCGGCCAGCGCGGCGCGCGCCCCGAACAGGGCCTCGACGTTGACGCCGTTGTCGACGGCGGGTGCGGTGTCGGTCATGCGTTGCCTCCAAGGCGTTTCGGTGTGATTCAGCGGATCGACTTCCGGGCGGTGATCTGCCCGGTGTCGAAGCCCAGCAGGTGCAGCCCGCCGTGGAAGCGGGCGTGCTCGATCTTCAGGCAGCGGTCCATCACCACGGTGAGCCCGCGCGCCTCGGCGTCCACGGCAGCGGCCTCGTTCCAGATGCCCAGCTGCACCCACAGCACCGGCGGCTCGCCCTCCGGCGTGCGCAGGGGCGCGACCTCGTCCACGACGGCCGGTATGCCGTCGGGCCTGCGGAAGACGTCCACGATGTCGGGGACCTCCGGCAGGTCCGCGAGCGAGGCGTGCACCGGCACTCCGAGCACCGTTTGCCCCGCCGCGTTGGGGTTGACGAAGTGGACGGTGTAGTCCGTGGACTGCACCAGGTAGGTGCCCACGAAGTAGCTCGCGCGCGCCGGGTTGGGGGAGAAGCCGACCACCGCGACCGAGCGCGCCCGGCGCAGGATGCCGAGCCGCTCCTTCGCGCCCGGCCCCAGCCAGGTCCGCTCCGAGCGCAGCCGCCGCGCGAGCGGCGAGGACGCGGGCAGGGCGCACGTGAGGCCGTTCGCCAGCCGCGCCTGGACGAAGTCCGCCATCACGCCACCGCCTTCGCGAGCGCCCGGTCCAGATCGTGCACGATGTCCTCCACGTCCTCGATGCCGACGCTGATGCGCACCAGGCCCGGCTCCACCCCGGCCTCGGCGAGCCGCTGCTCGCTCAGCTGCGAGTGGGTCGTGGACGCCGGGTGGATGACGAGGGTCTTCGCGTCGCCGATGTTCGCCAGATGGCTCGCCAGGTCGAGCGATTCGATGAACCGCCGCCCCGCGTCCCGCCCGCCCCTGACGCCGAAGCCGAACACGCTCCCGGGCCCGGCGGGCAGGTACTTCGCGGCCCGCTCGTGGTGCGGGTGGCCCGGCAGGCCAGCCCAGTTGACGAACTCGACCCGCGGGTCCCCCTCCAGCCACTCGGCCACCGTGCGCGCGTTGTCGACGTGCTGCTGGACGCGCAGCGGCAGCGTCTCGACGCCGAGCGCGAGGAGCCACGCCGACTGCGGCGAGAGCGTCGGCCCGATGTTGCGCAGCTGCTCGGTGCGCAGGCGCGTGAGGAACGCGAACTCGCCGAAGTTCCCGTTCCACGTCAGGCCCCCGTAGTGGGGGACCGGCTCGTCGAACAGCGGGAACCGCGGGTTGCGCCAGTCGAAGCGGCCCGACTCGACCACGACGCCCCCGAGCGTCGTCCCGTGCCCGCCGAGGAACTTCGTCGCCGAGTGGATCACGATGTCGGCGCCCCATTCGAAGGGCCGGTTCAGGTACGGGGTCGGGATGGTCGAGTCGATCACGAGCGGCACGCCCTCGGCGTGCGCCGCGTCCGCGAGGCCCTCGATGTCGGCGATCTCCCCGGAGGGGTTCGCGACGGTCTCGGCGAACACGAGCTTGGTCCGGTCGGTGATCGCCGCCGCGTAGTCCTTCGGGTCGTCGGAGTGGACGAACGTCGTCTCGATCCCGAAGCGCCGCAGCGTGGTGTCGAGCTGCGTGACGGTGCCGCCGTAGAGCTGGGCGCTGGCGACGACGTGGTCGCCGGCCCCGGCGAGGGACGCGAACGTGATGAACTCGGCGGAGAGGCCGCTGGCGGTGGCGACGGCGCCGAGGCCGCCCTCCAGGCTCGCCACGCGCTCCTCGAAGCTCGCGACGGTGGGGTTGGAGACGCGGGAGTAGATGTTGCCGTACTTCTGGAGCGCGAACCGGGCCGCGGCGTCGGCGGTGTCGTCGAAGACGAACGAGGCGGACTGGTAGACCGGCAGGGCGCGGGCGCCGCTGACGGCGTCGGGGATGTTGCCCGCGTGGACGGCCCGCGTCCGGAACCCGTACTCGCGATCGGCCATGCGCCGTCCTTCCACCAATGGATTAGCTACATATCCTGTCGGAGTAGTAGACTATCCGCTTCAGTCTGACGCACAGATCGGCCGGAGCACTTGCGAAATCCAGCATGTGGGACGTCATTCCCGTCCCGGGTCACGACTTCAGGACCATCCGTCACCACCGCAACAGATCTCGCCGCCACCGAGACCCGCACGCTCGCCGTCGCGGGCCCCGAGGACCCGCTCCTCCTCACCGGCGGCGCAGCCCTCGACCGCGTCGAGGTCGCCTACGAGACCTACGGCCGCCTCGACCCCAAGGGCGGCAACGCCGTCCTCATCGCCCACGCCCTCACCGGGGACGCCCACGCCGCCGGGCGCGACGCCGCCACCGGCCGCACCGGCTGGTGGGACAACCTCGTCGGCCCCGGCAAGGCCGTCGACACCGACCGCTTCTTCGTGGTGTGCGCCAACCTCCTCGGCGGCTGCAAGGGCACCACCGGGCCCTCCTCGACCGAGCCCGGCACCGGCCGCGCCTGGGGCCTGCGCTTCCCGGCCCTCCACGTCGCCGACCTCGTGGCCGTCCACCGCCGCCTGCTCGACCGGCTCGGCGTCGGCCGCCTCCACGCCGCCGTCGGCGGCTCCCTCGGCGGCATGCAGGTCCTCCAATGGGTCCTCGACGAGCCCGACCGCATCGACCGGGCCCTGCTCGTCGCCGCCACCGCCCGCCTCACCCCCGAGAACATCGCACTCTCCAGCGTCGCCCGCCACGCGATCATGGCCGACCCGGACTTCCACGACGGCCGCTACGCCGAGCACGGCACGGTCCCCGCGCGGGGCCTCAAGACCGCCCGGATGCTCGCGCACGTCACGTACGTCTCCGACCGGTCCCTCACCGCCAAGTTCGGGCACGAGCGGCGCACCGCCGGCCCCGCGCAGCGCCTCGGCCCCGACTTCGAGGTCGAGCACTACCTCCAGCACCAGGGCGAGAAGTTCCTGGAGCGCTTCGACGCCCTCTCCTACCTCTACCTCTCCCGCGCGATGGACTACTTCGACCCGTTCGGCGGCAACGACACCCTGACCACGGCGACCCGGTTCCGCCTGCTGTCCTTCGACTCCGACTGGCGCTTCTCCACCGCGCACTCGCTGCGCCTGCGCGACGCCCTCGCCGCGCGCGGGGCCGCCGTGCGGCACACCGAGATCGCCTCCCCGCACGGCCACGACTCGTTCCTCCTGGAGCCGCCCGGCTACCACGAGGCGGTGCGGGAGTTCCTCGAAGCGTGACCGCAGAAAGGGCTTTCCCGAGGGTCTAGGATCGGTCCTGACCAATGGAGGAACCATGGAATACACCCAGCTCGGCCGCGCGGGCGTCAAGGTCTCGCGCATCGTCCTCGGCACCATGAACTTCGGCCCCGAGACCGAGGAGGCCGACGCGCACGCGATCATGGACCGCGCGCTCGAACTCGGCGTGAACTTCTTCGACACCGCGAACGTCTACGGCCGCGACCGCAAGGGCTGGACCGAGGAGATCATCGGCCGCTGGTTCGCCGCCCGCCCCGAGGCCCGCGACCAGGTCGTCCTCGCCACCAAGGTGTACGGCGCGATGAGCGAGGGCGTCAACGACCGCGGCCTGTCGGCCTACAGCATCCGCGCGCAGGTCGAGGCGTCCCTCAAGCGCCTCCAGACCGACCGGATCGACCTCTACCAGTTCCACCACGTGGACCGCTCGGTCCGCTGGGAGGAGATCTGGGAGGCGGTCGAAGTCCTCGTGGCGCAGGGCAAAGTGGTCTACTCCGGCTCCTCGAACTTCGCGGGCTGGATGATCGCGCGGGCCAACGAGCAGGCCGCCAAGCGCGGCGGCTTCGGCCTCGTCTCCGAGCAGTCGATCTACAGCCTCGTCAACCGCCACATCGAGCTGGAGGTCATCCCGGCCTCGCAGCAGTACGGCCTCGGCGTCATCCCGTGGTCCCCGCTCGCGGGCGGGCTCCTCGGCGGCGTCCTCGCCAAGGCCGCCGAGACCGGACGGCGCGCCAGCGCCCACATGGCCGCCCGCATCGAGGAGCACCGCCCGGCCCTGGAGGCGTACGAGGCCCTCGCGGCGGCCAAGGGCGTCGCGCCCGCGGTCCTCGGCCTCGCCTGGGTCCTGCGCCAGCCCGGCGTCACCGGCCCGATCATCGGCCCCCGCACCATGAGCCAGCTCGAAGACGCCGTCGCCGCGCTCGACGTCGAGCTCACCGACGAGGACCTGAAGACCCTCGACGAGCACTTCCCCGGCCCCGGCGGCGCCGCCCCCGAGGCGTACGCCTGGTAGGTAGGTTGGCGGGGTGCCTCCCCGACTCCTCGTGCGCAAGCGCCTCCGATCGCTCGCCGCACTCGAACTCGTGAACCTCCCGCTCCAGGCGTTCGTCTGGTTCGGCCTCCTCGGACTCCCCGCGAGCGCCGCGAACCTCACCGGGTTCGCGGCGTTCGCGCTGCTCCTGGTGCAGGGCGCCGCGTACTGGGCGGCCAAGCTGCGCCAGCTCGACGCGGGCGGCCCCCTGCCCGGGGCCGCGGCCTTCGCCCTCGCGCGCCGGGCCAACCCGGCCGTGCTCGCCGCCGCCGTCCTCTTCACCGGCTGGTCCGCCGCCGCCGACCCCGGCCGGCCGGCCCTCCTCGGCCTGGGATTCGCGCTGTTCGCGGTCCTGGAGCACGTCAACTACTTCCACGTGCAGCTCATGTACGACAACGCCGCCGACCTCCGGCGGCTCGCCGCGCACGGGCTCGCCCGGTCGCATCTGTCGCGAGACCTCGCCCGCCGCCCTTGACGTGAGCGCGCGGGACTGCTGGAATACGGGTGCACCGAAAATTCCATGGAAAGTAGCCGCGAGATGTCAGAAACTTCCGGACGGTACCGGCACCGGACCGCCGACGCGACGGTCACCCTCACCCTCGACGGCCAGCCGCTCGCGGACCGCGAGGTCGTCCTCGAACAGACCCGTCACAAGTTCCTGTTCGGGTGCACCGGCTTCGAGCTCGTCGACCACGCGAACGGCGCCGCCGCCGACCCCGACGCCGCCGCCCGCAACGCCGACCTGTGGGAAGGGCTCTTCAACTTCGCGACCCTCCCGTTCTACTGGGGCCGCTACGAACCCGTGCGCGGCAAGCCCGACACCGAGCGCCTCCTCAAGGCCGCCCGCTGGTTCGCCGAGCGCGGCCACCCCGTCAAGGGCCACCCGCTCGCCTGGCACACCGTCACCGCGGACTGGCTCCTCGACCTCGACAACGAGGAGATCGCCCGCGCCCAGGTCGAGCGCATCGAGCGGGACGTGAGCGCCTTCGCGGGCGCCATCGACATGTGGGACGTCATCAACGAGGTCGTCATCATGCCGATCTTCGACAAGTACGACAACGGCATCACCCGCCTGTGCCGCGACATCGGCCGCATCCCCATGGTGCGCATGGTCTTCGACGCCGCCCGCAAGGCGAACCCGACGGCGACCCTGCTGCTCAACGACTTCGACATGACCGCGGCCTACGAGTGCCTCGTCGAGGGCGTCCTCGAAGCCGGGATCCAGATCGACGCGCTCGGCCTCCAGAGCCACATGCACCAGGGCTACTGGGGCGAGGAGAAGACCGAGGCGATCCTCGACCGCTTCTCCCGGTACGGCCTCCCGATCCACTTCACCGAGACCACGATCCTCTCCGGCGAGATCATGCCCGCGCACATCGAGGACCTCAACGACCACGTGGTCGACTCCTGGCCCTCCACCCCCGAAGGCGAAGCGCGCCAGGCCGACGAGATCGAGCGCCACTACCGGACGCTGCTGGCGCACCCCTCGGTCGAGGCGGTCACCTACTGGGGCATGAACGACGCGGGCATGTGGCTCGGCGCCCCCGGCGGCTTCGTGGGCGTCGACGGCACCCCCAAGCCCTCCTACCACCGCCTGCACCACCTGGTCAACGAGGAGTGGGGCACCCCGTCGACCACGCTCGCCACCGACGCCGAAGGGCGCCTGCGCTTCACCGGCTTCCTCGGCGACTACACGATCACCGCCGAGGGCCGCCGGGCCGACGTCGCGCTCGTCGAACCCGGCGAGGCCCGCGTGGAGGCCGCGCTCGGCTAGCGGCGCGACGCCACCGGCGCGGGCCGCGGAGCGCTCCTGAGCCCGAACAGGGCCCGCGCCGGGTTCCAGCGGCGGTTCGCCTCGTACGTGGCGATGCTGAGGGCGAACGCGCCCAGGGCGATCGCCAGGTACGGGAGCACGCCGTGGTCGCTCACCCGGAACACGTAGTACGCGGCGGCCACCAGGTACGTCTGGTGGACGATGTAGACCGGGAACGACGCCCGCGTCAGGTACGTGATGAACGCGTTGGGGCGGTTGAGGTGCCGCCTGCCGTAGCCGAGGAACGCCAGGAGCACCGCCCAGTACACCGGGTGGTGCCACAGCACCGACAGCAGGTCGGACTTCCGCCCGACCGTGGCCTCCTCGGCCACGATCGCCGCTGTGCCCGCGAGGGCGATGAGCCCGAAGACGTGCCGGTTGCGCTCGATCCCCTCGGTGATCGCGTCGTCGGTGGCGATGAAGAACCCGAGCAGGAAGTACCCGGCGGACACGAAGAGGCTCTTGCCGCCCGGCGCGGGCAGGAGCGACAGGAGCGCCAGGCCCGCGCAGGCGAGGAACAGCAGGCGCGGGTCCCGCATCCACTTCGGCGAGTACCCGCGCCGCACCGTCCACCGCAGGAGCGGCAGCGCGGCCACGCTCATGGCGAACAGGAACGCGATGAACCACAGGTGCGCCGGGGACAGGCTCGTCAGCGGGTCCCAGTCCGAGAAGTCGGTGAAGTACGCCCCCAGGAAGTCCCAGTAGCTCCCCTCGTACCCCTCGTGGAACCGCAGCGCGTAGTACGACTGCGGCGGCACGATCACCAGGCAGCCGAACACGAACGGCACCGCCAGGCGCATCGTCCGCTCCCTCGCGAACGCGCCCGCGGAGCGGCGCTTGAGCACGAAGTGCGCCGACATCCCCGAGATGAGGAACAGCAGCGGCGTGAACCAGAACGAGGAGGCGTAGACGAGGTACGTGGAGAACGCGTTCTCCACGCCCTTGAGGTAGAAGGAGGTCTCGGTGGCGTCGGCGTTGAAGAAGCGGGCGGTGTGGAAGGCGAACAGGAACAGGATGCACAGGTTCCTGATCCAGTCGACGTAGTGGTGGCGCACGGGATGATTCCTTTGCAGCGGAAGAAGGGTGAGGTCGGGCCGCGCCTTCGGCCGGAGCCGGGGCGGGAGGTGGTGCGGGGAGGGTCCTCTCAGCGCTCCTGGTCGCCGGTCAGCAGGGTCATGACCGCGGCGAGCGCGCGCTCGACGGTCGCGGCGTCGATCGCCTCGGGATCGGCCAGGTGCTCCATCGACAGGCCGTTGGTCAAGCAGTGCAGGATGGTCCCCGCGAGCGCGGGGTCCAC
Organism: Glycomyces mayteni; assembly: GCF_042428885.1. Lineage (NCBI taxonomy): Bacteria > Bacillati > Actinomycetota > Actinomycetes > Glycomycetales > Glycomycetaceae > Glycomyces > Glycomyces mayteni. Next base: position 605,927 of record NZ_JBHMBP010000002.1, read on the forward strand.
GGCGAGCGGCGCGCCGGTCTGCGCGGCGACGGCGGCCACCGCCTCGGCCGCGGCCTCGCGCTGGGCGCGGCGCATCGGCGCGAGGACCTCGCGGACCCGCTCGTCCCGGGTCGCCCGCGCGGCGAACTCCAGGCCGAGCGCGCCCCGCTCGGGGTCCGACGCGATGCGGACCGCGACGCGGGCGGCGGCGGCCTCGACGGCCGCGCCGATCCCGACGCCGTCCACATCGGCCCTGACGGCCTCGTGCTCGGCGTCGGCGCGCTCGGTGAGGACGGCGGCGAACAGCTCCCGCTTGCCGCCGAAGTTCGAGTAGACCGCGCCCTTGGTGAACCCGGCCGCCTGCGCGATGGCGTCCAGGCGCGCGTCGTCGTAGCCGCGCGCGGTGAACTCGGCCGCCGCGGCGGCCAGGATGCGGCGGCGCACCTCCTCGCGGGGGAGGCGCTTGGCGGGTTCGGCGGGGTCGCCGGCAGGGTCGCTCATGCCCGCCACCGTAGCATACCGAAAGTACTGAATACCAGAAGTATTGAAAACTTCCGGTATGGAGGCAGGTCAGCGACGCGGCTGCGGACTGTCGGTGGCCCGTGTCAGGCTTGGGGCATGTGCCGAAGCATCCAGACCCTGTTCAACCTCGACCCCGTCGCCACCGATGAAGAGGTCGCCGCCGCGGCGCTCCAGTACGTGCGCAAGCTCAGCGGGTCGGCGAAGCCGTCGAAGGCCAACCAGGAGGCGTTCGACAAAGCGGTCGAGGCGGTCGCCGCCGCCACCAGGGAGCTCTTGGACTCCCTCGTGACCGCGGCGCCGCCCCGGGACAGAGAAGAGGAGGCCGCGAAGGCCAAGGCGCGCTCGGCGGCGCGCTTCGGCACCGCCTGAGGTCAGTAGCCGTTCACCACGGTGTTCGCGAGCGGCTCGCCCGCCGCCAGGCGGCGGATCTGCTCGCCGACCGGCGGATAGACCCGCTCCACGAACCCGGCGACCGCGCCGCCCACGTGCGGGGTGATGAGCGCGCCCTCCAGGCCCCACAGCTCGTGGTCGGCCGGGAGCGGCTCGGGCTCGGTGACGTCGAGCGCGCACCGCAGGCGGCCCGAGGCCACCTCCGCCGTCAGCGCGCCCGTGTCCACGACCCGGCCGCGCGCGGCGTTGACCAGCAGCGCGCCGTCCTTCATGCGCGCCAGGAACGCCGCGTCCACCAGGCCCTCGGTCTCGGGCGTCAGCGGCACGATGATCACCACGACGTCGGCCTTCGGCAGCAGGTCGGGCAGGTCCTCGATCGTCCCCACGCCCGGCCGCGCCGTGCGGGCGATCTTCACGACGTTCACGCCGCCCGCCGCGAACCGCCGCGCCACCGACTCGCCGATCGACCCGGCGCCCACGATGAGCGCGGTCGCGCCCGTCAGCGTCCCGGTGAACGCCGTCGCCCACTTCCGCTCCGACTGGTTGCGCGCGAACGCGTCGAACCGGCGGACCGACGCGAGCGCCGCCGCCTGGATCCACTCGGCCGTCGTCTCGGTGTGCGCGCCCCGGTTGTCGCACAGCGCGACCCCCGCGGGCATGATCGGGACCCACTTCTCGGCCCCGGCGCTCAGGATCTGCACCGCCGCCAGCCCCGTCATCGCCTTGAGCGCCCGCTCGTCCACGCCGCCGCCCCCCGCGACCAGCAGCTTCACGTCGGCCGGGTCGGAGGGGAACTCGCCGCCGTCCCAGACCTCGACCTCGGCGCCGTCGGGGAGGACTCCGAGGTGCGGCAGCCCCGCTTCATGAGCGATCCAGATCTTCATGCGCCCATCCTATGGCGTCCCCCACGCAGCCCCGACCGGCCGACCGGCAAGCCCGAGGATCGGTCACATGCGCGCGCCGAACGGCCGGGCCCGCCACCCGGCCACGGCAGCGCCCCAGCTCAGCCGCCCGCGGGCCGCCGCACCGGGTACCGCAGGTGCACCGCGCGCCGCCCCTGCACCACCACCGGGTCCTCCAGCAGTAGGTGCCCGGTGTCGAACGCCGCGAAGTACGGCACGCCCTCCCCGAACAGCACCGGCACCAGGCTCACGCACACCTCGTCCACCAGGCCCAGCGCGAGCGCCTGCTGCGTGATGTTCGCGCTGGCGATCGTCACGTCCCGGTCCCCGGCGATCTCCCGCGCCCGCGCGAGCGCCTCTTTCACGCCGTCGACGAACTCGGTCCTCGGCCACCGCTGCGCGGCGTCTTCGGGCACCCCGTGCGAGACGACCACGACCGGCGCCCCCACCGGGTGCCGGTCGCCCCATCCGCCGGTCATGTCGAACAGCCGCCGCCCCGCCACGAGCGCCCCGCAGTTCCCGACGACCTCCGTGAGGAACGCCGCGCTCTCGGCGTCCACGGTGATCCTGACGTCCTCGTTCGGGCCGGGCACCTCCACGTCGCCGGCCCCGTACCACTCGAACAGCTCGCCGATCTGGTCGTCGGGCTGCGCGATGAAGCCGTCCAGCGACATCGTCATGTGGCTCAGCACCTTGCTCATCCTCGCTCCAATCCGCGTCGTGCCGCCGACCGCGCGCCGGCGTCACGGATTGAGACGAGGCGGCCACCGCGGATTCATCGCGGCGGCCCTACGCGGCGAGCCAGCCCGACCATTCCGGCAGCGATTTGAGCGTGACGTCCATGGCCGCCACCGACTCCCGCAGCATCCGCCCGAACCCGGCCTGGAACTCGGGGCTCCCGCCGCGGTGCCCGGACGCCATCCACATCTGCCAGGTCGCCGCGCCCACACGGCCCGCGAACATGCCCGCGAACGCCGACTCGTCGGCCGGGCCGACCTCCCCGCCCGCGTCCGCGTACCCCGCCACGCAGGCCGCCACGATCCGCCGCTCGGGCACCAGCGAGCCGTCGCCGAACCCCGCCGTCTGGAACGCCGCCTGCACCAGCTCCCACCACGGCAGCTGCGCCCCGGCCGCGTCGAAGTCGAGGAGCACCGGCCCGTCCGCGCCGATCAGGAGGTTCGGGAACCGCAGGTCGCGGTGCATGACCTGCTTCTTCTCCCACAGGTCGCGGTTGGCCGCGACCATGGCCTCCGCGCGGTCCACCGCGTGCCGGAAGCGGCGGACCTCGTCCGCGCTGAGCGTCCGAAGGCGTTCGGCCTCCTCGAACCAGTCGTCCCACTCCTCCCGGGGGTGGGACTTGTAGTCGCCGTCCACGGTCGGATCGGACGGGACGCCGAGCCGCGCCAGCCGTGCGACCGCGCCGCCGATCCACCCCGCGAGCGCCTCCGAAGCGGGCGGCTCCGGGTGCGCCCCTTCGACGAAGCGGACGGCCCGCGCGTATCGGCCCCCGCCGACCGGACGCCACAGGCCCGCCTCGCCGAGCACCGTCGTGTGCGGCTCGGGCATCGCCATGCCGGACTCCCAGGCCGCGGCTTCGAGCGAGCCGGACTGCGCGGCCATCCGCAGCCAGAAGTCGCCCCACGGCTGGAGGACCTTCACCACCCAAGGGCCCGAATCGGTCTCGACCCGCCACACCGGGTTCTGCTCGTCGTCCTTGAGCACGGTCGGCGGCCGCAGGGGCCGTCCCAGATCGAGCTGCTCGGGCACACCGGTCACGTCCATAACCGGCAATTCAACCGGCCCGGCCCGGAGGCGGCAAGCGATTTAGCCGCCAGACCCGACGAATCCAGGCGCGCCCGGCGAAAACCGCCCCCTGCGGGCGCGATGCGGCGAAGATGGCCTAGGCGGAAGGGACCGACATGGGACGAGACGGGGACGGCGCACCGGTGCGCATCGCGGTGCGCGGGGCGAGGGTCCACAACCTCAAGGGCATCGACGTCGAAGTGCCGCTGCGCAGGCTCGTCGCCGTAGCGGGCGTCTCCGGGTCCGGGAAGTCCTCCCTCGCGCTCGGCGTCCTCTACGCCGAAGGCTCCCGCCGCTACCTGGAGGCCCTCTCGACCTACACGCGCCGCCGCCTCGCCCAGGCCCCGCGCGCCGAGGTCGACTCCGTCGAGCACGTCCCGGCCGCGCTGGCCCTGCGCCAGCGCCCCGGCCCGCCCTCGGTGCGCAGCACCTTCGGGACCTCCACCGAACTGCTGAACTACCTGCGGCTCATGTACTCCCGGCTCGGCGCGCACCTGTGCCCCAACGGCCACCGGCAGGAGCCGACGATCGACGTGGCGACCGGCGCGGACCTGACGTGCCCGGTGTGCGGCGCGGTGTTCACGCCGCCGGGCGCGGAGTCGTTCGCGTTCAACTCCGACGGCGCGTGCCCGCGCTGCGAGGGCACGGGCGTGGTCCGGGAGGTCGACGAGGCCACGCTCGTCCCGGACCCGTCCAAGTCCATCGAGGACGGCGCGGTCGCGCCGTGGTCCATGTTCGGGCTCACCGTCATGCCCGCGGTCGCCGCCGAGCTGGGCGTGCGCACCGACGTGCCGTACGCCGACCTGACCGCGAAGGAGCGCGAGACGGTCATGCGCGGCCCCGAGGTCAAGCGGCAGATCCGCGTGCCCTCCAAGAGCGGCAAGCTGTTCGACCTGAACTTCACCTACCGCAACGCCCGCCGCGCGGTCGAGGAGGCGGTCAGGAACGCCGCCAGCGAGAAGGGCCTCGCCCGCGTCAACCGCTTCATCTCCGTCCAGACCTGCCCCGTGTGCGGCGGCACCAGGCTCAACGAGCGGGCGCGCTCCACCACCGTGGACGGTCGCGACCTCGCCGAGGCCACCGCGACGACCCTCGGCGAACTCGTCGTCTGGGTCCCCGAAGTGGTCGCCGCGCTCCCCGCCGACATGGCCCGGATGGGCGAGACGATCACCGCGCAGTTCCTGGAGATCGGCAAGCGCCTCATCGGGCTCGGCCTCGACTACCTCTCGCTCGACCGCGCGGGATCGACGCTCTCGACGGGGGAGCGGCAGCGCGTGCAGCTCACCCGGGCCGTGCGGAACGAGACCACGGGCGTGCTCTACGTCCTCGACGAGCCGTCCATCGGCCTCCACCCCTCCAACGTCGACGGCCTCATCACCGTCATGCGCGACCTGCTCGCCGACGGGAACTCCGTGGTCATGGTCGACCACGACGTGCAGGTGCTCCGCGAGGCCGACTGGTTCATCGAGATCGGCCCCGGCTCGGGATCGCAAGGGGGCCAGGTGCTCGCGACCGGCGACGCCGCCGCGCTCGCCGCGAACGGGCGCTCGCTCATCGGGCCGTTCCTCGCCGGACGTGAGCCCTCCGTGGTCCGCGCCCGCGCCGACGACGTGTTCGCCCTGGGCCGGATCACGCTGTCCACCAGGCCGATCCACACCGTCCACGCCCTCGGCCTCGACGTTCCGGCCGGACGCCTGACGGCGGTCACCGGCGTCTCCGGCTCGGGCAAGACCACGATGGTCCTCGAAAGCCTCATCCCGGCGCTGCAAGCGCGCCTTGCGGAAGCGCCGCTCCCGGCGCACGTCGCCGACGTCGGCCCCGGACCGGTCCGCCGCGTCCACACCGTGGACTCCTCACCCATCGGCGCGAACGTCCGCTCCACCGTCGCCACGTACACCGGCATCCTCGACGACCTGCGCCGCGCCTGGGCCGCCACCCCGGACGCGAAGGCCGACGGGCTCACCGCGGGGGACTTCTCCTTCAACACCGGTTCGCTGCGCTGCCCCAGATGCGAAGGGACCGGGGAGATCTCGCTCGACGTGCAGTTCCTCCCCGACGTGGACATCGCCTGCCCCGACTGCAAGGGCTGCCGCTACGCGCCCGCGGCCCGCCGCTACGAGCGCGACGGCCTCGCCCTCCCCGACCTGCTCACCCTCACCGCGACGCAGGCGCTCGGCCGCGTCCAGGGTTTGAAGAAGGTGGGCGCGCGCCTGCGGACCCTCGCCGACCTCGGCCTGGGGTACCTGACCCTCGGCGAGGCCACGCCCGCGCTCTCCGGCGGCGAGGCCCAGCGCCTCAAGCTCGCCTCCGAGCTCGGCCGCGACCAGACCGACGCCCTGTTCGTGTTCGACGAGCCCTCGGTGGGCCTGCACCCGCTCGACGTGCGCACGCTCCTGGGCGTCCTCGACCGGCTCACCGGGCACGGCGCGACCGTGCTCGTCATCGAGCACGATCTGGACCTGATCGCCAACGCCGACTACGTGATCGACATGGGCCCGGGCGGCGGTTCGCGGGGCGGGACCGTGGTCGCCACCGGCACGCCCGAGGACCTGACGCGGGAGCCGGACAGCCTCACCGGCCGCTACCTCGACCGGCACCTCAAGGCCGCGGGCCCCGCGACGTGACGGGCTCGGCGCTGAGCAGCGGCGCGAACGAGGCCGAGTGGTCGTGTCCTTCGGTGCAGGTCATGCGGGTCTGCGCCAGGAAGACCCGCGGCGGCACGCCGGTGAGCCGGACGCACTCGCGCGACAGGTGCGCCTGATCGGCGTACCCGACCCGCGTCGCCAGGTGCGCGAGGGTCTCGGTGGGCGCGCGGTGCCGCGCGATCGACTCCTGCACGAGGGCCAGGAACCCCTGGAACCGGAGCATCCGGTGCAGCGCCTTCGGCGCGAGCCCCACGGCGCTCAGGCAGCGGCGGCGCAACTGCGTCTCCGAGATGTGCAGCGACGCCCGGATCGAGGCGACATCGCCTGCGCGCCATGGCATCAGGCCCCGCACGGCCGCCGAAACCAGCGGATCGGGCTCCCCGCCGTCCCGGGCGCGCTCGGCCACGTGGTGCTCCAGAAGGGACAGCGCCGCTTGGGGCGTCGCCGCCTCCGCGACCGCCTCCCCGAGTTCGGCCGCCGCGCGGCCCCAGACCGCTTCGGCCGCAACGTCGAGCCCGGTCAGCTCCGAGGCCGGGACCCCCGCGACCGCGGGGAAGGCGCCGGGCGCGAACCGGACGCCGACCACGGTCGCCCCGGGCGCGATCGTCTCCGTCAGCGGCGCGGTGAGCGGCCCGACCAGCCGCGGGGCGGCCCCGATCGTGCAGGTGAGTTCGACGGCGCCGTTGGGGAGGCGGCGGTGGACGTACGGCGCCGCACCGGCCTCGACCCGCTGCACCCACGCCGAGGCCACGAGCCCGCGCAGGGCCGCGCCGGGCGCGCGCTCGACGTGGCTCTGCCCGCCGGCAGTGCTCGCCACGGCAGCGGTGTTCACAGCAACGTCGCTCACGCGTCTGAGTATCCATGCCCGGTTCGTTCAAGACCGGGACCGGTCCGCGGCCGTACGGTCGAGCCATGTCCGACACCAAGCCGTCCGCCGCCGCCTCGAACGCCGCGGTCCAAGGGGAGCTGTGGAGCAGCGACCCGCAGTCCTGGGCCGAGACCGCCGAAGGCCGCATCCTGCCCCTCTACGAGCGCATCCTGCTACGGCTGCAACCGCACTCGGGCACCCGGCTCCTCGACGCCGGGTGCGGCGCGGGCCTGTTCGCCGACCTCGCCGCCCGCACCGGGGCGAAGGTCATGGGCCTCGACGCCGCGCCCGGCCTGATCGCCTACGCCCGCGCCCACCGCCCCGGGCCCCGCTACGTCGTCGGCGACCTCGGCCGCATCCCGTTCCGCGACGACGCGTTCGACACCGTCACCGCGTTCAACGCCGTCCACTACGCCGCCGACCCGCACCGCGCGCTCGCCGAGATCGCGCGCGTGAGCGCCGACCGGGCCGTCCTTACGGTCGGCGCGGGCCCCGACCAGGCCCGGAGCGCGGCGCTCGTCAACCCGCTCGCCGCGCCCGCCGAGGTCCCCGACGCCGAGGCGTTCGACCTCACCGACCCCGCCGCCGCGGGCGAGGCCCTGCGCCGCGCCGGATTCGCCACGGCGACGACCTTCGACATCGCGTTCGACGTGGACTACGCCTCGGTCGACGCGGCCGTCGCGGCCCAGCTCCCGGCGGGCCCGGTGACGGCGGCGGTCCGCCACTCCGGAAGGGCCGCAGTCGATGCGGCGCTGCGCACGCTGTTCGCGCCGCTCACCCGGGCCGACGGCACGGTCCGCATGGGCATGGTCTTCCGCTGCCACCTTGCGGCGCACTGACGTTCAGTCGCGCAGATGCGTCCACGAGCCGGGCTCGTTGAGCAGGAACTCCTCCAGCGTCCAGGGCCGCTGCCCCGTCACGTGCTCGATCGTGTGGCTGGTCACCGAGGTCTCGCCGGTGGCGACGGCCTTGTAGGACCCGGCCCACCCGTCGATCTGCCACTCCTCGGCCCCGGCCCGCGAGGCGCGCGCCTCCTCGTCGGTCTCGGCGACGTACCGGATCTCGCTCCCGAGGACCCCGCCGAGGACGCGCGCCGACTCGTCCATGCTCAGCGGCTCGGGCCCCGACACGTCGTAGACCCGGTCGGCGTGCGCCGGGTCCACGAGCACCTGCGCGGCGAGCCGCGCCACGTCGTGGCGGGCGACCCACGCGACCCGGCCCTTCCCGGCGGGCCCGCGGATCTCGCCGTCCTGGACGAACAGCGGCAGCATGTCGGCGTACAGCGCGTTGCGCAGGGCCGTGAGCCGCAGCCCCGACTCGACGATGAGCTGCTCGGTCAGCGAGTGCTCCCGCGCGAACGTGAACGTCGCGTGCGGCGACGCGCCCATGAACGAGGTGTACACGACCCGCTCGACCCCCGCGGCCACCGCGGCCCGCACCGCGCTGCGGTGCTCGGGCATCCGGTCCTCGCTCTCGTGCGCGGACACCATGAACAGCGTGTCCGCCCCCGCCAGCGCCTCCCGCAGCGCCCCCTCGTCCTCGTACGACGCGACGGCGACCTCCGCCCCCGCCAGCACCGGCGCCCTTGAGGCGTCCCGCACCACCAGCCGCTGCGCCACCCCGCGCCCGGCCAGCAGCTCCGCCACCCGCGCCCCCAACTGCCCGGTAGCCCCGGTCACCGCGACAATCCCCACGACCGCTTCCCTTCTCCTCGAACGGAACGAGAAACGGCACCCCGCCAGGGGGTGCCGTTCGTTCGGTACGAATGCTATCCGAATTTCCTCCGGCCGGGGCGGTCAAGCGTTCCCGAGCCCCGACTCGAAGACGCCGTTCGAGGTGTGGATCGACACCATGACGTTCGCGCCCTCGTCGAAGGCCAGGTCGTAGGGGGTGCCGCCCTTGGGGAGGTGCTTCTCGCCGTTGATGGTCGCGAAGAGGGACACGCCGTCGGACAGGGTGTCGTAGACGTACACGTACTCGCCCTGCGGGTGGAACTCGATCTTGCCGGCGATCTGTCCGCTCGGGGCGTACAGGGTGATCTTGACGGCCCACGCGTTGGCGTCGTGTTCGAAGTAGGTGCCGTCCCAGGCGTCGGGCAGCGTGCACGGGCAGAAGTCCGTGTCCTGGTGTTCGACGCGCGTGGAGTAGGCGGCGGCCGTCGCCGCGTCGCCCTGCGCGGCGGAGGTGCCCGAGCACCATTCGGGCGCCGGGTCCGGTGCGGCGTAGGCGCAGTGGCCGTTGGGGCCGCTCCAGCTTGAGGGGATCGCCTGTGCGGGCGCCGCGGTCAGGACCGCTGCGACGACGAGCGCGGCGGCGAGGGCCGCCCCGCGAAGGCGCTTGAGCATGTTCACATCGCACTCCTGGTGGTGAGTTTCCGTCGGTGCGGTGAGCATGCCGCGGGCCTGCACGGATTGTGCACGGGTTCGGCACCGATCGCTCAGGCCTCGGTCCCCTCGTGCCGGAGGACCGATTGGGGTTCGCGGTGGGCGAGGCCGGTGAGGACCGTGGCGATGTATTCGCGGAGGGAGCGCTCGGTGTCGTGGCTCATGACGGCGAGTTCGGGGTGGGCGGCGTAGGCGGCGGCCATGCCGGGGGAGGGCTGCGTGCCCGCCCAGATGCCGCCGACGCCGAGGATGACCATGGCGGCCAACGCCATCGAGGCGGTGTCGCTGTAGCCGCCGAGGCGCTCGCCGACGATGCGGCCGAACCGGTGGGCGTTGGCGACGAACGCGAGCTTGTAGGCGGCCGCGACGTCCCCGGAGAGGTTCCGTTCGAGGACGCTGGGGGAGTTCGCTGCCAGCTCGCACATGCGCGCGCGGCGCACGGCGGACTCGGCGAGGACCGCGGCGACGGATTCGACGTCGGGGTCCGTCGCGGGCAGTTCGCGCTCCAGCTCGTCGAGCCAGTCGACGAAGTCGAGGTTGTAGACCTCCAGGAGCACGGCCTCCCGGGACTCGAAGTAGCGCAGCACGTTCGACTTCGCGAGCCCCGAGCGCCGCGCCAGCTCGGTGAGGGTGAGGTCGGCGACGCGCACGTCGTACAGCAGGCCGCGGGCGGCCGTGAGGATGGCGGCGCGGCGCTCGGCGCGCTGCTCCTCGGTGCGGGCGCGGCGGAATTCGTGGTTCACGGCGACTCCTGGTTAATAGCCCGGCGGTCTGTTATATTCGGCTTAATAGACCACCGGGCTCTTAATCTAGTGCAGGGAGCAGTCATGTACCAGGTTCCTGACCAGACCGGCAGGCGCGTCGTCGTCACCGGCGCGAACAGCGGCACCGGCAAGGAGGCCGTCAAGCGGCTCGCCGCCGCGGGCGCGACCGTCGTCATGGCCGTGCGCTCGCCCGAGCGGGGAGAGGCCGCCCGCGCCGAGATCGGTGCGGCCGTCCCGGACGCCGACCTCGACGTGCGCCGCCTCGACCTCGCCGACCTCGCGAGCGTCCGGCGCTTCGCGGAGGACCTGCTGGCCGACGGCCGGCCCGTCCACACCCTCGTCAACAACGCGGGCGTCATGCGCCCGCCCAAGCGCCTGGAGACCGCCGACGGCTTCGAGCTCCAGTTCGGCACCAACTTCCTCGGGCCGTTCCTGCTCACCAACCTGCTCCTGCCGCGCCTGCTCGAATCCGGCGCCGCGCGCGTCGCCACCATGACCAGCGGCGTCGCCCACCGCGCCGAGATCCACTTCGCCGACCTGCAATCGCGGGCCTCCTACCGGCCGTTCGGCGCGTACGGGCAGTCCAAGCTCGGGAACATGCTCATGGGCGTCCACCTCGCCCGCCTCAGCGAGGCCCGCGGCTGGCCCCTGCTCAGCGCCATCGCCCACCCCGGCTACACCCGCACCAACCTCCAGACCGCCGGCCTCAACCTCGCCCGCGGCCCCGAGAACGCCAAGCAGCCGTCCGACCGGACCTTCCTGCCCTCCCAGGACGTGGTCCAAGGCGCCGAACCCCTCCTCTTTGCCGCCGCCGACCCCGCCGCGGCCCAAGGCGCCTACTACGGCCCCCAGCACATGCTCACCGGCCCCACCAAGCGCATCCCCCTCCCCCGATCCGCTCGCCGCGGCCCCGACTACGCCGCATCCCTCTGGTCCGTCGCCCGAGACCTCACCGACGCCCCAGGACTCGACTTCCTCTAGGGCCGAAGGGACCCCGCGACCGCCCTCCGGCCGCTCAGGGGTGGAGGACGATCTTGCCGACGTGGGTTCGCTCGGCGAGGGCCTCTTGGGCTTCCGCGGCCTGGTCGAGGGGGTAGGCGGCGGCGATGACCGGGGTGAGGGCGCCGGTCTCGGCCATGTCCATGAGGTGCCGGAAGTGGGCGGGGGTGTGCATGGACGAGCCGATGAGGCCGATGTTGTGGAGGTAGAGGCGGCGCACGTCGAAGGCGATGTCGTAGCCGCCCAGGGCGCCCGCCACGGCCCAGCGGCCGCCTTCGCGCACCAGCGGGAGGAGGGTGCGCACGAGGTCCCCGGCGACGACGTCGAGGACGACGTCCACGCCGTCGGGCGCGGCGGCGCGGACCTGGTCGGGGAGGTCCCCGGCGCGGTCGATGACGGCGTGCGCGCCCGCGTCGCGGACGGCGTCGAGCTTGGCGCCGCTGCTGATCGCGAGCACCCTCGCGCCGCGGGCGCGGGCGATCTGGACGAGCGCGAGGCCGACCCCGCCGGACGCCCCCGAGACCAGGACGGTCTCACCCGGCGCGAGGCGCGCCCGCTCGATCATGCCCAGCGCGGTCCCGTACGCGGTCGGGAGCGCGGCGAGCTGGTCGTCCGAGAGCGGGGACGAGGTCATGTCGTGGACGCGGGCCGCCGGAGCGGTGACGTACTCGGCGTACCCGCCGTCGCGTTCGCTCCCCATGAGCCCCACGGGATTCGCGTCGGGACCGTCGCCGTCGTAGAGTGCCGGATCGACCACGACCCGGCGGCCGACGAGGTCGGCCGCGACGCCGGGGCCGACCGCCGCGACCCGGCCCGCGACGTCCGCGCCCTGGACCCGCGGGAACTCGACCGGCCCGCGCCAGCCCGACAGCGCGCCTGGATCGCCCGGCAGGCCGTAGGAGCCCTCGCGGGTCCACAGGTCGGTGTTGTTCAGCGCCACGGCGCCCACCCGCACCAGGACCTCTCCCGGCTGAGGCTCCGGGACCGGCACCGTCGCCGCTTCGAGGACCTCCGGCCCTCCGTGCCCCGTGATCCGCACGGCCCGCATCGTCGGTTCCGCCATGTCCGCCCCCTCGGTATACTGATCGGTGAACCCGCCATGGTACACCGATCGGTGAAGGACGTGTCGAATGCCAGTCGCCCAGGCCCCGAGCCCGGCCCGCGCCCGCATCCTCGCCGCCGCCGAGGAGCTGTTCTACGAGCGGGGGATCACCGCGGTCGGCGTGGACCTCGTCGCCGAGCGCTCCGGCACCACCAAACGCACCCTCTACAACCAGTTCGGGTCGAAAGCCCGGCTCGTGGCCGCCTACCTCGCCGAGCGCGACCGGCGCTGGCGCGACCTCGTCCAAGCGGCCGTCGACCGGAGCGGCGACCCCGCCGCGGCGGTCACCGCCCCGTTCGAGGCCCTGCGCGACTGGACCGCGACCAGCCCCCGCGGCTGCGCCTTCATCAACGCCCTCGCCGAACTCCCCGACCCCGCGCACCCCGCCCACCGCGTCGCCGCCGACCAGAAGCGCTGGCTCCTCGACCTGTTCCGCGACCTCGCCGCCGCGGCCGGATGCGCCGGGCCCGAGGCGCTGGCGACGCGGCTGCTCGTCCTCCACGAAGGCGTCCTCGCCACCAGGCCGCTCCCGTTCGACACGCTGCCCGACACCGCGGACCTGGCGCGGCGGCTCGTCCGCGAAGCCGCCGCCCCCGGGCCCGCCGGGGCGTAGGGGCGGCCGCCGCGGTCAGGCGAGGCCGAGGATCGCGGCTTGGACCTCCGGCGTGGGCGCGTACTGGCCGCGGAGGACGAAGCGGAGGTAGTTGACGGCCTTGCCGAGGTCGGTGCCGGTGGCGGCGGCCGAGACGGCGTCGAGCACGTCGAGCGCCGCAGCGGCGTCCTCGGCCGGGCTGTATGTGAGGGCCTCGACGGCCTGGAGCCGGACCGGGTTCGGCGCCGCGGCGTCGCCGAGGACGCCGACCAGGTACGCCACGGCCGCGCCGCCGCGCCCCAGCCGCGCGAGGGTCTCGGCCGCGGCGATGCGGACCTGCGGGATCTCGTCGGCGTCGTCCAGGACGGCCGCCAGATCGTCCTCGGCGTCCTTGTGGCGCAAGAGGTCCGCCGCGGCGAGGATGAGCAGCCCCTGCGCGCCCCAGTAGCGGACGACCTCGTTGCCGTCGCGCAGCGCGCGCGTGAACTTCGCCGTGTTCGACCGCTTGCGCTGGATCGCGAGGTCGGCGAGCGCCTTGACCCGCGCGATCGGGAACGCCCCGCGGGCCCGCGACCGGTCGTACCCCTCGGCGGCGGCGCCCTCGGGGATGAACCCGTTGTCGTGCACGGCGATCAGGTGCTCGTCGAGGGCCGCGGCGAGGCGGCGGCGGACGCGGCGCAGGTGCGGCTCGTCGATGAGGTTCGCGACCTCGTCGGGGTCGGCGTCGAGGTCGTACAGCTCCTCGGCGGGCTTGGGGCCCCACCAGCGCTCCTGGACCTCCTCCAGCGCGCCGTCGAGGTGCGCCTGCTCCCAGTCGAGGACGCCGAGCTGCTGGAAGAGGTAGCCGACGTGCTGGTTGTAGATCCGGTGCGGCGCGTAGTTGCGGATGTAGCGGTAGCGCCCGTCCCTGACGGTGCGCACGAAGTCGTACCGCTCGTCCATGCGGTTGCGGGACCCGAAGGCGTACTCGGGGCGGCGGCGCGACTCCAGCAGCGAGGTCCCGTCGAGGTGGCCGGGGACGTCGAGCCCGGCGATCTCCAGGACGGTGGGCGCGTAGTCGAGCGTCGTCACCGGATCGCTGACCACCGCGCCCGGCTCGGCGGGCGCGAGGTGCGCCCACTTGTCGGGGAAGACGGCGATCAGGGCGGTGCGCAGGCCCGAGTCGTAGGCGTAGCGCTTGGAGCGGGGGAGGACGCCGCCGTTGTCGGAGTAGTAGAAGACGACGGTGTCCTCCGCGAGCCCGGCGGCTTCGAGCTCGGCGAGGCGCTCGGCGACCTGCGCGTCGACGCGGGTGATGTTGTCGTAGTAGTGGGCCCGGTCGGCGCGGGTGGCCTCGGTGTCGGGGGTGTACTCGGGGAGCTCGGCGTCGGCGGGGTCGTGGACGCCGGTGGGCTCGCTCGACCACAGCGACGACTCGTGGGTCGTCATGTGGTTGAAGACCGCGAAGAACGGCTGGCCGGGGGCCCGGCCTGTCCAGGAGGCGTCGGCGCCGTTGGCGTCCCAGGTCGCGGCCAGGTCGATGTCGGTGTTGTAGTCGGTCTTGTTGTTGTTCGAGGTGTAGTACCCGGCCTCGCGCAGGTACTGCGGGAAGCCCACGAGCCAGTCGGGGCGCAGGCCTGAGGCGCGCATGTGGTGCGCGGGGCCGCAGGACTCGGGGGCCTTGCCGGTGATGATGGAGAAGCGGGTCGGGGCGCACACCGGGTAGGTGGAGAAGGCGTTGGCGTACAGGACGCCGCGTTCAGCGAGTGCGTCCAACGCGGGCGTCTGCGCCTGGTCGTCGCCGTACGCGCCGAGGAACGGGTTGTGGTCCTCGGCGACGAGCCACAGGATGTTGGGCCGGTCGGCGCCCTGAGCGCGGGCGGCGGCGGGCAGGGCCGTGGTCCCGGCGATCGCGCCGCCGAGGGCGAGGACGGTGCGTCGGGAGGCGTGGTGCGGCATGGGGATTCCTTCAGTTGTGGTCGGGGAGGTCAGGCGGCGACGCGGAAGCCGATGTTGCCGCTGGAGCTGTCCGGGGTGTTCGCGGAGCGGGCCGCGACCCGGTACCGGTTGCAGTACGAGTCGTGGCACATGTGGGAGCCGCCGCGCATGGCCCTGGCCTGGCCGTGCTCGGGGCCGCGGGGGTCGGGGCCGGGGCGGTGGTCGCGCCCGAACCAGTCGGCGGTCCACTCCCAGACGTTCCCGACCGTGTTGTACAGGCCGAACCCGTTGGGCTCGAACGACTTCGCGGGGGCCGTACTGAGATGCCCGTCCGCTGCGGTGTTCTCCCTGGGGAAGTCGCCGCGCCAGATGTTCGCGCGGTGCCGGCCGTCAGGCTCGAACTCGTCGCCCCAGGGGTAGACGGCCTGTTCGAGGCCGCCGCGGGCGGCGTACTCCCACTCGGCCTCGGTCGGCAGGCGCGTCCCCGACCAGGCGCAGTACGCCTGCGCGTCGTTCCAGGAGACGTGGGTGACGGGGTGGTCGCGGCGCTCGTCGGCGTCGGAGCCGGGGCCTTCGGGCGCGCGCCAGGTGGCGCCGTCGACCGAGCGCCACCACGGGGCGGTCGGGACGCGGGGCGAGACTTCGGCGATGCGCGGGTCGAGGAACCCGTCGAACACGAACGAGTACCCGAACTCCTCGGCCTCGGTCCGGTGCCCGGTCGCGTCCACGAACGCGGCGAACTCGGCCACGGTGACCGCGGTGGCGGCGATGCGGAACGGCGACAACACGACCCGCCGCACCGGCCCCTCCGCGTCCTTCGGATGCCCGATCCCGTCCTCGGCCCCCATGAGGAACGCCCCGCCGTCCAGCCCGACCAGGCCCGCCCGCCGCGGCGCGAGCCCGACCGCCACCGGCGCACGACCTGCCGACCGGCCCGCATGACCTGGGGCGCAACACGGGTCCATGAATCTCCCTGAAACGAGGCGAACACGACGCGGCACCAGCCTATGCCCGCCCGCGCGCATAGTCAACTTATCCGATGGGAATTGTTGATTATCCCGTCCGGCTCACCCTCGACTACAGACCCGCGAGCCGTGCCTGCGTGCCCGATGCTAGGACGGCGCCGCCTGGGCGAGGAAGACGTTGAAGATGCGGACTACCTGGTCGAGGAAGGTGAAGCCGCTCGGCTCGTAGTCGAAGGCGAGCTCCTCGCCGCATCCCATGGCGAGGGGGTCGGAGGGGTTCGGGAGTTCGGTGGTGGAGATGTTCCAGGCGACCAGGGCGAAGACGGCGCAGAGGAGGACGACGCGGAGCCGCACGGGGATCCAGTCCACCGCACCGGGCATTGCCCGGGCGTCAACGCGAACGGCAATGCCGCGGCAATGCGGCGCCGGCTAGTCGAGGCGCTGGGCGTAGGAGGCGAGGTCGTCTGCCATGCGCTGCATGATCTTGGGGAGGAAGAGGGGGGTCAGCCAGCCGATGCCGGGGCGGGGGCGCCAGGTGCCGTGCCACTCGATGCGGGCGCCGCCTTCGGGCGTGGTCGCGAGTTCGACGGCGGCGCGGTAGTCCTTCATGGCGAGGTTGAACGCGTCCTCGTAGGACATGCGCTCCTCGGGCACCAGCTCGGTGAGGCGCTCGCCGGTGACGGCCCGGCCCGTGCGGAAGGCGCGGACCGCGCCGACGCCGTCGCGTCCGTCCGCGGCGAGGCCGCTGGAGCGCTCCTCGACCAGCTCGTCGAGCCCCGTGGACCAGCGCGGCCAGGCGCGCCCGTCGACCAGAAGCGCCCAGACGGCGGAGACGGGGGCGGAGGTCGTGGCGCTGACGTGGTATCGAGGCACTGGTGAGTCCCTTCTGGACATTTGGTCGCGGCCGGAGGTGTTGCCGCGGTGAGCCTCTCGGAGATTAGAAGAGCTCCCCGGTCCACGTGTAGGAGGGGTCGGCATACCAGGACGATTCGCACTCCTCGTCGCTGTAGCCGTCGGCGGCGCACTCGTCGAGGTACACGTCCCGCTCGGACGGCCCGCCGCCGTAGAGCTGGCCCGTCCAGGTGTAGGACGGGTCGCTGCCCCAGGAGACCTCGCACTCGGCCTCGTCGTAGCCGTCCCACATGCACTCCTGGACGTAGACCTCGTGCTCGCCGGGCTCCGAGGTCGTCCACGTGTCCTCGTAGGTCTCGCTGTCCGTGTAGTCGGACGAGGGCTCCTCCACCTCGCTGTCGCGGTCGGCGTACCAGACGAGGCCCGCGATGACGGCGCAGACGAGGACGATCGCGGCCCCGGCTCCCATGCGCGCCTGGGCGTTCGGGTCGGGCGCGGGCCGGACCGGGGGAGTGGGACGGGGAGTGGGCCTGACGGGCGGCGTCGCGGTCGGACCGGGCTCGGGCGGCCGGACCCAGGTGGGCCGGTGCGGGTCGGTGACCATGGTCGGACCGGTGTCGACGCGCGTCGGGTGCTCCTCGACGCCGTCGAGGAGGAGCGCGATCCGGCGCTGCTGCTCGTCCTCAAGGGACGCGATGGCTTCGGGCCAGGGCCGCGAGGACGGCGCGAGCGGTCCGATGAGGTCGAGGAGCCCGGCGGGGGTGGGGCGGTCGGCCGGGTCGGGGGCCAGGCACCGCGTCGCGAGCGCCCGCACCCGGGCGGGCACGCCGGACAGGTCCGGCGCGGCGCGCACGACGTTGTTCATCGTGTCCAGCGTCGAAGCGCCGGAGAACGGTCCGGTCCCGGTGCAGGCCAACACGAGCACCGAGCCGAGCGAGAACACGTCGGAGGCGGCCGTGAGCGGCTGCGACCGCGTCTGCTCCGGGGACATGAACCCGGGCGTGCCGATGAGCGCGCCGGTGCGGGTCAGGTCCGAGCCCTCGGCGGCGCGGGCGATGCCGAAGTCGATGACGCGCGGCCCGCTGGACTCCAGGATCACGTTGCCCGGCTTGAGGTCCCGGTGGATCACCCCGGCGGCGTGGATCGACGCCAGCGCGGAGGCGAGCCCGGCCGCGAGCCGGATCGCCGCGGCCTCGGGGAGCGGCCCGGCGGCCTTCACGGCCTCGTCCAGGGTCGGCCCGCGCAGGTACTCGGACGCGAGCCACGGGACCGGGGCGTCGGGCCCGGCGCCGACCACCGCGGCCGTGTAGAGCCCGGAGACCTGCCGCGACTTGCGCACCTCCTCGCGGAACCGGGCCAGGAACTCCTCGTCCTCCACCAGCCACTCGCGGACCACCTTGACCGCCACGAGCCGCCCGTCGGCCCCCGCCCCCAGCAGGACCCGCCCCATCGCGCCGCGCCCCAGCTCGGCGTAGACCCGGTACGGGCCGATGCGGTCGGGATCGGTGCTGGACAAGGGCTGCATGGCGTCTCCGACGGTGCGGGGCTTCGGCGCGGCCGGGCCCACCGGTCCGGCCGCGCCACGTCCCGCCCACTCCACCAGGCCCCGTCACACATCCGTCCTCGCTCGGGACGCGGGCCCGGTCGCGGGCCCAGTCGATCGACCGATGCGCGCCGCCTCCACAAGGGAATAGCGTCAGCCGGTACCGAAAGCGACCGAGCGAAGGAGCCGATCCGTCATGATCCTGCGAACCTGGACCGCCCGCGCGACCCCCGAGGGCGTCGCCGCGTACCGCGCGTACTTCACCACCGTGCTGCTCCCGCTCCTGCGCGAGCGCCCCGGCTTCAGAGGCGGCTGCCTGGTCGCGGAGGAGGGCGGCCTGGGCACCCTGACGTTCTGGGACTCGCTCGACGCGATCCGCGCGTTCGCCGGGGACGACTGCACCACGGCCGTCGTCGAACCGGAGGCGCGGGCGGTGCTCGTCGACTTCGACCGCGTCGTGCGCCACCGGGAGGTGCTGGCCGACGCCCGGCCCGGCCTCGATTGACAAGTTATCAGATATCTGATCTACTCCTCCGATCGCGAGTTCCGACGAAGCAACTCCTGGAGGACCAATGACGCGAGCACCCCTCCGCCGCGCGGCCGCGGCCGTCGCGGCGGGCACCGCCGCCCTCTCCCTCACCGCGTGCGGCGCCTTCGGCGGCGGCACCGGCACCGACGGGTCCGACGCCGGAGACGGCGTGATCACCTTCTGGCACTACTACGGCGACCCCCACGGCGTCCCCCTCGAAGCCGCGCTCGCCCGGTACGCCGAGGAGACCGGCGTCGAGGTCGAGCCCCGGTTCATCCCCTTCGAGGACTTCAGCCGCACGCTCCAGCAGCAGGCCGCCGCGGGCGGCCTCCCCGACATCGCGCTCGTCAACGCCTTCGAGACCGGCCAGCTCGCCGACGCCGGGATCATCGAGGACCTCAGCGCCTACGCCGACGAGTGGGGCGAGCAGGACGCCTACTACGAGGCCGGCTGGGAGACAGGGCAGGTCGACGGCGCGACCTACGGCATCCCGCACCTGGCCGACGACTACGCGCTCTACTACAACGAGGACGTCCTCGCCGCCGCGGGCGTCGAGGTCCCGACCACCTGGGACGAGATGGAGGCCGCCGCGGCCGCGATCGCCGACAGCGGCGCCGCCTCCTACGGGCTCGCCATGTCCGGCATCGAAGGGGCCGAGGGCGCCACCGGCATCCTCCTGCGCACCCTCGCCGCGGGCGGGGACCTCGCCGGTTTCGGCGGCGAGGCGGGCGTCGCGGCCCTGGAGTCGATCCAGCGCATGACCGCCTCGGGCGGGCTCTCCGAGGGCTTCCTCACCTGGAACGAGGACGACGCGATGGCGGCGTTCACCAACGGCGAGGCCGCCATGGCGATCAACTCCGCCAGCGCCGTCAACGTCGTCCGCGAGAACGCCCCCGACCTCGCCTGGAACGTGGCCCCGCTGCCCGCCGACGCCACCGAGGCGACCTTCCTGTCCGCCGAGAACCTCGCCATCGGCGCGGGCAGCGGCGACGCCGACGCCGCCTGGGACCTCATCGAGTGGCTCCAGCAGCCGAGCGTCCTGGAGGAGTACCTGCCCGAGCGCAACAAGCTCCCCGCCCGCTCCGACGTGCCCGGCGCCGTCACCGACCCGGTCCGGGCGGTCTTCGCCGACCAGCTCGTGAACGCCTGGGCGCCGACGGGGGAGACCGCGCTCCACTCCACCGAGGCGCTCACCATCGTCCAGCAAGCGCTCCAGGCCGTGGTCAGCGGTTCGGCCTCCGCCGCCGACGCCGCGGCCGAGGCGCAGGCGGCCATCGACGAGGCCATGGGGCGCTGACGGATGGCCCTCGCCACCGCACCGCGCGCCGACGCACCGCCGCGGCCGGCCCCGTCCGGCCGCGGGCGGGGCCGGGCCCGCCGCCTCCTCGCGCCCCTACTGTTCACGGCCCCCGCCGTGGTCTTCGTCGGCGCCACGGTCGTCTACCCGCTGCTGTACAGCGTGCTCCAGAGCTTCTTCGACATCGGCCTGCGCGAGGTCGTCCAGGGCGGCGCGGAGTGGGTGGGCCTGGAGAACTACGCCGACCAGTTCGCGCGGCCGCGCTTCTGGGACTCCTTCGGCGTCTCGATCGTCTACACCGCATCGAGCGTGGCGCTCACCTTCGCGATCGGCCTCGGCCTGGCGCTGCTGCTGCGGCGGCCCTTCCGCGGCCGGGACGTGCTGCGGGCGCTCATCCTCGTGGCCTGGGTCCTGCCCACAGTGGTCAGCG
Organism: Glycomyces mayteni; assembly: GCF_042428885.1. Taxonomy (NCBI): domain Bacteria; kingdom Bacillati; phylum Actinomycetota; class Actinomycetes; order Glycomycetales; family Glycomycetaceae; genus Glycomyces; species Glycomyces mayteni. The sequence goes on from NZ_JBHMBP010000002.1 coordinate 626,410, forward strand.
CGAACGTGTGGCGGTGGCTCCTGGACGGCAGCTACGGCCTCCTCAACGCCGTGCTCCGCGCCCTCGGGCTCCTCGACGGCGACCTGTTCTGGCTCGGCCGGCCCGGGGCGGCGGTCGCCGCGGTCGTCTTCGCCACCGCGTGGAGCTTCGCCCCGTTCGCGATGATCCTGCTGGCCGCGGGCCTCGAAGGCATCCCCAAGGGGCTGTACGAGGCCGCGCGCATCGACGGCGCCTCGCCGTGGCGGCAGTTCCGGCACATCACGCTCCCGCAGCTGCGCCCGGTCTCGCTCGCCGCGCTCCTGCTCGTGTTCATCTACACGTTCAAGAACTTCGACACGATCTTCCTCATGACCGCGGGCGGCCCCGGCGGCGCGACCGCGACCCTCCCGGTCTACGCGTACAACGAGGCGTTCGAGTTCTCCCGCTTCGACACCGCCTCGGTCGCCACCACGGTCCTCATGGTCGTGCCGATCGCCCTGTCCCTCTTCTACTTCCGGGCCTTGCGGAAGGAGCGCGACGCATGACCGCCGCCGACACGACCCCCGCGACCGGCTCGCGGCGCGACCGCCGCGCCCGGCGCTGGCTCGCGACCGCGGGCGTCCTCGCCGCCGCCGTCTACCTCGTCCCCGTCTACTGGATGGTCGTGACCTCCCTGAAGACCGGCGACGCGGTCTTCCGCGTGCCCCCGGACCTCGTCCCGCTCCCGCCGACCGTCGAGTCCTACGCCCGCGCGGTCTTCGCCGACCCCGACATCGCGCGCGGCCTCGCCAACAGCGCGGTCATCGCCGTCGGGACCACCCTCGTCACCCTGCTCATCGCGCTCCCGGCCGCCTACGGGCTGGCGAAGTTCAAGGTCCGCGGCATCGGCGCGGTCATGATGCTCATGCTCATCGTGCAGATGGTCCCCTCGGTCAACCTCGCCCTGCCGATGTTCGTGCTCTTCAGCGGCGCGGGCCTGGTCGACTCCTACGCGGGTCTGATCATCGCGAACTGCGCGCTGGCCGTGCCGCTCGCCGTGACGATCCTGCGCCCGTACTTCCTCAGCGTCCCAGAGGAGGTCGTGGAGGCGGCCAAGATGGACGGTTGCAGCGAGCTCGCCTCGTTCGTGCGCATCGCGCTGCCGGTCTCGGTGCCGGGCATCGTCACCGTCGCCGTGGTCAGCTTCCTCGGCGCGTGGGGCGAGTTCGTCTTCGGCCTCTCCCTCGCCACCAGCGAGGGCATCCAGCCGGTCACCATCGTCCTCGCCGAGATCACCAACGAGTTCGGGGTCCGCTGGAACGACCTCATGGCGGTCTCCGCGGTCGTCGCGCTCCCCGTGATCGCGGCGTTCGTCTTCCTCCAGCGGTACATCGTCGCCGGGCTCACCGACGGCGCCACCAAAGCGTGACACGCGCACGAAAGGACAGCTCATGAGCCGGTTCGCATTCTGGGCGGCCGCCCTGGCACCCTACGACGGGAGCGGGCGGCTCGACCCCGCGCGCGTCCCCGAGCAGCTCGCGCACCTGCGCGCGGCCGGGGTGCGGGGGGCCTTCGTCAACGGCACCAGCGGCGAGTTCCCGTACCTCACCGTCGAAGAGCGGATGTCCCTTCTGGAGGCATGGGTCGCGGCGCGCCCGGAGGGCTTCGGGCTCGGCGTCCAGGTCGGCGGGCTGCCGCTGGCGACCACCCGCGAGCTCGCGGCCCACGCCAAGGGCCTCGGCGTCGACCTCGTCGCCACCGTCGCGCCCTATTACGGCCAGGCGTCCACCCTCGCCCACCTGGTGCGGTGGCTGGCCGAGGTCGCCGAGGCCGCCGACGGCGTCCCCTTCTGCTACTACCAGATCCCCTCGATGACCGGCCCGGTCCCGCGCCCCAGCGCGGTCATCGCCGCCGCCTCCGCCGAGATCCCCACGCTTGCCGCGCTGAAGTACACCGACGAGGACCTCATGGAGCTGGAGGCGATCCGCCTCGCCCGCCCCGACCTCCGCGTCTACTTCGGACGCGACGAGCTGCTTCCCGCCGCGCTCGCCGCCGGCTCGGACGCGGCGATCGGCAGCCTCTACAACGGCCTCGCCCCCCTCGCCCACGCCGTCGTGGACGCCTTCGACCGCGGCGAGACCGCCCGCGCCCACGACCTCCACCGCCCCTTCCGCGACATCGCGCGCGCCGCCACCGGGCCCGGCTTCGTCAAGGAGCTCATGAACCGGCTCGGCCCCGACATCGGCCCCGCGCGCACCCCCTGGGGCCCGGCGACCGACGCCGACCGCGCCTCGATCGACCGGCTCGTGCCGCCCCTGCGCGACGCGCTCGCAGCGGCGGGCGACGCACCGTCCGCAGTGCCCGGTACGGTCGTCGCATGAGATCAGGCGGCCCGATCTACCTCGCCGCGCAGCGGAGGCTGCGCGACTACATCCGCGAGCACGACCTGCCCGCGGGCGCGCGCCTGCCCAGCGAGGCCGACCTCGCCGCCGAACTCGGCGTCAGCCGCCTCTCCCTGCGCGAGGCCACCCGCAGCCTCCAGACCCTCGGCGTCATCGAGGCCCGGCACGGCAACGGCCTCTTCGTCTCCGAGTTCTCGTTCAAGCCGATCATCGAGCAGCTCCCGTACGGCCTCGCGGGCACCGGCACCGCCGTGGTCGAGGTGCTCACCGCCCGCGAGGCGATGGAGGCCGGGCTCATGCCCGCCGTCGCGCGCGCCGGGCTCGGCGCCGAACTCCGGCGCTGCGCCGACCTCGCCCGCGAGATGACCGAGCGCGACGAGCGCGGCGAGGACTCCCGCGAACTCGACGAGGAGTTCCACCGCACCCTCTACTCCGGGCTCGGGAACCCGCTGGTGGACAACCTCATCGACCTGTTCTGGCGCCTCTTCGGCGAACTCAGCCGCGAGGTCGGCGGCCGCATGCTCGCCCCCGCCCCCGACCGCGGCCTCCTCCACGCCCGCATCATCGACGCCCTCGCCGCCGGGGACGAGGACCTCGCCGTCCGCCGCATGCGCGAGCACTTCGACGACCTCCGCAAGCGCATCACCGCCCTCGAAGGCCCCTGACCCCGCGACGGCCGAAGCCGTGCGGCAGTGGTGAACAGCGCCTCCGGCCCCGCTCAGGCGAGCGTCGGCGCCTCGGCGGGCAGCGGGCGCGCCCCCTCGGGGCGCAGCCCGTCGAGGATGACGCCGAGGTAGCGCCGCCACAGGTCCGGCGAGGCGTCCGGGACGTACCCGGCGATGTAGTTCGGCGCGCACATCAGCAGGAACACGTCGGTCCCGGTGATGTCGGCGCGGAGCACGCCCTCCTCGCGGGCCCGGTCCACGATCCTGTCGATCGTCCCCGTCATCCGGTCGCGCGCGGCGGCGACCTCCGGCATCGACCCGGCCGCCTCGGCGAGGAACGACAGGTCGCGCTCCTGGCGCTGACCCGCCGCGGCGGTGAGGAACTCGTGCAGGGCCGAGGCGGCGTCGGCGGCGGCCAGCAGCTCCTCGCCGCGGCGGTGCAGCTCGTCCATGCGGTCGGTGAGGATCGCCGCGACCAGGTCGTCCTTGGTCGCGAAGTGGCGGAAGACCGTGCCCTTGCCGACCCCGGCGCGCCGGGCGATGTCGGCGACCGAGGCGTCCAGGCCGTGCTTGGCGAACTCGTCGGCGGCCGCGGCCAGCAGGAGTCTGCGGTTGCGCACGGCGTCGGCGCGGGGCGGTCGGGCGGCGGCGGCGGCGGCGGTCATGGCCCCACCCTATCAAGTTGACCGCCCGGTCCGTTTAGTGCTAGCGTCTCCGAATAAAGTGACCGAACGGTCCGTTTAATGGAGGACGCATCATGAAGGCAGTCGCCGCACTCGACTACGGCCCGCCCGAGCACTACACCGTCACCGACCTCCCCGCCCCCGTCCCGGGCCCCGGCCAGATCCAGGTGCGCGTCGCCGCGGCCTCGGTCAACCCCGCCGACGTCAAGGTCCCCAGCGGCGAGTTCCGCCGGGACTTCCCCCTGGAGTTCCCCTACGTCCCCGGCAACGACTTCGCGGGCACCGTCAGCGAAGTCGGACCGGGCGTGGACGCCTACCGCGTCGGCGACGAGGTCTTCGGCCAGGCCGTCCCGCGGGCGCTCAAGGCGCTGGCCGGGCCGGGCCGGGTCTCGCTGGGGACCGGGTCGATGGCCGAGTACGCGGTCTACGAGGCCGACACGCCGTTCATCGCCCACCGGCCCGCGGGCCTCGACGTCGAGACCGCCGCGGCCCTGCCCACGGTCGGGCTCACCGCCCGCGCCCTCATGGCCGCGGCCGAGGTCCCCGCCGGGGCCACGGTCCTCGTCGTCGGCGCGACCGGCGGCGTCGGCACCACCGTGGTGCCGCTGCTCGCCAAGCGCGCCGAGGTCATCGCCACCGCGACCCCCGCGGACGAGGCGCACCTGCGGCGACTGGGCGCCGCCGCGGTCGTCGGCTACGACCCGGCCGGGTACCCCTCGGACGTGGACGTCGCGTTCAACCTGGTGCTGCCGGGGGACCGGCTCGCCGACCTGAGCGCGGCCCTGCGCCCCGGCGGGCGCCTCGTGACCATCACCTTCCCTGTCACGCAAACGGAATGGCTCGGCCGCGACGACCTCGACCTGCGGTTCGTGCTCGACATGGAGGGCCGCTTCGGCGGCATGGGGGAGGTCGCCGAGGACGCCGTGCGCGGCGAGCTGGACGTCACGGTCGGCCGCCGGTACACCCTCGACCAGGGCCCCCAGGCCATCGCGGACTTCGCGAATCGCCACACCACCGGGAAGCTGGTGGTGCGCATATAGCGTCAGGCCCGCGCGCCCCGGTCCCGCTCCGCCGCGACGGCGGACGCCGAGACGAGCGTCGCCGCCGCGAGGCCGCCCCACAGGGCGAGGGGCCCCGCGGCGGCGAGGGCGGTGATCACCGCGGGTGAGACCGCCAGGCCCAGGCCCGTGGAGAACTGGAAGCGGGCGAGGGCGCGGCCCATCGCGCGGGCCGGGGCCAGCGCCGTCACGAGCGCGGTCGCGCTGCCCGCGTAGAGGATCTCGCCGATCGTGCAGACCACGGACACCGCCGCGACCGCCGGGGCGGCCCAGCCGTGCCCCAGCGAGGCCGCGGCCAGGAACCCCAGATAGGACGCGGCGAGGACCACGCCGCTCCACGCCAGCACCGACCGGCGCGAGTACCGCGACAAGAGGACGGTGAGCGGGACCTGCAACGTGACCACCAGGACCGTGTTCGCCACGAACACGGCCGCCGCCCACGCGGGGGAGGCGTCCAGGTAGGTCACCAGGATCAGCGGGAGCGCGATCTCGGGGACGTTGAGGCAGAACGTGTACACGACGTTCGCGGCGAGCAGCGCGCGCATCCGCGGCGCGGGCCCCTCCGGGCGGTCCCCTTCCGGTGCATCGGCTTCGCTCGCCCGCAGGCGCACCGACCAGGTCAGTGCCGCCGCGACGAGGTAGGCGAGGCCGGTGACGGCCGCGAGCGCCTGCAATGCCGCCGCGCCGCCGGTCAGGAACGCGAGGGCGAGGAGCGCGCCCGCGCCCATGCCCGCGTTGCGCAGGGCGCGGCCCCCCGCGAGGGCGGCGTCCCGCTCGCGGCCCTCGGCGAGGGTGGCGACGACGGCCGCATGGGCCGCGGGCCACGCCTGGTTGCCGACGCCGAGGAACAGCGCCGCCGCGGCGAACGTCCACACGTTCCCCGTCGGGGAGGCCAGCAGCAGCGCCACGCCCGCGACGCGCACGAGCATCGACGCCGCCACGACCGTGCTGCGCGCGCCCCGGTCCAGCCAGTGGCCCACCCCGGGCGTGCACGCCAGGGCCGCGACGATGCCGCACGTCATCGCCAGTCCGGTGGCGGGCGCGGACAGCCCCAGCACCGTGACGCCGTAGAGCAGCAGGAACGGCCGGAGCAGGCCGGTGCCGAGCGCGTCCACGGCCAGGGCGGCGGCGTAGCGGGGGCCGCCGGAGGCGCGGACGAGGCCGCTCGGGCGGATCTTCAGGGTGGTTGCCATGGCGTCAAACATGCGTTCGGCCGCGGCGCGGGCCGCGTCGATTGACGGTGTTCGTCAACCGATGCGGCCCCCGGCGCGGCGACCGTCGAGAATGAGGGCATGGCGTTGAGGATCGACATCGGCGGACTGCCGCCCGAGCGGCTGCGGTTCTCGGTCTCCCCGCTGGCCGAGCTGACCGCGATGCTGCACGTGCTGGCCGAGCCCGCGCACCACCCGCGGCTGTCGGGCTGGGCGGGCGGCGTCTGGTCCGGCCTGCGGCCCGAGCTCGCCGACCGGCTCAAGGAGGCCGAGTTCCTCTGGCGCTCTTCACGGGCGGACTTCCTCGTCCCCGCCCGCCCCCGGCCCACCCTCGCCGAGGAGCTCGACGACGTCGACAAGATCGGCGACGAGGCGTACGTGACCGCCGCGCTCGTCACCACCTGCGGCAGCAACCGCGTCCACTTCCCCGGCCTGTCGCCGCTCGCCGACCCGGCGGCCCGCGACCGGGCCCTGGGCCTCGCGCAGGCCCGCGGCGCGGTCCAGGAGGCGTTCGCCGAACGGCTGCTCGCCGACCCCGCCGCCGTGCGGGCCCGCGTGCGCGACACCCTCGAACAGTGCGCCGAGGCGTTCTTCGACGCCGCCTGGAGCCGGGTCGCCGTGCGGCTCGCCGACGACCGGCGCCGCAAGAGCGACCTGCTGGCGCACCGTGGCGTCGAGGCGGCGCTCGCCGCGGTCTCCGGGGCCGTGGCCCTCGCGCCCGGCGGCGGCGCGATCATCGTCGACAAGCTCCAGGACAGCGCGACCGCCGCCGACGCGGACGGCGTCACGTTCCTGCCCAGCGTCTTCGGCCGCCCGCACCTGGTCGCCGTCTACGCGCCCGGGTGGCGGCCGGTCGTCCAGTACCCCGTGGCCGAACCGGACTCGCCCGACCCGGTGCCGCTGGAGACGGTCACGCTGCGCCTAGAGGCGCTCGCGCACCCCGTGCGGCTGCGCCTGCTGCGCACCCTCGCCCGCGGCCCGCACACCACCGGCGAACTCGCCCACGCCTGGGAGCTCTCGCCCCCGGAGGTCTCCCGCCACCTCGCCGTCCTGCGCCGCGCGGGCCTGCTCACCGCCGAGCGCCACGGCCGCTACGTCCGCTACTCCCTCAACCTCCCCGACCTCACCGGCCTCGGCACCGACCTCCTCGCCGCCGTCCTCCGCTGAACACGCCGATCCGCCCGTGACCGGGACGCCCGCCGGTCCGCTCCCATAGGCTGCCTGGGACGGCCGGGGGAGGGCGCGGATGGGCGGGGCGGATCTGACGGCGCCGAGCGGGCGCGAACCCGAGTACCGCTGGACGCCCGCGCACCCGGGCGAACCGCCCCCGCTGGTGCTGCTCCTCGGCGCCACCGGGTACATCGGCGGCAGGCTCCTGCCGCGGCTGCGCAACGCCGGGTACCGGGTCCGGGTGCTCACCAGGCGGCCCGAGCGGCTGCGCGGCCTCGCCCCGCCCGACGTCGAGGTGGTCGGCGGCGACGCCGCCGACCCGGCCGCGGTGCGGCGGGCGACCGAAGGCGCCCGGTTCGTGTACCACCTCGTCCACTCGATGACCGACCGGCGCGACTTCCAGCGGCTCGACCGGCTCATCGCCCGCAACGTCGCCCGCGCCGCCGCGGCCGCCGGCGTCGCGCGCATCGTCTACCTCGGCGGGCTCTCGCCGCGGACCGGGCCGCTGTCGGCGCACCTCGCCTCGCGCCGCGAGGTCGGCGAGATCCTCCAGCGGTCCGGCGTCCCGGTCCTGGTGCTCCAGGCGGGCGTCGTCATCGGCTCGGGCTCGGCCTCCTTCGAGATGATCCGGCACCTCACCGAGGTGCTCCCGGTGATGACCGCCCCCCGCTGGGTCCGCAACCGCATCCAGCCCATCGCGATCCGCGACGTCCTCCACTACCTCCTCGCCGCGCTCCGCGCCGAGGACGCGAACGGGGCCTACGACATCGGCGGACCCGACGTGCTGCGCTACGACCAGATGATGAACGGGTACGCGCGCGTCGCGGGCCTGCCGCCCCGCCGGGTCCTCGCCCTCCCCGTCCTCACCCCGCGCCTGGCCTCCCACTGGGTCGGGCTCGTGACCCCGGTGCCGCGCAACCTCGCGCGCCCCCTCGTCGAATCGCTCCAGCACGACTGCGTCATGCACGACCACCGCATCGACGGCCTCATCGCGCCCCCGCCCGGCGGCCTCGTCCGCTACGGCGACGCGGTGCGCCTCGCCCTCGGCCGCATCGAGGTCGACCGCGTCGAGACGAGCTGGGTCGACGCCACCGTCGCCCGCGCCCCGAGCGATCCGCTGCCCGGCGACCCCGAGTGGGCCGGGCGCGCGGTCTACACCGACGAGCGCGTCCTCGCCACGACCGCGAGCCCCGAGGCCCTGTGGCGCGTCATCGCGGGCATCGGCGGCGAGAACGGCTGGTACTCCACGCCGCTGCTGTGGGCCGCCCGCGGCTGGGGCGACCGCGCGTTCGGCGGCGTGGGCCTCAAACGCGGACGCCGCAGCCGCTCCCAGGTGCGCGTCGGCGACAGCGTCGACTTCTGGCGCGTCGAGGCGTGCGAACCCGGACGCCTCCTGCGGCTCAAGGCCGAGATGCGCCTCCCCGGCCTCGCCTGGCTCGACTTCGCCTGCGAGGCCGGCGAACCCACCCGCTACCGCCAGCGCGCCGTGTTCTTCCCGCACGGCCTCGCCGGGCGCCTCTACTGGCTCGCGGTCCTGCCCTTCCACGGCTTCGTGTTCTCCGGGATGGCCCGCCGCATCGTCGCCATCGCCGAGACCGAGGACTCCGCCACCGGGCCGGGACGCCCGCCGAGCAGGGGCGGGACCGGTCCGAAAAAAATCCCGTGAGGGACCAATCCGAAACCCGGGCGGCTCCGAATGGGTGCTCAAGATCCAGGAGAGGACATGAGTCATGGACGCAAGCGCGGCACGGGACGCGGGGAGAGGACGGACGCCATGGGCGACGCCGTGATCCTCCTCGACGAGGCCGGGAACGCGATCGGGACCGCACCGAAGGCGACGGTCCACACCGGCGCGACCCCGCTCCACCTCGCGTTCTCCTGCCACGTCACCGGACCCGACGGGAGGGTGCTCGTCACCCGCCGCTCCCTCGCCAAGACCGCCTGGCCCGGCGTGTGGACCAACGCGTTCTGCGGCCACCCGCGGCCCGGCGAGTCCTTCGAGGACGCCATCGCGCGCCACGCCGACCGCGAACTCGGCCTGCGGGTCGCCGACGTCGCGCCCGCGATCCCCGGCTTCCGCTACCGGGCCGTCGACCCCGCCGGGATCGTCGAGCACGAGATCTGCCCCGTCTACACCGCGACCGCCGCCGGACCCGTCCGCCCCGACCCGGCCGAGGTCATGGACACCGCCTGGACCGAGCCGCGCGACCTCGCCGCCGCCGTCGCGGCCGCGCCCTGGGCCTTCAGCCCCTGGCTCGTCCTCCAGGCCCCCGGCCTGGACCTCCTGCGCCCCGAAGGTGAACCGTGATGACCCTCCCCGACGCACAGACCGCCGACAGCGCCGTGGACGACGCCGTCGACCGCGCCCTCCGGCGCCTCGTCGCGCAGGGCCGCGCCCGCGACGCCCGCGCGGCCGTCCTCGCCGAAGCCGCCCGCGACGCCGCCTCCGGCGGGAAGCGGTTCCGCCCGCGCCTGGTCGCCGAGTCCCACCTCGCCTTCGGCGGCAGGGGCGTCGCCGACGCCGCGGTCGCCGACGTCGCCGCCGGATTCGAGCTGCTGCACACCGCCTTCGTCGTCCACGACGACGTCATCGACGGCGACACCGAGCGCCGCGGCCGCCCCAACGCCTCCGGCCTCTTCCGCGCCGGAGCCCGCGCGGCCGGGACCCCGGCCGCCCGCGCCGCCCGCTACGGCGACGCCGCCGCGATCCTCGTCGGCGACGTCCTGCTCTACGAGGCCGTGCGCCTCATCGCCGCCGCCGACCTCCCCGCCGGGCCCCGCGCCAGGCTCCTCGACCTCCTCGACGACGTCATCCTCTACTCCGCCGCAGGAGAACTCGCCGACGTCGAGTACGCGACCCTCCCCGTCCCGCCCGCCCCCGAAGCCGTGCTCGCCGCCGCCCGCGACAAGACCGCCGTCTACTCCATCGGCGCCCCGCTCCAGGCCGGCGCGATCCTCGCCGGCGCCCCCGACGCCGCCGTCGACGCGCTCGGCGCGGCCGGACGCGCCCTCGGCCTCGCGTTCCAGCTCGCCGACGACCTCATCGGCGCGTTCGGCACCGCGGGCCAGGCGGGCCGCGCCCCCGGCGCGGACCTGCGCGAAGGCAAGCACACCGCGCTCATCGCGATGGCCCGCCAGAGCGGCTCCTGGCCCGAAGTGGAGGCCGCGCTCGCGCTGGCCCCCACCGGGCCCGACGGGGTGCGGGCCGCCCGCGAGGCCCTCGACGCCTGCGGGGCCCGCAAGCGGGTCCACGCCCTCATCGACGAGACCCTGGAGGCCGCGCGCGAGCGCTGGTCCCGCGCCCCCGTCCCCGAGGCGTCCAAGCGGATGCTCGGGAACCTCACCGACGCCATCGAGGAGCGCACGCCGTGAACGACCCCGACGGACTCGACCTCTACCACCGCACCGCGATGCGCGCGGCCGCCGAGGTCATCGCCGCGTACTCGACCTCGTTCGGCCTCGCCTGCCGCCTCCTGGGCCCGCGGGTGCGCCCGCACGTGCGCGCCGTCTACGCGCTCGTGCGCGTCGCCGACGAAATCGTGGACGGCCCCGCCGCGGCCGCCGGGCTCGACCCGGCCGCCACCCGCCACGTGCTCGACGACTTCGAGGCGCACACGCTCCTGGCGATCGAGGAGGGCTTCAGCGCCAACCTCGTCGTCCACGCCTTCGCGCTCACCGCGCGCGAGTGCGGCATCGGCCCGGACCTGGTGCGGCCCTTCTTCGCGTCAATGCGCGCCGACCTCGACGTCACCGAGCACGACGACCGGTCGCTGCGCCGGTACGTGTACGGCTCGGCCGAGGCGGTCGGCCTCATGTGCCTCCAGGTGTTCCGCAACGCCGGGCGCCCCGGCACCGACCCCGCCGACCCGCTCGTGGCCGAGGGCGCGCGGCGGCTCGGCGCGGCGTTCCAGGAGATCAACTTCCTGCGCGACGCCGACCACGACCGCACCCGCCTGGGCCGCGACTACCTCGGCGTCGGCGACGCCCCGGACGCCCGCGCGGCCGTCCTCGACCGCGTCGACCGCGACCTGCGCGCGGCCCGCGCGTGCATCCCGCTGCTGCCCAAGGACTGCCGCCGCGCCGTCGCCGCCGCGCACGGCCTGTTCGCGGCGCTCGCCGCGCGGCTGCGCGAGGACGACGGCACCGGCCGGGTCCGGGTCTCCAACTGGCGCAAGGCGGTCATCGCCGCGAAGGTCTCGCTCGTCCCGACCCAGCGGGGAGGCGCCGCATGAAGGCGGTCGTCATCGGCGCGGGCATCTCGGGGCTGGCGGCGGCGGGCCTGCTCGCGGCCGACGGCCACGACGTCACGGTGCTGGAGGCCCGCGACGCGACCGGCGGCCGCGCCGGGTCCTGGGAGCACGGCGGCTTCCGCTTCGACACCGGCCCGAGCTGGTACCTCATGCCGGAGGTCTTCGAGCACTACTTCCGCCTCATGGGCACCACGGCCGCAAGGGAACTCGACCTGGTGCGGCTCGCCCCGGCGTTCCGCGCCCACTTCGAGCCGCCCGGGGCCGGGCCGGTCGACGTGGTCTCCGGCCGCGAGCAGGCGACCGCGCTGTTCGAGCGGATCGAGACCGGCGCAGGCCCGCGCCTGGGGTCCTACCTGGACTCCGCCCGCGACGCGTACGAGCTGGCCGTGGGCCGCTTCCTCTACGACACCTACGAGACGACCGCGGGCCTGCGCGACCCCGCCCTGCTGCGGCGCCTGCCCGGCCTCGTCCCGCTGCTCACCCGCTCCCTCGCCGCCCACGTCGAGCGCCGCTTCACCGACCGGCGGCTGCGCCAGATCCTCGGCTACCCGGCGGTGTTCCTCGGCAGCTCCCCGTACCGGGCCCCGAGCCTGTACCACCTCATGAGCCACCTCGACCTCGCCGACGGCGTCCTGTACCCGATGGGCGGGTTCACGAGCGTCATCGCCGCGGTCGAGCGCCTCGCCGCGGCCGCGGGCGCGAAGATCGAGACCGGCGCGGGCGTCGCGCGCATCCTCACCCGCGGCGGGAACGCGCGCGGCGTCCGCCTCGCCGACGGCGGCGAACTCGACGCCGACCTCGTCGTCTCCACCGCCGACCTGCACCACACCGAGACCGCGCTCCTGGGCGGGGGCGAGCGCACCTACCCCGAGTCCTGGTGGCGGCGGCGCTCCCCGGGGCCGGGCGCGCTCCTGCTCATGCTCGGCGTCGACGGCGCGCTCCCGCAGCTCGCCCACCACAACCTGCTGTTCACCCGCGACTGGGAGGCGAACTTCGACGCGGTCTTCGGGCGCCGCCCCCGCATCCCCGACCCCGCCTCGATCTACGTGTGCCGCCCCAGCGCCACCGACCCGACCGCCGCCCCGCCCGGCAGCGAGAACCTGTTCGTCCTCGTCCCGGTCCCCGCCGACCCCGGCCTGGGCCGCGGCGGCGACCCCGGCGTCGAGGCCGCCGCCGACCGCGTCATCGCGCAGATCGCGAAGTGGTGCGGCGTCGCGGACCTGCCCGAGCGCGTCGCGGTGCGCCGCACCGTCGCCCCCGGCGACTTCGCCGCCGACCTGAACGCCTGGCGCGGCAACGCCCTCGGCCTGGAGCACACGCTCCGCCAGAGCGCGGTCTTCCGGCCCCGCAACGCCTCCCGCAAGGTGCGGGGCCTGTACTACGCGGGGGCCTCGGCCCTGCCGGGCATCGGCCTGCCGATGTGCCTGATCTCGGCCGAGCTCGTCCTCAAACGGGTGCGCGGCGACCGCTCGCCCGGCCCGCTCCCCGAACCCGGGGCCGCCTGACATGCCCGGCCTGTACCTCCTGGCGATCCTCGCCAGCGCCGCGGGCGTCGCCGCCCTCGACCGGCGCTTCCGCCTGGCCGCGTTCCGGTCCCCGCGCCGCACGCTGCTCGCCGTCGCCGCCGGGACCGTCTTCTTCCTGCTGTGGGACGCGGTCGGCATCGCCGCGGGCGTCTTCGTCAAGGGCGGCTCGGACCTCCTCCTCGGGATCGACCTCGCCCCGCACCTGCCACTGGAGGAGCCGTTCTTCCTGGCGTTCCTGAGCTATCTCGCCGTCGTGGTATGGGCGGTCGCGCTGCGGCCCGGGAAGGAGGCCCGGTGACGTACGCGCTCCTGTGCCTGCCGTTCCTGGCCGCCGCCGCGGCCCTGACGCTCCTCAGCGCCCGGCGGCCCCGCTTCGGGCGGCGGATGGCCGCCTCGGCGGTCGCCGCCTTGGTCCTGCTCGGGCTCACCGCGGTGTTCGACAACGCGATGATCGCCGCGGGCCTGTTCACCTACCCCGAGTCCCACCTCATCGGAGTCAAGGTCGGCCTCGCGCCGATCGAGGACTTCGCCTACCCGCTGAGCGCCGCGTTCGCGGTGCCCGCGATCCTCGTCCTCCTACCCGAACGGCGCCGCCGATGACCGTCCTGACCGCCCGGAGCACCGCCGCGCAGCTCCTCATCGCCTCGCGCCCGGTGAGCTGGATCAACACCGCCTACCCGTTCGGGGCGGCCTGGCTGATGACGGCGGGCGCGGTGGACGCCGCGTTCGTCGTCGGCGCCCTGTTCTTCCTGGTGCCGTACAACCTCGCGATGTACGGCGTCAACGACGTGTTCGACTACGAGTCGGACCTGCGCAGCCCCCGCAAGGGCGGCGCGCACGGCGCCGTCCTCGACCGCCGGTTCCACCGCGTCACGCTCGCCGCCGCGGCCCTCGCGTGCGCGCCGTTCCTGGCGTACCTCTTCGCGATCGGCTCGGCCGCGGCCAACCTCGTCCTCGCCGCCTCGATGCTCCTGGTGGTCTTCTACTCCGCACCTCCCTTGCGGCTCAAGGAGGTCCCGCTCGCCGACTCGGTCACCTCCAGCGCCCACTTCTGGTCCCCGGCCGCCTACGCGGTCGTGCTCGCGGGCGCGCCGTGGACCGCCGCCACGACCTCCGTGCTCGTCGCGTTCGGCCTGTGGGGGGTCGCCTCGCACGCGTTCGGGGCCGTCCAGGACGTGCCCTCCGACCGCGAGGCCGGGATCGCCTCGATCGCCACCTGGTGGGGCGCGGCGGCCACGGTCCGCTTCGCGGTCGCCTGCTACGCCGCCGCCGGGGCCGCCGTCCTCCTCACCCCCTGGCCCGGCCCGCTCGCCGCGCCGCTCGTGCTGCTCTACATCGCCTCGGTGTGGCCCTACCGGTCCGTGCCGGACGCGCGCGCGGGGGAGTCGACGCGGGGCTGGCGCCGGTTCCTGTGGCTCAATCAGATAGCGGGCTTCGCGGTGACGCTCCTCCTCATCGCCGCGGCCCGCGGCGCCTGACCCGAAGGAGAGCACCATGGACACCGCCGCGCCGATCGCCCTGTGGGCGGCGGCCGCCCTGGGGGCCGCGTTCGTCGCCCTCGGCGTCGCCGCCGCCGTCGCGCCCGAGCGCGCCTCGCGCTCCTACGGCATCCTCGCCACGACGCCCGAGACCCGGGCCTGGGCCGCTGCCGCGGCCTGGCGCGACATCGCCGCGGGCGCGGCCGTGATCGCCGTCGCCTGCACCTCGCCCGCCCCCACCGCCGGGCTCGTCGTGTTCGCGCTCGCGGTGATCCCGCTGGGGGACATGGTGATCCTGGCCCGCCACGGCGTCCGCGCCCCGCGGCCGTTCCTGCCGCACGCGGCCGGGTTCGCCGCCGCCTGCGCCGTCGCGGCGGTCCTGATCGCGGTGTGAGCGCACGTCGCCGCCGACGGCGCCGTGCGGGCCGATACGCTGAGGGCTCGCCGGGACGGAGGACGCAACGTGCACGCACACGCCGACATCGCGCGGGCGCCCCGCGCACTCCCGCGGCGCCCCGGACGGCGCCGTGACTGACACCGTCTCGGCCGCGTCCCTGCTCACGCGCTCCGCAAGCGGCGAGGACGAGGCGTTCACCGAGCTCTACGACCTCGTCTCCCCGCGCGTGTACGGCATCTGCCTGCGCGTCCTGCGCGACCGCGCCCAGGCCGAGGAGGTCGCCCAGGAGGTCCTGGTCGAGATCTGGCGCACCGCCTCCCGCTACGACGACCGGCTCGGCTCGGCCACCTCCTGGATCGCCACCATCGCCCACCGCCGCGCCGTCGACCGCGTCCGCGCCTCCCAGGCCGACCGCGACCGCGAGCGCCGGGCCGCCGCCGAACCGCCCGAGTCCCTCATGGACCCCGTCGGCGACGCCGCCGCGCAGCGCATCGAGCACCGCCAGGTGCGCCGCTGCCTCAAGGCCCTCACCGACCTCCAGCACCGCGCCGTCACCCTCGCCTACTACGGCGGGTACACGTACCGACAGGTCGCCGCGCTCCTGGACACCGCCGTGCCGACCGTCAAGACCCGCATCCGCGACGGGCTCGGGAAACTGCGCGACTGCCTGGAGGCGTCCCGGTGAGCGACGACGTCCACTCCCTCATCGGCGCCTGGGCCCTGAACGCCGTCGACGACGACGAGCGCCGCCGCGTCGAGGCCCACCTCCGCGAATGCGCGTCCTGCGCCGCCGAGGCGGTCGAGCTCCGCGAGGCCGCCGGGCGCCTCTCCGACGTCCTGCTCACCGAGCCGCCGCCCGGACTGCGCGACCGCGTCCTCGCCGAGACCCGCCGCACCGGCCAGGACACCGCCCCAGAACCGCGCCGCCGCCCGCGCCGCACCCGCCGCGCCCCGCGCGTGCGCCTCGCCCTCGGCGCGGCCGCCCTCGCGCTCGCCGCCGCCTTCCTCGGCGTCGTCGCCACCTGGCAGGTCATGCGCACCGCCGACGCGCCCCTCGCCGAGTCCGAGATGACCGCGGTCCTCGAAGCCCCCGACGCCGCCGTCTCGGTCCAGCAGGCGGAGGGCGGCGGCCGCGTCACCGTCCTCTTCTCCGCCGCCCTCGACCAGGCCGTCGTCGTGGTCTCCGACCTCGCCGCGATCGGCGACGACCGCTCCTACCAGGTCTGGCTCGTCGACCCCTCCGGCCAGGTCTCCGCGGGCGTCATGGACCCCGGCGACACCTCGGCGACCATGCTCATCGACGGCCTGGGCGACACCGAGGTCGTGGGTCTCACCAACGAGCCCGCGGGCGGCTCCCCGCAGCCCACCGAACCCATGCTCGCCGACCTCGCCCTCCCCGCCTAGCCGCTCCGGCGCCGCCGATTCCTGCCGCCGCACCGCCGGTCTCCCGCCTTGAACGGGTCGCCTCCCGCCGCCAGACTGGTCCCAGTGTCGGAACACGGCCCCTTGCGCCACACCGGTGACGCCGAGGGCCGCAGCGAAAGGAACGAGATGACCATGAACAGTGCGCTCAAAGCCAACGTGCGACGGGGCGCGGCGATGGTCGCCGGGTTCGCGATGGCGGCCACCCTCACCGGACTCGCCGTCGCGGGCACCGCGTCGGCGGCCCCGGCCGCCGCCCAGACCGAGACGGCCTCGACCACCGACGGCGAGTACACGATCCAGGCCATCCTCTTCGGCACCTACAAGCAGTACGCCAAGTGCCAGGAGGTCCGCCGCGACCTCGTCAGCGACCCCGACCTCAACATCGTCGCGTGGTGCGAGCAGGGCACCGGCCCCCAGGGCGGCGTCGTCTGGAAGCTCTACTACCAGTACGGGCTCTAGCAACCCGCCACCGTCCACTCCTTCCCGTCGCATCGGAGCAGCCAAGTCATGAAGACCCAGCCGCAGGTGGAGATCACCGACCAGTTCATCGGCCGCCTCATCGGCGCCGCCGACGCCGAGGGCGGCCCCGCAACCGGCGCCCCCGCCGCCGACCCCGGCGACGGCGTCGTCCACGCCATCTCCCAGTGGGCCCACACCCACGACGAAGCCCCCGCCTACAACTGAGCGACGCTTCGCGCCGAACCGCCGCGCCCGTGGACTCCCCGTGCCACGGGCGCGGCGCCTCCCCAGGAGACCCCTGTGCCGCAATTGAGGACGTTCGCCGGGACCCGCCGGACCCGGGACCCGCTCGACACCCTGGCGCGCATCACCCCCCGCCTGGGCGAGTACGGGATCACCCGCCTCGCCGACGTGACCGGACTCGACGTCATCGGCATCCCGGTGGTCATGTCGGTGCGGCCCCTGGCCGCGACCCTGTCGGTCTCCCAAGGCAAAGGCGCGACCCTTGCCCACGCCCGCGTCTCCGCCGCCATGGAGGCCGTCGAGCTGTGGCACGCCGAGCACGCCGTGCCGCACGCGGACCCGCAGGGGACCGCCGCGTCCGAACTGGACCTGCCGTACGCCGTGACCGACCTGGAGCAGGTGGAGGGCAGCCTCCTCACCGACCGCACCCGCCTCGACTGGATCGCCGCCGAGATCCTCACCGGCGGCCGCACCCTCGTCCCGCGCGAGTCGGTGCGCATCGGCATGACCGGCACGGCCTGGCGCGGCCACCACCTCTCCTCCAGCTCCAACGGGCTCGCCTCGGGGAACACCGTCGCCGAAGCCACCGTCCACGCGCTGTACGAGCAGATCGAACGCGACTGCACCGCCGCGCTGGCCCCGCGGCCGGTCGGCGAGCGCGTCCTCGTGGACCCGGCCTCCGTGACCGATCCGCACTGCGCCGACCTCATCGGGCGCATCCGCTCGGCGGGCGGCCGACTGGAGATCGCCGACGCGTCCCTCGAACGCTGGCGTCCCGTCAGGTGCTTCACGTGCTCGCTCTGGATGCCCGACATGGGCGCGATGTTCGGCGGGGCGGGCGCGCACACGTCCCCCGCGATCGCGCTGTCCCGGGCCGTCACGGAGGCCGCCCAGTCCCGCCTGACGTTCATCGCCGGCACCCGCGACGACCTCGACCCCCGTGTCTACCGGCGCGAGACGGCCCGGCCCCCGCGCGCCGATCTCGCGCTGGCCCCGTGGTCCGAAGAGCCGGGGGAGTCCGCCGACACCGACGCCGAGGAGCTGGCCCGTCTGGTCGAGCTGGTCACCGCCGCCACCGGGACCGCCCCGATGCGCGTGGACCTGACCCGGCCCGACGCGGCCGGGGACTTCGCGGTCGTGAAGACCCTGAGCCCGGGTCTCGCCTTCCTGTCCCGCCATGACCTTCCCCGTCCGGAGTAGCCGGTGACCGTGCACGTCTTCTGCGGCCCCACCCTCGGCGCGGCCGAGGTCCGCGCACTGCTGCCCGCGGCCGTCGTGCACCCGCCGATCCGCCACGGCGACGCGCTGCGCCTCGACGCCGGTCCCGGCGACCGCGTCCTCATCGTCGACGGCGTGTTCCACCAGTCGGCCTCGGTGCGCCACAAGGAGATCCTCGCGCTCATGGGGGCCGGCGCCGTCGTCGTCGGCTGCTCCAGCATGGGCGCGCTGCGCGCGGCCGAGCTCGACGTCTACGGCATGATCGGCGTCGGCGAGGTCTACCGGAGCTACAAGGACGGCCGCACCGACGCCGACGCCGACGTGGCCGTGACCCACACGCAGGGCCCCGAGGTCGAGCAGCTCTCGATCGCGATGGCGGACATGGAGTCCCAGCTCCGCGCCGCCCACCGGGCTGGCGCCATCGACGGCGCCGAACGCGCCGCCATCGCCGCCGCCCTCCGCGGCGTCCACTACACCGAGCGCAGCCCCCGGCTCCTCGCGCGGCTGGAGGCCCCCGGCAGCGCCGCGTTCCGCGCCTGGCTCTCCGAGCACCCCGACGGCGCCAAGCGCCGCGACGCCCTCACCGCGCTGCGCCTCCTCGCCGAGGGCGCGTTCGCGCCGACCGACCCGGGCGCTTGGATCGACCGAGAATGGCGGACCGAGCACCTGGCGGAGTGGACCGACCGCCACACGGGACCCGTCCACGGCACGCGGCGCATCTCGACGCTGGCGCAGCGCCAGTACCGCCAGATCTTCGACGCCGACTACCCGCAGTGGTGGCGCGCCCGCGTCCTCGCCTGGATCGCGGACGCGGCCGACGGCCTCCGCCTCGACGACCTCACCGCCGACCAGCGGCTGCACTGGCTCACCCCCGCCGAGAACGCCGCCTTGGACCCCGGAGAGGCCCTGGCGCGCCTCCTCGTCCGCACCGCCGCCTCCGGCCCCACCTGGCCCGGCCGCGACCGGCCCGCGGCGGCCCCCGATCCCGCCGTCCTGGACGCCGTCGCCCGGGCCTACGCGGCCAACGACCGCGCCGCCGCCCTCGGCATCGACCTCGACCGACTGGACACCGGCGCCGTCCGCCACTACCTCCAGCAGCTCTGGCGCCTGACCGATGCGACCCCCGAGGCGCGCACCGCCGCGGCCCGCGACCGCGGCTTCCGCGACTTCGGCACCGCCGCCGAAGCCACCCGCCAGTTCATCCTGTCCCAGCTCGGCCCGAACCTGTGGAACCTCCTCCACCGGCGCCGAACCGAGACCGGGCGTCCGCCTGCCTAGCGGTCACCGGCCGGCGGTGTGCGCCGCGCGGAGCCGTGCGGCGTCTTCACTCGGAGGGCTGCCGAAGCGGCGGCGGTAGTCGCGGCTGAACTGGGAGGGGCTGTCGTAGCCGACGGCCAGGCCGGTGCGGGCGATGTCGGCGTCGCGGGTCGCGAGCATGAGGCGGGCCTGGTCGAGGCGGATCTGCTTCTGGAACTGGATGGGGGTCATGGTGGTGACGGCGCGGAAGCTGCGGTGGAACGCCGAGGTGCTCAGCCGGGCCATGCGGGCGAGGTCCTCGACGCGGAGCCGTTCGGCGTGGTGCTCGCGGATCCAGCGGGCGACCCGGCCGACGTGCGCGAGGCTGGAGTCGCCGAGGCCGAGCTGGCGCACGGCCGCGCCCTGCTCGCCGGTCATGAGCAGCCAGAGGATCTCGCGTTCGATCATCGGGGCGAGGACGGGGCGGTCCCGCGGGCGCTCCAGGAGCCGCACCATGCGGACGGCGGCGTCGATGAGCTCGGGGGAGGCGTCGCTGACGGCGAGGCCGGGCGGGGCGCCGCCCCCGGAGGGCGGGAGCGCGTCGGCGTGCTCCAGGAGCAGCGCGGCGATCGCGGACGGGCGCAGGGCGAGCCCGAACCCGACGGCGGGCACTGCCCGGCTCGCCTCCACGAACTGGCCGGTCACCGGCAGGTCGACCGAGGCCACCAGGTACTGGCCCGCGCGGTAGTCGAAGCTGCGGTCGCCGAGCGCGATCCGCTTCGCGCCCTGGGTGATCAGCGCCAGGCAGGTGCCCGTCGGGTACGTGGCGGGCGGGGCCGAGGCGGTCACCACGGACAGCAGGACGCCGTCGATCGCCGTGGTGGCGTCCTCGCGCGCGTGGCGCAGGATCAGGCGGTGCAGCTCGTCGAGGGCCATGCCTCGATTGAAGCACTCCGGGCGTCCCGCGGCGTCCACGGAGTGCCGAGGAAAGCAGGATCGTGCAAGGACCGGCCGGTTTCCGCCTGCTCGGCCCCCGCTCCCGCTGCTTTGCTTGAAGCACACGGGCCGCCGGGAAAGCCCCCGGCGGCGGGACCGTCCACCATCCTCAAGGGAGTGCCATCATGTCTGTCGCGATCGTCACCGGCGCCAGTTCCGGGATCGGCCGCAGTGCCGCCGTCAAGCTCGCCGAGCGCGGATGGGGCGTCATCGCCACCTACGCCGGGAGCCGGGAGCGCGGCCTGGAGACCGTCGCCGAGGTCGAGGCCGTCGGCGGCACCGCCGTCGCCCTGCACCTCGACCTCGGCGCGAGCGCGGACTTTCCCGCCTTCAAAGGCCGCGTCGCGGAGGCGCTCGCCCAGACCTGGAACGCCACCGGCGTCGGGGCGCTGGTGAACAACGGCGGCCAGGCGCAGGCGGCGAGCTTCGAGGACACGAGCGAAGCGCTCTTCGACGACCTCACGCGCGTCCTGCTCAAGGGCCCGTACTTCCTCACGCAGGCGCTCCTGCCGCTCATCGAGGACGGCGGCGCGATCGTGAACACCACCAGCAGCAGCGCCACCGCTTCGGAGATGGCGCCCGGGTACTCGGTGTACGGGTCGCTCAAGGGCGGCCTGATCGTGCTGACCCGGTTCATGGCCAAGGAGTTCAGCCCCCGGGGCATCCGCGTGAACGCGGTCGCCCCCGGGCCGACGCGGACCCGCCTGGGCGGCAACGCGTTCGAGCGCTTCCCCGAACTGGCCGGGCCGCTCGCCGCGGACACCGCGCTCGGCCGCGTCGGCGAGCCCGACGACATCGGCCTGGCCATCGCCGCGCTCTGCTCCGAGGAGTCCCGCTGGATCACGGCCCAGAGCATCGAGGTCTCCGGCGGGTACAAGCTCTGAGCGTCCGGTCCCTCCCCGCCGTCCGCGTCAGGCGCTTCGGTTCGGCGCGAACGCGGGAGCCGCGGCGGCGAGCCTCGGGGTCGGGATGCCGAGACGCCGGGCTTCGGCGAGCACGTCGCGGCACACGACGAGGGGTTCTTCGGCGGCGGGGTCGTCGTGCACCTCGAAGGCGCGGCGGGCGAGGGGGACGTGCTTGACCGCGGTGGCGAGCGCGGTGGCCGACAGCCGGGAGGGCATCCGGAACATGAGCGTCGTCGGGCGGTGCAGGCGCAGATCCACGCCGCGGGCCTCGACCACCGGGAGCAGCTCGCGACCGGCGAGCATCGCCTCCCGCAGCGCGGCGGTGTCCCCGATGAGGTCGGCCATCGCTCCGCGCTGGAGCGCCTGCGAGTAGAGGCTCGCGTCGGCGGCGGTGTGGATCAGGAGCCAGCCGCGGATGTCGGCCTTCTCGCGGACCCGGAACCCGGCCTCGCGGAACGCGCCGCGCACCGCGAGTTCGCGGGCCGTCAGCGCCTCGTTGAACGTCCCGAACAGGACGCCGGGGATCAGGGCCGCGCGCAGGCGGCCCGCCTCGTCCCAGCCGCCGCCTCCCTGCGGGAAGCCCCACGCGAGCTGCGCGAGCGGCAGCGGGGCGGCGACGTCGAGGGGCTCCTCCCACATGTTGCTGAACATGAGCAGCGTCGCGTCCCCGATGCGGGTCGAGAGGAAGTCGACCGCCTCGGGAAGCCGGTGGTGGGGGACGCTGAGGACGATGAGGTCGAAGTCGTGGTCCGGCGCGAGGTCCTCGCGGTACCGCGGCGACCACGTCTCGCGGACCCGCCGGTCGCGGCCCTTCCGGCGGGCGTCGATGAGGTCGATCGCCATCGACTCCCCGTAGGCGCCCGCGCGCCCGGGCCGCACGTAGAACTCGACGTCGTGGCCCGCGCCCGCGAGCGCCCAGCCGTAGACGGAGGCGATGACGCCCCTGCCGAACATCAGGATCTTCATGCTGCCCCTGTACGATAGACGAAACGGAGATGATCCCCGTTTGAAAGATACGGAGACGATCTCCGCTTGTCAAGTCGGAGGACCATGAACGCTCCCAAGCCGATCCGCGCCGACGCGCGGCGCAACCGCGACGCCCTGGTGCGCGCCGCGCGCGAGATCTTCGCCGAAGCCCAGGCCGACGCCCCGTTCGAGGACGTCGCCCGCCGCGCCGGCGTCGGGGCGGGGACCCTCTACCGCCACTTCCCGAACCGCAACGCGCTCATCGCCTCCGTGTTCGAGGAGGAGGTGGTCGCGCTCCGCGACCGGGCGCGCCACCTGCTGGAGACCAGGCCGCCCGACGAGGCGCTGGCGGCCTTCCTCCGCGAGATGGTCGACCACATGTACGGCCACCGGGGCCTCGCGCGGACCTTCTTCGCCGTCTCCGAGGCCGCCGGGGGCGACCTGTCCGACAAGGGACGGCTGATGGAGGGCGCGGTCGCCGCGATCCTCGACCGCGGCGTCGAGCAGGGCCTCCTCCGCGGCGACATCCCGGTCGGCACGCTGATGCTCGCGCTCCACGGCATCGGCGTCGCGTCCGTCCACTCCGATCACCGCGCCGAGGCCGACGGCATCGTGCAGCTCCTCATCGACGGCCTGCGCCGCACCTGAGACCGCGGGAGCCGCGGCGTCGGGGCGGCGGGCCCGGGCCCCGGTGGGCCCGCGCGCTCCGACGCCCCGATCCAACCCTCCATTGCGGTTGAAGGGAAGGCACGGCTGGAATACGTTGGAACGCCAGCACCGGAAGCGAGGACGCATGCCCCCTGCCGACACCGCCGCCCGGCTCGCGGCCTGGCTCGCCGCGCACATGGAGCACCACCGCCTCACCGCCGACGAGGTCGCCCGCGACCTGCACGTCGGCGCGCCGCAGGTCCGCGGCTGGCTCGCCGCCGCCGGGCACCGCCCGCCCGCGGCCGCGGGGGAGTTCGACCACCTCGACACGCCCGTGAAGCTCGGCGCGTGGCTGCGCGCCCGCATCGCCGACTCCGGGCTCACCGTCCGCGACCTCGCCTCGTCCACCGAGCACGTCTCGATGAGCACGGTCTACAACTGGCTCAAGGGGCTGCACCTCCCCGCCCCGCCCGCCGCCGACGAGCCCGACCGGTTCGACCTGCTCCTGTCCAACCCCGCGCTGGGCCTGGGCACCCACCAGCGCGTCCAGCTCGACGAGGTCCGCCGCCGCCTCACCGGCACCTCCCTTCGCGTCGAGGACCCCGCCGCCTGGGACGCCCGCGCGCTGCCCGCCGCCAACCGCTCCTTCACCGGCCGCCGCGCGGCCCTGCGCCGCCTCGACCGCGCCCTCGCCGACCGGGCCGCCCTGGTCCTGGTCACCGGCATCGGCGGCGTCGGCAAGACCGCCCTGGCCGTCCAGTGGGCCCGATCGGCGCTCGCCCGCGCCACCTACACCGACGGCTGCCTCCACCTCGACCTGCACGGCTACAGCGCCGGGGCCCCCGTCGACGCCGCCACCGCCCGCCTGCGCCTGCTCTTCCAGCTCGGCGCCGACCCCCGCCGCCTCCCCGCCGACCCCGAAGCCCAAGCGGCCCTGTACCAGCGGATGCTCGCCGACCGCCGCGTGCTCCTCGTGCTCGACAACGCCCACGCCGAGGCCCAGGTGCGCCCGCTCCTGCCCGCCGCGCCCGGCTGCCTCGCGCTCGTCACCAGCCGCGGCCGCCTCCCCGGCCTCGACGTCACCAGCCCCGGCCTCGCCCGCCTCGACCTCGACGCCCTCACCGCAACCGAGGCCGCCGCCCTCCTGCGCGACCTCCTCGGCCGCCTCGCCACCAAGGACGTCGCCGACGCCGACGTCCAGGCCCTCGCCGACCGCTGCGGCCGCCTCCCGCTCGCCCTCCAGATCGCCGCCGCGAACTACCTCACCCACCACCACCCGCGGCGCACCCCGCTCGCCGACTACACCGCCGCACTCGCCCTGGGGGCCTTGGCGACCGGACCCGACGACCCCGCCACCGCCGTCACCCCCACCCTCGACCACTCGCACCGCCAGCTCAGCCCCGGCGCGCAGCGCGCCTACCGCCTCCTGGGCCTGCACCGCGCGCCCGACTTCGCGCCCGCGTGGGCCGCCAGCGTCGTCGCCGAACCCCTCGACCGCGCCCGCACGCTCCTGTCCGAGCTCGCGCAGGCCAACCTCCTCGCCCTCGACGACCGCGGCCGGTACGCCTTCCACGACCTCCTCCGCGAGCACGCCGCCGCCCTCACCGAGCGCCACGAGACCGCCGAGGACCGCCGCGCCGCCGTCGGCCGCGGCCTCGACCACTGGCGCTCCAGCGGCCTCGCCGCCACCATGGCCGCCGAACCCGGCCGCGACCCGATCACCCTGCACCCCTTGGCCCCCGGCGTCGCGCCCGAGTCCTTCCACGACTACGACACCGCCGCGGCGTGGATCGAGGACGAACTCGAAGGGCTCCTCGCCGGGGCCGCGCACGCCGCCGACGCGGGCTTCGACGCCGACGTCTGGCAGCTCGCCTGGGCCGCCGCGAACGCCCTCGGCGACCGCGGCCAGTGGAACCGCCAGATCGAGCTCGCCCACCGCTCCCTGGCGGCCTCCGAGCGCGCGGGCGACGCCGAGGCGATCGCCCGCAGCCACCGCTTCGTCGCCCACCCGGCGATCCGCGACGGCCGCATCGACGAGGCCCGCGCCCACCTGCGCCGCGCCCTCGACCTCCACCGCGACGACGCCGACGCCGCGGGCCAGGCGGCCGTCCTCCACAGCCTCGCCGCCATCGAGGAGCACGTCGGCGACCACGCCGCCGCCCTCGCCTGCGCCGAGACGGCGCTCGCCATCGACCGCGGCCGCGGCTTCCTCGGCGGCGAGGGCCGCGCCCTCAACGAGATCGGCTGGCACCTCGCCCACCTCGGCCGCGCCGACGAGGCCGTCGAGCCGTGCCTCCAGGCCCTCGCCGTCTTCGAGAAGCTCGGCGACCGCGGCAAGGCCGCGCTCACCCTCGACACCCTCGGCTACATCCGCCACGCCCGCGGCGAGCACGACGCCGCGATCGCCGAGTACCGCCGCGCCAACGCCGAGTTCCGGGCTCTCGGCCGCCCCTTCGAGACCGCGGGCACCCTCGACCGCATCGGCGACGTCCACGCCGACGCGGGCGACCGCGCCGCCGCACGCGCCGCCTGGACCGAGTCGCTCGCGCTCTTCGAGGACCTCGGCCACGCCGCCGCCGACGACGTCCGCGCCAAACTCGACGCCCCCGCCGCCGGCGCGGGACCTGCCTGAGCCGCAATTCGATCGGGCCCGGCGCACGCCCCTGCGCCCCCGATTCCAACCGATTCCAACGGGTCCTTCCCGCCCGGCCCTCCGCCCGGTTCAATGGACCGCGGCCGGGCCCGGGACGCCGCCCGAGCGCCTCGACCCCGATCCGGCGCCCACCGCGACGACCGCAGGGAACCCCGCATGATGCCGCCAGGAAGGGCCGTCTGGAGCGCCCCGTCCCCGCTTCCTCCTCCGCCGCCGCGGACGCGGCGGCACCTGTGGGCGGTCGGCGGCGCGGTGGTCGCCGTCGTCGCGGTCGTGCTCGCGACCGTCCTGGTCACCTTGTGGCGCATGGACCCCGCCGGGGGCGGCGGCACGGGCGACGTGCTCGCCGACGAGACGTGCGCGGAGTTCGGCACCGACGGGTACGCGACCCTCTTCGGGACCGCGCCCGCCGCCTCGACGGCCGACGGCTACGGCTCCGGCGGCATCGGCAACCTCACCTGCACGTGGTCCCACGACGGCGCGGACGGCGGCGGCCTCGCCGTGGACGCCTGGACCGACGCCGACTCGGCCGCCCAGTTCTGGCTCGACGAGAAGTCCTGGTGGACCGAGCACGCCGACACCCTCGCCGACTTCGACGGCGTCGGGGAGTCGGCCTTCCTGTACGTCCAGGGCTCGGGCGAGGAGCCCCAGAAGCGCCAGATCACCTTCGTGACCGGCCGCCTCACCGTCTCGGTCTTCTGCTGGATCGACCCGACCCGCCAGTCCCCAGAGGACGCCGACGCCTACCTCGGCGACCTCGCAGCCCAAGCGGACCGGATCACTGCCACGATCGCCTGAAACAGCCGCGAAGGCACTCCGCCGCCGGTCGCCGGACGGGTCAGGGGGCGGCGATCGAGCCGCGTTCGCGCAGGGGCATGGGGACGCGTTCGAACCCGGTGGCGGGTGCGGGGGCGAGGAGTGCTTCGACGGCCCTGCGGCCGAGCTCGTAGTGGGGGAGGGCGACGGTGGTGAGGCCGGGCCGGAGCCAGCCCGCGAGCTGGTGGTCGTCGAAGGAGACCACGGAGAAGTCCTGGGGCACATGGAATCCGGCTTCCTGGATCGCCTGGTAGGCGCCGAGGGCCAGGCGGTCGTTGAAGCAGAGGATCGCCCCGTTTTCGACGCCTGACTCCAGGAGCGCCGTCGTCGCCCGCCAGCCGTCCTCGGGCAGCCAGATGCCGCACCTGCGGCCGCTCGCGGGCTTGAGCCCGGCGCCGTCGAGTTCGAGGAGGATGCCCTCCAGGCGCTCCCGCCCGGCGATGGTCAGCGGCGGCACGTCCTCGGGCGTGGGGCCCGCGCCGATGAGGTGGACCCTCCGGTGGCCCGCGTCGAGCAGGGCGCGCGCGGCGGCGCGGCCCGCGCCGACCTCGTCGGGTATGACGACGGGGACCTGCGCCCCGGCCTCCGCGGGGACGGTGTTGAGGAACACGAGGGGGCGGCCGACTCCACTGGGGACCGGGCGCTCGCGCGTGAACATGGAGGCGATGACGATCCCGTCGACCTGCCGGTCCACCATGGCCTGGATGAGGCGGGCCTGCTCGTCCTCGGACCCTTCGGACTCGCCGATGAAGAGCATGTGGTCGTGCCGCCGCGCGCCTTCGAGCGCGCCCTTGATCATGTCGCCCGCGAGCTGGGACGTCGCCACCGTGTCGGAGATGAAGCCGAAGGTGCGGCTGAGGCCGGTCCGCAGGACCTGCGACGCCGCGTTGGGGCGGTACGCCAGCTCGACGGCGACCTGGCGCACCCGGCGCTGGACGGGCTCGGAGATCCGCAGCTCGTCGCCGCGGTCCGACAGGACCAGCGATGCGGTCGTGCGCGACACGCCAGCGGCCTTGGCGACGTCGGCGAGGGTGACTCGCTTCTGGTGCACGTGGGGTCCTTCCGTACGTCGGGGTCTGCGGGGAGTTGACAAACGCAGCTCCGTCTCGCAGTATAAGCGTTGCTAACTCGGTTTAGCTCGACGGTTCATCCGCCGATCCCTCCAAGACATGGATGAAAGGGGACAACGATGTCTCGCACGAGCAGGTCCCGCCGGCGCGCTCTGGCCGTCTCAGGCGTCGCCTTCGCCTCCGCCATCGGCCTCGCCGCCTGCGCCCCTCCCGGCAGCGACGGCGGCGATGACGCCTCGGCCCCGCTGACCGGCGACCCCACCTGCGGCGACGACGCGGTCGTGCTCAGCGCCTACTTCGAGACGGGCTTCCCGCTGCCGGGCGCGCTCGCCGAGGAGTTCACGCGCCAGTACCCGAACGTCACGTTCGACATCCGCGAAGACCAGTTCGCCGTCATCACGCAGAACGCGCCGCGGACCCTCCAGGACTCCCCGCCCGACCTCATGCGCCTGCCCCAGATGTCCGAGCTCGCCTCCGACGGGCTCCTCCTCGACCTCGACCCATACGCGGAGGCGTTCGGCTGGGACGCCTGGCCCGCCTCGCAGCTGGAGCAGATGCGCGTCGGCGAGGACGGGAGCCGCGGCGAGGGCCCGCTCTACGCGATGGGCCTCGGCTACTCGATGACCGGGGTCTTCTACAACAAGGAGCTCGGCGCGCAGATCGGGATGACCGAGCCGCCCGCGACCCTCGCGGAGTTCGACGGCTACCTCGCCGCCGCCCGCGACGCGGGCATCACCCCCGTCTCGCAGTTCAACGGAGGCGCCACCGGGGGCCTCGCGTTCCCGCTCCAGGCCCTCATGGCCTCGTACGGCGACACCGCCGCCGTCAACGACTGGATCTACCAGAAGCCCGGCGCCGACATCGACACGCCCGAGAACCTCGCCGCCGCCGAGCACCTCGCCGGGTGGATCGAGGAGGGCTACTTCGCCGACGACGTCAACTCGATCGACTACGCGCAGATGATGAGCCGCTTCGTCAACGGCGAGTCGCTGTTCATGTTCAACGGCGACTGGGAGTCGGGCAACCTCGACGCGCAGATGCCCGGCGGCGCGGGCTTCTTCCTGATGCCCCCGCTGGAGGCCGGCGGCGCGATCGGCGCCATGTCGGCCCCGGCCACCTACGGGATCGCCGCCACCGCCGAGCACGCCGAGTGCGCCGCGTTCTTCCTGAACTGGGCCGCGACCGACGAGCAGGCGCGCACCATCGAGGTCGAGACCGGCGGCTCGCACCCGATGGGCCCCGCCGACGGCTTCATGCCCGACGTCGCCGAAGGCTCCGTCACCGCCGCGACCCTCGCCGCGGGCGCGACCATCAGCGAGGCGAACGGGTCGATGGACTTCATCGCCAACGCCACCGGCGCGATCTACGCCCAGAGCTGGACGCCCAACCTCCAGAAGCTCGTCGCGGGGGAGCAGACGCCCGCGGGCCTGCTCGAAGCGGTGCAGGCCGACTACGAATCGCAGGTCGGTGACTAGATGGCCGCACCCGCGTCCACCGCGTCGCCGCCCGGGCCCGGCGGGACCGCCCGCCCGCGCCCGGGCGGCCGCGCCCGCCGCCGCCGCGTCGGCGGCAGCCTCCTCGCCTACGCGCTCCTCGCCCCGGCCGCGATCTTCTACGCGTTCTTCGTGCTGCGGCCCATCGTCGCCTCGGCGCAGTACTCGCTCTACGACTGGAACGGCGTCACGACCGCGACCTGGGCGGGCCTCGACAACTACGTCGCGGTCCTGAGCGAACCCAAACTCGTGGGCGCGATCGGGAACGCGTTCGAGCTGATCCTGTACTTCAGCGTCGTCCCCGTCGCGATCGCGCTCTTCGCCGCCAACCTCATCAGGTCCATCGCCGCGAGCCGCCTGGCGGCCGCCGCGCGGACCGTGCTCTTCATCCCGCAGGTGATCCCGCTGGTCGCCGCCGGGATCATCTGGAGCTGGCAGCTGTCGAGCGACGGCCTCGTCAACCAGCTCCTCCGCGCCGTCGGACTCGACGCCGCCACCCGCGCGTGGCTGGGGGACTTCGACACCGCCCTCCCCGCGGTCGGCGTCATCGGCGCGTGGGTGCAGGTGGGCCTGTGCCTGGTGCTCATCCTCGCGGGCATGACGCGGATCGACGCCTCGCTCTACGAAGCGGCCCGCATCGACGGCGCGGGACCCGTGCGCGAGTTCTTCTCGATCACGCTTCCCGGTGTGCGCCAGGAGATCGCCGTGTGCGTCACGGTCACCGTCATCTCCGCGCTCGCCAGCTTCGACATCGTCTACGTCGCCACCCAGGGCGGGCCGGGCGACAGCACCCTGGTGCCGGGGCTCCAGATCTTCTACCTCGCCTTCTTCGAGCGCGAGATCGGCACGGCCTCCGCGTTCAGCATCGTCCTGATGGCGCTGGTCATCGCCGTCGTCCTGCCGCTCCAGCGACTCCTCCGAGGACGTGAATCGTGATCGTCTCCCGCCGCGAGAAAGTCATCGGCCGCGTCATACTCGTCGTGCTGATGCTGGTCACGCTGATGCCCTTCGCCAGCATCTTCGTCACCGCCCTCCACGAGCCGGGCACCTACCCGCAGGGCATCGAATGGCCCGAGACCCCGCACTGGGACAACTTCGCCCTCGCCTTCCAGTCGGCGGACATGTTCCGCCTGCTCGGCTCCAGCCTCCTCATCGAACTGGGCGTCGTCCCCGCCGCGGTCCTCCTGGCGACCCTCGCCGGGTTCGCCCTCGGGCACCTCAGGCCGCCCGGCTCCCGGGTCATGTTCGTCGTCTTCATCCTCGGCCTGACGCTCCCCTTCGAGGGGATCATCACGCCGCTGTACTTCCAGATCCGCGACCTCGGCATCCTCAACACCCGCTGGGCGATCATCCTGCCGCTCATCGGCCTGTTCATGCCCTTCGCGGTCACCTGGATGCGCGCGAACTTCGCCACGATCCCCAGGGAGCTGTCGGAGGCCGCGCACGTCGACGGGGCCACCACCTGGCACCTGTTCTGGCGCATCCACGTCCCGCTCTCGGTCCCGGCGATATCCTCGCTCGCGATCCTGCTGTTCCTGTGGACGTGGAACCAGTTCCTCCTCGCGATCGTCCTCGTGGCCGACCCGGCCCAGCGGACCATAGCCGGGGCCCTGGGCGCGTTCCAAGGCAGGTACGGCACCGACATCCCGCTGCTGTGCGCAGGGTCGCTGCTCATCCTGACGCCGACGCTGATCGTGTTCCTGATCTTCCAGCGCAAGTTCGTCTCGGCCCTGCTCCAAGGGTCGCTGAAGGGATGACCGCCCCGACCCGCCCGCCCTTCGCCCCCGAGATCGAACGGGCGCTGGCCCAGCGCGCGGACCTGTGGACGAGCCTGCGCCCCGACGAGATCCCGCACCTGCGCGCGGGCGCCGCCGCGCCGACCGAGCACGACATCGACCGCGGCGGCGAGTTCCGCCTCAGCCGCCACCGGGCGCACGACCCGCGCACCGGAGCCTCGCCCGGCCTCGTGCTGCTCCGGCCGAGGGACCGGCCCGGACCCTGGCCCGTCCTCTACCACGTGCACGGCGGCGGCCTCGTCTCCGGCAGCGCGCTCGACGACCTCCCGGTCGCCGCCGAACTCGCCTCCGGCGCCGGCATGGCCGTCGCGTCCGTCGAGTACCGGCTGGCCCCGGAGCACCGGTACCCGGCCGCCGTCGAGGACGTGTACGCAGGGCTGCAATGGATCGCCGCGAACGCGCCCGCGCTCGGACTCGACCCCGGCCGCATCGTCGTCGGCGGCGTCAGCGCCGGGGGCGGCCTCGCGGCCGCGGCCGCCCTGCTCTCCCGCGACCTCGCCGGACCGGACCTGCTGGGGCAGATCCTCGTCTGCCCCATGCTCGACGACCGCAACGACACCGGCTCAGCCCTCCAGATGGCGGGCGCCGGGGTCTGGGACCGGACCGCCAACGAGACCGGATGGTCCGCCTACCTCGGCCCCCGGCCCCGCGGCGACGTCCCCGCCTACGCCTCCCCGGCCCGCGCGTCCGACCTCAGTGGACTCCCGCCGACGTACATCGACGCGGGCTCCGCCGAGACGTTCCGGGACGAGGACGTCGAGTACGCCCGCCGCATCTGGGCGGCCGGAGGCAGCGCCGAACTGCACATCTGGCAGGGCGGCGCGCACGCCTTCGACGCCTGGACCCCCGAGGCCGCGCTCTCGCGCCAAGCGAGGCGCACCCGCGCGAACTGGCTGCACCGCCTCCTCGCCGAACGGTGAGCCGTCACTCCGAGTCCACGGGCCGCTGAGCGGGTCGGGTCATCGACTCGGCCTGCTCGGTCGGCGCCTCCTCGGTCTGGCGGTCGTACATGGTGCGGCTCGGGTTCGCGAACGGCTCGCCCGGCTGCGTGTCCTTGGTGCTCCAGTCCGCGGCCTCGGCGGCCCGGCCGCCGCCGTACTCGGCCTCTGCCGCCATGCCGGTCGCCGCGAGCGACCAGATCACGAACACGTCCACCGCGATCACGGTGATCGCCCACAGCGGCTGGTAGGGCATCCAGAAGAACTGCGCGGTCGCCGACAGGACCGCGAGCATGATGCCGAGCCAGCGGGCCCACGCGCGCCCGGAGAAGATGAACATGCCCGTCACGGCCGCGAGCGCGCCGATGATGAGATGCGTCCAGCCCCAGCCGGTGAGGTCGAGCTGGAGCAGGTAGTTCGGCGTCGTCACGAAGATCTCGTCCTCGGCGATCGCCGCCAGGCCCATGAGGACCTGCCACACGCCGACCATGATCATCAGGCACGCCGCGAGCGTCGTGCCTCCCGCCGCCCATGCCGCTCTGTTCTGCTGCGCCATCGTCGTGCCTCCGTTCGACCAGGAGGCGGTCGCGAAGCTCGGCGGAGCCCCCGCAGGCCGCCAATCAGCCTGATCGTAACGCCGGAAAACGCGAGGAACTGTCTATTCCTCGCATTCCGTCCCCGCTACCGCCCCAGCAGGCCCCGCACGAACGCGGCGATGCGGCCGGGGTCCTCCTCGGCCATGAAGTGGCCCGCCTCGACCGGCTCGTAGGTGAAGTCGGGAGCCCATGCGGCCCAGATCTTCTCGGGGTCGAAGCCGAGCAGGCTCCCCCAGTCCTGGGAGATCGCGGCGACCGGCATGGCGAGCGTGCGGCCCTTCGCGCGGTCGGCGCGGTCCATGTCGAGGTCGATCCCCGCGCTGGCGCGGTAGTCGGCGACGATCGACGGCACCGCTTGCGCCGACGCTCGGAGGTAGTGCTCGCGCAGCTCGGCCGAGAACGTGGTCCCGGCCGGGTCCCACGCGTCGAGGAACGAGGCGAAGAACTCCTCGGCGACGGCGGCGATCATCTTCTCGGGCAGGCCCTTGGGCTGCGCCATGAGGTAGAGGTGCCAGGCGACCTTCGCGTCGGCGCCGTGCAGCACGTCCCAGGTGTCCAGGGTCGGGAGCACGTCGAGGATGCCCACATGCGAGACCGTCCCGGGGTGGTCGAGCCCCGCGCGGACGGCGACGAGCGCGCCCCGGTCGTGGCCGACGAGGGCGAACCGCTCGTGGCCGAGCCGGGCGGCGACCGCGACGACGTCGTTCGCCATCGTGCGCTTGGCGTACGTCTCCGGGGAGGTCTCCTCGGGCTTGTCGCTGCCGCCGTACCCGCGCAGGTCCGGGGCGATCACGGTGTGGTCGCGGGCGAGGTCGCGGGCGACGGCGCTCCACATCACGTGGGTCTGCGGGAAGCCGTGCAGCAGCACCACGGGCGGGCCCTCGCCCGCGTGCGCGACGTTGAGTTCGACGCCCTCGGCGCCGGGGATGCGGTCGTAGGCGAAGCCCGGGATCGCAGTCATCACTGGTCCTTTCGTTCGGCGGCCGGCGTCGGCCGGCCGGAGAAGATGCCGTGCTGCCCCGCGGCCACGCCGCTGCGCAGCGCGGGGATGAGCACGGCGTCGGCGAGCGCCTCGCGGTACGCCGCGTCCGTGGTGAGGCCGTTGAGCTTGCGGAGGACGAGCGCCGCGGCCCCGACCTCCTCGTACGCGAACGGATCGGCCGTCGCGGGAAGCTCCCCGCGCTCGATCGCGCCGCGCAGCACCGCGTCGGTGAGCCGCGCCCCGGTCGGCCCCGCGGTGTCCTCGATGTACTGGCACAGCTCCGGATCGCGAAGGCCCGCTTGCAAGATCATGAGGCTCACATCGGAACCCGCCTCCATCGTCGCCTCCAGCCGCTCCAGGAGCGCGAGCACGTCCCCCCGCAGCGACCCGGTGTCCACCGCCTCCGGCTTGCTCCCCGCCGCGGGCCCGGCCTTGATCGCGGCGACCACCATCTCCTGCTTCGTCGCCCACCTGCGGTACAACGTCTTCTTCGACGCCTGCGCCCGCCTCGCGACCTCCTCGAACGTCACTCCATCAACGCCCGCCTCACCCACCAAGGCGAGCACCACCCGCAGGATCTCGGCCTCCCGAACCCCATCCCGAGGCCGCCCCGGAGCCCGAACCCGATCATTAGAATACGCCACGTCCCGTATCCTAACACGGGTCCAAGCGTCCCATCGGCAGGTGGAAAGTGAAAAACCGCCGGACGCCAGCATTGCTGCTGGTCGTCGGCGGTCTTGGTCCCGTGAGCCGGGGCAGTGCGTGGTAGCCCGGGTGGGATTCGAACCCACACTGTACGGGTTTTGAATCCGTCTTCTCTGCCAGTTGGAATACCGGGCCGGGGTCTCGCCTGTGGGGCGGGGCCGGTGCAAATGATACCCGGAGGGTCAGGTGAGTTGGGTGCGGAGGTCGGCGGCGGCGGTGAGGGTGGGGGTGAGGGCGGTGCGGTCGGCGGGGGTGAGGGGGAGGGCGTCGAGGCGGTCGAGGAGGTCGCGGGCGCGGGGGTGGTCGGAGAGGCGGACGGCGAGTTCGGCGCGGTAGGCGAGGGCCTCGGCGAGCTCGGTGGCGGGGGTGTCGGGGCCGGCCTTGGCGAGGGTCGCGTCGAGGATCTTGGCGGCCTGGGGGCCGTCGCCCTTGGCGTCGCCGAGGACGATCGCGGTGACGAGGGTGCGGCCGAGCTTGCTCGTGGGCTTGGTAGCCCGCTCGGCGTCCTCGTCGGCGGGGAAGAAGCGGATGACGTTGCCGCCGGGGTCGACCAGGGAGAAGCCCGCGCGGTTGCCGGTGTTGGCGCGCTTGCGGGGGCGGGTGACGCGGGGGATGCCGGAGACGAGGAGCTTGCCGTGCTCGGCGCGCATGCCCTCCGCGAACCGGTCGAAGAGCGCGCCGGTGTCGGGGACGATGACGATGCAGGTGCCGTAGGTGTTCTCCGGGTCGAGGTCGTCGACGCCGAAGAAGTGGAGCTGGATGTCGTCCTTGACGACCACCGTGTACGGGTTGGGCCGGGTCTGGTGGAGCGTCTCGGTGAAGCCGAGCATCCGGTAGAAGTCGGCGGTCTCGTCGATCGACCGGCAGGGGAGCAGCGGGATCGTGGTCTCACCGGTCATGCGGGGTCTCCTGTTCGATTGCGGCGCTGAGGGTGTCGAGAAGGACGCGGGCGGCGTCGACCGCGGCGGGGTCGAGGCGCGCGGCGAGCGCGTCGGCCCACG
This sequence comes from Glycomyces mayteni, assembly GCF_042428885.1. NCBI lineage: Bacteria > Bacillati > Actinomycetota > Actinomycetes > Glycomycetales > Glycomycetaceae > Glycomyces > Glycomyces mayteni. The sequence goes on from NZ_JBHMBP010000002.1 coordinate 661,354, forward strand.
CGGCGTGGCGGCGCTCGACCTCGGCGAGGGCGCGCAGGCCCGCGGGCGTGGGGGCGATGAGCTTCGCGCGGCGGTGGCGCGGGTTGTCGCGGTACTCGGCGAGGCCCTCGCGCACGAGCGCGTCGGCCGTCTGCTGGACGCTCTGCCGCCGCAGCCCCATGAGTCGCGCCACGTCGGCGACGGTGCGCGCCTCCGTGTCGACGACGCCGAGGACCTGCCAGCGCGCGCTGGTGAGCCCCGCGGGCCGCGCCAGGTCGTCCCCGGCGGCGATGAGCGCGCCGTTGGCGCGGAACACGGCGACGATCAGCTCGGACGCCGCGAGCGCGCGCGGGGTGAGTTCCTCCACGCGCGCAAGGCTAGCACTCGTTGACAGGTACCTGTCAATCGAGGAGGTCGGCGGCGACGCGCGACAGCGTCCGCGTGGCCCAGCGCGCCATCGGCGGATTCGACTCGACGTAGTACCAGGCCGCGCCCATGGCCTGCACGAACGCCCACGCCCGGCCCCGCGCCCACTCGGCGTCGTCGGCGCCGAGCGCCTCGCGGAACGCCCGGCGCGGCCCCGCGTCGAGCAGGTGCCACGCCGCCATGAGGTCCAGCGCCGGATCGGCCGGCCCCAGGCCGCCCACGTCGAGCACGCCCGCCAGCCGCCCCTCGCGCAGCAGCACGTTGCCGGGGATGAGGTCGCCGTGGCACATGGCGTCGGGCGCCGAACCGCGCGGCAGGTCCCGCATCCCGGCCCACAGGCGCCGCATGAGCGCCACGTCGAGCAGCCCCTCGCTCTCGCGGAAGCACGTCTCCATCCACGCCTCGTGGACCGCGATCGCGCCCCCGCGCCCGCCCCCGGCGAACCTGCGGCCCCGCACCGGTATCGCCCGCACGTCCCGCACGAACGCCGCGAGGTCCGCCGCGAGCCCGTGGGACGCACCGGGATCGTCCTGCGCGGTGTCCCCGGGCAGCCACGTCTGCACCGACCACGGCATCGGGTACCCCGCGCCCGGCGCGCCGATCGCCAGCGGCTTCGGCGTCGGGAAGCCCGTGCGGCCCAGCAGCTCCCGGGCCGCCTCGGCCTCCGCTTCGAGCACCAGCCGCGCCGCCGCGGGCTCGGCCGCCTGGAGCGGGAACCGGGCCGTCAGACCGTCGCCGACGCGGAAGATCGCGTTGACGGTCCCCGGCGAGGACACCGGGGACACCGGCAGGCCCCGCCACCGCGGGAACTGGGCGTCGATCAGCTCCTGAACTGCGGCAACGGGAACGAAAAGCTGGCCCTCGTGCATCTGCATGGGCAGAGCCTCGCACCGCCCGGCCCCGGCGGCAACCCGGTTTTCCCGGCCCCGGAGGATGACGGGCACAGTGGAGGTGTGGGAGCCTGGAGGAGTTCACCCCTGGGCGTTGAGGAGACCGGAATGTCGTCGGCGCAAGCGAAGGATGAGATCCGACACCGCGTGTGGTCGCTCCTGGAGCGCCACGGCGCCGCCGACGGGGACGCGCACGGGCGCATACCCCGCTTCGCCGGCGCCCGCGAGGCCGCCGAGCGGCTCGCCGCGACCGACCAGTGGCGCGGCGCCAACGCCGTCAAGGTCAACCCCGACCGCGCCCAGCACCAGGTGCGCGCGCTGGCCCTCGGCGCGTCCAAGGCCACGTACATGGCCGTCCCGAAACTCGCGCTCGACCAGCCGTTCTACCTGCTGAACTCGCTGCTGCCCAGCTACACGCCCGACGAGGCCGCCACCCGCGACGCCGCCGAGGCCCACAGCCTCCTCGTCGGCGTCGAGGCCATGCAGCGGCTCGACCTGGTCGTCTCCGGGTCGGTCGCCGTCAACCGCGAGGGCGCCCGGATCGGCAAGGGCCGCGGGTACGCCGACATCGAGTACGGGATGCTCACCGAGGCCGGGCTCATCGACGACCGCACCGTCATCGCCACCACCGTCCACGACCTCCAGGTGCTCGACGGGCCGATCCCCGAGGAGCCGCACGACTTTCGCGTGGACCTCGTCGTCACCCCGACCGCGGTCATCCGCTGCCCGCGCACCCGCCGCCCCCACGGGCTCCACAAAGACCGGCTGACCGCCGAGCAGCTCGCCGAGATCCCGTTGCTCGACGCGCTCACGGCGAACTCCGGCGGCACCGGTGAGGGGTAGCGCGCCTCACGTTTCGGCCCTGTCGTCCGAAACGCTCGCCATAGGAACGTGCGGACGTAACACGCGGCGGCTAAGCTAGCGTCCGGACGTGCCGCGATTCCCGCACGACCCACCGTCCAGACGCGCATGAAAGGTACGGACCCGCATGACGAGCAAGGCCGCCGAGGAGCCGCGCAAGCGCGTGCTCATCGCCGAAGACGAGGGGCTCATCCGCCTCGACCTGGCCGAGATGCTCACCGAGGAGGGCTATGAGGTCGTAGCCGAGGCCGCCGACGGCGAAGCCGCCGTGCGCCTCGCCCAGGAGCACCTGCCCGACCTGGTCATCTGCGACATCCAGATGCCGATCATGGACGGTCTCCAGGCCGCCGAGAAGATCGTGTCCGCGCGCATCGCGCCGGTCGTGATCCTCACCGCCTTCTCCCAGCGCGACCTCATCAGCCGGGCCACCTCCGCCGGTGCCATGGCCTACCTGGTCAAGCCCTTCCAGAAGTCCGACCTGGTCCCCGCGATCGAGCTGTCCCTCACCCGCTTCGCCGAGATGACCGCCCTGGAGAAAGAGGTCGAGAACCTCACCGAGCGCCTGGAGGTCCGCAAGCTCGTCGACCGCGCCAAGGGCCTCCTCATGACCCAGTACGGCATGCCCGAGCCCGACGCGTTCCGCTGGATCCAGCGCGCCGCCATGGACCACCGCCTGTCCATGCGCGCCGTCGCCGAGCGCGTCATCGCCGAAGCAGAGCAGAAGGAAGCCCAGGAAGCCGAGTAGGCGACTCGAGTTCCCAGGGCCCGCGATCCGCCGGATCGCGGGCCTTCGGCGTCCCGCGGCCACGCCGTCGCGGACTTGCCCCGATCCTGTCGGACCCACTCGATAGGCTCGGGGGCGTGACCGCATCGCAAAACCGCCTGCTCCTGATCGACGGCCATTCGATGGCCTACCGCGCCTTCTTCGCCCTGCCCGCGGAGAAGTTCGCGACCGACGACGGGCAGGTGACCAACGCCGTCTACGGCTTCGCCTCGATGCTCATCAACCTGCTCAAGGCCGAGGCCCCCACGCACGTCGCGGTCGCCTTCGACGTCTCCCGCCACTCGTTCCGCACCGACGAGTACGCCGCCTACAAGGACGGCCGCGGCGAGACCCCCGAGGAGTTCAAGAGCCAGATCCCCATCATCAAGCAGCTCCTCGACGCCTTCGGCATCGCCTGGCTCACCAAGGACACCTTCGAGGCAGACGACATCATCGCCACCCTCGCCGCCCAAGGCGAGGCCGCCGGGCTCGCCACGCTCATCTCCTCGGGCGACCGCGACGCCATCCAGCTCGTCAACGAGCACACGACCCTCCTCTACCCGGTCAAGGGCGTCACCGAACTCGCCCGGTACACGCCCGAGGCCGTCGAGGAGAAGTACGGCGTCACCCCCGCCCGCTACCGCGACCTCGCCGCGCTCGTCGGCGAGAAGGCCGACAACCTCCCCGGCATCCCCGGCGTCGGCCCCAAGACCGCCGCCAAGTGGATCGCCAAGTACGGCTCCCTCGACGGCCTCATCGCCAAGGCCGACGAGATCACCGGCAAGGCCGGGCAGAGCCTGCGCGACCACCTCGACGACGTCATGCGCAACCACCGCCTCAACCTCCTCGTCACCGACGTCGAGCTCGACAAGGCCGTCCCCGACCTCGAATGGGCCGGCTGGGACGTCGCCGAGACCAACGCCCTCTTCGACGCCCTCCAGTTCCGCGCCCTCGGCGAGCGCCTCAACGCCAACCTCGCCGACAAGGCCGTCGGCGCCGCCGCCGCCCCCGTCGCCGAGACCGCCCGCGTCGAGGCCGCCGCGCTCGTCCCCGGCGGACTCGCCGCCTGGCTCGGCGAGCGCACCGGCGACGTCGGCGTGGCCTTCACCGGCACGTTCGCCTCCGGCGCCGGGTCCTTCGACACGATCGCGCTGGCCCAGGACGGCAAGGCCCTGTGGTTCGAGCCCTCGCAGCTCGACGCCGAGGACGAGCGGTCCTGGACCGAGTGGCTCGCCGACGCGAGCAGGCCGAAGCTCGTCCACGACGCGAAGGCGTTCCTGTGGGGCGCCGACGCCGCGGGCTGGCCCGAGCCCGCCGGGCTCAAGGCCGACACCATGATCGCCGCGTACCTCCTCAAGCCCGAGCAGCGCTCCTACGCGCTCGGCGACCTCGCCATGCAGTACCTCGGCCGCGAACTGGAGACCGCCCAGGCGGCTTCCGACGACGGCGCCCTGTTCAGCGACGCCGCGCTCGCGGGCGAGGCCGCGGACGACGACACCGCGCGCGTGCAGGCCGACTGCGACGCCGCCGCGGTCGTCGCCGATCTCGCCGCCGAGCAGGCGCAGCGCCTGGAGCAGCGCCACCAGGCCGCGCTCGCCGACGACCTGGAGTTCCCGATCATCGGCGTGCTCGCGCGCATGGAGATCACCGGGATCGCCGCCGACGAGGGCCACTTCGCGGACATCGAGTCCGGGTTCGCCGCGCAGTCGAAGGACGCCACCGACCGCGCCCACGAGATCGTCGGGCGCCCCTTCAACGTCGGCTCGCCCAAGCAGCTCCAGGAGATCCTCTTCGAGGAGCTGAAGATGCCGAAGACCAAGCGCACCAAGACCGGGTACACCACGAACGCCGAGGCGCTCCAGCAGCTCCTGGTCAAGACCGGGCACCCGCTCCTGGAGCAGCTGCTGCGCTTCCGCGACGTGGAGAAGCTCAAGCAGATCGTCGCCACGCTGCGCGCCACGATCCAGACCGACGGGCGCATCCACACCACGTTCCACCAGACCGTCGCCGCCACCGGGCGCCTGTCCTCCGCCGACCCGAACCTCCAGAACATCCCGGTCCGCTCCGAGGCCGGGCGCGCGATCCGCGCCGGGTTCGTGGTCTCCGAGGGCTTCGAGTCGCTCATGACCATCGACTACAGCCAGATCGAGATGCGGATCATGGCGAGCCTCACCGGCGACGAGGGCTTGATCGACGCCTTCATCGCGGGGGAGGACATCCACTCCGCGGTCGCCGCGAAGGTCTTCGGCGTGGGCCTCGGCGAGGTCTCGGCCGAGCACCGCCGCAAGATCAAGGCCATGTCCTACGGCCTCGCGTACGGCCTGTCCACGTACGGCCTGAGCCAGCAGCTCGGCATCGAGAACGCCGAGGCCCAGCAGCTCTCCGACGACTACTTCGCGCGCTTCGGGAAGGTCCGCGACTACCTGCACAACGTCGTCGAGGAGGCCCGCAAGACCGGGTACACCGAGACGATCATGGGCCGCCGCCGCTACTTCCCGGACCTCACCTCCGACAACCGCCAGCTCCGCGAGATCGCCGAGCGCGCGGCCCTGAACGCGCCGATCCAGGGCTCGGCGGCCGACATCATGAAGACCGCGATGCTCGGCGTCGACCGCGCCCTGCGCGAGGCGAAGCTCGACTCGCGGGTCATCCTCCAGGTCCACGACGAGCTCGTGTGCGAGGTCGCACCCGGCGAGGCGGAGCGGTTGGAGTCGCTCGTGCGGGAGCAGATGTCCAACGCCGCAACGCTCGCGGTGCCCTTGACCGTGGCCGCGGGCTTCGGCGATTCATGGGAAGCCGCTGCCCATTAGCGGTGTCGATCGACACCGGCACCCGGCCCGGACTGGCGCGGCGTTATCGCGCACGGTAACCTGGACGGGCCTGGGCTTGTCCGCGTCCTCAGAATGGAGCAGGACGCCGCCGGCGGCAAGGGCGGCCCGGGATTGAACCGCGAGTGCGCGCGTCCGGCCAGGGTGCGTGCGCGAGCCCACGAATGATACGTATCCGGAGCACCAGCCCACATGACGAGCAGCATCGAGGCCACCTCGAGCAACGCTGAGAACAGCACCACGGTCGAAGAAACGTTCTCGGACGAGGAACTCCTCGCCGCGATCGACGCGACCATCAAATACTTCAACGACGGCGATATCGTCGAAGGTACCGTCGTCAAGGTCGACCGGGATGAAGTCCTGCTCGACATCGGCTACAAGACCGAGGGCGTCATCCCCTCGCGCGAGCTGTCGATCAAGCACGACGTCGACCCTGAAGACGTCGTCTCTGTGGGCGACCACGTCGAGGCCCTCGTCCTCCAGAAGGAGGACAAGGAAGGCCGTCTGATCCTCTCGAAGAAGCGCGCTCAGTACGAGCGTGCGTGGGGAACCATCGAGAAGATCAAGGAAGAGGACGGCGTCGTCCGCGGCTCGGTCATCGAAGTGGTCAAGGGCGGTCTCATCCTCGACATCGGCCTCCGGGGCTTCCTCCCCGCGTCGCTGGTCGAGATGCGCCGCGTGCGCGACCTCCAGCCGTACGTGGGCCGCGAACTCGAAGCCAAGATCATCGAGCTCGACAAGAACCGCAACAACGTGGTCCTGTCGCGCCGCGCCTGGCTGGAGCAGACCCAGTCCGAGGTCCGCACCGAGTTCCTGCACCAGCTCGCGAAGGGCCAGGTCCGCAAGGGCACGGTCTCCTCGATCGTCAACTTCGGCGCCTTCGTCGACCTCGGCGGGGTCGACGGCCTGGTTCACGTCTCCGAGCTGTCCTGGAAGCACATCGACCACCCTTCCGAGGTCGTCGAGGTCGGTCAGCCGGTCGAGGTCGAGGTCCTGGAAGTGGACCTGGACCGCGAGCGCGTCTCCCTGTCGCTGAAGGCGACCCAGGAAGACCCGTGGCGCCAGTTCGCGCGCACCCACGCCATCGGCCAGATCGTGCCCGGCAAGGTCACCAAGCTCGTCCCGTTCGGCGCGTTCGTCCGCGTCGAGGACGGCATCGAGGGCCTCGTGCACATCTCCGAGCTGGCCGAGCGCCACGTGGAGGTGCCCGAGCAGGTCGTCAAGGTCGGCTCCGACGCCATGGTCAAGGTCATCGACATCGACCTGGACCGCCGCCGGATCTCGCTCTCGCTCAAGCAGGCCAACGAGGCCTACGTCGAGAACGAGGAGCAGTTCGACCCGACGCTGTACGGCATGGCCGCGCAGTACGACGACCAGGGCAACTACATCTACCCGGAGGGCTTCGACTCGGAGACCGGCGAGTGGATGGAGGGCTTCGACGAGGCCCGCGAGGAGTGGGAGCGGCAGTACGCCGAGGCCCGCACCCGCTGGGAGGAGCACGGCAAGCAGATCGCCGAGCGCGTCATCACCGAGGCTCCGGCCAAGCCCGCCGAGGGCGAAGCCGCCCCGAAGGGTGACAAGGGCGCCAAGAAGGCCACTTCCGAGAAGAAGTCGGCCCCCGCGGAGCCCCAGGGCACGCTGGCCACCGACGAGGCGCTCGCGGCTCTCCGCGAGAAGCTCGCCGGCAACTAGCAGCTGTCACTCTTTCAACTGACAGACCACTGCCCGTCCCAGGCCGTTCGCCTGGGGCGGGTAGTGTTTTATCTGTGCTTAAAGTCGCATTGACCGGTGGCATCGGAGCCGGTAAGAGCACGGTCGCGAAGCAGCTCGCAGAGCTCGGGGCGAGCGTCATCGACGCCGACGCCCTCTCCCGCGAAGTCGTCGCCCCCGACACGGAGGGCCTCGCCGCGGTGGTCTCACGCTTCGGCCCCGAGGTCCTGACCCCGGAGGGCGCGCTCGACCGCGCGAAACTCGCCCAGATCGTCTTCCAGTCCGCGCCCGCGCGGGCCGAACTCGAAGCGATCGTCCACCCGCGCGTCCGCGCCCGGGCCCGCGAGATCACCGAATCCCTGCCCGACGACGCCATCGTCGTCCAAGACATCCCGCTCCTGGCCGAGACCGGCCAGGCGCCCGGCTTCCACCTCAACATCGACGTGGAAGCGCCGCGAGAGCTCCGGCTCGAACGGCTCGCCGCGCGCGGCCTCGACCGCGCCGACGCCCTCCGAAGGATCGACGCCCAGGCGTCGGACGCCGACCGCCGCGAGGTCTGCGACGTCGTCCTCAACAACGGCGACGACGTCCACGAGCTCGAACGGCGCGTGGCCCTGCTGTGGGACGAGCGCATCAAGCCGTTCGCGGAGAACCTGCGCCACGGCCACGCCGAGCGCCGGCCCGAGAAGCTCCAGTTCGTGGAGTCGGACCCGGCCTGGTACCGCCGCTTCGAGCACCTGGCCGCGCGGCTGCGCCGCGTCATGGGCCCCAGCGCCGTCCGCATCGACCACGTCGGCTCGACCGCCGTCGCGGGACTGCCCGCGAAGGACGTCATCGACATCCAGGTGACCGTCGTGTCCCTGCACGTCGTGGACGCCTTCGCCGACGCGCTCGGCGACGCCGGGTTCTACGGCGCGGTCGCGTTCGACTCGCCCAAGCCCGAGTTCCCGGACATCGCCATGTGGGAGAAGCGCTTCTACGGCTACGCCGACCCCGGGAACGTGTCCCACATCCACTTCAGGTCGATCGACACGCCCGGCCAGCGGTTCGCGCTGCTGTTCCGCGACTGGCTCCGCGCCGACCCGCAGGCCCGCGCCGACTACGCGCAGGCCAAGGGCGTGCTCGCGGCCAAGGCCGACTCGGCCACCGGCTACGCCGAGGCCAAGGAGCCCTGGTTCGACCGCGAGGGCTGGCCCCGCGCCAACCGCTGGGCCGAGGAGCACGGCTGGCACGCGCCGCTCTGCTGATCGTCCAAACACGACAAATCCGGGCCCGCGGTTCCACCGCGGGCCCGCTCGCGTATGCGCACGCGGCCGCCGATGCTGATACGATGACGAGTCGCGTTCGACTCGGATTCGATTCCGTCCGACGACGTCGATCACCAATCGGTGCGCATTCGGTCGCTCAGCGTCCCAGGTGCCACCGGCATCCGCTTGTACGAGCAACGAAAGTCACTTCGGGACAATGCTGACACCCTTCCCGCTCACGGTCTTCGGCACGACCTTGCTCATCGCGACTCTGACAGTCCACATAGTTCTCGCAATCCGCACGAGGCGGCGCATACCGCCGCTCGACGCGCTCCTGCGGCGCCACGCCCGCCCAGACTGCGGGCACGTCGACACCCAGATCCGGGACCCGAAGGACGTGCAGCGCGAAGCGCGCAGCGCCGTCCGCGACCCGCACCGCCCCGCCGAGGACCGGGCCCGCGCGGTCCACGACCTCGCCCACGGCCGCGCCGCCACCGACACCACCCGGTGGACCCTCCGCAACACCGTCCAGGACCGCTACCTCGACGAGGACCACCGCTTCGCCATGCTCACGGCCTACTGCCGCTGCGACCCCGAGGCCGCCCTCGAAGCGCTCGACCTGTTCGCCCGCGACGGCTCGAACAACGCGTTCAGGAGACTCGAAGCGGCCCAGTGGATCACCGACCGGTCCGTGCGCCGCCGCGCCGTCCTCGCCATCGCGACCGCCGCCGAGGTGGACGCCGAGTGCCGCCTCAAGGCCGCCACCGCGCTCAAGCCGCTCGCCCCGCGCGACGCCGAGACGGCCTTCCAGGTCATCGCCACCGACGCGGCCGTCGGCTTCGGCGTCCGCATCCTCGCCGCGAACGAGTGGGCCCTCATGGACCGCGAGGCCGCCGTCGAGGCCCTGTGGCGGATCGTCCTCGCCACCACGACCCCCTGGTACTGGCGGATCGTCGCCGCCGCGAAGCTCGTCATGCTCCGCGTGCGCGCCGCCTACGACCTGCTGTGCGAGTGGATCGAGAACCCCGAGCTGCCCGCCGACGCGCGCGTTCAGCTCTCCTCGACCCTCAAGCGGCTCGACGACTGAGGCGCGGCAACGGGCCCGGCCGCTCGGCCGGGCCCGTTGCCGCCTTGCGGCTCAGCCGATCTGGTCCTCGACCCCCCACGGGACCGCGACCATCGGGTAGTCCTCGTACGCCACGGCCGCGCTTGCGACGCCGTAGTACGTCATCATCTCCACCTCGGTCAGGCGGTCGTCGGCCACGTGGTACCGGTACGCCGACCGGCCGGGCTCCGCTTCCGCGTCCCCGTTGACCGGGAACTCGACCACGTACACCGGCTCGTCCTCGGTGCCGTCGGTGCGCAGCAGCCTGGCCTCCTCGGCCATCTCCGCCTCGTCGTCGGGCTCCTCTGCGGCCATCTCCAGCAGCCGGTACACCAGCGACTCGACCGGTCCGAAGCTGTCGGCGACGTCCTCGTCCGACAGCTTGTGGACCTCCCAGCCCTCCGTCGGCGGCGTGTCCGGCAGTTCGCCGTCCTCGACCGCGAGCGTCGCGAACCCGCCCGGGCGCGCCAGCATGAGCCGCTGCCCGCTCGCGTCCTCCAGATGCAGGTACGCCGTCATCGTGCGCCAGTCGACCGACCCGAACCCGGTCGCGACCTGCCCGTCGGCCACCGGCACCGACAGCTCGACCTCGGAGGACTGCTCCCAGTTCTCGTACCGGACCTCGCTGACCGCCTCGGCCAGGTCCTCGTCCACCGCCGCGGGCGCGATCGCCGGGCCGCCCAGCAGGTCGATCGGGTCGAGCCCGGCCGCGTCGAACTCGACGTCGCGCAGGAAGTCCACCGCCGACAGGCTCTCGGCGCCCGTGTTCACCTGGAACCGGCGCAGCACGCCCTCGCCGTCGATCGAGTACAGCGCCTCCGGGGCCGCCGCGGCGGTCTCGCCCGCCGCCGGTTCACCGGTCTCGACCATGATGGGCGCCCGGAACGAGTCCACGGGCTCGCCGTCGATGATCCCCTCTTCGCGCCACGTCGCCTCCTCGGACAGCTCGGCCGGGTCGTCGGCGTCCGCCGCCGTCAGCGTGAACAGCGAGGACACCAGGATGTCGAGGGTCGTCTCCAGCTGCGAGCCGGCGCCCGAGAGCATCGCCCGGGTCGTCCAGCCGTCCTGCGGCACCGCGGCCGCGGTGAACGCGGCCTCGTCGTCGGCCCGCGAGGCCATCAGCCCCGGCACGGCCTGCACCAGCGTGTACGCGCCGTCGGCGGCCGGGACGCGCGCGTACACCATCGGGACCTGCCAGTCCATGTACCCGTCGACGGTGAGCGTCTCGCCGTCGACCGGCAGGCTCATCCGCAGCGCGACGGGCTCGGCTTCGTGGTTCTTCTGGCGCATCGAGGCCAGCAGCGCGGCCTCGTCCTCGCTGACCGGGCGCTCGGCCTGCGAGTTGCCCGGACTGCACGAGACGGCGAACCAGCCGGCGATGGCGACCGCCGTGATGATGGCGACGACCCACAGCAGGGCCGACTTGAACGGAATCGAGGTAGTGGAGCTCACGCAGGGACCAACGATCCAGTGCCCGAAAAGTCACCGGCGGGAGCGAGGAGTGTCGGACCCCGGGGTTACCGTTGGGCCGTGGCTTTCGATATTCCGCGCGCCGACGGGCGCTTCGAGGTGGTCAGCGAGTACCGGCCCTCCGGCGACCAGCCGACCGCGATCGCGCAGCTCACCGACAGGGTCAGCAGCGGCGAGCGCGACACCGTGCTGCTCGGCGCCACCGGCACCGGCAAGTCCGCCACGTCCGCGTGGCTGATCGAGCGGCTCCAGCGGCCGGCCCTGGTGATGGTCCACAACAAGACCCTCGCCGCGCAGCTGGCGAAGGAGCTCCGCGAGCTCCTGCCGAACAACGCCGTCGAGTACTACGTCTCCTACTACGACTACTACCAGCCCGAGGCGTACGTCGCCCAGACCGACACCTACATCGAGAAGGACGCCTCGATCAACGAGGAGGTCGAGCGGCTGCGCCACCGCGCTACGTACTCGCTGCTCACCCGCCGCGACGTCGTCGTGGTCGCCACGGTCTCGGCCATCTACGGCCTCGCCACGCCCGCCGAGTACCTCGAACAGGCCACCGAGGTCGCCGTCGGCCAGGAGTGGGAACGCGACAAGCTGCTGCGCCGCCTGGTGGACGTCCAGTACGCCCGCAACGACATCGCCTTCACCCGCGGCACCTTCCGGGTCCGCGGCGACACGATCGAGATCATCCCGGCCTACGAGGAGCTGGCGATCCGCATCGAGATGTTTGGCGACGAGATCGACCGGCTGTACTACCTGCACCCGATCACCGGCGAGGCGGTCCGCGAGGTCGACCGGGTCCTCATCTTCCCCGGCTCGCACTACGCCACCGGCGACGCCCGGCTCAAGCGCGCCATCGGCGACATCGAGGTCGAGCTCGAAGAGCGCCTCGCGGAGCTGGAGTCCCAGGGGAAGCTCCTGGAGGCCCAGCGGCTGCGGATGCGCACCGTGTTCGACCTGGAGAACATGAAGCAGACCGGCACCTGCAACGGCATCGAGAACTACTCGCGGCACATCGACGGCCGCGCCGCGGGCACGCCGCCGCACACGCTCCTGGACTACTTCCCCTCGGACTTCGTCACGATCGTGGACGAGTCGCACCAGACCGTCCCGCAGATCGGCGCGATGAGCGAGGGCGACGCGTCCCGCAAGCGCAACCTGGTCGAGCACGGCTTCCGCCTCCCCAGCGCGCAGGACAACCGGCCGCTGCGATTCGACGAGTTCCGCGAGCGCGTCGGCCAGTCGGTGTACCTGTCGGCCACGCCCGGCAAGTGGGAGATGGAGCAGACCAAGGGCGAGTTCGTGGAGCAGGTCATCCGGCCCACGGGCCTGGTCGACCCGCACGTGGAGGTGCGGCCCACGAAGGGCCAGATCGACGACCTCATGTTCGAGATCCGCGAGCGCGCGAAGAAGGACGAGCGGGTCCTGGTGACCACCCTCACCAAGAAGATGGCCGAGGACCTCACCGACTACTTCCTCGACAACGGCATCCGCGTCCGGTACCTGCACTCGGAGGTCGAGACGCTGCGCCGCATCGAGCTGCTGGGGGAGCTGCGCCGCGGCGACTACGACGTGCTCGTCGGCATCAACCTCCTCCGGGAGGGCCTCGACCTGCCGGAGGTGTCGCTCGTGGCGATCCTCGACGCCGACAAGGAGGGCTTCCTGCGCTCTGCGACCTCGCTGATCCAGACGATCGGGCGCGCGGCCCGCAACGTCTCGGGCACGGTCCTGATGTACGCGGACAACCTCACCGACTCGATGAAGGCCGCGCTCGACGAGACCGACCGGCGCCGCGAGAAGCAGGTGGCCTACAACCTGGAGCACGGGATCGACCCGCAGCCGCTGCGCAAGCGCATCGGCGATATCATGGAGGACCTGTACGACTCCGCGGCCGAGACCGCCAAGCTCGTGGCGGACGAGCGGCCGGTCCGCGGGAAGAAGGCCGACACGAAGGGCGCGGGCAAGGTCCGCTCCGAAATCGTGCAGCAGATCGACGAGCGGAACGAGCAGATGCTCACGGCCGCAAGGGAACTGCGCTTCGAGTTGGCGGCGGCCTACCGCGACGAGATCGCCGACCTCAAGCGGGAGCTGCGGGAGATCGACGCGGCCGGGGCCTGACGCGACGCGGGCCCGCGGGGAATGCGCGGGCCCGAGGCGGTGTTGTGCAGAGGGTGCTAGTCGATGTCGACGGCATGCTCGACGAACGGCGGCTCGGCGAAGAACGGGCCGATCGCCTCGCGCCACTTCGGGAACCGGTCGGTCTCGCGGAAGCCCTGCTCGTGGGCCTCGACGGAGTCCCACTCGATGAGGAGCACGAAGCGGCCCGGGTTCTCCACGCCCTGCGTCATCCGCATGGAGCGGAGGCCGGGGGAGACCTTGACGAACTCGCGGGCGGCGCGGTACGCCTCCTTGAAGGCGTCCTCCTGCCCCGGGGTGATCTTGATTTCAGCGACTTCCAGAACCATGCGCGGAGCGTCCCACAAGGTTCGGCGATCGTCGCAGGTCAGGCGTACTGTCGAGAGAGAAGTCACAAATCCGACTGATGACAAGTCGGGTTTCGGCAGGCAGAATAAGCGTGTCTGTTCAAAATCAGGTATGTGGGGAGTATCCCGCAGCGCCAGCGCTGTTAGCGTCGTCGTCAATGCACGGGTCCGCGATCGGTCCCCGGTGACGCTGGTCCCAGAGGGATCGGGAGAGACCATGTGACCCTCCAAAGACCAAGGAAGGCAACACATTGGAACTCCCGGCCTGGGCATGGGCGCTGACCATGGCAGGACTGGCGTCGGTGGTCGTGTTCGACCTCGTGATGGCGGTCCGCAACCCCCACAAACTCTCCACGAAGGAATCGGCCACTTGGGCCGGCGTCTACGTCAGCGCCGCTTTGCTCTTCGGCGCCCTCATCTTCTTCACGCAGGGCGCGGCTTACGGCGGGCAGTTCTACGCGGGCTATCTCACCGAGCTGGCCCTCTCGGTGGACAACCTCTTCGTCTTCCTCCTGATCATCCAGGCGTTCCGCGTCCCCGACAAGCTCCAGTCGCGGGTGCTGCTGGTCGGCATCGTGCTCTCGATCATCCTGCGCGGCGGGTTCATCGCCGTCGGCTCGGTGCTCATCGAGAAGTTCAGCTGGGTCTTCCTCATCTTCGGCGCGATCCTCATCTGGACGGCGTGGGGCCAGCTCAAGGGCGACGACGACCACGACGAGGGCGTGGCGCAGAACCGCTTCATGCGGTTCGCGGAGTCGCGCATGCGCGTGGCCCCCGACTACGACGGCGGCCGCCTGACCACCCGCATCGACGGCGTCAAGTTCGTGACCCCGCTGCTGCTGGCGATGCTCGCGATCGGCTCCACGGACATCCTGTTCGCGCTCGACTCGATCCCGGCGATCTTCGGCCTGACGCAGGAGCCGTACCTGGTCTTCACCGCGACGATCTTCGCGCTCATGGGCCTGCGGCAGCTGTACTTCCTGCTGGCGGCGCTGCTCAAGTCGCTGCGGTACCTCTCGCTGGGCCTGGCCGCGATCCTCGGCTGGATCGGCGTCAAGCTCATCCTGCACGGCCTGCACGAGAACCAGCTCCCGTTCATCAACGGCGGCGAGCACCTCGACGCGATCCCCGAGATCCCGACCGCGCTGTCGCTGGGCGTCATCGCGGGCGTCCTCATCGCGGTCATCGCGACGAACGGCATCCTCCTGCGCCGCGAGGGCAGGACCTGGAAGGAGCTGTTCGAGGAGGCCGAGCGCGAGCAGCACGTCCCGGCCACCGCGGGCGCCGAGAAGGTCTGACGCGCAAGACGGACGAACGGCCCGCCTCCCGAAGGAGGCGGGCCGTTCTCGTCGTTCTGCTAGGCCCTGACGGGCAGCCTGCGGCACGCGGCGATGCGCGCGAGCTCGGCGTCCTTGAGGGGCTCGGCGACGACCTTGCCGTAGACCGGCGAGGAGAAGATCACCTCGGGCAGGTCCGACTGGCTGCGCTCGGCCATGATCGCCGGGGTCTTCGGGTCCCCGCCGTGGTCGAGGAAGACCAGGTCGCCGGGGTGCAGGTCCTCGAACGCGACGGCCTCGCCCGCCTCGATGAGGGCCTCGCCGAAGCGGGGCACGTCGATTCCGAGCTGGCGGTAGACGATCCACACCAGGCCGGGGGCGTCGATGCCGTAGGCGCTGATGCCGCCGTGCAGGTAGGGGATCTCCAGGAGCTGCTGCGCGAGCTTGACGGCGTCCAGGCCCGCGGCGACCATGGCGGTCGAGGGCGCGGACAGGTCCGCGGCGGGCTCGGGCGTGAGGTCGCGCTGGGGGACCCAGCCGGGCTGGCGCGGCCCGGGGAGGGCCACGGGGACCCAGCCGCGGTAGGCCTCGCCGACGACGCGCAGGCGCGTCCCGAGGGTCACGCCGGGCATCGACACGTCGCCCCCGGGCTCGTCGCGCACGGCGGTCGCGGTGGCGCTCACGAGGTACTCGGTGCCGCCGCCGCCCCCGTCGGCCGGGTGCGCGAGCTGGTCGAGGGGGACCCAGCCCGAGGTCTCCTGCGAGGGGCAGGTGACCTTCGCCCAGCCGTCGGCTATCTGCTCGACGTCGACGCGGGTGCCCAGGAGGCACTGGGTCCGCACGCGTCCTTTGAGGCCGTTGGCGCGGATGTCGTTGGTGAGCCTGGCGACCCATTCGCGGATGGCGGACGGCACGCCCAGCGCGAGCCGGTCCTCGGGCCCGGCGGCGGAGGGCTGGGCCCAGAGGGTCGCGACTGCCACGGCGATCAACGCCGGTTGTCCAGGTGCGATCGGCAAGATTGGTTCTCTCCGGATGGTTCGGGCGGTTCACAAGTCGAGACGCGAGCAAGGGGGATCTCCACCAGCCCGCCGCGTCCTTCGCAGCACCGACCACCCACTGTAGCAAGTGTAGGCGGATCGCGACGCTCCGGCCCGAGCGTGATGTCGCGAGGGCATACCGCCTGATACCACCCGCACCATCGGAAAATCGCCTCCCCGCGGCTGTGGGAGGATCGTGCCCATGACCGGACTCCACGACGCCCTCGACCGCCTCGCCA
Source organism: Glycomyces mayteni (assembly GCF_042428885.1). Lineage (NCBI taxonomy): Bacteria > Bacillati > Actinomycetota > Actinomycetes > Glycomycetales > Glycomycetaceae > Glycomyces > Glycomyces mayteni. Next base: position 677,669 of record NZ_JBHMBP010000002.1, read on the forward strand.
CCGCCGCCGAACTCGACCGCGCCCCCGACGCGGCGGACCTGGAGGCCGTCCTCGCGAGCGGCGACGCCGAGCTGATGGACGTGGTCGCCGCCGCGGCCCGGCTCCGCTTCCGCCACTTCGGGAACACGGTCAAGCTGAACTACCTCGTCAACCTCAAGAGCGGCCTGTGCCCCGAGGACTGCAACTACTGCTCGCAGCGGCTGGGCTCCAAGGCCGACGTCCTCAAGTACACGTGGCTCAGCCCCGAGCAGGCGGCAGACGCGGCCGCCGCGGGGGTCGCGGGCGGGGCCTCGCGGGTGTGCCTGGTGGCGAGCGGGCGCGGCCCGACCGACATGGACGTGGAGCGGGTCGGCAAGACCATCGCCGCGGTCAAGAACGCGGCCCCGGGGGTCGAGGTGTGCGCGTGCCTGGGCCTGCTCAAGGACGGCCAGGCCGAGCGCCTCGCCGACCTCGGCGCCGACGCGTACAACCACAACCTGAACACCTCCGAGGACACGTACGCGGAGATCTGCTCGACGCACACGTTCGCCGACCGCGTCGACACCGTCAACGCCGCCCACGGCGCGGGCCTGTCGCCGTGCTCGGGCCTCATCGCAGGGATGGGGGAGTCGGACGCCGACCTCGTCTCGGTCGCCCTCGGCCTGCGGGAGCTGGACGTGGACTCGATCCCGGTGAACTTCCTGCTGCCCTTCGACGGCACGCCCATGGAGGCGACCTGGGACCTGGACCCGCGCCGGTGCCTGCGCATCCTCGCGATGGTCCGCCTGGCGAACCCCGCCGCGGAGGTCCGCCTCGCGGCCGGGCGCGAGGTCCACCTGCGCGCGCACCAGGCCACCGCGCTCCAGATCGTCAACTCGATCTTCCTGGGGGACTACCTCACCAGCGAGGGCCAGGCCGCCAAGGACGACCTCGCCCTCATCGCCGACGCGGGCCTCGTCCCGCTCGGCCTGGAGACCGCCCCAGAAGCGGTCCGCGAGGCCGTGAAGCCCCGCAGGCGCGGCGCGGGCACCGAGGTCGCCCCGAACGCCTAGAGCGCGGCGGTCGACTCGCGGACGACGAGCTCGGTGGCGAGTTCGAGCCTGGGGGAGTCGATCTCGTTGCCCGCGGCCATCTCCAGGACGGTGCGGGCCGCGAGGGCGCCCATCTCGGCGAGGGGCTGGCGGATCGTGGTCAGGGGCGGGGAGGTCCAGCGGGACTCGGGGAGGTCGTCGAAGCCGACGACGCTGACGTGCTCGGGGATGCGCAGGCCCGCCTGGCGGATCGCCTCGTACGCGCCGAAGGCCATCTGGTCGGAGGAGGCGAAGATCGCCGTCGGGCGGGGGTCCAGGCGCAGGAGCCCGTTCGCGGCGTCGAAGCCGGACTGGTGGGAGAAGTCCCCGTCGAAGACCAGGGACGGGTCGAACTCGATGCCCGCGGCCTCCAGGGCGGCGCGGTAGCCGTCGAAGCGGGCGCGCGAGCACAGGACCTGCTTGGGGCCGTGGATGAACCCGATCCGGCGGTGGCCCAGGGAGATCAGGTGCTCGGTGGCGGCCAGGCCGCCCGCCCAGTTGGTGGCGCCGATCGCGGGGGCGTCCATGGTGGGCCCGCCCGAGGGGTCCAGGACCACCATGGGGACGCCGAGGTGGCGCAGCTGCTCCAGGATCGGGGACGCGAGCTGCGAGACCACCAGGATGACGCCGTCGGAGGCGCGGGTGCGGAGGTTGTCCATCCACTGCTCGGTGGAGGCGCGGCGGCGGTGCACCGCGGAGACGACCGTGCCGACCCCCGAGGCGTGCGCGGCGTCCTCGACGCCGCGGATGATCTCCACGGCCCAGGGGCTGTCCAGCTCGTTGAAGACCAGGTCGACCAGGCGCGCGCGGCTGGGCGTGCGGGTCGAGCGGCGGCGCTGGTACCCGCGCTCGTTCAGCAGCTCCTCGACGCGTCGGCGGGTCTCGGGGGCGACGTCGGAGCGGCCGTTGATGACACGTGACACCGTCGGCACGCTGACGCCGGCCTCGTCGGCGATGGCGCGGATGGTGATCCGCCCGTGTTCGGCTTCGCTCAAGGGGTCTCCTCCAGGTCCAGTGCGCAATGGTTCGCTGCACATCCTATAGCGCGGCTACGCGGCTCCCGGAGCGCGCCCGAAAGTTTCGGCGAAAAGACCTGAAACAAGGGCCTGGGCAAACGCATCCAAGCGTCAGATTGACGCTAGAACTGAGGCTTCATCAATGTTATGGTGTGCGAACCTGTATCGAAAACGATCAGAAAAGTTTCAGAAACTATCGGTCCGGAACCAGCCGCCACGGCGCGCGCTGGGCCGTTTGAGTGGAGCAGCATGGACACCGACACCCCCGCGGAGACGGCCGAACGAGCCGCCGGGCTGGTCAAGCGGATGACCCTCGAAGAGAAGTGCGCGCAGCTGTCGAGCCTGTGGCACGGCGTCGAGGCCGACGCGGGGGACATGGCCCCCCACCAGAGCGAGCAGACCGGCGGCGCCGTCGCCGCCGACGACCCCCTCGCCAACGGGCTCGGCCAGATCACCCGGCCCTTCGGGTCCGCCCGCCTCGACCCCGCCGAGGGCGTCGACCGCCTCGCCGGGATCCAGCGCCGCGTCCGCGAGACCAGCCGCTTCGGCATCGCCGCCGTCGCGCACGACGAATGCCTCGCCGGGTTCATGGCCTACGGCGCCACGATCTTCCCCACCGCCCTCGCCTGGGGCGCGACCTTCGACCCCGCGCTCGTCCACGCCGTCGCCCGGCAGATCGGCGACACCATGCGCTCGGCCGGCATCCACCAGGGACTCGCCCCCGTCCTCGACGTCGTCGCCGACTCCCGCTGGGGCCGCACCGAGGAGACCATCGGCGAGGACCCGTACCTCACCGGCGTCCTCGGCACCGCGTACGTCACCGGCCTCCAGGACGCCGGGCTCGTCGCCACCGTCAAGCACTTCGCCGGGTACTCCGCCTCCCACGCCGCCCGCAACTTCGGCCCGGTCTACCTGGGCCCCAGGCAGTTCACCGAGACCTACCTGACGCCCTTCGAGATGGCCGTGCGGCTCGGCCGCGCCAAGTCCGTCATGCCCTCCTACGCCGCCAACGACGGCGTCCCCTCGCACGCGAACGTCCGCCTCCTCACCGGCATCCTCCGCGAGGAGTGGGGCTTCGAGGGCACGATCGTCGCCGACTACTTCGGCGTCAACTTCCTCAACTCCCTGCACGGCATCGCCGGCGACCGCTCCGCCGCCGCCGCCGCGGCCCTCGGCGCGGGCGTCGACGTCGAACTCCCCGGCGTCGACTGCTTCGGCGAGCCCCTGCGCAACGCCGTCGCCGAAGGGCTCGTCGAGGAGAAGACCCTCGACCGCGCCGTCGAGCGCGTCCTCGCGCAGAAGATCGAACTCGGCCTGCTCGACGAGCTGCCCGCGCCCTCCGGGGCCGTCGACTTCGACCCGCCCCAGGCCCGCGCGCTGGCCGCCGAGGTCGCCCGCAAGTCCGTGGTGCTCCTGTCCAACGACGGGACGCTGCCGCTGGCCGCGGCCCCCGCGCGCGTGGCGCTCGTCGGCCCCGTCGCCGACGACCGGGCCGCGTTCCTGGGCTGCTACTCCTTCCCCAACCACCACATGCGGTACGACATCGAGGGCGGCGAGCCGTACCCGGACGTCGACACCGGCGTGGCGATCGCGACGCTCGCCGACCGGCTCGCGGCCGACCTGCGCGGCGCCGTGATCGAGCACGTCGCCGGGGGCTGGGTCCGGGAGTCCACGGACGCCGAGATCGCCGCCGCCGCGAACGCCGCCGCCGCCGCGGACCTGGCGATCGTGGCCGTCGGCGACCGCTCCAGCCTGTTCGGGCGCGGCACCTCCGGCGAGGGCTGCGACGCCCCCGACCACGCCCTGCCCGGCCGCCAGGGCGAGCTGCTCGAAGCGGTCCTCGACTCCGGCACGCCCACGGTCGTCGTGGTCGTCTCGGGCCGCCCGTACGCGCTCGGCACCGCCCCCGAGCGGGCCGCCGCGATCCTCCAGGCGTTCCTCCCCGGCGAGGAGGGCGCCGCCGCGATCTCCGGCATCCTCACGGGCGCATCGGAGCCCGAGGGCCGCCTGCCCGTCGGCGTCCCGGCCCGGCGCGACTCGCCGCCCGCGACCTACCTGGGCCCGCAGCTCGCCCGCCGCTCCGAGGTGTCCTCGGTGGATCCGACCGCGCGGTACTCCTTCGGCCACGGCCTGACCTACACCGAGTTCGCTTGGGACGAGCCGGAGCTGCTCTCCGGCGCCGAGGTCGCGCCCGACGGCGTCATCGAGGTGGCCGTGCGCGTCGCCAACACCGGGGAGCGCCGCGGCACCGAGGTCGTGCAGCTCTACCTCCACGACCCCGTCGCGTCCACCGTGCGCCCCGTGCAGCGCCTCGTGGGCTTCGCCCGCCTGGAGCTGGCCCCCGGGGAGGCCGCGCGGGCGCGCTTCGCCGTCCCCGCCGACCTCGCCGCGCTCATCGGCCTCGACGGCCAGTGGACCGTGGAGGCCGGGGACCTCGAACTGCGCCTGGGGCGCTCGGCCGCCGACACCGCCGCGGCCCTCGCCGTCCGGGTGACCGGCGAGCGGCGCATCGAGCCGGGGACCAGGGCTTTGGAGACCCAGGTCACTGTCGAAACGGCTGTCGGCTAGTATTGTCGTCAGCGCTGGAAAACGTTTACCGAATCTCCGTGCCAAAGGAGTCCCCTGTGTCCTCCACCTACCGCCTCGCCGTCGTCGGCACCGGCGGGATCGCCAACCTGCACGCCGAAGAGCTGCGGAAGCACGTCCCCGACCGCATCGAGCTGGTGGCCGCGGTCGACCCCGACACCGCCCGCCTCGACGCGTTCAAGGACAAGTTCGGCCTCGACCGCGGCTACGCCTCCATCGAGGAGCTGCTCGCGAACGAGGAGCTCGACCTCGTCGACCTGTGCACCCCGCCCGTGGCCCACGGCCCCGGCGCCATCGCCGCCCTCGAAGCGGGCGTCGGCGTCGTCTGCGAGAAGCCCCCGGCCCTGAGCCTGGAGGAGTTCGACCGGATCGCCGCGGCCGCGGCCGCCTCCAGCGCCGACTTCGCCGTGATCTCCCAGCACCGCTTCGGCTCGGCGGCCGAGCGCGTCCGCAACATGATGGCCTCCGGCGTCCTCGGGCGCCTCGCCGTCGCCAAGTGCGACACCCTCTGGTTCCGGCCCGAGGAGTACTTCGCCGTCGAATGGCGCGGGCGCTGGGAGACCGAGGGCGGCGGCCCCACCATGGGCCACGGCATCCACCAGATCGACACGCTGCTGTCGATCGTCGGGCCCTGGTCCGAGGTGGTCGCCACCGCGCACCGGCACCGCCGCAGGACCAACACCGAGGACGTCTCGCACGCGATCGTCACCCTCGAATCCGGCGCGTCCGTGGTCATCACCAACTCGCTGCTGTCCCCCCGCGAGGTCTCCCAGATCCGCCTCGACTTCGACACCGCCACCGTCGAGCTCGACCACCTCTACGGGTACGGCGACGACAACTGGTCGGTCCACCCGATCGACTCGGCCGCCGACGAGGTCAACCAGGCCTGGGCCGGGGAGCCGCGCGGCCAGTCCTCCGGCCACGGCGCCCAGTTCAAGCGCATCGCCGACGCCCTCGACGGCAGGGCCGCCCCGCCGGTCCCCGTCGCCGAGGCCCGCCGCACGCTCGAACTGCTCGCCGCGATCTACGCCTCCGCGTTCACCGGCAAGCGCGTCCGAGCCGGCGACATCGACCCGACCTCCCCCTTCTACCAGCGGATGGACGGTTCGGGCACCCCCTGGGCCGACCTCAAGTGACGACGAACTGACGAACCACAGTGGAGAGACACCGATGACGCTGCAACTCGACGACGACGGCACCGCCCTCTCGATCACCAAGGGCGACCTTGAGATCCTGCGCTACGTCTACCGACCCGACAACGACCAGTTCGAGTCCCCCCGGCCCTACTTCGAGCCCCTGCGCGACCTCGCCGGGCACCAGGTGAGCCTCTACCGGCCCCACGACCACGTGTGGCACAAGGGCATCGCCCTCTCGCTGCCGAACGCGGGCCCCGAGAACTTCTGGGGCGGGCGCACCTTCCGCCGCGACCTCGGCTACGTCGACGAGAAGAACGACGGCGCCATGGTCCACCGTGAGTTCACCGAGCTCACCGCCGACGCGGACGGCGTCAAGGCCGTCGAGCGCCTCGACTGGATCACCGAGGACGGCCGCCACTTCTTCTCCGAGACCCGATCCTTCGCCGTCGCCGTCCTCGCCGACGACACCTGGGTCCTCTCCTTCTCCACCGCGTTCACCAACGACACCGGCGACACCGTGGTCATGGGCAGCCCCACCACCGAGGGCCGCGAGAACGCCGGGTACGGCGGGTTCTTCTGGCGCGGGCCCCGCTCCTTCACCGAAGGGCGCGTCTACACCGCCGACGGCGAAGGCGGCGACGAGCTCATGGGCGTGCGCGGCGACTGGATGGCCTTCCGCGGCGCCCACGACTCCGTCGACGCCGCCTCCACCCTCGTCTTCACCGACCACCCGGACAACCCCGGCGCGCCCGTCAAGTGGTTCGTCCGCTCGACCCCGTTCGCCGCGGTCTGCCCCGCGCCGTTCTTCGACACCGAGCTGCCGATGGCCCCCGGCGACACCGTGACCCTCCGCCACGCCGTCGCGATCGTCAACGGCGACACCGGAGTCGACGGCGCCGCCAAGACCGCCGGAATCGCCGCCGCCGAACTCGCGAAACTGGTCGGCGCATGACCGGCTTCCCCGGCGGCACCGCCGTCTCCATCGTCACCGTCTACGACTGGCCCACCATTGACGGCCAGGCCGGAGGCTCCCCGCACTTCCACACCGCCTCCACCGAGGGCTACGTCGTCACCGGCGGCGCCGGCGCGGTCGAGACCCTCTCCGGCGACGGCTACGAGCGCCGCGACCTCGCCCGCGGCACCGTCCTGTGGTTCACCCCCGGCACCGTCCACCGCCTCGTCAACGCCGGAGACCTCGAACTCGTCGTCGTCATGCAGAACGCCGGCATCCCCGAAGCCGGGGACGCCGTCTTCACCTTCCCCGACGAGATCCTGAACGACCCCGAGGCCTACAACGCCGCCGCCACCGCGCCCGGCGCCCCCGGCCTCACCCACGAGCAGCGCGGCGAGGCCACCCGCACCCGCCGCGACCTCGCCGTCGAGGGCTACCTCGCCCTGCGCGAACGCGTCGAGAAGGAGGGCCCCGACGCGATGAAGCCCGTGTGGGAGCAGGCCGCCCGCATCGTCGCCGACCGCACCGGCGCCTGGCGCAGGCTCTGGGCCGACGGACCCAAAGCCCAGGCCGACGCCACCGGCGCCCACCTCGACGCCCTCGCGGGCGCCGAAGCCGCCCACCTCTGCGACGCCCACGTCGCCTCCGCGGGCGACGCCGAAGGCAAGTGGGGCATGTGCGGACGCCTCGAAACCTGGGACCTCCGACCGCAGTAGACGCATGCGAGGGGCCGGGAGTTCACCATGTGAACCCCCGGCCCCACTCGTATGCGCGCACAGCGTGTCGCTGCCGCTACGATTGCGGCTGGACACGAAGGAGCGCAGTTGGCCGAGCACAACCCGGCGGAGTGCGGGATCATGATCGACGCCCCCACCACCGCCGACCGCGACGACGCGGTCTGGATCGAACCCCTCGGGGACGGCACCGACACCGGCTTCGACGCCTGGATCCACATCGCCCGCGCCGCCGACCACGTGCCCACCGGCGGCCCCGCCGACACCGAGGCCCGCCGCCGCGTCCACACCCGCTACCGCGCCGACCACACCAGGCACATGCTCCCCGCCCCCGTCGTCGAAGCCGCCTCCCTCACCCCCGACAGGCCCTGCGACACCTTCGCCGTCCACCTGCGCATCGACCCCGCCGGACGCGTCCTCGACGCCGAACTCGGCCCCGGCCGCCTCACCCGCTCCTGGACCATGACCCACGCCGAGGCCGCCACCGCCTCCGGCGACCCCGCCCACCCCCTCCACGCCACCCTCGCGCTCGCGCTCCGCTTCGCCCAGACCATGCTCGCCGCGCGCCGCAACGCCGGAGCCCTCGCCTTCTACGACCTCCTCGCCGGCTTCGCCACCAACGAAGAGGGCCAGATCGTCCGCCTCGACAGCGCCGAGCGCAACTCCGGCTACATCATCGTGCAGGAGTTCATGATCGCCGCCAACGCGCAGATCGCCGCCTGGGCCGTCCGCGAAGACCTCCCCATCCTCTTCCGCAACCACCGCCTCGCCGCCGTCGCCGGCGACCCCGCCGAACTCCGCGGCGAACTCGACGACATCGCCGCCTCAGGCGACGGCGCCGCCTTCGAGATGCTCCGCTCCCGCATGAAGATGGTCTCCCGCGCCGCCACCTACGGCCCCACCGTCCACGGCCACCACGGCCTCCAGCTCCCCGTCTACACCCACGCCACCAGCCCCATCCGCCGCTACCCCGACCTCGTCACCCAGCGCATCCTCCTCGCCGCCGCCCTCGGCCGCCCCGGCCCCTACAGCCCCGAGGAGCTCGCCGCCACCGCCGACCACGTCAACGAGCACCTCGACGCCGAACGCCGCGCCAAAGCCGAGTTCTTCAAGCAGCGCGCCCAGGCCGAGACCGCCCGCCAGATGGAGGCCGCCGACTTCGCGTCCCTGCCCTACAAGCAGTTCGCCCGCGTCCTCCAGTTCGCCGTCGAACGCGGCGAGGCCCCCGCCGGACTCGCCGACGAGACCTCCCGCCGTCTCGACGCCCGCGAACTCCAGCTCCGCGAGTTCGCCTCCGTCTACCTCTACGGCGGCCCCGACTTCCTGCCCCTGCGCGAGCGCATGAACCGCCGCCTCTCCCGCGAGCCCCAGCAGGCCCAGTCCGTGCTCAACGTCTACCTCCAGGACCGCCTCGGCGGCCCCGTCAGCAACGAGACCGACGTCCGCTGGACCGTCGAGGCCGAACCCGCCTACGAAGGCCCCCTCTTCAGCGCCCAAGTCGCCCTCGTCTTCGACGACACCCGCACCGAGTCGCCCAAACGCTTGCAGCGCAACAAGAAGGATGCCCGCAACCAGGCAGCGCTCGCGCTGGCCGCTCAGCTCGCGGGCCTGCCCGACCTCTCCGCCGACGTCGCCGCGAAGCCGCGCGCCGAAGTGCCGCGCAAGCTCCTCGTGGACGCCGCCGTCAACCCCGCCGAGGCCGTGCAGATCTACGCCGCCCGCGGGGTCCTCGACGGCCTCGCGTGGGACTTCGAGGTCGACGGGCCGTCCCACGAACGGGTGTTCACGTGCCGCGGCGAGGGCCTGCTGCGCGCCACCGGCGAGCGGGTCGCCGCCGAGGGCCGGGGCCCGACGAAGCAGGCCGCGAAGACCGCCGCGTCCGCCGAGCTGCGGATGGCCGTCGAGGCGGGGATCGCGCTCGGCGAGACCGGGACGCGCAGCCCGGCGTAGGCCGCACCACGCGCCCGCACGCACCGGGAAAAGCGTTTCGGCCGCTAGGGCACAATGAACGCGTGCATATTCTCGACGATTTCGCATGGCGCGGCCTCATCCAGGACTCCACCGGCACCGATGCTCTCCGCGAGCACATCGACGCGGGCCGGGTGACGTTCTACATCGGGTTCGACCCGACCGCCGCGAGCCTGCACGTCGGCCACCTCATGCAGGTGCTCACCGCCCGCCGCCTCCAGCGGGCCGGGCTGCGCCCGCTCATCCTCGTCGGCGGCGCGACCGGCCAGATCGGCGACCCCCGCGAGGTCGGCGAGCGCACCCTGAACCCGCCGGAGGTCGTCGCCGGGTGGGTCGAGAAGCTGCGGGCCCAGCTCTCGCCGTTCGTCACCTACGACGGCGAGAACGGCGCGGTCCCGGTGAACAACCTCGACTGGACCAGCGAGATGGGCGTCGTGGACTTCCTGCGCGACGTCGGCAAGCACTTCCCGATCTCGAAGATGCTCGCCCGCGACGTGGTCAAGTCCCGCCTGGAGGCCGGGATCTCGTTCACCGAGTTCTCCTACCAGCTCCTCCAGTCCCACGACTACTTCGAGCTCAACCGCCGCCACGACTGCACCCTCCAGTTCGGAGGCTCCGACCAGTGGGGCAACATCACCGCGGGCGTCGACTACATCCGCCGCCGCTCCGGCGAGCACGTGCACGCCTTCGTGACCCCCCTCGTCACCAAGGCCGACGGCACGAAGTTCGGCAAGAGCGAGGGCGGCGCGGTCTGGCTCGACGCCGAGATGACCAGCCCGTACGCGTTCTACCAGTTCTGGCTCAACTCCGGGGACGCCGACGTCGTGGGCTACCTCAAGTACTTCTCGTTCAAGTCCCACGAGGAGATCGCCGAGCTGGAGGCCGCGACCGCCGAGAGGCCCGCCGCGCGCCTCGCGCAGAAGGCCCTCGCCGAGGAGCTGACCACGCTCCTGCACGGCGCCGAGGAGACCCAGAACGTCGTCGCCGCCTCGCAGGCCCTGTTCGGCCGCGGCGAGCTGGCCGAGCTGCCGGAGGCGACGCTGCGCGCCGCGCTCGTGGAGGCCGGCCTCGCCGAGCTCCAGAAGCCCGACGCCACCGTCGCCGAGGCGATGAAGGAGGCCGGCGTCGTGGCGAGCCTGGGCGAGGCGCGCCGCGCGGCCAAGGAGGGCGGGGCGTACCTGAACAACGTCCGGGTAACCGATGCCGAGGCCGTTATCGACCGCTCTGACCTGCTTCACGGCAGGTACGGAGTGATCCGGCGGGGTAAGAAGACCGTCGCCGGGGTCGAACTCGTCGGCTGAGTCCTACACTTGATTGGTTTTGTCGCGGTGAACAGAGGGGGAGACACAAGTGGCTGAAGACGGCCGCGCCCGCAAGGGTGGAGAAGACCGACGAGGCGGCTACGGCCGTCGCGAGGGCGGCGGCTACGGCGACCGTTCGGGCCGGGGCGGTTCCGACCGCCGCGACGACCGCGGCGGGAACCGGGGCGGCTACGGCCGCAGTGAAGGCCGCGACGACCGCCCGCGGCGCTACGAGGACCGGGACGACCGCCCGCGCCGCGACGGCGACGACCGCGGCGGCTACAACCGTGACGACCGCGGCCCGCGCCGCGACGGCGACAACCGCGGCGGCGGCTACAACCGCGACGACCGCGGTGGACGCGGCTTCAACCGCGACGACCGCGGGGGCAGCCGCGGCGGCTACGGCAACCGCGACGACCGGGGAGGCAACCGCGGGTTCAACCGCGACGACCGTCCCCGCCGCGACGGCGACGACCGCGGCGGACGCGGCTTCAACCGCGACGACCGGGGCGGCAGCCGCGGTGGCTTCAACCGCGACGACCGCGGCGGGAACCGGGGCGGGTTCAACCGCGACGACCGGGGCCCGCGCCGCTACGACGACGACCGGCCCCGCCGGTTCGAGAACCGCGACGACCGCGGCGGCCAGCGCGGCGGCTTCAACCGTGACGACCGCGGCCCGCGCCGCGACGGCGACAACCGCGGCGGCGGCTACAACCGCGACGACCGCGGTGGCCGCGGCTTCAACCGTGACGACCGGGGCGGCAGCCGCGGTGGCTTCAACCGCGACGACCGCGGGGGCAACCGCGGCGGGTTCAACCGCGACGACCGCGGTCCCCGTCGCTTCGAGGGCAACCGGGACGACCGGGGCCCGCGCCGCGATGACGACCGCGGCGGCCGCGGCTTCAACCGCGACGACCGCGGACCGCGCCGGTACGAGGGCAACCGCGACGACCGCGGCCCCCGCACGTTCGACCGGGACGACCGTCCGCGTCGCTTCGACCGCGACGACCGCGGCCCGCGCCGCGACGGCGACAACCGCGGCGGCGGCTACAACCGCGACGACCGCGGCGGCCGCAGCTTCAACCGCGACGACCGCGGACCCCGCCGTTTCGACGGCGACCGCGGCGGCAACCGCGGCTTCCGCGACGACCGGGGCGGCCGCGACGACCGGGGCGGCAGCCGCGGCGGCTACGGCAACCGCGACGACCGCGGCCCGCGCCGCTACGACGACCGGGACCGGGACGACCGCTTCGGCCGCGACGGCAAGGAGCGCCGGGGCCGCGACGCCCTGCGTCCCCTGGAGGAGCGCGAGGCCGGTCACGAGGGCCCGATCCGCATGGGCGAGTCCGACGAGGCCCCGAACCTGCCCGAGGGCGTCGAGTACGGCTTCGACCAGCTCGACAAGGAGACCCGCGAGGGCCTCCGCAGCCTGAACAAGCAGCTCGCCGAGGCCGTGGGCAACCGGCTCCTCGCCGCCGCCGCGCTCCTCGCCGAGGACGACGTGGAAGGCGCCTTGGAGCAGGCCCGCTACGCCCGCCGCAAGGCGTCGCGCGTGGCGATCGTGCGCGAGGTGACCGGTGTGGCCGCGTACGGCGCCGAGGAGTGGCAGCTCGCCGTCAACGAGCTGCGCGCCGCGCAGCGCCTGGGCGGCACCCACGACCACGTCGCGCTCATCGCGGACTGCGAGCGCGCCCTCGGGCACCCCGAGCGCGCGATCGACCTGTACCGCGAGTTCGGCAGCGACGAGAGCGTCGACCCGGAGGTCCGGGTCGAGCTGCTGATCGTCGCCTCCGGCGCCCGCCGCGACATGGGCATGGGCGAGGCCGCGACCGCGATGCTCAAGGTCGGGGCGCTCAACTCGCCGAAGGCCGAGCCGTGGCTCGCCCGCCTGCGCTACGCGTACGCCGAGGGCCTCCTGGCCGACGGCCGCGAGGACGAGGCCCGCGAGTGGCTGTCCAAGGCCGTCGCCGCCGACGAGGAGGGCGAGACCGGCGCCGCCGAGCGCCTCCTCCAGCTGGAGGGCATCGACTTCGAGGAGCTCGAAGACGATGACGACGATGAGGACGACGACGAGTTCGAAGACGACGACCTCGAAGACGACGAAGAGGACTTCGGCGACGAGGACGATGACGACGACCTCGACGACGATGACTACGAAGACGACGACGAGGACGACCGCGGCGACGTCGAGCACGACGACGAGGACGACCGCGGCGAGGAAGACGGCGACCTCGACGAAGCCGACGAGGACGACGACGAGGACGACGACGAGGACGACGAGACCGAGGCCCCGCGCGCAGCGCAGGAGCCGTCCGGTCCGGCGGCCGAGAAGGCGAACCCCGACGCTGAGGAGTCCGATGACCCGACTGAAAGGCGCCCCTGAGGCACTGGCCGGCGCCTATGACCTGGCGCTGCTCGACCTCGACGGGGTCGTGTACCTGCTGCACGAGCCGATCCCGGAAGCGGCCGCGACCCTCGCGGCCCTTCCGGGCCTCGACTGCGACCCGGTGTTCGTCACGAACAACGCGTCGCGCAGCCCCGAGACGGTGGCGGAGTCCCTGCGCGGCATGGACATCCCCGCCGAGGCCGCCCAGGTGCTCACCTCCGCTCAGGTGGTGGCCTCGGGCATCCTCGACCGGATCGGCAAGGGCGGCAAAGTCCTCGTGACCGGCTCGCATGCGCTGCGCGACGCGGTGACCGGCGCCGGGCTCGTCCCGGTCGACGACCCGAAGGCCGCCGCGGCGGTGGCCTTCGGGTACACGCCGCAGACCTCGTGGCGTTCGCTCGCGGACACCACGATCGCGGTCCGCGGCGGCGCCTACTGGGCCGTGGCGAACCTCGACGCGACTCTGCCCACACCGGACGGTCCGCTGCCCGGCATGGGCGCGCTCGTGGGCGCGGTGGCGACCGCGCTCGGGCACGGCCCCGACTTCACGGCGGGCAAGCCCGAGCAGCCGATCTACCGGATCGCCATGGCGCGCAAGCCGGGCGGCCGGGCGATCATGGTCGGCGACCGGCCCGACTCCGACATCGCGGGCGCCAACCGCGCGGGCATCGACTCGCTCCTGGTCTTCACGGGCGTGGCCTCGCCGCGCCTGGCGCTGGGCCTGCCGCCCGAGGAGCGGCCGACGTACCTCGGCTGGAGCCTCGCGGCGCTGACCGAGGCGCACCCGGAGCCGGACTGGAACGAGGCCGTGGACCGCATCGGGTGCGGCGGCTGGACCGCCGAGCTCGACGGCCCCGACATCCGCCTCAGCGGGCAGGGGGACGAGCTGGACGGCTGGCGCGCGCTGTGCGAGTTGAGCTGGGCCGCAGCGGACATGAACGGGTACGACCCGTCGCGTCCGCCCGTCCCGGTCGGCCCGGCCGCGGAGAAGCTCCTGGCGTCCTGACCGGACCCGTTCCAAGGCAAGCGAAAAGCCCGGACTGCCGCGGTCCGGGCTTCGTCGTCTTCAGAGGCGGCAGCGGGGGCCTCCGGGTCTTAGTCGACCTTGAGGGCCTTGCGCAGCTTCGCGAGGTCCTTCACGGACGCCTTGACCTTGATCTTGCCGGTCAGGAACGCCTTGGCGGGCTTGAGCTCCTTCTTCGACAGGGCGATCAGGTCGTCGGAGCCGATGATGATGCGGACCTCGGCGTCGGCGGCGTCGCCGTCGAGCAGGTCGGTCAGCTTGCCGCCCGAGAGCTTGGCGCTGAACGCCTGGCCCAGGTCGGAGACTTCGACGGCCAGCGTGCGTTCGAAGTCGTCTTCAAGGTTGAGCTCGTCGGATTTCCTGGCGACCTTGCCCGCCAGCTTCTCCAACACGTTGCGGACTTCGTCAACAGTGGCCATGCGGTCCTCCCGAGAATGCGGTGAAGCTCGACCCGCTCGTCTGCGTGGTCGGCTGCGCAGAGATTACAACGTGGCCTGAATGCTGTTGCGTCCGACCGGGAGGCATTTGACCGTCCGGGGGCCGCAGGGGGCGGGGCGGGCCTCACGGCCCGCGCCCGCGCACCCTACGCCGCATGTGCGAGGCCAAGCGGCCCTAGAGGACCTGGCGCAGCTTCATCAGGTCCATCATGGGGGCCTTGATCTTCACCTGGCCCCCGGTGAACGCCTTCATGAAGTCGAGCTCGCCCGCGACGAGCTTGAGCAGGTCGTCGGAGCCGACGATCATGCGGATCTCGGCGTCGGGGTTGTCGCCGTCGACGATGTCGACGAGCTTGCCCCCGTCGAAGCGGCCGTTGAACGAGACGGACAGGTCCTTGATGTCCGCCGCGAGGCTCCGCTGGAACCCGGTGAGCTTCTTGACCGTCTTCGGGTTGGACGCGAGGTTCTCCGCGAACTGCTCCAGAGCGGTCCGGCATTCGTCGATGGTGGCCATGTGGCCCTCCTGTTCGATCGGCGCGGGCGCGGCTGTGCGCCCCGCATGTATGTTACCGACCAGTACGACGCGTCGGTCGCGACCGGTCACCGGTAGCTTGGCAGTACCGTTGAGGGGACAGGACCCCGTCCCGGGAAAACCGGGGGACCCCGAAAGGAAGTGGGACCACATGGCCGACACCGCCCGCGCCTACTTCGACACCGTCTTCGGCATGGCCGGCGAGCCCGCCCGCCGCGCCCGCGAGTTCGCCGGCAGGGTCCGCGAGGACCTGCGCTCGGGCACCGAAGGGGTGCGCACGCGCGCCGAGCAGTTCCGCGGCCACGGCGGCCGCACCGCCCACGACCTGCGCCGCCTCATGCGCGCGGAGTTCGACGCGGGCCTCACCCGCATGGGCGTCGCCACCCAGGCCGACCTCGACGACCTCAACCTGCGCCTGGAGCACTCCGAGGGGCAGATCCGCGAACTGCGCGTCCGCCTCGCCGAGGCCGAGGCGCGGGCCGCCGCCCCCGCGCAGACGCACGGCGACGACGAAGGGGACGCATGACCGACGCACCGAACCCGGGGTCCGTCGCGGCCCGCCTCCGCAGCGACGCCGAGGACATCGAGATGGAGGTCGAGGAGGCCCTCGGCCGCCTCGAAGCGCTCCCGGACCTGCCCGTGACCGAGCACGTCGCGGTCTTCGAGGGCGTCCAGCAGCGCCTCTCGGAGATCCTCAGCAACGTGGACGACGCCTGATCCGCGCGCCTCAGCCCGCCTTCTAGAGAGACACCGACCGCGCCATGCCGACGCGCTACCGACTCGACGCCGAACTCGTGCGCCGCAAGATCGCCCGCTCCCGCGAGCACGCCCGCGAGCTCATCGCGGACGGCCGCATCCACCTGCGCGGCATACCGGCCACGAAGGCCGCCACGTCCGTCACCGGCGACGACTCGATCCGCCTCGTCGGCGACGCCGACGACTACGTCTCGCGCGGCGCCCACAAGCTCATCGGCGCCCTCGATGCGTTCGGCGTGGACCCGGCCGGGCTCCGCGTCCTCGACGCGGGCGCCTCCACCGGCGGCTTCACCGACGTCCTGCTGCGCCGCGGCGCGGCCGAGGTCCTCGCCGTGGACGTCGGCTACGGCCAGCTCGCCTGGAAGCTCCAGACCGACGAGCGCGTCACCGTCCACGACCGCACCAACGTCCGCCACCTCACGCCCGAGCAGCTCGGCGGCCCCGTGGACCTCACCGTCGGCGACCTCTCGTTCATCTCGCTCGGCCTCGTCCTGCCCGCGCTCGCCGCCTGCACGAAGCCCACGGGGCTCCTCCTGCCGATGGTCAAGCCGCAGTTCGAGGTCGGCAAGGGCCAGGTCGGCGCGGGCGGCGTCGTCGCCGACCCTAGGCAGCGCGCAGACGCCGTGTGGAACGTCATCGAGACCGCCCGGGGCCTGGGCTGGACCACCACCGCGGTCGCCGCCAGCCCCCTCCCCGGCCCGAAGGGCAACGTGGAGTTCTTCTGCCGCATGCAGACCGGCGGCGAGCCCGTCGCCCGCGACACGGTCGACGCCGTGGTGGCGGCGGGCCCGCAGACCCCGTAGACCGGCCTGCGTCCCAAGCGAAGCGGTTCGCGCCGAACTGTGATCGGAAAGCGTTGTCTTCGGTATGCTCACCCGTACCGGGCGCCACGGCCCCCGGTGTACAGTTCGAGGCCCTGGAACCGTCTGAGAAGGAGCGCGAGTGGGGTCGCAGCAGAAGCCCGGCCGCGTCTTGGTCGTGACGCACCCGCTTCGCGAGGACGTCGCCGAACTCGCCGAGAAGCTGGCCGCCGCCCTCCGCTCCGCCGACGTCGCGGTCCGCATCCTCACCGGCGAGATCCGCTCCCTCCTCCACCCCGACGCCCTCCTGGTCGTCGACGAGGAGACCTCCGCCACCGCGGACCTCGTGCTCGCCCTCGGCGGCGACGGCACGGTCCTGCGCTCGGCCAAGCTCGCCGCCGAGGCCGACGTGCCGCTCCTGGGCGTCAACTTCGGGAAGGTCGGCTTCCTCGCCGAAGCCGAGACCGGCGAGCTGGAGACCGTCGTCTCGCGCCTCCTGGACGGCGACTACGGCGTCGAGGAGCGCACCGCCCTGTCGGTCGAGGCGACCGGCACCGACGGCGAGCTGCACCGCTCCTGGGCGTTCAACGACATCGCCGTGGAGAAGGCCGAGCCCGCGCGGATGCTCGAACTGTTCATCGAGATCGACGGCACCCGCATCTCCCGCTACGGCTGCGACGGCGTCGCCGTCGCGACCCCGACCGGCTCGACCGCGCACGCGATGTCCGCGGGCGGCCCGGTGGTCTGGCCCGATGTGGACGCCCTGGTGGTCGTCCCCATGAACGCGCACGCGCTGTTCGCCAAGCCGATGGTCGTCCACTCCTCCTCGGAGATCCGCATCGGCGTCGAGTCCGTCGGCACCGAGGGCGCGCTCATCGCCGACGGCAAGGAGCTCACCCGCCTGACGGCCGGTTCGACGGTGACCATTCGCCGCTCGCGGCGCCCGGTCCGCCTGGTGCGCATGTCCGGACAGCCGTTCGCCTCCCGCCTCGTCTCGAAACTCTCTCTGCCCGTTGACGGTTGGCGGCACGGGCGAATCTAGCTCGCAACAAGCGCCTCTCCACCGCCCGATGTCGGTGCGTGCGGGTACAGTCTTGAACTGTGTTGGAGGAGCTTCGCATCCAGAACCTGGGCGTGATCGCTGACGCCACCCTGCCGCTCGACCCTGGTCTGACCTGCATCACCGGCGAGACCGGTGCCGGCAAGACCATGGTCGTCGCCGGTCTGGGTCTGCTGTTCGGCGGTCGTGCCTCCCGTGCCCCCCTCGGAGCGGACCGCGCCCTTGTGGAGGGCCGCTTCGCCGTGGCCGAGGCCGCGCTCGAACTGCGCGAGCGCGCCATCGAGGCCGGAGCCGACCTGGAGGACGGTGAGCTGCTCCTGGCCCGCTCCGTGTCCTCCGAGGGCCGCTCCAAAGCCTGGGTCGGCGGCCGCTCCGCGCCCGTCGGCGTCCTCGCCGAACTCGGGGAGCTCGCGATCTCGGTCCACGGCCAGTCCGACCAGATGCGCCTGCTCCAGCCCGCCGAGCAGCGCGCCGCGCTCGACCGGTTCGCCGGCGCCGACCACGGCAAGCTCCTCGACGCCTACCGCGCCGCCTTCCACGAGCTCGGCGCGTGCGCCTCCGAGCTGTCCCGCCTGCGCACCAGCGCCCGCGAGATGGCCCGCGAGGCCGACATGCTCCGCCTGGGCCTCGACGAGATCACCGCCGTCGACCCGCAGGAGGGCGAGGAGTCCGAGCTCGCCGAGGAGGCCCTGCGCCTGGAGAACGCCGAGGCCCTGCGCCTGGCCGCCGCCACCGCGCACGGCGCGATCACCGGCGACCCGGCCACCGGCGAAGGGGGCGCCACCGACACCGTCGGCGCCGCCGCCCGCGCCCTGGAGCACGACGCGCACTCCGACCCCAAGCTCGCCGAGTTCGCCGAACGCCTCGCCGAAGCCGGTGCGCTCCTTGCCGAAGCGGCCGTGGACCTCTCGTCCTACCTCGACGACCTCTCCGCGGACCCGCGCCGCCTGGAGGAGATCTACCAGCGCCAGGCCGCCCTGAAGACCCTGTACCGCAAGTACGCCGAGGACCTCCCCGGCGTGCTCGCGTGGGCCGACAACGCGAGCAAGCGCCTCGGGGAGCTCGACGTCTCCGACGAGCGCGTCGCCGAGCTGGAGTCCCAGCACGCCGAGCTCACCGCCCGCGCCGCCGACCTCGCCACCCAGCTGCGCGCCTCCCGCCGCGCCGCCGCCGAGCGGTTCTCCGGCTCGGTCTCCACCGAGCTCAAGGGCCTGGCGATGCCGCACGCCGAGGTCGTGGCCGCCGTCGAGGCCCGCCCGGCCGGACGCGGCAGCGTCGACCTGGCCGTCGAGACCGCCGTCTCGGGCGCGTCCGAGGACGGCGCCGACGAGGTCGAGCTGCTCCTGCGCCCCCACCCCGGCTCCCAGCCCGCCGCCCTCCACAAGGGCGCGTCCGGCGGCGAGCTGTCCCGTGTGATGCTCGCCATCGAAGTCGTGTTCGCCGAGATCGGCGGACCGCCGGTCCTCGTGTTCGACGAAGTGGACGCGGGCGTCGGCGGCGGGGCCGCCATCGAGATCGGCCGCTGCCTCGCCAAGCTCGCCCGCCGCCACCAGGTCCTCGTCGTCACCCACCTGCCGCAGGTCGCCGCGTTCGCCGACCGCCACCTGGTCGTCTCCAAGGACACCTCCGGCGCGGTCACCGTCTCCGGCGTGCGCGTCGTGGACGACGCCGCGCGGGCGCGTGAGCTTGCTCGCATGCTCGCCGGGATGCCCGACTCCCACCTGGGCGTCGCGCACGCGGAGGAGCTGCTGGCCGAAGCCGCCAAGATGAAGTCCTAGCGCCGCGCCCGTCCACCGTTGAGCGGCGCGCCGCAGCATCGGGCGTGGCCGCCAGATGGCATGATGATGCACGATGCGTGTACCTAGCTTGCGTTTGCCCGGGCGGAACCAGGAGGGCGAGCCCTCCGAGGGACGGCTCGTCGGCACCGCCCGCCTCGACCGCCGCACGAAGCGGCTCTGCGGTCGCCTCGAACCCGGCGACATCGCGGTCATCGACCACGTCGACCTCGACCGGGTCGCCGCCGACACCCTCGTCGGCACCGACGTGGCCGTGGTCGTCAACGCCGCCAAGTCGATCTCCGGCCGCTACCCGAACCTCGGACCCGAGGTCCTCGTCAAGGCCGGGATCGTCCTCATCGACGGCGTCGGCGACGAGATCTTCGACAAGGTCCGCGAGGGCAAGACCGTCGCCGTCGAGGACGGCAAGGTCTACCTCGGCACCGAACTGGTCGCCGAGGGCACCGTGCAGACCGTCGACTCCGTGGCCGCCGACATGGACGCCGCGAAGGAGGGCCTGTCGATCCAGTTGGAGGCGTTCGCCGCCAACACCATGGAGTACCTCAAGCGCGAGCGGGACCTCCTCCTCGACGGCGTCGGCGTCCCCGAGGTGAAGACCTCCTTCAACGGCCGCCACGCGCTCATCGTCATCCGCGGATACAACTACAAGGAGGACATCGACGTCCTCCGGCCGTACATCCGCGAGTTCAAGCCCGTGCTCGTCGGCGTCGACGGCGGCGCGGACGCGCTCCTGGAGGCCGGCTACACGCCCGACATGATCGTCGGCGACATGGACTCCGTCTCCGACGACGCCCTGCGCTGCGGCGCCGAGATCGTCGTCCACGCCTACGCCGACGGCCGCGCGCCCGGCATGGAGCGCATGGACAAGCTCGGCGTCCCCGCGATCCCGTTCCCGGCGGCCGCCACCTCCGAGGACATCGCGATGCTCATGGCCGACGAGAAGGGCGCCGAGCTCATCTGCGCCGTCGGCACCCACGTCACCATGGTCGAGTTCCTCGACAAGGGCCGCGGCGGCATGGCCTCGACGTTCCTCACGCGCCTGCGCGTGGGCGGCAAGCTCGTCGACGCCAAGGGCGTCTCGCGCCTGTACCGCCAGGACATGTCGATCTCCGCGCTCCTGCTGCTCATCGTCTCCGGCCTCGCCGCCATGGCCACTGCCGTCGCCATCTCCACCGTCGGCCGCTCCTTCGTGGACGTCATCGCCGACTGGTGGGACGGGCTGCTCTTCCAGATCCAAAGGCTGTTCTCGTGATCAACTTCCGGTACCACCTGGTGAGCCTCACCGCGGTGTTCCTCGCCCTCACCGTGGGCCTCATCCTCGGCACCGCCGCCCTCAACGGCCCCGCCATGGAGGCCCTGGAGACCACCAGCCAAGGTCTGCGCGACTCCAACGAGCAGCTGCGCGCCCAGGTCGCCCAGTTGGAGGACCAGCTCGGCGAGGAGCAGGAGTTCGCCGCCGAGATCGCCCCCGCCTACCTCTCGGCGAAGCTCACCGGGAAGAACATCCTCGTCGTCGCCCTGCCCGGCGCCGACACCGGCGCCGTCGACGGCGCCGTCGAGATGCTCGGCTACGCCGGGGCCACCGTCTCGGGCCGCATCTCCGTGCTCGACGACTTCTTCGACCCCACGAACGCCGACCAGCTCGTCGACCTCGTCGACACCGCCACCCCCGCCACGGTCCAGACCCCCGTCACCTACGACGGCGTGCAGGCCATGAGCTACGTCCTCGCCGCCGTCACCACCGGCAAGGCCGCCGGGACCGCCGTCGAGATCGCCCCCGGCGACATCACCACCGTCACCACTGCCCTCAGCGAGATGTCGATGCTCACCGTCGAGACCGCCCCGACCGGCCTCGCCGACGGCGTCCTCGTCCTCGCCGGGGCCGGGGCCACCGACTCCGACGCCGACGCCCGCAACACCGGCATGGTCACGTTCACCAACGAGTTCGCCGCCGACGGCCCGACCGTCTACGGCGCCATGACCTCCACCGGAGACGGCAACCCGCTCAACGCGCTGCGCGCCGACAGCGCCGAGACCGTCGCCACCGTCGACAACGCCGCGTTCACCCAGGGTCAGATCGCCGCCGTCGCCGCGCTGGCCGAATTCATCAACTCCGGCACCGTGGACCACCTCGGCATCGGGGAGGGCGCTTCGGCCCTGCTTCCCGACGCGGCCTAGTATCGCGCCCATGAGCCAGTTGACGCGCACCGTCGGTAGGGCGTTCCTCGGAGGGGTCGCGGCAGGCGGCACCATAGCCGCGATCGGCGCGATCCGCCGTTCGAAATGGGCCGCCGACCTGGAACGGATCAACCACAAAGGCGACACCGTGAGCCTGGCCGAAGGCCCCGGCATCACGATCGGCGCCACCGCGGGCGCGGTCCTGGGCGCGAACTCCCCGGCCTACGCCGCGGCCGCCGCCACCTCCGGCGCCGTCGCCGGGGCCGTCGGCCTCTACGACGACATCGCCGACTCCAAGGGGGAGAAGGCGAAGGGCTTCAAAGGCCACGTCGGCGCCCTGCTCAAGGGCCGCGTGTCCGCCGGGCTCGTCAAGATCCTCGGCATCTCCGGGGCCGGGCTCGCCTCCGCGGCGCTCATCGACCTCCAGAACGGCGAGCTGACCGACGGCCGCCGCTCCCGCCTGCGGCGCCTGTGGAACGTCGGCGTCGGCGGCGGCGTGATCGCCGGCGCCGCCAACGTCATCAACCTGTTCGACCTGCGCCCCGGCCGCGCCCTCAAGGTCGTCACCATCGCCGCCGCCCCGCTCTCGCGCCCCCCGGGCCCCAAGTCCCGCCGCGCGACCGCCGCGGGCGGCGCCAACACCGCGCTCGCCGTCTCGGCCGCCGCGGGCGCCGCGATGTCCGAGGACCTCGAAGGCAAGACCATGCTCGGCGACGGCGGCGCGAACGCCCTCGGCGCGCTCCTGGGCCTCGCCTTCGTCGCCCGCACCGGCATGGTCGGCCGCCACGTCGCCCTCGCCGGGGTCGCCGCCCTCATCGCCGCCTCGGAGAAGGTCTCCTTCACCAAGGTCATCGCCGAGACGCCCGTACTGCGCGAGCTGGACGAGCTGGGTCGGACGAAGTCTTGACCGAGACCCGACGCGAAGTCGGTCGTGCCGCCTCGGTCATCGGTGCGATCACCGTCGCCTCCCGCCTGGCCGGGTTCGGCCGGACGATGGTGTTCACCTGGGCGGTCGGGTACTTCACCCTCGGCACCGCATATCAAAACGCCAACAACATCCCGAATATCATCTTCGAACTGGTGGCCGGGGGCGCGCTCTCGGCCCTCGTCATCCCCCTGCTCGCCGCACCGCTCGCTCGGCACAAGCCCGAGCAGGTCAGCCGCATCGCCTCGGCCCTCATCACCTGGTCCCTGACCCTCCTCGTGCCGGTCGGCCTCGCGGTCGCCGTCTTCTCGCGGCCCCTCATCGAGGCCATCGGCGGCTCCAGAGTCACCCCGGCGACCATCGACGTCGGTACCGAGCTGCTGATCCTCTTCGCCCCGCAGATCCCGCTATACGGCGTCGCGGTGGTCCTCACCGGCGTCCTCCAGTCCCACCGGCGCTTCGCCTGGCCCGCACTCGCACCGCTGCTCTCCAGCGTCGTCATGGGCGGGGTCTACGTCATCTACGGCCTCTCCTCGGGCCGCAGCCTGTACGCCGAGAGCATCGGCCAAGGGGAGATCCTGCTCCTCGGCCTCGGCACCACCGCCGGCGTCGCCGTCCTCGCCGGGTGCCTGATCTTCCCCCTGCGCGGCCTCAACCTGAGATTCCGCCCCACCTGGCGGCTGGAGACCCACGTCGCCGCCGGACTCAAGTCCCTCGCCATCGCCGGGGCCATCACCGTCGGCGCCCAGCAGCTGTGCCAGGTCCTCCTCATGCGCCTCGCCAACAACGCCGGGGACGGGCCCGTCGTGATCTTCACCGTCTCCCAGACGTTCTTCCTCCTGCCCTGGGCCGTGCTCGCCGTCCCCCTCGCGACCGCCGCCTACCCAGTGCTCGCCGAAGCGTTCTCGCTCGGCGAGATCGACCGCTACCAGCGCCGCCTCTCCCAGACCGGCCGCGCGGTCCTCCTGCTCTCTGGGCTCGGTGTCGCCGCCCTCGCGGGCCTGGCCGAGCCCATCGCCACCGTGCTCGCCTCGGTCGCCGCCGGAGACGACGGCGTCGACGGAGCCAACGCCCAGCTCCACCTCGAATACACCCTCACCGGCCTCGCCTTCGGCCTCTTCGGCTACTCCATGTTCGCGATCTACTCCCGCGGTCTCTACGCGGTCGGGCGCAACAAGTACGCCGCCGGGGCAACCTCCATTGGCTGGGCCGCGGGCGCGGTTGCGGCCGTCGTGCTCTCCCAGGTGATGCCCCTCGAAGACCGCACGCTCGCGCTCGCCATCGCGTGGTCCATCGGCATGACCGTCATCGGCCTCGCCCTCACCGCCGCCATCGCCCGCCACACCGGCATGGCGAGCCTCGCGGGCATCCCCCGCGCCGCGCTCGCCACCGTCGTCGCCGCCGTGGCCGCGGTCCTCGCGGCCCGCGAGCTCATCGTCCTGTGGGGCCACGCCGACACGATCTACACCGCGCTCTTCCAGGGCGTGGTCGTCGGCGCCGCCACGGCCGTCGTCTACCTCGGCATCGGGGCCCTCATCGGGGGATCAGGTGTCGTGCGCCCGGTCCTGCGCCGCGCTGGCAGAATACGGTCGTCAACGGAAGACGAAGCACACCAACCCGACGAAGACGGAGCAGATCAGTGAGCCACCGCCGTATCGCCTTGGTGCTCGGCCCCTCGACCGGCGGCATCGGGACCCACGTCGCCTCGGTCGCACAGGGCTTCGTGGAGCGCGGCGACGCCGTCCTGGTTGTGGGCCCGCCCGAGACCGAGGAGCGCTTCGGCTTCCGCGCGCGAGGCGCCCGCTTCGCGCCCGCGCCCATCACCGCGAAGCCCTCCCCGGAGCTGCCCCTCGCCTGGTGGGCCGCCCGGAACGCGCTGCGCGGGATCACCGCGCGCGGCGTCGACGTCGTCCACGCGCACGGCCTCACCGCCGGGATCACCGCGCTCGCCGCCCGCCCCGCGGGGGCCGCGCTCGTCACGACCTGGCACAACCAGCTCATCACCTCCGGCGTCAAGCGGCGCGTCTCCGACGCGATCGAGCAGCGCCTCGCCCGCGGCGTCGATGTCGCCCTCGCCGCCTCCTCGGACCTCCACGAGCACCTGGTGTCCCTGGGCGCCAAGGACGCCCGCCTCGCGCCCGTCGCGGCCCCGCCCAAGACCGCCCACGGCGCGCCCGGCACGGTCCGCGCCGAGCTCGGCATCGGCGACCGCCCCCTGCTCCTGTCCGTGGGCCGACTGCACCCGCAGAAGGACTACGACACGCTCATCGCCGCCGCGACCCGCTGGAAGGACCTGGACCCGGCGCCCGTCGTCGCCATCGCCGGGGACGGCCCCGAGCGCGACCGCCTCCAGGCCCTCATCGACGCCTCCGGCGCCGACGTGCGCCTCCTCGGCCACCGCACCGACGTCGGGGACCTCCTCACCGACGCCGACCTCTCCCTGGTCACCAGCCAGTGGGAGGCCCGGCAGCTCTTCGCGCAGGAGACCCTCCAGGCCGGCGTCCCGCTCGTCACCACCCGCACCGGCGGCATCCCCGAACTCGTGGGCGACGCCGGGCTCTACTTCGAGGTCGGCGACGTGGACGCCCTCGACCGGACCGTCCGCAGCCTCCTCGCCGACGCCGAGAAGCTCGACCGCTACCGCGCCGCCAGCCTCGCGCGCGCCGCGACCTGGCCCGACGAGACGCAGATGCTCGACGCCCTCGACGCGCTCTACCTCGAACTGACCGGAAGATAACCAGTGGTGCGCAACCTGGACGCCGGGCGGCGGGCCCGCAAAGCCCGCAAGTCCCTGTCCCGCTCCGTGTCCGAGAACCGCGGGCCCCTCGGCGTCTGGGTCGCCGTCGTGCTCCTCGCGGCGCTCGCGGTCCTCCAGCTCCTCCCCGACGAGCGCGAGGACGCCATCCCCGACACCGTCGACTCCGTGATCGTCCTCGGCGTCGGCGGCCTGTCCTGGACCGACATCGACGCCGACACCACCCCGAATCTCGCCGCGCTCGCCGAGAACGGTTCGCTGGCCGAGCTGAACACCGACTCGGGCCGCAACTTCACGTGCACGCTCGACGGCTGGCTCACCCTCTCCGCGGGCGCCCCCGCCGTCGCCGGGAACTACGGCGACTCCGCGGACTGCGGGCCCGTCTCCGACGAGAAGATCGACGACGACAACGGCGTCACCACGGTCGGCGACATGACCGACCTCGTGGCCCTCAACCGCGACCTCGACCAGGGCGCCGAGGTCGGGATGCTCGCCGCCGGGACCTCCTGCGCGACCGGCGTCGGCCCCGGCGGGGCCTACGCCACCGCGAACTCGGTCGGCCGCGTCGGCGAGTACGACTCGACGCTCCCCACCGGCCGCGACCTGGCCGCGCTCCTGAACGAGTGCCCGCTCACCGTCGTGGACGGCGGCGTCCTCTCCTCCGACGAGGAGCTGCGGGCCGCCGCGCTCGACCAGCTCGACGACACCGTCGCGGCCCTCGACGCCGCCCGCTCGGGCGACACCGCGCTCATCGTCACCGGCATCAGCCAGACCGAGGAGCCCAACCGGCTCCTCGCCACCGTCGCGAACTTCGGCGCGACCGACGGGCACACGCTCCTCGACCTGCCCGCCGAGCGCCCCGGCTACCTGCGCCTGACCGACCTGACCGCGACGATCCTCACGCTCCTGGACGTGCCGCTCCCGGACTCGGTCTCCGGGACCGCCGCGGGCGCCGCCGAGGACACGCTCTCCTACGCCGACCGGCAGGCGGTCTTCGACGACACCGACGTGCGGCTCATCGCCGCCGCGACCGCCGCGCCCGCGACCCAGTGGCTCCAGGTCGTCCTGTTCCTGGCCCTGACGTTCGTCGCGTGGCCCCTGCTGCATCTGCTGCGCCGCGCCGGGCAGCCCGGCGTCAAGCCCCCGCCGCTGTGGCTCATGCGCCTGAACATCGTCTCGGCGCTCGTGTGCGCCCTGTTCACCGCGGCCGCGATCCTCGCCGACTTCTTCGAGTGGTGGTCGGCCGACCGGCCCGGCGTCGTCGGCCCGCTCACCGCCCTCGGCATCGCCGTCGTGTGCGCGTTCGCCGCGATCCTCATCCCCGGCCGCCGCGGCCCCGCGAGCCTCATGGTCACCGTGTCCGCGTTCGGGATCGTCGTCACCGTCATGGCGATGGTCATCCACACCGAGGACCCGCTCGGGACGCTCCTGGGCGACTACACCGTCGCCGACTCCGCCTCGAACGAGCTCGGCCCGGTCGCCACCGGCATGTTCATCGCCTCCCTGTGGCTCCTGGCCGCCGCCGCGGCCTGGCGCCTCCCGCGCCGCTACCAGGCCCCCGTCATGGCCGCCATCGGCAGCCTCGGCGTCCTCGTCGTCTCCGCCGGGTTCCTCGGCGACTCCGTGCCCG
This sequence comes from Glycomyces mayteni, assembly GCF_042428885.1. Taxonomy (NCBI): domain Bacteria; kingdom Bacillati; phylum Actinomycetota; class Actinomycetes; order Glycomycetales; family Glycomycetaceae; genus Glycomyces; species Glycomyces mayteni. Next base: position 704,690 of record NZ_JBHMBP010000002.1, read on the forward strand.
CCGCGGTCGCGATCATCGTCGGCACCTGCCTCGCGGCCGCGCTCGCCACCGGCGGCTGGGTCACCTTCCAGCGCTTCGCGTGGTCGGGCCTGGCGGGCGTCGCGGTCCTGTTCGGGCTCTCCTGGATCGACTTCCAGCGGCCCGCCGCCGAACGCGGCGAGCTGGGCGCGTTCCTCGGCGACGTCCTCGGCGACACCAACGGCGTCATCGCCTCCGGGGTCGGCTCGAACGTCGTGTCGGTCTTCACGTCCCCGATGAGCCTCCTCGCCGTCATGGCGGGCGCCTACTGCTGGCTGGTGCTCCTGCGCCCCGGCGGCGGCCTGCGCCGCGCCTGGGGCCTGTACCCGCCGCTGCGCGCCGCGTTCTCGGCTGCCGTCTTCGGGTCGGGCATCGCCGGGCTCCTCCTCGGCAAGGGCATCATGAGCCTCGGCTCGGCCCTCGCCGTCATGGTCCCCTTGGCGGTCATCATGAGCCACCGCGTCCTCGCCCGCGCGCACGTGAAGGACGGGGAGTACTCGGACATGATCGTCGACGCACCCTCGTGGGTCGATGAGGAAAACAGCGGCGAAAGTGTTAGTGTGGAATCCCGTGGATGAAGCGATCCACCGGCCGCTTTGAAGAGCGGCTCGTTCGCCACGAACACCACGGGAGTCCGCCTTGGCCAGCGCTGCGAATGGTCAGATCCGCACTACGAAGCACCTCTTCGTCACCGGTGGGGTCACCTCCGCCCTCGGCAAGGGCATGACCGCCGCCAGTCTCGGGAACCTGCTGACGGCCCGCGGCCTGTACGTGGTGATGCAGAAGATCGACCCCTACCTCAACGTCGACCCGGGCACGATGAACCCGTACGAGCACGGCGAGGTCTTCGTCACCGACGACGGCGGCGAGACCGACCTCGACATCGGCAACTACGAGCGGTTCCTCGACCGGAACCTGTCGCGGGACGCGAACGTCACCACCGGCCAGGTGTACTCCGACGTCATCGCGAAGGAGCGCCGCGGCGACTACCTCGGCGCCACGGTCCAGGTGATCCCGCACATCACCAACGAGATCAAGTCCCGCCTCGCGGCGATGGCCGACCCCGACCCGGAGACCGGGCGCGTCCCCGACGTCGTCATCACCGAGGTCGGCGGCACGGTCGGCGACATCGAGTCGCTGCCGTTCCTGGAGGCGATCCGCCAGTACCGCCACGACATCGGGCGCGACAACTGCTTCTTCCTCCACGTCTCGCTCGTGCCGTACCTGGCCGCGTCCTCGGAGATGAAGACCAAGCCCACGCAGCACTCCGTCGCGCAGCTGCGCAGCATCGGCATCCAGCCCGACGCGATCGTGTGCCGCTCCGACCGCCCGCTCCCGGACGGCCTCAAGGGCAAGATCGCCGGGTTCTGCGACGTGGACGAGGCGGCGGTCGTCTCGGCGCCCGACTCGAAGTCGATCTACGAGATCCCCAAGACCCTCCACACCGAGGGCCTGGACGCGTACGTGGTCCGCAAGCTGGACCTGCCGTTCAAGGACGTCGACTGGACCGCGTGGGACGACCTGCTCGACCGCGTCCACAACCCGCAGGCCACAGTCGAGGTCGCGATCGTCGGCAAGTACGTGGAGCTGCCCGACGCGTACAAGTCCGTGGTGGAGGCCCTGCACGCGGCCGGGTTCGCGCACCGCGCGAAGGTGAACGTCCGCTGGGTCGTCTCCGACGAGTGCGGGAGCCCCGAGGACACCGCGAAGGCCCTCGCGGGCGTCGACGCCGTGGTCATCCCCGGCGGGTTCGGCGACCGCGGCGTGCCCGGCAAGATCGAGGCGCTCACCTGGTCGCGCACCCGCGGGGTGCCGACGCTGGGCCTGTGCCTGGGCTTGCAGTGCATGGCGATCGAGGGCCTGCGCGAGATCGCCGGGCTCGTGGGCGCCGACTCCGAGGAGTTCGACCGCGGGGCCGAGCACCTGGTCATCTCGACCATGGCCGACCAGACCGAGATCGTCGCGGGCCGCGGCGACATGGGCGGCACGATGCGCCTGGGCACCTACCCGGCGAACCTCGCCGAGGGCTCGATCGTCGCCGAGGTCTACGGGACCACCGAGGTCAACGAGCGCCACCGCCACCGCTACGAGGTCAACAACGCCTACCGCGACCAGCTCGCGAAGTCCGGGTTCGTGATCTCGGGCCTCTCGCCCGACGGGCGCCTCGTCGAGTTCATCGAGCTCGACCGCGAGCAGCACCCGTACTACGTCGCGACCCAGGCCCACCCGGAGCTGAAGTCCCGCCCGACCCGCCCGCACCCGCTGTTCGCGGGCCTGGTCGCCGCGGCCCTGAAGCGCCAGGCGGCCGAGCGCCTCGACATCGAGGCGTAAGCAGCGCAGGCGAAAGGGCGGGGCTCCTCGGAGCCCCGCCCTTTCCGCGTCCCTAACGCCTTCTTCGTCCGCAGTGCGCGGCCGACCGCGATCGTGGAGACCAGGATCAGGCCCGCGGCGATGAGCGCCACGGTCTGGAGCCCGTGCGTGAACGCGGTGCGTGCGGCCGTGAGCAGCGCGTCCCCGGCCTCGGCCGGGAGCGTCGCCGCGACGTGCACGGCCTCGCCCAGCGTCTCGGACGCGCCCGCGGGCGCGTCCCCGAGCTCACTCCGGTATATCCCGGTCGCGAGGGACCCCAGCAGGGCGACGCCCATCGCGCCGCCGAGCTCGTACGCGGTCTCCGAGATCGCCGATGCCGAGCCCGCGCGGTCGGCCGGGGCCGCCGCGAGGACCGCGTCGTTGGTGACCGTCTGCGCGAGGCCTGCGCCCGCGCCGATGAGGACCGAGGCCCCCACGACCACGAGCGCGCCCTCCTCGACGCCCACGAACGCCATCGCGGCGAACCCGGTGATGACGAGCGCGAGGCCGCCGACGATGGTGCGGGCCATGCCGATCCGCTCGGACAGCCGCACCGCGAGCAGGCCCGCGGCGACGGACATCGCCATCTCCGGCAGCAGCAGCAGCCCCGCCTGCATCGGGGAGAACCCGAGCACGAGCTGGAGGTACTGCGTCAGCAGGAACAGCGAGGAGATCATCGCGAAGACGATCGTGAAGTTCGTCGCCAGCGAGGCGCTGAAGCGCCTGATGCCGAACAGGTTCAGGTCCAGCAGCGGGTGCTCCAGGCGGCGCTGGCGCCGCACGAACAGGACCGCCATGACGATCCCGAACCCGATCGCGGCGAGGGCCGTCCACGAGACGCCCTTCTCGGCGATGGTCTTGACCCCGTAGACGAACGGGAACATCGCCAGGAACGACATCGTGACGCTGAGCAGGTCGAGCGGGCCCGGCTTCGGGTCCTTCGACTCCGGCAGCAGCAGCGGCGCGGCGATCATCACCGCGATCGACACGGGCGCGGCCATGAGGAACACCGAGCCCCACCAGAAGTGCTCCAGGAGCCAGCCGCCGATGATCGGCCCGGCGGCCGCGCCCGCGGAGAACCCGGAGGCCCAGATCGCGATGGCGAACTTGCGCTGGCGGCCGTCCTCGAAGAGGTTCCGCATGAGCGCGAGCGTGGTCGGCATGAGCGTTGCGCCCGCCAGGCCCAGGAACGCGCGGGCGGCGATGAGCATCTCCGCGGAGGTCGCGTACGCGGCGATGACGCTCGCGGCGGCGAACGCGGCCGAGCCGATGACCAGGAGCTTGCGGCGGCCGACGCGGTCGCCGATCGTGCCCATGGTGACCAGGAGCCCGGCGAGCGTGAACCCGTAGACGTCCACGATCCACAGGAGCTGCGAGGAGGACGGTTCGAGGTCCTCGGACAGGAACGGCACGGCGAAGCCGAGCACGGTCATGTCGATGGAGATGAGCAGCACGGGGAGCACCAGCACGGCCAGCGCCCACATCTGCTTCGCGGTGAAGCGCGGGCGCGGTCCCGCGTGCTGCGGCAGGGTCGTCGTCATGGTGTCCTCCTCTGAATCAGCTCGCGGGCCGAGGGCCGCCTTGGCTGGACTGCCAGAACTGGGCGGCCCGCAGGTGGACACCTGGGGCGCTTCGGCGAAGCTTGTGATCGAATCGACGGTTCAGGCGAGATCGCTGTACCGTCCAGACGGTATAGTAGCAAGCGGGAGGTCTCATGGCCAAGGACGAACCGAGCACGCGTGACCGGATTCTCAACGCGCTCCAGCGCATCCTCGTGGAGGAGGGCGCCTCGGGCGTGACCCTGGAGAAGGTCGCCGCCGAGGCCGGCGTCTCCAAGGGCGGGCTGCTCTACCACTTCAAGTCCAAGTCCGACCTCTACGACGGCCTCGCGCGCCGCCACCGCCTCCAAGAGGAGGCGAACATCGCGCGCGCCCGCGAGACGGGGGTGGTCGCGAGCTTCCTGGAGGTCTCCTGGGTCGAGTCCGAGGAGTCCGCGGCGGGCCTGTGGGCCCTGCTCACCGCCCTGCGCGGCACGGGGGAGCTGTCGGAGGAGGCCCGCACCGACGTCCTGTTCATCTTCAACGGCTGGCGCGACCTCATCCACGAGCAGGTCGCCGACCCGGTGACCGCCGAGATCGTCCGCCTCGTCGGCGACGGCCTGTTCCTCTCCGCGCTGGCGGGCGCCCCGCTGCCCAAGCGCGAGGTGGTCGAGCAGATCCTCGCGCGCCTGACCCTTGAGAGCGGCGAGTCGTGACGGCGCCGGGCTAGGGTGGCTCCCGTGCATGAATACCGAGTCCTCGACAGCGAAATCGTCCACCGCGGCTGGTGCTACGACCTGACCGCCGAGACCGTCGCGATGCCCGGCGGCGGCAGCGCCCGCCGCGAGTTCCTCGACCACTGCGGCGCCGTCGTCACCGTCCCGCTCGACGAGACCGGCAAGGTCGGCCTCATCCGCCAGTACCGGGTCCCGACGAAGGAGCGCCTGTGGGAGTTCCCCGCGGGCCTGCGCGACGTCGCGGGGGAGGACCCGGCCGTGACGGCCCGCCGTGAGCTGGCCGAGGAGGTCGACCTCGCCGCCGCCGACCTCGTCAAGCTCGGCGAGTTCTACACCACCCCGGGCATCTCGAACGAGCTCATCCACTACTTCCTCGCCACCGGCCTCACCCCGGTGCCCGAGGCCGAGCGGCACGAGCGCACCGACGAGGAGGCCGCGATCGAGCTGGTCTGGTGGGACCTCGACAAGGCCCTCGACGCGGTCGCGAACGGCGAGATCCGCAACGGCGTGTGCGCGCTCGCGCTCAACCTCGCCCGCCTCCACCTCGAACGACGCTAGGCCGGGGCCGAGGCGCACGTTCACAGGGCCCGTCGTGCGATCGCGCGGCGGGCCTGACTTACGATCACGGCGACGACGCCGTCCGAACCGCTGACCCAGAAGGAATGCCGGGCTCAGGGCGCTGCGCGTCTTAGACTGCCCGTGCGGGACGCCGACCGGCCCCGAACTGGCACAACGCTTCGGAAGGAACCCGCAGAGTGAAAGTCGCCGTCCCCCGCGAGATCAAGAACAACGAGTACCGCGTCGCCCTGACCCCCGCCGGGGTCCACGAGCTCGTCGCCGCCGGACACCACGTCAGCGTCGAGACCGGTGCCGGGCTCGGCTCGGCCATCACCGACGACGACTACCGCGCAGCCGGGGCCGTCGTCTGCCCCGACGCCGACTCCACTTGGAGCTCAGGCGATCTCGTCCTCAAGGTCAAGGAGCCGATCCAGGACGAGTTCCACCGGATGGCCCCCGGCCAGACCCTCTTCACGTACCTGCACCTCGCCGCGTCCGCCGAGTGCACCGACGCGCTCCTGGAGCGCCACGTCACCGGCATCGCCTACGAGACCGTGCAGACCCGCGACGGCCGCCTGCCCCTCCTCGCGCCCATGAGCGAGGTCGCGGGCCGCCTCGCCGTCCAGGCCGGCGCCTACCACCTCCAGCGCCCCGAGGGCGGCCGCGGCACCCTCATGGGCGGCGTCCCGGGGACCCCGCCCGCGCGCGTGGTCATCATCGGCGCGGGCGTCTCCGGCATGAACGCCGCCGCTGTCGCGGTCGGGATGCGCGCCGACGTCGAGCTCCTCGACCTCAACCTCGACAAGCTCCACGCCGCCGACGACCTCTACCAGGGCCGCCTGCGCACCATCGTCTCCAACCGCTTCGAGGTCAAGCGCGCCTGCCGCGAGGCCGACCTCGTCATCGGCGCCGTCCTCGTCCCGGGCGCCAAGGCCCCCACCGTGGTCGACGACGAGGTGCTCGCCGACATGAAGGAGGGCGCGGTCCTCGTCGACATCGCCATCGACCAGGGCGGCTGCTTCGCCCACTCGAAGGCCACCACCCACGACGACCCGACGTTCAACCACGGCGGCAAGCTGTTCTACTGCGTCGCCAACATGCCCGGCGCCGTCCCGAACACCTCCACGTACGCGCTCACGAACGCGACGCTCCCGTACGTCATGAAGCTCGCCAACCACGGCTGGGCCGAGGCCCTGCGCACCGACGCGGCCCTCGCCGGCGGCCTCAACACCTACGCCGGACAGGTCGTCAACGAGCCCGTCGCGATCACGCACCACCTGCCGCTCATGCCGATCGCGCAGGTCCTCGCCGAGAACTGAGGACACAGCGGACCCTCGCGTCCCAGGCCGCAGCAAGCGATCCCACACCGGGTGCCTCGGAGTCTCGCAAGCCGTCGACAGCCTCGATACACTGACGTACAGTCGCTATGACAGGCAATGGTGAGACGCCCGGCACCCGGTGCCGACTCGCACCCGGAGGCGGAAATGAGCAGTGTGGACAGCAACGACAAGTGGGCCGCCCTGCGCGGGGCCGCGCAGGTGCCTCCCACTGACGGCGACGGGGACCTGTCCTCGCCCGACCCCGAGACGTACACCGGCAAGCGGGACATCCCCCAGCCGCAGCCGCTCGAACGCCACGGACCGGCCCGCGTCATCGCCATGGCCAACCAGAAGGGCGGGGTGGGCAAGACCACCACGACCATCAACCTCGGTGCGGCCCTTGCCGAGTACGGCCGCAAGGTCCTCCTGGTCGACTTCGACCCGCAGGGCGCGCTCTCGGTCGGCTTCGGCACCAACCCCCACACTCTCGACCTGACGGTCTACAACCTCCTCATGCAGGAGGACGTCGACATCGACGACGTCATGGTCAAGACCAACGTCGCCGGTCTGCGCCTCCTGCCCGCGAACATCGACCTCTCCGCCGCCGAGATCCAGCTCGTCAACGAGGTCGCCCGCGAGCAGACCCTCGCCCGCGTCCTGCGCCCCGTCATCCCCGACTTCGACTACGTCCTCATCGACTGCCAGCCGTCCCTGGGGCTCTTGACGATCAACGCGCTCACCGCCGCCCACTCGGTCCTCGTCCCCCTGGAATGCGAGTTCTTCTCCCTGCGCGGCGTGGCCCTCCTCCTCGACACCGTCGACAAGGTCCGCGAGCGCCTCAACTACGACCTCGAACTCGACGGCATCCTCGCCACCATGTACGACTCGCGCACCACGCACTCCCGCCAGGTGCTCCAGCGCGTCGTGGAAGCCTTCGGCGACAAGGTGTTCTCCACGGTCATCACCCGCACCGTGCGCTTCCCCGAGACCACCGTCGCGGGCGAGCCCATCACCACGTGGGCCCCGGCCTCCTCCGGCGCCCGCGCCTACCGCCAGCTCGCGCGCGAACTCATCGCCGCGACCGACAAATAGTCACCCGATCGCGTTCCCGGACAAGAAACCCAGAGTTCACCCCGTAGCGTCTGCGGGGCCCGTCTAAGCTTGCGTGCGTGAGCGACCAGCAGCTGCCCCAGCTCCCGACCCAGCGGGAGGGCGAACCGGACGAGGCCGAGACCGGCTTCCGCGTCCGCCTCGTCAACTTCGAGGGCCCCTTCGACCTGCTGCTCCAGCTCATCGGCAAGCACAAGCTCGACGTCACCGAGATCGCCCTCCACGAGGTCGCCTCCGAGTTCATCGCCTACGTCACCGGACTCGACGAGGCCTGGAACCTCGAAGAGACCTCCGAGTTCCTCCTCGTCGCCGCCACCCTCCTCGACCTCAAGACCGCGCGCCTCCTGCCCGGCACCGTCGTCGACGACGAAGAGGACCTCGCCCTCCTCGAAGCCCGCGACCTCCTCTTCGCCCGCCTCCTCCAGTACAAGGCCTACAAGGAGGCCGCGGGCGCGCTAGCCTCGCTCGCCGACTCCGCCTCCACCCGCGTCGCCCGCAACGTCGGCCTCGAAGACCGCTTCAAGGGCCTCCTGCCCGAGCTCGTCCTCGACCTCACCCCCGACGCCCTCGCCGCCCTCGCCGGGAAGGCCATGAAGCCCAAGCCGCCCCCCACCGTCGGCACCGGCCACATCCACGTCCAGCGCGTCTCCGTGCGCGAGCACGCCGTGATCCTCTCCCGCCGCCTCCAGCGCGTCCAGACCGCGACCTTCCGGGCCCTCACCTCCGACTGCGAGACCCACCTCGAAGTCGTCGCCCGGTTCCTCGCGCTCCTGGAGCTCTACCGCGAGGCCCTGGTCGGGTTCGAGCAGATGCAGGCCCTCGGCGAGCTGACCGTCCGCTGGCTCGGCGGCACCGGGAGCACCGAGATCGAGGTCGACGAGTACGCGGGCGCGCCCGCGGAGACGGGGGAGGAGCCGAACGAATGACCGAGCACCTGGAGGGGTCCCTCGACCGGGACCTCGCGACGTGGAAGATGCCCGGCGCCCGCACCGAGGCCGAGCCGCTGCGCGCCGACACGCCCGCCGACGAGCCCGTCGGCGACGTGGACGAGTACGCCGCCGCGCTGGCGACCGAGGCCGCCCCCGAACCCGAGGCGGACGACGAGCCCGAGGCCGCGGCCCCCAGCCCCGTCCCCGACGACGTCGACCTGGGCGCGGTCCTGGAGGCGATCCTCATGATCGCCGAGGAGCCGCTCTCCGAGGAGTTCCTCTCCTCGGTCCTGGAGCGACCGCGCTCACAGGTGCGCGAGACGCTGGGTCGGCTCAGCGCCGAATACACTGGTGACGGACGCGGATTCGATCTGCGTCGCCAAGCCGGCGGCTGGCGCTTCTACACCCGGGCCGACTACGCCCGCTACGTGGAGCGTTTCGTGACCGACGGCGCCTCCGCCCGCCTCACCAAGGCGGCGCTGGAGACGCTTGCCGTCGTCGCCTACCGGCAGCCGGTCACCCGCGGCCGCATCTCGGCCATCCGGGGGGTCAACTGCGACGGCGTCATGCGCACACTGGTGTCGCGCGGCCTGGTCGAGGAGTGCGGGACCGACCCGGACTCGACGGCGACGCTCTACCGCACCACCACCCTGTTCTTGGAGAAGATCGGGCTGGACTCGGTCGACCAGCTCCCCGAGCTGGCCCCGTTCCTGCCCGACGACGTGACGGATATCGAGGAAGATGAACAACGCTGACGCAGAAGGCGTACGCCTGCAAAAGGTCCTGTCGCAAGCCGGGATCGCCTCCCGCCGCGCCGCCGAGGAGCTGATCTCCCGCGGCAAGGTGAAGGTCAACGGCGAGCCCGCCCGACTCGGCCAGCGCGTGGACACCGCCAAGGACGTCATCCACGTCTCCGGCAAGCGCGTCGTGACCGACGTCGACAAGGTCTACTACGCGATCAACAAGCCGCGCGGCATCGTCTCGACGATGGAGGACGAGGAGGGCCGCCCGTCGCTGGGCGGGTACACCAAGGGCCTCGACCACCGCGTCTTCCACGTGGGGCGGCTCGACACCGACTCCGAGGGCCTGCTGCTGCTCACCAACGACGGCGAGCTCGCGAACCGGATCATGCACCCGTCGCACGGCCTCCCGAAGGTCTACCGCGCGCAGGTCAACGGGATCATGGACAAGCCCACCTGGAACCGGCTGCTCAAAGGCGTCGACCTGGAGGACGGGCCCGCGAAGGCCGACAAGCTGAAGATCATCGACGAGCACGCCGGGCAGTCGTTGATCGAGATCACCATCCACGAGGGCCGCAAGCACATTGTGAGGCGCCTCATGGACGAGGTCGGGCATCACGTCTCGCGCCTGGTCCGCACCGAGATCGGCCCGGTCCAGCTGCGGAACCTCAAGCCGGGGACGCTGCGGCGGCTCACCCCCAACGAGGTGGGGGAGCTGTTCCGCGAGGTCGGGCTCTAGCTTGTACAGCCTGCTGTAGCGACGTGATGGGCAAGGCCCGGTTAAGGTCTCGTCATGAAGACGATTCTGAACATCATCTGGTTCGTGCTCGCCGGGCTGTGGCTCGCGATCGGCTACTTCGTTGCGGGCCTGGTGTTCTGCATCTTCATCGTGACGATCCCGTTCGGCATCGCGAACATGCGGCTGGCCGGGTACGTGCTGTGGCCGTTCGGGCGCACCGTGGTCTACGACCCGCAGGCCGGGTGCCTCACGCTGGTGGCGAACATCCTGTGGCTCATCCTGTTCGGGTGGGAGCTGGCGCTCACCCACCTGGTGACCGGTTTCCTCCAGGCGATCACGGTCATCGGCATCCCGCTGGCGGTGGCGAACTGGAAGATGATCCCGCTCGCGCTGTGGCCGCTGGGGGCGCGTGTCGTGGATCGCTAGGCCGACTGTGGACCGGCGCCGTTCGCCACCCCAGCTCGCCTGACCCGGCATGATGTAGGTTTGCGGGGTTTGCACTTGAAGAACGGAGCCGACAGTGCCTGAGCAGAAGAGCGGACCGGTCGTCGCTATCGACGGCCCGTCCGGAGCCGGGAAGTCGACGGTGTCCAAGACCCTCGCGACCGCGATCGAAGCGGCGTACCTCGACACCGGCTCGATGTACCGGGCGGCGACCCTCGCCGTCCTCAAGGCCGGTGTCGACCCCTCCCAGACCGCGCAGGTCACCAAGACGGTGAAGAACGCCAAGCTGGAGTTCGGCACCGCGCCCGACGACCCGTTCACGCGCGTGGACGGGGAGGACGCCGACGCGGCGATCCGCTCCGACGAGGTCACCAAGGCGGTCTCGGCGGTCGCGGGCAACAAGACGGTCCGGAAGTTCCTCATCGACGAGCAGCGCCGCATCATCGCGAACGCCAAGCGCGGCATCGTGGTCGAGGGCCGCGACATCGTCGAGGTGGTCGCCCCAGACGCCGACGTCAAGGTCTACCTCACCGCGGACCCCGTCGAGCGCGCGAAGCGCCGCGCCGCCGAGAACGGCGCCGACGCGGGCGCCACCGCGAAGGACATCGAGCGGCGCGACACCGCCGACTCGAAGACCACCAAGCCCCTGGAGGCCCCCGCCGGGGCCGTGGTGATCGACTCCACGACGCTGCCGATCGTGGAGGTAGTGGCCAAGATTCTGGCCTTGCTGAACAACAGGGACATCGATGAGTGACGAACCGACCTGGGCCGACGACGACTTCGAGTTCGAGGAGGGCGACCTCGGCGAGGACGGCCTCGACGAGCCCGGGGGCCGCGGCCCGGTCCCCACGGTCGCCGTGGTCGGACGCCCCAACGTGGGCAAGTCGACCCTGGTCAACCGCATCCTGGGCCGCCGCGCCGCGGTCGTCCAGGACGAGCCGGGCGTGACGCGCGACCGCATCGCGTACGACGCCGAGTGGTCGGGCAAGCAGTTCAGCCTGGTCGACACGGGCGGCTGGGAGCCCGACGCGGACGGCATGGCCAAGGCCATCGCGTTCCAGGCGGAGCTGGCGATGCGCACCGCCGACGTCATCGTCTTCGTGGTCGACTCCCGCGTGGGCCCGACCGACGCCGACGAGGCGGCGGTCCGCATCCTGCGCTCGACGCACAAGCCGGTCATCCTCGTCGCCAACAAGGCCGACTCCGAGCGCCAGGAGGCGGAGGTCCACGACCTCTGGAGCCTCGGCCTCGGCGAGCCGTTCCCGATCTCGGCGCTCCACGGCCGCAACTCCGGGGACCTGCTCGACAAGATCATCTGGGCGTTCCCCGAGGAGCCCACCGGCAAGCTCAAGGAGCGCGGCCCCCGCCGCATCGCCCTGGTCGGCCGCCCCAACGTCGGCAAGTCCAGCCTCCTCAACCGCATCGCGGGCGAGGACCGCGCCGTCGTCGACAACGTCGCCGGCACCACGGTCGACCCCGTCGACTCCGTCGTGGAGATCGACGGCGAGGACTGGATCCTGGTCGACACCGCGGGCCTGCGCAAGCGCGTGAAGTTCGCCTCAGGCACCGAGTACTACGCGGCGCTGCGCACCGAGGCCGCCGTGGAGGCCGCCGAAGTGGCGCTCGTGCTCCTCGACGCCAGCGAGCCCATCAGCGAACAAGACCAAAGAGTCCTCACCCAGGTAGTAGAGAGCGGCCGCGCCCTGGTGCTGGCTTTCAACAAATGGGACCTGGTGGACGAGGACCGCCGCTACTACCTCGAAAAAGAGATCGACCGGGAACTGGGCCAGGTCAGCTGGGCCCCGAGGGTGAACGTCTCGGCCCTCACGGGCCGCGCCGTCGAGAAGATCGCCCGATCCCTCCGCGTGGCCCTCGAAGGCTGGGGCCAGCGCATCACCACCGGCGAGCTGAACCAGTGGATCAGCACCCTCCAGGCGGCCACCCCGCACCCGACCCGCTCGGGCAAGGCCCCGAAGGTCATCTACGCGACCCAGGCCGCCGCGGAGCCGCCGCGCTTCATCCTCTTCACGAACGCCCCGTTCGAGAAGCAGTACCTCAAGTTCATCCAGCGCAAGCTCCGAGAAGACTTCGGCTTCCCGGGCACGCCCATCGAACTCGTGGTCAAACCACGCGAATCCCGCAAAAAAGACAAGCGCAAATAGCCCGCCTCACACAGGGGACCTCGCCTCACCCGCCCCCCAACCCATACGCTAAAGTTGTCACCGCCGCCAACAACGCGGCAAAACGGGCTGTGGCGCAGCTTGGTAGCGCACTTGACTGGGGGTCAAGGGGTCGCAGGTTCAAGTCCTGTCAGCCCGACCGTTAAGCCCCAGGCCAGGGACGAAGTCCCCGGTCTGGGGCTTCGTCGTGGTATCTCTCCGCTTGTAATTCGCTTGTCTGGATGCTCCAGGATGCCTCGGCACCGCCAAGTACGGAAGCTCCAGGGCGTGTGGCATCAGTCACACAAGATTACTTGCCTGTTTGGGGTCAACGGCATCAGCAGAGACCACGCGGATCGCGCAACGAATCTGGACCGCCTGAAGTTCTTCTACCGCCTTGGGGTGATGTGAAGCGGTGGAACCAAGACGCTTCGTACTTGGTCCGTCGTCGCGGTCTCAGGGGAGCGGCCGAGGTGATGAGCAAATGAACTATGGCAGTCCTTGAAGCCCCGACCTGTCTGATGCATCCCTGAAGACGGAGTTCCCTGAGTTCGCGATCTGCGCTCGATTCGTGTGCCAGTGTTCAGTGTGAGGACAGCGATCCGAGGCCACGGCACCGGGCTCGTTGCGTGGTGCAACTTGGGAGAGCTGCAATTCCGAAGGACAAACCGAGGATTCATGTCACGGGCGAGCGGCGACCGGAGATCGACACCGACGCGCTAGCGGCGCTTCTGCTTCGGGTGGCACGTCGCAAGCTTCGCGAGGAGCCCGATGCTCGGAATCGCGACATAACAGGGGCTCCCGATCCGTTTGAGGTCGATGAACGGAAGTCCGAGTCGCCTGGAATCTGAGCACCCGGTGCGCCCAGGCAATGGCCACAGCGAGACATTCTCAATCCATCAATCTTTGGGAGCGAGGGGTCGCAGGTTCAAATCCTGTCGTCCCGGCCTTGGCGATCTTGACGGTGTGCTCGGAGCCGCCCTTGGTCTCGGGGTCGGCGGGCAGGCAGGTCTTGATCGTCATCCCGTAGTGGCGGGCGACTTCGACGATCTCGGGGTTGCGGACCGCGACCCCGGCGACGTGCTCGACCGTCACGGTCTTCTCATTGTCGGTCAGCATGTAGACCGGGGCGCCGCCGGAGCGAGCCGGTCAGGACTCAGTAGACGCTGGAGGGAGCTCGGCCATCACGGCCGATTGCGATGACAGCGTTTCCAAGCCCTTCACCAGCCCTTCGGGATCGCGCAGCAGTGTCTGATTCCGCTCCAGCCAGGCGAGCTGGTATTGGGTCAAGTTCTTCGCCACGATCGCCCCGTTGGCCTTGATCACCAGCAAGGATCCGACTTGGATACACGCGCGCTCCTCGCCTTGCAGTGACGCGATGAGTGCCGCGGCTCCGGTCGCCTGCTGGTGGTCGATCTGCGCCTGCGCTTTGTCGAATACTTCGATGCGGATCTTCCGTTCAAGCTCGGCCGCGATCTGCTCGGCAGTGAGGTGCGCGGTCTCAGCGCGTCCGCGCGCCCAAAGCTTCCGAAACCATGACCCTTGGACTGGCGGCTCCCGATGGAAAACGTCCACGCCCGTTTCATCCAGGAGTTGTTCAAGGGCCGCTTGCGTGGCGAGGGCCGCAGTTCCGTCCCCGAGGAAGATGGCGACAGGGAGCACCGCAGCCGGGGAACCAGCCGATGCGGCAAACCAGTCAAGTGCGTCTGCCCGGTGTTCGTGATAGCGGCGCAGTCGGTAGTTCTGTCGAGCACGACGACTTTGCTCGTCCCACCGGAGCACGAAAGGATTTGACCTGAGTGTGGAGGCCAGCCCGTTCCAGACTTCATCCATCTCACGGGTTGATTGCTCCCGGCGCGACCTTGCCAGGTCCTGCACCAGCTTGCGGGCATCGCGCAAACGCTCGCGCTGCCTGTCGAAGAACTCGCCAGCAAGCCCGGTCAAGGGGGTTCCTTCGACCACGGCCGCCGCCGAGGCGAGGAGCTGGTCGGCGGTCTCGGCATGCCGCGCTTCGAATGCGCGGACGATAAGGTCGCCGCATAGGTTGAGGTCCACCATCACCGGTCCGACGAGTTGGAAACCGGGGCCGCGTAGATCTTCAACCGATCCAACAGCCAAGAGGTCACGGAGTGTCGCGTCAAATCGCGCACTGCTTCCGGGAAATGAGCGGTACCGGACGACTTCGACACCGGTTCCGGCCAGTGCGGTGCGAAGTTCGGTCTCGTACCGGACGAGGGGTTCACGGTCGTGCCGGAGGTCTTCTGGCGGCATGGCCCTCAGGAACAGCCAATCGGGCACGACGTGATACCGATTGAGGAGCATCATGGTGAGCAGTTCGCGTGGCCCGCCGGAGCGGACCTCGACCGCCTGACCTTCTAGGAGGATGGGTGTGGGCCCAAACACGCGGAACTCGATTTCTCGCTGCCTGGAGGGTGAGGTGATGGCGCCCATGCTTCATTGTGGCCTGGGCCTGCCAGGCCGCGGCATACGGTCGGAACCGTTGGACCGAGGACCAGGAATTGCCGAGAGAGTGATCAGGTTCCGGATCTACCTTCGGATACCGTCGCACCTGCAGACCTGCCTGCCCCGCCAGGACCGAGGCGATACCTGATCTTGCTCGCGGGCTACCAGGACCGAAACCCTCACATTATATGGGCCAAAACCCAAACTCATCAGAACTCACCCGCTCGGAACGGACCGAAGTGGTCTTGAAGATCCACAGGACTGGTTCTGAAAGATGCGAGAGAAGCCACAGAGAACTAGGGTGCGAGAATCTGGTCATGTCAACAGCCTGGAGCGACTCGCCGATCACGTCCCGAGACAAGGATGACTTTGGACGAGCGTCGTACGCGGCGCATACGGCCAAGTTGATCGCCAAGAGCCACTCGTGGGAGGACAGCATCGTCTTCGGATTGACCGGCCCTTGGGGTAGTGGGAAGAGCTCCATGCTCAACTTGATCGAGGAGGCGCTTGAGGAAGCTGAAGGTGATTGGTGCATCGCCCGCTTCACGCCTTGGGCTACAGGCGATGTGGCCGGCCTGCTCGGTGACTTCTATGCGTCCCTGAATTCAGCACTACCCGAAGACCCCAAGAGCAAGGTTCGTGATGCGCTTGGAGCGCTGGCGAAAATCTCGGTTCCGGCAGCGAAGCTCATCCCCGTCGTCGGCGACCTGACCGGCACCACGATCACCACAATCCTTGACGCAGTCACGAAGCAGCCGCCCTGGAGCACAACCTTTTCGAACGCGGTCTCGGCGCTGAAGGAGGCCCATCGCCCCGTCCTGGTCATCGCCGACGACATCGATCGACTCCAAACCGAAGAGCTGCTGACCCTGCTCAAGGTAGTCAGGCTTCTCGGTCGCTTTCCTGGAGTTCAATACCTGCTCGCCTACGATGACGAAACCCTGTTCCGGACGCTATCAAGCGCCAACCTAGCAGATGAGAACACTGATGCATCGTCGCGCTTCATGGAGAAAATTATCCAGTACCCTCTCGTTGTCCCACCGCTGCTGAGGCCCCAACTCCTTAATCGCCTCAATGAAGGCATTGAGTTGGCATTTGCGGACGCGGAGCGCGATGAGGTTGTCGGTGATCGACTCGGAGGTCTGATCGATGTGTGCCTTTCGCAGTTGTCGACACCGCGAGCAGTGGATCGCTTTCTCGCTCAGCTTCATCACCACCTTCCGCTGGTGCCGAAGGGTGAAATTGATGACGAAGACGTCATTATTCTGACCTTGCTGCGAACTGCATTCCCGACCCTCTATACCTTGCTTCCGGTCCACAAACAGGGTTTGATTCGCGGTTATGCAGGAGAGCCGAAGATCTCAGGCTCCGACATCAAGCACGAGCGTTTCAACATTGAACCCTTGCTGGACAAGGTGTCAACGCCTTCCAGAGGTGATGCTCAGGCACTACTCGAAATGCTGTTTCCGAACCTTCGAGAACTTTGGAGTCAGCATTGGGAAGGGCTAGACGGGAGAATTTGTAACGAGAACTATTTCGACCGATACTTCGCGATGACCATTCCAGCTTACGATGTGTCCGATCGGTATGTGTACGAAGCGCTCACCGCTGCGACTCTCGGCGAAGGGTCACTCCTGAATTCGCTTCTTACTCAGGCGAACCCTGAGCAAGTCATGCTTGTTGTGGCCAAGAGCAAGGAGCTGACCAACACTGTCGTCGTAGGAGAGAACCAGGGTGACAAGGTCACGGCTCTCCTGGAAACTGTCATCTCGTCACTGGACCGCGTGACGCTGGCTCGGGGGGCATTCCGAAATGCTCGCGCCGGTGTCACAAGTTACGCTTCTGACCTGTTTTCCGCTGTGCCGCATGAGTACTCGTCAGAACCAGTGATCAAGGCGCTCCGGTGTTCTCCAACCTGGCAGGATCACTTCAGGATTGTTACCGCCGTGGTGAAGAATCGAGGTTTTCCTCGACCGCACTGGCTCGAAGCCTTGATCACGGACTTCGCGGAAACGGCAGCGAGACGCGTCCTTGACCATCTTCGCGAGCGGAACAACGCCCCGGCCGGAGAGGAAGTCTCACCTCTTCTCACGTTCCTTGAGGATCATAAGAAAATGCATCATCTCTCGGACCTCGTTGCTCCAGAAATCGAGGTCGGCAGGTTTTCAATCGAGGACGTGGCCGGAAGATGTGTTACGGCGGCGCGATGGATAGGTTCGGACGAAATCCATGAGAGCCTTGAAGAATTCAAGCAAGGGTGGTTCAGCGCAATTATTCCAGAGGCTTCTCCCTCCTGGTATGAGTCGTTCAATGAACAACCCAGCCCGAGCGATCTCGGCTGGGCGAACCGAAAAATCTACGCAGCAGCTCGTGCCAGGATCCTCGCGGCAGAGCAAGAGCAGTAATTGAGAGTCATCGCCCTAAAGGTTATCCCGTTATTGGTGTTGAGGGTCGTTGATCGCGGCGATCCTCGTTGCACCTCGGTTTCGGGTCAGGCGGTGCGTGCGAGGTGGTGGAGGCGTGCGATGCCGAGCATCGCAGTGGCAACGCCGTCGCCGCGAAGGCGACAGTCACGCAGGATCTTCCAGGTCTTCATTCGGGCGAATGCGTGCTCGATACGGGCGCGGACCTGCCGATGCGAGGCGTTGTGCTCGGCTTTCCATGCCACCAAGTCCTCGCCGGGCCGGCGTCGGTGCGGGATGATCGCGGAAGTCGCTATATAGCTGCCGTCGCCGATCACCGTCGCGTTGCGGACCGCCTGCTCGACGCCGGATTCGCTGAAGGCCCTGCAGTCGTTGCGGTTGCCCAGCAACGGTGTACCAACGACAACCACGAGCTGGGTGTCGGCATCGATAACCACCTGGTGGTTGGTGGAGTAGCGGTAGTTCTTGCTCGGCGCTGCGATCGAACGGTCGCGGGTGGGAACCAGGGTGCCGTCAACGATGAGCACCGTGCCCGGGGTGAAGCGCTTGCGCGGGCACAACGCCAGCTTCGGTCCCAGATCGTCAATAATGCGGTCGGCTGCGGACTTCGATACGCCGAACAGTGGCGCGAGCTGGCGCAAGGTGAGGTTGGTCCGCCAGTACGCGGCGACCAGTAGGGCCCGGTCGGCCAGTGGCAGGCTCCACGGCCGGCCCCGGCGGACAGTATCGGCACCCTCGCGCTCGAGCTGGCGCACCAGGCGGGAGAACACCTTGGGCCGCAGCCCTGAGAACGGCTCAATCCAGCACTCCTCAGCCGCTGTCACCACACCCACCATGGCATCCTAAACCCTTGCAGCGCAAGCGATACAAGGCTCATTTCCTTCGCAGGAACACGGCTTGACGAACCATCGAGAGCCAGATATCGCCCCGTACTGCAGCGAGATCGTCGCGTTTCTGCTTATCGGGCACGCTGACGTCAAGAAACGCGAACAAACCGCTCAAACCAGGCACGAAGCAGGCCAACGCACCGACGGTATAGACGAAGAGCGCTCCGGCGAACACGTCGCCGGGCATCGAGACGAACACATTGAGGACGACCAGCATCGCGAACACCAACGGGGAGAACAGCAACAGACGCACACCCCACATGAGCGTCCAGTACGCACCGTACCGGCGGTATTCGTCCTCTATGTTCATGTACAGCAATGATATCGGGCGTACCATCGGCCTGCGTCACCGTGCTGGATCGTCCGCATCCACCCCTGAAGGAGGCCCTCTGCAGTGTGGTTGTCGGCGGCACGTCGTTACCGGGCAACCACAACGACCCATCGGCACCAATAATGGGACAACCTCTAGCCAACGCGTGTACGCGGCCCGCTCCCAAGCAGGACGCCATCATGGCGCTTCGCGTGACAATATGCGTCTATCGGAGAAAATGAGCCGCTGGCTGACATCTCCAAGTCTTCGAGCTCCGGTGAGGTCCTTCCATCCTGAAGCTTGCCCGAAGGCGCCATCGACCAAGGCGAGCAGATCCACTTCGCGCAATCCTGGGCGCGGCTGGTTCACTCGAATCCGAGGACGCTGGGCAGGATGATCGGCTCTCCTCCGGATCCGATCTCGAGCTCGAACCTGACGATTCGATCGGTAGCGGGGTTGTAAGCACTGCAATTGATGCCGGTCTTTCGGGTGTCTTCCCAGTCTGGGGTGAGCTCCAGGCGATAGATCTCGGACATATCACACATCAGATACTCGGTCTCGAGTTCGTAGCGGAGGCGGGTCTCGACGATGTCCCGCATGATCGGCCCGGATGCGAGATCGGTGGTATAGACCTGGTCCTCGTAGTCGGCGTCGTATTCGATGGAGACTGCATACTCGTATTCTTCGTCGAAGAACTCGACCATGCAGGTGAACTCCTCGGAGCCGCTGCTGTCGAACGATGGGCAGCGGCTGCTTGCATCCGGATCGGCGATTCCGGCGAACTCGGCCGTTTCTTCCATCGCCTCCCACTCGAGCTGGTCGTGGAAGGAGGCGAAATTTCCGGGATCGGGCGCCAGGTCGCTCAGGTCAGATTCAGGGTATGCGGCGGGAATTTCACCTTGGCGGAGGCCAGAAAGGTCGACCTCAATCGAGGTGGTCGTACCGGATTTGGTGGGAGTCGGCTCTTGGGCCGCGCTGGGCCCATCGGGACTGTTCGCCTGGTCGGAGCAGGCCGCTGTTGCAAGGAAGAACAGGGCGGCGACGTACGCGGGGAGTGACAGTCGCAACGGGGTTCCTCCTGAGTCGAGCAGCTTTCCGATCTACGCTAGTGCGGTTTGCTCGGGACCGCTCCCGGCGGGGAACTGCGCAGCCGCGTGGATCCGTCAGGTCGGCTCGACCGGTCCCTTTGGCTGCTCCGGGCTGCGGCCCTGAACCTCCTTTGACAGGTCACAGCCGCTTCAGCAGTTCGGCCTTCTTCGCCGCGAATTCTTCGTCGGTGAGCACTCCGGAAGTATGAAGTTCGCCGAGTCGTGCAAGTTGGTCGAGCATGGTGGCACCGCTCGTGTTTTCAACGGATGCGGGGTCGACCGGTGGTTCGTGCGCTGATGCCGCCGCGTTGGGTCGCGGCAGGGCTGAGCGCTCGGAGATGCGGCCCCGGGCATAGTCGGCGATCGCCTTGCCATCGTTTTTGAACATGGCCTTCACTTCAGCTTTCGTTCCTGAAGCGAACACTGAGATGACACCGCTCGCGACCTTGCTGGTCCACTGGACGGAGCTGATCTTGTCGTATGGAAAGTCTTCGCTGACGCCGGCCTGTATCTTGTGCGCCACGAGCAGCAACCTGCGGTCGGTGGCGACGAGGACGCCTGTCGCTCCCGCGTACTGGACTGCGGCGATCCGTTCGACCGTCTCGCCGTCCCACAAATGCCCGGGAAGGTCTCGGAGTTCGCGCTTGATACCGAACTTGGAGGACATGAGCGCTTGCGCTCGTGCGATGTCTGGCCGCAGGTCGCCGTCTGCCATGGGCC
The DNA here is from genome assembly GCF_042428885.1 of Glycomyces mayteni. Lineage (NCBI taxonomy): Bacteria > Bacillati > Actinomycetota > Actinomycetes > Glycomycetales > Glycomycetaceae > Glycomyces > Glycomyces mayteni. The sequence goes on from NZ_JBHMBP010000002.1 coordinate 725,221, forward strand.
AAACGGTAGAGGATCATGCTGGGCAAGGCCGGGAAATGCCGCCGATGATCGGATCGCCAGTAACCGGTGCCGAGGTAGGCCCATCCAGAAGCCGCATCTCAGCGACTGGGCATCCCGTACGTCGCGGGACATGGTTGAACGCGGCCGGATGCTTCCCGGTGGCAGGCCGGTACTTCCCGCCCAAGTTTCGCTTAAGTTGCTATTTCAGCGGCTGCGGTGGCGTTCAAGTGCAGGTCAGGATGGTGCTTGAGGGGGGGGCTTGCGGCCCGTCTGCTAAGCGGGCCGTGGGGACCCACAACAGGGCGGGCTGCGCCAGGCACAGCCGGTGCTAGCCGGATGCACTTCCTGGCTAATTGCGGTGCTTCAGGCGTACAGCGGCCCTATAGTGGCCCCAATCTGTCCTAGACTTACGTCAACGGATTGAAAATGCTGCTCATTAGGGACGAAGACGGGGAATCGGCGTCCGCCTGAAAAGCGGAAGGTCGCCATGTGGTGACGGCTTGAACCGCAGAGACTTTCGGGGCCACTATGCGGCCTGGTTTGATCAAGGGCGGCCCAGCAGTATGCCGGGGCCGGAGTGTCGAGGTCAGTTGTGGGCGGTGTTGTATTCGTCGATGATCGCCTGGGGGATTCGCCCGCGGGGCGCGACCGTCTTGCCGGCGCTTTCGGCCCAGTCTCGGATCGCCTTGTTCTGGTCGCGATCGGCGGACGGACGGCGCGGTGCTGGTGCCTGCCGGACGGGCCCGCGTGCGGTGCCCGGGCTGTAGCGGCCCAGCCGGGTGCCGGCCTCCTGGAACTTCCCGAGCGCGTCCCGTAGTTCCTTGGCGTGCGCATCGGAGAGGTCGATCTCGTACGCCTGGCCGTCGAGGGCGAACTTGACGGTCTCGTCGGCTTTCCCGCCGTCGATGTCATCGATCAGGACGACCTGGGTCTTCCTCGCCATGCGTGCTCCTCATTGAATATGTGACATTGCGATTTCCGCATGTTAACTGATGGAGAGAAGGAGCTGTACATGCCTGCTGTAGACGCGATTTCGCTTTACCCGACGTGCTTCGGAATCCGAAGGACGGGCAGCATTTATGGTCAAGCTCCTTCTGAAGCGGTCGGGGATGTGGGCATTGAGGACTTTTGGCCTTGGAAGCGAGGACGCGCCGTGAAGGGTTGCCTCGGGGCGATGGCGACGCCCGAGCGCCAGCGGTGCCGTCCGCGCGTGGCACACTGGCTCCGAGATCGAAACCAGGAGCATCCATGTCGACGTTCGGCTACCTTGCAAGCACAGTGCTTGCGCTTCTGGAGGACTCGCCGATCACCCGTGGGCATGTGGTCGAAGACGTCCGGGGCCTGGTTCGGGCTGGGGAGGTCGAGCTCGCGTTCGACACGATGTGCTCGTGGCTGTTCGAGGACGACCTGGCCATCTCGCAGCACTACTGCGAGCGGCTCGTCGTGGCGGCCGGCGAGTTGGCCATGCCGGGTGCGGTCGAGCGGCTCGACGAACTGATCCCTGAAGCGCCGCAAGGCGTCCGGCCGGGCGAGCCGCGCATGCACCAGTACCGGGTCCTCAAGGCCGCCTGGGGCATCGTCATCGGGATCACCGCCGAATACGGGCCACTGGCCGAGGCCGCGTCCGGTATGCCGCTGGCTGAGGCGACCGAGCTGCACCTGGCGCAGGTGGTGCAGGACCGCCTCGGCGCCGCTGGTGTGCGTGAGCTGGCCCGCGGCATGCAGAAGAGCCTCGAACTTGCCGGCCTCGCCGACCCGCCCGCGTCCATCCGGGTCCTCGAGGTGCTGATCGTCGAGACCGATTTCCAGGTCGAGGGGCTGGCCGCGGCCGGGTACGAGTGGATCTGCCGGGAGTTCTGCCGCCGCCTGCCGCCGGTCAAGGCCGAGTTCGACGCCGCGGCGAACCGGTACCTGATCGAGCTCCCGGTCGGCTAAGCGCGGCGGTGACCGGCGCGAGTCGCTTGATCAAGCTCCTGGCCGGGACTTCGGCAGGTCCTGGCTCGTGACAGTGCGGTGCGGCGATGGGCGAGGTGTCCTGCCCTGCTCGGCGCGTAGGGCTTCGGCGAGCGTCATTGCTCCTTCGGGGATGGCCAGCAGATGTGCGAATGCGATGTCGAAGGCGCCGTCCGCGGGCATGCGATCGGCACCTTCCACGGGTTCCCCGATTCCGGGCGCGACCGCCGCACTTGGTGATCGCGGACGGGAGACCTCGTACCCTATGGGCTGGCCCGGTCCGGTGTTCACCAGCGGCGCGAACCGGTCGGCGGTCTCCTGCAGGTACTGGTCGACCGGCATCAGGCCGTACCGCTCGCTCAAGGTCTTGAACGCAGCACTCTCGCCCAGCCGCCCCGCCTCGGCGTCGAGAGCGGCCTCGGCATACAACAGGCCGCAGTTCGCTGCGGCGAACACTCGGTCTACCGGATTGCTGAAGTCGTCCTGAACGAGCAGGCGCACGGCGGCTTCGGCGCCCATATCAATGAGTTTGGGCACCGGCCACGGCAACTGGGCGAGGTGCGCGGCGCCTTCAGCGAGGAGGCCGACGGCTTTCCCCACCGGGTTGGGGGAGGCGCCGATCGCTCCCGCCTGCGTCAGCAGCGTCTCGGGGGCGAATGCGGACGCAGGACTGATCGCCTCGCTCCAGCACACCGCGAGGACGCGGGTGAAGCAACCGGTGATGCGGTCCTCCGCCGAGCGGTGTTCGGCGGGTGCACGATCGACCGGTTCTACGCGTGGCAGTTCCGCCGGTGCTGCCGCGTAGTGGTGCTGCGTATCCTCGATCGCCCCACGGGCCGCCTGCAGGAACGAGCGGCAGACCGCATCACGTCAGCCGGCCTGGCCCTTGGCGGCGCCCGCGGCCCCCGGTCGGCCACGGGACTGCGCGCGATCGCCGGTATCGGGCGTTGCGACTGTCGAAGATCGGCACCGCCTCATGTCCCGAAACGACACACCGGAACCGGCCGCATTCAGGCCCCCTCTGCCGACAGCCGCTATGGTCAGGCTTGACCGGCGATCCCTTCTCGTCAGCGAACTGGCCGATGCGCCTCTACCCGGTCATGCGCGGTCTCGTCGTGCTCGCCAGCCTGTCGATCGACGGGCACCCCCGCGCCGGGACGCCACGACCCAGAGCGGCACCGCAGGCCATCGGTGCGCACGAGCACACCAACCGGACCCGGATCGACGACGGGCACCGGTGCCTCCTGCTCCACGGGGATCTCGCCGCCGAACACCTTGCGCCGGAGGAGGTGTACCCGGTCGCGTGGGCGCGCGAAGGCGGCACCGCGGTCGCCGTCCGGCCCGGGGTGCCCGCGCCGGTGAGGTCCTGTGGTTCGAAGGGATCCGCACCAGCGCACACGCCGGATTCGACGAGTTCTTTGATGCTGTGGCCGGGCGGCTCCTGGCCGTGTGCGGGCCACTTGCGGGCGGTACCGACGCAGAGGATTCGCCGAGAGACGGCGGCGCTGGAATCCCCGAAGCCTCCGACGAAGTGGGGACGATCATGCCCTTGGTGCCCGCTGGACTCCAACGTCTCCAAGCCCTCCGCCCGCAATAGATTGCTCGGCTCGAACAGGATCACTGAACGTCTGGCATTACCCCAGTCCTGGCGCGCTGCGTCGAAAGCGGCCTTGGTGAACCGCGCGGAGCACTTGAATGGGGCCCTGGTGAACGACGGTGAACGCGGGGCGTGGGCCGCTGTGGCTCCCGTGGACCTCGCCGCGCTCGTGAAGCAGCCTGCGACCCACATCGGGGGATGGTGCGAACCTGGGAGGTCAGGAGTGGAGTTCCGTCAATCGCTGGGCCGCTGCAAACAGCATCACGGCTGACCTGTACTGCTCGCCGAGTGAACTCGCGACCGCTTCGGCGCGGTCGGGGTCGATCGCCGCTGTTGCTCGGGCAATGTGGAACGAAGCTGATTCATATTCTTCTTCAGCAGTCACCGACTGCGCCTGGTCAACCGCTTCGGCAATGATGAGGCGTGCCCGTTCCTTGTCGACACCGGCTACGGCAAGAGCCGCTTCAGCCAGTGCCTGGGCTTTCCATCCACCGTCCGGACAGGCATCGGCTATGCGTGCTGCGCACCATGGGTCAACCGTCCCTGCGAGCCAGACCGCGTGAGGGAGGTTGCGCTCGTCGTAGATGTTGAAGCCGAGCAGGTTGCCGCTGGCCTCGACGACGAGACGCTGTGCCTGCTCGATATCGAGTCGGCGCAGGTCTCGTGCCATCTCGAGTCGGTTCCTTGCGGTCCAGCTGCGGGAACCCCGCTCCCCATATGTCATGTGCCGCTCAGCTTCGGCGGCCAGCTTCCGTGCACGGTCCGGCTGGATACCTGCCAGGGCCTTGGCGACCTTCGCCAGTGTCAGCCCCCGGTGTTCGCCCGAGTGCGAGGGGCGATCGCGAGTGAACCTTTCCGCCTGCACCGCGAGTTTTCGTGCCCGGTGCATGTCGATACTGGCGATGGCTGCTGCGGCATCGGCGAGGATCATCCCGTCAGCCTCACCGTGCGGCTGCGCCATGATGCGCTCAACGTCGGTGACCAGCCGACCGGCGAACTTCGGGTCTGCCGGTGCCACCACTTCGGCCATCCGCGTCAGGGCTTCCACATTCCCGCTTGCGATGAACGGCCAGCTGAAGATCGAACGCGCGAATGCGGGAACTCGATCAGGAGCACTCTCCGCGACACCGGACATGACTTGGGTGAGCAGTTGGAGGCTCCCTCGGAACCCGTACGGCAACGGACTGCGCCCCAACAGGTTGGAGCATTGCAGCATTCCATCGAGCAGCTGCTCTGTTCGCGCACGCCGCATTCCATCCGAAACCAATGTGGCCAGGGGTGCGGCGCGGTTCGCGCCAGCCGTACGACTGACAGTGCCGCCGCCTCGCCGGGCAACGACGATGTCTCCTTCACCGGTGAACCGCAACTGCGGCGTCTGCCCGCCGGCCGCTGCGAGCCATTCGAACACCTGCCGGTAGAGAGCGGCGACGGTGAGATAGTCCTGGGTCTCTGCCTCCCGAAGCGCCCGTACGAACATCGCGCTGAAGGGGCTGGCCTGACCGGGGGCGGTCTGGTCCAACGCGAGCTGTGTTGCTCTGGCGCTGGTGACTGCGTACCGGCCTCGGCCGGAAACCGACGCGGCCAGGTCTCCGCTGCGGAACGCTCCGCTGTAGCAGCAGTCGAGCACGATGACAATGCCTGTCGCTGCACAGTCGTCGATCATGGCGTTCAACTCGGCAGCGCTGACCGCGGTTGACCGCAGTCTGCTCTTGAGGGTGTCATTGGCTCCCAGGTAGAGCTTGTTGTGGACGTCCAACATGCCGTGACCGCTGTAGTAGATCAGCAGGACGTCATCACGGTCGGCTGCGGCGAAGAACGCATCAAGGCGCTCACGCATTTTCTGGATCGGCTCATCGACCAGCAGCTCTACGTCTTCGAGGGCGAACAGGTCAACATGCTCGTCAGTCAACGCGTGGTAGACAAGGTCAATGTCGATTAATGGGCCATGGAGTCTGGGAAGTCCGTTCGGGTCACGGGGGAAGTCGGCATTGCCGATCAGCAGCCCCCGGTAGCGACGCGGACCGGGCATCAGCGCTCTCCGAACAGCTGCGGTACGGACTCCATGAGCGTTTTGAACGATCCTTCGTCCAGGTTCTCTCCTGCAACAGTGATCTGCCGGATCTCGCCTGTGACGTCGGTCCAGGAGACGGTCAAGGATCGGGTTTTGTCTCGACTGAGCCATGCCCGGAAACATGCGACTGCTGCGGTTAGCGCTCCTGACGAGCCCAACGCGATGGCAACCGTCTCCAGTGTCCCCCGCTGCCCTGTCGCTGCCGAGCCGAGCAGGGTGGGTCCGCCAACCGCTTCGAGCATGCTCTCGCGCAGCGCCGCGACCTGATCAAGCCAGGTTGCCTCATTCGGATCGAACTTGGTTGACCCAAGGTCAATCATCAGCTGAACACTCACGACCGAAACCGCCTCTCGTCCGAACCGATTCACCATTCTACGGAAGTCCCGCTGCGGCAACGCTGACGCGACTGCGGTTCGACACTTGAGGGCTCGACCTCCGAGTTCTCCTCACGTTGCGAGGGCTAGGCCTTGCCGTGACGACGTTCTTGTGGTCGGTATCGTTCGCTCATCTCGGTTGGTCAATCGACTTGGGCGCGTGTTGCCTGGTGTGGCAGCGGATGTTGGTCGGCTCATGACGGCTGGTGGTCTCCTCGTTTCTGGAGGTAAGGTCTCCAGGCTTGCTGATCTTGGTCGCATATCCACTCTGTGCAGCCGTTATGGATAACGTCGTGGTTGACAGCTCAGGTGATCTCACCGCAGAGACGGGCGAAACCGGTCAGGCTGTGGCGGCTTCTGAGCGTCTCAGCGTGCCGGTGAGCGATGGCGGTTGCGCAGGCGGCGAAAGACCAACTGCAGGGCCTTACCTTCCCCTGTTCGTGGATTCGGACGGACGCGAAGCCGCCTTCGCCGACTTGGACACGGCCGACCTCGAAAGGGTATCCGCCACGTCCTGGACGACCGAATCGTGTTCACCGAATACCGACCGACGGGCAATGACATCCCCCGTGCTGAGGAAGCGGTCGCGAACCGCGGCGGCAATTCGCGGCGACCTCTGCCTGAACCCTTGCGCTCGCCCTATGGCGCGGGCGCGCCGCTCGAGGGATCGGTTCTAGCGGTTTCCAACGGCCGCTTGCGCACCGCAGCCCTTGGCGAGATAGTGCAGGGGTCGGAAGAGAGGAATCGTGCCATGTCTGTGCGCAAGCGGAGGTCGCGGCGGCGGTTGATCTGGCTGCTGTGCTTCTGGGGAGGCACGGCCGGTGCGTGCACGGCACTCGCCGCCTACCTCGTCCTGCTCGCCACCTCCAGCGCGGGCGAGGCGTACTGGTTCGCTGCGTCCGTCATACTGGCCGCCGGATTCATGCTGCGGCAGATGGCGAAGCGCGCCGTGCGCTCGCTCGACCGCGGTGAGCCCGTGACCTTCGAGCTCGTCGGGCCTGCGGCGGCTTCCTTCATCGACCGGCGCGGCCCGCTCTCCCCGCATCTCGGCCTCGGCAGCGCCGATCCCGAACCCGGGCTGCACCGGCACGTCCTGCGCGGCGACATCGCGCTCATCGCGACCGGCGCGCTCATGATCATCCTGGCCCTCGCCGCCAGTACCCCGACCTGATCCGGAGTGGACTCACGGCGAGGCTGCGCGTGTTGGTCAGGCGCTGGAGGCAAGCGAGGAGACGGCGGTGGTCTTCGGGGCCGGGTGAGAGGTGGAGGCCCGGCCGCTCCGGTCCCGTCTGCGCCTGGATCGTCAACCGACTCGGCGAGTACCGCCCCGAGGTCACCGTCTCGATCCTGTGCCGGGCCGGGGCGGACTTCCGCCCCGCGCCGACGTAGCATCCATCGATGCGGACACGGCCTCGATGTCCTCCTCCTCCACGTGGTTCGCGTCCGGTCGCTCAGACGTGGCGGCGGGGCGCGGTGGTGTCGTTCGGCCGCGGCGCCGTATTCGGCGTCGCGGCCGGGGCTTGAGCCGGGCTGCGAAGTGGATGAGGGTCGCGATGGTGAGCAGGACGAGGACGCCTGCGGTGAGCCAGCCCCACCGGATGGGGCCGGTGTTGAACAGCGTGCCCGGGGCGCCGAGCGCGACCGCGAACAGGGCGAGGATCAGCAGGCCCTTGGTTGAGGCGATCGTCGCGGAGTGCTGGGCCGAGCGCAGCGAGATCGCCAGCGGCTGGCCGGACAGGGTGATCCAGGCGAACGTCAGGGTGATCGCGGCGGCGGCCACACCGCCGCCGATCCAGGCCAGGTTCACCAGGTCGCCGTCGGCGAAGTACCGCCGGACGGCCTCGGCCCACCAGGTGATTGTCATCGCTGCGGAAGACGCGAACACGACGGGCAGCAGCAGGACTCGCGTCGCGCGCCTGATGGTTGCCCACAGGATGCGCATCCCCGCCCACATGACCACGGCGGCGGCCACGATGGAGCCCAGGACGCGCCGGGAGGCCTCGACGCTGATCCACACCAGCCAGTTCAGCAGCGCGACCGCCGCGACGGCGAGGCCGTAGCCCAGCAGCCGCAGGGCGCTGACGGTGTGGGAGCCGCCGACCGCCGAACCGGCCAGGACGACTTGGAAGAACGCGAGGACGCCGCGGGCGATCCTGTCGATCGGCCCGGCCGGTCGCCCGGGACGCGAGCGGTGGAACTGGAGGCGCCACCGCATGCCCAGTGGCCGCTTGAGGTGCGGGATCTGCGGGGGCCGGGCCCGTTCGAGATGGCGGCCGCCGCGCAGGACGCCGATGATCGCCGCGACCAGGAGCCCGCCGGTCAACCCACCGACGGCGACGACCAGGAACGCGTCGCGCCATTCGGGCCTCACGAATGCCGCGGCCAGACCCGGAGGGATCGCGGTCAGGGTCACCGCTACCAGCTGCGCCCCGCGGTCCTCCCCGACCGCACCCGCGCCACCCCCGCCGCCCGAGTTCGCCAGGAGCACCGTCAGTCCCCACCACGCGGCCAGTCCCGTGAACGCGCTCCAGACCAGCATCGCATCGCGCGCGAAGAACACCCCGAACCACAGCTCCAGGCCCGCCACCGCGGTGACCGTCCAGTACAGGGCCGCGGCGCGGAGGTTGATCCGAAACAGCCGCAACGGGAGCGCGGCGATCGCGAGCCCGCACAGCAGGGCGACGCCCCAGACCGGCAGCATCGAGTCGAGCAGCGCGGTGAAGAAGAATCCGGCCGCGATCGCCACGCGCAGGCCGCCGATGGCCATGTAGTGCAGCGGCTGCGGGCGCTGCGGTCCCCAGCCGAGGAACACCTCGTGCGTCCGGCAGTACACATCGGACGCTTCGACTTCGTCCCAGTCGCAGTCGGGCTGAGCGCAGCCGTGGACGGGCGCGGACGGCTCGGTCCCGAGCTCCAGCCACCACGGATCCGGGGCTGCGTCGAGTTCGGTCTCGTCTTCGATGGCGGGGTGCATCAAAGCTCCCTAGGGCAGTACGGGAGTGTCGCCGATATCGCCGAGGCGATCGGCTCGAAACCATATTCTATCGATGACAAGGAGACAAATCGGTACCCAATTTCGCTGGTACGCAGCAACAATGCCCCACCGGCTCTGTCGGATAGGCGACAGTAGGCCGTTCACGCCCTCGGTGTTCCACGCACCAGGCGACAGCATCGAGCAGGCGCGAGCAGGCCTGCAATCCTGTACAGGGGTGTCGTCCGCGACTCGAGTCCGGAACAGTGCATGCCGAAGTCATGCGTTCCTTCCGGGCCCGGTTTCGTTCGCGGCTGGGTGGCGGACCCGCAGGTGGCTCCGGACCGAGTGGTACACGGTAGCGCTCGCGTTTCACGCTAGACCGCTTCCAACGGGTCTGCGATCCCGGCGTGCTGACACTGACAGCGCGACGCGGTTAGTGCGCTCTGGTCGATGTCGCCGATCGTGCCGCGGCGTGATCCTGTCGCACGAACGGCGGCACCTCAGAGTGGATGTGGGGGTCCAGGCCGCCGCAGTCCTCCCAGACGAACCAGTCAAACACTCGCACCGGTTCGACCCCTGTGAACAGGGGCACCGCCGGCTGCTTCGGGTTCGTCTTTGCGGTGATCCGGCCTTCCGGGGCCAAGAGCGCATAGGGCTCGTATTGATTCGAGCCCGCGCTTTGTGCTTTCACCTCGAGGTACAGCGCTTCGGCGTACTCAGAGAGGATTTCGGCGGCGACCGGACTGCCGGTTCACGAGCCCCGTGCCTGTGCTGCTATGCGCCCCAGACCCTCTCATCGAAGCCCTTCACGTCATCAGGAAACAGGAGTGAGCCCTGCCTGGAGGGGGTGGGCAACCGAGTGCTATGAGACCTGTGTGGATGCGGTGCGACTCCCGGATCGGTTGTTCGTCTCCGGCAGTGCGACGTGCCGTGAATCATGCCGGGCCAACCGTGATTCGGCCTCGTATGATTTCCTGGAGATCGAACGCCCCCAACGGAAGGCCCGCAGCGTGAGCGAAGCGATCAGTATCCCCTTGGACGATTCCGCCGTGATTCTCATTGAAGCGGCCGATCCGCTCCCCGGCGCACGCCCGGCGGCTGGAGGAGCAAAGGTGGTTACCTCCACCGCCGGTTCGTTGGCGAAAGTTCTGGAACCGGCGGGGAAGGCGGCTCGCGCGGCCTTGAGCGCCTTCCAGGACGACGGCGCCGAAGAGGTCGAGGTCGAATTCGGACTCAAGCTCAACGCCGGTGCCGATGTCGTGATCACGAAGGTCACCACCGAGGGCCATTTCAAAGTCCGGGTGCTCTGGAAACCGCAGCCTTCGAACCGACAGACCTCGCAGCCTGATCCCTCGAAGGAGTCCTGAAGTGGAGCCGTGGATGCTGCGCATCAACCGCGGGTGTGGCATCCTGCTCAGCAAGGACTATGCGCTCACCTGCGCGCACGTTATCGATCCGACCTCGCCGGCCAAGGCGCCCGATGCGCCGGTATCCATCAGGTTCCCCGGCATCCCTAGGGGCGCTCCTGTCGCCGCCGCTGTCCATCCGAAGGGATGGAAGCCCATCGGCGCCGACGAGAGCGGCGACATCTGCGTCCTGAGGATCGATGGAGCCCTACCTGTTCAAGCACGTCCGGCCCCGTTGCGAGTAGTCGCGGCGAAACAGGATCGAGACGTCAAAGCGCACGGATTTCCCGACGACCTGCCGGAGGGGGTGTGGGCATCGGCGGTCACCCAGGGCCGTACCGGTCCTGGCGGCGAATGGATTCAGCTCCGCGGCGAAACCCTGGTTGGCAAACCGATCACCGGTGGATTCAGCGGTGCCGGAGTCATGGACGTGCGAACGAAAGCCGTCATCGGCATGGTGATCCGCGAACGGGTCGACGCGATGACACAGACTGCGTTCATGATGTCGCTGGAGACGATCGCTGAGTACTGGCCGAAACTCGACGACTTGCTCGACGAGGCAGGCAGGAGCGACGAGCAGGTCAAAACCTTGCAGGCTGCTCTGGTGGAAGCGGGCAAGGAGAGCCAAAAACTGCGTGAGCGATTGGAAAAGGCTGAGGCTTCGCTGCGGGCACGCGCCGACCAGCGGAAGCCCTTGAAGAAGCGAGAGAAGGCTCGTGCCAGGTTCGTGGACCGCTACCGGCAGTTCTCCTGGTGGGATCTCAGTGACACCTTGGATGACGAAGAGGTATACGACGAGGCCGCGGTCGATGAGTTCAAGGCTCATATGCACCTACTTGTCCAAACCGACGACATCGATGGATTGCGAAATTTCGCGTTCAGCAAGCACAAACGCAGGCGTGAGTTTCCGCTGATCGATCGGAAGAAGCAGCGGGCCGCATACGAACGGGACTACGGAACCGACGAGTACGTGTGGTATCGGGGATACGAGTGCGAGTACTTCGATCCTTGTATACAGCAGCTGCGCCTCCTCATAACATCCTACTTGGATGATATCGACTTTTCCTGAGCGCCGGAGTTTAAGGTGACGCAGAGGTTTTTGCCGCTGTATAGTCCTGGAAAATCGGTCGCTTGGCAGTGCACGAATACCGATCGCGCCGATCCGCGGCCACTGCCGCCTGGTGGGCGGATTTCCTCGGCTGGCGTCTGACTCACGTCACAGACGCGGAGGTCGCGCTCGAACCTCCCGGATCAGGGACGTCACCTTTGGCGAGCGCCTGAATCGTCCACACCGGCCCCGCGCCATGGCCGCCTTCCGCAACCTCGCCATCGGCGCTCTCAAAATCCTCGGCGCGACCAACATCGCCAAGACCACCAGAGCGATCCGGAACAAACCCGAACGAGCCCTCCCGATCCTGGGCATCACCCACAACCCGAACCCTTCGGGAACTTGATCAAGCCCTGCCACATGACTCGGGCTAAACCATGAGCGATAAGCGGGCAAAAGGAGGAGAGCCTTCTGCCCACTTTTGCAGGAGTGTGCCGAGTTCGCGACAGCGCAGATAGTTCGTCATCTTGTGGAAGTCAAAACGAGCAATCGAGTCCTGGCGATCGTAGTGCACTCCGCGAAACTGTCGTGAGATGCCGCCAGGAGGCGTCGCGATGATGTCGCCAACGTCAGCAATATTCGCCCAGTATCGAACTCCTGGGGGACGACTTCCTTTTCCGTTGACAGGGGCAGGTGAAATTCTAGGAAAAATGATTCCAGGGAAAGCAAGCGGGGAACCCATCGTAACGAAGAGGGGAACTGTGATGCCGTTCTTCCAAAGAGTTTCGTATGCAACAATAGAACCGAGTGAATGAGCAATGACTACATCGGCTCCCTCAATGCAGCTAGAGACGTGCTCGATTACAGCAGACTTTGGTTTGAATCGACCTTCGGTACGAAGGAAATATGTGACTTCTCTTGCGAAACACTTTACGAAATCCTCAACGATATCTTGCCGAAATCCAGTTTGAGACGCAATTCGCGCTACAGGAATATGCAACCAACGGGTGAACTCGCCTTGGGCTCCCTTCAGGTCGGGAATCCATGGCTGAAGAAACACTCTCAGGAAACTCTCGGCGTCGGGCTCTAGATCAACTCCACCTTGTGATCCTTTACGTCGCAGAATATGGGCATAATATGCAACTTCGATGGAAACATCATCCTCATTCCAAGGGAATCGCGGGGAAGACTGGAGTCTGCGATGGAACTGCTTGGCCAGTGATGTGGCGATTTGTTCATAGACTCCTCTCCTATAGTTCTTGATTCCATGTACTATAACTATCCTCAATTCAGTCTCCAAACTCTGATGGCGGCGAGAGCGCCAGGACTTCGTTTTCTGCCCCGATAAAAAGGTGGCCCCTAGTATCAAGAAGAAAACTGTTCGCGGGTTTCGGAAGTGGCAGGGTGGAATATGGCTTATTAGACTCGTGATGCCATATTCGCAGTGAACTGTCGTCACTGCTACTAACGATGATGATACGTCCGCCGTGCTCATACGCCGACACGGCGCGTACCGGAGAGCTCGAGGTAGAAAGCGTACGGATTGACTTTGATTCTGCGTGCCAAATCGCCACAGTGCCATCTATGTGACCCACCACAACGACTAGCCTTCCTGCAATTGATTCGAGTTTGACTGCTCGAACCGGTGATGTGCTTAGGGGCAGTGTACGAGACGTGCCATTCTTAAGGTTCCAAAGAACCACAGTTGAATCCGCCCCGCAGCTGGCGAGCATTGGAATGTCATCTATTACCTTGAAGTCAATTGCATGAATTCCTCCATGGTGTACAAGTTTTTTGTCTTCGATGAACGATCCTGCAAGGTCTCGAATGTAAATCGTTCCTTCTCGATCGGCAATCGCAGCTTTCGGTCGGTATCCTACTTGCTGAAATCTCACGCACAAGAGCTCATTACAATTGCATTCAATCTCGCCCCGGATACTGCCAGTTTGAAGATCCCACCAGTAGGCTCGGCCTTCTTTGTATCCAAGAAGTGCGGTGAACCTGCCACCATGAACTCCAAGATCGAGGTCGGAAATAACCTTTTCCGCGCGGCGCTCGAGCAAGTCTCGATGCCTCCCGGTGCCTCCGTGCCAAGAAACTATCGAGCCGTCCTCGTGCCCGGACACTACAACGGACTCACCAGATATGACAGTTCCGATCATTGAAATGACCTTTGCGATCGGCATCTCGAGTTTAGATTCCGTTGAACTTGAGGAAGGTCTCCAGGATCGGATGGACCCATCGCCGCCGCCTGAGACGCCAACACCCTGGGGGTCAATTGCTATTGCGGTAACGGCGCCGTGATGGCCACTTGAAGCGCTAAGAAGTTTACGGTCTGACAGTCGCCACGTACGTATGACTCCGTCATCTCCACCGCTGAATACCGTGAACGGTGTGCTGGTCACGTTCGCGGCAACTGATCGAACTGCACCGAAATTGCCACGAAATACGATAACTTCATGATCTTGGTATTCGCGACTTCCTGGCAGAAACGGATATGAAACGACAACATTCTCGTCGTCTCCCCCGCTCGCGATGATAGCAGTTTTTACGGTGGACCTGAATGCCAGCGAGTTCACTCTCGCTGCGTGCGAATGTACTGCCCAGGGTTCATTCGGTGCGTCTGTATCCCATGCCCATACCGTTCCGTCCTCGAAGCCGGCGACCACAATCTCCACGTCGTACATTGAACCGTAGGATACGCACGTGGCCCCTCCCGTGGACCGGCGCGTGGTAAATACTCTCCGAAGTCGGGCTGATTTCGCATCCCAGGCGCGCACGGCGCCGTCCTCCTCTGCGGTGAGAACGACTTTTCGATTTCGTATGGATCCAAATGTAATTCCTTGAACTCCTGCGCCATTCGATTCCTTGAATTCGGAATTCTCGCTCGAACTAAGATTCCAGCGATGAATCTTGTTCCGGGTGTCGGCAATGAATGCGACTGGCTGATCATTCATGCTAGTTAGAGCAATCGACCGAACTAGACCAATCGTCGGCGGATCCAGGCGAGAAAGTTCCTGGCCTGTCACGATATCCCAGACCCCAATTCCAGCGCGGATATTACTTCCTCCCACGACCGCGACCCTACGTGAACCCACCCGCGAAAGTGCCAAGCAGGTGATCCTACCGTGCAGGGTACGAACGGCCTTCGTCAACGCTTCGTCGACCGCACCGCCGCCGCACCAGATGGGCATCCATAGATCGCCATCGACGGTCGGATTGAAAACCCCTACACGTCCCTGATCAATCACCAACCGCTGTTTGCGCAGAATATTGTGGGACTTAGCGCGGAGAAATTCTGCGCTCTCGAGATATGCGATAGCCAACGCCTGGGACTCTGGCGGCATTGCGACTGATATCAGTGGAATTAGCGTACTTGCATCCGCATTAGCAAGGAAATTCCGTTGCGGAAGAAGCTCGCTGAGTACTCCGGCGGCGGCGGCATGTTCGGCAACGTGCTCTTTCAAATAGTCCTCGGCGTGGTCCCACCCACCTTGCTTACCGTAGGCAATGAGCTCCTCGGCAACCAACCGACTGCATTCATCTGCAATCATCATAACCTACTAATCTTGAAACTCAAACGGGTGATTTTTAAGGTGATCCGCCAACGCCTTGTGGAACAGCTGATATACGACGCCGCCTGACGAATCGACAGCCGTACGCACATAGACTTTGACGCCGTTATTTGATCCGAGAATGTCGACCACATCAATGTCATCCGTAGCATGGAAGACATTGATAGCGAGAGTTCGTATGAGAGCGGCAGACATACCGCTTCCTCTGGTATGTGCCAAGGAAGCAAGTACCGCTCTTAGATTGCGGCGCTTGGTTGTATCTTCGACATTACTGAGATGGAGCTCAAGCACGCTCGGTAGTGTCACAGGTATTTTTCGGTCCAGATCCTCAAGACGCTTGGGCACTCTACGCATATTGACAAGGTGCTCAACGTAGAGGGCTGCCACCAAAAATGCTCCGCATCCTATGTTTGTCGGATTTTCCACGAGTCTTTTGGCGATCAATTGAGAAACTGCATTTGTGCTGCCGCCGTCCCATTGAGATGCTCTATTCAGGACTTTAGAAATGAAATCATGCAGATCGCCGCGCAGCATCGCCGTGTCTTCATCCAGCTGATGGGATACAGGGTTGGACGCGTCCGAGAGCAGGCTTTCAACGATGGCTTTAAGGCCACCGGTGTCGTTACGTGTAGCTACCAGCATTCTGCAGATCGGCTTCTGGTGCTTCCTTACCGAAAGCAGTGGGCGAAGCAGTACCTCGGCGGTCGTCTCGGGTGATGTGGCTTCGTCAAGGGCATCGATGATTAGCATGGGACTTTCCTGTTGTTCATACATCCAGTTACGAAGTCCCGCTACAGTCGGTTCGTTCATCAACCGATGATCCGATTGGTCCTGTTCTGCGTATTGTTTTGCGATGGATTCGATAATTTCGGCAGTTTGCAGTTGGCGGGCGTGCACTGCGGCGACGGCACCAACTCCTCCGTTAGTGAAATTCGGGGGAAAATCCAATGACTCGATGTACGCCCAGTGTTCGGGGTCAGACAGAAACACGGGATGCGAAGTGAGGACATTTGCGGCGACGATGCTGGATTTGCCAGCTCCGGCCGCCCCTGTAATCAACCACAGCCCGCAGTTGGTTTCACTGTTGGTTCGCCACGTTCCGATATCACGTAGAATATCTGCTCGTCCGGTGAAGTTTCTTCCTAGTCTATCGTAGAAGTATTTGGTCTCTGCAAAATCCTTAAGTCCACCTTCGACCTGTTGCAGGGATTGGAGCTCTTTGATGGACGCATCAATCCGGCGAGGGACTCGAAAGAACGGAGCCTCAATGTCGTCACCACTGTCGAATCTTCCGCTGAACCAACTCTTAGGCAAGAGTCCCTCTTCAACGCCTGCCTCGACTGCTTCTTGAGCCTTGATCAAATTGTAGGTGCGCTCAACAGCAGTCCTGAACAGTTTCATCGGATAATATCCGCTATAATGAGCGAGTTCTCCATTCTCGATCTGTTTGAGAACTGCTAGAACTGATCTAGTAAACCATCCGTAGAAAGCTGGCTCGTTCGCAGAGGCACCTGCTATCCAAAGGTACTCAATATCCCCCTTTTCCAGTCGCTTCAAGCCTGCTCCTGCATTGCAGAGATCAAGTATAAGAAGGGCATGTGAATCTTTCTCCGCAAGATCAGCATTCAGGCTTTCGCACAGGTATCGCAAGTTTGTTTCATCCGCGAATCGACCTCCACTTGGAATGAGATTGAGACCGTTTTGACGGTTATGGCCGTGCGCAATGAAATGAAAGATTCGAAGCGGCGCCCTGGATGTCTTGATATCCCTGAGGCGTCCAAGTTTCCTGACATCCGCCTTGCGGATGCGGATGACGTCGTACCCGAGGCTGGTTCCGCCAAGTAGCCCAGCAAGATCATCCGCTTGCTGTGGTGCGAAATCGAGGTCATCCAGTTCCGGGTACTTTGCGTCCTGCATGGCTTGACATTTGGGCTTGACTTCCTCAGCAGTCACAATGGCGCACTTGCGTTCGAGATTCGGCACTGCACCGCCCTTGGCGATCGAGGGTTGGGGGACACTGTCGATCAGCATAACTCTTCGTGGTGCTTCAAAGTGGCAATGACTTCCTCGAACAAGGGATAATGCTGTGGCGATTGAATCGGGAGGTAACGTTGAGATCGAGATGGTGGCAAAATTTCAGGGCAAATCGGATGATCCTGTGAGTGTTGCGTTTTGATAAAATAGATTATCAGTTGAGTAAACTTGAGCAGGGAAGTCCTCGAGCTACGGACTGTCTTCATGCTTAGTACTGCTGCGGCACTTGGATTCGGCCGTTGTGCCTGGGGCATAATGTTTGGCATGTTTACCGTGTGCAGAAAGGGCGATGCCTCGTAGGTCGCCGGCGCGTGTTCGCGCGCTTCAACGCCCTCGCCCCGGTAGGTGGGACTTGTACTCACCGCCGCGATTGTCTGGCGTTTCGGGTTCCCTTGCTGCTGCCATCCGACGTCTTGAACACCGGGATCCGCGGTTCCGGGCTGGTTCCGTAGCGACGGCGCTCAATCTGTGGCGGAGCCGAGCGGCCGGCCCGGCCCGCTACTTGTTGGCCCCGGACCTCGAATGCGAGTGCGGCTGCATGGGCCCATCGACCCGGAAGTTGTTGGAGATCGCCCTCCACCGGCTTCCCCGCCGTTCGGCTCGAGAGCTGCGTCAGATGGTCGAGGCGATCGACGATCGCTTCCGCAGCCGCAGGTTCTCAGGCCAGACCGCTGCGTTGGCGTCGCCGGTGTTCCAGTCGGAGTATGCAGGGTCCGAGAAGGATCTATGGCGCTGCCGCGCTCATCAATGCCGTCGCATCCGTCTGCTGTAGTGGCTTTGCCTGGCCTGGTGTTGTTTTCGCCTTCTCCAGCGTGACCACGCGAGGCTCCGCTCGTTATCCCATTGGGGCGCAAGAAGAAGCATGTAGACCAGTCGCCGGACTTCGGGGACGGTCAGTGGGATGGGCTGCTCCGGTCTGACGGGACCGCCCCTTTTTCGCGCCCGGCGGATCGGGCGACTGCAAGCAGGGCGTGGGCGATCATCGCGAAGACGGTGTGGGCGTGCCAGGCCCGCCAGATCCGCGCTTGGTACTGGTCGAGCCCGCAGACGTCTTTGGCCTGCTGGAAACACTCCTCGACCTTCCACCTGGTCCCGGCGATCCAGGCCAGGGACGCGAGGCTGGACCGGCGGGGGCCGTAGGCGATGTAGTACGCGATCTTGGCCGGGTCCGAGGTGGACCGGCGGGCGAGAAGCCAGTGGCCCCGGCCGGGCCGCCAGGCCCAGCGGACCGGCACCCGCGCCCAGTCATAGCGGCGAAGCCCGTGCGAACCGACGCCGACGCTGATCCGTTGCCACGCTGAAGCCGGCAGGGCCGCGATGACCGCTTCAGCGCGCGGCTGGGAGAAGCCGATGACCACGTCGTCCTTGCCGCGGATCGCCAGGACATAGAACTGGTCGCGTTGCTCAAGCTAGAACCGGAGGTACTTCGCCGACCCGTAGGCCGCATCGGCCGTCACCCACCGAAACGGCAGTCCCGACTCCTCGGCACGCTCGATGATCGCTTGGGCCAGACGGGGTTTGGTGAGTGTCCCGGCCGCGATCCGCTCGGCCGAGACCCCGGCCGCCGCGCATCGAAGATGCCGCCTGGCCGCGTGGCAGTACCAGCGCTACGGGCCCTCCGCTGCGGCTGGCCTGAGGAGACTGCCCGGTCAGTCGGTGTGGAGTAGGACGGTTCCGTCCTCGGCGACGTCGTACACCTCGATGTTGAGCATGTGGCGGATACGGGGCGGACGCGCTGCGCCGCGAGGCGGCGCGATGGCACCTACAAGGTAAGAACATCGGGTAATCGACTACTGCAGCAGCGGCCGGGCCTCCGCCGATTACCGTGCAGGTCAGGACCTGACTACCAAACATGAGTCATATTCACGATAATCAATATGATGTAGGCCCCGTCGGAGATGAACTTCTACTTCCCGGGCGAGCGGGCCCTGTGCGCGGCCGAGAACGCCTGCCACACCTTGCACAACATCCTGACGCTGCGCGGCGCCGAGGTCCGCGACACGCGGCAGTGGTCGCGGTACATGGACGAGACCATCGACCTCTTCGCCGACCGGACCGACGTCGTCTTCGCCTCCCACCACTGGCCGACCTGGGGCCGCGAGCGCGTCGAGGCGTTCCTGGCCGACCAGCGGAACATGTACCAGTACCTGCACGACCAGACGCTCCGCCTCGTCAACCACGGCCTGACGCCGATGGAGATCGCCGAGACGCTCACCGAACTGCCGCCCGAACTCGAACGACGCTGGTACCTGCGCGGCTACTACGGGTCGATCAGCCACGGCGTCCGCGCGGTCTACCAGCGCTACCTGGGCTTCTACGACGGCATCCCGGCGCACCTGAACCCGCACGAGCCCGTCGAGGCCGCGAAGCGGTACGTCGCCGCGATCGGCGGCGCCGAGAAGGTCCTCGAAGTCGGCCGCAAGGCGTTGGCGGACGGCGACTACCGATGGACCGCCGAACTGGTGAACCACCTCGTGTTCGCCGAGCCGGACAACGCCGACGCCCGCGAGCTCCAGGCCGACGCGCTCGAACAGCTGGGCTACCAGTGCGAGAACGGCACCTGGCGCTCGCTCTACCTGATGGGGGCGCACGAACTGCGTAACGGCGTGTACAAGGGACTGGAGCTCACCACCGCCAGCCCCGACACCATCCGCGCCATGAGCCCGGGGCTGTTCTTCGACTACCTCGGCATCCGCATCAACTCCGACCATGCGGCCGACCTGCCGGAGCTGCGTTTGAATTGGGTCTTCACCGACCTCGGCGAGGAGCACGCGGTGCGGGTGCGCAACGCGACCCTGACCCACCGGTCCGGGGCCTCGCACGCCGACCTGACGGCGACGCTGCGGCTTTCGAAGGCGACGCTCGACGCGATCTCGCTGGGGCAGAGCGACTTCGGGAAGTCGATCGACGACGGCTCGATCGAATTCTCCGGCGACCGCGAGACCTTCGACCGGTTCCTGGAAACACTCGAGGACTTCGCGGTCATGTTCGACATCGTCACACCCTGACCGAAGGGGCCCGCGGCGCAGCCGCGGGCCCCACCTTCTCCTCGCCGTCCGGAGGCCCGAGTGAGCGCACGACCGAAGCCGACGCCTCGGGACATCGTCGCCGAGTTCGTCACCGGACTGTTCTCGATCCCCGAAGGCATGGCGTACGCGACCGTCGGCGGGTTCGCCGCCCCGATGGGCCTGTGGTCCGGCGCCGTCCCCACCATCGTCGGCTCGCTGTTCTCCCGCACCGTTCTCATGGTCACCACCCTCACCAGCGCGATCGCGCTCTCCGCCGGAGGCATCCTCGCCGACGTCGGCCTCGACCCCGGCGACGCGGGCGCGGTCGCCGCGCTCAGCGTCATGACCGGCCTGTGGGTACTCCTGCTCGGCGCGCTCAAGCTCGGCTCGGTCATGTCGTTCGTCTCCACGGCGGTCATGACCGGCTTCACCGCCGGCATCGCCGTGCAGATCGTCGCCGGCGTCGTCGAGGACGCCACCGGCTACGCGCCTCACTCGCACAACACCATCGGGAAGATCGGCGAAGCCTTCTGGCACCTGCCGGACTGGGACGGCCCCACCGTCGCCGTCTCCGGCGCGACCGTCGCTGCCTGGCTCGTGCTCTCCCGCTTCAAGCGCCTGCGCAAGACCGCCACCCTCGTCTCGCTCCTGCTCGTCTCGGTCGCCGCGACGCTCATCGGCACGGACGTAGAGCTCGTCTCCGACATCGCCGCCGTGAACCGCGAGCTGCCGCCGTTCACGCTCCCCGACGCCGCCGCGCTGCCCGGACTCGCCTTCGGCGGGCTCGCCATCGCCGTCATCGCCCTCGCACAGGCTGCCGGGATCGGCGCGGCCGTCCCGAACCCGGACGGCTCCCGCACCGACGCGTCCGCCGACTTCACCGCCCAGGGACTCGCGAACGTCGCAGGCGGACTCTTCGGCGCGCTCCCGACCGGCGGCTCCCGGCGTCGCCACCTCGGGCGGTGCGCAGACCCGCTGGGCCGGGATATTCGCCGGGGCCTGGCTGGTCGTCCTCGTACTCGCACTCGGACCCGTCGCGGGCGCAATCCCCATGGCCGTCATCGGCGGCCTCCTCGTCGTCATCGGCGGCGAACTCGTCGCAGGACGCCTGCGGGACATCCGCCTCGTGCTGCGCACCTCGTGGCTGTCCTCGGCCGCCATGATCGTCACCTTCGCATGCACCACCCAGATGCCCCTGCAGCGCGCCATCTTCGTCGGCGTCAGACTGTCCTTTATCCTCTTCGCGGTCCAAGCCGCGAAGAACGGCCGCATCGTCGAGCTCGTCCCGCTCGACGACGGCGACTTCCGCGCGGCCGACGCCCCCGCAGACCTGCCCAGCGGAAGGACCACCGTCCTCCAGTACGTCGGCTCCGGGTTCTTCGCAGAAGTGAACCGGCTCGAAGAGGAATGGCCGCACACCGCGAACACCCACGACGCCGCACTCGTCATCTCCCTCAAAGGCTCGGCGGGAATCCCCTCGACGACCTTCCTCAAGTCTCTCGACCGACTCATCGAGCGCTGGCACGACAACGGCGTCGAGGTGATCGTCTGCGGCGTACCCGAAGACCTGAAACGCCGCCTCGAACACCACTCAGGCGACCACCTCCGCAACGCGATCATCGCCGAGCGCGACGGCGTTCTCGCTTGCCGAGGATCGTCGCCTCGGCCACCCTGCCGATTAGCGCCGCTCAGAGCCCGGACCCGGCAGCAGTGGTGGTTTCGATGAGGTGGCACTGTCAGGGCAGGTGCGGTCGGTTCGATTCCTCAACCAGATCTGCTTCGCGATGCTCAGTATCGACTGTGCGGACGACCGCCGAGTCACCGTCAAGCAGGAGTACGGCGACACGGTCAAACCGCTCACCGAGGCTTTCGATGAAGACAGGGCCGAACGCGAGATCGTGGACCGTACATCATGGATGAGGAAGAAACGAGAACTATTGCGACGTAATGAATCTGAAAGATATTCACTATCATCGATATGAAGTGGACCTTAGCACCGCTTACTACAACTCATCTTTGTACCTTCGAGAGTCAAGAAGAGACTTCGCTCTTACCTCCGCCTCACCTACAACCAAATTGCCAAGACCGTGTTCCCGAATTATCAAGGTTTCCGCGAATTTGGTCAGTGACGGTGTGAGCCGTTGCTGCGGGGTTATCTCGTTATGGGCTTTGGGTCGTTGATTGCGGCTGCTGAGCTGACCCAGGGCCATAATGCCCCAGCCGCGGGACTTCCGCTGTAACCGCGGGATTCAAGTGTTTGCGGTGTGAATTCGTCCATGGGCAGTTGGAGCGAGCAGTAATGAACGGGCGCTTGAGAACTGAAGCGAGATCGCAGCTCCAGGATGCCTGGGCGGCGGCGATCTGTGTGAACTTCAGGTCTGCAGCAGTGGGGTGGCGGAGCGCAAGAGCTAGTGTGGTGCATGCTTGATTGGTTGTTCGGTAGGTCATCGGGGCATGATGCGGTCCTGCCTGGTGCCACGGTTCACTTCACCTTCACAACCAGCATCGGTCGTTCGCTGAATCTCGAGCGTGCGTCACGACAACTGTTGCAGTCCGACGTAGCGATAGCAGCAGCTTGGCCCTCCGAAACCGGAATTAGACTGACCCCGGCGCTTGCGCGGCTCGATCGACGTGCAGAACGGCTGCAACGGCTCTACGACGATATTGCCCGCGCAAGAACTACTTCACAATGGGCTCGATTCATGGTCAAGCATCCGGTGGTCGCGGCCCGATCCCTCAAGACTGCCTGGACAAGCGAGCCTGAACGTAGTGAGGAAGGACCGTCCGGTCCTGAGGGCGACCGTGTGGACAGCGAGGTGCTCGACACCGCCAGAGCCGTCAGCATCGACGCGCAGAAGGTCTCCCTCGTCGAGCGTGAGATCTCAGCCGATCTCTTTGGCGGAATGGATCAGGACGAAGACCGATACGTCAGGCTGTGCCTTCGATCCTCCTACCATCAGGTGGAGCCCCCGTTCAAGGGCCACCGGCCGTTTGACGTTGCCTTCGAGCCGCGACTACTGCTTCACGAATCCGGTGTCGTTCAGCTGACGATTGCTTTGCCAATCAAAGCGGCACTCACTGCCCGTGAACTTTCGACAATGTCGATCGCGAAGACCCCGTGCATCACCATGTCAACCTTCCCCGAACCTCTTCTCGCCGGCCTTCGAACCACACGACGCCGACCGCCACTTGGCACCTGGCTGGAGGATCTGGACGCAGGTGCCCGGCTCAGGGAGATGTCTTTCGACCAACCATGCACGATTGAGGACGTGCTGGGTCGTCACCTTGAAGCCATCGGAGCGACCATCGGCTATCGCCTGCCGCAGAGCTTCAACATCTATGCGACGGTCATGACCGCTGCCGGACGATGCTGTAACTCTCATCAGGAGTGGAAGAGGGCCCACCGGAGTGAACTGCGAACCATCGCTGCGCGATGGTTCGGCGAGGATGAGCTCTCTGACAATGTTGACGAAGGACGAGACTACTCAAGTACACGTAGCTCCTCGCTCCACCTGAACCTTGCCTCAGCCCTGCATATTACTTGGCGAGGCAAGCCGCCTAGCCCCATGAGAGAGCTGTACACCGTCCTTGTCATCGAGTACGGCATGCTTCTCTACTGGCGCCTAGCAGAAATCGAACGACGAGCGCCCCGATTGAGTACCGGCGACCGCGCACTGACAGTGCTCTATCGGGACATCATTCAGCTGTTCGCAGAGCTGCGTCAGGGAAGTATTCGGTACGGGTCGGCCAGGGACATCTCACGCAGTCTGATCCGACATCTCGGCGGTGACGACATGCGAGCCGTGATTGAGACAAGCTTGAGTCTTGGAGCGCAAGCATACGCAGCCAAGAGGGCCGCCACTGATGCACGCCGCAGCCTCGGCATAGCCCTCCTCGGTGCAATCATCGCTGCGCTTGTCGCAGTGCCGGTTCTCAGCGACTTGCTGGACGGCGCGCAGGGCGAGGCGTTCGGAGGCTTTGCTGGTGTCCTTTATGCGCCGATTGAGTGGGCGGCAGGCCTTGGTCCTTGGGGACCATGGGCCATTCTTGGACTCGCGTTCACAGCAGGGGCCGTTGTGTGGCTAGCTCCGATCGCGTTGAAAGCGACCACGCTCCGGCTACCCCGACTCTTCAGACGACGAGGCAGCTTCACCGCGCCTCCAAATGTCCAATTTACGATCGACGACGATGACGCTTGACGGCAACATGAGGCCGCAACCGTGGTAGGGGTTGGTGAACGCCACTGCTACCGTGAGTCTGATGTGGGGTGTGCTTCTCGATTGGGTGACGTTCGGCATTTCGGTTGTCGCTGTTGGTGTTTCTGTATGGAGTGTGCGGGTTGCGCGTCGGTCGGCTGATGCTGCGGTCATTTCTGCTGAGGCGAGCGCGAGGATGGCGACTCTGGCTGAGATCGAGGCGAGCCGCCCGACGCCTCCCTGGAAGCTTGAACCGCATAAGCCCGGCGCGGTGCTTCTGATCAACACTTCAGGAGAGGCTGCACACCGCATCCGAATCAGTGGCGATGTCTTCCCGAATCCACCGAAAGTTGATATCGGCCCCTTTGACTCGATTCGGCTTGAGGATCTGTCCGGGGACGGCGGTGATGGAGAGCTTGTGGTGGTCTGGGATCGGCCGCCCGAGGCTGGGGGAGAGACGGTGGTTTGGCACGGAGTGCTGCCGTAGTTCAATGGATCTCGCGCGCGGCTCGTTCAGCCGCTCGCTGCGCGGCGATGAGGGTGTCTTCTCGCGTGGTGTCAGGGAGGCCTTCAAGGGAGAAGGGGGTGGTGACGTATGGGTGGACCGCGGGATTACCGTCACGGCACCAGGATGGCTTTGGCTGCTCTCTCACGCGGCACCTGCTACTTCCCTGGGTGTGATCAGGCGATGGTGCGGTTTCTCGACGGGCATCTCGATCCGTTCGTGGAGTGCCAGATCGCCCATATCAGGGACGCGAAGCAGGGGAATCGGTACGACCCGGGTATGAGCGATGAGGATCGTCGCTCGTTCCCGAACTTGATCCTGCTGTGCAAGGCGCACCATGAGCTCGTCGACAAGCGCTGCCCTGAGCAGTACCCTGCCGAGGTCCTGACTATGTGGAAGCACGCTGTCGAACAGGGCCTTGACGCTGGTGCGCTCTCGAGTCTGGAGGATCGCGACCTTGCGGAAGCGCTGGCCTTTGGTGCGGTTGCGATTCGCGCCTCGCTGCTCGACCTCGGTGGACGCGGCGGCAATGCACCGGGAGCGGGTGGTGGTGGCGGCGGTGCGATCGGCCGGGGCGCGGTGGGCGGGTCCGGGGGTCCCGGCGGGGATCTGCACCTCGATGGCCGCCCGGGTGCAGCGCCAGGCGCGGGTGGTGGTGGGGTCGGAGCGGTCGGCCCGAACGCCCGAGGCGGGGAGGGCGGCGGCGGTGGGGAGATGTTCGAGCGCCTCATCAGATTCGATGAGGAGGACGTAGCCTCCCTGCGATGCGAGATTGGCGATGCAGGCCGTGGCGGGCCGGGCCGGGGCGAGGATGGCAGCGACACGGTGGTGGAGCTCATTCGAGCAGACGGGACCGTAGCCGAGACGATTTGCGCCGCCGGTGGCAAAGGCGGCGCTCCTGGAACGCTCGGGACTCCCGCGGAGGTCGTCGCTGCGATCCTCTGCAATGCGGCCGAACTGCGCGAGGGCCTGTTCTATAGCCTCGGTGCAGGCTGGACGACGTTCACCGCCGAGACCATCCCGTTCGAGTTCAGGGCTCCGCTGATGCTCGTGGTCCAGCTCGACGACGACCGGGCCGGACACGTGAGCATCGGACTCGAAGACCCGGAGGGTGGAAGGCGCGAGCTTGCCAGCCCCTCGTTCGAGCTGCCCGTGGACACCCTGGTCCCGCGGGTGAACGCGCTTCTATCTCTGTCGGCCACCATCGAGCAGCCGGGTGTGTGGACGCTGACGATCTCAGGGAGCAACACCATCAATCTCCCATTGGAGATCAGAACACGGTGACACCCAGGAACGCCTGGGAAGCCTCATCCGACGGTGCGCGATGGAATGACCGACGTGCGCGCTAGGCTGCGGTCCTGAAGAAACTTCGACTGAATGGGGTTGGCTCGCACTCCTCTACGGCGCGATCGTGGTTGTTGTTGGGGAGAGGTTGAGTCGTCGGATCTTCTCGATCTGGACGTCGCTGATCATGCCTGCATCGATGCGGCAGCTGAAGGTCGCTTCGAACGGGTCGGAGGAGGCGATGACGGGGTGGCCGAGGAAGTCGCGGCTTTCGATGAGCTGTGTGGCCGCGGTCGTGCCGAAGCCCCAGGACCCGGCCAGGATGAGGATTTGTTTCCCTGGTGCGTACGGGTTCGGGCAACGGATGATCAGGCCCTGGTCGGAGACGAGTCGTCCCGCTTCGTCGGTGAGGCAGTCGGTGGCGGATCGCTGACGGCTGTCGTAGATCCTCGTGTCTTTCCCGATCGGGCCGTCACTGGATCCGAAGGTGAACGTGCAGGGCAGCTGCCGCATGATCTTGTCTGACACGGAGTTCGAGTGCGGCCCGCCGATGAGCACGAGGTGGTCGCGCAGTTGCTCTGGTGACACCTGGTGACTGGGGAGCAGGTCGTATTCGCGGATGCCTGCATCGTGGAGCTGGCGCTTGAGGCGGACGAAGGCTTCGATGTCACCGAGGCCGGCGAAGCCGGCGCGTTCGCGCCGATAGTACTCGTCTTCGATGAAGCTCCCGATGGCGATCCGGACTGCGCCCTTGGTGAACGGGGCCCAGAAGGACCGGAGGACCCGGCGCCGGAACATCGTGAGGAACCGTTGGGCGAACAGGCCGCACGCGAAGAAGATGACGGCGGCCGCGAGGTTGATTAAGAGGTCTTGAAGGGGTTCAAGCACGGTCGTCAACCTTCCGGATCGAGACAGAGCAGCCGTGATCGCTGCCCTGGCGGCTCCTTGATGATAACGACGCCCGTCAATCGGCACGAAGCACCGCGAGGCAGCGCGATGGCACCTACAAGGTAAGAACATCGGGTAATCGACTACTGCAGCAGCGGCCGGGCCTCCACCGATTACCGTGCAGGTCAGAGCCCGACTACCAATTGTCGGGGGAGTTGGGGGTCGCGGGCCGGTTTCGGGGCCGCGGGCGGGCCACGGGCCTGATAGGCGTTTGAGAAGGGCCGTGAGCTGGGCGTCCAGGTTCAAATAAGTACGACTTAGAGCTTGTCTTGGTTGGTGATGTTCGTAAGGCTGGCGGAGGTGCTGAGGCCCTCGGGTGAGATCCTCTGCCGGTGAGTGAATATGTCTGGCCTGACTTGGGCGGCAGTCGAGATCGTGCGGAGGCTGCTCAAGTGTGGTCTGAGACGCTTCGGGCGTTGCCGGTCGGGACGCCAGTTGCCGCTGAGGTCATTGGGCGCCAACCGTTCGGGGTATTCCTTCGCTTCGAGGATCACCCTGATGCGATCGGTCTCGCCGAGATCACCGCAATGCCGAACTGCGGCTGTTTGGAGCTACCCGATCTCGGCGTTCGCGTTACGGGTGTGGTCATCTGGCATGCAGAGCACAACTTCCAGGTCAAGGTGCGGCTCGATGCATGGACGCGACACCTCGACGACTGGTCCGAACAAGTCAATGCTCTCGGGCAGAACATTCTTGGAACGGTCACCAGGCCGACCCCCTTCGGTGTGTTCGTCCGCATCAGCGACTGCGTGGAAGGGCTGATTCCTGCTGCCGACCTGCCAGAACCCGATACCGATGCAAGAGAGGGGTTCCGCGAAGGCCAGCGGGTCTCAGTTCGCCTCGTTGAGATGGACCTGATTCAGCGTCGCGTGCGGCTGGCCCTTTCCGAGGAAGGCAGCTAGCAGCGGATCTTCTTGTAGCAGGTGAGGGCTGCTGCGAGGGCGAGGAATACGGCGAAGAGGTGGCCGTAGCGTTCGTATCGCAAGGTCAGGCGGCAGTAGCCGCCGAGCCAGGCGATGGTGCGCTCGATGACCCAGCGGTGGCGGCCGAGCCGGGCCGAGGACTCGATGCCGCGGCGAGCAATCCGGTCCCGAATTCGCCGCTCGCGTAGGGCGCGGTGGCAGTCGGGGATGTCGTAGGCCTTGTCGGCGTGGATCTTCGCAGGTTTCCGGCGGCGGGGGCCCCTCGGGGAGCGGATCCTCGGGATCCCCTGGATGAGCGGCTCGAACGCTTGCGAGTCGTGCATGTTCGCACCTGAGACCCCGAGTGCAAGCGGAAGCCCGTTCCGGTCGGACAGGACGTGGATCTTCGAGCCCGGCTTGCCGCGATCGACCGGGTTCGGCCCGGTCAGCGATCCCCCTTTTTGGCCCGCAGGCTCGCCCCATCGACGATCGCCCGCGACCAGTCAATTTGGCCAGCGGCGCCGAGCCGGTCGAGCACCGCGCGGTGGAGCTTCGCCCACAAGGCCGCGTCGGACCATTCGGCGAAGCGCCGATGCGCGGTCTGGTGCGAGACGCCGAAGACCGGCGGAAGGTGCCGCCATGCGCACCCGGTGGTCAGGACGAACACGATCGCGCAGAATACGGCCCGGTCATCGGCCCGGGCGATCCCGCCGCCCTGCGCGCGCTTCGGCGCGGCCGGGATCAACGGCTCAACAATCTCCCAGAGCCCCTCGGGCACAAGGTGTCTGGCGTACTCATCCACCCTTGATCAATATCAGATGCCTTGTACATCAACTGAGACAAGCTCTTAGAGCTCATGACGTCTCCGAGCTGTGGTCTTCGGCCCCTGCCTGTCTTTCTCGAAGGAGAACATGCCAACGCCTGGCACGAGGGGAGGAAGCCTGCTGGCCACCGGGTTCGCGCGGCGATATCGCGACCCAGATCGCGTGGAGATGCGCCTTCAGCAACGAACTCACTGCCAGCCCCCGCCTCATCCTATTGGCGGGCCTCTGGTGCCGGAAAAGCATCCGCGACGTCGCCGATTACGAGCAGCAGGCCGAGCGCAGCGTGTTCCTCGCCCAGGTTGTCACGGCTTGATATCCAGGCTGCAAGTGGCACTGGTTTGAACGACTGCCGGCCAGGGTTGCGAACCCGCTCTCCTGGCCGTGCTTCGGCACCATCTACTACATCTGCCGATTCGCCGCCCGCCGAGTATCACTCTGTCGAGTGAGATCGTGCCAATTTTGCCACTGCAGCAGCGATTTCACTGTCGGTGCGCGTCTTGGACTGGCCCGGGATTCGCCGACGCTGTACGGTGTCGACATGGCGGCGAGCGCGGCGGCCCGCGTGCGAGGCGGCCTGTGTTCACGCGGATCAGTCGTAGGTCGGACGAATCACGAGCTGTGCCACTACGGCACCTTCCTGGACAGTTGGCACGAATGGTGAGGCGAAACTGATTGATGGACTGGTTGACAGCTGGAGTCCTGGGTCTCGTCGGTGCGGCAACCTCCGAGCTCTTCCTGCTCGCAACCGTCCTTACCGCTAAGAAGAGCTGGCCGACGAACAAGAAGGAACGCCTCCCTTACCTTGCGGGTGTATTTACGAAAGTTGCGGCCTCGACGGTGTTCGTTGGGGCGGTCGGCTTCGCCCTCTCTGACGTGAGCGTTCCCCTGGTGGTGTACCTGGCTGCAGGAGTGACCGCCCCGGCGCTCCAGACCCGTCTGGCGATGATGGCCGGCGTGATGCTCTTCGGCGTCATCGAATCAAATCCTCAGGACGGCAAGCAGATCGAACCGGGGGAGGGAGGAGCATGATCGTCGGAACCGTTATTGCCGCAATCGCCCTCCTCTTCCCTTTGCTGGTCGCAGCCGTCGTATGGATCAGTGTGCGCACTGGCAACCAGGGCGCATATCGCATCCACTCTGCTGGCAAGCGGCTGCTGCTCTCGATGTCTGGATCGCTCGACACGGTCGCCTATTCGCCCCCGACTACGCGTTGGCGCACCACAGGAAACCCGTTCGGACGACTCCTCGCGACGGCGGCAAGCGAGACTCCGGTGCCCACCCGTGAAGCCGTCCCGCCGATCCCGACTCCTCCGCCGAGACTCGATCCCGAACCTTTCTCATTGGCGTCCAAGCGCTTCGAAGATCAAAGCACGCTTCCCTCATCACTGATGTCTGCTGAATCGGAGACGGAAGCGATCGCATACCTTGAGTCCATCGAAAGCCTGGCGGACCAAGATCTCGGATTCAGGCAGACTGCTGTGAATGTCATCTGTGACTTCCTGCGGCTCTCGAGCCAGCGGCCTCCCCGTGAGGCGAGCGGCCTGATCCATTTCGATCAACATGATCGGGGTGGCCGATCCGATAGTGTGTCCGCCGCCGCATTCGGGCAGAGGATCCTTGAGCACCACCTCTCGCCGCGTGCCCAGAGCTACTGGGGGCGAGTCGATCTCTGCCTCGACGGCGCGCACTTGGCGGACCTTCGACTCGAGACCGCTGTTCTCGGCAAGGTGAGCTTCGTGGGTACAAGATTCATTGGCAGCACCTCATTCGCCGGTGCAACATTCGAAGAGCCGGCGTTCTTCGATCGCGCATGGTTCAAATCGACGGCGAACTTTACAGGCATTCGCTTCCAGACTACGTCGCAATTCGGTGGAGCGAGGTTTGACGGCGACGTCCGTTTCGATGGCGCCAGGTTCGAAGGTCATGCCAACTTCAACGATGCCGAGTTCACGGGTGCAAGGTTCGATGGCGCCAGGTTCGGTGCAGCTGCTGAGTTCGTCAACGGAACCTTCAAAGGGGAGCTCCGATTCGATTCGGCCAGCTTCCTGGAGGCCGCAGCATTCGCCTCAGCCCAATTCCACGGCATAACACGATTCGACAGTGCCGACTTCAATGAGATCGCGATTTTCTCTTCGATTTCCGCTTCGGACTATGTGCGCTTCGATAGTGTTGCATTCGAAGACCGCGCGATATTTCGAGGAGCGAGATTCGAGTTCGTCGTTCGATTTGATGGCGCTAGGTTCGATCGCGATGCCGACTATTCGAAGGCGTTCTTCGGTGGTCCGGTACAGCTCACGCACCTGCAGGTGGTCGGCGACCTGAACTTCGCGGCAAGCCAGGCCGCAAGTTCCATCAACCTCGACGCCTCCAGGTTCAGCGGTCGTATCGATTTCGATCGCAGTGTCTTGGAGGAACCGCCGACCTTCGGTGCGGCAAGGGTGTTGAGTCCAATTGCCTACACCGGCCCAGTGTTGAACGGAACGTTCGAGGTCGATCCGGCCGGCCATGGGTGGTACAGGTTCGTGCCGGGACTCTGATGACGTAGCTGGAAGGCGAGTGCTGCCATTGCGGCACAAGCCACTTCACCTACTGCGATCGCACACGTCTCTCGTTGACGTGACTTCATTGATCTGTGCGGATCTTCGTGATCAAGAGATCGCCACCGCAACAGTAGATGCTGTAGTTCTCGAGGATCCTGTGATGGCGATTCTCGACCGTGATTGTCTTTCCGTTGATCGTGACCGTCTGGGTTCCTTCAATGCGAAGGCGTGATCTTCCCTTGCTGTTGGTGTCGTAAATGAATCGCCCGTCGGCTACGATGTCTTCATCGCCAGTGTATTTGTACTTGAATCGCTTGGCTCCGCGCTCGAATCTTCCGCCGGTTCCCTGTGGCAGCGCCCGGTTGTACTTTGGATGTTCGCGTATGACCGCTGCGCGTTCGGCGGCTTCGACTTGCCCACGGGAGTCGTGGTGCTCAGTGAGAATCTGAGAAACCTCGCTCCACCATGGCTTCTCGCGCTCATGGGCCGCTAGTCTCGAGGTGAGATTGCCGGTGATACCGACATAGAGGAGTTCACCTCGAGCGTTGAACATCCGGTAGAGCACTTGTGTTTGGGATTCGGAGCTCCGGCGAGCATACTGGCGCTTGGTTTGACGCCCTGATCGAAAACTCTCGGGGACGATCGCCGAGGTCGTATCCTCCTGAAAACAGCGCTCGCAGACCTCGTCGCCCGAGTGCAGATGACACATCTCGTCTGCGAACTCATCGACCACATGATCGAGAGCCCAAGGGCCAACGAAATCCGATGGTGGCGATGAGTTGATCGTGAGGGAAGCACCTGAAGGAGTCGTTGTAACGGCGAACGCTCCGAGAGCGACCAACTCATCATGCGCACGTTGAACTTCGTCGATGCTGCAGCCGAGAATTTCGGCGATGCGACGGGATGTCAGAGAGGCCTCGAACCAAAGAGATGCATGGCGGAGAGCGTGGAGGCGCGTGGCCGTCGCAGACGCGTTGAGCGCCACCCATTGAGGCACCTCGAATATAGGGGCAAATCTGCGTGCGGGGAACTGCGGGTACTCGTTCGGGCTCACGAGGGTGAAATTCCTTGGGTTGATTGAGAGGGCATGCCAGGCCTCTAAACCTGGACAGCGCCAACGTACCTGTGGGGTACGACAGCCGTCACGGCGCCTTCCAACGCTTTGGGCCCCAAGAGGAGCGCGGCCAGCGCAAGCCCGAAGGCAGTTCCTGCCGAACCGATGACTGTCCCCGGAGCGAGCGTACCCAGCTAAGGTCTCCGAACTGCCAAGTGGCCCAAGACATGATCAGAACCCATAGGGCTGCGACAACCACGGCAATGAGGAGACCGTGAACAAGGGACTTGGCATTGCGCTTGAGCCTTGGGCCCCATGAGTGCGTGCGCGCCTCGTCGTCGATGGTGCGGAAGGTCCATGGTGTCGTTGGCGCCACTTGCGCGATGCTGTACCGGTGGGGTTGGCTGGCAGCCGATCCGGCCAAGCGCATCCAGGCGCCTAAGGTGCCGCGTATGGAGCCCAAGGCCCCGACGCCTGTCCAGGTGGCCGCGCTGGTCACTGCCGCGTTCGCGAAGGGTGCCGACTGGGGCACCGTCTGGCTGCTGCTGGTTACCGGCGCTCGGCGAGCCGAGATCGCCCGGTGCCAGATGAAGCACGTGGGCTTCGAGCGGAGCCGGATCTTCATCGACCCCACCAAGGTCAGAGGCACCTCCTGGTGGCTCGCTCTCGATTCCGCGACGATGGAGCCGCTGGAGGCCTCCTCGCGCGACCGCATCGCCGACCGCCTTGGCACTTTGGGGCAGACGCCCACGGGGGAGGAGTACCTGTACTCCTACCAGCCCGACCATGCACTGCACGGTTCGCTCGGGTACCTCAGCAAGCGTCTGAAGTCCATGGGCCAGTCGATCGGCATCGACACCCACACGCATGCGCTGCGCCACTACGCCGCGACCGAGCTCATTGTGGGGTCGACATCGTCGCCGTCGCGCACCGCCTCGGCCACAAGCGTCCTTCGTCCACTTCCGATATCTATGCTGCCTGGAGGCCCGACGTCGATCGTCGTGCCGCTGCCCTGCTCACCAGCGGCCTGACGCCTCCGGCCGACCTGCTGTCGGGCAGACCCGCCCGCGACCGTTCCGCCGAACAACCCCGCCGCACCCCCCGCGAACTTAATCAGCGCATCTGCGACATGCGCCGCCGCACCGGATGGGGCCCCAGGCGCATCAAGAACCACCTCGCCGTCGAACAAGTCGCGATCGCCCCCTCCACCGTCGGGGAAGTCCTAAGACGCCACGGCAGAGCTCAAGGGGATCAGGGAAGAACTGAAAAGACACAGGCCGGAAGCCGAAGTCCGGACACGACGCATTGCCGAGCCATATGAAGTACTCGGTGGAGCAGAAGCTGAACCGGAAGGAACTGGGCAAGTGCCACAACAGACCGCCTGAGTGGGGAAGTGGCTGGCCCGTGGTTAGGGACCAATCGATGGCCTTCAAGTTGGCTAGGGTGGAGCCGTGGATCAGCATGAGCAGCAACGCCACGCATTGTCGTTCGCCGGGGCCGCAACGACGACCCACTGCAGGGTCGCCTCGCTGATACGGGCAACCTTCACCGCGTGATCGGGTCGGTATTGGCGTCTGGAATGGACCGGATGATACTCGTACGCGGCTGACCTCGCCGCCATGCTGACCGACCCCATCTCGGTGTCGCCGGAACTAGGGCGGACGGAACGGCGCGGCCACGAAGCCTGCGACGTTGTCCTCCGCGGCGCGGTCCTTCAACTGCGGCCGATCAAGCACACCGTCGGCCCGACGTTGCCGAGCTGGCTAGCTCAAGCGAGGCGGTAACGGCCTGATGGGGGAGGGACAACGGGCCAGCGCGCGTCAAGATGGCGGACACCGACCGGACGCTCATCCCCAGTTGCGTTCGGTGAAGGCGATCGCCGACCACGTCGCATCAATTGTCCTCATCGGGTTCGGCAGCGCTGACTGATCGGAGCGCCGCTTCGATGACGCGGTTGAGATCGCTCCGTCCAAACCGGGCGCACAAGGCCAACATCTAGGACCCGGGGAGCGGGCGGCTGTCCGACACAATATCGTTCTCGATATAGGGGTCGTTCAGGCCCTTCGCGCCCAGACCGTAAGGAGCCCGCGCCAGTGGCACCCAGCCGCATCCGACTGACCACTACCACCCGCCTCGTTCTCGACGCGCTTCTCGACGCCGACCCCGGCGACCCTCCATGGGGATACCGCCTCTGCGAGATCACAGGACTCGGCCCCGGCACCGTCTACCCGATTCTTGAACGCCTCGAGACCGCTGGATGGGTCGCCGGCACCTGGGAGCACCCGAAACCTGATGACCGCCCCGCCCGACGCACATACACGGTGACCGGCACTGGCCGACTGGCGTATGCCGAAGCCAAGGCGGCGAAGGCGCATCGGCAAACGGCTCGATTTGCCCTCCGTCCCCGCATGGAGGCGTAGTGCTCCCCGAGTTCGACCTCGTGGCAGCCGCGATGACGATCGAAGCTGCCGCGCTCCCAGGGATCTTCCTCTGGAGGATCGTGATCATCTGGCGCGACCTTGACGGACGCCGGCTCCTTAAACGCCAGCATTTCGATCCTGACAGGCACTTTGCAATCTCCTTCTACGTCACGCCCACCAAGATCGGCGACCGATTTGGCTTTCGCGGTGACATCGTGTGGTACCTGTACCGAAGCCCGGACGACGAGATCGACCTCGACAAGATCCTCGCCAACTGGACGGACCCCGCCTTCCTGCGACGGACCGCAGCACACCAGATCGCCGCGCTGGCCATCGTCATTGCCGGCCGCGAACGCGCTGCCGAATGGCAAGCCGACCAGTTCACCGACCCCGGGAACG
Source organism: Glycomyces mayteni (assembly GCF_042428885.1). NCBI lineage: Bacteria > Bacillati > Actinomycetota > Actinomycetes > Glycomycetales > Glycomycetaceae > Glycomyces > Glycomyces mayteni. The sequence continues at coordinate 760,333 of NZ_JBHMBP010000002.1, forward strand.
TGCGCTACTCCGCCGGCCTGGTGATCGCCGCCGCCAAGATCAGAGGAGCACAAGCGCTCGCGCACCTCGTCAAGCTCCTGTGCTGGGCGCTGCGCTCGGACTGGCGCACATGGACGCCGCTGACGGTTCTCCTTGCCGCGGCGGCCATTGAAACTGCGAGAACCGCCGGGCCCGGCGCCGGCATCCCGCTCGTTGCCACGTCGACGCCCACACTCGCGCTGGCAGTCCGGCAACTCCGCCGCCGTATGGAAGCGGTCGTGCGCCGCATGGACCAGGCCCGTCAACGCTGAGCCTAGTCTAGGCGCGCCGGAACCAGGTCCGACCAGGATCCAGGACACGAGGACTGGCAGGGCAACCCCGCCGTCCCTCGTGTCACGCGTCGGCCGTGCACACCAGACGATCGAGCGATGGACTTCGCCCTCGGTCCTTTCGGGACAGGGCCCTTCCCTGAACATCATCGTCTTCGCCGGTGCCGTCGCCGAGGTTCTCGAGCGCGGTTGCCATCGGACGGGGCACACCAACTCGAAGTGCGGACGGAGTTCCTTACTGACCATGACATCGAAGAACGCATGCAGCGCATGTAGATTTGCCGGGATCTGTCAGAAGCGTGCATCCAGCAGACTCCCGCTCCTGCGGGTAACGAGATGGTGCACGGCGAGTTACCGGATGGTAACCAGAGGACTCTTGAGTGGCGAATCAAGTGCGTTCGCGGGCACTGGCTCCGGCTCTTGGGGCAGGGCATTCCGTCACCATGCGGATCGATCCGGCACTGGCGTTCTTGTCCACTGCCTTGATCTCGAGGCTGGCTAGGACTGCTAGATGGAGGCTGTTTTCGCCTCGGCTTCTTTGCGACGAGATGCCTGCCCGCGGACCAGCTGCGACGCGCCAGTGCGGCGGGTAGGAGACAACGTCGCGGAATTGAGGTGTCTCGACGGCGTCGGCTCAACCCAAGGTACGCAGCATCACAGCCGCTCCGCGGTCATGGTCAATGAATCCATAATGGATCCAATGACCATGATTCTGACCATGAACACGCCGGGACTGGTTGACATACTGCCTGTTCAGGCGGTGCCGGGTTGGACGATCGTTCGACGTATTGCTGCTGGTACAAGCGTTCGAATGGGCTGGGGGTCAAGGGGTCGCAGGTTCAAGTCCTGTCGGCCCGACAACGTAGTTAGATATATGAATATGATTCAAGTTTGGGCAGTCGGTAATCGGCTGCCCAAACTTGCTGTTCAGGGGCTGGTAATCGGCCTCCCACGTCTGCTGGTGTGCAGTAGTCGATTACCTGATGTTCTTGCCTTGTAACTGCGCACCATGTCCTGGTTCGCCGAGACCTGCAGATCCGGAACTCCGCTGCGAACGTGCTGGGGAGGATGGTGCCCGCGCCAGATCCCTCGAGCCCGGGCGTACAGGAGCTGGGTTATTGCGGCCATGTGGGCTGGAGCTCTAGGACGATACGTCGCCGTACGACGTCGCAGGCGATGTCCGGAACCAGACCCTGGAGGCCGTCGGGGGGCGGTCTTCGATGCAGACGAGTATGCCGATCGGTGCGACCTTGGTGACCGGTCCGGTGACGACTGCGCATGCCCGAACCGATCCGGCGCGAGTCGTCACCTGGTCCCGACCGGGACCAACCTCGCCTGTCCCGCCCGGACCTCGTGCTCAAGCGATCCGGTCCGAGTGCCGACTGCTTGAAGCAGACCGAGCAGGTCCGCAATCAGCGTTTCGAAGCGCCACGACCCGAACGTGCCGTCGGGGAGGGTGACGGAATCGGAAGGTATTCGGTGACCGCCTAGTGCTGCAGTGAGGGTGACCGCGCCGTCCTGGTGCACGCTCGCTCGCGCCAGATAGTCGGGGCCAGCCGACGGGAGGGCGCATCCCAGCGGCGCAACCCCGGCCGGATCGAGCTGACGCCCACCGACGCGAGCTGGTGAGCGCGGCAGGTCGTGGTTCGAGTCGGTCATGACCGCGACCGGGGTGTCGCCGGGCGGGTGCTGCCCGGCCGTGATCAGGCGCTCGACCATGGCGCGCAGTTGGGCCGTCGTGGTCTCAGCAGGATCGTCATCCTGGCCGATCCTGGCCGATCCTGGCCGGTCCTGGCCGGTCCTGGCCGGTCCTGGCCGGTCCTGGCCGATCCGGGTCGCATCCAGGATCTGGGTCCACGAGGACGCGCCGGGTTCGAGGGCGGCGGCGAAGGAGTGGGCCCACCCGGGCGCCATCTGGTCCTGGCCGCGGCCGTGACCGGTGACCTGGCAGTACAAGCGCCAAGGGGAGCAGTTCGCGTCCGGGCGCACGGATGCGGTCGGTGTCGATCCAGCCCGCGGCCAGAGCGTCGTAGAGCGCGTCGTGCCCGCGAGCGAACACCTCGGACAGCGACGGGCCTGGCAGCGAGACCACCGGCCCAGAGCAGCGCAGCACAGCGTCGGCCAGCTCGAACAGCGCGTCCGAGCGCGCTCAGGCACCGGTAGAAGGCGGCCCGGAAGACCCGTAGCGCCCCGGGTTCCGCTTCCGCGCCGGGTTCAGAGGGACTAGACAAGCGAAGCCTTGCTGTTCGTGACTCATTGTGTTGCAACAAGAAGCATCAAGCAGGGCTTCGCTGGCGCACTCCTTTTGAGCCTGGTTGGTGGTTAGTTGTGGATGCCGGTGGCGCGTTTGATGAGGGCGTCGAAGGCGCGGTCGGTGAGGATCTTGCGGACGGCGATGAGGGGTTTGGCGCCGAAGCCGGTGGCGTAGCGGGTCTTGGGTTTGCGGGCGGTGACGGCTTTGGCGATGGCGTCGGCGATGATGCTCGGCGGCGAGTTGCGGCGGGCGTTGGCCTCTGAGGAGAGCGAGTCGGCCACGGCGGCGGCCTGGGCGGCGTAGGGGCCGGTGCCGGAGGTCTGGCGGAGCCGGCCGGCGGCGATGGCGCCCCATTCGGTCTTGATGCCGCCCGGTTCGATGACGACGACGTCGATGCCGAAGGGCCGCACCTCCAGGCGCAGGCAGTCGCTGAGGGCTTCGAGCGCGAACTTGGTGCCGTGGTACCAGCCGCCGAGCGGGGTGTGGATCTTCCCGCCCATGGAGGTGATGTTCACGATCGTGCCGCTGCGCTGAGATCGCATGTGCGGCAGGGCGAGTTGGGCCAGGCGCATGGCCCCGAAGACGTTGACGTCGAACTGGCGGCGGGCCTCCTCTTCGGGCACGTCCTCGATTGCGCCGTAGGAGCCGTACCCGGCATTGTTGACCAGGACGTCGATCCGTCCGGTCTCCTCGACCAGGGGCTTGACGCCCGCTTGGAGGGACGCGTCGTCGGTGACGTCCATGGCGAGGGGGCGCACGCCGCGGTCGGCGAGATCCTGGAGGCGGTCGGTGCGGCGGGCGGCCCCGTAGACGGTGTATCCCAGCTCAGCGAGTTTCAGGGCTGTGGCCTCGCCGATGCCTGAGGAGGCCCCGGTGACCAGGGCGGTCTTGGTGTTCATGATGCTATCCTCACGTAAGATGAACGACGGTTCTCATTTATAATGAACCGGCGTTCACTTTTCTGCAAGTCGAATCGCCGAACGCAGGTATGCCATGGCTCATACTCCCTCCAACCGGGCCGACGCGGTCCGCAACCGCAAGAGGATCCTCGCCGCCGCGCGCGAGCAGATCGCCCTCCACGGGCCCGACGTCGGCATGGACGAGATCGCCGCGGCCGCGAACGTCGCCGTCGGCACGCTGTACCGCCACTTCCCGGGCAAGGCCGAACTGGTCGCCGGGATCCTCGTCGAGTACGTCGCCCAGATCGCCGCCGACGCCGAGGCCGCGTGCGCCCGGGTCGAGGAGGGCGCACGCGCGGTCGAGGAGATCACCGCGTTCCTCGACCGCGCCCTCGACGCCACGGTCAACAACCAGGCCGCGAAAGCCGCCGCCGCCGCGCTCGGCGCCGACCGCCACGACCCCGAGGCCGAGGACCGCGCCGGCACCGCCCTCGCCGCGCTCATCGAGACCGCCAAAGCCGACGGCGACCTCGAACCCGACATCACCGTCGCCGACTTCTATCTCATGTTCTCGGCCCTCCCCGCCGACCAGACCCCCGAGGCCAGACACCGCTGGCGCACCCTCATCCTCCGCGCCATCACCACACACAACTCCACACCAGAACAGGCCCGAACGCCCGGCCAATAACGCCGCATCGAGCCCAAGAGCTTCGATGCATGATCCCGCGCGGCGACCCACCACCTCGGGACAGACCGAGGAGGCGACTCAGCGCACCAAGGGCGGGGCGACCGATTCGCGCCATATGACTTGCTGCAAGTTGGTCTCGCGCTCGGGCGCCTCTTCGCCTCGCACGGCGGCGACGAGTCGGCGCATCGAGTAGGCGCCGAGTCGGTGACGGTCCTGGAACACGGTCGTGAGGGAGGGAATGAAGTGAGCGCTCAGAACGGCATCGTCCCAGCCTGTCACGCTCACGTCTCCGGGAACCGACCATCCGCGCTGGACTGATCCGCGCACCGCGCCCGCCGCAATGACGTCGTTCGCGGCGATGATCGCCAGCGGGGGAGCACCGTCTGGCAGCGCGAGCACGCACTCTTTGGCGGTAATGCCGCTCCACAGGCCGCCCACCACGCCGAGGGACTCCAGCCCCAGCCGGTCGACGGTCGCGAGGTAGGCGTCGCGGCGCGCGACGGCTGAGGGGTAGTCGGACGGGCCCGCGATGTGCAGGAACCGCCGGTGCCCGAGCTCGACGAGGTGTTCCATCATCTCCACCACCGGCTGCGCGTCGCTGAACGCGCCCGTCGCGTGCATCTCCGCGTCGAACTCGGAGAGCGCGAGAAACGGGGTGGCCGATCCGTCGGCCGAATCCCGTGGCACCGGTGCCGAGGAGAAGGAGAGCACGCCCTCGTACTCGTCCGAATCGAGGAGCGCGTTGATCTCATGCGCATGCTTCTCGTTCTCCTGCGGGAGGCTGAAGACCTCGACCGCATAACCGGCTTCGCGGGCGGTGGTGAACGCTCCTTCGAGGATGGGCACGAAATTCAACCCGGCGAGGGGGATGACGACCGCCAACCGGCCCGTCCGGCGCGTGCGCATCGAGCGGGCGGCGAGGTTGGGGCGGTAGTTGATCTCGGCGGCGGCCTGGAGGACCCGCTCCCGGGTCGCGGCCGAGATGCCGCTGCGCCCGGTGAACACCAGTGAGACGGTTGACTGCGAGACCCCCGCGAGCCGTGCGACGTCGTGGCTGGTCGGTCGTTTCCCCATACCTTGCATCCTCCATCGTGAGAAGCCCGCTCGAAGATCTTGACCTGGCGAGTGTCGTGTGCTCATACTACCTACTACGTTCTAGTAATACGTAGTAGAAAGTCGTGGGGAAGCATGCTCAGGGTTGGAATCATCGGCACCGGCGGGATCGCGGGGGCGCACGTCGGCGGGTACCGCGAATTCCCGGAGGAGTGCGCGATCGTCGCGCTCGCCGACGCGGTGCCGGGCAAGGCGGCCGAGAAGGCCGCGGAGTTCGGCCTGGCGGACGCGACGGGGTACGACGACCCGCTGGAGATGATCGCCGAGGCGCGCCTCGACCTCGTGAGCATCGCGACGCCGCCGTCCACGCACGCGGCGCTGACAGTGGCCGCGCTCGACGCGGGCGTGAACGTCCTGGTGGAGAAGCCGATGGCGCCGTCGCTTGAGGAGTGCGACGCGATGCTCGCCGCGCAGGAGCGCTCGGGGAAGCTGCTCTCGGTGGTGGCGCAGAACCGCTTCCGCGACGACCTCGCCACACTCAAGGACGTCCTCGACTCGGGGCTCCTCGGCTCCGTCTCGCACGTGCGGGTGGACTCGGCCTGGTGGCGCGGCCTGCCGTACTACGACCTGTGGTGGCGCGGCACGTGGGAGAAGGAGGGCGGCGGCTGCACGCTCAACCACGCCATCCACCACATCGACCTGCTGCTGTGGATGCTGGGACGCCCCACCGAGATCACCGCGATGCTCGCGAACGCGCAGCACGGCAACAGCGAGGTCGAGGACCTCTCGGTGGCGGTGCTCCGGTTCGAGCAGGGGCTCGCGCAGCTGACGAGCTCGGTCGTGCACCACGGCGAGGAGCAGGAGATCGTCGTGCAGGGCGAGAAGGCCCGGGTGTCCCAGCCGTGGAAGGTGATCGCGGAGCGGACCAACGCGGTCGGCTTCCCCGACCGGGGCGGCGATCCCGAGCTGGTCGCGGCGATCGAGGCGGTGGCCGCGGGCCGCGAGCCGCTGCGCCACACCGGGCACGCGGGCCAGATCGGCGACCTCCTTGCCGCGATCCGCGAGGGGCGCAGGCCGATCGCGGACGGGCGGGACGGCCGGGCGGCGATCGAGGTCGTCACCGCGATCTACAAGGCGGGCATCGAGCGGGCGTTCGTGGCCCTGCCGCTCCAGGCCGACGACCCCTACTACCGGTCCGGCCGGCTCGTGGAGCGCGCCCCGCGCTACCACGAGAAGCAGCGCTCGCTCGCCGAGGCGGCGTCATGACCTTCACCTTCCCCGGCGGGACGTCGCTGTCGCACTTGGACGTGTACGAGGACGCGGCGCCTGACGGCGTGTGCGGCGGCAGCCCCCACATGCACCTGGTCTCGACGGAGGCGTACATCGTCGTCGAGGGCCGAGGAGCGCTCCAGGCGATCGACAGCGCGGGCTTCCACGAGACCGAACTCCGTGCGGGATCGGTCGTGTGGTTCACGCCCGGCACGATCCACCGCGCCGTGAACCGCGGTGGTCTCAAAGTCGTCGTGCTGATGAGCAATGCCGGCCTGCCCGAGGCCGGCGACGCGGTCATGACGTTCCCCTCCGAGACCCTCGCCGATCCCGCCGCCTACGACGAAGCGGCCTCGATCGGCGACTCGTACAACCGAAGTGCGCGCGTAGCGAGGCGCCGGGATCTCGCAGTGACCGGATTCGAGGCGCTGCGCGACGCGGTCATCGAAGGCGACCCAGGACCGCTTGAGGACTTCCACGCCGCGGCCGGCGCGCTCGTCCTCGCCCGCGCCGAGTACTGGGGACCGCTCGTGCGTGAAAAACCGCTCGCGCAGGCCGAGCGATCACTGGCCTTGACCAGGGCTGTCGCCCGAGGCGACCTCGCCCACCTCGGCGAAGCCCAAGTCCACCAGGCGATCCCCTCCGAAGGCGAACGTGCCTTCGGCATGTGCGGCCGCCTGCGCACCTACGACGTCAACGATTAAGGAGCAGTTCCAATGACCCACCCGTACACCTTCGACCCCCTCCCGCAGCCCGTCGTCGGGCCCGGCGAGTTCGCGTTCGCGGCCGTCGGCCTCGACCACGGCCACATCTTCGGCATGACCGAGGGCCTCATCGGCGCGGGCGCGACCGTGACGATGGTCTACGACAGCGACCCGGAGAAGGCCGCCGCGTTCGCGGAGCGCTACCCGACCGCGCGTGTCGCGTCGTCAGAGCAGGAGGTGCTCGACGACCCCGACGTGCGCCTCGTCGCGACGGCGGCGATCCCCTCCGAGCGGGCCCCGATCGGCCTGCGCGCCATCGAGGCCGGCAAGGACGCGTTCGCCGACAAGGCGCCGATGACCACGTTGGAGCAGCTCAAGGCCGTCCGCGAGGCGACCGCGCGCACCGGCCGCAAGTACGCGGTCTACTACGGCGAGCGCATCCACAACGAGGCCGCGATCCTCGCCGGGCAGCTCATCGAGCGCGGAGCGATCGGCCGGGTCGTGCAGGTCGTGTGCTTCGGCCCGCACCGCATCGGCGGCGGGCGGCCGGACTGGTTCTACGACCCCGCGCAGTACGGCGGCATCCTCTGCGACATCGGCAGCCACAACTTCGAGCAGATGCTCTACTACACCGGCGCGGCCGACGGGCGCGTGTCGACGGCGACCGTGGCGAACTACACCCACCCGGAGACGCCCGGCCTCCAGGACTTCGGCGACGCCCATGTGGTGCTCGACAACGGCGCGACCGGGTACGTGCGCGTCGACTGGTTCACCCCCGACGGCCTCGGCGTCTTCGGCGACGGGCGCACCCTCCTGCTGGGCACCGACGGGTACATCGAGCTGCGCAAGTACACCGACATCGGCACCGACAACGGCGGCGGCCAGGTCTTCTTGGTGAACCAGGAGGGCCAGTACCGGTTCAATGCCAACGGCATGACCGGGTTCCCCTACTTCGGGCAGCTCATCCGCGACTGCATCGACCGCACCGAGACCGCGATGACCCAGGAACACGCGCTCAAGGCCGCCGAGCTCAGCCTGCGCGCGCAGGGCGACGCCACCGTCCTCGCCCCGTAACGGGGCGGGGGCAAATGACCACAACGGTGTGGAGTTCTCAATGACGCAACCAACCGACACACAGTTCCCCCCAGAAGACGACACTCGGACGCGCGCGGCCGCACGCGTGCGCCAGCGCCCCCTGGGGCAGCGACCGGTGCATCGCGCGACCTTGTCGTGGCGCCGTGCGATCGCCCGCGACTGGCGGCTGTACACGTTCCTGATCGTGCCGCTCGTGTTCCTGCTGGTGTTCAAGTACATTCCGATGCTCGGGAACATCATCGCGTTCAGGCGGTTCCGCCCCGGCGGGTCGATCTTCGGCGACGAATGGGTGGGCTTCTACTACTTCGAAGCGTTCATCACGAACCAGCAGTTCTGGAACGTCTTCTGGAACACGGTGATCCTCGGCGCCCTCACGCTCCTGGTCACCTTCCCGCTCCCGATCATCTTGGCGCTCATGCTCAACGAGCTGCGCTCGCGCCGCTTCAAGCGGATCGTGCAGACCATCTCGTACCTGCCGCACTTCATGTCGATCGTGATCGTCGCCGGTCTCGTACTGCAACTGACCGCGCTCAACGGCACGGTCAACCAGATCGCCGGGGTATTCGGCGCCGACCCGGTGCCGTTCATGCAGCGCCCCGAGTGGTTCCGCGCGATCTACGTGTCCTCGGAGGTCTGGCAGACCGTCGGGTGGGGGACCATCCTCTACCTAGCCGCGCTCACCACGATCGACGACCAGCTCTACGAGGCGGCGCGCGTCGACGGCGCCAGCCGCTGGAAGCAGACCTGGCACATCACGCTGCCCGGCATCCGCCCGATGATGATGGTGCTCCTGATCCTGAACATCGGCTCGTTCATGGCCGTGGGCTTCGAGAAGGTGCTGCTGCTGCAGAACCCGCTCATCTACTCGACGGGCGACGTCATCGCGACGTACCTCTACCGCGTCGGCATCCAGTCCGCCCAGTTCTCCTACGGCACGGCGATCGGGCTCTTCGAGGCCGTCATCGGCCTCGTGCTCGTGCTGTCCGCGAACACCTTGTCCCGTCGAATGGTTGGAACCTCGCTATGGTGACCGACAATCTGTCCCCGAAGCGAGACCTCGCCCATGTCCGCCGCGAGACCGGCGTCATCCGCGAGTCGCTCGGCTACCGCGTCTTTCGGATCGTCAACGTGGTCGCGCTGCTCCTGGTGTGCGCTGTGACGCTGTACCCGTTCGTGAACCTCGTCGCGAAGGCGTTCTCCTCAGAGGGGTACATCGCAGCAGGCGAGGTGAACCTCATCCCGCGCGGGTTCAACTTCGCGACCTTCCAGGTCGTCTTCGCCGACGAGATGTTCTGGACCAACTACGCGAACACCTTCCTGTACACCGCCGTGGGCACCGTCATCGCCATGGCGATCACCACGACCTACGCCTACGCGCTGAGCAAACCGCACCTGAAGGGCCGCACGTTCTTCGTCGGCATCGCCGTGTTCACGATGTTCTTCGGCGGCGGCCTCATCCCCAACTACATCCTCATCGCCTCCTACCTCGGGTGGCGCAACAGCATCCTGGCAATCGTCGTGCCCGGCGCGTTGAGCGTCTTCAACCTGCTGGTGATGAAGTCGTTCTTCGAGAACTTCCCGACCGAGCTCGAAGAGGCGGCGGCGATCGACGGGTTGACGACCTACGGCGTCTTCTTCCGCGTCGTCCTGCCGCTTTCCAAAGCAGTGCTCGCCACCATGACGCTGTTCTACGCGGTCGGGCTCTGGAACTCGTGGTTCAGCGCGTTCCTGTTCATGGACGACAAGTCGCTGTTCCCAGTGACCGTGTACCTGCGCAACCTCATCGCCGCGGCGACCGGGACGCCCGAGCTCACCGACGGCGGCGAGGCCGCGCAGGTCGCCTCCAACATCCAGGCGGTGACGATGCTCCTCACCGTCCTGCCGATCATCTGCCTCTACCCGTTCATCCAGCGCTACTTCGTCTCGGGCGTCATGCTCGGGTCGGTCAAGGGCTGAACGCCCGCACCTCTCATTTCCCATCCTCGTCGAACAACGACGTTCCCGAACAGGAGACAAGCAATGCCCATCACCCGCAGAGCCCTCGGCGCACTCGCCGGCATCGCCGCGTGCGATGTCGCCCTCTCCGGCTGCTCCGACGGCCCGAGCGACGACACGGCCGGCGACGTCACCATCGACGACGCCCACTCCGTCGGCGCCATGGACGACTTCGGCGTCGGCACCACCTTCAAGGCGACCGAGCCGGTGACCTTCTCGCTGATGTACCGCGATCACACGAACTACCCCGTTCAGGACGACTGGTCGGTGTTCCACCGGCTCGACGAGGACCACAACGTCACCTTCTCGCGCACCGACATCCCGATGGCCGACTTCGACCAGAAGAAATCCCTCCTCATCGGCAGCGGCGAGGCGACCGACATCATCTCGGTCACCTACGGAGGCACCGAAACGCAGTTCATCTCCGGCGGAGCGATCCTGCCGGTCTCGAACTACTTCCACTACATGCCGAACTTCCAGCAGAAGATCGCCGACTGGGGGCTCGAAGCCGACCTCCAGAACAAGCGCCAGGCCGACGGCCGGATCTACCACCTCCCCGGCGTCCGGGAAGCGCCCGACGTGCAGTACTCGGTCGTGATCCGCGAGGACCTCTGGGAGCGGGCCGGCGTCACCGAAGACCCCGCCACCTGGGAGGAGTTCCAGGAGCAGCTCCAGAAGGTGAAGGACGCGAACCCCGAGATCGACTACGCGATGTCCGACCGCTGGACCGACTCGATCACCCTCGGCTCGCTCCTGAGCGTGATGGCCACGAACTACGACACGATCGCCGGATGGGGCTACGCCAACACCTTCTACGACGAGGACGCCGGCGAGTACGTGTTCACCGGTGCCACCGAGGAGTACAAGGAAGTCGTCACCTACGCCGCCGGGCTCGTGGCCGCCGGGCTGCTCGACCCCGAGGTCACGCAGAGCGACGACCAGGCCATCCAGAAGTTCATCTCGGGCCGCTCGGCGACGATCTCGGGGAACACCCAGGCGCTCGCGGAGTACCGGACCAAGTTCGCCGACGCCGGCGCGGGCGAGGTCCCCATCAGGTTGATCTCGATCCCCGGCGGACCCGCCGGTTCGAAACTCCCGAGCGGACGCTTCACCTCCGGCCTGCTCATCAGCAGCAAGGCGGCCGAACAGCCTTACTTCAAGGCGCTCCTCCAGTTCGTCGACTGGCTCTACTACTCCGACGAGGGCATGGAGTTCGCCCAGTGGGGCGTCGAAGGCGAGACCTTCACCCGCGACGCCGACGGCACCCGCGTGCTCGACGAGGACATCGCGTGGAGCTCGATCAACGTGGGCGCACCGAAGCTCCTGAACGCCGACTACGGCTACAGCAACGGGGTCTTCTGCCTCGCGAACGGCTCCTCGAAGGACCTGGTCTTCTCGATGATGACCGACGAGATCGCCGACTGGACCCAGCGGCAGCTCGACGGCAAGGAGCAGATCCCGACCGCGCCCGCGCCCCTGCTGGACGAGATCGAACTTGAGCAGACCTCGCTGCTCCAGACCCAGCTCACCGATGCCGTCCAAGCCGCGACCGCAGGTTTCATCACGGGCCAGCGGTCCATCGAGGACGACTGGGACGCGTACGTGACCGAAGTCGAAGGACTCGGATCGAGCCAGCTGCTCGAGACGATCAACACGGCGCTTGAACGCGCGCGAAGCGAATCGGAGTGAGTCGGACGCGGTGGACCGGTCGCGTTCGCGCTGCCGGCTCATCGTCCCGAGCTGAAGGAGCATGACCATGAGCGTTCGTCACGGTCCGGACCACGGGGTTTCCGCAGACGAGATCGGCCGCGGCCCCCTTGCGCGCGGCGCCGCCCTCGTCTACCGGATGCTCGTGCTCGAAGCGCAGCTCTTGCTCGCGGCGAGTCCCACCGTCGTCGCGATCCTTCTGCTCGACCGCGACCCCTCGAATCTGCCGCTGTTCGTCCTGGCGCTGCTGCCGCTGCTCACCTTCAACCTCGTCCACCTCGACGCGGTCGACGGCGGAGCGGCGATGCGACCGGCCACGCTGATGCTCGCCGGACTCCTGGTCGCCTGGAGCGGCCACATGGTCGTCCTCACGGCCGGATTCCGGTTCCGCACCCGCGACGCCGCCCGCATCGCGCTCGCCGGGCTGCTCCCGCGGTGGTCCTTCACCTTGGGGGTGGTCGCGCTGACCGTCGTCGCGGCCTTCGTCGTCGTGGCCGCTTCGGAGGTCCTTTTCCTGCTCCTGCTATGGGCCTTCGTCGGCCTGTTCGCCCTCATGGCCCGCCCCGTATTCGACGACTCCCGGGCCCGGTTCACGGTTCCCGACTGACCCTGTCCGCGACCTCCGCGCAGGGACCCCTACCGAAAGCGAGAATCCCATGGCAAAGTCGCCATCCGAATCCCCCATCAACCGGCGAGCCCTCTTGGCGAGCGGCGCCGCGGCTGTGCCGCTGACGCTCGGGCTGGCCGGAGTACCCGCCCAAGCGGGCCCGGCCTCCCAGCCGCGATCGGTCCTCGTCGAGCCCAAACGCCACCGACAGCTCATCCGCGGGTTCGGCGGCATGACGCACGCGGGCTGGATCGGCGAACTGACGCCGTCCCAATGCGACACCGTCTTCGACAACGGCGCCGACGACCTCGGCTTCACGATCCTGCGCATCCCCGTGCCCGAGGACACCGCCGACTGGTCCGCCGACCTCGCCACCGCCCAGGCCGCCGCCGCCAAGGGAGCACTCGTCTTCGCCTCGCCGTGGAACCCGCCGGACGACCTCGCCGAGACGTTCGTGCGCGACGAGGTGCCCCACGGCAGCCAGTACGAGGCCGAGAACGCCACGCTCGTCAACGCGCACACGGCGACCGACACCCCCGGCTACCAAGGCGAAGGGTATGTGCGGTTCGACGGCGCTACCGACGCGAGCGTCCAGTTCGAGAACGTCGTCATCGGATCGGCGGGTACCAAGAACCTCGCGTTCAGGTACTCGGCACCCGCAGGAGACGTGCATGTCGACATCCACGTCGCAGGAGCCCTGGTCGCCGAAGGAGTGCTGTTCCCCCGCACCGATGAGGGCACCTGGGTCTGGAAGTCGATCCAGGCCCAGATGACGCCCGGCCAGTGGCCGGTGCAGGTCGTCACGACCGGCGAGGGGGGACCGGACCTCGACTACCTCATGGCCGCGGCCTACACCCCGCCAGGGGAGGCCCGCCGCCTGCGCCACGACGCCTACGGCGCGTACGCCGACTACCTGAACGCCTTCGTGCACCACATGCGCGACAACGGCGTCGAGCTGTACGGCATCTCCGTTCAGAACGAGCCGGACTACGCGCACGAGTGGACCTGGTGGACCACCGAGGAGATGAACCGCTTCCTCCGCGAGTTCGCCGGGCGGATCGACTGCCGCATCATCGCACCGGAGTCCTTCCAGTACGTCAAGCGCGTCTCGGACCCGATCCTCGAAGACCCCGAGGCGCTCGCGAACCTCGACATCCTCGGCGCGCACCTCTACGGCACCGCCGTCGCCGACTTCCCCTACCCGCTCTTCGAGGACAACGGCGCGGACAAGGAACTGTGGATGACCGAGGTCTACCACCCCAACAGCTCCAGCTCGGCGAACCTCTGGCCCGAGGCTCTCAAGGTCGCCGAGCACGTGCACCACGCGATGGTCGACGCCGAGTTCCAGGCGTACGTCTGGTGGTACATCCGCCGCTTCTACGGGCCGCTCCTCGAAGACGGCACGATCAGCAAGCGGGGCTGCATGCTCGCGCACTTCTCGAAGTTCGTGCGACCCGGTCACCACCGCGTCGAAGCCCAGAAGGAGCCGCAGGCCGGGGTCCTCACCTCTGCGTACGCCGACGACGACGGCGGCCTCGTCGTCATCGCCGTGAACACGACGACCGCGGCGGTGGAACAGTCGTTCGCGGTGAAGGGCTGCGCGGTCCGCAGCGCGCGGCGGTGGCTCACCGACGCGACGCGCTCCATCGAGGAGCAACCTGCCGTCCCGGGCCGGGGCAACGGCTTCACCGCGTCGCTCCCGCCCGAGAGCGTGACGACCTTCGTGGTGCGGAAGTAGGCGAGCGGCCGCAGGAGTACCGGCCTCGCCCTCCCAGGGTGAGGCCGGTACCGAGCGATTGCGGGGCGAGGCAAGCCGGAGCCGCAGTTACCGACCCGCCAGGTCGCCTGGTGCTTGCGGATCGGGGAGGGTGTCGAGGACGAGGTGGTCGGCGGTGACCAGACGCCGCCAGTCCTCATGGGTCAGCCCGAGCTCCTTCGCGACGGCTTCCCGCTCGGCGGGCGTCGCCGCTTGCGTGAGCCGGTCCCTCGGCCAGGGCTGCGTCGTTGGCGGTGTTCCACGAGACCTCCAGAGCGTCGGCCCTCAACTGTGACTGTGAAGAGCCCAAATAGCCCCGGTGCGAGGGTCGGCCCGCGTGCTACGTTCGGGCGATGACTCGACCCGGTGAGATCCTCGGCAGTGTGGTCGCCGCCAGCGAGCGCGAGCAGTTCGAGACGTTCTTGGATTATCTGCGCGACGCCGTCGTGCGCAAGGCCCGCGGGGTGTCGGAGGAGGACGCCCGGCGCAGCCCGGTGCCGACCGGCACCAATCTCGGCGGACTGATCAAACACCTGCGGTGGGTGGAACTGGGCGGGTTCGCTGAGCAGATCGGGCAGATCCCCGCCGCGGAGCTGCCCACGCCGCCGTGGACCGACGCAGACCCGGAGGCCGACCTGCGGCTGGAGCCCAACGAGACGCTTGACGACGTCATCGGCGCCTACCAGGCGGAGTGCGACCGCTCCCGCGAGATCGCCGCCCAGCACAGCCTCGACTACGCACCGCGGGGGCTGACGTTGCGGTGGGTGTACCTGCACGTGATCCTGGAGACCGCCCGGCACGCGGGCCACGCGGACATCCTGCGCGAGATGATCGACGGCAGCGTCGGGGACTGAGGGCGCTCGTAGGCGCCGCAAAGTACGGCGCGCCCCTGGACAATGTTGTTCAGGGGCGCGAGTCGAGTCTGTTTCAGCAGGGTTTGATGCCGTCGGCGATGTCGTTCTTGTCTTCGCCCACGTTGGAGCTCCATGTGGGTGCAGCGCTGGTGATCCAGATTCGCACCCAGCTGCCCTCCCAGTTGTAGACGGTCGTGCGCGCGCCGCCGGACTGGTTGTTGTGGTACGAGGACGCCATGTCGTTGAAGTTCCAGTTGCCCAGGTCGTAGATGACCCCACACTTTGAGAAGTCGAGGCGCCGGCCCTCGAACTGCTCATGCTCGTACAGGCAGGTGAAGGTGTAGTCGCAGTCATGGGTGCCTGATGCCCCCACTTCCTCGCCGGGCCCGAGCGCGTACCGCTCGCCGGGGAGCGGGATGGTCAAGATGACCGCGCCGTCCTCCCAGGAGATCTGGTTCTCGTTGATCTGCGTCCCGCCGGGGGAGGCGGCCAGGGCGGCATCGATCTGGGACTGTACGGGAGATCCGATGGGGGCGGCGGCGGCCTGTTGGCTGAGCGCGGCGACCAGGAGGAGTGTCGCTGCGGCGGCCGCGGTGAACATGCGGCGGATGAGTCGTCCTCGAGGTCCTTGTGGGGTTGGCATGGGTGCGCCTTTCGGTGTCGGCTTCGCACGCGCGGCCGAGCCGCGGGTGCGGGCGAGGCATCGGGCGAACACAAGCCCGATCCTGCAAGCGAACCCGCCTTGTCCGCCTGTGCACAGCCTCGATTGGAAAGTGTTGGAATCGTCCCCTTGGCTGGCGCTGATCATCTCGACAGTGCTCCGGCCCGGCACTTGTGGGTCCGCAACGCCTGGTGCGCGAACGGCCGCCCGGTGCGTCCTCTCGGCCGGGTCAGCGTGCGTGGGCGGCGCGGAGCTCGCGGATGAGGGCTTGGACAGGCAGTGTCTGGGCGAGAGCGGGGGTGGTGACGTAGCCCAGGTGCCGGGTCGGTGCGGTCGAACCCAGATCGGTGACGCTCACGCCTTCTGGCGGCGTGGCGAGCGCCAGGTGCGGCATCACGGCCATGCCGATACCCGCCGCCACCATGGACAGGACGACGCTGTCGTCCTCGACCATGATGCGGCGCTCGGGAAGCCAGTCTTGCTCTGTCCACCACTGGCGGGTGTAACTCGAGCAGTTCTCGGACCAGTCGAGCAGTGGCAGCCGACGCGGGTCGACCGCTCCGGCGGGTGCGGCGAGCAGGTACCGCTCCTCGTAGAGCCGGTTGAAGATCAGGCCGTTCGGAACAGTCGAGGTCGGCGGGACGGTCGTGATCCCCAGGTCCGCGTTGGCGTCGAGTACCTCGCCGGCGCTGCCGCGACCGACGTCGCGGACGATGTTCACCTGCGGATGGAGCCCGGGATGCCGGGCGGTGAGCCGGTCGAGGACCTCAGGCAGCAACCCGGCCGCCGCGGAGCGGAACGCGGCGATCCTGACAGTCCCGGTGACGGTCCGCTCGGTGGCGCCACGGGTCTCGGCCCCCATCGAGTCGAGGAGGCGGAGTATGTGCCGGGCCTGCCTGCTTGCTCGTATTCCTGCCTCGGTGACGCGGGCGCCTTGCCGTCCGCGTTCGAACAGCACGGCCCCGAGTTTCCGCTCGCTGCTTCGCACCGCATGTGAAACGGCTGACTGGGTCATGCCCAGGCTCGCCCCCGCACGGGTGAAACTCTGCTCCCGGGCCACGGCGACCAGCACGCGCAGTTCGTTGGGGGAAAGGTCGCTCACTGAGTGAACCTAGCCCCACTCGCGCCATCGCGGCAACCGCGGGACGCCGGCACCCTTTCCATGAACGCCGTTCATGGAAACGGCGGTTCCATCCACGCTGACCGCTCGATACCTGCTCGAAACGCAGGTAGGAATGGGTCATGACCGATCGCATGACGTACCTCCACCTCGTCAATCGGCCCGAGGGCTTCCCCTCGGCCGACGACTTCGCCTTCGCCGATGCGCCGTTGCCCGAGCTCGAACCGGGCGCCGCCCTGGTCGAGAACCTGTACCTGTCCGTCGACCCGTACATGCGCCAACTCATGGACGAGGGCTGGAACCTGCACACGCCCTTGGAAGGTCGATCGCTCGGCCGCGTGGTCGCTTCCGCCAACGACCGGCTGGCGGTCGGCGACATCGTCAAGCACCGCAACGCTTGGCGCACCCACGCGCTGGTCCGCCCCGAGGACGTCCAGCCGGTGTGCCAACACGAGGGCGTGCCGCTCAGCGCGCACCTCGCCCTCCTCGGCGACGGCACCGGACTGACCGCGTACGTCGGCCTCACCCGGATCGCGAACCTGCGCCCCGGTGAGACCGTGTACATCTCGGCGGCTGCAGGCGGCGTCGGCACCGCAGCCGGCCAGATCGCGCGGCTGCTCGGTGCCGGGCGCGTCATCGGCAGCGCCGGTTCGCCCGCGAAGGTTCGCCACCTCGTCGACGACCTCGGCTTCGACGACGCCTTCGACTATCACGATGGCCCGGTCGGTGACCAGCTTGCGAAGGCCGCACCCGAGGGTATCGACGTCTACCTGGACAACGTCGGCGGCGACCACCTCGAAGGCGCGATCGCGAACCTGCGCGAGTTCGGCCGCATCGCCTGGTGTGGAGGGATCTCCGGCTACAATGGCCAACCGGGCCAGGTGCGGAACATCGACGAGGTAATGGGCAAGAGCCTCCGTCTCCAAGGGTTCATGGTGCGACACCACCTGGACGCCCGCGAAGAGATGGAATCGCAGCTCGTGCCCCTGATTCAGCACGGGGAGATCGTCAGCGAGGAGACGATCGTGCACGGTTTCGAGAACACCGTGACTGCATTCCTCGGCATGCTCCGCGGCGAGAATACCGGCAAGATGCTGGTGCGCCTCCGATAGGAGGCGCATCGATGCCGTCGAGCTGCTCGATCGTGCCCCTGCGTGGGTGTGACAGAGGTGGCAGGCGCTCCACGAGGATCCCGAGGACGAGGACGCGTCGTTACCACTCGTGGTCCGGGGTGAGCGGGACCGTCGTGTTGGTCGTCATTCCGGCCACGGGGGTTGGTGTTCGCGGTCGAACGGGTTGTACTCGACCAGTTTTGGCTTGGTGGCCCCGGTAGTGACCAACGTCGATTGGTTTTGAGCAGCCACCTGAGGGCCAAGCGTTCTCAATAGGGTCTCCGACACCCCTGGCTCATTGGTGTAGCCGCCACGACGATACCGACGCTCTTGTCGTTCTTGGTGCCGTTTAGACCTCGCCGGTGTAGCCGATCAGGAGTGCCTGCTGGTAGTCGAGGATCTTCCGCATGCGGGGGCTCTGCTCTTCGATGGCGCGGGTGACGATCGGGTCAGGGCAGATGCGCACGAGTTCGAACTCGTAGCACAGGCCGAGGACTTCGAGGCACCGGCTGGGGGTGAGGACCGTGTCGAGTTCGTCGAAGCACAGGCCCAGGGCGAGGACGATACCCATGGTGCCAGGTGCCTCGGCCCGATTGAGTTGCACGGTCAGCTCGGAGAGGACGTCCGGAGTGGCTTCGGCGAGGGTGCGGCCCTGCTGGAGCGCGGCCCGCAGGGTCGCGAGCGTGCGGTCGACGTAGGCGGCGAAGACCGGGTCTTCGATGGGGCGCTCGGTCGTGGCCATGGCCCAGCTGAGGACGTCGACGGCGATGCGGAAGCGGTCCCGAGCCGACACGTCCTCGAGAGGCTCCTCGAAACGGCTCATCTCCGCGTCCCACAACTCCATGCCGCAACCGTCTCAATCCTTTGCCGCGCAACCCGTGCCGCCCCGTGCGCACCGGCAGGCGACCGTCGAGGAGGCCGCTCCCCGACCGCGCACGGGCGGGGGTCGGGGAAGTGCGAGGGCGGGCGAGGCCCATGTTGACGGGCATCAGAGCCCATAATGGAGGTGTGGGCGCGGCTTGCGCCTGTGCCTCCGCCGGACGGACCCCCATGCCCGACTCCGCCACAACCCCAGCACCGCTGATTCCCGATTTCGTCAACGCGCTCCTGTACGCCCTCGCCGGCGCCGGTGTCCCGCTGGCGTTCCTGGTCGTCTTCGCCACCCTGTTCGCGCTCGAATCCTGGTACACCAACGGGCTCCGAATCGCCAAGAGCGCCAAGGCCGCCCACGGATTCCTCATCCGGACTGCGGCACAGGCGATGACCGTGCCCTTGGCGCGGGTCGCCGTGGCGGCCGTCTCAAGTAGCCTGGGCGTGGCCCTTCAGGTCGGATTCGTGGCGGTCAGTTCCGTCGGCGGCAGCTACGCGGCCGCGCTCCTCGACGCCGACCGCCGCGACACGCTCCTGGCAACTCTCGACCTTCATCCCTTCGTCCTGTTCCGGGCCGATACGGTCACCGCGAACCTGAAACTCGACTGGATCGCCACGGCGCACATCGCCCTGATCCTCATCGGCCTGATCGCCTCCTACCGGACCGACGACCTCCGGAAGCCGTTCCTGCTGGCGTTTCCCTACACCGTGGTCGCGACCGTGGCCGGAGGCTGGACGCTGATCTGTGTCGTCTTCGATCTCGTCGTGAACCTCGTGCGGCTCGACTTGACCGGACCCAGCAGCTGGCCGGCGATGCGCGACGGGTACGGGGGCCTCGTCGCGAGCGGCGTGTTCGCACTCGCCTACATGCTCGCCTTCGTTTCGGCACTGAGCTCCTCGGGGCGGATCAAACGGCTCTGGACCGGTATCCGGGACTGACCCCCACCACCAAACGCTGGCACCTCCCGATGGGACACCGCTCGGCGCCCGACCGTTCCGTCCGGCTGCCCTGCTGCCCGGATCTGGGCATTTCCATGACGATGGGGTGCGGTTAGCGGTGGGCGCAGTGGCCAGTGGAGGGAATCGATGCGAAGAGGCGCCCGCGCGGGCCGCGCGCTCATAAGCCAGTGAACGGGGATGCGTTACGGCCCGGCCGGGGCCTTCACTGTCGGGCGTGGGTGTCGTCGACCAGGTTATAGACCTCAACGCCCTCATCCTCGACTTCGGCGACATCCACCGTCTCCTGGACAGTGCCTTCGACGCGAGCGCCACCCCATCGGGCCGCGCACCGCGGCGGCCCTGGACCGGCACCGCCGCGAGCAGGAGGCCGCGGCCCAGGCCGCAGGTCTGGTCTGGAGCAACCCGGGCCAGCTCATCTTCACCGACGCGACCGGCAGGCCCTGGAGCACGACCGACCTGGACCGGCGCCTGCACCACCGGTGCCGCGCGGCGGGACTGGAAGCGCGCAACTGGCGCCCCCTCAAGACCACCGCGCTCATCGAGATGGTGTTTCTGGACCTGCGCCTGTGCGCGAGCGCCGCGTGGAAGCGCCCCAGTGCCTCCCCGACCGGGAAGCAGCTCCTGCCCCAGACTGCGAACACGATCGACGAGGCCACCCTCGGACCAGTCGCGACCCCCTTCGCATGACCAGTCGGCGGGCCGGCTCGCTCTACTTGGTAGCGTTCGTCGCTTGCGGAGATGGCTGCGAGTTCCCGCGCGTCGGACAGGGCGCTCTTGAGCACGCCGCGGGCGTCCGCGTAAACGTCGGCGATCCGCCGCTCCAGATCCTCGATTAGGACGGGGAACCGAGGCGCCAGAAGGGCGGCGCGTCCGCGCTCGCCGACGAGCGCCTCCAGGAACGGCCATGACCCACTTGGAGACCGGCCTGCGCGAACTGCACCGCGGCGAGCACAGCCTCGCCTCGCTGCTCAAGTCCTGCCGACCCGGGACCGTCCGCCAGATGCGGTGGGCCGAGGCCGCGCTCAAGGAGAGCGCCGCGCAGATCATGCTGTCCGAGTAGAACCGTCTCCGGCGGGTAGACGGCCGGTATGGACGACGAACTGACCGCGCTGGCATTGACGTGCACGCTCAAACCGTCCCCGGTGCCTTCCAGCAGCGAACTCATCGCCGAGCAGGTCCTCGGCGAACTCAATGCACACGGCGCGCCGGGCGGGCAGGTCCGCGTCGCCGACTACGACGTGTGACCGGGCGTGCAGCGCGACATGGGCGGAGGCGACCAGTGGCCCGAGATCCTCGACCGCGTGGCCGCCGCCGACATACTGCTCCTGTCGACCCCGACCTGGCTCGGCCACCCCTCCAGCATCGCTCAGCGGGTTCTGGAGCGGCTCGACGCCGAACTGTCCGAGACCGACGCCGACGGCCGCCCCGCGATGTACGGGAAGGTCGCGTCCGTCGCGGTGGTCGGCAACGAGGACGGCGCGCACAAGATCGTCGCCGACTGCTTCCAGGCGCTCAACGACATCGGCTTCACCGTCCCCGCCCAGGGGTGCACCTACTGGAACGCCGAGGCCATGCGCCCCAAGGACTACCGCGACCTCGACGCCGTCCCTGAGGCGGTCGCGGGGACCAACCGGACGCTCGCGGCCAACGCCGTCCACACCGCCCGCCTGCTCAAGGCGCACCCGTACGCACCGCCCGGCTGACCCGGGGCGACATGGGGTCCGGTCAGGTCCGACACGAGGCGGCCGCCGACGTCGACGGCGCCCGCCGATTCCTCCACGGCCTGCGGACGCAGGGGAGCCGCTCGCGCGAGACCGCCGCCCAGGCGTGCAAGGCCGCGCTCGCGGCCGTCGCGGCGTGGCTGGTCGCCGCGACCGCCTTCGGCATCGGGCAGCCCTACCTCGCGGCGTGGGTCGCGCTCGTCATGGTCCGGCCCACGGTCCACTGGTCGCTGCTCACCGCCCTCCGACAGGTCGCCGCCGTCCTGCTCGGCGTGGGCATCGCCGCCGCCGCGACCGCCCTGCCGGGGAAGGCGCTCGCCCTCGGCGCCGCGGTGGTCACCGCGGTCCTGGCGTCTCAGTGGCCGCGCCTGGACGACCAGGGCCTCTACGTGCCGTTCACCGCGCTCATCATGGTGGCGCTGGATGCGGTCGGCGGCGCGTTCATCCTCGACCGGCTGCTGGAGACCGGACTCGGGGCGCTGGTCGGCCTGGCCGTGAACGTCCTCGTGATGCCGCCCATGCGACTGCGCGGGGCCGGATCGGACCTGCGCCGCGATGGCGAGGCGGCCACCGGTGCCCTGCGCGGCATGGCCGCCCGCCTCCGCGACGGCGAGGACCCGCAGGACCTGGACGGGCTCGGGGAGCGGCCGGGCCGTGCCCTGACGGCGGTCCGCCGGGCCCGCGACAGCCTCCGGTTGAACCCGCGCTCGGGCCACCGGCGACACCGTGCGCAAGTCGACCGGCTTGACGCTGCTTTCGCCATGCTGCGGAACGCGATCGACGCGACCAGTGCCATTTCCGGGCTGCTCGGCCCCGACGACCGCCCGCGCCCGCGCTCACTGGGTCCCGCCTTCCGCGACCGCTACGCGGAAGCACTCGACCGCGCCGCGGACCTCCTGGGAGGGCGGCTCGACGCCGTCCTCTCCGGCGTTGCGCCGCCCGAGCCCGAACCCCCCGACGTCGAGGCCCTGGAACGCCTGGTCGCGCGGCCCGACGGTGCGGAAGGGGCCGAGCTGCAAGGCGCGCTCCTGGCCGCGCTGCGGCGCCTGCTGCGCGCTCTGATGCATGAGGGCCCCGGGCAGGGGTACCCAGGAGGTCGATCGACGCCGGGGGAGAGGACGAGAACATGAGCGGCGATGTTGTGGACCTGATCATGGCCGACCACCGCGAGGTGGAGCGGCTGTTCGAGGAGCTCAAGGCGTATCCGGAGAACCGGCCGCTGCTCACGCCGGTGCTCTCGGCGCTGCTGACCGCGCACAGCCGTGCCGAAGAGGCCGAGGTGTATCCGGTCGCCAAGTCCGAGGCGGGCGAGACCGACGAGGTCGCGCACTCCCAGGAGGAGCACGAGCAGGCAGAGGAGATCCTCGTGCGCCTGAACGCGGCCGACGCGCAGTCGCCAGAGTTCGACGCGGTCCTCCAGGAACTCGTCGACGCCGTGACGCACCACGTCCAGGAGGAGGAGTCGACCGTCCTGCCGGGCATGAAGACCGGCCTCGACGACATGCGCCGCATGGAGTTGGGCGAGGCGTTCGCCGCCGCCCGCGCCGCGCACCTGGGAGACCAGCCCGGCCAGGCGAGCCGCAAGGAGCTGGAGATGCAGGCCCGCAACATGAACATGAGCGGCGCCTCCGACATGAACAAGGCCCGTCTGGCCAAGGAGGTCAAGAAGCAGGCGCAGTCCTGATCCTCCGCAGCGGCTCAGCCGCAGGCACATAGTCACGGCGGCGGTCTCGCCGTCGCATCGGGGGGACGGAGCGCCGACCCGGTCTGCACGTAGAGGGCGCAGGCCGGGTCGGCGCTCGCAGTCTGCGCCGGTGCGGAGCCGACCGTCCACCGCGAGCTGCACCTCGATCGAGGACTTGTCCTCGTCCAAGCGCGGCGGCCAGCGCTCGCATTCGGGGCCGAAAGGCCGCACGAAGGAGCAGTTGTGCGAGGAGGCGCGCCGCAAGAACGTCAAGGGCCGCTCGAAGATAAACAAAGCCCAGCTGCTGCGCGCCGTCGAGCGCAAGTGACGGGAAGGGGCGCCCGCCGCGGCGGGCGCCTGGAACGGCGGTGCTTCACGCGACGTCGAGCACGCTCTTGAGCCGACCGTCCGGGCCTCGCGGCGGCCGAACGGCATCGATTCGGCGGACCGGCACGGGTCCTCCTCAGGTGCTCTCGTCGTCTTCCAGGCCCACGGCCCGGCGCAGCTGCTTGCGGCAGTCCTCCAGGTCGTGGGATTCGGGGTCCTCTTTCGCGGTGTGCTGCATGAGGTCGGCGAGGCCGTCGGCGATGGCGTTGAGCTTCTGCTGAATTGCCGCGTCGTTGCGCGACTCGGTGTTCTGGAGCAGGGCGACCATGAGGAACGTGATGATCGTGGTCGTGGTGTTGATGATCAGCTGCCAGGTCTCCATCGGCAGCCAGATGATCGAGGGCGCCCAGATCAGCACCAGCAGGATGCACAGCAGGAAGAACGGCGCACGGGCGGCGAACTCGGACGCCTTGGTCGCGAATCTGTCGAACGGCCCCACGTGGTCGGTGATGTCCTTGGGCATCGTCGCATCATCCGTGCGGTTCTCGTGCTTCTCGGCCATGGCAACACCTCTCGCTCCAGCCCGGTGACGCAGTAGTTCCCGCGTTCCTGGGTCGCGGCTGTCGCTCGCACTCTGGGCTACCCGATGCGGGGGCCGGTAACCGCTCTGCGCAGCAGCCTTGCGGCCGTGCGGGGGCCTTGAGGGCCTGGGCGGCGGTGGCGCCGAGGGCGACGACGAGGGCAGGGCGGACGGCGCGCAGTTCGGCCAGGAGCCAGGGGCGGCAGGCGAGGGCTTCGCCGCGGGTCGGCTTCTTGTGGAGGCGGCGGTTGCCCCGGTCGGTCGGGGTGAACTTGAAGTGCTTGACGGCGTTGGTGACGTACACCCGGTCGCGGTCGATCCCGGCGGTTTCGAGGGCCCGGTTCAAGAAGCGTCCTGCCGGTCCGACGAAGGGTTCGCCTTCGCGGTCCTCGGCATCGCCGGGCTGCTCGCCGACCATGAAGAGGCGGGTGTCGGCAGGGCGCTCGCCGAACACGGTCTGGGTGGCGTCGCGGTAGACCGCGCGCAGGTGCCCGTCAATGCGGATCACCGCGCCCTGGCCGGGGGCGAGCTGGTCGGGCGAGTGTGCGGGGGCGGGCCCGAGGCGGTCGCCGACGAGGTGCGCCACCACGGTCTTCTGGTTGGCGGCGATCGGTCCGGCCTCCTTCACCGGGTGGAGGCGCGAGGGGTCGAACAGGTCGGTCCAGGCGGGCGGCGCGCCGGTGGCGAGTCCGGTGATCAGGCGCGCGGCGGCCATGCCGTTGCTCATGCCCCAGCCGCCGAATCCGCAGGCGACGTAGAGACCCCCCGCCGGGCATCGCCCCGATGTAGGGGACGCGGTCGGGGGTGGCGTTGTCCTGCGCGGCCCAGCGGTAGGCGATGTCCTCGGAGCCGAAGCGCTCTGCGGCCCAGGCCGCGAGCCGCCCGAACCGTTCGGCAGTGCCCGCTTCACCGGGCGTGAACGCCTCCCCGGTGACGATGAGGAGTCGCTTCCCGTTCTCCAGCGGGGCGGTGCGCACCGACCGGGTGCCCTCGGCCGGGGTGAGGTACATGCCGCCGGGGTCGGCGGCCGCGGGGATCGGCGCGGCCACGACCAGTTCGCGCCGCGGCGTGAGCCGGGAGAGGAGCCGCACCCGGTTCACGACCGGATAGTGCGTGGCGATGACGGCCTCACGGCACCGGACCGCCGCACCGCCTTCGACCGTGACCCGGTGCCCCCCGTCCTCGGCGGCGACGTCGACCACGCGCGAGCGCTCGAAGACGCGGACGCCGCGGGCGGTGAGGTCTGCGGCGACGGCCAGCAGGAACCGGCGCGGATGGAACTGGGCCTGGCCCTCGACCCTGACGGCCCCGGTGACCGGGAACGGCAGCCCCAGTGGACAGTCCGGTGATCTCGCCTCCGACGACGGCGACGCCGGCCTCCACGTCCTCGGTGAGCACCGGGTGCGCCGGGCCCGCCGCCGAGGCCATCCAGGACGACGCCATCGCGCCGTGATGATCGTCCATCCGGGCCGGGTACCTGGGCAAACTCGGGCCATTCCTGCGATGCCGCCATTGCACGCTGCACACGTGTCGCCCCCCGATCGCCGGGTACCCGATCCGGAAGAACGCACTCGAACGACCAAAGGGGGACTGATGGGCAGCGACGAGACCGGTCACGTGACGGGGACGGCGGACAAGGACTACAACATCATCTGGTTCACGGAGGCGTGCCTGAGCAACGCCCTCCGGCTGGAGACGTACATCGCCGACGCCGAGCGCGCCGGGGACGGCGAACTTGTGGGGTTCTTCCAGCGCGCGCAGGCCGCCAGCCGCAAGGGCGCCGAAGAAGGCAAGGTACTCCTCGCCAGACGGCTCAACGCCTGACCGAGGCATCGCGGTGCCCGCAGCCCCGAACCGGGGCTGCGGGCACCGTTCACGCGATGCCGCGCGCCCCACGCCGTGCTGCGGCTGCCCGGATGCTCCACCGCGTGGAGGCGCTGCTGGCCGTGCGGGACGGCGAGCCCGCCGCGATCCGCGGCGGCACCGCCGACGCGGTGGCCGCGGCCGACCGTCTGCGCGTGCCGGTCACGGTCATCTGGCCCGACGGCGCCCGACGGCGCCCGGCGCGACCGTTGACCCGCCGATCGCCTCGCGATCGCCCTGCGGGGGCGATCCCTGTTCGCCACTGGGTTCTTCGACCGGGCAGTGATCCGACCGACCCGCGAACGCATGGTCGACCCGGGCAAGGGGTACTTCCTTGGCTCGCGTCATGGGGTGCGACGCCGCCCTACCGAACGGCGCGGGTTGGAGGGTCGAACCATGCAGATCAGTGCCGACAGTGCCTTGGTCGAAGCGCTCGCGCGTGAAGCCGCAGCGGCCCCGTCAGGACGGGCGGGGCGAACCGTTCACGGCGGGAACGGCCGCGTCCTCGGCCAGACCCTCGTCGCTTTGCGGCGCGGCGCAGCGCTCGATGAGAACCCGAACCCGGCCGAGACCACGTTCCTGGTGATCCGGGGCCGGGTCCGGCTCGCCGCCGACGGCGAAGCCCAGGCCGGCGGCCCCATGGAGCTCTTGGCGGTCCCCGACACCCCCGAATACGACCTTGAGGTGCTCGAAGACGCCGTCGTTCTCCTTACCGTGGCACGCCGCTCCACCTGAACTTCCGAAGCGGTGCAGTGCGGAACCCGTGTCCGTCAGCGGCGGTGCGGCAGCAGCTCCTGCGCCTTGGTCTTCACGCCGCGGACGAGGACGTCCCAGGCGTCGGGGTCGCCCTTGAGGAGCGCCTCGGTCGTGGACTTGAGCTGGTCGCGGCTGACGTGCGGCGGGATGGGCGGCACGTCGGGGTCGCAGTGGACGTCGATCAGGACCGGGCCCTGTGCGGCGAACGCGAGGTCCCAGACCTCGCCGAGCCGCTCGGGGTCGGTGACCGTGATCCCCTGGAATCCCAGATGGTTCGCGACGTCCGCGTACGAGACGGACGGCAGGTTCTGGGAAGGCTCGAACTTGGGTGCGCCGCCCATCGCGCGCAGCTCCCAGGTGACCATGTTCAGATCGCCGTTGTTGAAGACGCACACGACGAAGCGCGGGTCCTCCCACCGGTCGAGGTAGTGCGCGGCGGTGAGGAGCTCGGCGAGGCCGTTCATCTGCATCGCGCCGTCCCCGACGAGCGCCACCACGGGCCGGTCGGGGTGCGCGAACTTCGCGCCGATCGCGTAGGGCACGGCGCAGCCCATCGTCGCGAGCGTCCCGGACAGCGAGCAGCGCATCGTGCCGCGGACCCGCAACTGGCGCGCGTACCAGGTCGTCGAGGAGCCCGAGTCCGCTGCGACGATCGCGTCGTCCGGAATCCGCTCGGAGAGCTCGCGGACCACGCGCATCGGGTTGACCGGCTTCGCCTCGACGAGCGACTGCCGCTCCAGGGTCTCCCACCACGAGGCGACGTTGCCTTCGACGGTCTCGCGCCAGTCGGGGCGCCCGCGAGGTTCGAGCCGGGGCAGGAGCGCGGCGAGCGTGGCCTCGGCGTCGCCGACGAGCGCGGCCTCGACCGGGTAGCGCAGGCCGATCATCGAACCGTCGAGGTCGATCTGGACGGCGCGGGCCTGCCCGAACTCGGGCATGAACTGGCTGTAGGGCATGTTGGAGCCGACGATGAGGAGCGTGTCGCAGCCGCGCATCAGCTCGTAGCTGGGGCGGGTGCCGAGCAGGCCGATCGAACCGGTCACGTACGGCAGGTCGTCGGGCAGGACGTCTTTGCCCAAGAGCGCTTTGGCGACTCCGGCGTCGGTCGCGTCGGCGATCTGCCGCAGTGCGGCGTCGGCGCCGCGGGCGCCCTGGCCTGCCAGGATCGCGATCCTCTCCCCGGCGTTGAGGATCTCGGCGGCGCGGTCGAGTTCGGCTTCGGCGGGCAGCGTCCGCACCGCGGGGTGCGAGGGCGGCGAGGAGGGCACCTGCTTGATGGCGTGCGCGGGCGGCGTGTACTCCGCCTCCTGGACGTCGGCGGGGATGATGAGCGCGGTCGGGGCCTGGCGCGTCTCGGCGGCGCGGAACGCCAGGTCGAGGGTGAACGGCAGCTGTTCGGGGACGTTCACCTCGGCGAGGTAGGCGGAGGCGACGTCCTTGAACAGGGACCGCAGGTCCACTCCTTGCTGGTAGGACCCGCCCATGGCGCTGCGGGCGGTCTGGCCGACGATCGCGACCACGGGCACGTGGTCGAGCTTCGCGTCGTAGAGGCCGTTGAGCAGGTGGATCGCGCCCGGACCCGACGTCGCGACGCACACCCCGGGCCGACCGGAGAACTTCGCATAGCCCACGGCCGCGAACGCCGCGGCCTCCTCGTGGCGGGTCTGGATGAAGCGCGGCCGGTCCTCGGCCTCGCCGAACGCGGCGATGATCCCGTTGATGCCGTCGCCCGGATACCCGAAGACCTGCTCCACGCCCCATTCGCGCAGCCGGGCCAGCAGCTGGTCGCCTACGGTCGCCGCCATGGCGGCCTCCCCTCGATCGTCCTGGTCCGACGGCTACCCGGTCCCGCCGCCGGTAACCGCCGCACCGTTTAACGGCGGTCACCGCGGGTAGGAAGGCGCGTGAGCAACGACGAAGGGGGACCGCCATGACCGATGAGGCCGCACGCGACCGCAAGGACGCTCAGCTCGACCGCGACCGGGTCGCCGACGGCGACGACGAGGCGCTGACCACCCAGCAGGGGGTCCGGGTCGACCACACCGACGACTCGCTGAAGGCGGGCAGGCGCGGGCCGACTCTGATGGAGGACTTCCACGTCAGGGAGAAGATCACCCACTTCGACCACGAGCGGATTCCCGAGCGGGTGGTCCACGCGCGCGGCGCGGGCGCGTACGGGGTCTTCCGGCCTTACGACGACTGGCTGGCGGAGTTCACGGCCGCGTCGTTCCTGACCGACCCGGCCGAGGAGACGCCGGTGTTCGTGCGCTTCTCGACCGTCGCCGGATCGCGCGGCTCGGCGGACACACCGCGGGACGTGCGCGGCTTCGCGACGAAGTTCTACACGAGCGCGGGCAACTACGACCTGGTCGGCAACAACTTCCCGGTGTTCTTCATCCAGGACGGGGCCAAGTTCCCCGACTTCGTGCACGCGGTCAAGCCCGAGCCGCGCAACGAGATCCCGCAGGCCGCCTCGGCGCACGACACGCTGTGGGACTTCGTGTCGCTCCAGCCCGAGACGCTGCACGCGATCATGTGGCTCATGTCCGACCGGGCCCTGCCGCGCTCGTACCGGATGATGCAGGGCTTCGGCGTCCACACGTTCCGGCTGGTCGATGCGGCCGGG
Organism: Glycomyces mayteni; assembly: GCF_042428885.1. Classification (NCBI taxonomy): domain Bacteria; kingdom Bacillati; phylum Actinomycetota; class Actinomycetes; order Glycomycetales; family Glycomycetaceae; genus Glycomyces; species Glycomyces mayteni. The sequence continues at coordinate 789,802 of NZ_JBHMBP010000002.1, forward strand.
CACGGCACGTTCGTAAAGTTCCACTGGACGCCCGCGCTCGGCACCCACTCGCTGGTGTGGGAGGAGGCGCAGCAGGTCTCCGGCGCCGACCCAGATTTCAACCGCCGCGACCTGTGGGACGCGATCGAGGCCGGGGCCTTTCCCGAATGGGAGCTCGGCGTCCAGCTCGTGCCCGAGGAGGACGAGTTCGCGTTCGACTTCGACCTGCTCGACGCCACCAAGCTCATCCCCGAGGAGCAGGTCCCGGTCCGCCCGGTCGGGAAGCTGACGCTCAACCGCAACCCGGACAACTTCTTCGCCGAGACCGAGCAGGTCGCGTTCCACACCGCGAACGTGGTGCCCGGCATCGACTTCACGAACGACCCGCTGCTCCAGGCCCGCAACTTCTCCTACCTGGACACCCAGCTCATCCGCCTCGGCGGCCCGAACTTCGCGCACCTGCCGGTGAACCGCCCCGTCGCCGAGGTCCACAACGACCAGCGCGACGGCTACGGCCAGCACCGCATCCACACCTCGGCGACCTCGTACAACAAGAACACGATCTCCGGAGACAGCCCCGCGCCCGGGGCCGCGGGCTCCTACCGGCACTACACCGAGAAGGTCGAGGGCGCCAAGATCCGCGAGCGCTCGGAGTCCTTCAAGGACTTCTACAGCCAGGCGGCCCTGTTCTGGCACTCGATGACGCCGGTCGAGGCCGACCACATCGTGGCCGCGTACCGCTTCGAGCTCGGCAAGGTCACCGACAAGGACATCCGCGCCCGCGTCGTCGACCAGCTCAGGTTCGTGGACCTGGAGCTCGCGCAACGGGTCGCCGAAGGCGTGGGCGTACCCGCACCCGTCGAAGGCGCGCAGATGGAACGGCGCATGTCCCCGGCGCTGTCGCAGTTGTCGGACCCGGTGCGGTCGGTCGCGACCCGCAAGGTCGCCGTCCTCGCGGCCGACGGCGTCGACGGGACGGGCATGACCCGCCTCGTCGCCGACCTGCACCGCCGCGGTGCGGTCCCCGAGGTCATCGGCCTGGTCGACGGCACCGTCCGGTCCGAGAGCGGTGAGGACGTCGAGGTCGACCGCGCCCTGCCCACGATGGCCTCGGTCCTGTACGACGCGGTCGCCGTCCCCGGCGGGGCTGACGCCGTCGCGGCACTGCGCGGGGACGGGCGCGCCCTTCACTTCGTCGCCGAGGCGTTCAAGCACGGCAAGGCGATCGCCGCGTTCGGTGCGGGGACCGAACTGCTGGAGGCCGCGCGGGTCGACCCCGCCGAATCCGGTGTGGTCACTGCTGCCGCTGACGGCGGCGACGTCCCTGACGCGTTCCTCGACGCCTTCGCCGACGCGATCGCCGCACACCGCGCCTGGGACCGCCGCACCGACGACATCGCGGCCTGACCAGCCGATGCATGATCGACCCGAATCCGGGGAGGGCTTCCTCAGCCGTCGGACCATGGCGCCGAAGTCGAGTAGGCGCCCTCGACGGGGACCAGGGGACAGGACCGCCGGTCGGGCACGAGCCGAGGCAGTCCACCAGCCGCCGCCCCGAATCCGGGGGTTCACCGGGTCGGCGGCCTTGACGGCGAGGGACGGCTCACGCTGCTGAGCCGCCCCTCGCCTTTCTCCTGCCAGTTCGACGGTGAACAGGACACTGGCCATGTACGCGCTCAATGCCTTGAAGGTGAGGTCTCGCAACTGCACTGGGGCCAGGAGCGCTGCGGCTTCTGCACGGGGCGACTATGGAACGCTTCCAGGCGCAGCGTCGACGGGAATGCAGCATTCGGCCTGAGTGTGCGGGGAGTGGTGATTTTCTTGGGGCTCGTCTCTCTTTGCTCTGGTTTGCTTCGGTGTTGTGCCTGATTGGTCGAGTTGTGTGCCGTCTGTTTGGTCGTGGGATTGTGTCCATCTTGGTGTTGTGATCTTGAGAATTGGGTTGCTAGCGTCAGCGGATCATGTCTGCCGTTGATGGTGAGGAGTCTCGTAAGGGCAGATTGTGCCGATGAAGATCGGAGATGCCGAGCAGGCTGCTGTCTACAGTGCCGGGTGCGGACCCTGATCGTCCAGTTCATCGCGGCCCTCGGCTTATGGAGAAGGCGCTGCGTCTGTCGCTCAATCGAATTCAGTCGATAGGCAGATGCAATTCAAGCCCACCCCTGATTTCAGAACAATGAGGACATTCTGATGCTGAAGAAGACGCTTATGGTCGTCGGCCTGGCCGTCGCCACCCTCGTTGCCACCGCGACCCCGGCCTCCGCCACGGAGTACTCGTCGGCGCTCAAGATCCAAGGGATCCAGTACGACGCGCCCGGCCGCGACGACAACCGCTGCGTGGGAGGGAACACCTCCCAGGAGTACCTGACCATCAAGAACTACTCCAAGACCGCGACGGTCAACCTCCGGGGCTACCTGGTGAAGGACGCTGCCGGCAACAAATTCAAGTTCACCGCCGACCACTACCTCCAGCCCGGCGACTACGTCCGGCTCCGCGGCGGCAACGGCAACGATTCAGACGGGAACAACGTCGTCTACCGGGACAACTGCAACTTCATCTGGAACAACACCGGCGACTCCATCTATCTCTACAAGCCGTCGGGCGGGGGCGCGGACTCCCACTCCTACAAACCCTCGCGCGATGACGCCGACGGCAACGGCTACGTCACCTTCCACTGAGTGCCAGAGTTCACAGGCGCACTGCATGATCAGGTAGCCCGTGGACCCGTCGGGCTCCGCGCGTATCTCCTGCCGGACGGGCCGGGATCTACAGCGCGGGGCCCGTCGCGGCCGGCCGCTTCCTCGGTGAGCAGGATGCGGACGACCTCGGCGGGGTCCCAACGCTGCCCTTTCGAGGCGAGGATGAGGTTGCTCATGGTCACCATCGCGGTCCACAGCACCGGAATTCGACCGCGCGGAATCCAGCCATGAGCGTCAGACCGGCCGACGCCGTCAGCGCCTCCTTGGCGAGCTCAGCGCTCGGCGTGTTCCGGTGCCGTTCAGTTCTCGGGCCGCCACGCCGGGTCGCGGCCGATGAACGCCACGAACTTGTCCTGTGGGGAGGCGTCATCGGCGACGGGCACGGCCGGGCCGAACTGGCCGCTGTCGCGGAGCAGCTGCTCGATCGGCTTCATCCCTTCCAATGCGGCACGGCAGCGCTCCTCACCCAGTTCGGGTTCGCGGCCGAGCGCTTTGGCGAGGTCCCAGGAGTGCGCCCAGATGTCCGACGTGTAGAACTGGTCGATTGCCTCATCAACGGGCTTGTCGCCGGTATTCGGGTTGCTGAGCACCCGTCCGGAGGGGTCGTCGAGGATCGTTTGGATGTCGGCGACGTGGCGCTTCCAGGCGGCGGCCGGGTCGGCGTCGATGTCCAAGGGCTCCAAGTCGATCCCCGCCCCTCTGAGGAAGTCACGCGGCCATTCGACCAGGTGCTTCACAATGTCCAGGGCCGTCCACTCGGGGACCGGGCTGGGTCGTGACCAGTCTGCGGCTCTCGCGCCTTCCACGAGTGCGGTCAAACGGGCGGCGTCGTAGGCGTGCCGCCCGGCGGGGCCGTCGGGCGCGTCGGTTCCGTTCTGCGCCATCGATCTACACCGCTTCCTGCGCCAGGAGCTCATCGAGTTTCTCGAAGCCCTCGTTGACACCGACGTCCATGCCGCTCGCGAGCATGCCGTCGCGGGTCTCGAAGTCCTGCGTCACGCTCAGCACCCGCAACCGCGTGCGACCGCCTTCGATCGGCTCGAAGGTCATCGTCTCAAGGAAGACGCCGTCAGGCTCGCCCTCATAGGTGAAAGTCCAGACGATCCGCTCGTTCGGACGGACCTCGTGGAAGCTGCCGAAGAAGGCGTACGGCTCGCCTCCGCTTTCGCTGCCGAACGCCCACTCACCGCCCGTGCGGGCATCCCAGCGGGTGATCTTCGTGTTCGACCCGCGGGGCCCGGTCCACTGGGCGTAGAGGTCGGGGTCGACGTGGGCCCGGAAGACGCGTTCCGGCGTCGCGTCGAACTCGCGGGTGATCTCGATCGTGGGGACTTTGGCGTCCGCCTTGATCTCGGTTTCGTGCTCGGTCATGATTCCTGCTCCTCGGCTGGTCGCCGGTCTCCGTCGTCCCGGGCCGTGCGGGCCAGGAGGGCGTCGAGGCGGCTGTAGCGTTCCTCTGCTTCGCGGCGATAGCGCTCGATCCACTCCGTCATCGGGTCGAATGCCTCCCTGTTCAGGTGGACGGGCCGGCGCTGGGCATCCTTGCTGCGGGTCACCAGACCGGCTTCTTCGAGCACTTTCACATGCTTGGAGATCGCCTGGAAGCTCACGTCGTACGGCTCGGCGAGCTCGCCCACGGTCGCGTCCGAGACCGACAGCCGGGAGACGATGTCGCGGCGGGTCGGATCGGCGAGCGCCGCGAAGGCCCGGTCGAGCTGCTGCGCACTGTCACCCACGGATTGTCCTCAACTAATTGGTTGAATAGAACTGTAGGCCTGGGGTCGATCATTGTCAACCTGTTGGTTGAAGAAGCGCCAGCTCGCTGGAGGGCCCGGGCCCTCGGGCTCGCACTGGCGGTGATCCCGATGGATGGTCCGCACTGAGACCGCGATGATGAGCACCAGGAGCGCTGACAGACAGATGAACTGCTCAGACGCGAAGGTGGCGAGTACGGTGATGCTCCTTCCGAGTGGCGCGCCGGCGGCCACCGATCCCGCAACGTGCATGCGGTGCGTACCAGGGCGGGCGCGGCACGCTCTAGCAGGTGGTAGACGCGGAGTCACCGGCGGTGTCGCTCGGCGGTGGGCGCGTCGAGTTCGAGCTCCGCGAAGCACCGCATGCACCGTCGTGCGGCGAGGGCCGGGCCTTTGGTCCGGTACCGGGATGTCGGGCGTCACACGCGCTTGCGTTTACCTACCTTCCGGAAGGTAAAGTAATGCGCATGAGTGCGAGACCGCAGATACTCGACGGCGCGATAGCGATGCTCCGGGCGGGCGAGTCCCTGTCCCTGGAGTCGGCCGCGAAGCACGCCGGGCTGACCAAACCGGGCCTGATGTACCACTTCCCGACCAAGGAGGCGCTGATGATCGCCCTGGTCGACCGCGTGGTCGACGACTGGGAGCGCGAGATCGCCGCGCGGCTCGACGGCCCCGTCGAGACGGCCGCGCCCGCCGAGAGGATCGGGGCGTACCTGGAGTGGGCGCTCAAGGGCGAGGCCGACCTGAGCGACCTCGTGATGTTCGCCGACCCGCGCCTGTGCGAACGGCTCACCGCGCGCTGGAGCGAGCGGATGCGGCCCTGGCTCACGGTCCCCGACGACGTTCCGGCTCCCGAGCGGGCCCGGCTCACGGCGGTGCGGCTCATCGCCGACGGACTCTGGTTCGCCGACGCGATGGACAACCTGCCTCCCGATGTGCAAGAGCGCGAGGCGCTTCGCGATCTCGCCCGGTCCCTGCTGGAGGGTGCCCGATGAGCGCGCGACCCTGGTTGCTGCTGATCGGCGCGATCGTCAGCGAGGTCACCGCCTCGCTCTCGCTCAAGGCCGCGATCGAGCGGCCGCTGCTGTACGTCGTCGTGGTCGTCGGCTTCGTCTCGGCGTTCGCGTTCCTCGGCGCGGTCTTGAAGGCGGGCATGCCGCTCGGCGTCGCGTACGGGGTGTGGGGTGCGATGGGCGTGGTCCTCACCGCGGTGTTCGGCGCGATCCTCTACGGGGAGCCGCTCACCGCGACCATGGGCGCCGGCATCGCCCTCATCATCGCCGGAGTCGTGACGATCGAGCTCGGCTCGGAGCGGGCCGCGGCCCGCCGGATGGAAGGGGCCGCGTGATGGCCTGGGCGTTCCTCGTGGCGGCGATCCTCTCCGAAGTCGCGGCGAGCCTGTCGCTGAAGGCGGCGGCCGACGGCCGCAAGCGGTGGTACGCCGTGGTGGTGGTCGGATACGGCCTCGCGTTCACCGGCCTGACGCTCGCACTCGAAGCGGGTCTGGGCATCGGTGTGGCGTACGGGATCTGGGTGGCCGCCGGAGTGGCACTGACCGCGATAGCGAGCCGGATCCTGTTCAAGGAACCCCTTACGAAGCTCATGGGGCTCGGCATCGCGCTCGTGGGCGCCGGGGTGCTCCTGGTCGAACTGGGTGCACATTAGACGACCATGCGGTTCGGTCCTGATCCGCTAGTCCAGCGCTCCCGTCCAGTGCCGTCTTACGGGGATGGCGCTGAGCAGTGCCGTGAGGAGCACCGCCATGTAGCTTCGCGAGCGGGACTCGGGCTCGGGCGTCAGCGAGCTTGGAGATGGCGTCGGCGAGTGCATCGAGCACCTGCTCGGCAGTCCCTTCGTCGAGTTCGCCAGCAACATTGACGGGGGAGTGGAGGTCGGGTACGGCTGCGGGCATGGTCTCCATGAAGTAGTCGTTGATTGGTGCGGTCACGGCCTTGCGTTGCTTTTCGTGCTCCAGAACATCGCAGACTCGGGCGGCCTGCTAGGCGTGATGGTCGGCGATGCGCAGTAGGTCTTCGTGGCCGCGACCGGATCAAGCGCCGGATTCGACGAGGATGAGGGTTGACCGGCTCATTGAGGGCGCTTAACGTCGGCGACATGAGCGATGAGTACGCCTCTGTCGATGAGGCGATTGCCGCGGTCAAGGCCGCTTACCCGGACGCCGAGAGCATGCCCGGCCTCAACGGCCTGTACTCCTCGACGCTGGTCTACTACGATCCTCAGCGGCACAAAGTCGCCGTGATCGGCGACGGCCTTGAGGACACGGTCCATCCGGCCGTGTACGTCGACTTGATCGACGGCATCGACATCGCCGGTGAGCTTGAGGTCTACGACATGCTCAACGACGAGGCACTCCGCGGCCCCTTCGATTACGACGGTGGAGACGCGACGGCCGCCGTCGACGAGGTGGCCCGGATCTACATCGAGAGTCACATGGCGAGGCTGCGGGGCAAGGAGGTCGAGGAGGATCGGCTCCACAACTGGCTCCACTTCGAGCTGGAGAAGACCATCGCCGCTATGAGGAAGCAGATCGCACTCCTAGAGTCGGTCCAACTGCGGGTCCTGCACACGGTGATCGGCGACGAGACGACGCCTGAAGGCGTCGAGAAGGCCCTCGACCGGCTGAACGTCACACCCGAGCAGCTGCGGGATCTCATCCTCGACGACAAGCGCCGTTTTGAGCGGCTCACCCTCCCCTTGTGGATCGACGAATCCTAAGCGCCCCGGTCCAACGACCACTTCGTTTTTGATTGCGTGGTTGCTTGCGGTCAGGCGGTGCGGGTGAGATTGTGAAGACGGGCGAATGCCTTGGGCCGCAGCCCCGAGAACGGCTCGATCCGGCAGTCTTCGGCGGCGGTCGCGACACCCCACTCGACGGTCCTCAACCGTTGGGACACCACCGATGATCGGTGTCCCGGTAGGGTGACCGCATGGACCAGGACGAACGACTGCGCCACGCTTCGTCGTTCGGTGCAGCGGCGAACGCGTATGCCGAGCATCGTCCGGACTACGCACAGGCCGCAGTGCGCTGGGCGCTTGAGCCCGCGCCCGGGCCGCGCGTGCTCGATCTCGGCGCCGGGACCGGCAAGCTGACCGCCACGCTGATCGCGCTGGGCGTCGATGCGGTTGCCGTCGAACCCGATCCGGCGATGCTGGCCGAGCTGCGCCGGTCACTGCCGACGGTCGATGCCCGGTCGGGCAGCGCCGAGGCGATTCCGCTGCCGGATGCCTCGGTCGATGTCGTGCTGGCCGGCAACGCCATGCATTGGTTCGACATGGCCCTCGCCGGTCCCGAGATCGCCAGAGTCCTGGCACCGGGCGGGATCTTGGCCGGCCTGTGGAACGTCGTTGACGACCGGGTCGGATGGGTCGCCGGGCTGGTGCGAGTCAGCGGTAGCGCCGCCATCGGCCCGCGTGACACGCCCGCCACTTGGCGTCCCGAGACGGCCGACATGCACCTGCCGAAGGCAGGGGCGGCCGCGCGGTTCGGCTCACCGGAACAGGCGGATTTCCCGCACGGGCAGCGCCGTACTGCCGAATCGCTCGTCGCGACGCTCGGCACCAGGGCGGGAATGCTGGTCATGCCGGACTCAGAACGAGAAGCCACGCTGGGCCGCATCCGCGCATTCTTGGCGACCCGAGCGGAAACCGCCGACGGCGAGTTCACCCTGCCGATGCGGACCGCGGTGCTGCGCGTCCGGCGGCTCTGAACCATCGCCCGCGCCCTTCACTGAGCTGACCGGGTACCGGACGATTCCCTGACCTGCCCATCAACACCGCCGAGACCGCGATGTCGCAACCTCGCACCAATCAAGCAGGATCGTCCGGTCGGCTGCATCGAGGCTTTCGGCGTCGATGGTGTGCTTACGAGCTGTGCCGACCGGGTCCCAGGTCGGAAGTTCGACCGCCGGTGGCGGGGAGGTCTTCATGCCCGATCGGTTGCTCGGTCGCGTCGTGGAGTCGAATAGTCGGGGCGTGGCTGATGTTCCCGGGCAAGGGTTGTCCCGTAAGGGTTTTCGGTGAAGGCGGAGCTGGCTGGTCCTGTGTGGTGCTCAGTTGGGCTGAGGTTGGGCGATGGTGAAGTCGACGCGTAGTGCGTAGCGCCCGGCCACGTAGGAGCTCGTGGTGTGTTCGAGCGGAACATCGTGCTGGTCGGTGATAATCCGGGTTTCGGTCAAGAGTGGTGTCTGGGGGTCGATGCCGAGGGCTGGTGCGTCGTCGCCCGCGACCCGGGCGGTGAGGACTGAGGACCCTCGTGTCGGCTCGTACCCCAAGTGCCGCAGCGTGTTGTGGAGTGACCCGGTCTCCAGGTCCGCTGTCAGCAGCGGGGTGAGTGCTTCGGGGAAGGCCGCGTGTTCGATCGCCACTGGTATCTCGTCGAACATGCGGATGCGGCTGATGGTCACCACGGCCCCGTTCGGGGGCAGGCCCAATGCTTCGGCCTCCGCGGAGGTTGCGGGTCGCAAGCCCGCGTCGAGAACGCGTGAGCGCGGAGTACGGCCTTCGGCACGGGCCTGGTCATGAAAACTGAGCAGGGTCCCGACGGGCCGGGCGGCGGCACTGCGGCGGACGAAGCTGCCTTTGCCGGGGATGCGTTCGATCAGTCCGTCGCGCTCCAGCCCTGCCAGTGCGGCCCGGACGGTCATCCGGGAGACGCCGAACTCCGTCGCCAGCTGCGGTTCGGAGGGGAACGGCGCGCCGACTACGGCCTGGGCCAGGCGGCGGCGCAGTTGCCGTTCGATGCGCTCGTAGAGCGGCTGCGAGGCGGCCATGGCGTCTCTCCTCCGGATCTGGATGTGTGGAAGGTCAATCATGCTCGGCCCGAGGCCGGTCGACACCGCCCTCCCAATTGTATAGGCTGTCTAGACAGATTTGATCGAGAGGGAGGGAACCGCCATGTCGAACGACACGATCCCCGCCGAGCCTTGGACCGGGCCACTGCCCGTGCTTGAGGCGGTGGCGAAGATGATCGACCATTCACTGCTGCGGCCTGAACTGACCGGGGCCGAAGTCACCGCGGGATTGGAGGCCGCGCTGGCCTATCGGACGGCGTCGGTGTGCGTGCGCCCGGCCGACGTCGCGGCGGCCGCTGTGGCCCTGGCTGGGAGCGAGGTCCTGTTGGGCACGGTCGTCGGGTTCCCCCACGGCTCCTCGACGGTCGCCGCGAAGGTCTCCGAGACGACCGAGCTGGTCGGGGCCGGGGCGCAGGAAGTGGACATGGTCGTCAACATCGGCCGGCTGCGGACCGGGGAGACCGCCTATGTCCACGACGAGATCGCCGCAGTCGTCGAGGCCGCGCAGGGCCGTGCCGTGAAAGTGATCTTCGAGAACGCCTACCTCGACGACGAGCAGAAGACCGCCGGCTACCGGGCGGCCGAGTCTGCGGGGGCCGCGTTTGTCAAGACCAGCACCGGGTTCGCCCCCGGTGGGGCGACCGCGCACGACATCGCCCTGATGCGCCGCACCGTCGCACCGCACGTCCAGGTCAAGGCCGCGGGCGGCGTGCGCACCCTCGATGCCCTGCTGTACCTGCACCACCTGGGTGCGACCCGCTTCGGCGCGACCGCCACCGCGGCCATCCTCGACGACCTCGCCGGCCGCCTCCAAGGCGCCACGCCCCGTACTTCCCCTGGTGCAGGGCAGGAATACTGACCGCCCCGATTCTCGCCAACGTTCCCGCCAGGGCGGTCAAGGCTCTTGGAATCGAGCACGAGTGGCAAGTGCGATCGCTGCGACCGGCGATCCGGCGATCCGGCGGGCCACGCATCGACCGGGGCTGGTGGACGAGACTTGATGTATATGCAACACTGGAGTCATGAGCGATTCCTCGATCGACGAGATCTTGAACGACTGCCTGGCGGTGCGCATCCGGCTGATCGGGCGGGCCGTCACCGGGCTGTACGACAGTGCGCTCGGCGGCCACGAGGTGACCATCGCGCAGGTCAACCTGCTTGCCGCTTTGGGCAAGGTCGGGCCGTGCTCGCCGTCGAGGCTCGGAGAGGTGCTCCAGTTGGAGCGGTCCACGGTCAGTCGGAACGTGAATCTGATGCTTGGTCACGGCTGGATCGAGGCGGTGTCCTCCGATGCGAAGGGCGTCCGGGAAGTGGCGCTCAGCCGTGCGGGCCGGGCCAAGATCGAGTCCGTGATGCCCCACTGGCGGCGCGCCCAGCGGCAGGCCGCCGAGCTGCTTGGCGCGACTGGCGCGGGCGCGGTCCGTGCGATGGCGGGCGACCTGGGGTATCCCCCGGGCGCGTAGGCCACTGGGTCCGCACGTCGGCATCGACATCACAGTTTGTTGTATATACATCAAGTAGGAGGCGGCAATGAACACCCACTTCGCGAACAAGGTCGTGCTGGTGACGGGCGCTTCGCGCGGCATCGGCAGGGCCGTCGCACTGGCATTCGCCCGCGAGGGCGCGCAACTGGTCCTCGCGGCCCGCTCGATCGACCATCTTGCTCAGGTGGAGAACGAGGTTCAGGAACTCGGTGCCGCGGCGCTGTCGGTGCCGACCGACGTGACCGACCCGGATGCAGTGGCAGCCCTGGTCGACGCCGCGGTCGCGCGGTTCGGACGCATCGACGTGCTGGTGAACAACGCGGGCATCGGCAAGGTCGGTGCGGTCGAGTCGGAGGCGTTCGCCGACAACGTCCACCAGACGCTGCGGGCGAGCCTGTTCGGCACGATCGATGTCACGCAGCGCGTGCTCCCCATCTTTCGCAGGCAGGGGGCGGGCGTGATCGTCAACATGTCGTCGGTGATGGGCCGCAAGGCGTTCGCCCGGTTCGGCTCGTATGCGATCGTGATGCACTCGGTCTCGGCGTTCTCCGACAGCCTGCGCCAGGAGGTCGCCGGAAGCGGCATCGGCGTCTCGGTGATCTACCCCGCGCTCACCGCGACCGACCTGCTGCGGGAGGCCGACGAAGCCGAGATGCCCCCGCCGTTTCGGCACATGACTCCACTGTCGGCAGACACAGTTGCGCGAGCCGTGGTCGCCGCGGCCAGGCGAAGGACACCACGCGTCGTACTGCCGCGAAGGGCGAACATGCTGCTGCTCGGGGAGGCGGTCTCGCCACGCCTGGGCGATCTGATCGCCACCGCGCTGTCCCGGCGTCGCATCACCAGGCTCCTGCGGATGAGCAGCGGGAGGACCTACCACCAGACGATTCAGAGCCGTTAGCAGCGCGGCGGTGGTGTCCGGGATACGCGGGTCATGGCGTCGCCATAGAGGCGGTCGAGGGCGCCTCTATGAAACCGGTTCAGGCGGTCAGTCCTCGAAGATCCAGCGCCAGCCCTTGGAGCGGACGGTGAGCACCAATCCGATCACGAGCATGAGCGAGTGGGCGGCGATCCGCATCCAGTCAGGCATGTCGATGTAGTTGAGCAGGAACCAGCTCCGTGAATCGCTGAACAGGTTGTTCAGCAGCCCGCCTGCTCCCTGGACAGCCAGTACGAGGCCCAGGCCCGTGATGATCGCCGACATGACACATCTCCTCTTTTCAATACACTCGTATTGATCTGATGATTCGAGGATAGCCTGCCGCACGCGCTAGGATCAACTCGGTACGACCGTATTGAGGAGTGGAGCGTGATGACCGAGCGTCCTTCCACCGCTCGCGGACCGGGCGCCGCCCACGACCAGCGCCAGCGCGACATCATCGAAGCGGTCTTCGACATCGTCGACGGACAGGGGACCGACCAGGTCACCATCCGCAACGTCGCGAAGGCGGCCGGCATCTCGCCGGGCCGGGTCCAGTACTACTTTCCGACCAAGGACGCACTGCTCTCGGCGGCGTTCGCCGCGGTCAATGATCTGGGTGCTGAGAACGTGCGGCGCCGGCTCGCTGCTGACGCCGAGGCCGGACCCGAGGCGATCCTCGCTGCGGTGCTGACCGAGCTCGTGCCCGCCGACGACGCCGCCCGACGGCACATGCGCATTGCGAACGCCTTCGAGGTGTACGCGCTCAACCGGCCCGAACTCACCGAGCGGCTCCGAGACAGCTACGGCAGCCTTGCCGCCTTCCTCGCGAGCCTGCTCCCTGCAGGCGCGGCTGAGGACACAGCGAAGGAGCTCATCGCCCTCGCCAGCGGCCTGGGCTGGATGGTCGTCGTCGGCACGCACACCCCGGAAGCGGCCCGGCGAACGGTGACGGTCCGCCTGCGCCAACTCTTTGTGCCGTAACCCGCATCGACGGGGGCGGAACTGCCCGGGGCCAGCTATCAGGAGTAGCGAACGCCGCCGCGGCGACCGGCAACAGGTCCGACCACACCGTCCCGGCATTCCATCCGCTCGGCCCTGGACCGACCTTCAGTGCCCAGTCGGACATCCAGGCCTAGGTTGATGGCGGCGAGCTCACTCCGAGCCGTACTTCAGGTGAGGCTCTGGGCTGTGTAGAGGGCGGCGAGTGCGATCGCGAGGGTGCCGAGGAGGCGTCGCAGGAGTCGTTCGGGCAGGCGGGGCTGGAGGGCGGCGCCTGCGTAGCCGCCGACGAGTCCGCCCAGGCCGCAGGCGATCCCGAGCGTCCAGTCGGGGGCGATGTCTCCGGGAGCGGTCAAGCTCAAGGCGACGTAGGCGAGGCATCCGGCGATCGAGGTGGCGAACGTCGACAGCAGCGCAGCCGGGGCCACGGCCGCGACCGACAGGCCGACGCCGACCAGGACCGGACTCAGCAGCGAGCCGCCGCCGATGCCGTACACCCCACCCACGCAGCCGGCGGCGAACGCCAGTGCCAGGATCGTGTTGCGCCGCAGCCCGGTCCGGGCCCGCGCCCGTTCGCGGCGGGGTAGCAGCAGCCACACCCCAAGCGGCCCCAAGACCGCGGCCGCGCAGAGGCGGAACAGGTCCGCGTCGGCGACGAGGTGGACGCGGACGGCTGCGCCGATGACGACGCCGGGCAGTGTCCCGGCGATCAGCAGACCCGCCAGCGGTGAGCGGAGCGACCCGGCGCGGGCGTACCTGGCGAGTGCGCCCGGTCCGGCGATCACGTTGTACAGCAGGTTGGTCGGGGTGACTGCCGGGTTGGGCACGTGTAGGACGCTGAGTTGGACCGGGAGCAGGAATACCGCGCCCGAGACCCCGGCCGGGGCGGTCACGATCGAGATCGCGAGCCCGGCCGCGAAGCCGAGCAGCAGGTCCCAGTCGAGCACACCGTCAACCCTACTCATCCGGTAGGAATATGCGTGCGCCTCCTCACCCGCAGGGCGTGTACATGATGACCGCGGCGCCGACGACGTCCCATTGGTCGGGTCGTTGACGCCAGCGGATGCGGGGCCGAAGAAAATTTTGGATGCGGACCCATCCGCGACCGTCCCGGTGCCGAATCTTGGGCATGGCAGGGCGCCTAGGGCGTCTGGCCTCGATTTCCGATGAGAGAGGCAATGAAGATGAGCAATCGACTCCTGACCCGCGCCGGAGCGCTCGCGCTGGCGGCGGGATGCGCTATCGCACTGTCCGCGTGCTCGGACGACTCCGGCAGCGACGACGCCTCTGAGGACACCTCCTCCACCCAGGAGTCCATGGCCGAGGAGACCACGGAGGCGATGACCCCGGCGGGTGAGTTCGGCGCCGCGTGTTCGGCGGTTCCGGCGGACGGGGAGGGCTCGTTCTCCGGTATGGCTGATGACCCGGTCGCGACGGCCGCGTCCAACAACCCGGTGCTGTCCACGCTGGTCACCGCGGTGACCGAGGCGGGGCTGGGGGACACGCTCAACACCGCTGAGGACATCACCGTGTTCGCGCCCACGAACGACGCGTTCGCGAAGATCCCCGAGGCCGACCTCCAGGCCGTGCTGGCCGACACTGAGACGCTCACGTCGATCTTGACCTACCACGTGGTGGCCGGTCGGCTCGCGCCCGAGGACCTCGCCGGTGAGCACGCGACCCTTCAGGGCGCGAACCTGACGGTCGAGGGTTCGGGCGAGGACTTCACCGTGAACGGTGAGGCCGCCGTGGTCTGCGGCAACGTGCAGACCGCCAACGCCACCGTCTACATCATCGACACCGTCCTCATGCCGCCGGCCGAATAGCCCGCACCGCGCGAGACGCGTCTTCGTTCCCGGCCTGCCGCGGCGGGCCGGGACAGTGCCGTCGTCTGTGTCCGGGCCGGCGGGTCAGGACGCGAGCAGCGGCGGGAGAGCGTCGGCCGGGATTCGTCCCGGTCGGCGCTTCTTCGCGTTCGGGGGCCGGTGCGGTCGAAGCAGGTCGCCTTCGCGTGCGCTCATGATCCCACCCCTGTCGCTGAATCCCGGTGCCCTTCATTCGCCGCCGCCTGCACGGATGGGTCGCATCGGCGGGCACCACCCCATCGGAGGCGATTTCGGCACCGCACCCATCCGCGGTCGCCCCGGCTCCGAATCGGTGGGGACTTGACCGATCGACCACGGGAGCGCGTTGATGTTCGAACAGGGTGCCCACACCCATCGCAGGGAGGACCGCGCGCACTTGTCGGCGGTGTCGGGCATCGACCCTGACACTTCCGAGTCACTCCTGCACCGCACCGCTCTGGGGGACGAGGACGCGTTCGCGATGCTGTACGACCGCACCGCGCCGCGCGTGTACGGGCTGTGCCTGCGCATCGTCCGCGATCCCGCGCAGGCCGAAGAGGTCGCCCAGGAGGCCATGGTCGAGGTGTGGCGCACCGCGACCCGCTTCGATGAGCGCCGCGGCTCGGCCAACGCGTGGATCACCACGATCGCCCACCGCAAAGCCGTCGACCGGGTCCGGTCGGCGCAGGCATCCGTGGACCGGGAGCGGCGCGTCGCCTCCACGTCGGCGGAGATCGAGTACGACCAGGTGGCCGAGGCCGCCGAAGGCCGCCTGGAGCACCGCCAGGTCCGCCGCTGCCTCAAGACGCTGACCGAGCTCCAGAGGCAGGCCGTCACTCTCGCCTACTTCGGCGGTCACACCTACGGCCAGGTCGCGACCTTGCTTGACTCGCCGGTCCCCACCGTGAAGTCCCGGATTCGGGACGGTCTGATCAAGTTGCGCGACTGCCTGGAGGCGGCCCGATGAGCACCGACGACCACGCCTTGATCGGCGCCTGGGCCCTCGACGCCGTGGACCCCGACGAGCGCGACCGCATCGAAGGCCACCTCGACTCGTGCGCCTCGTGCACGCAGGAGGCCGACGAACTGCGCGAAGCCGTCTCCCGCCTGTCCGATACGACGCGCGTCGACCCGCCGATGCGCCTGCGCGCAGCGGTTCTCGCTCGTGCGCACCACACACGCCAGGAGGCCCCCGCAACGCGCGCCCCCGAACCCGAAGGCTCCGGAGCGCGATCCGCCCGCAGCAGGGCCTCCCGCCTCGCGCAGCGGCGCAGGCCGCGGCCGCCGGCCATCGGCCGCAGGCGCCTGCGGCTGGGGCTGGGCGCGGTCGGGCTCGCCGCGGCCGCCGCGTTCGGCGGAGTGTTCGCCACCTGGTCGCTGCTGCCGCGAACCGCCCCCACTGAAGCCGATCGCGTATCGGCCGTCCTCGCGGCCCCCGACGCCGAGGTCGCCTTCACCGACGCCGAAGGCGCCGGCAGCGTCACCGTCATCTCCTCGGCCGGACTCGACCAAGCGGTGGTCGTGGTCTCGGGCCTTCCCGATGCCGGCGCCGACCACGCCTACCAAGTGTGGGCCGTGGAGGGCACGACACCGGTCTCAGCGGGCGTGATGGACCCCGGCGACTCCTCGTCGACCATGCTCATCGACGGCATGAGCGGCATCGAGATCATCGCCGTGACCAGAGAACCCGCAGGAGGCTCGGCGACGCCGACCCTGCCCGTGGTCGCCGACGTCCCCCTCGACGCCTGACATTTCGATGCGGCCGCCGTGCCATCCGCGGCGCATTCCGCGACGAATCAAGGGTGATCAGTCAAATCGATTCGGGGATTGAGGTGCCGGCATTGTGGTGACAACACAAGAGAGGCAGGGAGCGACGCGACGGGGCCATCGGCCCCTGCACGGCGAGCCTCGCGACGTCGGGCGCCAATCCCTGGTGTACCTGTTCCTGCTGGTCCCGATGGCGGCGCTGGTCGCGGCGGCGCCCTTCGCATGGGCGACCGGGCTGCTGTCGTGGACCGACATCGCCCTGGCCGTCGGGTTCTATGTCCTGACCTGCCACGGCATCACCGTCGGGTACCACCGGTTGTTCACGCACGGCTCCTACAAGCCGCACCGGCCGGTCAAGATCGCTCTGGCGATCCTGGGGTCGATGGCGGTGCAGGGCCCGGTGATCTCGTGGGTCGCCGACCACCGCCGACACCACGCGTTCGCAGACCGGGAGGGCGACCCGCACTCGCCGTGGCTGTTCGGGACCTCCGCATGGGCCCTCGCCAGGGGCTTCTGGCACGCGCACATGGGCTGGATGTTCCAGCCGCGCAACACCACCAATGCGGAGCGTTTCGCCCCTGACCTGCTCAAGGACCCCGACCTGGTCCGCATCGACCGGCTGTTCTGGCTTTGGACGGTCCTGACGTTCGCCCTCCCGGCCCTCCTCGGCGGCCTGATCACGATGTCGTGGGCGGGCGCGCTGACGGCGTTCTTCTGGGCGGGACTGGTCCGCGTCTCGGCGCTGCACCACGCGACCTGGTCGACGAACTCGGTGTGCCACATGATCGGCGAGCGCCCGTTCAAGAGCCGGGACCGGGCCGCGAACTTCTGGCCGCTCGCGCTCCTGTCGGGCGGGGAGTCCTGGCACAACTCGCATCACGCCGACCCTTCGTGCGCGCGGCACGGCGTCAAGCGCGGCCAGATCGATACCTCCGCGCGCCTCATCTGGCTCATGGAGCGGGCCGGATGGGTCTCGAACGTCAAGTGGCCCAACCCTGAACGCTTCGCCAAACTGGCCGTCGACTAGCCGAGGAGCCCCATGCCCTACGGACTGCTCGCCGCGCTCGCGGCGGCCGCGATCCCGACGCTTGCGGCGCTGACGGCCTCGGCCCGGCCCGGGCCCGCGGGCACGATCGTGTTCTACCTGAGCGTGGTCGTGAACGAGGCGCCGTTCCTGTGGCTCGCCTGGATCGGGTCCGCCACGGCGCTGACGTGGATGCTCGGCGGCCTCACTCCTGTGGGTGCCGCCTCCGCAGCCGCGGTGGCGCTGGGTCTGGCGGAGCTGGTCCGGCGCGGCGCGAAGGCCCGGCGGGTCCTGGAGCGGGCCATGGAACCGGTCCGCATGCCGCGTCGGGTCCCATACGGCCGCATCGTGTTTGGTCCGCTGCTGCGGCGGCGCTCCCGGGTCGAGCACCTCGCCGACCTCGCGTACGGCCCCGCGGACCGCCACCGGCTCGACCTCTACCGTCTCCCCGGCGCGACCGGCGGCCCGGTCCTGGTCCACTTCCACGGCGGCAGCTACTCCGCGGGCCGCAAGGACTCCCAGTCGCTGCCGCTGCTCTACCGCCTCGCGCAGGCCGGCTGGGTGTGCGTCAGCGCCGAGTACCGGCTGCGCCCGGCCGCCGGATTCGCCGACCACCTCGCCGACGCGCACCGCGTCGTCGCCTGGATCAGGACGCACGGGCTCGACTGGGGCGCCGACCCCGACCGGATCGTCCTGGCGGGTTCCTCCGCGGGCGCGCACCTGGCCGCCTCGGCCGCGTTCACCGCCGACTGCTCCCGTCTTCCAGACGTCGAGGCAGTCGACCTCCGGGTCAGCGGCGTCATCGGCTTCGGCGGCTACTACGGGACCTACTACGGCCAGGGCCCGCGGACCTCGCCCGCGGGTCTGGCCGGGCCCGCGGCCCCGCCGTGCCTCATCGTCCACGGCGACCGCGACACGATCGTCCCCGTCGCCGACGCGCGCCGCTTCGCCGAGGCCCTGCGCGGGGTCTCGCAACAGCCGGTCGTGTTCGCCGCGCTGCCCGGCGGGCAGCACGCCTTCGACCTGTGCGACTCGGTGCGCTTCGCCGCGGTCCTCGACGCCGTCGAGGCGTTCACCGCGGCGGTCCTGCCCGTGCGGCCGGGCGGCCAGGCCCGGCCCGCGCCGCACGCGCCGCCGCCGTGACCCATCCGGACCCGACCCGGCTCCGAATCAGGAGTGCACCGAGAGGAAAGGGAGCGCCTTGAGCACTCGATCCCGCACCGTCGCCGTCGTCGGCTCCGGCGTCGCCGGACTCACCGCCGCGCATCTGCTCCAGCGGACCGCCGACGTCACCGTCTACGAGGCCGACGACAGGCTCGGCGGGCACGCCCACACCCACGACGTGCGGCTCGGAGACCGGTCGGTGGCCGTCGACTCCGGGTTCATCGTCCACAACCGCCGCACCTACCCGCTGCTGTGCCGCCTCTTCGACGAGCTCGGCGTGACCACCCGGCCCACCGAGATGAGCATGTCGGTGCAGTGCCTGGAGTGCGGCCTCGAATACTGCGGCGCCCGCGGAGCCTCGGGCCTGTTCGCGCGGGCCGCGAACGCCGCCGACCCGCGCTTCTGGTCCCTGCTCGCCCAAGTGCCGCGCTTCCACGCCCGCGCCCGCCGCCTGCTCGCCGACCCCGGCGAGACCGAGCCGACCCTGGGGGAGTTCCTCGCCGCCGGGCGTTTCGGCGCCCACTTCACCAACCACTTCGTCGTCCCGCTCGTCTCGGCGGTCTGGTCCTGCGGCCCCCACCTCGTCGCCGACTACCCGGCCCGATACCTGTTCGCGTTCCTCGACAACCACGGGCTCCTGTCGGTGACCGGCTCCCCGACCTGGCGCACCGTCCAAGGCGGATCGCGCACGTACGTCGAGCTGATCGCCAAGCGGCTCAACGCCGTCCGCACCGGCGCACCGGTGGCCGCCGTGCGCCGCCACAGCGACGGAGCGACCGTCACCCTCGCCTCCGGCGAGACCGCCGAGCACGACGCCGTCGTCATCGCGACCCACCCCGACCAGGCGCTGCGCCTCCTCGCCGACCCCACCGGCGCCGAGACCGAAATCCTCGGCGCGATCACCTACTCCCGCAACCGGACCGTCCTCCACACCGACCCGTCCCCGCTGCCGCGCCGCGAACGCGCCCGCGGCTCTTGGAACTACCTCCTGCCCTCCTGCCGGCCCGGCCCCGGCGCCGTTGAGGTCTCCTACGACCTGCGCCGCCTCCAAGGACTCGACACCGACGCCGACGTCGTCGCCACCCTCGGCGACGCCGCCCGCATCGACCCCGACCGCGTCATCGCCGCCATGACCTACGAGCACCCGATCTACACCCCCGCCGCGCTCGCCGCGCAGCAACGCCTCGGCGAGCTCAACACCGGCCGCACCGCCTACGCGGGCGCCTACCACGGCTGGGGCTTCCACGAAGACGGCTGCCGCGCGGGCGTCGCGGCGGCGGCGAGCCTGGGGGCGACATGGTGACCGGCTGGGCCCGAGGCGCCTCGCTCTACGACGCGACGGTGCGCCACACCCGCCTGCGCCCCATCGCGCACCACCTGCGGCACCGCACCTTCTACTGGCTCCTCGACGTCGACGACCCGCCCCGCCCGCCCTGGTGGCTGCGCCCCTTCGCGGGCTTCCGCACCGCCGACCACATCACCGCGCCCGGCCAGAGTCTGCGCGCGAGCGTCACCGCCTTCGCCGCGGCCGAAGGCGTCGACACCGCCGGGTGCCGCATCACGATGCTCGCCCACGCCCGCGCCTTCGGACACGTCTTCAACCCCCTCACCGTCTACTGGTGCCGCCACCCCGACGACGGCCTGCGCTGCATCGTCGCCGAAGTCCACAACACCTACGGCGAACGCCACCGCTACCTCCTCACCCCCGGCGACGACGGCAGGGCCGAGGTCCCCAAGGAGTTCTACGTCTCCCCGTTCCTTCCTGTGGACGGCACCTACCGCATGGCCCTGCCCGAACCCGCCGACCGCCTCCACCTCTCGGTGGCCCTGGACCTCGACGCCGAGCCGATCCTCATCGCCGCCGTCGCCGGACGCCGCAGGCCCGCCGGGACCCGCGCGCTCCTGGCCGCGACCGCACGGCACCCGTTCAGCACCCTGGCCGTCACCGCCGACATCCGCCGTCACGGCATCGGGCTGTGGCTCAAGGGCCTGCCCGTCTTCGCCCGCGAGCCCCGACACGACCGAGAGGCACACCATGACCGCGTCCGCTGACACCCGCACCGACCCGGCCCGCTGGCCCGACGTCGCCGCCGTCCCGCACGCGCCCGTCCGCGCCCGATTCGCCTCGGAACTGGTGCGCCGCATCGCCGCCCGCGTCCCGCTGCGCGTGGAGACCCGGACCGGAGCCGTCGGCGACCCCGGCCTGCCCGTCCTGCTCCTCCACCGGCCCCAGGCGTTCTTCCACCGCGTCGGCACCGGCGGCCTCATCGGCTTCGGCGAGTCCTACCAGGCCGGCGACTGGGACTCCGACGACCTCCCGCGCCTGCTGACCGCCCTGGCCGCGAACGTCGACCACCTCGTGCCCCGCGGCCTCCAGACCCTGCGGCGGCCCTTCGCCGCCGCGGCCCCGTCCCGCCAGGACAACACCCGCGACAACGCCCGGCGCAACATCGCCGACCACTACGACCTCTCGAACGACCTGTTCGCGCTCTTCCTCGACGAGACCATGACCTACTCCTCGGCCCTGTTCGGCGGCGCCGACGCCACCTGGGACGACCTCGCCGAAGGCCAGCGCCGCAAGATCGACCGCCTCCTCGACCGCACCGGCGTCGGCCCCGGCACCCGGGTCCTGGAGATCGGCACCGGCTGGGGCGAGCTCGCCGTCCGCGCCGCCGAGCGCGGCGCCACCGTCCACACCATCACGCTCTCGGCCAACCAGCTCGAACGCGCGCAAGCGCTCGCGGCCCGGCGCGGCGTCGCCGACCGGATCGACGCCGAACTCCTCGACTACCGCGACCTGGCCCCGGGCCGCCGCTACGACGCCGTCGTCAGCGTCGAGATGATCGAGGCGGTCGGCGAACGCTACTGGCCCGAGTACTTCGCGACCCTGCGGTGCGCCCTCGAACCCGGCGGGAAGGTCGGCCTCCAGGCCATCACCATGCGCCACGACCGCATGACGGCCACCCGGCGCGGCTACACCTGGATCCACAAGTACATCTTCCCCGGCGGCATCATCCCGTCCCTGCCCGTCATCGAGCGGCACGCCGCCGCGGCCGGACTGCGCATCGGCGACCGCCTCGACTTCGGCGCCGACTACGCGCGGACCCTGCGGCTGTGGCGCGAGCGCTTCATTTCGCGCGCCGACCGGCTCGCCGGACTCGGCTTCGACGAGACCTTCAGGCGCACTTGGGAGTTCTACCTCGCCTACTCCGAAGCCGGATTCGCCACCGGCTACCTCGACGTCCGCCAACTCATCCTGGAGGCATGACGATGACACTCGCCCGAGAGCTGTACGACCTGGCCGCCAAAGCCACCGGCACCGTCCCTCCGATCCGGCTGCGCGCCTGGGACGGCAGCGAGGCCGGACCGAACGACGGCGGCCCGCTCCTGCGCCTCAACAGCCCCGACGCGCTCCGCAGGCTCCTGTGGCGTCCCGGCGAGCTCGGGCTCGCCCAGGCGTACATCCTCGGTGAGATCGACGTGGACGGCGACCTCGCCGACGGCCTGCGCCGCGTCCACCGCGCCGCCGCCGCGACCCGCGCCTCCACCGGCCTCGGCGCCGCCGTGTCCGCCCTGCCGTTCGCCTTGCGCCACAAGCTCATCGGCCGCAGACCCGACGCCGCCGGGCTCGAACACGCCGTCTCCGGGCGCCTGCACTCCAAGGGCCGCGACAAGGAGGTCGTCAGCTTCCACTACGACCTCTCCAACGAGTTCTACGAACTCATCCTCGACCCCGCGATGGTCTACTCGTGCGGGTACTGGACCTCCGAGGCGCCCTCCTACACGCTTGCGGACGCCCAGCGCGACAAGCTCGACCTCATCTGCCGCAAGCTCGGCCTCGCAGCGGGCTCGCGCCTGCTCGACGTTGGATGCGGCTGGGGCGCACTGGCCATGCACGCCGCCGAGCACTACGGAGCGCGCGTCACGGCCGTGACCCTCTCGGCCGAGCAGCACCGCTTCGCGACCGCCCGCGCCGCCGAACGCGGCCTCGCCGACCGGGTCGACTTCCGCCTGAGCGACTACCGCGACGTCACCGCCACCGGTTTCGACGCGGTCTCGACCGTGGAGATGGGCGAGCACGTCGGTCGCGACGGCTACGCGCCCTTCGTCTCCCGCCTGCGCGAACGCCTCGGCCCCGGCGGGAGGCTCCTCGTCCAGCAGATGTCCCGGGGGACCACCGCCCCCGGCGGCGGCCCGTTCATCGAGACGTACATCGCGCCCGACATGCACATGCGCCCCCTCGGCGAGACCGTCGCCCTCATCGAGGACGCCGGATTCGAGGTTCGCGACGTCGAGGCGATGCGCGAGCACTACACCCGCACCATCCGCGCCTGGCACGACACGCTCGAAGACCGCTGGGACGCCGCCGTGGACCTCGTCGGCCTGCCGACCGCCCGCGTCTGGCGCCTCTACATGGTCGGCGCGGCGCTGGCGTTCGAGGACCGCCGCATGGGCGTCGACCAGATCCTCGCGGTCGTCCCCGACGGCTTCGGCGACGCCGCCATGCCCCCCACGCGCCGCGCCCTCCTCGACGGGGCGCCCTCATGACCGACTGGGGCGCGCTCGCGGACAACCTCTCGGCCGCGGCCGTCGCCTCGCTGGCGGTCCTCCTCGCCGCCTTCGTCTTCGGCGCCGCCCGCGACCGCCACCGCGTCGTCGACGTCGCCTGGGGGCTCGCGTTCACCGCGATCGCCCTCGTCACGTTCGCGATGTCCGCCGGTCACGGCGATCCTTTGCGGCGCTGGCTCGTCATGGCGATGACCGTCGCCTGGGGACTGCGGCTCGCCGTCCACCTCCTGGTGCGCAACTGGGGCCACCCCGAGGACCGGCGCTACGCGGCGATGCTCGGCACGGCGAGAGGATCGCGCAACTGGTACGCGTTCCGCAAGGTCTACCTGCTCCAGGCCGCGATCGCCTGGTTCGTCTCCCTGCCTGTCCAACTCGCGCAGTACGATCCGTCACCGCCGGGTGCGCTCTTCTTCACCGGCCTGGCGCTGTGGGCCGTCGGTCTCGCCTTCGAGTCCGTCGGCGACGCCCAGCTGCGCGCGTTCCGCCGCGACCGGGCCAACCGGGGCCTCGTGCTCGACACGGGGCTGTGGCGCTACACCCGCCACCCCAACTACTTCGGCGACGCGTGCGTCTGGTGGGGCCTGTACCTGACCGCGTGCGGCACCTGGCCCGGCGCCGCCACGGTGCTCTCGGCGGCGCTCATGACCTACTTCCTCGCCGCCAAGACCGGCAAGCCCCTCATGGAATCGCACCTCGCCGCCACCCGCCCCGCGTACGCCGCGTACACGCGCCGCACCAGCGGCTTCCTGCCCCGCCCCCCGCGCGACTGAAAAGCCCCGGCTTCCTCAGGAAGCCGGGGCTTTCGCGGCGGTGTCGGGCAGTGCCCGGCGCTCCCGCTAGGCGTGCGTGAACAGGTCGAGCGAGCGCTCGCTGGTGTAGTACTCGGTCACGGCCGCCGTGGCCTCTTCGAGCGTGATCCGGCCGTCGCGGTCGCGGTCGATCGACTGGAGGTCCTGCTCGGCCACCTGCTCGTTCGGGGCCATGGCCTGGAGCGCCCGGGCCCATTCCTCGACCGAGACGTGGCCGTCGCCGTCGACGTCGGCGATTGCGATGACGCTCTGGACCCAGGGGCGCGCGATCGCGTCGAACCCCTCGGGGTTGTCCAGCAGCCGCTGCTCGGCGCCCTCGACGAACTCGCTCTCGCTGATCGAGCCCGAGCCGTCGGCGTCGACGGCCTCGGCGAGTCCGACGAAGAACCTGCGGGCCCCTTCGAGGATCGCCGACGCCGCAGGCGAGCCCTCCTGGACCTCGAACTCCTCGATGACGCGGCGGGCCATCGCCGCGAAGTCGTCGGCGGTGACCTCGCCGTCGCCGTCGACGTCGAAGGTCGCGAACCGGGTGCGCATCTTCGTGCGGTAGTCGTTCTGGCTCATGAAGTCTCCTCCTGGGCGGTGCTGGTCCTTGCCACGGAACAGTCTGCAGTCCGCCGCGGCGTATGCGCGGGAGCACGAGCCGGAAGCCCCCGCGTGTCGCGGCGTCAGCCCGGTGCGGGACCGGGCCCGCGGGTGGCGCGGGCGATGAGGGCGGATCCGGCGAGGGCCGCGGCGAGGGAGCCGACCAGGACCCCGATCTTGGCCTCGTCGGCGAGGACCGGGGTGTCGTGGAAGGCGAGTTCGGTGATGAACAGGGCGACGGTGAACCCGATCCCGGCGACGGCGGCGATGCCGGTGAGCAGCGGCCATCGCGTGCCCTCGGGCAGGCGCCCGGCGCCGGTCCGCACCGCGATCCAGACCGCGGCGGTGATGCCCAGAGTCTTGCCGACGACCAGGCCGAGGACGATGCCGATGGTGACGGTCGATGCGGCGGCCGCGGCGAGGAGGTCTCCGGAGAGGACTACTCCGGCGTTGGCGAGGGCGAACAGCGGCAGCACGATGAAGGAGGAGAACGGGTGGTGCCGGTGCTGGAGGCGGTGGGTCGGCGGTTGGGCGTCGCGGGTGAGGCGGATGAGCTGCTCGGTCTCTTCGAGGGTGAGGCCCTCCTTGGCGAGCTCCTGCGCTTTGGCATGGGCCACTTGGGGGTCCAGGAGCGGCTTGGCGGCGATGACCAGGCCCATGGCGACCCCGGCGATGGTGGCGTGGACGCCCGATTCGAGGACGGCCAGCCACAGTGCGATGCCGACGACCAGGTAGACCGGGGCAGACCAGACGTTGAGCAGGCGCAGCCCGATCGCGAGGGCGAGGATGGCCCCGGCGGCGGCCAGCCAGGGCCCGGAGAGGTCGTCGGTGTAGAAGACGGCGATGACGGCGATGGCGCCGAGATCGTCGACGATCGCGAGGGTCAGCAGGAACACCTTCGCGGCCGAGGGGATGCGGGAGCCGAACAGGGCGAGGACGCCGACGGCGAACGCGATGTCGGTCGCCATGGGGACGCCCCAGCCGTGCGCGCCGTCGCCGCCGGTGTTGAAGGCGGCGTACAGGAGCGCGGGGACGGCCATGCCGCCGATCGCCCCGGCCACGGGCGCGACGGCGTTGCGGACCCGCCGCAGCTCGCCGGAGACGATCTCGGACTTGATCTCCATGCCCACGACGAAGAAGAAGACCGCCATGAGGGCGTCGTTGATCCACTCGCGCAGTGTGTGGTGGAGCTCGAAGTCGCCGATGCGGATCGTGATGTCCAGGCCCCAGAGCGCTTCGAAGGAGGCGGCCCACGGCGAGTTCGCCCAGATCAGCGCGAGAGCGGCGCAGATGACGAGGACGACCCCGGCGGCGGGCTCGATCTTGAGGAACTCCGCGGCCGGGCGTCCGACGTAGCGGGCGAGGGGCTTGCGCGAGTACAGGAACGCGGGGCGGTCGCGCCAGAGGGGGGACTTCCAGGGTTCCTTCGAGGCGGTGGGCACGGTGCGGCTCCGTTTCGGGGTCGCTGACAGGACTCGCCGACCAGCCTTCCCGGCACACCGCGGCCAACCCTACACGACACGAACTGACATCACCTATGTCGACATCCCCGCGAGGTGGTCGGCGATCAGGCGAAGGAGTACAGGAGCGTGAACACGCTCAGCGCGAGCATCCCGGTGGCGTTGAGGAAGAGGTTCCGGCCGAAGTCGCGCGCCCGCACGTGCATGGCGATGGCGACGAGGAAGTAGAGGACCACCGCGGACGAGGTCAGCGCGCCGAGGTACGGCACCCAGATCCCGGCGAGGAGGCCCGCGGCCGCGGCCAGCTTGATCGGGGCGGCGGCCCACCACCAGCGGCGGGGGAAGCCGACGTCCTCGAAGCACTTGGCCACGAAGGGGACCGGCTTGATGCACAGCAGGGCGTCGCCGAAGGAGACGGCGGCCAGCACGAGGACCGGCCAGAGGGGGTCGGGGAAGGCGTTCATGAAATCACCGTACCATACCGTATGGTACGGTGCCGGTATGACGACTCGCGACCGCTGGATCGACGAAGGGCTCGCCGTGCTCGCCGAGCAGGGCGCGGACGGACTCCGCATCGACCGGATCGCCGCCCGGCTCGGCCTCACCAAAGGCTCCTTCCACCACCACTTCGCGGGCGCGGACGACTACCGGGCGGCACTGCTGGAGCGGCACGAGCACGAGCAGTCCGACGCGCTCGCCGACCTCGCCTCAGCCGCCGCGGACGGGCTGCCCGAGGCCGCCTTCTCGCTCCTCGCCGACCGGGTGGCCGACGTCCTCGACACCGACCGCGAACGCGCAGTCCGCGCCTGGAGCGCCACCGACCCGGCCGCGCGCGCCGCCCAGGAGCGCCTTGACACCGCGCGCCTGCGACTCCTCGAACGGCTGTGGGCCAGGCACATCGGCGAGAGCGACCGCTCCCGGTCAGCCGCGCTCCTGCCCCACTTGGTGGTCGCGGGCATCGGCGCGGTCCACCCGCGCCCCACCCCGGAACAGATCCGCGCCGTCTTCGCCCTCCTCGCCGAGATCGCCCCGGGCTAGGCCGATCGCCCGTCTGTAAGGGGTGCGGGAGGCCGGCGAGCTCGGAGAGGCGGCGATGGGAGTCGAAGAGGGCCTTGCGGTCGTGGGACGAGGTGCCGATGAGGAGTTCGTCCGCTCCGGTGGACTCGACCAGGTCGGCGAGGAGCGGGGCCACCTCGTCCGCGGTGCCGTAGATCGCGCCCGCCAGCGCCTGTTCGAGGTGCTTGGACTCGCGGCCGGTCTTCTCGGCGGCTCTGATCTGGACTGCGGGTCGCAGCGGCGGGAACTCGCCTTTGGTGCGGGACAGCGCGGTCGACCAGTACTCGGGAAGGAGCAGGTCCTCGGCCGCCTCCCGGGTCTCGGCGACGGCGACGCTCTGCGCCACGACGACGTACGGCTCGGACCGCCATGCGGAGGGCCGGAAGTCGCGCCGGTAGGCGTCGATCTTGGCGCGGGTCGCCTGGAGTCCTTTGGACGGTGCGATGACCAGGCCTACACCGTGCCTGGCGGCGTACTCCCCGCCCGAGCCCACCGCGAGGACGAAGGGGTCGGGGCGCAGCCCTTCACCGGGCCGGGCGTGCACGCCCGGGTGGGCGTCCTGCTCGCCGGTGAAGTAGCCGAGGAGTTCGGTCAGGAGCTCGTCGAAGTGGTCGGCCTCGTCCAGGTCGTGGCCGAGCGCGGCTCGTACGGCCGGGACGAAGCCGAGGGTGCGTCCGAGGCCCATGTCGATGCGGTCTTCGAAGAGCGAGGCGAGGACGCCGAACTGCTCGGCGACCACCAGCGGGCGGTGGTTGGGCAGCATGACGCCGCCGGTGCCGACCCGGATCCGCGAGGTCGCTGCGGCGACGGCCGCCGCCAGGACGGTGGGCGCCGAACCGGCGATGCCGGGCACGCTGTGGTGCTCGGCCACCCAGTAGCGGTGAAAGCCCAGTTCCTCGGCCTGCTTGGCATTGGCGACGACGTCGCGCAGGGTTTCAGAGGGGGTTTCGCCCTCGACGATCACGGCGCGGTCGAGCAGTGAGAGCCGGAGGGGGTGCGGAGTCCTCATACACCGCGCAACGTCGGCGCGGGCGCGATTGTTTCGCGATCTGCGCCGAGCGTGCCCGGCCTCACCGGCGCCCCGATCGGGACGGCTCCCGTACCGCGCCCACTTCTGTACATACTAGTTGTTACACTGGTGTCATGAGTTCGCGAGACCAGTTGACCGGGGCGATGGCCGACCTGTTGTGGGAGCGGGGGTACGCCGCGACCAGCCCGCGTGACGTGATGGCGCGCGCGGGGGTCGGCCAAGGCAGCATGTACCACCACTTCAGCGGCAAGCACGAACTGGCCGTCGAAGCGCTGTCGGCCGTCGTCGGCGAAGTGATGGGCGAGTCCTCGCTGCTCCAAGGCGAAGGGTCGCCCTTGGAGCGGATGAAGCGGTACCTGTCCGCGCCGCGCCCCGGGACGCAGGGATGCCGGGTCGGCCGGATGACGCAGGACCCGCAGGTGGTGTCCGATCCGGACCTCCTGTCGATCGTCTCCGGCGCTTTCGAGGCGATGCTGGGCCGCTGGGAGGAGACCATCACCGCCGCGATCGAAGCGGGGGAGCTGCCCCGGAGCACCGATCCGGCCGAACTCGCCCGCACGCTCGCCGCGGTCATCCAGGGCGGGTACGTGCTCGCCCGCGCCGGCGGCGACCAAGGACCGATGGACGCGGCAATCCGCGGAGCGGTGGCGCTGCTCGACGCCGCGCACGCCTCCGTCCGCGCCGACCGCTGACCAGGAAGAAGGAACCCATCATGACCGTTCGGATCGGCATCAACGGATTCGGCCGCATCGGCCGCTCCTACCTGCGCGCCGCCCTGCGAAGCGGCGCCGACGTCCAAGTCGTCGCCGTCAACGACATCGCCGACGCCGCCACCCTCGCCTCGCTCCTGGAATGGGACTCCCAGACCGGGCACCTCGACGGCGTCAAGGCCGACGCGGACGCGATCCTGGTCGGCGGCAACCGCATCCGCGTCACCGCCGAGCGCGACCCCGCGAACATCCCCTGGGGCGAGGCGGACGTCGACGTCGTCCTCGAATCCACGGGCCACTTCGCCACCGAGGCCGGGGCGCGGCGCCACCTCGACGCCGGGGCCCGCAAGGTCCTCATCTCCGCGCCCGCCGACTCCGGCGTCCCCGCGGTCGTGCTCGGCGTCAACGACGAGGCGGTCGACTTCACCGGGGACGTGTTCTCCAACGGCTCCTGCACCACCAACTGCCTCGCCCCCATGGCGAAGGTCCTCCACGAGGCCTTCGGCATCGAGTCCGGCCTCATGACCACCGTCCACGCCTACACCAGCGACCAGCGCCTCCTCGATGCCCCGCATTCCGACCTGCGCCGCGCCCGCTCCGCGGCCGTGTCCACGATCCCCACCTCTTCGGGCGCGGCCCGCACCATCGGCCGGATCATCCCCGAACTGGACGGGAAGCTCACGGGTCTGGCGCTGCGCGTCCCGGTGCCGGTCGGCTCGATCACCGACCTCACCGCCCGCCTCACGCGCCCGGCGAGCGTCGAGGAGGTCAACGCGGCCTTCCGCGAAGCGGCGGCGAGCCCGGCCCTGTCGCCGTACCTGGCGTACTCCCAGGCGCCCCTGGTGTCGTCCGACATCGTCGGCAACCCCTACTCGGCCATTTTCGACGCGCCGCTGACACAGGCGGTCGGCGACCAGGTCAAGATCTTCGCCTGGTACGACAACGAATGGGGGTTCTCCAACCGCCTCGTCGAACTGTCCCAGCGCATCGCCACCTGACCGGCACCGCTCGCGGTGACGCGTGTCATCTGGTGTCACGCCTTCGGGCCGGCCGGTGTCTTGGGGGCATGATCGAACGCCTGAACTCCCCGAAGGTCGTCGTCCTCGGCGGCGGATACGCCGGAACGCTCGCGGCCAACCGCCTGCGGCAGCGCGGCGACGTCCAAGTCACCCTGGTCAACCCGCGCCCGCAATTCGTCGAGCGCATCCGGCTGCACCAGCTCGCGGCGGGCACCGGCGACGCCGAGATCGAGTACGGGACGCTGCTCGGCGAGGGGGTCGAACTCCTCGTCGACAGCGCCGACCGCATCGACCCCGCCGCGCGGACCGTCCACCTGTCCTCCGGCGGCGCGCTGGCCTACGACTACCTCGTCTACGCGGTCGGCAGCACCGGGGCGGTGCCCGCCGCGGTGCCCGGCGCCGCCGAGTTCGCTTACGGCATCGCCGAACTCGAACCCGCGCGGCGCCTGCGCGCCGACCTCGAAGCGCTGGCGATGGACGCGCCGGTCACCGTGGTCGGCGGCGGGCTCACCGGCATCGAGATCGCGGCCGAACTCGCCGCGCAGGGTCGCGAGGTCGCGCTCGTGTGCGGCCGCGTCCTCGCCCCGTACCTGAGCGGGCCCGGGCGGCGGTATGTCGCCAAGTGGCTCGACAGGAACGGGGCCACCGTGATCGAGGGCGACAGCGTCGCCGAAGTGCGGGCCGACGCGGTCCGGCTCGCCAGCGGCGTCGAGCGGGCGAGCGCTGTGACGGTCTGGACGGCCGGGTTCGCCGTGCCCGGCCTGGCCGCGGCGAGCGGGCTGTCCACCGATGATCTCGGGCGGCTGCTCACCGACGAGACGCTGACCAGCGTCGACGACGACCGCATCGTCGCGGCGGGCGACTGCGCCGCACCCTCGGGGCGGCCGCTGCGGATGAGCGGGTACGCGGCCGGGCCGCTCGGGGCGCGGGCCGCCGACACGGTGCTCAGCCGCCTCGCCGGGACCGAGCCGGACGTGATCGACCTCGGGTTCACCGGCGCGTGCGTGAGCCTGGGCCGGCGTGACGGCATCCGGCAGATCGGCCGCAAGGACGACTCCATGACCGGCCTGTTCATCGGCGGCCGTCTGGGGGCGATCATCAAGGAGGCGACCTGCCGGTTCGTGGTCGCCAAACGCATCCGCCTCGAAGCGCGCAAGCCCGGCACGATGGTCTGGATCAAGGGCGGTCCGCGCGCGGTGGACCCGGCGGCGGATCGGAGTGCGGCATGAGCGCCGAAGCCTCGCACGAGCACGCCGAGCGTTTCACGGCGCTGCGGCCGCTGCTGTTCACCATCGCCTACGAGATCCTCGGATCGGCGACCGAGGCCGACGACGTCCTCCAGGACGGCTACCTGCGATGGTCCCGAGTGGACCTGGCGGAGGTGCGGGACACCAGGTCGTACCTGGCGAAGCTGGTGACCAGGCAGGCGCTCAACGCACTGCGGGCGAGCAGCCGCCGCCGCGAGGACTACGTGGGGCCGTGGCTGCCCGAGCCGCTGCTGCTGGACGAGCGGGACGCCTCGGCGGACGCCGTCCTGGCCGAATCGGTGTCGATGGCGATGCTCGTGGTCCTCGAAACCCTCACCCCCGACGAGCGCGCGGTGTTCGTCCTGCGGGAGGTCTTCGGTTTCGAGCACCAGGAGATCGCCGCGGCCGTCGGGAAGTCCGTCGCGGCGGTGCGCCAGACGGCGCATCGCGCCCGCGGCCACGTGCGGGCCCGCCGCAAGCGCTTCGCGCCCGTCGGGGCCGAGACCGAGCGGATCACCGAGCAGTTCATGGCCGCCAGCGCCACCGGCGACCTGGACGGGCTGCTCGCACTGCTCGCCCCGGACGCGGTGTGGACTGCCGACGGCGGCGGCAAGACGATCGCGTCCCGCAGCCCGGTGGTCGGCGCGGCGAAGGTCGCCGCCGCCGTCCTCGACATCTTCCACAGGCGACGGACGATGCCGGGTCTGCGGATCGAGACGGTCAACTGCAACGGCGCCCCCGCGATCGCCGCCTACGTCGAGGACCGCCTCGAAGGCGTCTTCCTGCTCGTGGTCGCCGCCGGGAGGATCACCGACTTCTACGCGATCCGCAACCCCGACAAACTCCTCGCCATGACCACCGCCCACCGCATCAGCCGATGACGATGGGCCAATGGCCGACTCGCGCGTCGACAGCCAGCCGCGCCGACCCCCGGCGGCAGGGGCGGGCTCAGTGACGCAGCAGTTCGGTGGTGAGCCGGTGGAGGCGGGTCGCCGCGTGGTCGTCGGCTGCACTCGTGCGGTGGTCGATGCGCCGATTGATGGCGAAGGCGCTCACCGGATCGGCTGGCGGCGCGTCTACTAGGGCGGCGAGGTGCGGGACGATCCGGTCGACCGGCGTGGCGGTCCGTTTCATGCGCTCGACGAGGGCCGCCGTGGCGGGGTCGAACTCCCCGGCGAAGCTGGAGGCGATGCTGCCGGGGTTGACCAGGACGTACCTGGTCCGGGCGTCCGGATGCTCGGCGGCGAAGGAGAGCCCGAGGAGGTCGTTGGCCCTCCCGGCGTGGAACTGGGCCTCCATTCCCGAGTAGCCGCGGTGAAAACCCGGGTCGTCCCAGCGGATCTCGGGCTTGGGCGCGCCGGGTCCCGAGACGTTCAGCACGACCGGTGCGGGCGCGGCCTCCAAGCGGTCGAGCAGTCCGTGGCTCAGCTGGAACCGGCTGAGGTACTCCAGCGCGAAGCAGGCCTCGAAGCCCTCGGGCGTCTCGTGGCGGCGCGAGCGGAAGTACCTGGCGCACATAATGAGCGCGTCGATCGCCCCGAAGCGGGACGCGAGCAGGTCGATCACTCGCCGGTTCTCGGCGACCAGGCTCAGGTCGGCGCCGATGAAGTGCGCCCCGAGCCGCGCCAGCGACGCTCCCTTGTCCTCGCTGCGCCCGATCGCCACCACCGCGTCGCCTTGCGCGAGGTAGTGCCGGGCGAGTCCCGCGCCGAGGCCGTCGGTGCCGCCCGTGATGACGATCGTCCTCATGACCGCACCGCCCCGGCCTCGGCCTCCGTGCGGGATTCCGCCTCCGGCGGCGGCGCGCCGCCCGGCAGGGCCCAGGTGGCGGCCAGGACGGCCGCGAGGACCGCGGCCAGGAACCAGTACACGTTCGGGAACCCGCGGCCCTCGGCCGCGGTCGTCAGGATGAGCGCCACGACGGCGACGCCGATCGAGCCGCCAAGCTGGTTGAGCGTGTACAGCACCGAACTGCCCTGGGCCACTTGCGAAGCGGGCAGTGCCCGGTACAGCGATCCCATCGTGGGGGCGCTGACGAACCCGCTCGCGAGGCCCATGGCGAGCGTCGCGGCCACCGGCCACTCCAGCGGCGTGTCGGCGTCGAGGCGGGTCAGTCCGATCGCGCACGCCAGTAGGACGGTCGCTCCGGCGCGGGCGAGGACGCGGCTGCCGATCCGGTCGGAGATCCACCCGGCCAGCGGCATCGAGACGGTGCCGCCGAGCCCGAAGGGGGCGATGAGGAGTCCGGCCGCGAGGACGCTGGAGCCGTGCGCCTGCTGGTAGTACAGCGGCAGGACGATCAGGCTCGCGTACATCACGACCCCGGTGAGCCCCATGATGGCGACGCTCGCGCTGAAGCCCGGGTTCGCGAACATCCGCAGGTCGATCAGTGGCGCACTGCCGGGCCGCAGCGCCCGGATCGCGTACACCGCGAGCAGCACCGCGCCTGCCGCGAGCGGCAGCAGCGTCTGCCAGACGGCGAACGCCGAGTGCTCGGCGGCCTGCGAGGCCGCGAGGATGAGCGCGGCGACGCCGGGGCCGATGAGCGCCAGCCCGATGACGTCGAGCCGCGGCCGCTCCTGACCGACCTCCCGCGGCGGATCGGCGGGCAGCGCCCGCAGCGACAGGGCGAACACGACGGCGGCGATGAGGACGCTCAGGTAGAACATCCAGTGCCAGTCGAGGCGGTCGAGGACGGCGCCGCCGAAGATCGGGCCGACGACCGGCCCCAGGGACAGGACCACGCCCATGAGCCCCATGACCCGTCCGGCTCGGGCCGGACCGGCGGCGCGGGCCAGGAGGATCAGCACGAGCGGGTCGAGGATGCCCGCGCCGAAGCCCTGGAGGACCCGGAACGCGATGAGACTGCCTGCGTCCCAGGCGAAGGCCGCCGCGAGCGAGGCGGCGGCGAACAGCGCGAGGCCGACCAGCCACATCCGCTTGCCGCCGAACCGGTCCACGGCCCAGGTGGTGAAGGGGATGGCGACGGTGACGGCGAGCAGGAACCCGGTCGAGGCCCAGCCGATCGTGGCGAGGGAGGCGTCGAACTCCGCGGCGAGCAGGTCGAGGCCGACGGCGACCATGGTGCTGCTGAGCAGTCCGAGCACGCCGCCGAGCAGGATCACCCCGACCAGCCGCAGCAGCGCCGCGTCGAGGCGGTCGTTCCCAGTTGAGGACACGGGGACTCCAATCAAACCAGACTGACGAGTCTAAATTACTGATCTGGCGAGTATTGCATACTCAGGCGAACGGAAAAGTAGACCCATGGGTCCAATTTTGGGGAGGTCGTCTACGCTGGGGCGATGAGCGCCGCGACGAAGCAGACGGGACGGGCGGCCCCGCGGGGCCGCATGGACAAGCGGCAGGCGATCCTCGCCGCCGCGTTCGCGGTGTTCGCCCGTCACGGGTACGCGCAGGCGGGCGTCGACGAAGTCGCCACCGAAGCCGGAGTCGCCAAGGCCACGGTCTACAACCACTTCGGCGACAAGGAGACCCTGCTGCGCGAGGCGATCGCGGCCAGCGCCGAGGAGGCCACCGCCAAGAACCTCGCCGCCGTCGAACGCCTCGTCGACTCCGGCGGCGATCCGCGCGAACTCCTCGAAGACGTCGGCTTCCGCCTGATCCAGTGCTACTGCGACGAGCAGTCCTGGGCACTGCGGCGGCTGCTGTACGCCGAACTCTCCCACCTGCCGGACCTGCTGGAGATCGTGCAGGTCCGTGCCTCCGCGCGTGTCCAGCAGGCCCTCGCCGACCGGCTCGCGCGGCTCGCACTCGCCGGACGGCTGCGGATCACCGACCCGGACGCGGCCGTGGAGCAGCTGAGCGCCCTCCTCACCGGCCCGCTCGAAGCCCGCGCCGAATGGGGCACGCGCCGCCTGTCGGCCGCCGAGATGCGGCAGGTCGCGACGGCCGCGATCGGCACCTTCCTGCACGCCTTCGGCCCCCGGGACTGATGACGTTCCAGCCGGGTGGCTGGAGGCACTGCTGGTACGGGCGCTCGCCTCGGACCGGGACTCCCACGCCACTGTGGACGAGGCGCCCAGTCAAGAGACCAGGCGCCGCCCGCCCGGGTCAGGCGACGGGCAGGCCGGCGAGCCCGGCGGTGAGGCCGAGGGCGGCGCAGACGCCGAGGACGCGCAGGACCGGCCACTTCAGGGCGAACACGAGGACCAGCGCGACGGCCGTGACGGCGAGGGCGACAGGCTGGGCGGAGGCGAGTTCGGGGACGGCGAAGTGCAGCGGCCCGGCGTCGATGTCCCGGCTTTCGGTGAAGAGGGTGTTGACCGCGAAGTAGAGGGCGAGGTTGGCGATCACGCCGACGACCGAAGCGGTGATGCCGGTGAGGGCCGCCGAGAGCTTCTGGTTGTTGCGGAGGCGTTCGATGTAGGGGGCGCCGAGGAAGATGAACAGGAAGCAGGGCACGAACGTCACCCAGGTGGTCAGCAGTGCGCCGAGAACGCCTGCGGCCCAAGGGTTCAAGTCGCCGGGATGGTGGTAGGCGCCGAGGAAGGCCACGAACTGGACGACCATGATGAGAGGCCCGGGCGTGGTCTCGGCCAGGGCGAGGCCCTTGACCATGTCCCCGGCCGACAGCCACGCGTAGTGCTCGACGGCGCGCTGGGCGACGTAGGCGAGGACGGCGTAGGCGCCGCCGAAGGTGACCACGGCGGTGCCGGAGAAGAACAGGCCCTGCGCGGTGAACACCGACCCGGTCCCGGTCGACAGTGCGACGGCGAGGACCGGTGCGGCCCATAGGATCAGGCCGAAGACGATGATGCGGGCCGCGCGGGCCCCGCTCGGGGTCTCGTGGTGGAGGGCGTCGTCGGCGATCAGGGGCGCGGGGCCGTCCTTCGCCGAGTCGTGGCCGCCCGCTTTGAGTGCGTTCGGCTTCCAGCGGCCGATGGCCCATCCTGCCGCCGCCGCGGCGGCGATGACGATCGGGAACGGGATTCCGAACAGCGCCAACGCGACGAAGGCGGCCGCCGCCAGCGCGAGAAGGAGCGGGTGGGACAGGGCGCGTTTGCCGACCCGGTGGACCGCTTGGGCGACGATCGCGACCACGGCAGGGGCGAGTCCGGCGAACAGGGCGGTGACGATCGTGGTGTCGCCGAAGGCGACATAGACGATCGACAGGACCAGGAGGGCGACCATGCCGGGGATGACGAACAGGATCCCGGCGGCGAGCCCGCCGCGCACTCCATTGAGGAGCCAACCGACGTAGATCGCGAGCTGCTGGGCTTCGGGGCCGGGCAGGAGCATGCAGTAGTTGAGGGCGTGGAGGAACCGCTGCTGGCCGATCCAGCGGCGCTCGTCGACCAGAGTGCGCTGCATGACGGCGATCTGCCCGGCCGGGCCGCCGAACGTCTGGAGGGAGATCAGGAACCACGCCTTCAGTGCGGTCCGGAAAGGGACGACGTCACCTTGGATGAGGGGCGGGTCCGGTACGGCGGCGGGGCCGGTGCGGTCGGCTTCGGTGCTCATGGGCAGGGGTTCCTTTGTGTCTCAGGCGGGTTCGCGACCGAGGAGGGTGGCGCGGCGGTAGTACTCGTAGAGGCCGTCGAACAGCGGCCGGGTGCGGGCGATCGTCTGCTCGTCGTCGCCGACCATCGAGAGGGCGCGCAGGGCGATGTCGATGCCGTGGGCTTCGGGGACGTCGAACCGCTCATCGTCGAGGTCGGCCTCGTGGACCGTCTGGGCGAGGCGCCACAGGACCGGGTCGGTGAGGTCGTAGCGGCGCAGGATCGTCTCGAAGGAGCAGTCGCCGCCCTGGTGGCCGAGATCGACGCCGCGCATGTCGAACGGCGTCGCCTCGGCCGGCACGTCGGCGGGGTCGGCGACGAACACGAACTCGGCGTCCGGGTCGACGGCGCGGCGGATGAGCCAGATGCACGCGGCCCGGTCGATGTGGACGCCCGCCCGGGTCGCCCACTTCACGACCCCACCGCCTCGGCGGCGCCGGTGCCTTGCAGGTCGGCGACCGCGCGCCTCGCCTCTTCGCGCTCGGGCGGCGGGAAGTAGTCGCGCCGGTTGATCCGTTGCAGTTCGGACCGCAGCCGCCGCACCACGGAGGTCCGCTCGGCCTCCGGCAGCCCGGCGGCGGCTGCGGCCGCGTCCAGAACGCCCCGGTACTCGGCGGCCCTGGCCTCGGCCATCGAGGTCGCCAACTCCCGCTCCTGTGCGAGCGCGGCGGGCCGGGCGATCCAGATCGCCGCCGTCCCGCCCGCCTCCAGGGCCTCGTCGGCGATCCACTCCAAGTGCTCCCGCGTCCGCGCATCCGCGGGCAGCGCCGCCAGCCCGTCCGAGATCTGCGCGACCCCGAGCCGCTTCAGCTTGCGCCACAACGCGATCCGCGGACTCGACGGCTCCCGCGGCATCCGGTACGACAACAGCACCCACTCGCCGGGCTCGGAAGGTCGCGACTCGCTCATGCAACCATGGTTACATGAAACCGCGGTTGCAAGCAAGAGCGACCGGTCCTCCGCGAGCCCGCTCGAATCCTCGTCAGGAACTCGCGTCCAGCACGGGCGCGAGGTAGGCGTGGAGGGCCTGCTTGGTCTCGGCGACGACCCGGGGGAGTTCGTTCTCGGTCGCGGCCATGATCATGGGGAGCAGGCCCCGGAACATGTGGATCGCCACCGCCACCGTGAGCGTCCGCTTTTCAGGCGGAAGGCCGGGGGACCTTTCGGCGAATATGGCGTCGAGGCTCCGGAACATCAGTTCCTGGGCCGGACGCTTGGCGTTCGCCAGTTCGGGGGTGACTCCTGGATCTGCCAGCAGGACATGGAATCCCGGGTTCGCGCGGTCGAAGGC
Source organism: Glycomyces mayteni (assembly GCF_042428885.1). Classification (NCBI taxonomy): domain Bacteria; kingdom Bacillati; phylum Actinomycetota; class Actinomycetes; order Glycomycetales; family Glycomycetaceae; genus Glycomyces; species Glycomyces mayteni. Next base: position 827,548 of record NZ_JBHMBP010000002.1, read on the forward strand.
GACGATGGGGTCCAGGACCCGGTCCAACAGCTCGGGCAAGGGCAGCTTCGCGTCGCCGACCGCGAAGGCCTCGCCGTGGGCGGCGTAGAGGCGCTCGACGTACCGGGCCATGAGGGCTTCGGCGATCTCCTGCTTGTTCTTGAAGAACTGGTAGAGGGTGCCCGGCGACGCTCCCGCGGCGGCGGCGATGGCGTTGGTGCTCGCCTTCGCGTAACCCTGGGCGGCGAAGACGTCGGCGGCGGCGTCGAGCAGCTGCGCCTCGCGCTGCTGGCCGCGGGCCTGGCGCTTGCGGGCGGGCCGGGCGTTCGGCTTCGCTGTGTCGTCGGTCATAGGCACCTCTCAAACTTGATATTACGAGTGATCACTCGTATTTTTATTTACGAGCGCTCACTCGTATTTCAAGTCTACGCCGGTCAGGAGACCCCATGACCCCCCACGCTCCACCGCGCGGCCAGGCCGCCATGCACCGCCTGGGGCGCTTCACGTTCCAGCGCCGCAGGACCGTCCTCGCCACCGCCCTCCTGGTGCTCGCCGCGGCCGGGATCGCCGCCGCAGGGGCCATGAACGCGCTCGTGCTCTCCCGCTACGAAGTCCCCGGGTCCGAGTCGATCACGACCGGAGACCGCCTCCACGAGGACTTCGCGGTCGGGTCGGCGAACTTCCTGCTGCTGGTCACCGCCGCCGACGGCGACGTCGACTCCGAGACCACCGCCGCCGCCGGGGCGGCCCTGGCCGCCGAGCTCGCCGCCGACGCGGAGGTCGCGCGCGTCGACTCGTACTGGGACGCCGCCTCCCCGACACTGCGCAGCGAGGACGGCACGCAGGCGCTCGTCACCGCCTACCTCCCCGGCGAGGTCACGCACGTCCGCGAGGACGTCCTGCCCCGCCTCGAAGCCGAGTTCGAGCGCACCGAAGGGCCCCTCGAAGTCGCCATCGGCGGCTCCGACGAGCTCTTCCGCGAGGCCGCCGCCATCGCCCGGGAGGACTTCCTGCTCGCCGAGGCCATCGTCATCCCCGGCCTGCTGGTGCTGCTCGTCGTCATCTACCGCCGCCCGGCCGCCGCGTTCCTCACCGTCGGCGTGGGCCTGTTCGCGCTGGCGGTCTCGTTGGCGGCCATACGGTTCATCGCCGCGCAGGTGGAGGTCTCGACGTTCGCCGCGAACCTGATCCTGGTGATGAGCATGGGCCTGGCGGTGGACTACTGCCTGTTCATCGTCAGCCGCTACCGCGAGGAGGCCGCCGTGCACGAGCGCGCCGAGGCCCTGGCCCGCACGGTCGCCCGCGCCGGGCGCACCGTGGTCTTCAGCGCGGTCACCGTGGCGGCGAGCCTGTCGGCGCTGCTGCTCATGCCCTTCCCGTTCCTGCGGTCCTTCGCATACGCCGGGATCGTCGTCCCGCTCGCGGCCGCCCTCGGCGCGGTCGTGGTCCTCCCTGCGGCCCTGGCGGTCTGGGGCCACAGGGTCGAGCGCCGCGCCCCGCTCCGGCCGGTCGAGCGGGGGCGCTGGTTCCGGCTCGCGGCCGCCGTGACCCGCCGCCCGGTCCTGTGGGGCACCGGCGCGCTGGTGCTCGTGCTGACGCTCGCCTCGCCGCTGCTGGGCGTGCGGTTCGGCGTCCCCGACGAACGGACGCTGCCCGAGGACGCGCCGAGCCGGGTCGTCACCGACCAGGTCACCGCCGGGTTCACCGCAGAGGAGACCGATGCGCTCCAGGTCCTCGCCGAGGACGCCGACGAGGCCGCCCTCGCCGCCTACGCCGCCGATCTCTCTGAAGTGGACGGCATCGCGCAAGTCGACTCCGCGGCGGGGCGCTTCGTCGAGGGTCGCCTTGTCGCACCCGCCGACACGGAGCGCTTCGCCTGGTCCGCCGATGACACCTGGCTGTCGGCCGTCCCCACCGGCGCGGCGATGCGCGACGACCCGTACGCGATGGTCGGCGAGGTCCGCGCCGTCGCGGCCCCGTTCGCGACCAGCGTCTCGGGCTACCCGGCCGACCTCGCCGACTTCCGCGACGCCCTGCTCGACCGCCTCCCGCTCCTGCTGGCGCTCATCGTGGTCATCACGTTCGCGGTCCTGTTCCTCATGACCGGCAGCGTCGTCGCGCCCCTCAAAGCCACCGTCCTCAACGGACTCTCGCTGGCGGTGATGTTCGGCGCCCTGGTGTGGGTCTTCCAGGAGGGCAACCTGTCCGGTCTCATCGGGTTCACCCCGCAGGGCTCCTTCGAGCCGTCGATCCCGATCCTCATGTTCTGCGTCGCCTACGGCCTGTCGATGGACTACGAGGTGTTCATGCTCGCGCGCATCAAGGAGGAGTACGACCGAACCGGCGACGCGACCGGGTCGATCGCGGCGGGCCTCCAACGCTCGGCCCCGCTCGTGACCGCCGCCGCGCTCGTCCTGGCGTTCACGTTCGCGGTCTACGCGACCGGCGACGTCGTGTTCCTCCAGATGCTCGGCCTCGGCATGGCCCTTGCGGTCCTGGTGGACGCCACGGTGATCCGCGGCATCCTCCTGCCCTCGGCCATGCGCCTGACCGGCCGCGCCAACTGGTGGGCGCCCGCGCCGCTCCGTCGGCTCCACGAACGCATCGGCCTGCGCGACTAGGCCGTGGGCCCGCGGGAGATGTCGAAGGCGCCGGCCGGCCTCATGGGGGAGTGACCGTCGGGCCGTCTGGCCGGTCGCTCCGGGCGGCCGCCTCCGCACCAGGGGACCTTCGTCCCTGAAAGCGGCGTCTTCCGGCCCCTCGGAACCGGCGCTGATCTGCGGTTCCATAAAGGTGTCACCGGAGAGAGCAGCCGGTGCGGAACTCGTAAGGAGCTGTCATGACCGTCTCTCCCGCAACCGAATCCACCGTCGCCCCCGCGGCCGAGCGCCACGGCGTCGACTACGTGTGGGCCGTCCTGCGCATCGCGCTGGGCTGGGTGTTCCTGTGGGCCTTCCTGGACAAGACGTTCGGCCTCGGGTTCGCCACCGAGCAGGACGGCTCCTGGCTCAACGGCGGCAGCCCGACCGAGGGGTTCCTGTCGTTCGGCACCAAGGGCCCGCTCGCGGACTTCTACCAGGGCATGGCCGGTTCCGCCTTCGCCGACTGGCTGTTCATGGCGGGCCTGCTCGGCATCGGCCTCGCGCTGGTCCTGGGCATCGGGATGCGCATCGCCGCCGTCGCGGGCGTGCTCCTGCTGGTGCTGATGTGGTCGGCCGCGCTGTGGCCGGAGAACAACCCGTTCATGGACGACCACCTCGTCTACGCCGGTCTCCTCGTCGGCCTCGCCATGGTGCACGCCGGTGACACCCTCGGTCTCGGGAAGACCTGGGCCGCAATCGGGTTCGTCGCCAGGAACCCCTGGCTCAAGTAGCACGCCGCAGGAGCGGGCCGCGACCTCAGGTCGCGGCCCGCTCCTGCGGCGTCGTCGGGGCCGGCCCCCTCCCGCGCGGTCACTCCCGGACCGGCGCCGCGAGGGTCTTGGCCATGCCTTTGAGGCCCAGTTCCATGGTGTGCCAGGGGAGTCCGCCGTGGAAGGGCCTGCCCGCGCCGAACTGGTGGGGCAGGTAGTAGCCGAGGGCCTTCTTGCCCAGGCGCCACAGCGGGGAGACGCCGACGAGGTAGTCGTCCCCGGCGTCGGGGTCCACCTGGACCGGGGCGTCGGGGTCGCCCGTGGTCCGGAGCGGGACCTGGGCGAAGGTGGCCTTGTCGAGCATCTCCATGACGCACATGCTCATCGGCGCGAACCGGCGCGGGTGCGGGACGGCTCCGGGGTCGATGCGGGCGGCGATGTCGTCGGCGACGGCGTCGGCCTGGAGGAACGCCAGGAACGCCTGCTTGACGGGGAAGTCCCCGGCGTCGCCGGGAGCGTAGACGTTCGCGGTGCCCTTGACGCGGCGGGTCTCGGGCTCGGTGAGCAGGAACCCGCGGTCGTCGGTCGGCAGGCCCGGGTAGTCGACGGCGGCGACGTACGGCGGGAACGCCACGAGGAGATCGTAGGTGCGGGCGGTGCCGTTGCCGTACTCGACCCGGCCGTCCTCGACGCGGGTGACCGCTTGGCGGGTGTAGCCGTTGACGCCCCGGTCGGCGAACTCCTCGGACACGACCTTGTGGACGCCGGGCCCGAACGCCTGGATGAAGCTCGACTCGAACGTGGTGAACGTCAGGCAGACCAGGTCGCGCAGGTGCCGGCGGCGCAGCCAGGTCTCCAGCATGAACACGATCTCGTAGAGCGGTCCGGCGCACTTGTTGCCCGGCGGCACGAGGAACAGCACGTGCGCGACCGAACCGCCCGCGGTCCGCTCCCGCAGCCGCTCCAGGTCGGCGCCGAGCTCGTGCATCTGGTCGGGGGTCCAGATGGTGCGGGCGTGCGAGGCGAGCCCGGGGATCTCCTCGGGGCGCATGGCGGCGCCGGTCGCCAGGACCAGGTAGTCGTAGTGCTCCAGGGTGCCGTCGTCGAGCTCGATGCGGTGGCCTTCGGCGTCGACGCGGGCGAGCGAGCCGCGGATCAGCGTGATGTCGCGGCGCGTCGCGGGCTCGGTGATCGGGACGTGGAGCTTGTCCTCGTCGCCGCCGAACGGCAGGTAGATCGAGTTGGGTTTGAACACGAAGTCGTGCTGGTCGGCGATGAGCAGCAGGTCGACCCGCTTCCCCAGATGGGAGCGGAGCGTGAAGGCCGTCTCCAGGCCGGCGAACCCGCCGCCGACGATGACGACGCGAGGTGTGGTGTGCATGGTCCCTCCCGAGGTGGTCGCTTGGTACTTCCATCCCAGCGCGCCCGGAGCCGATGGGGGAGTGACCAACCGCCGGACCTGCCGGGACCTAGGACCCGCGCCGGGCGGCCGGTGCCGACCGCCCGGCGCGGCGGTCAGCGCAGGCGGCGGGCGATCGGGTCGGGCTCGTCGCCGGTGCGGGCGAGCCGCAGTTTGACGTCGACGGCCTGGACGCCGTAGCGCACGGGCATGACCGGGTTGAGGTCGAGCTCGGCGATCTCGGGGAGGTCCTCGGCGAGGCGCCCGAGGCGCACCAGCAGGTCGGCCAGGGCGTCGGTGTCCACCGGGCGCGAGCCGCGGTAGCCCTCCAGCAGCGGCCTCGACCGCAGGGAACGCCACATCGCGGCGGCGTCGGCGTCGGTGACCGGCAGGAGCCGGAACTGCTTGTCGTCGGCGATGTCGGTGGCCGTGCCGCCGAGGCCGACCATGACGAGGGACCCGAACTGCGCATCGTGGACGATCCCGGCGGCGAGCTCGACGTCGGCGTCGAGCATCGGCTGGACCGTGACGGACGCGTTCTCGTCGCCCTCGATGCGCGCCGCGACCTCGGCGTAGGCGGCCCGGACCTGGTGGGCGTCGCCGAGACCGAGGTGGACGGTCCCGGTGCCGGTCTTGTGGACGAACCGCGGGTCGTCGGCCTTGACCGCGACCGGGTAGCCGAAGGCGCGGGCGGCGGCGACCGCCTCGCCCTTCGAGGCGACCCCCAGCGCCTGCGTGACCTGGATGTCGTAGCAGGCGAGGATCGCGGCGGCGTCGGAGGCGCTCTGCCAGCCGTCGCCGTGCTCCAGGAGCCGGTCGACGACGGCGCGGGCCCCGGCGCGGTCGATGCCGGGCAGGTCGGGGCGCGAGCCGAGCGGCCGGGAGCGCCAGGCGGCGTAGTCGGCGGCCCGGCCCAGGGCCGTCACGGCGGGTTCGGGGAACGCGAACACCGGGACGGCTCGGGCGCCGAGCGCGGTGGGCGGCTCGGCCATGCCCATGACGACCGCGGCGGCGGGCAATGCGGGCAGCGTGTCAAGGGCGTCGCCGATCGCGGCGAGGTTCCCTTCGGCGTCGCTGACGCCGGTCGCGGCGAACACCACCACTAGGGCGTCGACCTCGCCCGATTCGCCGAGGGCCGCGATCGCCTCCGCGAAGGCCCCCGGGTCGGCTGCGGCGCCCAGGTCGACCGGGTTGGCCGCGGCGGCGGCGTCCGGGACCGCCGCGGCGAGCCGGGAGCGGGCCGCGGCCTCGGGGACGGCGAGCCCGGCGTCGGCCGCGGCGTCGGCGGCGAGGAGCCGGGCGCCGCCGGCGTTGCCGATCACGCCGAGCCGGCGTCCTCGCGGCAGCGGCTGGTCGACCAGGACGCGGGCGGTGTCCAGGAGCTGTTCGAGGGTGTCGCAGCGGATCACCCCGGCCTGCGCGAAGAGCGCGTCGACTGCGGTGTCCGACGTGGCCGCGGCGGCGGTGTGCGAGCGCCCGGCCCGGCGACCGGGCTCGGAGCGGCCGCCCTTGACGGCCAGGACCGGCTTGCGGCGGGCCACCGCACGGGCGATGCGCGCGAACTTGCGGGGGTTCCCGAACGACTCCAGGTACAGCGCGACGGCCTTGGTGGCGGGGTCGTCGTACCAGTACGCGAGCAGGTCGTTGCCGGACACGTCGGCCTTGTTGCCCAGGGACACGAACGAGTGGACGCCCAGTCCGGTGCGCGAGGCGTGGGCGAGGGCGGCGATGCCGACCGCGCCCGACTGGGAGGCAAGCGCCAGGCCCCCGGCCGCGGGCGGCTCGGCGGCGAAGCTCGCCTGGAGGCGCACCGAACGGGCGGTGTTGACGACGCCCAGGCAGTTGGGCCCGACCAGGCGCATGTCGTGGTCGCGCGCGATGCGCACCAGCGCGTCCTGTGCCGCGGCGTCGCCGGTCTCGGCGAACCCGGCGGTGACCACGACGGCCGCGAGCGCCTCGGCCTCGCCCGCCTCGTGCAGGACACCCGCGACCGCGGGCGCGGGGACGGCGACGATCACGAGGTCGACCGGTTGCGGCAGTTCGGCGAAGGACGCGGACGCGGGGAGCCCGGCGAGGGTGTCCGCGTCGGGGTGGACGGGGTAGACCGGACCGGTGAAGTCACCGTCCACGATGGAGCGAAGGATTCGCGCGCCGACCCCGCGGCCGGTGCGGCTGGCCCCGACGACGGCCACCGAGACCGGGTCGAGCAGGGGCCGCAGCGACAGGCGCTCGGCGGACCGCTCGCGCGCGGCGACCTCGTCGGCGAACGCCCCGTCGAGGTCCGCGGTCAGGACCACGTCGACCACGCCGTCGGCGTAGGGCATCGGCGTCCCGGGCACCAGGCGCCGGGCCAGGCGCAGCATCTTGTAGTTGTCGCCGAGCACCTGCCCGGACAGCTCCTTGACGCCCGCGGCCCCGGCGGCGAGCGCGAGGTGTTCGAGCAGGAGCGTCCCCAGTCCCCGGTGCTGGTGCTCCTCGGTGACCAGGACGCCGAACTCGGCGCGCCCGGGGTCCTCGCGGAAGCGCTCGAAGGAGGCCGCGGCGACGATCTCGCCGCCGTCCTCGACCGCGAGCGCCACGCCCCGGCCGGTGCCGCCCAGCCCGGCCAGGCGGCGGGCCTCGATGCCGAGGACGCCGCGGCCGGACCCGAAGAACCGGTACCGCAGGTCGGCGGTGGTGCACCGCTGGTGCATGGCGATGAGCGCGGCGAGGTCGCCGGGCGCGATCGGGCGGATGCGGACGATGCGGCCGTCGGCGTCGAGCGCGTCGACCGCGGGAGGCGTGCGGAGTGCCATGTCGGCTCCTTGCGGTTCGGCGGGCGGTCCGGCCCGCCCTGAACCGATCCTCCGGCCGCGCAGGGGCGCACGTCAGAGCCCAACGCCCGGAACGTCGGGGACGTTGGTCCCGAAGGGACTCCAACGGGGCGGACCGGTGCGCGGCCCGGGCCGGGGCCCTAGTGCTCGCGGGAGGGCTCGCCGCCGAGCGGGATGGTCCAGCGCAGCTCGGTCCCGGTTGGTTCGGCCCCGGCGATGGTGAACGCTCCGCCGAGTGAGGCGGCGCGGGAGGCGAGGTTCGCCAGCCCCCGGCGCGGCGCCTGCGGCGGGATGCCGCACCCGTCGTCGGTCACGGTCATCACCAGGGTCGCCCGGTCGACGGCCGTGACGACGGTGACGCGCGTGGCCTTGGCGTGGCGTGCGGTGTTCGAGAGCGCTTCGCGAAGCATCGCCAGGACCTCGATGCGCACCAGTTCGGGGACCGCGTCGTCCACGGGCCCTTGGAACTCCACGCGGGGTGCGAATCCGAGGTGGTGGCGCACCACCCCGCACAGGCCCTTGACGGTCGCCGAGAACGCCTGGTCGGCGTCGGTGTGGAGGCTGAAGATCGCCGCGCGCAGGTCGGCGATGGCACCGTCGATCTCGTCCACGGCAGTGTTGATGCGCGTCGCGGCCTCGGACTCGTCGACGAGGTGGACGATGGACTGGAGCTGGAGGCCGGTCGCGAAGAGCCGCTGGATGACCAGGTCGTGGAGGTCCCGGCCGATGCGGTCCCGGTCGCGGAAGACGACCAGGCGCTCGCGTTCGGCCTGGGAGGCGGCCAGCTCGGTGTAGAGGCGGGCGTTGTCGATCGCGACCCCGGCGGCGGCCGCGAGCGCCTGGATGATCGCCTCGTCGTCCTCGGTGAACAGCTCGCCGCCGTGCTTGTCGGTGAGGTAGAGGTTCCCCCATGCCTTGTCGCCCACGGTGACCGGGACGCCGAGGAACGTGCGCATCGGCGGGTGCCCGGGCGGGAAGCCGACCGAGGCGGGGTGGGCGGAGAGGTCGATCAGGCGCAGCGGCTCGGGGTGGTCGATGATGTGGCCGAGGATGCCCCGACCGGTGGGCGGGTCGCCGAGCGCTTCGATCTCCTCGCGGGTCAGGCCCTGGGTGCGGAAGTCCGCCAGGCCCCCGGCGCCGTCGAGGACGCCCATGGCGCCGTAGCGGGCGCCGACGAGTTTGCATGCGGCGGCGACGATCCTGTCGAGGATCGCGGCCAGTTCCAGGTCGGAGCCGATGCTGATCACCGCGTCGAGGAGGGCGCGCAGGCGCTCGCGGTCGATCACGATCTCGTCGACCCGCGAGGCGAGTTCGCTCAGCAGCTGATCGATCGGGGTCCGAGGTCCCGGCGGCTCGTGGCGGTGCGGCCGGGGCGGCGTCGATGCGGCCATGGCCCCGATCGTAGCGAGTCCCTTCAGGAGGGCGCTAGGCCGAGTGCGCCGCCGACGCACGGCGGCCGGGCGGAGGGGACGGGGCGGCGGGGAACGCCCGCCCCGTCCGGTTCATTCGCCGCCGCGCACTACTACGACCGGGCAGCGGGCGTGCGTCACGCAGTACTTGCCCACCGAGCCGATGATCGCGCCCACCAGGGCGCCGTGCCCGCGGTTGCCGACCACCAGCAGCGCGGCGTGCTCGGACCGCTCGACCAGGGTCCTCCCCGAGTTGCCCTCCACGGCGAGCATCGTGATGTACACGCCGGGGCGCTCGCGCGCGACCTCGTCCACGGCCTTCTCCAGGTCCTGGCGCGCGGCGGCGGCGTACTCGGCCGCCGACAGCACCATCCCCTCGGCCCCGGAGGTGAACGGGACCTGCCAGGCCTGGACCGCCAGGACCGGCGCGCCGATGCGCTCGGCGTACTCCATCGCCCACTCCAGGGCCCTGCGGGCCGGCTCCGATCCGTCGACGCCGACCACGACGGTGTCGTCGATGCTGCTGTGGTTCATCGCGACCACTCCTCTCACTCTGCGTCCAGTCTCTGCGCCCGGCCGATGCCGCGGCAGCGCCGAACGTCCTGTTGCGCACGGGCCCAAGGTCCCTTGCACAGCGGACTTCCGCGCTGTGCCGCGGCGTGCGGGCTCGTCCATACTCGATGGATGGATACCGAGACGATCAGGGTGTTCCTGCTGGACGACCACGAGGTGGTCAGGCGGGGCCTGTGCGAGCTGCTGGAGCGCGACGGCGACATCGAGGTCGTGGGCGAGGCCTCCGACGTGGCCGAGGCGATGCGGCGCCTCCCCGCGGCCCGGCCGCACGTGGCCGTCCTGGATGCGCAGCTGCCCGACGGCAGCGGGGTCGAGGTGTGCCGCGCGATCAAGGCGGCCGATCCGGGCGTCGCGGTCGTCATCCTCACCTCCTATGAGGACGATGCGACGCTGTTCGCGGCGATCGAGGCGGGCGCGGCCGGGTTCCTGCTCAAGCAGGTGCGCGGCAACGACCTCGTCGACGGCGTGCGGAAACTCGCCGCGGGCGGGTCGCTGCTGGACGCGCGCGTGACCGGCGCGGTCCTGGAGCGCCTGCGCTCGGGCCCGCCGCGGGCCCCCGAGCTCGAAGTGCTCTCCGAGCAGGAGCAGCGCATCCTCGCGCTCATCGGCGAAGGGCTCACCAACCGCCAGATCGCCGAGCGGATGCACCTGGCGGAGAAGACGGTCAAGAACTACGTCACCCGCGTCCTCGCGAAACTCGGCCTGGAGCGCCGCACCCAGGCCGCCGTCCTCGCCTCGCGCCTGTTCACCTGATCCCTTCGGCCCCAAGGGAAGGGACTTAAGGCGGGTCAGACCGCTGTCGGCCACTCGTCCGGGCGCCGCGCCGTTTCGGGCGCCGTGAAGTGCGCCGCGCCCGGGCCCGCCAGGTATTGCGCCAGCGAGGTCGGTACCACGTCCGGGTAGTCCGCGTTGCGGACGTCCCGCAGGGAGGCCGTCCCGTCGAACATCGCCACCTGGGCCTGGAGGGCCGCGTATTGGAGCGGGCTGGACGCGGTGAACTGTCGGCGCACCACTTCTGCGCGAAGGTCCCGCAGTGTGCCCTTGCGCACCAGTTCCCACCGCCGCCCGGACGCCGCCTCGACCTCGTTGCGCAATTCCATCATGGACAGCTGCTGGCCGACCACGTGCACGTCGCGGCCCGCGGTCCTCGGGTCGAGCGCGATCGCGGCCGTGAACGCGGCGGTGTCGGGGATGGTGGTGATGTCGATCGGGCGTGTGCCGTCGCCCCACACCGAGAAGGTGCCGGCCGCCGGGTCGAGCACCTCGTGGACCTCTCCGAGGAAGTATTCGGGGAACGCGCCGATCGCCACCGACGTGCGCGCGACCGTCGACGCGGCGAACGACTCCGCGAACACGCGGCGGAGGTCGGACAGGATGTTGACGCCGTAGTCGTAGCCGTACAGGTTGATCGAGAAGTCCGACGGGATCATCCGGTGCACGCCGGCCCGCTCCGCGGCCCGCAGCAGCTCCCGCTGCCCGTCGATGATCACCTCGGGTCCGCCCTGGACCGCGGACACGACGACCCCCACGCCGTCGAGGTGCCGCGCCAGCGCGTCCGCGCCGTCCGCCAGGTCGCCGACGTGCGCCGTCAGATTCGGGTGCGCCGTCAGCTTGTCCACCGAGGACTTCCGGACCAGCGCGCGCACGTCGGCGCCCCGATCCAGCAGGTGCTTCACGATCAGGCTGCCGAGGCTGCCGGTCGCGCCCGCCACCAGAACTGTTGTCATTGCCGTCACTCCTAGTTCGAATTGCTTTCGGATGGCCGATCGCCCGGAGCGTCCTCGCGGGACGCGGGCGCGGCCTCGGTCGATCAGGCTCCGGCGGGCAGGATCGTGTGTCCCGGGATGCTGCCGAACCCGCCGGAATGGAAGTCGCGGTACGCCTGCGCGATCTCGGCGCGGGTGTTCATCACGAACGGGCCGTGGGCGACGACGGACTCGCCGATGGGGCGGCCGGAGAACAGCAGCACCGTGGCCTGTTCGTCGGCGTCGGCGGCGACGAAGGCCAACGTGGTCGGGTCGCCCTGCCGGGACACGGGATCGGACCAGGCGATCTGCCCGGCGCCCAAGGCCCGGCCGCCGACCGTCAGCCGGCCCGCGATCACGTACGCGAAGGTGCGTTCGCTCCCGTCGAGCACCTGGCGGTACTCGGCCTTCGGGTCGAGCGTGATCACCATGCCCAGGATCGGCCAGTGGTTGACTGCGGGCCCGCGCACCGCCCCGGTCGCTCCCGAGATCACCTGGACCAGCACGCCCGGCTCGGTGTGCACGGCGTGCTTGCCGGCCCGCAGGTCCTGATAGCCGGTGGGCACCGACTTCTTGTGCGACGGAAGGTTGAGCCACATCTGGATCACATGGGCGTGCTCCGAGCGGGCGGCGACCTCGCGGTGGATGACGCCCCGCCCTGCGGTCATCCACTGCACGTCTCCCGGCCCGAGCACACCGGCGTTGCCCATGCTGTCGCCGTGCTCCAGTGCGCCGTCCAGGATGAGGGTCACGGTCTCCATCCCGCGGTGCGGATGCCAGTCGAAGCCCGGCTGGTTGACTAGTTCCTCTCCCATGAGCAGGAACGGATCGGTCCGGGAGTCGTCGCCCGGTGGGATGATCAGCGAACTGCGGGCGGACATGGCGGTCGGGCCGAGGTCCACCTTGTCGGACACCCGGTCCACCCGCCGGGCCATCGGCGCGGTCTGTGCGGTCATGGCGAACTCCCTCTCTTCGGTCAGGGAAAGCCTCCCCCCGCCGATCCGCCTTGGCAAACGTCACCAAAGTGACTTACTTTTGAGAAGTGACCAGTTCTGGAGAAGCGAAGCGACCGCCGGGCGCGCCTGTCGACGAGGAGAACTGCCTCCGGATCTTGCGTGCCATCGAGATCATCGGGGTTCGCTGGACCGGGCCGATCCTGCTCGCCGGGGCCCGGGGCGCCCGCCGGTTCAAGGAGTACCGCGCCTTGGCCCCGGGCATTTCAGATCCACAGTTGACGTTGCGGCTCAAGCAGCTCCAGGCCCGCGGGCTCATCGAACGCACGGTCATTCCCACCACGCCGGTCCAGATCAAGTACACCCTCACGCCCGACGCCGAAGAGCTGATCTCCCTGCTTCAGCCGTTGGGGCACTGGAGCGAACGCCACCTCCCGCCGGACGACGCGTGACGCGAAGCTCTCTCGTCCCGCCGGTCCTTCGCCTGGGCCCGGCCATGGGTCAGCTCGCTTTGCAGCACGAGGGCCGCTGCGCCGATCGCCGCCGCGTCGGGGCCGTTGACGGAGGGCATCACCCGCACCGGGTGCGTCCGCCAGTTGGCGGTGCGGCGGTCCACTTCCTCCTGGATGACGGTCTGGTACGCAGGGCCCGCCATCGCGAAGCTCGGACCGGCCAGGATGATCGCGTCCACGTCGAAGAGGATGGTCATGGTGACGGCGGCGGCGCCGAGGTAGCGGGCCGAGCGCTCGATGAGGCGAGAGGCGTCCGGATCGCCGGCGTCGGCGGCGGCCGCGATCCGCGCGAACTCGGTGAGGAAGTCGGCGGTGTCGGGGTCGGGCGCCAGCCGCTCGGCGAGCCCGGGCGTGGCCGCGGCCTGCCGGACCAGGGCTGAGGGGCCGGCGTAGTTCTCCAGGCAGCCGACGTTGCCGCACGGGCACTGGTCGCCGTCGACGTCGATCGACATATGGCCGAGCTCGACGCTGTTGGAGGAACTGCCGCGGTACACCTCGCCGGCGACCACGACCCCGCCGCCGATCCCGCTGGCCATGTAGATGCAGCCGTAGGTGCTTCGTCGGTCGACCGCGCCCATCCAGTACTCGCCGATCGCGGCGGCCGCGGCGTCGTTGTCGAGCAGCACGGACAGGCCGAGGGCCTGCCCCAGGCGCTCCGCGACCGGGTATTCGAGCCATTGCTCGGAGGGCTGCGGGCTCAGCAGCACCCCCGCGCGCCGGTCCTGCGGGCCGTAGCTGACCAGCCCGACCCCCAGCACCCGTTCGCGGTCGACGGCGGCCGTGGCCAGCAGGGCGTCCACCTGCGAGGCGATCACCGGCAGCGCCTGGTCCGGCGGCATCGACGCCACACCATGGAACGAGGTCCGGGCTACCGGACGACCGGCCAAGTCGACGATGACGATGACGCAGGCGTTGCGCTCCATCAGGACTCCGACGCTGTAGCGGGCCCGGGGGTCGAGCCGCATCAGCGTGCGCGGCTTGCCGCCCGTCGGTGCGCCTGGGCCGGCCTCGACGACCAATCCGTCGTCGATGAGCTCCCGCACGAGCTCGGAGACCGTGGCGCCCGCGAGACCCGTCGCCGACGCGAGCTCCACCCGGCTGATCGTGCGGGCCGCGCGGATGGCGTCCAGGACCAGGCCCCGGGTCCTCGATCTGTTCGTCCACGTCGGGCCGAGCGCCACGCGTGCCTCCCTCGCTGCACCTGCCGTTTCGCCGGACCGAACGCACGACGTTCACCAAGCATAGAGATATACACATCCTTGACTTTCTTCGGGTGCCGAACTAAGGTGAGAGCGGAAGCGCTCCCATACCCCCCTCACCAGCATCAAGGAGCTGCAATGCGACATCATCAGACACTGTTGGTCGCCGGAGCCGTCGGCGCACTCATATTGGGCGGCCTGGCAACGGCGACCCTTCCCGCAGCGGCGGCCACCTCCGGCTGCGCGGTCACCTACACCGTGCGGAGCGAGTGGCCGGGCGGGTTCAGCGCCGACCTGGACGTCACCAACCTCGGCGACCCGACGTCCGACTGGACGCTGACCTTCGACTTCCCGAACGCCGACCAGCGGGTCACCCAGGGCTGGAGCGCCGTCTGGACCCAATCCGGCGCCGGCGTCTCCGCCGCCAGCATGGACTGGAACGGGTCACTTGCCACCGACGCCTCCACCTCGATCGGATTCGTCGGCGCACGGGGCGACGCCAACCCGGTACCGGCGTCCTTCGCGCTCAACGGCACACCCTGCACCGGCTCGACGACGCCCACCGGGGGTCCGACCACCACCCCCGGCGAGGACCCGACCACCACCCCGCCGGACGGTCCGGCTCCGCAGCTCAGCGTCGTCGGCAACCAGATCGTCACCGAGGACGGCGAACCGTACCGGCTGCTGGGCGTGGACCGGTCCTCAGCCGAGTTCGCGTGCGTGCAGGGCAAGGGCCTGTTCGACTCCGGCCCGGTCGACCAGGCGTCCGTGGACGCCATGAAGGCCTGGAACATCCACGCGGTGCGCCTCCCGCTCAACGAGGAGTGCTGGCTCGGACTCAACGGCTCGCCCAGCGGCCCCGCCTACCAGGAGGGCGTCGAGGACTATGTCGATCTCCTGGTCGCCAACGGCCTCAACGTCATCCTCGACCTGCACTGGACCTGGGGCGCCTACACCACGGGACCGGACTGGCACTGCACCGATGTGCACGCCACCTGCCAGAAGCCGATGCCCGACGCGCAGTACGCCCCGCAGTTCTGGGCCGGCGTCGCCGACACCTTCAAGGGCGACGACGCCGTCGTCTTCGACCTGTTCAACGAACCGTACCCGGACATGGCCAGCGACTGGGACAAGACCCTGGGCTGGCAGTGCCTGCGCGACGGCGGCACCTGCGCCGGCATCGACTACGAGGTGGCCGGCATGCAAGACCTCGTCGACGCGGTCCGCGACACCGGCGCCACGAACATGCTCATGGTCGGCGGGCTCGAATGGACGAACGACATGCGGGAATGGCTCGCCTACATGCCGAACGACCCGCTGGGCAACATCGCCGCGTCCTGGCACTCGTACAGCTTCAACCGGTGCGTGACCGAGTCCTGCTGGAACGAGGAGATCGCCCCGCTGATGCAGGAGGTGCCGGTCGTGCTCGGCGAGTTCGGCCAGGACGACTGCGGGTTCGACTACATGCAGGGACTGGTGGACTGGGCCGACGCGAACGGCATGGGCTACCTGGCGTGGACCTGGAACCCGTGGGGCTGCACCGGCGGCGCGGTCCTCATCAAGGACTGGTCCGGCACTCCCGAGCCCGGTGTCGGCGAAGGCTATCGGAGCCACCTGCTCACCCAGAGCCCCTACCTGTGACCTGACGAGACGCCGAGGTCGCGTTCACGGACTGGCAGCCTCCTGTCGAATTCCGCTGTGTCGCAGCGGATTCGACAGGAGGCTGCGGCGTCCGCAGTCAGCGGCCCTTCGGGGGCCGCAGGCCGTCGATGAGGACGGTCAGGAGGTGGTCGGCCTGGTGTTCGCCGTCGGGTTCGCCTTCGGTGGCGTAGGCGATGGCGTTGACGAGCTTGAGCACTTGGGAGACGGTGACGTCGGGGCGGATCGTGCCGTCCCGCTGGGCCAGGTCGAGGAGGGACGCCGCGGCGGCGTGCATGGTGTCGCGGCACCAGGAGACGTCGGCGCCCTCGTCGCGCAGGGCGGTCATGAGCGCCGCCGCGAGACTGCGCGAGGTGCTTCCGCGCCTGGCGAGCTCCCGCAGCCAGGTCGCCAGCGCCTCGTCCGGGGGCTGTGCGGCGAGGAGTTCCTGCGAGCGCGCGTGGAGCGCTTCGATCTCGTCGTGGTGGACGGCCTGGAGGAGCGCTTCGCGCGTGGGGAAGCGGCGGTAGAGGGTCGCGTTGCCGACTCCGGCGGCGCGGGCGATGTCGTCCATCGGCACGTCGACGCCGCGCTCGGTGAAGACGTCGCGGGCGGCGCTGACCAGTCGTTCGACGTTGCGGCGCGCGTCGGCCCGGAGTGCGGGCTGCGGCGGAGGCGCGGTCATGGGCACCCTCTCTTGACGAACTGGGGAGTCTCCCCATATATTAGCATTCCATAAACGGGGAGATTCCCCAGTTGATGCCGAGCCCATTCAGGAGGCGGCCATGACGACTGCGAACCCCACCGTGCTGGTGACCGGAGCGACCGGCACGCAAGGAGGTGCCGCCGCGCGGCGGCTCCTGGCGACCGGATGGCGGGTGCGGGCCCTCGTGCGGGACCCGGCCGGCGCCAAGGCCCAGGCGCTGGCAGCGGCCGGAGCCGAGGTCGTGCACGGCGACATGGGACACCGGGCCTCCCTCGACGCGGCCGTCGAGGGCGTGCACGGGGTGTTCAGCGTGCAGCCCACGGCGGGCTACCCGGGCACCCCGCCCGATTTCACCGTGGAGGACGAGATTCGCATGGGCGTGAACGTGGCCGAGGCGGCGCACGACGCCGGGGTCCGGCACCTCGTCTACACCTCTGTCGCCGGGGCCGAGCGCTCGACCGGCATCCGCCGCTGGGAGAGCAAGTGGCGGATCGAGAACCGCATCCGCGCACTGGGCCTGCCCGCCACGGTGCTGCGCCCGGTCCGCTTCATGGAGAACCACTCCGACGCGACCATGGGAGTGCGGGGCGGCGTCCTGACCGATGTCATCAAGCCGGAGGTCCCCGTCCAGCTCATCGCGGCCTCCGACATCGGCGCCTTCGCGGCCCTGGCGTTCGCCGACCCGGACCGGTATCTCGGCCGGGCGCTGGAGATCGCGGGGGACGAGATGACGCTCCCGCAGGTCGTCGCCGCGATCAGCCGCGCCACCGGGGTCGCCGTCGCCTACCGGGCCCTCCCGCGCGAGGCGCTCACCGGCCTGGACCCGGACTCCCTGGCGGGCTACGAGTTCGCGAACCACCGCGGCGGCTGGCGCGCCGACATCGCCGGGCTGCGGGAGCTGCACCCGGGCCTGATGGACCTCGACGCCTGGCTGCGCGCGGAAGGCAAGGCGCAGTTCGACGCGCTGTCGGCAGGGGTCGGCCGTCGTTTACTGCAACTGTGATAGTTTCGGTTTGAGATTCGGCGGGACGATCCAGGAGTGGCACATGGGCATGAGCAGCAGGAGCGCGGTCGCCATCCACGCGCTCACGATGCTGGCGCGCTGGAGCGAGCGCACCCTGACGTCGGCCGAGATCGCCGACAGCCTGGAGAGCAACCCGGTGCTCGTGCGGCGGGTGCTGGGGAGCCTGCGTGAAGCCGGGCTCGTCGGATCGACCGAAGGGCGCGGCGGCGGCTGGAATCTGGAGCGGTCCCCCCGCGACATCTCGCTGTACGACGCGTACGCGGCGGTCGAGGCCGGGCCGGTCCTGGTCGGCCACGCGCATCCGCCGAGCCGCGAGTGCGAGGTCGGGCGCAACATCCAGGCCCTGCTGGAGACCGAGTTCCGGGAGGCCGAGCAGGCCATGGAGGAGCGACTCGGCCGCACCACGATCGCCGACCTGGTCCGGCAGGTGATGGCCCGGGAGCGTGAGCTCGGCCTGCAACGCTGAACCACCTGCGGCGGAGGATGCCCTCCGCCGTTCTTTTCCACCAAACTGCAACCACCATGGTTGCGGTAAGAGATCCGAGGAGGAAGCGACGACATGGCAACCGCGCCGGCCGCGACCGAACGAACCCGATCCGGGGCCGCCCTGCTGGCGGTCCTCATGCCCGCGATGCTCGTCACCGTCATCGCAAGCGACATGGTCAACCTCATGCTCCCCGCGATCGGCGCGCAGTTCGGCGCCTCCGAGGCCGAACTCGCCTGGGTCGTCACCGGGTTCCTGCTCATGTTCGCGATCGGCATCCCCTTCTACGGGCGCATCTCCGACCGCGTGAGCCTGCGCCGACTGTTCGCCTTCGCGCTCCTGGTCTACGCCGCCGGGAGCCTGCTGTGCGCACTCGCCCCGAACCTGCCCCTGCTCGTGGCCGGACGGGCGATCACCGGTGCCGGGGCCGCCGCCGTCCCCGTGCTCGCGATCGTCGCCGTCACCCGGCTGATGCCGGTCGACAAGCGCGGCACGGGCATCGGCGCGGTATCCGCCGCCGCGGGGATCGGCACGGCCGCCGGGCCGGCCGTCGGCGGCGGGATCGGCCAGCTCCTCGGCTGGCCGGCGCTGTTCTGGCTCATGCTCGCCGCGTCCCTGGCGCTGCTGCCCGCGGCGGTGCGGGTGCTGCCCGGAGGGGTCCCCGCGCGCGGTGGACGGTTCGATCTCCTCGGCGGCGCCCTCCTCGGGCTCGGCGCCGGACTGGCGCTGTTCGCGATCACCCAGGGCCAGACCGCCGGATTCGACGCGCCCCGGTCCTGGGGGAGCCTCGCGGCGGCCGCCGTCGCCTTCGCGCTCTTCGCATGGCGCACCGTCGGCGTCGCGAACCCGTTCGTGCCGCCCGCGCTGTTCGCCAACCGGGTCTTCCGCGGCTCGGTCGCCACCGCGTTCCTGGCCATGGCCGTGAACCTCGGCGCCCTGGTGTTCGTCCCGGTCCTGATCGTCGACGTCAACGGCCTCACCCCCGGCGAGGGCGCCCTCGTCATGATCCCGGCGGGGGCCGCCGTCGCCGCACTCTCCCCGCTGGTCGGCCGCCTCACGGACCGCCACGGCGCAAGGCCCCTCCTGCTGGCCGGACTCGCGGTCATGGCCCTGTCCGCCCTGTTCCTCTCCACGTTCGCGGACGGCGGTTCGGCGGTCCCGGCCGCCGCCGGGGTCCTCGCGCTGAGCATCGGCTTCATCTTCGTGATGACACCGCTCATCAGCGCCGCCGCGGGCTCGCTGCGCGCCGACGAGATCGGGGTGGGCCTCGGTGTCCTCCAAGGTGCGCAGTTCCTCGGCGCGGGCGCCGGCCCGGCCGTGTTCGGCGTGCTGGTGGCCGCGGCCCTACAGGGCGGGAGCGGAGCGGTCAACCCGTTGCACTCCGGCGGGGACGGCGCCGCCTACTCGAACGCGTTCCTGGCCATGGCGGCGGTCTCGGCCCTCGCGCTGGCCCTCGCGTCCCGGATGCGGCCCGAAGGAGGCTCGCGATGAAGACGGTCGTGATCACCGGGGGCACCTCGGGCATCGGTGAAGCGCTGGCGCGCGCCTGCCTCGAACGCGGCGCACGGGTCATCGCCGTCGCCCCCGATCCCGCGAAGGGGCGGCGGCTCCTCGACGCCGCCGCCAGGACCGGGGCGGGAGGGCGCGCCGAGTTCATCGCGGCGGACCTCAGCCTGGTCAGCGAGAACCGGCGGGTGATCGCGGCGATCGGGGACGTGTGCGACTCGCTCGACGCACTGGTGCTGTGCGCGAGGTACTTCCGCTCGCGCCGGGCGGTCACCGCAGAGGGGTTCGAGCACCATTTCGCGCTCTACTATCTGAGCCGCTACCTGCTCGGATACGGGCTCGCCGACTTGATGGACCGGGCCAAGGCCCCTGTCGTGGTGAACGTGGCGGGCCCGGGGGTCGGCCCGCCCGGCGTCCGCTGGGACGACCTCGAACTGGAGCGCGGCTACGACGGCTGGACGGCGATGTCGCAGGGCGGCAGGCTGAACGACCTCCTCGGCGTCTCGTACGCCGCGCGGCGCGAGGGGCGCCGCACCCGCTACGTGCTGCACTTCCCCGGCGGGACGACCACCGGGTTCGCCGGCGAGTTCGACGCCGCCACCGAAATGCAGGTGGACGCGATGAAGCAGGGCGCGCAGCCGGTCGAGGCGGCGATCGCCCCGATCCTTGCGGTGGTCGACCGGCCGCCCCGCGACCCGCTGAGCGCCTTCGTCATCGACCAGAGGATCGACCTGCGCCACCCCACCTTCGACCCCGGAGCCGCATCGCGCCTGGACGCCCTGACCCGCGCGCTGCTCCGGGACCGGATGCGGACGACGCTGTCGGGACAGCCCACCAAGGCGCCACTGCGGCAGGCGAACGGTCGGAATATCAGGCCGCCTCGACGGTGTTGAGGGCGAGCGGCTGGGCGGTCGCGGGGAGCAGGTCGCGGATGCGTTCGGGAGTCTGGGCAGGCGAGGAGGTAGGCGACGGGTTCGCCGTCGGGCGCGTGCCGCACCGGAAACCGTGGGGGATCAGAGCGCCACGACTCGGGCGACGGCTTCGCCGAGCAGTGCGCGGCGGCGGTCGTGGTCGTCCTCGGGCTCTTCAGCCGTGGCGGTGTAGACGCTGCTCGACGGCGACCAGGCCGAGGCCATGCCGATGACGAGGACGAGCAGGTCGACGGGGTCCCCCGCCCGCAGCCGGCCCGCCGCCTGGGCGGCCGCGACGGCCGCGAGCTTCGACTCGTGCTGCGCGCCTTCGAACCACCGCCCGGTGGGGCGCCGTTCGAGCCTCGTCCAGGCGATGAGCCGCACGAGCTCCGGATGCCGCAGGTTCTGGTCGTACAGTCGCACCGCCCACCCGGGCAGGTCGTCGGCGTCGAAGGGCACGCTGTCGGCGCTGGCGTCCACCCGGTCGGCGAGGACGGCCTCGAACAGGCCCTCCTTGCTCCCGAAGTAGGCGTACAGCTGGGCCTTGTTGGCCTCGGCCGCGGCGATGATGCGGTCCATCCGGGCTCCGGCGATCCCGACCCGCGCGAACTCGGCGGCGGCGGCGTCGAGGATCCGGCGGCGCGTGGCGATCCCGCGCGCGGTGGTGGGCATCGGGGGCGCTGACATGCGCACACGGTACCAGAAAGACCAGTCGGTTTGACTTTCGCGCGCACGCGGGCTAGCTTCGATAAAGACAGACCAGTTGTTCTTTTTTGGAGGCATCGATGAGTACCAGCACCCCCGCATGGCAGCAGTCGGACGGCAGCGCCGAGCTGCGGCAGACCGTGATCGACCGCCGCGGTCTCCGCACCGACGACATCGCGGTCCAGATCGCCTACTGCGGCGTCTGCCACAGCGACCTCCACGCGATCCACGGCGCCACCCCGCACATCACCGACGGCGGCGGGCTCGTCCCCGGCCACGAGTTCACCGGAACCGTCACCGCCACGGGCCCGGCCGTCACCCGCTTCGCGGTGGGGGACCCCGTGGCCGTCGGCACGCTCGTCGACTCGTGCGGCGAGTGCGCCATGTGCCTGATCGGGCAGGAGAACTATTGCCACCTCGGGCCCGTCAGCACCTACGGCGGGAAGGACCGCGTCGACGGGACCGTCACGAAAGGCGGCTACAGCCGCGAGTACGTCCTCCGCGAACGGTTCGCCCACCACCTGCCCGAGGCGCTCGACCCGGCCGCGGCCGCGCCGCTCATGTGCGCGGGCGTCACCATGTGGGAGCCGCTCCAGGCGGCGGGCGTTGGGCCCGGCAGCCGCGTCGCCATCGCGGGCCTCGGCGGCCTCGGCCACCTGGGCGTGAAACTCGCCGCGGCCCTGGGGGCCGAGGTCACCGTCCTCAGCCGCACCGCCGACAAGGCCGACGACGCCCGCGCCCTCGGCGCCGAGGAACTCCTCCTCACCACCGACGACGACCAGATGCGGCGCGCCCGAGGTCGGTTCGACCTCATCCTCGACACGATCTCCGCCGACCACGACCTCTCCCCGCTGCTGCGCCTGCTCGACCTGGACGGGACCCTCTCCGTCCTGGGGAACCCGCTGCTGACCGGCCCGCGCCTCCTCGAACTCACGATGGGCCGCAAGAGACTCACCTCCTCCGGCACCGGAGGGATGAAGGGGACCTCCGCGATGCTGGCGTTCTGCGCCGCGCACGGCATCGCCGCCGACATCGAGCTCCTCCCGTCAAAGCGCGTCAACGAAGCGCTGGCCCGACTGGAGGACGGCGACGTGCGCTACCGCTTCGTCCTCGACATGTCCGACCTGGCGTGAGGCGGGCGAGGGCTCGACGGCGGCCTTCGGCGTCGACCAGGGCAGGGAATCCGCGCTCCGGCGGTAGCGCAGCACCGACCTTCTTTGTCAAGATAAGAAACCAACTGTCGCATGCGGATCGCGCCGCGGTTTGCGCGATCCCGGACGAGCCCTCGCCATCGATAACGCGCCGGTCGGCGACCCCTCGAAAGCGCCCTCTTGGTTTCATGAGTTGACAAAGTCGTCCGCGTCTGCGTACCGTACTCCAGCGGACCAGGCATCTCGATACATCGATGCCTCTGGCCCCGGCCGCGTTCCTGCATCCCCCTCCCGGCAAGGAGTCCTGCATGAGACCAACGATTGTCCACAGAAGGCGGCTGCGCCTCGGCGTGATCGCCACCGCCGCGGTCGCCGCGCTGACGGCGGGCCTCATGGGCGCCGTCAGCGCCCAAGCGGCCCAAGGCTGCGAGGTCGCCTACGAGGTCACCGGCGAGTGGCCGGGCGGCTTCATCGCCGACGTGGAGGTCACCAACCTCGGCGAACCGGTCGACGGCTGGAGCCTCGCCTGGGACTGGCCCGACGGCCAGCGCGTCACGAGCATGTGGAACGCGAAGCACACCGCCTCGGGCGAGACCGCCGAGGCCGAGAGCTACGGCTACAACGCGACGATCGCCACCGGCGCCTCCGCCTCGTTCGGCTTCACCGGCTCCTGGTCCGGCGAGAACACCGACCCGACCGCCTTCCGCCTCAACGGCCGCCTCTGCGACGGCACCACCGGTGAGCCCACCGAGACGCCCACGGGCGGCCCCGCCGAGTGGGACAGCGCCACCGAGCAGGTCGCGGCGATGGAGCCGGGCGTGAACATCGGGAACACGCTCGACGCGCTGGGCGGGGAGACCGCCTGGGGCAACCCGTTGATCACCGAGGAGCTGCTCCAGACCTACAAGGCCGAGGGCTACAACTCGATCCGCCTGCCGGTCACGTGGGACGAGTTCACCGGTCCCGCACCGGACTACACGATCGCCCCTGAGCGCATGGAGCGCGTCGCGCAGGTCGTGGACTGGGCCCTGGAGAACGACCTCCAGGTCATGCTCAACCTCCACCACGACTCGTGGATGTGGCTCGACGAGCTGCCGAACGACCACGACAACGTGATGGCGAAGTTCGAGGCGATGTGGACGCAGATCGCCGAGCGGTTCGAGGACTACCCCGAGGGGCTGTCCTTCGAGAGCAACAACGAGCCGCAGTTCGCCGGCGCCGAGAACGACGCGGGCGACCCGTACAACGAGGAGCTCAACCAGGCCTTCTACGACGTCGTCCGCGGCACCGGCGGGGGCAACGCCGACCGGCTGCTGATCCTGCCGACGCTGAACACCAACGCCGCGCAGGAGCGCCTCGACCCGGTCAGGGACATGATCCAGGGCCTGGACGACGACATGGTCGGCGCGACGATCCACTACTACGGGTTCTGGCCGTTCTCGGTGAACGTCGCGGGCTACCCGACCTACGAGGAGGTGTCCCAGGCGGACCTGGAGGGCGCCTTCCAGCGGACGCACGACGCCTTCACGGCGAACGGCATCCCGGTCATCGTGGGGGAGTGGGCGATCCTCAACTACGGCTACACAGGCCCCGAAGTGGTCGAGTACGGCGAGATGATCAAGTTCTTCGAGGACATGCAGTTCCAGGCCCGCGAGCAGCAGTTCACGACGATGATCTGGGACGCCGGCCAGTTCCTCAACCGGGGCACCCTCGAATGGCGCGACGCGTACCTCGCCGAGCGCATCGCCTCCAGCTGGACCACCCGCTCGGGCTCCACGTCCTTCGACCGGATCTACCTGGAGAAGGCCGGGGCCATCGGCGACGCGACGCAGACGCTGCACCGCAACGGCCTCGACTTCGAGGGCCTGTGGCACCGGGACACGCCGCTCGCCGAGGGCACCGACTACACGCTCTCGGGCGACACGCTCACCATCAAGGCCGCGGCGCTCACCCGCCTCGCCGGGGACCGCGCCTACGGCACGAACGCGACCGTCGAGGCCCGCTTCTCCGCGGGCGTCCCGTGGCGCATCAACATCCTCTCCTTCGACCAGCCCGTCCTCTCGAACGCGACCGGGACGGACTCGCTCGTCATCCCGACCCAGTTCAAGGGCGACCACATCGAGCAGATGGAGGCCCACTACGCGGACGGCTCCAACGCGGGCCCCGCTTCCTGGACGCCGTTCCAGGAGTCGAACGTGAGCTGGCTGCCGAACTACAGCGGCGGCACTATCACGGTGCCGAGCTCGTTCGTGAACGCGATCAGGGACGGCGAGCCCGTCACGATCACGTACCACTTCTGGGGCGGCGACTCGGTCGACTACACCGTCGTCAAGAACGGCACCACGGTGACGGGAACGGCCTCGTAACCACACCCGTTCCCGCGCAACACAGAAGCCGCCGGGCCGGAGCAGCAGCTCCGGCCCGGCGGCCAGTTGGACGGTGTTCGCGTGCCCGACGCACTCGTCGGCGTCAGTACCGACTGTTCGGAAACTATAGGATAACGATTTCTTGACTCGGGTCCCGAAGCTCACTACCGTGAATGTTCACGAAACGGCGGTGCCTGTCACCGGCCTTGAGCGGAAGGAATCGAGTCTTGACTGCGATAACGTGGGAGCGTCGCGCCGACGGCGCGGTGCTGGAGGCCGACGGCCTGGCAGTGCGTCTGGCCTGGGAGGCGCCGGGGATCGCGCGGGTTGCCGCGCTCCCCGCCGCACTCGGCGAACCCGGGTTCGACGAGGGGCCGATGCTCGACCCGTCTCGCGTTCGCGAAGCGGTCCCGGTGCGGCTGTGGGAGTCCGAGGGCGCGCTCCTCGCATCCGATGATGCGCTCACGGTCCGGATCGACCTGTCCACCGGCAGCTTCACCTGGCTCGACCACGAGGGCCAAACGCTGTTCCAAGAGGACGGCAGGAGCCTCGAACCCCGTGCCGACGAAGGGTTCCGGGCGCGGCTGGGCCTGCGCTTCTCCAGCGGCGAAGCGCTCTACGGACTCGGCCAGCACGAAGACGGGCTCCTCGACTACCGGGGCCGCGGCCAGGAGATCTACCAGCACAATCTCAAGATCGGGCTGCCGTTCCTGGTGTCCTCGCGCGGCTGGGGCCTGCTGTGGAACGGCTACTCGGCGATGGACTTCCACGACGACGAGTCGGGCTCGTTCCTGGCCGCGGACGCGGTGGAGCGGTTGGAGTACTTCGTGATCGCGGGCGGCGGCCCGGCGGGCGCGGTGCGCGGCTACCGCCGCCTCACCGGCGCGGCCCCGATCCCGCCGCGGTGGGCGTTCGGCTACCTCCAGTCGAAGGAGCGCTATGCGGACCAGGAGGAACTGCTCGACGCGGCCCGCCGCTACGCCGGGCTCGGCCTGCCGCTCGAAGGCATCGTCCTCGACTGGCAGTACTGGGACGAGGGGCTGTGGGGCCAGAAGTCCTTCGACGCCGAGCGCTTCCCCGACCCCAAGGCCATGTGCGACGAGCTCCACGAGATGGGCACGCGCCTGATGATCTCGGTCTGGCCGCACCTCAGCGGCGACGGGGACGACCAGCGCGAGTTCGCCGCCGCCGGGAAGCTGCTGCCCAACGGCGGCACCTACGACGCCTTCGACCCCGAAGCCCGGGCCATGTTCTGGAAGCAGGCGGGGCGGCTGTGGGAGACCGGCATGGACGCCTGGTGGGCCGACAGCTCCGAGCCCTTCGACGACGACTGGCACGGCGAGGTCGAGCCCTCCCGTGCCGAGCGCTGGCGCCGCAACGTCGAAGTCGCCGAACGGCAGGTCGGGCCGCTGCGTGTGAACGGCTACCCGCTCGCGCACTCCCAGGGATTCTGGGACCATCAGCGCGCCAGCGGGAGCGGCAAGCGGGTGTTCAACCTGACCCGCTCGGCCTGGGCCGGGCAGCAGCGGTACGGCACCGTTCCCTGGTCGGGCGACATCAGCGCCACCTGGGAGGCGCTGCGCGGCCAGATCCCCGAGGGGCTCAACTTCGCGGCCGCCGGGCAGCCGTACTGGAACTGCGACATCGGCGGCTTCTTCGTCAAACGCGGCGAGCAGTGGTTCTGGGCCGGGGACTTCGACGGCGGCGCGGCCGACCTGGGCTACCGCGAGCTGTTCCTGCGCTGGTTCCAGTACGCGGCGTTCCTGCCGGTGATGCGGGCCCACGGCACCGACACCCCGCGGGAGATCTGGCGGTTCGGCGAGCCGGGCGAGGAGGTCTACGACGCGCTCGAATCGTTCCTGCGGCTCCGCAAGGCGCTGGTCCCGTACCTGTACTCGACCGCGGGCCAGGTCTATTTCGACGGTGCGAGCATGATCCGCCCCCTCGCCTTCGACTTCACCGACGACGCCACGGCGCTCGGCATCGCGGACCAGTTCCTCTTCGGACCCTCGCTCATGGTCTGCCCGGTCACCGAGCCCCAGCGCCACGGCCCGGGCTCGACGCCCCTGGAGGGCCGGCCCGCGTCACGGCCGGTGTACCTCCCGGCGGGGGAGTGGACCGACTGCTGGAGCGGCGACCGCGTCGCGGGCGGGCAGTGGATCGACGCCCCCGCCCCGCTGGCGACCATCCCGGTCTTCGCCCGCGCGGGCGCGATCGTGCCGACGGCCGTGCCGGACGGGGGCCCCGGCGACCTCGACGTCGTGGTCTTCCCTGGCGCCGACGGCGAGTTCGCGCTCTACGAGGACGAGGCCGACGGCTGGGGCTACGAGGACGGCGCCCGCGCATGGATCGGCATGCGCTGGAACGACACCGAACGCACCCTGACGATCGCCGCACCCGACGGGGCCTACCCCGGGATGCCGGAGCGGCGCCGCGTCCGGGTCCGGCTCGCGACACCGGGCGCGGGCTGGCGAGACGACGCGCCCGCGCAGGCGGAAGGAGAGTACACCGGCGCCGAACTGCGCCTGGCCCTCTGACACGTCGAGAGATCGATTTCCCATACCGGATCACGACTTCGCCGAGGTCGTCCGGAGCTGCCTGGAGCCGTCGATTTCGACTCTGAGCACTGAGAACACTTGCCGCCCATGACAGCGCGGCCCTCGGAACCGGTACGTGCGGGCGCGCAGTGTCGCGCCCGCACTTGCGTATCGGTGGATATGTAGATATCGTTATCCCGCGATGGATAACGGTTTCTCATCCGGGCGGAGCGCCGCGCGAACCCCGGTCGGGAACGTCATCCGCGAACACCAGCCCTCAATGAAGAAGGTGACGACAATGCGTCGACTCCAGGTCGCGCTTCGCGACCCCTCCAACGTCCCCAGGCGGGCCCTCGCCCTGACGGCGGCCCTCGCGCTGTCGCTGGGCCTGCTCCAGTTCTCCTCCGCCGCAGCCGAACCCGCCGCCGCACAGGACCTCGGCACCTGCGAGGTGCAGATCGAGTCCACCACCAGCGAAGCGGGCTTCACCCACCCCGGCATCGGGCTCACCGAGCCGATCATCGAGAACGTGCGCGCCCAGCTCGCGGCCGGCGCCGAGCCGTGGGCCTCCGGGTTCGAGGACCTGCGGAACTCCGCTTCCGCAGGGGAGAACGTCAACCCGTCCAACGCCGGGTCCGACCCGACCAAGCCCCGCTCGACCGCCTTCAACGCGGGCACGAAGGGCATGTTCGTCGCCGACGGCGAGAAGGCCTACGCCCAGGCGGTCATGTACGTGCTCACCGGGAAGGAGGTCCACCGCGAGAACGCGCGGCACATCCTCCGCAACTGGGCGCAGATGGACCCCGCGCAGTACGAGTACCACACGGACTCCCACATCTACACCGGCGTGCCGCTCTTCCGCATGGCCTCCGCCGCCGAGCTGCTGCGCTACACCAGCTGCGGCGAGGACGAGGCGTTCCCGTGGACCGAGGCCGACACGCAGGCGCTGACCGCCAACCTCATCGAGCCGTCCATCGCGACCTTCATGTCCTCGCCGGACCACTTCATGAACCAGCACAACTACCCGCTGCTGGGCTCCATGGCCGGGGCGATCTTCATGGACGACACCGACCTGTACGAGGAGAAGGTCGAGTGGTTCACCGTCAACGAGTCCGCCCAGGACGAGGGCTTCAACGGCTCCCTCTCCCGGCTGGCCCGCTGGATCGACACGAACGACAAGACCGGCGAACCCATCGACGACCCGCACGTCCAGCTCGTCGAGATGGGCCGCGACCAGGCGCACGGCGGCGGCAACCTCACGAACTTCGCAGCCCTGTCGCGGATGCTCATGTCCCAGGGCACCGAGATCGACCCGGTCGACGGCACCGTCTCGACCGCCGATGACGCGGTGGGCCCCTACGAGTTCCTCGACGACCGCCTCCTCAAGGCCGCCGACTACTTCTGGCAGTACATGCTCGGCTACGACACCGAGTGGACCCCCGTGGGATACGCGATCTCGCCCGACGGCACGATCCGCGACACCTACGACCACATCGCCGACGGCTACCGCGGCCGGTACGCGACCGCCTCGTTCTGGGAGTTCTACTACCACTACAAGTTCGAGCGCGGCCTCGACGTCGAGGAGATCGCGCCCTACTTCGCCGAGGCCTACGCCAAGCGCCCCAGGATCGGCTGGGAGGGCCACGACGGCGGTGGCGACTCGTGGCTGTTCGCGCCCGCCGAGGCTGCCGGGGAGACGGCGACCCCGCCGGGCGACCCGACCCTCCTCGAAGTCGAGCAGCGCTACACGCACCTCTCCGGTGACGTCGAGGCCGGCGACGGCTACGTGAGCCTGGCCGACGGCTCGGAGATCGCCTACCTCAGCGGCGCCACCAACCAGCAGCAGCTGGGCCTCCTCGTCCGCACCGAGGACGACGCCGTGCTCAACCTGCGCACCCAGAGGAACGGCCAGTCCATCCACCGCGTCTACCCGGTGACCATCCCGGATACCGGCGGCGAATGGCGCTACGTCACGACCGACGGGCCCATGGACAACATCCTGTTCATCGCGGCCGAGGGCGGCACGGTCGACATCGACCACATCAACATCAACGCCGCGGCCGAACTCGACGGGCCGGTCTTCCCCGAGGACGCGGCCGACCGCATCACCGGCTGGACCGGCGCGGAGGTCACCGCGGACTTCGCGGCGACCGCCGCCGAAGGGACGGCGTACAGCGCGACCGGGCTCCCCGAGGGCGCCGAACTCGACCCCGACACGGGCGCGTTCACCTGGGCCCCTGAGGAGTCGGGCACGTGGACCGTGACCGTCGCCGCCGACGACGGCACCAGCTCCACAGCCCGCTCCGTGACGTTCGACATCGCCAAGAACCGCCGCAAGGCCCTGAAGTCCGTCGAGGAAGGCATCGACCTCGACGACGGCTACGAGTCCGCGACCGCAGCGGCATTCACCGCCGCCCGCGAGACCGCCGAGGACGCGCGCAAGCACGGCACCGACGTGGAGTACCTCGCCGCGCTGGCCGGGCTCCTCGCGGCCGTCGACGGGCTGCGGCTGATCTCGCCGGAGTCCGAGTCGGACGGCAGCCTCGACTATCCGGGGCTCCTTGAATTCTCGAACGCGGCGGACCGCGCCACGGCCCTGGTCGACGGCGACAACCAGACCGGCACCTACTGGGGCCAGTCGGTGAACCTCTCGCACACCTTCGACTTCGGCGCGGACTTCCGCGTGTCGGCGACCGAGTTCGGCTTCCAGAGCAACATCTTCGCCGACCGGCTCGCCAACTCGACGGTGTACGCCTCGAACGACGGTGCGGAGTGGACCCGGATCACGCCGGGGGTCACGGAGTTCACCCAGGACTTCAACACCCTCGAAGTGGACCCGGAGTTCCAGGACGACCAGTTCCGGTTCTTCAAGATCCAGATGCTCGAACCGCTGCCCGACGTCCTCTACGGGCGCATCGTCGGCGGGTTCGAGATGACCGAGTTCCACATCTGGGGCGAGCGCCACGAGATCGGCAACCAGATCGCGTCGGCCTCCATCGCCTCCGACGACGCGGTGGCGGGCAAGGTCGCCGTGGGCGACACCGTGACCGCCACCGTCACCACGAGGAAGCCGGTCGACTCCCTGTCGGTGAACGTCATGGGGGTGACCGCGGAGGCCGCCTCGGAGGACGGCGTCAACTGGACCGCCCCGGTCGTCCTCGACGGCGTCGAGCCCGGACCGGTCACGTTCGCCGCCGACTACATCGAAGACGGCGAACCAGGCCCGAGCTTCTACGGCACCACCGACGGCTCCGCGCTGTTCGTGGGCGGCAACCGCGACCAGCGGATCGATGTGGCGGAGCTCGCCACCGTGACCGCCTCCGCCAGGCAGTGGCCCGGGAACGGGCTGCCCGCGGACCAGGTCGGATACCTGCTCTTCGACGGCGACGCGAACACCGCGGGCGACCTCAACACCGGCACCGCTTCGTACTACACCGTCGACTTCGGCGCGGGAGCCGAAGCGCATCTGGAGGAGGTGTACTTCCTGCCGCGGGCCTCGCACCCGACGCGGGCCAACGGCACGATCGTGCAGGGCTCTGACGACGGGACCACCTGGACCGACCTGACGGCGGCGCTCACCGGCGGCGCCGCGAACACCTGGCTCCAGCGCCCCGCCACCGGCGACGACCACTACCGGTACTTCCGCATCTACAACGCGGGAGCCTGGAGCGGCAACCTCGCCGAAGTCCAGTTCTTCGGCGACCTCGCATAACCAAAGACCGTCTCGGCCGCCCGCCCCGCCGCGCGCTCGCGCGGCGGGGCGGTGCGGTCTCAGGCCTGGATCGAGAGGAGGCCGGGGTCGGCGGCATGCCGCAGCGGCTCGCCCGCGGCCAGCCGCTCGGCCTCCTCGACGATGAGCCGCCCCATGCGGGCCAGCTCGTTCCCCTGCGACCCCGCCACATGCGGGGTGAGGAACAGGTTCGGCAGGTCGAACAGCGGCGAGGCGGCCGGCAGCGGCTCGGGATCGGTGACGTCGACGATCGCCGAGATCCGCCCGGTCGCCAGCTCGGCGACGAGCGCGTCGGTGTCGACCAGGGCGCCGCGCGCGGTGTTGACGAGCACCGCGCCGTCCTTCATCGCCGCCAGCCGCTCGGCGTCGAGGAGCCGCCGCGTCTCGGGCAGGTCGGGGGCGTGGACCGAGACGATGTCCGATTCGGACACGAGCGTGTCGACGCCGACCAGGCGCACGCCGAGCCGGGCCGCCTCCTCGGCGTCCACGTGCGGATCGGCCAGCAGCACCGCGAAGTCGAAGGGGCGCAGCAGCTCGATGACGAGGCGTCCGATCCGCGAGGCCCCGATGAGGCCCACCGTGCGCCCGAAGTTGCCGGTCGCGCCGTGGTCCTCGCCGATCACGAAGCCGCGTTCGGTGCGGAACCGCTCGCGCAGGCCGAAGAGGTCCTTGCCCGCCAAGAGGATCATCCCGAGCGTGTACTCGGCGACCGGCACGGCGTTGGCCGACTGCGCCGAGACGACGGCGATCCCGCGCTCGTAGGCGGCGCGGTCGACCCACTGGACGCTGCCGGCGGCGTGGAGCACGGCGCGCAGCTTGCCCGCGGCGGCGAGCGCCGGGGGATCGAGCCGCGGAGCGCCCCACCCGGTGACGACCACCTCGGCGCGCGCGAGCGCGGCCGCCGTCCGGTCGTCGGCGAAGTCGCGGGCGACGAAGGCGGGGTTGATGTCGAGGACGGTGCGGAGGCGGGTCATGTACGGCTCGGGGAACAGCTTCGGGAGGTAGACGGGGTCCATCGCGAACAGCCCCGGGATGCGGTCGGTCATGCGGTGTCCTTGGTCGGTCTGGAGCGGGATAACGATTTCTAAACTACTGGTTCCAGGGGTCCTTGTCGAGACAGGAGTCCAGCCCTCAGGATCTCGGATTCCCGCATCGACAACGGATCTGTGAGCCGTTTCGTCGTAGCTCGATGCGGAATTTGTATCCATGGATATTGACATACATGGATGATAACCTTATCTTGAACTGAGCGGGATAGCGTTATCCGATCCGGTTCGCGATCCCGCTGTCCGCCCCTCGCCAACGACAGTCGAAGGAGCACCATGAGCGACGATCACACCGGCGGCGCCCGATTCAGGCGACGGCACCTCCTCAGGGGCGCCGCAGCCGCGAGCGCCCTGGCCGCCACCGGAACCGGCGGCCTCGCCGTCGCGCAAGCCCAGCAGCCCGACCACGCCGACGCCCTCGCGTTCGCACATCCGGGCACCCTCCACGTCCAAGCCGACTTCGACCGCATGAAAGCCAAGGTCGATGCCGGCGCCGCGCCCTGGAAGCAGGGCTGGGACAAACTGGTCGCCAACGGCCACTCGCAGAGCACCTGGGAGCCCAAGCCGCTCGCCCAAGTCGTGCGCGGCAGCACCGACACGCCCGAGAACTACTGGGTGCTGTACAACGACGTCCACGCGGCCTACCAGAACGCGCTGCGCTGGAAGATCGCGGGCACCGCCGCCAACGGCGACACCGCGCGCGACATCTGCAACGCGTGGTCGCAGACCCTGGAGTCGATCCACACCGGCCCTTCGGAATCGCGCCTCGCCTCGGGCATCTACGGGTACCAGTTCGCCGTCGCAGGCGAGAGCCTCCGCGGCTACCCGGGCTTCGACCTGGCCCGCTTCCAGGCCATGATGAACGACGTCTTCTACCCGCTCAACAGCGACTTCCTGGTGCGGCACAACGGCACCTGCGACACCCACTACTGGGCCAACTGGGACCTCTGCAACATGGTCTCGATCCTCGCGATCGGCATCCTGCGCGACGACCAGTCCCAGATCGACGAAGCGGTGGACTACTTCTGGAACGGCGTCGGCGCCGGGGCCGTCGACAACGCGATCCCGTTCGTCCACGGCGACCTCGCCCAATGGCAGGAGTCCGGCCGCGACCAGGCGCACTCCATCATGGGCATCGGCCTCATGGGCGCCTTCATGGAGATGGCCTGGAACCAGGGCATCGACCTGTACTCGGCCCGCGACAGCGCCTTCGCGAAGGCCGCCGAGTACGTCGCCCGCTACAACCTCGGCTACGACGTGCCGTTCGCGACCTACCGCAACTGCGACGGCATCGAGCACACCGCCGTCTCCGCGGGCGGGCGCGGCCAGATCCGGCCGGTCTGGGAACTCGTCTACAACCACTACAGCGTCCGCCGCGGCCTCCGAATGCCGTACACGGCGCGCATGGCCGCCCTCGCACGCCCCGAAGGCGGCGGCGGCGACTACGGCGGGAACTCCGGCGGCTTCGACGCCCTCGGCTGGGGCACCCTCGCGCACCTGCGCTCCACCCCCGCGGTCGTCTCCGGCAGCACCTACCTCCTGATGTGCGAGCGCTCCGGGAAGTTCCTGGAGAACGGCCGTTCCACGGTCGACGGGAAGCCCGTGATCCAGTGGGCCGAGAGCACCGGCACCCAGCAGCGCTGGAAGATCACCGACGTCGGCGGCGGCCACCACAAGCTCGTCTGCGAGCAGTCGGGCAAGGCGCTCGACAACGGCGCCTCCACCGCCGAGGGCACGCAGGTCAAGCAGTGGACCGACAACGGCAGCACCAGCCAGCGGTGGAAGCTCGCCGACGTGGGCGGCGGCGCGGTCACCCTCACCTGCGAACGCTCCGGCATGCTGCTCGACAACGGCAACAAGGAAGCCGACGGCGACATCGTGATCCAGTGGCCGAACAAGGGCTCCGTCCCGCAGCGCTGGCGGCTGATCCGGGTCTGACGCGGTGAGATGCGAAGGGGCCGAGCGCGAACCCGCTCGGCCCCTCGGTGTCTCGCCGTTCAGCCCTTGATGGCTCCGGTGAGGACGCCGGAGGTGAAGTACCGCTGGAGGAACGGGTAGACCACCAGGATGGGGACGGTCGCCAGGACGATCACCGCCATCTGGAGCGTGACGCCCGGCGGCGGGGGCTGGTCCGGTGAGACGATCGCGCCGGGGATCTGCACTCCCGCGAGGACGTACTGCTGGAGGACGACCTGGATCGGCCACTTCTCGGAGTCGTTGATGTAGAGCAGGGCGTTGAAGTAGGTGTTCCAGTAGCCGACGGCGTAGAACAGGCCCATCACCGCGAGCACCGGCTTGGACAGCGGCAGGACGATCTGGAGGAAGATCCGCCATTCGCCCGCGCCGTCGATCCTTGCGGCTTCGATGAGTTCCTCGGGGAGGCCCTGGAAGAAGTTCCTGATGACGATCATGTTGAAGGCCGAGATGAGGCCGGGGATGATGAGCGACCAGGTGGAGTCCAGGAGGCCCAGGTATTTGATGAGCATGAAGTTGGGGATGATCCCGGCGCTGAAGAACATCGTCGCGAGGATCATCACGAGGACGAACTTCGCGCCCGGGACCTGCCGCGTTCGCGCCAGGCCCCACGCGAGCATCGAGGTGGCGGCGAGGGAGAGCACGGTGCCCACGACGGTGATGAACAGCGAGTTCTGGAGGCCCTGGGTGACGGTGCCGCCGTTGAAGATCGCCCTGTAGGCGTCGAGGGAGAACTCGGTGGGGAAGAGCACGCCCGCCCGGGCTTGGGACGGGGCGGCGAAGCTCATCGCGATGACGTAGACGAGCGGGTAGATCATCGTGATCACGATCAAGGTGATCACCAGGGCCTTCACTCCGCGAACCCACGGCGAGGGCGGTTTCATCCAAGGCGCGGCGCCTTGCCTGCGCCGAACGGGAAGTGCAGCAGTCGTTGCCATTAGAAGATCCCCTCTCCGCCGAGGCGCTTGGCGACCCGGTTCGCGGACAGTACGAGGATGGTGCCGATGACGCCCTTGAGCAGGCCCGCGGCGGTCGCGATGCCCCACTGGCCGCCGAGCACGCCTCTGAAGTAGACGAACGTGTCCAAGACCTCGGAGGCTTCGGCGCCCACCATCGGCTGCTGAAGGAGCAGTTGCTCGAAGCCGACCGTGAGGATCGACCCGATGTTGAGGATCAAGAGCAGGGTCGCGACCGGGACGAGCGCCGGGAGCGTGATGTGCCAGGTCCGCTGCCAGGGCGTCGCGCCGTCGATCGCCGCGGCCTCGTACCGCTCGTTCGGAATCCCAGCGATCGCCGCGAAGAAGATGATCGTGCCCCAGCCGGAGTCCTTCCAGATGTTCTGGGCGACGACGAGGAGCTTGAAGGTGTCGGCGTTCGTCATCGCGTCGAACCCGGAGGCGCCCCAGCCGTCGAGGAGCCCCGCGATGAGCCCGCCGCCGCCGAGGACCTGCTGCCACACGGAGATGACGATGACCCACGACAGGAAGTACGGCAGGTAGACGACGGTCTGGACCATGCGCTTGAGACGGTCGGAGATCAGCGAGTTCAGCAGCAGCGCGAGCGCGATCGGCGCGGGGAAGGCGAAGACGAGCTGGAGCACCGCGATGACGAGGGTGTTCTCCAGCGCCTGGAGGATGGCCGGGTCCTGGAACAGGACGGTGAAGTTCGCGAAGCCGATGAACGGCGAGCCCGCGAACCCGCGGAACGGCGAGTACTGCTGGAACGCGACCACGTTGCCGGCCATCGGCGCGTACGCGAACACCAGGAAGAACAGCGCGCCGGGGACGATGAACGTGTAGGTCCACCGCTCGCGCCAGATCCGCTGGCGCAGTGTGCCTCGGCGATCGCGCTGGGGGGCAGGGGAAGGCCCCGAGGCCCGCTTGGCGCGGGTCTCGGGGCGTGCGGCGATGTTCACGCTCACTCGGACGCGTCCTTGAGCGCCTGGGCGTATTCATCGCGGACCTGGGTGCCGCCCTGCGACATGTAGTTGGAGACGAAGGACTCCAGGTCGCCGATGCTCTCGCGGCCCGTGATGACCCCGTTCTCGAAGTCGGTCCACGACTGCTTGAGCTGGGCGCCCTTCGTGATGAAGGTCTGCGAGGCGCTCTCAAGGCCGGTCAGGGGCCGGTCGATCGAGTTCTGCGCGAGCGACTCCATGGCGGTGACGAAGGAGTCGACCCACGGGAGCGCGTTCGGGTGCACCTGGTACCCGCCGCTGTCGCCCGGGACGCCGACGTACTGGACGCCCAGCTCGGTCGCGTACTCCGGGTTGGGGATCGGGATGCCGTTCTCGTCGAAGTCGAAGTGGCGGCCCTCCTGCCCCGAGTTGACGAACAGGCTCTCCTCGGAGCCGAACGGCGCGCAGAAGTAGTCGAGCACGTTGAGGACCTCGGTGAGCCGGTCCTCGTCCTCGGCGACCTTGGCGGACACGCAGGTGGACTTGCCGTAGGGGATGTTCCGCACGGCGAGCTGGGCCGACCCGTCGAAGCCGGGCATGTCGAAGAAGTCGTACTTCGCGCCCGGCAGGTCGGCCTCCCACTGGGAGAGCCCGGTCGCGCTGGTGGCGCCCCAGACCGCGTCGTAGCGGATCGCGGCGCCGGAGACGATGTCGGTCGCGGTGGGGGTCATGGAGATCGGGTCGAAGATGCCCTCGGCCCAGGCGCGGGCGAGCCATTCGAGCATGAGCCTGTAGTTCTCGGTCTCGATCAGGTGGACCAGGTCGCCGTCGCCGTTGAGCTGCCACTCGGGGCCGACCTTGAACAGGCGGTGGAACATCGCCGCGGTCCCGGGGAAGGGGTCGTACCTGTTGAGGCCGTAGACCTTCTGGCCGCCGGGGCCCGTGCCGAGCGCGGAGACCTCCTTGAGCATGGTGAACAGCTCGTCGGCGTCCTTGGGGGCGCGGCCGATCGAGGTCTGGTCGACCAGGTCGGTGCGCATCGTGGGGATGTTCGTCAGCGCCGCGCCGACGGACGGGACCTGGAAGATCCGGCCGTCCTTGAGGCCGGCCCTCCAGATCTCCTCCTTGCGCGCGGCCAGGTTGGGCCACTTGAGGATCTTGTCGCCCGAGAAGACCTCCGACAGGTCCGCGAAGGCCCCGTCGCGGATGCCCTGGAGGCTGACGGCCTTCTGGTCGTCCATGAACACCAGGTCCGGGACCTCGCCGGAGGCGAGCATCGTCGCGAACTTCTCGTAGAACACCGGCTGAGGCACGAACTGCGGCTCGTAGCTGGCGCCGATGCGCTCGTTGAGCTCCTGCCAGTACGGGTTCTCGTCGAGGGGCTTGGAGGGGTCGCCCCAGGTGAGCTGGAAGCAGGTGACCTTGCCGCCCGAGCCCGGCTCGCGGCTGACGGACTTGAAGTAGGTCTTCGGGTACTCGGTGTAGACGTCGAGCATTCCGGGGGTGTCGGTCGCGTAGTACGGCTGCACGTCGAGTTCGGGCGCGGGCTGGTAGGTCGGCATGTCGTAGTCGCCGCCCGTGGCGCCGCCCGCGCTGTCGCCGGAACAGGCGCCGGTGGCGCCCGCCGCGGCCGCCGCTCCGGCGGCGCCGACCGCCCCGAGGAACTTGCGGCGTGAGAATTCGACCATGAGGGGTCCTCCTAGTGATGGCCCTGAGTTGGACGGCACTGCGCTGAACGGCGGGAGAGGCCGCAAGGTGCCGGAATTGGTCGGCCTCCGAGGGGCCGCCATCGAGAGAAGGTTATCAACACGATCGACGCCGGTCAATAATCGCGTCCTCGACCAAGGCGGGGACCGACGCTGCTCGCGAGGGCGCGTTCGCATATCCGCACTACAATCGGCACTCATTGTTGCGAGCGCTTGCCGAAAAATGATCTTGATGCGGCCTAGCATGTGAGAAAACGATTATCTCAGTACGGCATCCTGGGTGTCGCCGGTCCCGGGCGTCTCGTATCCTCGATGCCATGGACTCCCCGAAGTCGTACCGCGCCCCCGTCCTCGCCGATGTCGCGAAGTCGGCGGGGGTCTCCGTGCCAACCGTCTCCCGAGTGCTGAACGGAACCAAGAACGTCGCCCCGGACCTGGCCCAGCGGGTCCACGCGGCGGTGAAGCAGCTCGGCTACCGCCCGAACAGCGCCGCCCGGTCGCTGCGGCTCAGCCAGCCGACCCTGATCTCCATCATCGCGGAGGGCACGACGTCGGCCTACGGCTATGCGAACACGCTCGGCGGCGTCGAGACCGCCGCCCAGCGGGCGGGGATGTCGGTCTCGATAACCATCGTGGCATCGGACGAGGACGAGTCGGTGATGCGCGCGGTCGACCTGGCCCTGTCGCAGCCGATCGGCGGCGTGATCGTACTGGAGTTCCGGCAGGCCGGCATCAAGGCGTCGCGGGCCCTGCCCGCGTCCCTCCCCGTCGTCGCCGCCGGAGGCGAATCGGAGCGTGCGGACGGCTCCCTGGCCGCGCTGATCGACGAGGCCGCGGGGGGCCGCCAGGTCACCGAATACCTGCTCCGGCAAGGGCATCGCACCGTGCACCACATCGCCGGGCCCACCGGCGGGAAGACGTCGGGCCGCACCGAGGGCTGGCGTGCCGCGCTCCAGGACGCCGGTGCGGAGGTCCCCGCCGTGATGGACTCCGAGTGGGACGCCCTGTCGGGCTACCGCTGGGGCGAGCGGATCGCCGGCCGCGACGACGTGACCGCGGTCTTCTGCGGGAACGACGAGATCGCCCTGGGAGTGATGCGGGCCCTGGCCGACCGCGGCCTCGACGTCCCCGGCGACGTCTCCGTCGCCGGATTCGACGGCCAGCCCCTCGTTTCGCTCTGGCGCCCGTCCCTGACGACGGTCGAGCAGGATTTCGAGGACCTCGGCGCCCGCGCGTTCGACCTGCTGTCCCAGCGGCTCCAAGGCAAGGAGGACCTGCGGTCCTCAGTGGTCAAACCCCAGCTCGTGGTGCGAGAGTCCACGGCGCCCCCGCGCGCCTGAGCCGACGGGGCGCCGCGCGGCGCTCGGAGCGCCGCGAGGCTGCTCCGAAAATCGATGATCAAACGATTGCGCATCGTCCCGATGTGTGCGATCCTCATCCGCGGCCGCTTCCCCGGCCGGGCGCGACCGCGAGTTCGCCGCTCGCTCCGGCGGCCCCTGTCGAGAAGAGGAACTGCTGAACATGGACGCATTCGAGACCACCGGCGACGCGGTGATCTGGCGCGGCGACGGCGAGACGCTGACGGTCCAGGCGTGGGGGCCGAACTCCCTGCGCGTGCGCGGCACCGTCGACGGCACGGTCGCCGACACCGACTTCGCCCTGCTCGAACCCGAGCCCGCCCCGGTCGAGATCACCGTGGACGGCGCGACGGCCACCATCGTCAACGGCGGCATCACCGCCGTGCTCCGCACTTGGGGCGGGTTCAACTGGCAGGCCGGGTACGACACCTTCCACTGCGCGCTGGAGTTCCGCGACGCGCAGGGGCGCACCCTCCTCAAAGAGGTCGGCGGCGGCGCGCACCGGCGGACCGCCCGCGAGTACCGCCCGCTCCCAGGCGGCGCGCACCGCCTCCGCGCCTCGTTCGCGCCCGCCCCGGGGGAGAAGCTGTACGGCATGGGCCTGTACCAGGAGGCGATCCTCGACCTCAAGGGCTCCACCTTCGAACTGGCGCAGCGCAACTCGCAGGCGAGCGTCCCGTTCGTCCTCTCCAGCGCCGGGTACGGGTTCCTGTGGCACAACCCCGCGATCGGCACCGCCACCTTCGGCGCCAACCGCACCGAGTGGACCGCCGAGGCGTGCGGGCAGCTCGACTACTGGATCACCGCGGGCGACACCCCCGCGCAGATCACCGCCGCCTACGCGGACGCGACCGGCCACGCCCCGATGATGCCCGAGTACGGGCTCGGGTACTGGCAGTGCAAGCTCCGGTACTGGAACCAGGAGCAGCTCCTGGAGGTCGCCCGCGAGCACAAGCGCCGCGGCCTGCCGCTCGACGTCATCGTCGCCGACTTCTTCCACTGGCCCAAGATGGGCGACTTCCGCTTCGAGGAGGAGTTCTGGCCCGACCCGGCCGCCATGGTCGCCGAACTCAAGGACCTCGGCGTCGAGCTCATGGTCTCGGTGTGGCCGCAGGTCTCGCTGGAGTCAGAGAACTTCGCCGAGTTCAAGAAGGACGGCCTGCTCGTCCGCACCGAGCGCGGGAACGCCGTCCAGATGGGGTTCCTCGGTCCGAGCATGTTCCTCGACCCGACGAACCCCCGCGCCCGCGAACGCGCCTGGGAGATCGTCAAGCGCAACTACCACGACCTGGGCGTCAAGATCTTCTGGCTCGACGAGGCCGAGCCGGAGTTCGGCGTCTACGACTGGGACGTCTACCGGTTCCACGCCGGGCCCGCCTCCCAGGTCGGCAACCTCTACCCGCAGGCGTTCTCCCGCATGTTCTACGAGGGCCAGCGCGAGGCCGGGCAGGAGGAGGTCGTCAACCTGGTCCGCTGCGCGTGGGCCGGGTCCCAGCGGTTCGGGGCGCTGGTGTGGTCGGGCGACATCCACTCCGGCTGGACCGACTTCCGCCGCCAGATCACCTCCGGCGTCCACATGGGCGTGGCCGGGATCCCGTGGTTCACCACCGACATCGGCGGATTCGGCGGCGGCGACGTCGGCGACCCGGGCTTCCGGGAGCTCCTGGTGCGCTGGTTCCAGTTCGGCGCGTTCTGCCCGGTCATGCGCATGCACGGCGACCGCCAGCCGAGCGAGCCGGTCACCGCGGCCGACGGCTCGGGCCGCTGCGCCTCCGGCGCGCCCAACGAGCTGTGGAGCTACGGCGAGGACGTCTACGCGATCCTCTCGCGCTACGTGCACTTCCGCGAGGCCCTGCGCCCCTACACCCGCCGCCTCATGGCCGAGGCCCACGAGTCGGGCCAGCCGGTCATGCGCGGCGTCTTCCACGAGTTCCCCGCCGACGCGACCTGCTGGGACCTCGCCGACCAGTACCTGTACGGCCCCGACCTGCTCGTGGCGCCCGTGGTCGAGCCCGGCGCGACCGAGCGGCGCGTCTACCTCCCGCAGGGTGCGACCTGGACCGACCTCCACACCGGCGCCGCGCACGAAGGCGGCCGATGGATCACGGCCGACGCCCCGCTCGAACGCATCCCCGTGTTCGTCCGAGACGGCGCGCTCGCCGACCTCGTCGGCACGGTATGACCGCCGACCCCGCGGCCGCGCAGGCGGCCCGAACCCAAGGAGCACCAGTGAGTCCACTCGCCGCCGTCCCGCCGATGGGCTGGAATTCGTGGGACGTGTTCGGCAGCTCGGTCACCGAGGCCGAGACGCGCGCGAACGCCGAGTTCATCGCCGAGCACATGGCCGAGCACGGCTGGGAGTACGTCGTGGTCGACATCCAGTGGTACGAGCCGAAAGCGCGCGCCGGGGGCTACAACCCCGGCGCCGAGCTCGTCCTCGACGAGCACGGTCTCCCGCAGCCCGCGCCGAACCGGTTCCCCTCGGCCGCGGGCGGGGCCGGGTTCAAGCCGCTCGCCGACCACATCCACTCCCTGGGCCTGAAGTTCGGCGTCCACATCCTCCGGGGCGTCCCGCGCCAGGCCGTCGCCGCCGACGCGCCGATCAAGGGGACCCCCTACACGGCGTCGCAGATCGCCGACGAAGACCGCCCGTGCGCCTGGAACGACGACAACTGGGGCATCGACCACTCCCACCCCGGCGGCCAGGCGTACTACGACGCGCTCGCCCGCCAGTTCGCGGACTGGGGTGTGGACTATGTGAAAGCCGACGACATGATCGGCCCGTACTGGGCCGACGAGATCGAGGCGCTGCGGCGCGCGATCGACCGCTCGGGCCGCGACATGGTGCTCAGCCTCTCGCCGGGCGTGGGGCTCCCCATCGACCACGCCGAGCACCTCAAGGCCCACTCCCATCTGTGGCGGATCTCGGGCGACCTGTGGGACCGTTGGCGCGATGTGGACGGCCAGTTCGACCTGCTCCGCGACTGGGCGCCCCACGCGGGCCCGGGCCACTGGCCGGACGCGGACATGCTCCCCTTGGGCCGCATGGGTCTTCGCGCGGAGGTCGGCGAGCCGCGCGAAAGCCTGCTGACCCTGGACGAGCAGCGGACGATGCTCACGCTGTGGTGCATCGCCCGCTCCCCGCTCATGGTCGGCGCCGACCTGCCGAGTTCCAGCCCGGAGACGATCGAGCTGCTCACCGATCCCGAGGTCCTCGCCTCCCTCCGCCACCCGGTCGGGGCCCGCGAGGTCTGGCGCGAGGGCGACCTCCTGGCGTGGGCCTCCGAGGACGGCGCGTTCGCCGCCCTCTTCAACCGCGGCGAGGCGGACGTCGAACTGGAACTGCCGTGGTCGGCCCTGGGCCTCGCCGGCCCCGAGCGGGTCCGCGACTGCTGGAACCGCGCGGACCTCGCCGCCGGCGACCACCTCAAGGTGCGGCTCCGGCCGCACGGTGCGGCGCTGCTGCGCCTCCACTAGGACCGCAACGCGAAAGCCGCCCCGCAGCACGCGGGGCGGCTTTCTCTCTGCCGATTGCCGGACGCAGTGGTCGCCAAGTTTGTCAACGATCGGAATCAAGTGAGCGGCACGCGAAGCGCTGTGGATTCGGCGCAGGTCTTCATACAAGGCAGCTTGAACGGATCATCTGGAGATCATCGGTCGCGCGGCCATGGACATCGACTTTGTTGCATGATTTAATCAACACATCGACATTCAAGGATGTATGGATGTCAAACGGTCACCTGAGAAAGGCGAGTCCTCCATGCGACGCAGGTCCCTCCTCACCGCGGCACTGGCCGCACCCGTAGCCGCCGCGGGCGCCGTCGGCGCCCTCCAGTCACCCGCGCAAGCCGCCGTCTGGTCCACCGATGACGATTGGGGGAAGTGGACCGACGGCGCGTACACGGTCAACAACCACGTCTGGGGCTCCGGCGCCGGCTACCAGTCCATCTGGGCGAACTCGTACTCGAACTGGGGGGTGTGGGCCGACCACCCGAACACCGGCGGCGTCAAGTCCTACCCGCACGTGGCCTACCAGCTCGGACGCGACGTGTGGAACATGGGCAGCGTCTCGGCCAACACGAACGTCACCGTGCCCACCGGCTCGAACCTCGCCTACTGCACCACCTACGACGTGTGGGGCAACGGCCACGACTACGAGATCATGATCTGGACGCAGTACCACGGCGCGGTCGGCCCGATCGGCTCCTACGTCGCCGACGTCAACCTCGGCGGCCAGAACTGGGCCTTCTACCAGGGAAGCAACGGGTCGAACGCGGTCTACAGCTTCCTGGCGCGCAACCACACCACCAACTCCTGGGTGGACATCACCGCGCACGCCCAGTGGCTGGTCGCCAACGGCCGCATGCCGCAAGTCACCATCGGCGAGATCGCCTTCGGGTTCGAGATCACCTCGGCCGCCGGAGGCCACAACTTCAACCTCAACAGCTACTCCCTCTGGACGTAGCGCGAGCCGCGACCGCCGGGCCCGCATACGGGCCCGGCGGTCGGCCGTCCCGGTCCGGACGCGGCATCGCCGCACCCGGACCGGGACCGGGACCCGGTCAGTCGGCGATGTCGCCGTAGACGATGCCCCGGCCGTTGGTGGTCAGGTAGACGCGTCCGTAGACCTGCGGGTCGCCGGTGATCGCGGAACCGGACCAGGCCCACTGATGGTCGTCGTCGTTGATGCGGAACCAGCGCGCGCCGCCGTCGGTCGACCGGTAGATCGCGGCCTTGCCGTCGATGACCGCCGAGGTGTAGATCGCCGGATACCCGGACCGCCTCGCCGCCTTGCCGAAGCCCACGGACTCGGCGGTCGCGAACACCGCGACGCGCTTCCAGGTCGCCCCGCCGTCCTTGGAGCGCCACATGCCGCCGCCGACGCCCTCGGTCTCGTCGCCGCGGCCCGCGAGCCAGACGTGGCCCTTGTGGCCCGGGACGGCCCGGAAGTCCTCGACCGCGGCGGTCGGCAGGCCGGTCGCACCCGTGTCGGCGAAGGTCGCGCCCCCGTCGGTGCTCCGGTAGAAGACGCCCCCCGAGAAGGCGTACAGGTGCGAGGCCCGGACGCGGTCGGACCGGATCTTCGCCCCCGCGGGCAGCCCCTCGACCGGCGTCCAGGTCTCGCCGAGGTCGGTGCTGTACACCGGGGTCACCTCGGTGTCGCTGGGGGACCAGTAGATCCGGGAGCCGTCGGCGCTCACCGCGACGGTCCCGCCGTGGCCGTCGCCGGGCACCCCGTCGAGGCGCGCGGCGTTCCGCCAGGTCCGCCCCCGGTCGGTGGAGACGCCGACGTGGCCCTGCTCGTCGCCGTGCACGTTGCCGGTGCCGACGACGATGTCGGGGTCCGACTGCGCGAAGTCGACGCTCGTGCCTGTGGACCAGTTCGTGTCGATCATCGGCTCGGCCCGGCCGAGGTCGGTGTGGACGAACCCGCCGACGTCGCCGACGGCGGACACGAGCGTCCCGCCGAGCGCGGCGAGGTCGAGGACCGCGGTCTCCTCGATGCCTTGGGCCCGTACGCCGACGGTGAACTTCTCGACCGGCA
This sequence comes from Glycomyces mayteni, assembly GCF_042428885.1. Taxonomy (NCBI): domain Bacteria; kingdom Bacillati; phylum Actinomycetota; class Actinomycetes; order Glycomycetales; family Glycomycetaceae; genus Glycomyces; species Glycomyces mayteni. Next base: position 871,766 of record NZ_JBHMBP010000002.1, read on the forward strand.
GCGCGACGCGCCCGCCCGCCTCGTCCTCGCCGATGAGCTCGCCCTGTGCGTCCCACTTCGTGAGTTCCTCGGTGCCCCAGACGGTGGCGCCGGTGCCCCACATGATCCGGTCGGAGTCGTGCGGGTCGATCGCGAACGCCTCGATCATCCACCCATGCTTGACCGCGTAGGCGGGCCCCTGGTCCTCGCCGTTCCACGCCAGCCACGGGCTGGCGGACGCGTCCATGTCGAACCGGTCGTGCCGCTCCTGGCCCTCGGCGTAGTCCCAGCTCACCGACCAGGTCGCACCGGAGTCGGTGGAGCGGAAGAGGATCTCGTCGGGCCACCAGTTGTTGCACGTGGACGCCATGAGGGTGCCGGGGTTCTGGCGGTCGACGGTGATCCCGCCGAAGCCGGGGATCACCCCGCGGGGGTTGTAGGCGGGCGTGACGTCGGTCCACTCGCCGGTCTGGGTCGCCAGGCGCATGATCCGGCCGCCCCGTCCCGAGGCCGGTCCGCCGTTGTAGGGCCCGGGGTCCCAGCTCGTGATGACGTACAGGTAGCCGTTGGCGTCGTCCACGGCGGACTGCTTGGGGATCGTGCGGTTCCCGTCGACCTCGCCCAGCACCTCGGCGGCGCCGGGGACGGCCTGCCAGGTCGCCCCGCCGTCCTCGGAGACGTACAGCGGGTCGTCGGGGTCGGCCACGCCCACGTAGATCTTCCCGCCGATCTGGTCGAAGTCGATCCAGATCACGCCCTGGTTGTCGGCCTGGTAGGCGTTGGCGGGATCGACGACGAAGTTCCCCGCGCTCGGGAAGGACTCGACCTTCGCCCAGGTCCGGCCGAAGTCGACGGAGCGCCACAGGCCGTTCCCACTCGGCGTCCCCAGGTACACCTGGGCGTTGTCTGCCGGGTTCACGGCGAGGCGCTCGCCCATGCCGCGGCCGGGCATGTTGCCGCCCTGCTTGAACGGCAGTTCGGCGGCGCCCCAGGTCTCGCCGCGGTCGTCGGAGTAGAGGACCGCGCCGTTGTTCGGGTCCCAGTCGATGGTGTACGTGCCGACGGCGGCGTAGACGCGGTCGGGCTCGACCGGGTCGGACGCGATGGAGACGACGCCCGACCAGCCCCACTTGTCGCGGCCCACCCAGTCGAGCAGCGGCGTCCAGGTGCGGGTGTCCTCCTGCCACCGGTAGGCGCCGCCGATGTCGGTGCGGGCGTAGACGAGGCCCGGCTCGGTCTCGTTGAAGACGATGCCCGGAACGAAGCCGCCGCCGTTGACGGTGGCGTTCTTCCAGGTGTAGACGTCCTCGCAGCGCGGTCCGGACGCGGCGAAGGCCGCGGAGGCCGGGGCGCCCGCCGCGAGGGCGGCCGCGCCGAGGGCGGCGGTGAACGTGCGTCGTCGCATAGGGGTTGCTCCTTCGTTGGAGGTGGTGGGAGTGGAGGTGCGCGAGGGAGAGGAGGACGGGCGTCCGGGCCCGGATCTCGGCCCGGACGCCCTTTACCGGCGGCCCCTCACAGACCGCGGCTCAACCCTTCACGGCGCCGGTGATGACGGCCTTCGTGAAGTGCTTCTGGATGAACGGGTACATGATGACGATCGGGATGATCGTGCAGACGACGACGGCCATCTTCAGCGCCGCCGTGGGCGCGGCCTCGCCCTGGTCCTGGTACTGGGCCGCGGCCTGCGCGCCCTCGGGGAGGCCCTGGGTGGACATGAGCATCCGCTGGAGCACCACCTGGATCGGCTGGGTCTCCAGGCCCGGCGTGTACAGGACCGCCTGGAAGTACATGTTCCAGTAGCCGACCGCGTAGAACAGCGCGATGACGGCGAGGATCGCCTTCGACATCGGCAGCACGATGGTGAACAGGGTCCGGAACTCCCCGGCGCCGTCGATCTTGGCGGCCTGGAGGAGCTCGCCGGGGATCGAGTTCATGAAGAACGCCCGCAGGATGATGATGTTGAACGTGCCCACGGCCCCCGGCAGGATGAGCGACCAGTAGGAGTTGAACAGCCCGAGCTGCTGCACCACCAGGAAGCTCGGGTACATGCCCGGTCCGAACAGGAACGTCAGCAGGATGAGCCACAGGATCGGGCGGTGCAGCAGCGAGCCGGTGCGCGAGAGCGCGTAGGCGCCGCAGATCGTCAGGATCATGCTGATGGCGGTGCCGCCGGCGGTGAGGACGGTGGTCAGGACCAGCGAGTCGGTGAGCGCGCCGCCCGAGAAGATCTCGCGGTACGCCTGGAAGCTCACGTCCGTGGGGAGGATCAGGAGATTCCCCCCGGCGCGGGTGAGCGCTTCCTCGCTGGCGAGGCTGGTGGCGACGACCGCCCACAGGGGCAGGACGATGGCCGCGCCGTAGCAGATCAGGAACAGGGCCTTGACGGCCTTCCCGAGGAGCGAGGGCTCCTCGTCCCAGACGGGCCGGGCGCTTCTGCGCCGGGGCTTGAGTCGGATGTCGGTGGCGGTCATGACTTCTGGTAGATCCCTTGCTCTCCGAGGCGGTGCGCGATGCTGTTGGACGCGAGGATCAGGAGCAGCCCGATGACGCCCTTGAACAGGCCCGCCGCCGTGCCGAACGACTCGCCCTGGCTGCCGACGATCGACTGGTAGTACACGTAGGTGTCGAGCACTTCCGTGGCCTGGTAGCCCACGGCCTGGCGCTGGAGCTGGTACTGCTCGAAGCCGACGGAGAGGATGCCGCCGATCTGGAGGATGAGCAGCAGGATGATGACCGGCCGGATGCCCGGCAGGGTGATGTGCCACATGCGCCGCCACCGGTTCGCGCCGTCGGAGGCCGCGGCCTCGTACAGGCTCGGGTTGATCGAGGAGAGGGCCGCGAGGAAGATGATCATCCCCCAGCCCGCGTCCTTCCACGCCCACTGCATCCACACCAGCAGGGTGAACGTCTCGGGGTTGGAGGTGAAGTTGAGCCGGTCCCCGCCGCCGTCCATGATCCAGTTCGAGATGAGGCCGTCGGCGCCGAGGACCTGCACGAACACGGTGACGACCAGGACCCACGAGAAGAAGTGGGGGAGGTACACGATGGACTGGAAGGTGCTGCGGGCCCTGATGGAGACGATGCTGTTCATGACCAGTGCGAGCACGATCGACAGCGGGAACATGCACAGCAGGTTCAGCGCCGAGAACTTCAGGGTGTTGAGCAGCGCGGGCGTGAAGTACGGGTCGTCGAACAGCCTCCCGAACCACGCCAGGCCCACGAACGGGTTCTCCCAGAACGGCCGGTAGGGGCTGTAGTCCATGAACGCGATGATGTTCCAGGCCGTGGGCCAGTAGTGGAACACCCCGAGGTGCGCGACCACGGGGAGGGCCAGCAGCAGCAGCGGCCAGTCGTGCCGGAAGCGCTGGGCCACCGTGCGTCTGCGCCTGACGATCGGGCGGCTCGCGGGCCTTCCGGTGTCCGGAGGCGCGGTGCTCTGAAGTGTTGCCATCGCTTGGGTTCCAGTCGTCGTAGATCCTGTATGGAGCGGCGGGTCCGCCGGGCGGGCCCGCGGGCCCGCCCGGCCGGGCGCTACTCGCCGTGAACGGCCTTGTACGCGTCGGTGTAGTACTGGCGGGCCGTCTCCCCGCCGTTGTTCAGGTACGTCTCGACCATGTCGGGGATCGACGAGAGCTCGGCGCGGCCGAACGCGATGTCCTGCTGCTGGTCCCAGAGGGTCTGCCCGGCGGCCTTCGCCTCGGCCGGGGCCTCGACCCGCACGCCCTCGAACGCGTTCTCCATGGCGTAGTCCTGGATCGAGGCGTCATACTCGAAGCGCGCGGCGACCATGTCGGGGTCGCCGGTCAGGAACGTCTCCACCTGGCTGCCCAGCGCCTTGTAGTGCACCGGGCCCTGGACGACCTCGCTGCCCAGCGTGGTGAACACGGGGGTGCCGTCGTCGCCGATCGTGAAGTGCTCGCCTTCGACGCCGTACTGGAGCAGCTGGTACTCGGTGGTGCCGTAGGGGGCCGCGCACCAGTTCACGATGTCGAGGATCTCCTCGACCTGCTCCTTGGAGAGGCTCTTGTTGAGGAAGGTCCAGCCGCCGATGCCGGCAGCCATCGCGACCGTGGGCGTGCGGCCCTTCGCGGCCAGGGGCGGGAGCGGGGCGACCGCGCCCTCGACCTCGCCCTTCTTGACCTTGATGTTGTAGTCGTTCCAGCGGACCAGGTTGTCCTGGGTGAACAGGATCTGCCCGGCCTCCTGGAGGGCGGCCGCGTCGAGGGTCCCGGTCGGCACGTCGGGGTGGATGAGCTTCTCGTCCCAGAGGGTGCGGCGGAACTCCATCATCTCGGTGAACTCGGGCCGCTCGATGTTGTTGACCATCTTCTTCTCGTCGGCGTCCCAGTTCCAGCCGTCGGTGCCGCCGAGGCCGAACCACTGGCCGATGAACCAGTCGAGCTGGGCGAACGCCCACTTGCCGTTCGCGTCGTCCGACCAGGCGCGGGCGGCTTCGAGCAGCTCCTCGACCGTGGTCGGCATCGCGATCCCGGCGGCCTCCATGAGGTCGGTGCGGGCGAGGACGCCGTTGCCCTGGCCCCCCGAGTAGCTCATGGGGATGCCGTAGATGCCCGCGGTGTCGGGGTCGTCGGGGTCCTTCGACCAGACCGCCAGCCCCCACGCGGGCGTCGGGACCGCCGCCAGCAGCGGCCAGCGCCCGGAGATGTCGCCCTTGAGGATCTCGGTGAGGTCGTAGAACGAGTTGACCACCGTCTCCTGGAAGCTGCCGAAGGAGCCGGTCATGTAGTTGAACAGCTGGATGCCGTCGCCGTACTCGTCGGCCTTGACCCATTGCACCGCCGTGTCGGCGAAGGTCATGCCGTCGCCTTGGCGCAGTTCGAGTTTGGTCCCGCCCCAGGCCTCGTAGACCGCGGCGAAGTACGGGTCGTCCTTGGCGGGGGCCGGGCCCCAGCACGGCACGGTCAGCTCGTAGGCGCCGCTGCCGGCGGGCACGTCGGTGACGGCCTGGACCGGCTCGGGGTAGGACGTGAAGCCGGAGGGGTGGTTCGGCGGCTCGCCGACCAGGTCGGGCTGGACCGGCAGCGGCCAGTCCACGTGTTCGGGGAGGAAGTCGAAGCCCTCGGTGGCCTGCGTGCTGCCGCCGCCCGACTCGATGTCGGAGCAGGCGGCGATGATGGGGAGGCCCGCGGCCCCCGCGGCCCCGAGCCCGGCGGCCTTGAACAGGGAGCGGCGCTTGAAGGGCGCCGGTTCTGAGGGAGTAGTCATATGGGTGACCTCGTCGTCGTGAAGGGATTTGGGAGTCGTGCAGCACAGGTCTATCGAGGTATGTGGATGCCTGACCTGGTGCGATGTACGGTACGCAGAATCCACTGACTTTGTCAACACAAGAAACCAACTTGAGTCCGTGACGGCCCGGCGAATGCTGACAAACGTGATGTTCGATCCGATCGAGCGCCGAGATGCGGCCCGGATACCGTTGACACTGAACAAACCGAGGAGGCCCCGATGAAGCAGACGCCGGCAGTGGCGAAGGAGGTCCCGCAGGCCGGGGCCCCGCTCAGCGGCCTGGAGCGCAGCGCGCTGCGCGAGCTGCTGATCCACGGCCCGAAGTCGCGGGCCGAGATCGCCAGGGAGCTCGGCATGTCCCGGGCCAGCCTCACCCGGGTCACGCGGGTGCTCCTTGAGCAGGGCCTGGTCACCGACGGCGCATTGGAGCTGCGGGGGGCGACCGGCAGGCCCAGCGAGCTGCTGAGCATCCGGCCCGAGGGCCGGAAGTTCCTGGGCGTCAAGCTGACCAGCGACCGGCTCTTCGCCGTCGTCACCGACCTCACCGCGCGGGCCCTGGTCGAGTACGACGAGCCGCTGGCCTCGCGCCGGGTCGAGGACGCCGTGGAGCAGATCGGCGCCGTGCACGAGCGCCTCGGCGCCGAGCAGCCCGGCGTCATCGGCGCGGGGATCGGGCTCGCGGGCGACGTGGTGTCGACGGGCAGGCGCCAGACCGTCGCGCACTCGCCCTTCCTGGGATGGAGCGAGGTCCCGCTGGCGGAGCTGGTGGCGGAGCGGCTCGGGGTGCCCGCCACCGCCGAGAACGACGTGCGCGCGCTGACCGCCGCCGAGCACTGGTTCGGCGTCGGCGCGGGCTACGAGTCGATGGTGCTCGTCACCGTCGGCGCGGGGATCGGCGTCGGCATCGTCGTGGACGGCAAGGTGGTGACCGGCGTCAACGGCAAGGCGGGCAGCCTGGAGCACCTTCCGGTCGATCCCACCGGTCCGCGGTGCGAGCGCGGCCACCGCGGCTGCGCGGCCTCCTACCTCGCGAACTCGGCGATCGTGGCCGCGCTGCGGACGCCGGGCCTGGACTACGCGAGCGTGCTCGACCTCGCCCGCGGCGGCGATCCGGCCGCCATGCAGGCGTTCCGCGACGCGGGACACGCCCTCGGCGTGCTGGTCGCGACCCTGGCGAACACCATGGACCCCGAGAAGATCGTCGTCACCGGGGACGGGATCGCCGTGGCCGAGCTGGCCCGGGACGAACTCGACGCCGCCGTCGCGCTGTACCGGCGCCACCTCGGGGTCCCGACCCCGCTCGACGTCCAGCCGTTCGACTTCGCCGAGTGGGCCCGCGCCGGGGCCGTGCTCGCCATCCGGGACTTCCTCCGGTTCTGATCCGAGCCGCAGAGTTAGTTTCTTATATTGACAAACGTGTGTCGTTTGCCGATACTTGGACGGCCCCGATCCCGGCCACCAGGAGACCGAATGAACGACCCGCGCACCGCCGTCGCCGAAGGCCCCCGTCCCCGGGGCGTCGCACCGACGCCGGACCCGTCCGCGTCCCCCGGCGACGGCAAGATCCGGATGCTCTGGGCCGCCGGGGTCTGCGTCATCGTGCACCTGCCCGAGCGCGGGCTGCCCGAAGTCCTGCACTGGGGCCGGGACCTCGGCGACCTCGGCCACCGTGACCTGGAAGAGCTGCGCCGCGCGCGCGAGCGGCCGGTCTCGCCGAGCGCGCTCGACGCGCCCTGGCCCCTCACCCTGGTGCCCGGCGAACCCGACGGCTGGGAGGGCCGTCCCGGTCTCGCCGCGCACCGCGCGGGCCGGGCCCAGTACCCGGAGTGGACCGTCGCCGACGCGGGATTCGAGACCGACGCCGACACCCGGACCCTCCACGTCAGCGCCGAGGCGCCCGGCCTCCGCCTCGACAGCCGACTGCACCTGGACGACACCGGAGTCCTGCGCGTCGCCCACGAACTCGCCAACACCGGCGAGGAGCCCCTCTCGCTCGCGGCGCTCGAAGCCGTGATGCCCGTCGGCGACCGCGCCGCCGAGGTCCTCGACTTCACCGGCCGCTGGACCCGCGAGCGCGTCCCCCAGCGCGGCGCCCTCGCGCAGGGCAGCCGCGTCCGCGAGACCCGGCGCGGGCGCACCGGCCACGACTCCCCGTTCACGCTCGTCCTCGGCACCCCCGGCTTCGACAGCGCCGCAGGCGAACTCTGGGCGGTCCACCTCGCCTGGAGCGGCGACGCCGTGTATCGCCACGACGCCCTCCCCGAGTCGCGCACCCTCCTCGGCGCCGGCCCCCTGCTGCGTCCCGGGGAGATCGAGCTCGCCCCGGGCGCGTCCTTCCGCACCCCCGAAGCGGTCTTCGTCTGGAGCGACCGCGGCCTCGACGGCCTCGGCGACCGGTTCCACCGCTCGCTGCGGGCCCGCCCCTCGCATCCGCGCGAGCCCCGCCCCGTCGTGCTGAACACCTGGGAGGCCGTCTACTTCAAGCACGACCTCGCACGGCTGGAGACGCTGGCGCGCACGGCCGCCGACATCGGTGTCGAGCGGTTCGTGCTCGACGACGGCTGGTTCCTCGGCCGACGCGACGACACCGCCGGCCTCGGGGACTGGACCGTCGACCCCGAGGTGTGGCCCGAGGGCCTGCACCCGATCGTGCGCACCGTGCGCTCCCTCGGCATGCAGTTCGGCCTGTGGCTGGAGCCCGAGATGGTCAACCCCGACTCGAATCTCGCGCGCGAACACCCCGAATGGCTGCTCCAACCCCCGTCGACCCGGGCGTGGCGCGGCCAGTACGCGCTCGACCTGACCCGCCCCGAGGCGTTCGGCCACCTCCTCGACGCGATCTCCGCGCTCGTCGGCGAATACGGGCTCGACTACATCAAGTGGGACCAGAACCGCGACCTCATCGAGGCCGTCCACGACGGACGGGCCAACGTCCACCGGCACACCGAGGCCCTCTACCGGCTCCTGGACCGGCTCCGGGACCGGCACCCACGGCTTGAGATCGAGTCCTGCGCCTCCGGCGGCGCTCGCGTCGACCTCGGCATCCTCGCCCGCACCGACCGCGTCTGGGCCTCCGACACCAACGACCCGGTGGAGCGGCTCGCGATCCAGCGCTGGACCGAGTTGCTGCTGCCCCTCGAACTCATCGGGTCGCACATCGGCCCGCCCACCGCCCACACCACGCGCCGCGCCTCCGACCTCGACTTCAGGATCGCGACCGCGGTCTTCGGCTCCGCCGGCATCGAATGGGACATCACGACGTGCACGCCCGAGGAGCTCGACCGCCTGCGGGACGGCGTCGCATGCTACCGCCGACTCCGCGGCCTGCTCCACACCGGCGTCCTCTCCCATCTCGACACCGGCGACGAGGGGACGACCGCCACCGCCGTCGTCAGCGACGACCGCGCCCGCGCGGTCGTGCGCGTCGCCCGGCACGCCACCGGCCCCCGCGCCCTCGCCACCGCGCTCCGCATCCCCGGCCTCGACCCGGAGCGCCGCTACCAGGTCGCCCCGGTCCCCGAGCTCCCGGTGCCGCGCGGACTCGACGAGATCCCCCCGCCGTGGCTGACCCGAGGCGGCCTGCGACTCCCCGGATCGGTGATCGCCGACCTCGGCGTCCAGCTCCCGCTCCTCGCCCCCGGGGAGGCCCTGATCCTGGAACTCGTGCGCTGACCGCCGCGCCCGGCCCGCGGACTCCGCGGACCGGGCGCGGCGCCGATGCCCGCTCAAATCGTCGACCCGCCGCCGGAGGTGTTGCTCCACCAGGCGCTGTAGGCGTTCAGCGAGTACCGCTTGGACACGCCGCTGGTCGCGGTGATCTCAAGGCCGAACTGCATCGTGTCGAAGGTCGTGTTGCGCAGCAGACCGCTGCCCGCGGCCCACCGCCAGACCGCCGCGGCGTCGACCGTGCCGGTGGTGGTCTTCTGCGCGGGGATGAGCTGGAGGACGTTCCATCCGGGGTCGGCCTGCCAGACCGACGAGTAGAGGACGCCGCCGATCCACACGTTCGACGCGATCTGCGTCCCCCAGCCCCCGGCCGTCCCCCCGGACCAGTCGGTGAACACCATGATCTCGTCCTGGTTGCCCGTCGACCACAGGTCGCTCGTCCAGTTCCACCAGTCGCCGCCGGCGACGGGCGCCGACGAGGTGTCGTACCAGAAGCCCGCGGAGTTCAACTGCGACAGCGGGGTCTGCGGCCGCACCGAGGTGTTCGGGTAGGACTTGATCCCCCCGCCGGAGTGGTTCGCGTCGACGTACCAGGACTTGATGCTGTTCACCGTCAGGCACTGCCCGCCGGCGTTCTCGCCCCAGATGTTGTTGTAGACGGTCCACGTGCCCTGCGTGTAGCTGCCCCACCGGTCGCACGTCGAGTACACCTGCGCCTGCGCCGGCGCCGCGAGGCCCAGAAGCCCGGCGACCACGAGGACCACCAGCGCCATCCGACGGAGCGCCGCCGATCTGCGGACTGCATTCATCTGACCATTCCTTCTCTGCTCATCCAGCGAAGCCTGTCGTCCCGCGCGAGTCGATCTCGAAAAGCAAGGGATCAACCTGGATATATACCAAGATATTCTTGAGCATCGATGCCATGGTTGTCAATGTTTGATCGCATGAAGAAACAAAAAATCAGCTGATGAATGCCTCCCGCGGCCGTGGAAGGCGCAACGGGAGGCGTGTCTCGGATCGGGTCCCGGACGCGTCAGCCGGGCATGGTCTCGCCGCCGAGCGGGGCGAGGACTTCGCCGGTGTAGAACGAGGAGAGCCGGTTCGACGCGAAGAACACGTACGACGGCGCGATCTCGTCGGGGTCGGCGGCGCGGCCCATCGGCGTGTGCTCGCCGAAGCCCTCCACGTGCTCCTCAGAGAGGGTCGAGGGGATCAGGGGCGTCCACACCGGGCCGGGCGCGACGCAGTTGACGCGGATCTTGCGGTCGGCGAGCGCCTGGGCCATGGAGTAGGTCCAGGCGATGATCGCGCCCTTGGTCGCGGAGTAGTCGATGAGGGTCTTGTTGCCGCGCAAGCCGTTCACCGAGGCGGTGTTGACGATCGCGTCGCCGTCGCCGAGGTGCGCGAGGGCCGCGGCGGTGACGCGGAAGTAGGAGTGCATGTTCACGTCGAACGTGTGCGTCCACTGCGCGTCGGTGATCTCCTCGGGCCGGTCGACCGGGGTCTGGGTGGCGATGTTGTTGACGAGCAGGTCGAGCCCGGAGAGGGCCTCGACGGTGCCCTCGACGACCCGCTGGCACTGCTCGGACGAGGCGAGGTCGCCGGGCAGGAGCGCGCAGGTGCGGCCCTCGGCCTCGACGAGCTGCGCGGTGCGGGTGGCGTCGTCGTGCTCCTCCAGGTAGGCGATGGCGACGTCGGCGCCCTCTTTCGCGAACGCGACGGCGACGGCCCGCCCGATCCCGGAGTCGCCGCCGGTGACGAGCGCCTTGCGGCCCTTGAGCAGGCCGCGGCCCTCGTAGCCGTCCATGGCGTCCCGCGGCCGCGGCCGCATCTGGTCGGTCCGTCCGGGCGGTTCCTGCTGCTGCGCGGGCTTGCTCATCGCGCCGTCCCCCTTCGCGCGTGGTGTCGGCCTCTCGGGGCCCTGACTCTGACGGATACCCGCGGCGGAGCCCGGTAACCGCGCGCCCCCGCGGCGCCGCGGGTGGCTAATCGGGTTTGACGGCGTCTTTGAGCTGCGCCTTGTCCATGCCGGAGGCGCCGCTGACGTTCATGTTGCGGGCCTGGAGTTCGAGCTCCTCGCGGCTCGCGTGGCCGGGCCGGTCGCCCAGGTGCTTCGCACGGCTGGCGGCGAAGGCCGCACCGAGCTCGGCGCGGCGGGCCTCGTCGAGACCGGTGGTCATGCCGGGCAGGACCGTGGACTCCTCTTCCTCGACGTGATGCGTGGACCCGCCGGGTACCCGCACCCGGTCCGTTCATGCGGGCGCGGTCTCCGCCAAGAACCCGCGAAGCGCGGCCGCGACCTGGTCGGGGGCCTCTTCGGACATGTGGTGGCCGGAATCGATGACGGCGGTGCGGACCGGCCGCTCGCACCAGGGCTCCCAGACCGCGGCCGGGTCGCCGTAGAGGTCTTCCATGTCGTCGAAGCGGGACCACATGGCCAGCACCGGGGCTCTGACGCGGCGGCCGCCGGCCCGGTCGGCGGCGTCGTGCTCGCGGTCGCGGGTGAGTCCGGCCCGGTAGTCCTCCAGCATGGCCCGGACGGTGCGGGGGTCGGTGACGGCGGCGGCCGCGTCCTCATAGTTGTCGCGGCCCATCGATTCCCGATCGAGGCGGTACCAGGCGAGGGGGTCGGCGGTGATGACGCGCTCGGCGTGCGGAGAGGCGCCGTAGAAGAACCAGTGCCACCACTTCGCGGCGAAGCGGGCGTCCGCGCGTTCGAGCGCCTCGATGATGGGGACGCCGTCGCAGACGGCCAGGGCCGCAACACGGTCGGGGAAGTCCATGGCAGTGCGGAACGCCACGTAGGCGCCTCGGTCGTGGCCGACGACCGCGAACCGTTCGTGCCCGAGCGCCGACATGAGCCCGGCGGTGTCGGCGGCCATCGCCCGATCGCAGTACCGGCGGTGCTCCGCGTCCGGCTCGGGTTTGGAGGAGCGGCCGTATCCTCGCAGATCCGGGTAGACCACGGCGTACCCGGCGGCGGCGAGCGCCGGGGCGACGCGGTGCCAGGTGGCGTGGGTGCGCGGATGCCCGTGCAGGAGGACGACCGCCGGGCCCGTCCCGATCGAGCGACCGTGGAGTGCGATGCCCGGCTCGGTCTCTATGTCCCACGCCTCGCCCGAAACGTCCCAGCTCGTCATACGCGCCGGATACCCGTCCGCGGTCGGCGCGAACCGTACGCCGGTCATTCCGGCGCGGTCAGCATGCGTTCGCGCAGCTCGTCGAGGGTGGTGCGGAGCAGTCGCGAGACGTGCATCTGCGACAGGCCGACCTCCTCGCCGATCTCGACCTGGGTCTTCTCGTCGTAGAACCGCAGCGCCAGAATCCGCTGCTCGCGCTCGGGCAGGTCCTGGAGCAGCGGCACCAGCGCCTCGTGGTCGTCCACCAGCCGCAATGCGAGATCCTCGACCCCCACAGCGTCCGCAAGCGTGCCCGACGCCGGGTCGCCGCGGACCGGCTCGTCCAGCGAGACCGAACGGAACGCCTGCCTCGCCTCCATCCCCTCGGCCACTTCGGCCTCGGTCAGGCCCAGCCGTTCGGCGAGATCGCCGTCGGTCACCGGGCGGCCCAGCTCCTGCGCCAGATCCGCGCTGGCGGCGTTGATCGCCAGACGCAGCTCCTGAAGGCGCCGCGGGACGCGCATCGGCCAGGCCGTGTCGCGGAAATGCCGACGCACCTCGCCCATGATCGTGGGCACTGCGAACGAGAGGAAGTCCGTGCCCATCGACGGATCGAACCGGTCGACGGCGTGGATCAGCCCGACCGAGCCGACCTGGATCAGGTCCTCGGTCGCGATGCCCTTGCTGGCGTAGCGGAACGCGATATGCTCGGCCAGCGGCAGATGCCCGGTGATGAGCCGCTCCCGCAGCTCGGCCCGCTCCGGATCATCCTCTGCCAGCGCAGCCATCTGCGTGAACAGGGGTTGCAGCGGCCCGTAGTCGTCGTCACGACGGGTCCGATGGTCACTCGATCGCTGTGGTGCCATGTCGGCCACCGCCTTACGGTCCTCCGGTTCGCAGACCGACCCCGTGGCCGGCCTCGGATCGACCAGGTGAGCGTGCGCCCGGGCTGGACCGGTACGTTCCCGCGCCTCCACGGCCGCGAGCCGAAGGCGGTTTGAGGACCGCCGTGCCCGGCACTGGCATGGAGCGCGCGGTGTGCGTTGTCTGCTCTGGATCACGCCCTCCAAGGGCGACCCGCACAGCGACCGAGCGACTCCATCGATGCCCCCAGCCTAAGTCGCCCCGCACCGGCTGTCACCTCGCTGACCAACACCGGCTCGAATAAACCCGTCCGGAGTGCCGAATCAGGGCCTTGACGCGACCAGAGCGGGGACGGGCCAGATTTGGGGCCGCGGGCGGGCAAGGGGCCCGGTTCCGCGCTGATTCGCGCAGGCGATGGGGCGTCCGGCGCAGTGCCGGACGCCCCATGAATGCGTCCCGTCTCGGCGCGGTCTCAGGTGGTTTCGCATGGAGCGGCTCCGCCCGGTCGCGTGACCCTGGTGTTCCGCCCGGGGCCTGCCAACGCGTCGGCCGGGGCTAGAAGTCCCGGTTGGCGGGGGCGATGCTGAAGTCGCGGTTATTCAGGCCCGGCAGCTTGGTGATGCGGACGCTGTCGTCGTCGCTCGTGATCCGGACGCTGAAGTCGCGGTTGTCGGCGTCGGTGATCCGCACGCTGGCGTACGGCGGCGTGAACCCGTCGGGCTCGGCGGCCGACTTCTGGTGTCCGGTGCTCGCGGCCGCCGGGGCCGCGGCGATCAGGACGAAGGCCAGCGCGCCCGCGGCCGTCAGTCCGGTGCGCAGTCGATTGCTCATCCGTCTTCCCTTCCTCAATGCCGACATCGGTTCCTGCGGCAACTGACCCTTGATCCTCTTTGACCGGACACGCCTTGCGCGGTTTCCGAACGAATCCGAACGCGTCCGGGCCGAGCCCCAGGGGCTCGGCCCGGACGCGCGGCACATGACCGCTGCTGTCTCGTCGTCCGGACTACCAGGTCGCCAGGTTGCAGGCGGTGACCGCGTGCCTCTGGAGGACTCCCGAGTCCATCAGGCCGATCTGGCACGCGTAGATGTTGGTGCCGCCCGTGGAGCCGAGCCGGCAGAAGAAGATGCGCGTGCTGTCGAGGCCGTAGCCGACGTCTTCGAGGTAGCCGATGCAGTCCCAGGCGTCGGTCGGCGCGACGTCGGCGACGGCTTCCAGGCTCGTCTGGGCATGCGCCGCCTCGGGTTCGGCCGGTCCGGCCTGCGCGCCGGACGCCGACAGCGCCAGCAGCAGTGCGGCCATGACGCTGACGAGCGTCACGGCGAAGGTCTTGGTCCGTTCCATGCGGTGCTCCTTGGATCGAAGAGGGTCCCGTCGCTCGATTCTGGATCCGGGCGCACCGCTCGGCCATGGTCCATTGGAATCGGTTGGAACGCCGCAAATCGCATTCGAGGTGGCCGCGCCGATGTGCGCTGACCCGGTCGGTCGGCTGTTTGGCCTGGTCGTTTCTGGGAACTATGCAGCCGTGTGGCGGATCGGGATCAGGGTGGCCTGTGGGCTGGCGGTCTGCTGGGCGGCCTCGGGGTGCGGGACGGGGCAGCGCGGCGAGGACGCTGAGGCGGCCGCGGACGCGTTCGTGACGGCGCTCGCCGAAGGCGACGGCGCGGCGGCGTGCGGGCTGCTGTCGCCGGAGGCCGCGGAGCGGCTGGCCGCCGAAGACGGCGAGGCGTGCGGGGCGGCGGTCCTCGCACTGGGTCTCCCCACCGAGGCGGTCGGGACGGCTGACGTGTGGGGCGACCGGGCCCTGGTGCGGACCGGCGGCGACACGCTGTTCCTCGCGGAGCTGGCCGGCGGATGGAAGGTGGTCGCCGCCGGGTGCGCACCGCAGGGGGAGCGGCCCTACGAGTGCGAGGTGGAGGGCTGATGCGACGCGTGATGTTCACGGTGTACCTGGCGTTCACCGCGGTCGGGCTTGGGTACGTGATCGCCGTCGGGCTGCTGCGGCTGTGAGGGGGCGGCTATGCGGAAGGCATTGCGCGACAACGGGTTGAGCATCGTATTTGGGCTGCTGTTCCTCGCCGCCCTGGTCGGGCAGGTGTTCGCCGGGCAGGCCGACTACAACGACCGGCAGCTGGTCGAGGGCGGCGCGCCCGCCTCCTTGGTGCAGTACGTGACGTCGAGCGACTTCGCAGTGGACGTCGCCGAGAACTGGCAGTCGGAGTACCTCCAGTTCTTCCTCTACGTCTTCGCGACCGTGTGGCTCGTCCAGCGCGGCTCGCCCGAGTCCAAACTCGTCGGCAAGACCGGGACCGAGTCCGACAAGGAGCAGAAGATCGGCCGGTACGCCACCGAGGACTCGCCGCGGTGGGCGAGGGCCGGAGGCTGGCGGACCGCCGTGTTCGCCAAGTCGCTCGGGGCGGTGATGGGCGTGCTGTTCGCGTTGTCGTGGCTGGCGCAGTCGGTCGCCGGGCGCGCGGCCTACAACGCCGACCGGCTCGCGCAGCTCCAGGACCCGCTGAGCTGGGCCGGGTACGTCGGCAGCGCCGATTTCTGGAACCGGACGCTCCAGAACTGGCAGTCGGAGTTCCTGGCCATCGGCACGATCGTCGTCGCCAGCATCTACCTGCGCCAGCGCGGCTCCCCGCAGTCCAAGCCCGTCGGCGACCCCCACGACACCACCCAGGACTCCGGCTGAAGGCCGCTCTCAGCGGGCCGCCCCGCGGCCGGTCTCGCCGAAGTCCCCTTCGCCGCGGGCCTCGCTCTCCCGCGGCAGGCGGCGGTGCAGGACGACGCCGAGCACGATCATCACGATGCCGAGCACGAGGTGGAGCAGGCTGATCGCCCACGTCGAGGGCAGGAAGCCCCCGCCCCCGGCCATCGAGACCACGACCCCGTACAGGCCCAGCAGGCCGAAGAAGACGCCGCCGCCCAGGAGCGTGCGGCGCGAGAGCCGCGCGATCCAGGACATGAGGAGCCCGAGGACGCCGAAGCCCAGGTGGATCAGGTTGGTGAGCACCGAGACGGTGAAGACCCCGAACAGCTCGGCGGTCGTGTCCGGCCCGGCGAAGGCGATCCCGGAGAACCCGGTCGTGAACAGCGGCACGAAGCCCATGACGCCGATCAGCAGGAAGACCCAGGACACGGCGGCCAAACCCTGCTGCACCGCGGTCGTGCGCCGTCGCTCGGCCTCCCACCAGTGGTGCCCGGTGGCCGACATCGGTCGCGTGTTCATGACGCTCCTCCTGTCCTCGAATGCGTCCCGAAGGCGTACCCCGAATCGGGCCCCGAATGCGTCGCCGAGCCCGCGCATCGCGGTCGCAGGGGGGGGGTCCTTCGGCGCGCTCGGGGTCGCCGCGTCGGTGCGACGGTCCGCGCATAGGCGGCCCGGCAGCGGGTAGGCCTCCCTGGTGAGGGTCGCGGGATCGCGGCCCCGCAGGGTTCACGGAGGGGAAGGCGATGAAGGCCGTGGTGTGGCACGGGATCGGGGACATCCGCTTGGACGAGGTGCCCGATCCGGAGGTCAAGGAACCCTCGGACGCGGTCGTGCGGATCACGCGCAGCGCGATCTGCGGGACCGACTTGCACATGGTGCGCGGGACGATGCCGGACATGGTCCCCGGCACGGTCCTCGGCCATGAGGCGGTCGGGGTCGTGGAGGAGGTGGGCGCGGGCGTGCGCGGCTTCCGGCCCGGGGACCGGGTGGTGGTGCCCTCGACCGTGGGGTGCGGGACCTGCTCGTACTGCCGGGCCGGGTACTACGCCCAGTGCGACAACGCGAACCCGAACGGGCCCGCCGCGGGCACGTGCTTCTTCGGCGGGCCGAAGTCGACCGGTCCGGTGGACGGGCTCCAGGCCGAGTACGCGCGCGTCCCGTACGCGTCGACGGGCCTGGTGTCGATCCCCGACGAGGTCGGCGACGACGACGCGATCCTGCTCTCGGACATCTTCCCGACCGCGTGGTTCGGCGCGAAGCTCGCGGAGGTGGGCCGGGGCGACACGGTCCTGGTGCTCGGCGCCGGCGTGGTCGGCCAGTTCGCCGTCGCCTCGGCGAAGCGCCAGGGGGCCGGGCGCGTGCTCGTCGTGGACGGGATCGACTCGCGGCTGGAGAAGGCGCGGGAGCAGCACGCCGAGGTCATCGACTTCAACCGGGAGGACCCGGTCGCGGCCGTCAAGGACCTGACCGGCGGGATCGGCGTCGACCGGGTGATCGAGGCGGTCGGCGTGGACGCGCAGCGCCCCGCCGCGGGGCCCGCGGTCCTGCCCGAAGGCGAAGCGGCGCAGTTCGACCGCGAACGCGACGAGGCCGCACCCGACGCGGCCCCCGACGGCGACCAGTGGGTGCCCGGGGACGCGCCGAGCCTCGCGCTGCGGTGGGCGGTCGAGTCGGTCGCCAAGGCCGGGAGCATCGGCGTCATCGGGGTGTACCCGGCCGGGTTCGACCGCTTCCCGATCGGCGACGCGATGAACCGGAACCTGACCCTCAAGATGGGCAACTGCAACCACCGGCGGTACATCCCGGCCCTGCTGCGCCTGGTCGCGACGGGGGCCATCGACCCGACCGCGTTCATCACCCAGCATGAGCCGCCCGCGACCGCGATCGAGGCCTACGAGATGTTCGACCGCCGCGAGGACGGCTGGCTCAAGACCGTGCTCGACGTCGCCTAGAGCGCGGCTGTTGCGGGCGTCCGATCCGGGGCGAGGTTCACGGCTCGTGCGGGAGGCTCGCGCCGTGTGCTTGGACGACCTGCCATCTGCCGTCGTGGAACCGCCAGGTGCGCGTGTAGACCATCTGCGCCTCGAACGGCTGGTCGGCCGCGAGACCGGCGATCTTGACCCGTGTCCGGGTGGCTCCCGTGGTTCCGAACTGGCGGGCGGTGCTCTGGAGCGGCTCCAGGCTCGTCAGTCGCAGTTGCCCGGATGCGTGCGATTCGAGGTCCTGCGACTTGTCGAATTCGGCGCCGTCGGGGGCGACGTAGACGACGTCAGGGTGGAGCAGTGCTTCCAGCGCAACGACATCGCCCGTCAACTGGGCGCGTTGCAGTGCGGTCTCGGCGGCGGCGAGTGAGTCTTCTGCGGGTTCAGTCATCGCCGCCCATCGTCCCATGCAGCCCTTGGGAGACCGCCGCCCGGTGCTAGTAGCGGAGTTTCCCGGCGGGCCGCTCCCCGCGGCCCCCGGCGCGGGCCAGCCAGAGCAGCGCGAAGACTTCGGCGGCGATGGTGACCGCTGCGGTGACCAGGCCCGAGAGGCCGTGCCCGGGGACCATGAAAGCCGTGTGCGCCGCCATCGCGCCGCCGACCAGCCACAGCCGATGGGCGTCGCTCCACGCTGGATCGGCCGTCCACCGCCGGAGCAGCCAGATCGTCACCGCTCCGGTCGCGAGCGACCCGGCGACCGGCAGCGCCAGCGGCACCGCGTCCCCGAACACCGGCCCGCCGGGACGCAGCCCCGCGGGCATGAGCAGCCCCAGGAACACGATCGTGGCGGCGGCACCGAAGGCGCCCACCCCGACCGGGCGCGGTGCCAGCGATACCACCGGCGCCACCGGAGCGGCCGATCTGGACCGTCTGGGAAGCACTCGCAGCGCGAGCACCGCCAGGGCCGCGATCACGGCGACGAACGCGATGAGGGCGACCGTCGGCGCCTGGTAGCCGGGGTCCTGCGTGGCCGCGATCCCGTACCGGAGCCCGGCGACGCCCAGCAGCGCGAAGGCCGCCGTGGCGACGAGCCCGCCGGTGCGCAGATACGGGCGCGACCGGTGCCGTGGGAACAGCATGTCCATGAGCAGCACCGGGATCAGGACGCTGAACACCACGTGGATGCCGACCTGCGCCAGCCAGTAGGTGACGTTGAACCCGAGGACCCGCAGGCTCCATTCGGCGGCGTCGTACATGCTCGGGCTGGTCAGCGCCTGGAGCCCCAGGCCGTCCTCGGCGAGCTCGTACGCCAGGCCGAGCAGCAGGAGGCTCGGCCAGCCGCCGCCGGCGCGCACCACCGCTTCCCGCACGAGCAGCACGCCCGCGCCGTACATCGGCAGCAGCAGCGGCAGCGCGATCCAGGTCTGCGGCACCGCGACCGCGGTGAACGTCAGCTCGGCGCACACCGGCGCCAGGATGACCAGTGTCCAGGCGGCCTTGATCCGGCCGCGCGAAGCGTTGTCCTGCATGGGGTCTCCGTTCATCATGGGTGTGCGTCCCGCGGGCGGGTCGATGGTCTGCCGCGGGCCGCGGCGAATCGCGTGTCGCGGACTCACGCGGAGAGGCGTTCGCGCGTGCGTGCCATCGCGGCGTCGACGCCGCCCGCGGGCGCCGCATATCGGGGCTCGAAGTCGGCGGGGGAGGTGAGCAGGCCCGCGTCGATCCCGGACTGCATCTTGGCGAGGCCGCGCAGGACGACCGGCTGGAGCATCGAGAACACGAAGCTGCCGATGCCCGCGAGCATCGTGGCGTCCGAGTACGCGTCGCCCCATCCGAGCCAGGTGGTGGCGTACTCCATGCCGTCGGTCTCGGTGTGGCGGCGGATGATCCAGCCGTAGAGCGGGTAGAAGGTGACGGCGAGGGTCACCGCCCACCAGGTCACGGCCACGACGAACCCGAAGAGCGCCACCGGGAACTGCACCGCGCCCCACAGCAGGTCCTTCCACGACCGGCCGTCCGTCAGCGGCGTCAGGAAGCGGCGCAACGCAGTGGCGCGGCCCGACGCCCGCTTGTACCGGGGCGCGGCGACCGGGCGGCCGTGCAGCGCCGCGAGTCGGCCCCGGGCGGCACCGCTGAGACCGCGCAGCGCGAACAGGGTCGCCGCGAGGATCGGCACGCCGACCCACACGACCGCGGTGCCGATCCCCGCAGCGAGACCTGCCACCGCGACGACGAAGGCTGCCAGCGTGATCGGGAACGCGCCGAACAGGTACACGGTGTCGGCCGCGACTTGCTTGAAGACCTTGACGTAGACCTGTTTCATGCGGGCCGCTCCGCGGTCGCGGCCGGGACTTCGGCGGGTCCGGGGCGCCGAGATCGGTGAGATGCTGCGTACGTTGTATCGAGCTTCATCACCCCAGACTCCCGCAAAACGACTACGGAATACAATACGAAAAGCCCCGAAGTGCCCTAGTTCAACACTGATCGACCTAGTACACTCGGCCTGACGTGGCCTCGAACCGGAGACCGAAGACGCCGACGCCGCACGAACCCCCGTACCGTCAGGCGCGTGACGACGAACAGCGACGGCGAGGCGGAATGGGCCCGCAGGATCGGGTACACCCTCGGGCTCACCAGCGCCGATCCGGGCGAGCGGGCGATCGCGCTCGCCCGCCTCGCCGCCGCGCGTGAAGGCGTCAACGAGGCGCTGGCCCGCTTCAACGAGGGCTGGTTCCAGGCAAGGGATCTCGGCCGCCTCTCCGGGTGGTACCAGGAACCGGAGACCCGCCGACTCCTGGCCGCCAACTCCGCGGCCCAGCGCCATGCCTTCCCCGACGCCTTGTGGAACCGCCCGCACGGCCCGCTGACCGACTGGCCCGGCCTGCCCTACGCGCTCCAGTTCCTGGAGTGGGAGGCCCGGTTCCCCCGCGAGTGGACGCTCCACGCCAAGAAGTGGGGCACCAAGCAGGACCTCATCCGCGACCTCGCCAGAGACGCCCACCGCGGCGCCGTGCGCGCCCGGCTCGTCCGACTCGTCACCGACGCGGTCGCGCGCGCCTACCGCTGCAAGGACCGCGAATACGTCCGCATCGCCCGCGCCGTCGACGGCGACGACCTCCGCACCGCCCTCGCCACCGCAGCGGACTCCGACAACCCATGGGCGCGACTCCACGCCGGCTACGTCCTGCGCCTCCTCAACGACCCCACCCTCCCCAACTCCCGCCGCACCTGGCAGATCTGGTGCGAACGAGCCGAATAGCCAGGAGGCCTTATGACTGCGTTGGTGCTGTGTTCCGATCCGCTCGCGTCCGTTCGCTCTCGGCGACCTGATCCCCACTTTGTTAGAGATAGCGAGCATGCCGCGGCTGTCGCCGTCATCGACCACGATGCCCTCGTGCGGGGCGACGCTGGCGAGGCGGTGCGGCGCGTCCCCCAGGACCTCGGTCCGGCCTGGTATCGCGGCTGGATGGTGACCGCTGCCCAGTACGCCGACCTTGAAGCGGCGCTTGCCGATCGCGGCTGCGTTCTCGCCACCACCGCACGCTCCTACGCGCAGGCGCACGAGCTTCCCGGCTGGTACCCAGCCTTCGAAGAGCACACCCCGGCCAGCGTCCACACCACTGACCTCGACGTGATCGGAGAGTGGCTGCCTCGGGCCGCGGCCGGGCTTGGTGCCGGGGCTGCGATTGTCAAGGACTTCGTCAAGTCCCGCAAGGACGCTTGGGATACGGCCTGCTATATCCCGGATCTGGGCGACGGCGAGCAACTCTGGCGCGTGGTCACCCGGTTCCGCGAGCTGCAAGGCGCCGACCTGTACGGCGGAGTGGTCCTGCGCGCGTTCGAGGACTTCACCGACGCGGCGGGAGCGAGCCGTCAGGCCCGGGTGTGGTGGCTCGACGGTGAACCGGTGCAGGTCACCGCTCATCCCGACACGCCGCAGGTGCGCGTCGACCCAGATCTCACCGGCCTCGACCGCGCGGTGGCGGCGCTCGGGTGTCGGTTCATCACCACCGATCTCGCACGCCGCTCCGACGGCGTCTGGCGCGTCATTGAAGTCGGCGACGGCCAAGTGAGCGACTTCCCTTCGGGCACCGACATCGGCCCACTCATCAAGGCGCTCAACGCCGCCTGATGCTGGGCATGGAACTACCCGCCGGAGCCCGCGAGTTCGCGAGCTGGTCGGGGGCCTGTGTTCCAACGGATTCCAACCGTCTCGTGTTGATCAGGTCGTGAGTGGGGATGCTTGCGGAGCGACCCCACTTGGAGAGGAGGCCGATCTGATGACCGATCGCTATGTTGCCGATCCCGACGCGATCAGGGACGTGGCCGCTGTCGATATGCAGTCCGTTGTCGATGATCTTGAGCGGGCGCGGTTGGAGCTGTTCAGCGTTGAATCGGAGGCGGCCGCTGCGTTTGCCGAGGGAAGTGTCGAGGTGCTCGGCTCCGAGGTCGCCTCTTTCGGTCCGTTTCGTGGGGTCGAGAGTCGCTGGCGTGAGTTCACCGAGGTTCTCGCCCAGGCGCTGAGCACCTCCGAGGAACGTGTTCAGGACGCCTCAGAGGCCCTGCTCCGGATTGCCGAGGACTACGAGGAGTACGACACGCAGACCGCCGCGGACTTCCAGTCCATCGACTTGACCGAGAACCGCTAGAGGAGGTGCCGCATGCCCGGGGACCTGGCATTCGACCAGAACGCGCGTGACGCCTTCGGGCGGCTGGACAGGGAGCTGATGGCCCGCGCGCCATACGGTGTGCTCGATGAGGAGGTCGCGTCTCTGCTCGGGAGCATCGGCTTCTACAGCAGCTGCATGATCGGGCTCGGCTCGATCTCAGGCGGGTCCGCGCCGGTGCGCGACCACATCATCCGCGTGATCCTCCCGGGACTTGAGCAGTACCGGCTCGCCAACTCCCAGAACCCCGCAGAAGTCATGCGCGGCAAACTAGACGACTGGGACGGTCCCGCCGGCAGCGGTTCCTACCAGTTCAAGTGGGAGTACCTTCCGGATCTGGCCCAGTCACTTGAGTGGACGTTGTCGGCGTTCCAATCGCTCGCCGGGGTGATGACGGTGATGGAGATTTTGCTCGACAAGGCCCGGGAGCAGCACCTGACGCTGCTGGAGGACACCATCGCGGCCATCGCCGACGTCGAATCCCGCACCCGGGCCCAGACCACCAGCGCGCTGACGCAGATCGGCTCGGCCATCGGCACCGGCTTCGGTGTGGGGACAGTGGTCGGCCCGTTCGTCGGTGCCTTCACCGGTGTCCTGGCCGGGATCGGCGGACTCATCGACGCCGCGTCCGCGGATACCGTCCGAGGTGAGGTGCTCGACGTGCTGAAGACCACCGTGCAACGCCTCGAAGGCATCAACACCGCGCTCGAAACGGAGGCCCACACGATGGAGCGGGGGCTCGACGACGCCTTGGCCTATCTCTCCGGGGTAAACCTTGACAAGTTTCTCGCGCCGGAGGTGGCATTCTCGGACTGAGCTGCTGCACCGAACGCGCTGGAGTCCTCAGTGGAGGCCGTACTTGCGGGCCTGGTCGGTGGCTGCGGTCGGGCCGTCGGGGAAGGCGGGGCCGTGGCCGGGGAGGACGGTGGCGGCGGGGAGGGTGTCGAGGCGGTCGAGGGAGGCGAGGGCGGCTGCGGTGTCGTGGGTGAAGCCGCGGGCGACCAGGCACGGTCCCTTGTGTCCGGTCAGGCCGTCGCGGGTGACGAGCGCGTCGCCGGTGAACAGGACGCCCAGGTCGGGGAAGTGGTAGGCGACGGCGCCGGGCGTGTGGCCCGGGAGCGGGACGACTTGGGGCCGGCCGGGGACGGCGTCGAGTCGCTGCTCGGCGTCGAAGGTGCGCACGCCGGTGACCGGGCCCGCGGTGAACCCGCCGAGGCGGGCCATGTGGAGTGGGCCGGCGAAGGCCGAGGGGCGGCGCAGGACGTAGGAGATCATGGGGCGCTCGGGCTTGGCGTGGCGCATCGCGCTGCGCGGGCCGTCGGCGAGGATCGGCGCGTCGGCCTCGTGGATCCAGATGTCGGCGCCCGCGTCCTGGGCAGTGGCGGCGAGTCCGGTGTGGTCGGGGTGCCCGTGGGTGAGCAGGACGGCCTTGACGTCTGCGAACGTGCGGCCGTCGCGGGCGAGGTGCGCCTCGGCCTGCCCGCGGTGCCCGGGGAGCCCGGCGTCGACCAGGACCAGGCCCTCGGGGGCCTCGACCAGGTAGAAGTTGACCGACTCGTCGCCCAGCCGTGCGACTCCCGGCGCGACGTGCTCGACCTGGTGCGGACGTTTCGCCATGGTGCCCCCATCGTCGTGGACCTGCGCTCCACCCTAGCGAACCGACGCCGCGACCCGCCCCGCGATGCGACGCGACAGTGCGGTCTGGTGGTGGCACCGGTCGCCTGTTGCTTTGCGACCGGTGCCGTCACCGCAGGTGGAGGTGATGCGTCCTTATTGCCAGGAGTTGCCCGAGCCGGTCACGGGGAAGGTGGTTGGGGAGTCGTTCTGGAAGGCGGCCTGTCCGGCGCGGAGGTTCCGGACGGTGTTGTCGTTGAAGTCGCCGGTGCCGGTGACGCTGGTGCGGATGTAGACGCCCTGGTTTGCGGGGCCGTCGACGGTGTTGCCGGAGGCGGTGACGTCGTTGCGGGTCAGGTCCACGAAGATTCCCGCGCGCAGGGAGCCGCGGACGGTGTTGTTCGAGAACGTGACCCTGGTGTAGGCGTTCGGGAACAGCGAGTTCGCATTCGGCGAGGTGATGCGCACGCCGTGGCGGGTCGAGTTCCACCCACCGCCTCCGATGAAGACGTTGCCGGTGACGGTCGCGGACTCCAGCGGGAACCCGGTGTCGCCGTAGACGCCGATGTCGATCGCCGAGTTCGAGGACACCGAGTCGACCAGGTTGTTCCGAAACTCGATGTCCCGGCCCCCGGCGATGCGCAGGCCGTTGGCCCAGTACGGGGCGACGGAGGTGTTGTTGAGAACCCGGACGCGCTCGATCTGGGCGCTGGCGCCCGCGGTCCCGGCGTCGGAGTAGACGGCGAATCCGTCGTCCCCGGCGCCGCGCTGGTAGTTGTTCTGGACGAGGATGTCGCGGCCGAGCTTGTCGGGGTTGGGCGCGTTGGAGTTGTTGACGTTGAAGCCGTCGCCGTAGGAGTCGGAGGACCGGCAGTTGCGCACGGTCCCGTTCGATCCCGACAGCCAGTTGGCGTCGCAGTGGCGGGTCCACACCGAGTCGATGGCCCACCCGCCCGCGCCCCAGGCCTCCAGCGAGTAGTCGGCGCCTCCGGCGCGGTTGTTGCCGCGGTAGAGGGCGTTGGAGTCGATCTGGAGGTGGCTGATGCTCGTGCCGGAGCCGACGATGTACCGCGACCGGTACGTGCTGTTGGACGGCAACGGGACTCGCCGGTACAGGATCGTGCGCCACATGCCCGCGCCCGTGACGGTGACGCCGGTGAAGTCGAGCTGGGTGCCGGTGGTGGCGTGCGTGAGGTACTTGCCCTCGGGGATCCACACCGGCCGGCCCGTCCCGCGGGCCGCGTCGACCGCGTTCTGGATCGCGGCGGTGGAGTCGGCGCCGAAGTTCGGGTCGGCGCCGTAGTCGAGGACGGAGACCGAGTTCGCGGGGCGGGTGCGCGCGGGGCCGACGTTCTCGAAGTCGACGCAGTCGATCGCGTACCAGGCCGCGGTGTTCGCGGCGTCCTTGCGGAGCATGACGGTCGAGCCGGGTGCGATGGCCGCGCCGGTGACGAAGAACGGGAAGTCGTTGTAGAAGCGGTGCGCCTGCCCACCCGTGGGGTCTTTCGGGTTCGCGGTCGAGCCGCGGTACAGGTAGGTCTGCGCCGAGGACAGGGTCACGTGCTGGCGGAAGACGCCGTCGACGTACAGCGCGAGGGTGGCGGTGACGCCGCCGCCGCCCGGGGCGTCGGGGAGCGCGGCGCGGACGACGAGCGCGTTGGCCCGGACGCCGGTCGTGTTGCGGAGGGTCACCGACTGGCCGGTGGCGGCGAGGCGCACGTAGGCGTACCCGCTGGCCTCCAGTTCGAGGCTGGCGGCGGTCGGGACGGCGGTGCCGACGGTGAACCGGGTGACGCTCGCGCCGCCGCCGAGCGCGCCGGTCTCGGCGCCGAGGGTCTTGAACGGCATGGCCGCACCGGCGTTGGCCTGCGCGGCGGCCGGTGTTGCGGTGGCGCCGAGCGCGGCGAGCGCGGCGACCCCGGCGGTGCCGCCGAAGAGGGTCCTTCTGCTGATCGTGCGAGTGGGTATGCGCTTGCTTTCGGTCATGCACGGACTCCGTTGTCGTGAGAGTGAGCGTTGTTGAGCGACGGCGCGGGCGAGCTGAGCTAGTCCGCGATGTATTCAACAAATTAAATCCATGAGTGTTATTAAGTCAACCCATGTCGGCCGAAACTTTCAGAAGCCCAGGCGCAGGGCGGCGGGGCCGGTCAGCAGTCGGTTTGGGCGGTTAGGGGTTCGCCGGCGTGGATGATCGCCTCCAGCATGGCGTGGGCGGACTTGAGCTCCTCGATGGAGCGGCTCATGCGCTCCCGCTCGCGGACGAGGTCCTGGGCCATCTCCTCGCAGGTCGGGGCCAGGATGGCGCCGTCGTCGGCCATGCAGGGCAGCACCTCGCGGATCAGATCGGTGTTCAGGCCCGCCGCGAGCAGCACCCGGATGCGGCGCACTCGGTCCACATCGGAGTCCTCGAACTCGCGGTAGCCGCTGGGCCGTCGCCGGGGCTGCAAGAGCCCCTGCTGCTCGTAGTAGCGCAGTCCCCTGGTGCTCATGCCCGTCTGGCGCGACAGCTCCCCGATGAACATGTGACTCCCCGCATAGAAGTTTGACTTTGACGTCAACGTCAAGGTTTAGCGTAGCCGACATGACCACGAACCACAGCAACCCCACTTCGACCATCACCGACCCGAACACCTTGCGGGGCAAGCGGGCCGTCGTCACCGGCGGCACCATCGGCATGGGCCTGGCCATCGTCCGGGCCCTCACCGACCGCGGCGCGGAAGTGCTCTACACCGGGCGCAACGAGCAGCGCCTCGCCGAGGCCCAAGCCTCCCTGAACACCCCGCTGGCCCGTCCCGTGCGCTCCGACGCCACCGACATGAACGACCTCGCCGCGCTCGCCGAGCACGCCTCGGACACCCTCGGCGGCATCGACTACCTGTTCGTCAACCAGGGCGTCGCCGAGTTCCAGACGCTCGAAGCGGTCACCGAGGAGTCCTGGGACCGGATCTTCGACGTCAACGCCAAGGGCTCGTTCTTCACCGTCCAGCACCTGGCCCCGCTGATCGCCGAGGGCGGCTCGATCGTCTTCACCACGGTCTCGAACGACGAGATCTTCCCCGGCCTGAGCGCCTACTCCGGCGCGAAGGAGGCCGTCGCCGCCTTTGCGAAGGTCCTCGCCGCCGAGCTCCTGCCGCGCGGCATCCGCGTCAACGCGGTCGCCCCCGGGTTCATCCTCACCCCCACCATGGGCGTGGCCGAGCTGACCGAGGCGCAGCGGGCCGAGTTCATCGAGCAGGGCAACGCGTCCACCCCGATGGGCCGCGGCGGCACCGTCGAGGAGATCGCCGCGGCCGCCCTCTTCCTGGCCGTGGACGCCACCTTCGTCACCGGCGTCGAGCTCCCCGTGGACGGCGGCTTCGGCAAGGGCCTCGGCCACTGACCGGCCCCGGCGCGGCGGCGAGCCCGCCGCGCCGGGGAGGCAGCGCCCGCCCTATGCGTCGGCGGAGACGGTGGCTCGGAAGTGGCGGGGGCGGGTGACGGCGCTCCATTCGCGGCGCGGGGGGCCGGGGCGGGTGGAGACGGTGCGGTCGGCGAGGAGGTCGGCGGCGTTCTCCAGCACGGCGTTGGCTATGTGGACGCCGGTGCACACGCGCGGGCCCGAGCCGTAGGGGAGGTAGGCGTGCTGGTCGTGGACGTCGTCGGCGAGCCAGCGCGCCGGATCGAACCGGGCCGGGTCCTCGCGCCACCATCGGGCGTCGGTGTGGAGCATGAGCGGGCTGACGAACAGCGAGGTCCCGGCCGGGACGGTCACGTCGCCGAAGTCGGCGTCCTCGACGAGGCTCCGGCTGGTGAGCGACACCGCCGGGTAGTACCGCAGGGTCTCCTTGACCACGGCCGAGGTCCACGCGGCGCGGTCGGTCCCGGCGGGCCGGGACGTGTCGTGGGCGGCGTGCGCGGCGAGGAGCCAGCCGAGGCCGCTCCCGCCGACGGCGTAGAGGTTGCCGAGGTTGATCGAGAGGGTCTGGGCGATCTCCAGGTCGTCGAAGACCGGGCCGTCCTCGTCCCTGGCGTCGGCGAGCAGGTCGAGCATGTCCGCGGCGGGGTCGTCCTCGCGCCGTTCAGCGCGCCGCCGCGCCACGTGGGCGGTGAGCGCCTCGATCCAGAGGTCGTTGGCGTGCAGGCGACGCCGGGTCCGCAGCGACATCCAGGGCGGCAGCATGACGGTGGCGGCGCCCTCGTCGAGCATGAGCCGCGCGGCCGGGAAGAGCCGGGCGCGGAGCCTGTCGTCCATGTCGTGCACGAACACTCGGTCGGCGGCGAGGAGCGCGGCCCGCTCGCAGTCGGGCAGGCGAGCGGGACGGTCGCCCGCGGCGTCCAGGAAGTCGCCGAGGCGCTCGCGGATGAACGGGGCCGTGCGCTCGGCGATGTCGCGGCCGAGGCGGTGCCACTGGGCCGTGCGCCGGGCGGCCATCCACCGCTCGACGCGGCCGCGGATGAGCGGCCTGCGCTGGAGCCGGGGCGGCAGCGGCGGGGCGTCCACGACGGTCTCGCGGTTGGTGCGGGCCAGCGCCCAGTGCGCCCAGACGGGCCGGGCGACGAGGACCTTGCCCGCGGCGAAGGCGAACACGTCGCCGTACTCGCGGCGGAGGCGGTTGAGACTCGCGATCGGGTCGCGGTCGAAGTCGTCGGGCGGCAGGCCCAACGGCCGCGGCGCCGGTCCCGGCGGTGGCACTCCCGGTCGCCGAGGTGCGGTCGCGGTGGGTGCGTGCGCCGTGTCGGCGCCGTGGCCATCGGTTCCCACTGCTATTCCATGTAGTAGAGCGAGTACCAGCTACGCGTGCCGGTCTTGCCGCCGACCACGCGGGCCGCGAGCGCCTTCGCGAGACTGCGCATGTTCCCTCCAGAGTGCTCACGCGGCGGTTCGCCGCCGCTTCTTCGTGTCCCCAAGTCCACCAGGGAGTGCCGCTGGAGTCGAGGCGGAACGAGGGCAGGACGTCGGCAGATCCGATCCGAACGGTGAGCGGTGGACCGCGGCTCCGCGGCCCACCGCTCACCGGGTGTCACCTGGTGGGGAGGGTCTCGGCGGCCAGGTGCGCCGCGATCCCGGCGCCGTCCTGCGCGGCCGTCGCCGCGCCCGGTCCCGCGGCGGGCGGGGCGGCGACGACCACGGTCACCGGCTCGCCGTCCGCGTCCACGACCGGCTGGCCCGAGCCGTCCACGACGCCGACGACGTCACCGGCCTCGGGGAGCTCGGCGGGGGCCTGCGCCGCGCTGAAGGAGTAGTCGGGCAGGTAGTGCGCGCCCGACCAGACCGCCCCGCCGAACCAGGCGTTGTTCCACGCGTAGCCGACGCCGTTCGTGGCGTAGTAGCTCTGCCCGCAGATCGGCGCGCCGATCATCCGGGCCTGAATCGCCAGGTCGGTCGAGGTGGTGTCGTTGTACACCCAGTCGGTCTGGGCGCACAGGTACCAGTACGTGCCGAGCCACACGTACGTCTCGATCTTGGCGCTGATGTACCCGGCGGGGCGTTCGAGCCCCCAGGCGCACGGGTAGGAGCCCGAGGGCGTGGCGAGGACGGTCGAGACGTCGATGTCGACGCGCGCGTACCCGTTGCCGTCGCCGTGCGAGACCTCGGACCGGTCGTAGACGCAGAGATCGTTGCTGCGGTAGGTGAAAGCCTCCTCGTACACGTAGTGCGCGGCCGCCGGGGACGCGCCGAACAGGACCAGGGCCAAGGTGCCCGCGGCGGCCGCCAGCAGCGACCGCAGGAGCGGGGTCCGTACCCGATTGCTCATCGGTCTTTCCTTTCGCGAGGGTGATCCGTCGCCCCCGATCCTCGCGGGACGAGCGCCGCTGGCGCGGATTCCGAACGAAACGGAACGGACGCGGCCGTCCGAAGGGGAGCGACGCTCGCGCTTGCCGCCGGGCGCTATCATCCAGTCGTGCGACGGTCAACCGCCGACGAGGCTCCCGCGGCGCAGTGGGACGCGGACGCCCGCGCGATCCAGACGCTCGACGACCTGGCGGCGTTCCTGCGACGACTGCGGGCGGCCTCCGGCAACACGTCGTTCCGCCGCATCCACACCGGCATCCGCGCCTTCCACGGCGAGCACGCCATCCCCGAAGGCGCGCCGTCGCTCGCGACCATCCACGGCCACTTCCAGAACGGCCGGGTCCGCATGAACTCCGACACGGTCCTCGACATCGCCCGCGCCCTCGGCCTCGACACCGCCGGGCTCGGCGCGCTCGCGCAGGCCTGCCACCGGGTCCTCGAACGCGCCAACCGCTCCGTCATCGTCACCACCCGCGCGGCCGTCCCCGACCCGACCGCGGCCTTCACCGGGCGCCGGGCCGAGCGCGACCGCATCGCCGCGCACGTCGCCGCCGCCCGCCGCACCGGCGCGGCCGCGGTCGTCGTCATCGAGGGCATGGCCGGGATCGGCAAGTCCGAACTCGCCTTCCGGGCCGCCCGCGACCTCGCCGACGCCGGACTCGTCGGGGACGTGCGCCTCTTCGCCGACCTGCGCGGCTTCGACCCGGCCGAACCGCCCGCCGCCCCCGACGCCGTCGTCCGCGGCTTCCTGGCCCACCTCGGCACGCCCGGCCGCCGCATCGACGCCCTCAGCCCCGCCGCGCGCATCGCGCTCCTGCACCGCGAACTCGCCGCCTCGCGGGCGCTCCTCGTCCTCGACAACGCCGCCGACGCCGCGCAGCTCGAACCGCTCCTGCCGCGCGGCGCCGACTGCGCGGTCCTCGTCACCAGCCGCCGCCGCCTCACCGACCTCGAAGCGGCCGTGCGCATCCCGCTCGGCACCGTCACCGTCGCCGAAGCACTCGACCTGCTGCGCCGCCACGACCGGTCCGGCCGCCTCGACGCCGCCCCCGACGACGCCGCGGCCCTCGTCGAACTGTGCAGGCGCCTGCCGCTGGAACTGGCCGCGGCCGGACGCCAACTGGAGGGCAAGCCCGACTGGCAGATCGCCGACCACGTCGAACGCCTGCGGCGCATCCCCGCCCACGAGCACAGCGGACCCGCGCTCGCGCTGTCCTACAACGGCCTCCCCGAACCCGCCCAGCGCCTGTTCCGCCTCCTGGCCATCCACCCGGGGCGGCGGCTCACCGCCGACGCCGCCGCCGCGCTCGCGGACGCCACGGCCGCCGAGACCGCGCCGGCGCTGGCCCGGCTGTACGACGAGAGCCTGCTGCTGCGCCGCGCCGCCGACGCCTACGAGTTCCACGACTCGGTGCGCGCCTTCGCCCTGGACCGCGGCCACCGCGAGGACCCCGCCAGCGTGCAGCACGCCGCGGTCGCGAACCTGCTGCGCCACTACCGGCTCCGCCTCGAATCCTCCGGCGACGCGAACACCGACTGGATCGGCGCCGACCGCGCGACGCTCCTCGCGTGCATGCACGTCACCGGCCACGACGCGGACGCCGCCGCCCTCGCCGCGCCGCTCAACCGCGCGCTGCGCCTGCTCGGGCACTACGACGCGGCGCGGATCTGCAACCGCCAGCTCCTGCGGATCGCCCACCGCACCGGCGAGCGCGCATGGGAGGCCGACGCCCGCTCCGGGCTCGCGGAGATCGACCGCCTGACCGGCCGCTTCCAGACCGCCGCCGAAGGGTTCGACCTGGTCCTGCGCCTGCGCCGCGACCTCGGCGACCGCCTCGGCGAAGCCGACGCGCTCCGGGGCCTCGCCCAGACCGCGTCCAACGACGACTATCCGCTCGCGCGCGAACGGTACGACGCCGCGCTGGCGATCCACCGGCGGCTCGGCAACCCGGTCGGCGAGGCCGAAGCGCTCTGGGGCCTCGCCGAGATCGCCATGTCGGTGGGCGACCTCGACACGGCCGCCGCCCACGCCGGGCAGGTCGCCTCCATCTGCGCGGGCATCGGCAACCGCGTCGGCGAGGCCTACGGACTGCGGGCCCTCGGCGACGTCGCCGCCCAGCGCGGCGAACTCGACGCGGCGGCCACGCGGTACCGGCAGTCGCTGTACCTGTGCCAGCAGGTCGGCAACCGCCGCGGCGCGGCCGGGGCCCTGCGGGGACTGGCCGGCGCGGCCCTGCGCGGCGGCGACGTCGACCGCGCCGAACGGCTGCACCGGCGCGCGCTCGCGAGCTCCCGCCGCATCGGCGACGTCTCCGGGGAGGCGGACGCCCGGCGCGGACTCGCCGACACCGCCCTGGCCCGCGGCGACCTCACCACGGCCGCGGCCGAGTTCGCGCCCGCGCTGGCGGTCTACCGCGAGACCGCCGACCGGGTCGGGGAGGCGCACTGCCTTGCGGGACTGGGCCACGTCGCGTGGCGCGCGCAGCGTCGCGCGGCCGCGCGGCACCACTGGCTCCAGGCCCTGCGGCTGGCCGAGCGCGGCGGCCTGCCGCTGGCGGACGAACTGCGCGGCGCGCTCGCCGGGTTCGCCGACTCCGTATAGCGGGGCGCCGGGGGCACGGCCGTGCCCCCGTTCCGGTACCGCCGCGGGATGTAGTTCTGGGACTTGAGCGAGGCGGTGGACACCTGGATGTGCCGCATGTCGGACGCGGGCGTCGCCAGGTCGTAGATCCAGATCTTCCCGCTGTCGCCGCGCATGTGGTAGATCATGCAGTGGTTGTCGTAGGAGTTGACGACGTCGCCGGGCTTGAGCTCGCTCCACTCGATCTTGGCCGCGATGTCGGGGATGCTCCTGGTGCTGTGGCCCGGCGTGGAGGTGTGCCAGGCCATGGAGACGAAGCCCGAGCAGTCCTGCCGGTACGTGTGGGTGCCTTCGATGTCGCTGGCCCGGCTGGCGGCGTTGTACTGGATGTTGCGGGTGAACCAGTTGCGGGCCCGGGTCATCACCTCGTCGCGGGTGACGATGCCCCGGTACGCCGCGTTCGCGGGGCTGCCGACGGCGATCACGGGGATGGCGGCGGCGGGCGCGACGACGGCGGCCTGGAGCAGGCGCCGCCGCGAGAGCAGCGGTCGTTCGGTCATGTGCTCCTCCTTCGAGGGAAGGCCGACCAGGGGGGTCCGGTCGGCGTGACCTCCATCCTTCGTGGACCCGGCCCCCGGGTCGAGGCGGAACGGGGGCGAGAAGGCGGCGGGGTGGCGACGTGCGCCCGCGCTCCGGCGGCGCGAACCTTCGCCGCTGGACAACTTGTACAGCGGATCGCCCGAAACGCTGGCATGAGATGGGCACAAGCGCCAATCGAAACCGTCACTATTGTCAACGGTTCCCCGATGGGGTGTGCTGTGCGTCGAATCGAAACCCCGATGCGACGCGCAGGAGGCCCCCATGAGCATCGACCAGACGCTGACCAGCCAGGAACGCCTGGCCGATCTCGACCTCGACCAGCTCCGCCAGCTCGTCGGCCTGGTCGAGTACGACGCCGCGGCCGACCCGTTCCCGGTCACCGGCTGGGACGCCGTCGTGTGGTCGGTCGGCAACGCGACCCAGGCCGCGCTGTTCTACCAGGCCGTCTTCGGGATGGAACTCGTCGCCTACTCCGGGCCCGAGACCGGCAACCGCGACCACCAGGCGTACGTGCTGCGCTCGGGCGCGGTGCGCTTCGTGCTCAAGGGCGGCGTGGACCCCGCGAGCGCCCTGCTCGACCACCACCGCCGCCACGGCGACGGCGTCGTGGACGTGGCGCTCGAAGTGCCCGACGTGGACGCCTGCATCGCGCACGCGACGGCCCAGGGCGCGGTCGTCCTCGAAGCGCCCCATGACGTCTCGGACGAGCACGGCACCGTGCGCACCGCCGCGATCGCCACCTACGGCGAGACCCGCCACACCCTCGTGGACCGCTCGAAGTACGACGGCCCCTACCTGCCCGGCTACGTCGCCCGCACCTCCGGGTACACGCGGCCCGAAGGGGAGCCGAAGCGGATCTTCCAGGCCCTGGACCACGTCGTCGGCAACGTCGAGCTCGGCGCGATGAACCAGTGGGTCGACTTCTACAACCGGATCATGGGCTTCACCAACATGGCCGAGTTCGTGGGCGAGGACATCGCCACCGAGTACTCGGCGCTGATGAGCAAGGTCGTCGCCAGCGGCAACCGGCGCGTCAAGTTCCCCCTCAACGAGCCCGCGCTCGGCAAGAAGAAGTCGCAGATCGACGAGTACCTGGAGTTCTACGAGAGCCCCGGCGTCCAGCACCTCGCGCTCGCCACCAACGACATCATCCGCACCGTGGACCTCCTGCGCGCCAAGGGCGTCCAGTTCCTGGCGACGCCCGACTCCTACTACGAGGACCCGGCGCTGCGCGCCCGCATCGGCGAGGTCCGCGTGCCGATCGAGGAGCTCCAGTCCCGCGGCATCCTCGTCGACCGCGACGAGGACGGCTACCTGCTCCAGATCTTCACCAAGCCGCTCGGCGACCGCCCCACGGTCTTCTTCGAGTTCATCGAGCGGCACGGCTCGCTCGGGTTCGGCATCGGCAACTTCAAGGCGCTGTTCGAGGCCATCGAGCGCGAGCAGGCCAAGCGCGGCAACTTCTAGCCCCCCGGAGGCGAACACCATGGCGTACTACCGCAGCGTGGGCAGCGTGCCGCCGAAGCGGCACACCCAGCACCGCACCCCCGCGGGCGGCCTCTACCGCGAGGAGCTCATGGGGGAAGAGGGGTTCTCCTCGGACTCCTCGCTGCTCTACCACTCCGGCATCCCCTCGGCGATCGTGGACGCCGCGCCCTGGGACGTCCCCGGGCAGGCCACCGAGGAGCACCGCCCGCTCAAGCCCCGGCACTTCAAGCTGCACGAACTCACCGACCCGGACTGGAAGGCCGCCGACGCGGTCACCGGACGCCGGCTCGTGCTCGGCAACGCGGACGTGCGGATCTCCTATGCGGTCGCCGGTGCGGCGTCGCCCCTGTACCGCAACGCGGTCGGGGACGAGTGCGTGTACGTCGAGTCCGGCTCGGCGACCGTCGAGACCGTGTTCGGGGCCCTGCCCGCGCGCCGGGGCGACTACGTCGTCATCCCGCGCGCCACCACCCACCGGTGGGTCCCGGAGGGCCCGGAGCCGCTGCGGCTGTACGCGATCGAAGCGAACTCGCACATCACCCCCGCCAAGCGGTACCTGTCGCGGTACGGGCAGCTGCTGGAGCACGCCCCGTTCTGCGAACGCGACCTCCACGGCCCCGACGAGCCGCTCATCCTCGCAGGCGAGGACGTCGAGGTGCTCGTCAAGCACCGCGGCTCGCGCGGCATCACCGGCACCCGGTACGTGTACGCCACCCACCCCTTCGACGCGGTCGGCTGGGACGGGTGCCTCTACCCGTACACCTTCAACATCGAGGACTTCGAGCCGATCACCGGCCGCGTCCACCAGCCCCCGCCCGCCCACCAGGTCTTCGAGGGCCAGAACTTCGTCATCTGCAACTTCGTGCCGCGCAAGGTGGACTACCACCCGCTCGCCGTCCCCGTCCCGTACTACCACTCCAACGTGGACTCCGACGAGGTGATGTTCTACTGCGGCGGCGACTACGAGGCCCGCAAGGGCTCAGGGATCGGGCAGGGCTCGATCAGCCTCCACCCCGGCGGGCACAGCCACGGCCCGCAGCCCGGCGCGATGGAGCGGTCGCTCGGCGCGGAGTTCTTCGACGAGCTCGCCGTCATGGTCGACACATTCCGGCCCCTCGAACTCGGCGAAGGGG
The DNA here is from genome assembly GCF_042428885.1 of Glycomyces mayteni. Classification (NCBI taxonomy): domain Bacteria; kingdom Bacillati; phylum Actinomycetota; class Actinomycetes; order Glycomycetales; family Glycomycetaceae; genus Glycomyces; species Glycomyces mayteni. Next base: position 907,130 of record NZ_JBHMBP010000002.1, read on the forward strand.
CCGCGGCCAGCGAGGACCCGGGCTACGCGTGGACCTGGGCGGGCCGGGGGCCGCGCCCGTGATCCCCGCGCTGGCGGCGGGCCTCTTCGACGACGCCGCGGTCTTCCCGCCCGGGAACGCCCCGCTGGCCCTCGCGGTCCGCGCGTACGGCGCGCGGCGGCGCGTGTGGTACGCCGGGGCCGTCGGGCCCCTGGTGCTTCCGGCGGCGGCGCTGCCCCGGCTCGCGCCGCTGCTGCCCGCGGGGGAGCCGGTCCTGCCCCTCGCGGTGACGTTCCCGGACGGTCCCGCGGGCATCCCTGCGGCCCTTGGGAACGCGGCGCTGCTGCCGGTCGAGGTCCGCGCCGTCGAGGTCGCCGTGCCCGAGGGCGCGACGCCGGAGGCGTTCTTCGCGGACCTCGCCGCGGCCCTCGAAGACGCCCCCGGCCCGGAGGTGTTCGTGGAGGTGCCGCGCGACGATCGGCGCCTGCCGGTCCTCGCCGCGATCCCGCACGGGCACAAGGCGAAGTTCCGCACCGGCGGCGTCCGCGCCGGGCTGCACCCCGGCGAGGCCGAACTCGCCGAGGGGATCGCCGCGGCGGTCGCGGCCGGGCTGCCGTTCAAGGCCACCGCGGGGCTCCACCACGCGGTGCGCAACACCGACGCCGCCCACGGCTTCGAGCAGCACGGCTTCCTGAACCTGCTCCTCGCCACCGACGCTCTCCTGCACGGCGGCACCGAGACCGACGCCCGCGCGCTGCTCGCCGAACGCGACGACGAGGCCGTCGCGGACCTCACCGCCGACCTGACCGGGGCGCGGATGCGGGAGGCGCGAGCGGCGTTCACGTCGTTCGGCACGTGCAGCATCACCGAACCGCTCGACGAGCTCATCGGCCTCGGCCTCGTCGGCACCCCCGACCACACCGCCCACGACAGCTCCGCCTACAACCGCCACCTTGAGGGAACCGCATGAGCCGCATCCACATCCCGGACGGCTCGCCGTTCGGGCCCGACAACCTGCCCTACGGTGTGTTCTCCGCCGAGGGCGGTTCGCGGCGGGTCGGGGTGCGCGTCGGCGACACCGTCGCCGACCTCTCGCTCCTGCTCGACGACCCGGTGTTCGCGGCCCCGACGCTCAACCCGTTCATGGCCCAGGGGCCCCGGCGCTGGGCCGAGGCCCGCGTGCGCCTCCGCGCCGCCGTCGAGGGCACCGTCCCGAAGCACGCCCTCCACCCGCTGCGCGAAGTCCGGATGCACCTGCCGTTCGAGGTCGGCGACTATGTGGACTTCTACGCCTCCGAGCACCACGCCGCGAACCTCGGCCGCCTGTTCCGGCCCGGCCAGGAACCGCTGGCGCCCAACTGGAAGCACCTGCCCGTCGGCTACCACGGCCGATCCGGCACCGTGGTCGTCTCCGGCACCGGCGTCGTGCGCCCCTGCGGCCAGCGCAAAGCCCCCGACGAGGCCGCGCCGACCTACGGGCCGAGCCGCAGGCTCGACATCGAGGCCGAACTCGGGTTCGTCGTCGGCGCCGGGACGGCGCTGGGGGAGCGGATCGACGTGGACGACTTCGCCGAGCACGTCTTCGGCGCCGTCCTCGTCAACGACTGGTCCGCCCGCGACCTCCAGGCGTGGGAGTACGTGCCGCTCGGCCCGTTCCTCGGCAAGAGCTTCGCGACCTCGGTGTCCCCGTGGGTCGTCCCCCTCGCGGCCCTTGAGCACGCGCGCGTGCCGCTCCCCGGCCAGGTCCCCGCGCCGCTGCCGTACCTGCGCGGCGGCGAGGACTGGGGCCTCGACGTGGACCTCGCGGTCGAGTGGAACGGCGAGCAGGTCTCGCGCCCGCCCTACCGCGAGATGTACTGGTCCCCGGCGCAGATGCTCGCCCACATGACCGTCAACGGCGCCTCCACCCGCACCGGCGACCTCTTCGCCTCCGGCACGATTTCCGGCCCCGCCAAGCACCAGCGCGGCGCGTTCATCGAACTCACCTGGGGCGGCACCGAACCGGTGACCGTCAAGGGCGAAGAGCGCACCTTCCTCCTCGACGGCGACGAGGTCACGATCACCGCGACCGCCCCGGGCCCCGACGGCGCCCGCATCGGCTTCGGAGAAGTCACCGCCACGATCCTCCCGCCCCGCTAGCGCCGCGCCGGGCATCGGCCCGCCCGGTGCCCGGTGTCGCCGCGCGCGGTGGCGGTCGGTAGCGTGAAGGTTCACGAACGGTGAAGGGCGGAGCTGTGGCCAAACGGGTGACGATCCTCGACGTCGCCGCCGAAGCGGGCGTGTCGCGGCAGACCGTGACGCGCGCGATGAACGGCATGGACGACATCAGCGCGGCGACCCGGCAGCGGGTGCTGGAGGCCGCCGGGCGGCTGGGGTACCGGCCGAGCCGGTTCGCGCGGAACCTCGTGACGCGCCAGAAGACCCACGCGCTCGGGCTCACCGTGGCCTCGTTCCGCAACCCGTACTACACCGACACCGCCGCCGACATCATCGCCGCGGCCGCCGAACGCGGCTGGCAGGTCGTCATCGCCTCCGCGGAACAGCGCTCGGACGCGGCGCTCGGCCTCATCACCGAGCAGGTCGACGTCATGGTCGGGCACTTCTTCGGCGACGACGCATCGGTGCGCGAGGCCTGCCGCGGCCTGCCCGTGGTGCGTCTCGAAGCCCGCAGCTCGCTCCCGGGCGTCCACTCCGTGGAGATCGACCTCGAAGCGGGCCTTGAGGAGGCGATCGGCGCGCTGCGCGAGCGCGGCGCCCGGCGCTTCGGGATGGTCGACTCCTCGTACTCCACACTGGATGGAAATCCGTACGGGCCCTCGCCGCGGCGGGGCTGGTTCGAGCGGATCGCGGGCGGCGACCTCACCGGGGTCGCCGTGGGGGACGAGTCGATCTCCGGCGGGGGCCGCGCCTTCGCCGAGCTGATCGAGCGCTGCCCGGAGACCGACGCGGTCCTGATGTTCAACGACCTCATGGCGCTCGGCGCGGTCCAGAGCGCGCACGCGCTGGGCATCGACGTCCCCGGCCGGGTCCGCATCGTCGGGATCGACGGACTCGCGCTGGGGGAGGCGGTCGACCCGCCGCTCACCTCGATCGCGGTCGACCGGCACGGCGTGGCCTCCCACGCGCTCGACATCGTGGAGATCCTCGCCAAGGCCGACTTCGCCCGGCTCGACCCGATCCACCGCACCGTCCCCTCCAAGCTGCTCTGGCGGGCCTCGGCTTAGGGCCCGACCTGAGCACGGACCTGCGGCCCCGCGCGAAGCGCGGGGCCGCAGGCGTGCGGAACGGGTCAGGCGGTCGTCCACCGCTGGTTCTGGCCGCCGTTGCACGTCCACAGGACCACTCTGGTGCCGTTGGCGGTCGCCGCCCCCGACACGTCCAGGCACAGGCCCGACCCCGCGTTGGTGATCGTGCCGTCCGCGTGGCGGTTCCACCGCTGGTTCGACCCGCCGTGGCAGGTCCAGATGATCGCCGCGGTGCCGTTGGCCGTGCCGCCGTTCGACGCGTCCAGGCACCGCCGGCTCCCATCGGCGTACACGGTGAACTCGCCCGCGGCCGTGAAGGTCCACTGCTGGTTCGCGCCGGCCCAGCAGTCCCAGACCTGGAGCTGCGTCCCGGTCGCCGTCGACTGGTTCGGCACGTCCAGGCACCGGCCCGCGCTGACCGAGCGGAGGCCGCCGGTCGTGCTGCCGCCGCCGTCCTCCCGCGGGCCCGCGTCGGCGATGATCTGCGCCGCCGTCGCCGGGACCGAGCCCGCGCTGTACGTCGTGTTGTTGCGCACGGTGTTGCCGCGCTGGCCGTCCACCAGGCCCGTGATCGCGGAGTTGGTGGTGTAGTTCCCGGTCACGGTCATGTTCCCGGTGAGGTTGCTGTTCTGGTTGTTGGCGTGCACCCACTGGCCGTAGGTGTTGCGGAAGACGTTGCCCGTCAGCGCGAAGTACCGCGAGCCCTCGTCGAAGTACATGCCGAGCTGCCCGCTGTTCTCGCAGTAGTTCCCGCTGATCGTGCTGTTCGGGTGCGCCGACAGCGAGTAGACGCACCCGGCGTCGAACAGCTTCTGCACGACGTTGCGCACGTGGTTGCCGGTGACGTTCACGTACTGCGAGGCCGTGGGCGTCTGGTAGACCGGCTGGAAGTCGTACAGGCCGCGGGCCTGGTACTCGGGGCTGCCGCCCGGGTCGTTGGCGCCCCAGCCGAACCCGATGTTGATGCCGCTGTAGGGCATGTCCGAGACGTAGTTGTGGTCGATCGTGAGCCTGGTGGCGTAGGTCCCCAGGATCGCGGCGTGGTCGAGGTATTCGAGCGCGGTCGCGTACACGCTGTTGTCGCTGATCGTGATGTCGCTGTTGAGCATCCGCGGGTCCGACGGGTGGTGCGCGTCGGGGCGGACCCCGCCGACGACGATGCCGCCGCCCGCGCTGGCGGTGAACGTGTTGCCGGTGACGAGGATGTTCTTGGCGCCGAGGCCGACGCCGGTGCTGTGCGCGTTGGCGTCGTTGCCGATGCCGAGCCCCACGGAGCCGAGGTTGGTGAAGGTGTTGTCCGCGAAGGTGATCCCGTCGGCGGCGGAGACCTGCACGGCGGCTGGGACCTGGGCCCAGCCGTTGCGGGCGGCCTCGAAGCCGCGGCACCCGGACCGGCAGGAGGTGAACGCGTCGGAGGGCCGCTCGGCCTGGACGCCGGTGATGAACGTGCCGGTCTGCTGGTTCGCGTACCCGTTGCTGGAGCCGGGGTCGAGCCAGGAGGTGCCGGTGAACGTGAGCCCGGAGAACTCCAGGGCCTTCACCGGCGCGCTGTAGGTGCCGCCGACCTCGACGAGCGTCTCCAGGCGCGGCAGCTCCACTTTGGCCGTGGACATGCTCTGGCCCGCGAGGGGCTTGTAGTAGAGCCGCCCCGCGCCGGTGTCGAGGTACCACTCCCCGGCCTGGTCGAGGAAGCGCTTGGAGTTGAGCAGGAAGAACTGCGGGGTGCGGAACGGGTTCTGGATCGCGTCGTATCCGTACGTGTTGTTGTTCCAGGACGGCTGCTGCATGGTCACCGTGCGCCCGCTGACGCTCTGGACGGGCGCGAACCGGTTGGTGAACGAGAGCAGGGCCTGGAGTTCGATGCGCTGCTGGTTCGGCAGCGACGCGAGGTAGTCGAAGTTGCCGTTGTTGAGGGTGAACCCGGAGGCGTTGAGCGTCATGTCGGACGCGGCGATGGAGGTGCGGGCCCGCTGGGCGGGGACGCCGTCCACGTAGAGCTGGCGGGCGTCGAAGCCGGTGCCGACGTCGGCCCGGTAGATCCCGGCGGCGGCGTCGTCGAGGACCCAGCCGGTGACGGCCTGGGCGCCGGTGACGACCGGGTGCGCGCCGTCGGCGGCCTGCCAGGTCACGGTGTGGCCGTTGCGGCCCGAGTCGTCCGCGGTGAACCGCAGCGGGGCCGAGAGCCGGTAGGTGCCGTCGAGGAGGGTGACGGTGACGTCGCCGTCGCCCGCGGCGGCGGCCTGCCGGGCCTTCTCCTGGGCTTTGGTGAGGGTCTTGAGCGGCTGGCCGGAGGTCCCGGTGTTGCCGTCGTTCCCGGTGGGGGACACGTAGATGTCGTGCGCGGTCTGCGCGTGCGCCGGGGACGCGCCGGGCCCTGCGAGGGCGCCGGCGACCGCGAGGAGGAGGGCCGCCGCGAGGGCGGGGGCGCGGAGGCGCCCGGGGGGTGAATGCCGCATTGCATTCCCTTTCCTTGTGTGCGAGGCGGTGTCAGTGCTCGATGGCGGGCACCCGTCGGTCGGCGGTCGCTGCCTCGGGTTCGGCGCGCCTGGGACGGGTGGGGGATCGGTCGGAGTCGGTGGTCCGCTCGGCGGCGAGCAGGCGCAGGCCGGCGCGCTCGGGCCGCACGCCCGGCCCGGCTGGGTCGGCCGGGGCCGGGGTGCGGTCGAGCGCCTCGATGGCCTCGGTGAAGACCGTCAGGCCGAGGCCGGGGGAGTCGCCGAGGACGAACGCGCCGTCCTCGATGTCGAGGTCGGCGGCGATGCCGACGGGCGGGCGCAGGTCCTGGAGCTCGGAGACGAGGTGGTTGGGCACGGCGGTCGCGGCGTGCAGCAGCCCGACGGGGATGTTCCCGATGGGGCTGACGGGGAGGTCGTGCGCGTGGGCGAGGGCCGCGGTCCGCAGGAAGTGGGTGACGCCGCCGACGGCCGCGGTCTGGACGACGTCGAGGGCCCCGGCCGCCAGGAGCGGCCGGAACTGCTCCAGGCCGGTGAGGTTCTCGCCGCTCGCCACGGCCGCGCGCACGCCCCGCTGGACCACGGCCAGGCCCTCGGCGTCCCAGCGCCGCACGGGCTCCTCGACCCACGCGAGGTCGAGGGTCCGTTCGAGCTCGCGGACGTGGCGCACGGCCTCCTTGCGCGACCACGTCTCGTTCGCGTCGAGCATGAGGCGCGGGCGGGCGCCCCCGGCGTCGGCGAGCACGTCCCGCACGAGCGCGAGCCGCCGCCGGTCGTCCTCGACGTCCAAGCCGCCCTTGAGCTTCGCGGACCGCAGGCCCCGCTCGGCGTAGAGGCCGTAGGCCGCCGCCAGCTCCTCGTCGCCGAGGCCGATGTCCAGGCCCGACGCGTACGCGGGGACGGTCCGGTCGCGCCCGCCGAGGAGCCGCCACAGCGGCTCGCCTGCGGCCCGCGCCTTGATGTCCCACAGGGCCGTGTCGAGCGCGCCGATCGTCCCGAACACGGCCCCGGCGTGCCCGGCCTTGAAGGCGCGGCGCAGCATCCGGTCGTACAGCGCGCTGACGCCCCGCGGGTCCTCGCCCTCGATCGCCGCGAAGACGCCCTCGATCCCCGCGTGCGAGCCCAGGCCCACGCCGGTGACGCCCTCGTCGGTGTCCACGAGGACCACCGGGAGCGTGGTGACGCCGTCCGCGAAGACGCCGTTGGCGTCCCCGACCGGGCGCGCCCACTCCTGGATCGTCGTCAGCGTGCGGTAACCGGTGATCCGCATGTCATCCCTTCGTGGAGCCGGCGGTGACGCCGGAGGCGATCTGGCGCTGGAAGAACAGGTAGAGCACGAGCACGGGCACGGCGGCGATGAGCACGCCGCCCGCGAACGTGGGGATGTCCGCCGAGTACTGGCCGCGCAGGGCGGTCACGCCGACCATGAGGGTCCGGTGCTCGGCCGAGGGCATCAGGAGCAGCGCGATGAGCACGTCGTTCCAGCAGAACAGGGCGTCGAGGATGCCCACCGACAGGAGCGCGGGCCGCCCCAGCGGGAGCATGATCCGCCCGTACACGCCGTACACGGAGTTCCCGTCGATGCGGGCCGCGTCGATGATCTCGGCGGGGATGCCGCTGTAGTAGCTGGTCATGAGGAACACCGTGAACGGCAGGAACTGCGCGGTGTACGCGAGGATCAGCCCCGGGTAGGTGTCCACGAGCCCGGCCTGGCCGAGGGTCCGCGCGAGCGGCACCATGATGACCTGGAACGGGATGAACAGCGCCGCGAGGCAACCCAGGAACAGCACCCGGGAGCCGCGGAACTTCAACTGGCTCAGCGCGAACCCGGCCATGGAGCCGACCAGGAGCAGGAGCGCCACGGCGCCGGTGACGACGACGAGCGAGTTGACCAGGTAGCGGCCCATGTCGGCGCTGGACCAGGCGGTGGCGAACGCGTCCCAGCGCAGGCCCTCGGCGGGGGCGAAGCGGTCGAGCACGTACTCGTGCCTGGTCTTCATGGCGACGTTCGCGGTGAACACCAGCGGGTAGACGGTGGCGATCGCCAAGGCGGCCATGGGGATCGCGGCGAGCCAGCGCCCTGCGCGCAGCGGGGTCATCAGTCCTCCCTCCCGGACCTGCGGAGGATCGCGAGCTGGAGCATCCCGACGACGAGCATCACGCCGAACAGGACGGTCGAGGCCGCGGAGGCGAGCGCGGGGCGGCTCATCTGGCCCTGCTGGAACCAGATGTAGTACTCCGGCAGGTAGGTCGAGCCCTCCGGGCCGCCGCCGGTCATGACGTAGAGCAGGCCGAACATCGAGGTGAGCATCCCGATCATGGTGGTGACGACGACGAACTGGATGGTGCGCGACAGGCCCGGGACGACGACGTGGCGGATCACCTTCGGCAGCGAGGCCCCGTCGACGCGCGCCGCGTCGATGAGCGAGGAGTCCAGGGTGGCGAACCCGGCGAGGAACACGACCAGGCCCATGCCGAAGGTCGCCCAGATGTGGACGCCGACGACGGCGTACATGGCGACGTCCGGGTCGCCGAGCCAGTCGACGGGCCCGAGCCCGACCGCGCCGAGGAGCGAGTTCGCCGGGCCGTCGAAGGCGAGCAGGAGGTTGAAGATCGCGCCGATGATGACCGGCGACAGGACCGCGGGGAAGAAGTAGACGCTCCGGTAGACCCGGTGGCCGGGCACCTTCAGGTAGATGAAGGTGGCGAGGAGCCCGGGGACGGCCACGGCCACGGGCAGCAGCAGCACGAGCAGGCCGACGTTGCGCAGGGACGCGGTGAACAGCGGGTCGTCGAAGAGGGCCGCGTAGTTGTCGAGCCCCACGTTCTGGCCGTTGCGGTCGCCGTCGCCGGTGAACGAGAAGTTCACGCCCAGTGCCAAGGGGTACAGGCGGAGTCCGGCGATGATGAGGACCGCGGGCGCGACCAGGACGTACGGGGCGAGGCGGTCGGCGCGGGGGAATCGCTCGTTCTTCCCGCGCCGGCGCCCCGTCGCCGTCCGGACGGCCGCGTGTGCAGTCGCCCCGGCCGTCCCGACCACGGCGGGTCCGGTCGGGGGCGGCGGGTGTCCGGTCGGCAGGTCTTTCGCGGTCACGGCCTATGCCGCCCCGTCGCTCTCGGCGAGCTGCGCGAGCGCGTCGTCCACGGTGACCGACCCGCTCAGGAGCTGCTGCGAGAGGCGGCCCATGAGCTCCAGGGTCTCGGCGGACAGCGCCACGTGCAGTGCGGGCTTCCCGGTGGGGATCTGGCCGACGATCGCGGCGGCGGCCGGGCCGGACCCGGAGGCGTCGATGGTGGTGTCGGAGGCGATCGCGCCCGCGTCGGCGTAGAACGCCTCCAGCGCGGCGGTGGAGGTGAGGGACCTGACGAGGTCGGCGGCGAGCGCGGGGTCGGCGGTCCACTCGGCGACGCCGTACCCGATGCCGCCGTCGTAGGGCAGGACCGGCGCGGCCCCCGACGTCGCCAGCGGGGCCGGCATGACGCCGACGTTCTCCGCGCCGATGAACTCCCCGAACTCCTTCCAGTGGCCCACATCGGACATGAGGCCGACGACGTGGGCGGCCTCGCCGGAGTCGAAGAGCGCGAACTCGTCGTTGAACATGGCCGTGGAGTTGACGCCGTCGTTGTTGAGCCCGGCCGTCTCGGCCTCGACCCACAGCTCGAAGACGCGCTTGACGCCCGGGGAGGTCCAGTCGCGGTCCCCGGCGGTCCAGGCGTCGTACTCCTCGGGGGTCAGGACGCCCGGGCCCAGGCCCGAGAGGAAGAACTGGATGCCGTAGCCCTCCTTGTTGCCCATGGCGAAGCAGGTCGCGCCGGTGGCGTCCTCGATCTGCGCGCAGTCGGCGAGGAACTCCTCCCAGGTGGCGGCGGGGGCCTCGGGGTCGAGCCCGGCCTCCTCGTAGAGGGCCTTGTTGTAGTAGAGCGGGTGGCCTTGCAGGGTCACCGGCGCGGCGTAGACGTGCCCGCCGTCGGAGAACGCCTCCCATCCGGCGAGGCGCTCGGTGTCCTCGGCGACGTACTCGTCGAGGGGCAGGAGCGCGTCGGTGCGGTCGCGGAGCTGGCCGCCGCCGTTGAACAGCATGACGTCGGGGCCCTCGCCGGCCTGGATCGCCGTGCCCAGCAGGTTGTAGTACTGGTCGAAGGGCTGGGCCACGAACTCGACCTCGACGTCGGGGTGGGTCGTCGCGAAGTCGGCCTCGGCGGCCTCGATGTAGGACTTCGCGGTCTCGTCGCCGGACTTCCAGTCCCAGACCACGAGTGTCCCGTCGCCGCCTCCTCCCGAGGCGTCGGGGTCGGCGGCGCTGCCGCATCCGTACAGTGCCAGCGGCGCGACCAGGGCGGTCGTCCACAGTGCTCGTCGCTTCATCGCAGATCACTCTCCGTGGGGGTGGCCGGGGGGTCCGGCCCGCAGGGTCGCCTGTAAACGTAACTTGTATGACGTCTTACGTCAATGGAGTGACGTATACTGATGCCCGGACCGCGCCCGACCGGCGCGGCGGCGGCGCTCGGAGGACCCATGACGACAACGCAGCGGCCCGACGAGCCCTCGCCCCCGGCCTGGTCGCGGCGGCCCGTCAGCCTCGCGAAGGCCGTCACCGCGGAGCTGGTGCAGCGCATCGTCCGCGGCGACTACCGCTCCGGCGCGGCCCTCCCCGCCGAGCACGCCCTGTGCGACGCGTTCTCGGTGAGCCGCACCGTGGTCCGCGAGGCCGTGAAGGTCCTCCAGGAGAAGGGCCTCGTGCAGATCCGGCAGGGCTCGGGCACGCAGGTGCTGCCGCCGACCTCCTGGAACATGCTCGACGAGATGGTGCTCGCCGCGACCATCGAGGAGGACGGGACCCTCGGGGTCCTCGACGACCTCGTCGTCACCCGCCGCCTCCTGGAGTCCGACATGGCGAACGTGGCCGCGCGGACCGCCGACCGCGACGCCCTCGACCGCATGCGGGAGCTCGTGGACGAGATGGACCTCCTGGTGGACGACCCGGAGTCCTACCACGAGCACGACCGGGCCTTCCACGACACCGTCATGCGCGCCTCGGGCAACCGCATCGCCCGCGCCGTCGTCCGCTCCCTGGAGAGCCAGGTCATCAACACCTCCAGCTACATGGGACGGACGGACCGGTCCCTGTGCGAGGCCTCCAACCGCGGGCACCGCAGCATCTTCGAGCGGATCGCGGCCCGCGACGCCGAGGGGGCCGCCGACGCGATGTACGCCCACATCTCCGACGCCTGGCTGGTCCGGCGCGGCGACGAGGGCGACCCCGACCGCCTCGCGCGCTGATCCGAGGCACAGAGATCTGATGAATCGACCCGGATCTCCGGGACATTCAGCCGATATCATCTGGAACGCAACAGGTCTTGACCTCATACATCCAATCTATATAGACTTATGTCGATATTCAAGGCATCACGCGGCCCGATCCCGCGCCGACTGGGAGCGATTCCAGACGGCCCCGGCCGCGCCTCCGCACGGACCTCTCACGCGATGCCGATCGACCACAAGGAGTCTCAACCGATGTCCAGACTCAGATCCGCGCTCGCGTGCCTCGCGGCCGCGGCCGTCCTGGCGCTCACGGGAGTCGCGACGGCCCAGGCCGCCGACGCCCCCGACGCCGCCGCGGCCCCGGACCTCACCGCCGCCGCCAGCTCCGGCTGCGGCAAGGCCCCGACGCTCAACAGCGGCACCCACACCATCCAGAGCAGCGGCCAGAACCGGTCCTTCATCCTGAAGGTCCCCAGCGGCTACGACAACACCAGGCCCTACAAGCTCATCTTCGGCAACCACTGGTGGGGCGGCACCGCCAACGACGTCGCCTCCGGCGGCTCCGACGGCGCCGTCTACGCCCACTACGGCCTCGACCAGCTCGCCGGGGGCTCGGCGATCTTCGTGGCCCCCCAGGGCCTCGACAACGCCTGGGCCAACCCCAACGGCCGCGACGTCACGTTCTTCGACGACATGATCCAGCGGATCGAGAACGACCTCTGCGTCGACCAGTCGCAGCGGTTCTCCCTCGGCTTCAGCTACGGCGGCGCGATCAGCTACGCGCTGGCGTGCGCCCGCCCGGACGTGTTCCGCGCGGTCATCGCGATCGCCGTGCCCGGCCCCGTCAGCGGATGCAGCGGCGGCACCGGCTCGGTGGCGTACTTCGGCATCCAGGGCGTCACCGACAGCATGCCGAACGCCCGCGCGATGCGGGACCGCTTCGTCGCCAACAACGGCTGCGCCTCGCTCAGCCCGCAGGAGCCGGCCGCGGGCAGCGGCAGGCACATCACCACGTCCTACTCGTGCCGCGCGGGCGAACCGGTCCAGTGGGCCGCGTTCGACGGCGGGCACCAGCAGGGCCCGGTGGACGGCTGCACCGGCTGCGAGAGCGGGGCCCGCAGCTGGGTCAAGAACGAGGTCTGGACGTTCATCAGCCAGTTCGGGTCCACGCCGCCGGCCGACACCGACCAGGTCCGCAACAGCGGCGCGAACCGCTGCCTCGACGTCTCGGCCCAGTCCACCGCCAACGGCGCGACCACCCAGCTGTGGGACTGCCACAACGGCGCGAACCAGCAGTGGACCCGCACCTCCTCGAAGCAGCTGACCGTATACGGCGGCAAGTGCCTCGACGCCGAGGGCGCCGCCACCGCCCCCGGCACGCGGGCGATCATCTGGGACTGCCACGGCGGCGCGAACCAGCAGTGGAACGTGAACGCCGACGGCACCGTCACCGGTGTCGCGTCGGGGCTGTGCCTGGCGACCGTGAACGGCGGCACCGCGAACGGCACCGGCGTGGTCCTGGCGGCCTGCAACGGATCGGCGAGCCAGAAGTGGTCCTTCGCCTGACCGACGGCCCGGCGCGTCCTCGGCGCCGGGCATGACGGGACGGGCCTCCCGCGCGCGGGAGGCCCGTCCTCCGCCGCTAAGCGGCGGTGAAACGCCACCAGTCCGCATTGAACAGGTAGCCGCTGCCGCCGGTGAACTTCAGGTACAGGTCCTGCGTCCCGCTCGCGCCGCTGACGGGGCACGAGACGTTCGTCCAGGTCTGCCAGCCGCCGGTCCCTCCGACGGTGCAGGTGCCCACGAGCGTCCCGTTCGCGCCGCCGAGCCGCAGCTCGATCCGGCCCCCCGAGGTCGCCGAGGCGACGCGCGCGGTGAACGAGCCCGCGCCCGAGCCGAACGCGGCGCCTTTGACCTTGATCCAGTCGCCGTTCTCGATCCACCCGACGTTCATGCCGCCCTCGGAGGCCCGCTCGGTCTCCACGCCGCTCGCCCACGCGATCGTCTCGGCCTCCTGGCGCACATAGGGATTGAGGGTCCCCGCCTGCGGCGCCCCGGTCGAGGTCATGTTGATGAGCGGGATCGTGCCGTCCGCGTTGTACGTGAACTTCTCCACGGCCACCGAGCGGGTGAAGCCGCCGCCGCCCGGCAGGGCCCCGTTGTGGTAGAAGAAGTACGAGCTCCCCTTGAAGTCGATGACCCCGGCGTGGTTGGTGAAGCTCGACCCCTGCGTCGGCATGACCGTCCCCCGGTAGGTCCACGGCCCGGTCGGGCTCGGAGCCGTGGAGTAGGCGATGAACTCCGAGCAGCACTGGGCCGCGAACACGTTGTAGTACAGCGAGCCGCGCTTGTAGACCCACGGCCCCTCCTCGTAGAGCGTGGGCCGCGAGGTCCCGCCGGGCCGCGCCCCGAAGCCCGCGGTGGTGAGCGGGATGGCGGTGACGCCCCCGGAGTACGAGGTCATGTCGGCGTTGAGCCTCACGTACCACAGGTTCGGGTTGCCCCAGTACAGGTACGCCTGCCCGTCGGTGTCGATGAAGACCGTCGGGTCGATCTCGCCGTTCTCCACCAGCGGCCGCCCGATCGTGTCGCGGAAGGGGCCGGTGGGGCTGTCGGCGACGGCCACGCCGATCGCCATCCTGCCGGTGGCGTCGTTGACGACCGGCACGTACCAGTAGAACTTGCCGTTGCGCTCGACCGCCTGCCCGGCCCAGGCGTCCTGCCGGGCCCAGCTGAACGTGTCGATGCTCAGCGGGGAGCCGTGGTCGGTCCAGTTGACCATGTCGTCGGAGGACCAGACCCGCCACTCCTTCATGGTGAACCAGGTCGAGCCGTCCTCGTCGTGCCCGGTGTAGAGGTAGACGCGGCCGTTGTGGACCAGCGGCGCGGGGTCGGCGGTGTAGATGGTCTGGACGATCGGGTTGTCGGCCTGTACCGGGGAGGGCGACGGTTCGGCGGCCGGGCTCAGCGCGGCGGCCGCGAGCGCGAAGGCGATCGCCAGGGCCGGGAGCCGCCGCCGTCTCGGCGTGGTTGCGGTGGTCATGGGGGGAGCCTCTCCGGGCGCGTCGGCGCGCCCTGGTCGGTGGGGGAAGCGGGCGTCGCCGAAACGTTCGAGGATTTCGACGAACGTTAGCGAGCCTGGGTTCAGGGTAGCGATGAGCGTCTTATATGTAAATAGGTCGATGTAATCGCGTATCGCGATATGGGATTGAAAGATCGGACCTTTACGCTCGATATACGAGGAGTGATGGGACGAATCCGTCGCAGATCCAGCTCTTGTGCCGGATCGTGCGTGTCACTAGAGTAAAGATCTGATCTTTTCGAGGTCCATGTATTGACGCCCCTGAGTGCTCCAGTTACCGTGAACATTCACGGAAACCGGATCGCAAAGGAGCGGGCGTGAGTGCAATGACCGGGAGGCGCCGCCGTGCGGCGCCGACGACGAAGGCGGCGGCGCGGTGACCGCGGCGGTCCAGGCGCGCAGCGCCACCGCCCGCGAGCGCCGACGGCGCACCCGCAGGCGCAACCTCAAGCGGCACTGGCAGCTCTACGTGCTGCTGATCCTGCCCGTCGCGTACTTCGTCATCTTCCAGTACATCCCCATGGCGAACAACGTGATCGCGTTCAAGGACTACAACGTGGTCGACGGGATCTGGGGCAGCCCCTGGGCGGGCTTCGCGCACTTCGAGCGGTTCTTCGCCAACCCCGTCGCCTGGGACCTCATCCGCAACACGCTCATGCTGAGCCTCTACGGGTTCCTCGCCGGGTTCCCCGTCCCGATCATCCTCGCCCTGGCCCTCAACGAGGTGCGGGCGCGCTTCTTCAAGCGCACCGTCCAGATGGTCACCTACGCCCCGCACTTCATCTCGACGGTCATCGTCGTCTCGATGCTCATCCTGATCTTCTCGCCCCGGATCGGCTTCATGGCCGACGTGCTCGGCTTCTTCGGCGTCTCCCACAATCTGCTCGCCGACCCCGACGCGTTCCGCTCGGTTTACGTGTGGAGCGACGTCTGGCAGACCGCCGGGTACTCCGCGATCATCTACATGGCCGCGCTGGCGGGCATCGACCCGAGCCTCTACGAGGCCGCGCGCCTCGACGGGGCCAGCCGCCTGCGCAAGATCTGGCACGTCGACCTGCCGGGCATCGCGCCCACGGTCGTCGTGGTGATGATCCTCAGCGTCGGCTCGATCATGGCGATCGGCTTCGAGAAGGCGTTCCTCCTCCAGAACCCGCTCAACCTCTCGCAGTCCGAGATCATCGCGACCTACACGTACAAGATCGGCCTCCTCAGCGCCGACTTCAGCCTCGCGACCGCGATCGGGCTGTTCAACTCCGTCATCAACCTCATCCTCCTGCTGGCCGTCAACACCGTCTCCAAGCGCGTGACCGGCAACGGGCTGTGGTGAAGGGAGCGCCTGCAATGACCCTCACGACCGAACGCCGCGCCGAGCCCGAGGCCGAACCCCGGAAACCCAAGCGCCGCAAGTCCACCCAGGTCCAGGACACCCGCGTCGACCGCGTCTTCATGGTCGGCGTCTACATCCTCTTGGGCACGTTCCTGCTGGTGGTCCTCGTCCCGCTCGCCAACATCCTCGCGAGCTCCTTCTCC
The DNA here is from genome assembly GCF_042428885.1 of Glycomyces mayteni. Classification (NCBI taxonomy): domain Bacteria; kingdom Bacillati; phylum Actinomycetota; class Actinomycetes; order Glycomycetales; family Glycomycetaceae; genus Glycomyces; species Glycomyces mayteni. The sequence continues at coordinate 922,682 of NZ_JBHMBP010000002.1, forward strand.
AGCCCGGCGGCCGTGGCCGGCGGGCGGGTGTTCCTGTGGCCGGTCGACTTCTCCCTCGTCGGGTACGAAGCGGTGCTGAGCAACAAGGCCATCCTCACCGGGTTCGGCAACTCGGTGTTCTACGCCGTGGTGGGCACGGTCGTCAGCGTCTCCCTCACGGTGATGATCGCCTACCCGCTCTCGCGCGCCGAACTCGTGGGCCGCAAGGTCCTCATCGGCGGCGTCCTGTTCACGATGCTGTTCAGCGGCGGGCTCATCCCCACCTACATGGTCGTGCGGGCCCTCGGCCTGCTCGACACCCGCTGGGCGATCATCCTCCCGACCGCGATCGCCGCCTGGCAGGTGCTCATCGCGATGACGTTCTTCCGCTCCTCGATCCCGGGGGAGCTGTACGAGGCGGCCCAGCTCGACGGCGCCTCGGACCTGCGGTTCCTGTGGTCGGTCGTGCTGCCGCTGTCGAAGCCGCTGCTCGCGGTCATCGCGCTCATGTACGGCATCGGCCAGTGGAACTCGTACTTCAGCGCCCTCATCTACCTGCGCAGCGAGGACCTCTACCCGCTGCAACTGGTGCTGCGCGAACTCCTGATCGTCAACAACAGCGGCGGATCGAACCTCGCCGACCAGCTCGCGGCCCAGCAGATGGCCGACCTGATGAAGTTCTCGCTCATCGTGGTCTCCACCGTGCCGGTCCTGCTCGTCTACCCGTTCGTGGCCCGGCACTTCACGAAGGGCGTGATGCTCGGCTCCGTCAAGGGCTGACCCGCGCCGCACCTCCTCACCCGTCAACTCCTCATTTTCGAAAGGCAGTCAACGATGACCACCAGATTCGCCCGAGCGGCAGCGGCGGGAGCGGCACTCGCCGTGGCCGCCAGTGCCTTCGCCGCGTGCTCCTCGAAGCCGGAGACCACTCCGGACGACGTGATCACCATCTTCGCCCCCCAGAACGCGGGGGAGGGGCAGGACCTTGAGGACAACGCGTTCACGAAGGTGATCGAAGAGCAGTTCGACGTGGACCTCCAGTTCGAGACCACCACCTGGGACGGGAACTCGGCCGCCGAGAAGCGGCAGATCTCCCTCGCCAGCGGCGACTACCCCGACGCGTACATGCTCATCCCGTGGGTCGACCAGTTCAGCAGCGAGGAGCTGGTGAAACTCGGCAGCCAGGGCGTGATCGTGCCCCTCGACGACCTCATCGGCGAGGACACCCCGAACCTCACCGCCGCGTTCGAGAAGGAGCCCGGCTTCAAGGAGCTGGCGACCTCCCCCGACGGGAAGATCTGGGGCATGCCCGCCTGGAACGACTGCTACCACTGCTCCTACCCCTCGAAGCTGTGGATGAACACCGAATGGCTCGACACGCTCGGCCTGGAGCAGCCCACCACCCCCGACGAGCTGCGGACGGTGCTTGAGGCCTTCAAGACCCAGGACCCCAACGGCAACGGCCAGGCCGACGAGATCCCGCTGTCCGCGGCGGGCGGCGCCTCGCTCCTCGCCTACCTGATGAACCCGTACGTCTACACCCCCGAGATGTACGCGAACGCCGAGGGCACCACCCCGGCGACGCTCGGCACCTCGGACGGGAAGGTCACCCTCCAGGCGACCCGCCCCGAATGGCGCGAGGCGATCTCCTACGTGACCTCCCTGTACGCGGACGGCCTCATCGACGAGGGCGCCTTCACGCAGAACGGCGAGGCGCTCACCGCGAAGGGCAACAGCGCCGACGGCGTGATCCTCGGATCGGTCGCCGTCATGCACCCCTGGTTCGTCAACAGCGACTTGGAGGACGGGCGCTACACGCAGTACGACGCGGTCGCCCCGCTGACCGGACCGGCCGGCGACGACGCGTTCTGGAGCGCGGGCGGCGCCGGCGCCGCACCGGGCGCGACGTTCGTGATCACGAACCGCTCCAGCGAGGCCAAGCAGCAGAAGCTCATGCAGATCCTCGACTTCATGGTCTCCTACGAGGGCCACCTCCAGGCCGAGTTCGGCGTCGAGGGCACCAACTGGGTGCGCCCCGAGGAAGGCGACGTGGCGCTCGACGAGACGCTGGAGCCGAACTTCGAGGTCCTCCCGCAGCCCGGCGGCGAGGCGTTCACGAACTCCTGGGGCCCGATCGCGCAGTTCTTCAGCGACGCGGAGTTCCGCAACAGCCAGGTCACCGCGACCGACGTCTACACGCCCGAAGGCTACGAGCGCCGCCTCTTCGAGGCCACCACGCTCTACGAGGGCCACGAGTCCGACGACCTGTTCCCCTACTGGGAGGTCGGCGTCACGGGCGAGACCGCGACGGAGCTCGCGCCGATCCAGACGAACATCGAGAACTTCGTGGTCCAGGCCAGCGCCGAGTTCGTCACCGGCGTCCGCGACATCTCCAGCGACGACGACTGGGCCGAGTTCCAGCAGAACCTCACCGACCTCGGCGCCGACCGGTACGTCGAGATCTACCAGGAGGCGTGGGACGCCCAGCGGTAGGGCCGCGGCGTTCCGCGGCGGGCCGCCGCAGGGTCAAGACGAAGCGGCGGCCCGCCACCCCCACCAACATCACCGAAAGGCGACCATGATCCGCGAGCAGCGATACGTCAACGACGGCTGGAAGTTCGACTTCGGGGAGCACCCCGGCGCCGAGACCGCGCCGCCGGACCCGCAGTGGTACGACGTGGGCCTCCCGCACTCCTTCGAGCAGCCCGACTACCGCGCGTACCGCATCTACGTCGGGCACGGCTGCTACCGCCGCACCCTCGACGTCGAGGAGTCCTGGCTCGGCTCGTGGATCGCCCTGGAGTTCCTCGGCGTCTTCCAGGTCTGCGAGGTCTTCGTCAACGGCCGCTCCGTCGGCCGCCACGAAGGCGGCTACACGCCGTTCACCGTCGACCTCTCCGACGCGGTCACGGCGGGCCCGAACGACGTGTTCGTGCGCGTCGACAACATCTGGAACCCCCGCCTCGCCCCCCGCGGCGGCGACTACAGCTTCGCTGGCGGCGTCTACCGCGACGTCAGCCTCCTCGTCGCCGACCGGGTCCGCATCGACTGGCACGGCATCGGCGTCACCACCCCCGAAGCCAGCCGCGAACGCGCCACCGTGACCGCCGCGATCGAAGTCGTCAACGACGAGCCGCACCCGGTCGACGTCAGCGTCGCCGCCGTGATCGCCGACCCGGCGCGCGCCGCCACGACCCTGCCCGCCGTCCGCCGCACGATCCCGGCCCGCTCCCGCGCCGTGGTCGAACTCGAAGGGGCCCTGACGAATCCGCTCCTGTGGCACCCCGACCACCCGCACCTGTACGACCTCACCGCGACGGTCTCCGTGGACGGGCAGGCCCGCGACACCCAGTCCACGGCCTTCGGCGTGCGCTGGTTCGAGTTCACCGCCGACCGCGGCTTCTTCCTCAACGGCGAGCACCTCGACCTCCACGGCGCCAACGTCCACCAGAACCGCGGCGGCTGGGGCGACGCGGGCACCCGCGCCTCGATCCGCCGCGACGTCGCCATGATCAAGGAGCTGGGGATGAACATCATCCGCGGCTCCCACTACCCCCACCATCCTTACTTCGCAGAGGAATGCGACCGGCAGGGCGTCCTGTTCTGGTCCGAGCTCCACTTCTGGGGCATCGGCGGCGAGGACGTCGAAGGCTACTGGTTCGCCAGCGCCTACCCCGTCCGCGAAGCGGACGAGCCCGAGTTCGAGGAGAGCCTGCGCCGGGCCCTGCGCGAGATGATCCGCACCCAGCGCAACCACCCGAGCATCGTCACCTGGAGCATCGGCAACGAGGCGTTCTTCACCGCCGACCGCGTCATCGACAAGGCCAAGGCCCTCACCGTCGAACTCGTGGCCCTCTCCAAGGAACTGGACCCGACCCGGCCCGCCGCCGTGGGCGGCGCCCAGCGCAAGGGTTTCGACGTGCTCGGCGACATCGCCGGGTACAACGGCGACGGCGCGGAGCTCTACCACGACCCCGGCTTTCCCAGCCTCGTCACCGAGTACCACGGCGTCATGGGCAACGGCCCCGGCGAGTACGAGGTGAAGTGGGAGCACGGCGTCGAGGTCGACTACCCGTGGCGCGTGGGGAAGATCTTCTGGTGCGGGTTCCACTACAAGACCGTGGCGCCCGGCGCGGGCCTCCAGGGCCTCGCCGACTACTTCCGGCGGCCCAAGCGCGCCTACTACTGGTACCGGGAGCTGCTGCGCGGCATCGCCCCGCCCGCGTTCCCACAGCCCGGCACGGCCGCCGCGATCCAGCTGCGCGCCGACACCGAGACCATCCCCACCGACGGCACCGGCGACGCGCGCATCGAAGTCGAACTCGTCAACGCGCACGGCGTCCGCGTCGCCGACGACCGCGTCATCGAGCTCACCGTCGAAGGCGGCGGCGTGTTCCCCTCCGGGCCGCGCTTCACGCTCTCCCCGGAGGACCACTCCGTCTGGGACGGCGCCGGGGCGATCGAGATGCGCTCGTACCTCCCTGGGCCGCAGCGCATCCGCGCCGAGGTCGAAGGGCTCCCGCCCGCCGAGATCGTCCTCACCGCGACGGGGCCCATTGTGGCGAACGCCGACCGGGAGCGGCGCTGGCCGCCTCCCGCGCCGTCGCTGTTCGAGCCGCCGTCGGTGCCCCGCTTCATGTCGGTGGCGGCGTACCGGCCCGTCAAGACCAGCAGCACCGCGCCGGGCCACCTGGGCGGCAGCGCGACCGAGCCGGGCGGCGCGTCGTGGCGCGCGGCCGGGGACGCGCCGGGGGAGTGGATCGCCGCGAGCCTGGAGTTCCCGTACCGGATCGACCGGGTGGAGATCGACTTCGCCGACGTCCCGGACCGTCCGTGGACCCTGGAGGCGGCCGAGGACGGCCGGGCCTTCGCGGTCGTGCACCGCGCCGAGGCAGGCCGCGAACGCTCCGTGCGCGTCGATTTCGAGCCGCGCACGGCCCTGGCCGTGCGGGTATCGTTCCCGGAGCGTCCCATCGGCATCGAGGAGATCCGTGTCCACTGAGTACTCGGGCTACCTGTACGCCCACTTCAAACGCGAGGACTTCGACGGCGAGCAGATCCACTTCGCGCTGAGCGAGGGGAACGACCCGCTGCACTTCGACGACTTGAACGGCGGCGCGCCGGTCCTGCGCTCGGCGCTCGGCGAGGGCGGCGTCCGCGACCCGCACATCGTGCGGTCCCCGGAAGGCGACCGGTTCTTCATGGTCGCCACCGACCTCCGGGTCTTCCAGCGCACCGACTGGGACGTGATGCAGCGCCATGGGAGCCGCTCGATCGTGGTGTGGGAGTCCGCCGACCTCGTGGACTGGGGCGAGCCCCGGCTCGTGGAGGTCGCCCCGCCCGAGGCCGGGAACACCTGGGCGCCCGAGTCGGTCTGGGACCCCGAGCAGGACGCCTACCTCGTCCACTGGTCCTCGACGCTCTACGGCACCGCCGCACGCGAGGGCGAGAGCTACAACCGGATCATGTGCGCGACCACCCGCGACTTCCGGGAGTTCTCCGAGCCCCGCGTGTGGATCGACCGCGGCTGGCACACGATCGACGCCACCGTCATCGCGCACGAGGGCCTGCACTACCGGTTCCTCAAGGACGAGCGCAGCCGCACCTCCGGTGTGCCGCACGGGAAGACGATCTTCTCCGAGACCGCCGCGTCCCTGACGGCCGCCGAGTGGACCCCGCTCGCCGAGGGCATCGGCCTGGGGCCGATCATCCGCGGCGAAGGGCCCCTGGTGTACCGGTCGAACACCGAGGACAAGTGGTACCTGTGGATCGACGAGTTCACGCCCGAGCGCCGTTACGTCCCGTTCGAGACGACGGACCTCGCGGGCGGCGAGTGGCAGCCGTGCACGGACTTCCGGCTCCCGCCGGACCCCTGCCACGGCGTGGTCCTCCCGGTCACCGCCGAGGAGCACGCGCGGCTCAAGGCCGCCTGGGCCTGAGCCGCGCGATCTTGGGCCCGCCGGGTCAGCGGCGGGCCCAGTACTCCCCGTCGGGGTACGCGAACTCGGCGACCGACGCGTCGTGCATCTGCGCCGAGTACCCGGGCCGCGACGGCAGCACGTAGTTGCCGTGCTCCACGATGCACGGGTCGGTGAAGTGCTCGTGCAGGTGGTCCACGTACTCGGTGACGCGGTCCTCAAGGGACGCCGAGACGGCGACGTAGTCGAACACAGACAGGTGCTGCACCAGCTCGCACAGGCCCACGCCGCCCGCGTGCGGGCAGACCGGCACGCCGAACTTCGCGGCCAGCAGGTACACGGCGATGATCTCGTTCACCGAGGCGAGCCGCGCGGAGTCGAGCTGGAGGTAGTCGATCGCCTCGGCCTGGAGGAGCTGCTTGAACAGCACCCGGTTCATGCCGTGCTCGCCGGTGGCGACGCCGATCGGGGCCACGGCGCGGCGCACGGCCGCGTGGCCCAGCACGTCGTCGGGGCTGGTGGGCTCCTCGATCCAGTGCGGCTTGAACTCGGCGAGCGCGTTCACCCACTCGACGGCCTCGGGCACGTCCCAGACCTGGTTGGCGTCGATCATGAGCTTGGCGTCCCAGCCGACGACCTCGCGGGCGATGCGCAGGCGCCGCCGGTCCTCTTCCAGGTTCGCGCCGACTTTGAGCTTGACGTGCCGGTACCCGGAGTCCACGGCCTCCTGGAGGAGCCTGCGGAGCTTGTCGTCGCTGTAGCCGAGCCAGCCGGCGCTGGTGGTGTAGCACGGGTAGCCGCCGCGGGCCTCCAGCTCGGCGACGCGGGCGGCGCGGGTCGGCTCCTGGTCGCGCAGGATCGCCAGGGCCTCGTCGCGGGTGAGCGCGTCGGAGAGGTACCGCAAGTCGGCGGCGTCCACGAGCTGCTCGGGGGTCATGTCGGTGAGCAGGCGCCACAGGGGCTTGCCCGCCTCGCGCGCGGCGAGGTCCCAGACGGCGTTCATGACCGCGGCGAGCGCGATGTGGACGACGCCCTTCTCCGGTCCGAGCCAGCGCATCTGCGAGTCCGACTGGAACTCGCGGTAGAGCGCGCCCGGGTCCCCGGCCACGGTGCGCACGTCGCGGCCGATGAGCCTGACGGCCCACTGGAGCGCGGCGGCGGTGACGAGGTCGTTCCCGCGCCCGATCGTGAACGTGAAGCCGTAGCCGGACAGGCCGGGGTCGTCGGTCCGCACGACGATGTAGGCGGCGGAGTAGTCGCCGTCCTTGTTCATCGCGTCGGAGCCGTCGAGGGTCGAGGAGGTGGGGAATCGGATGTCGTGTGCTTCGACGGACTCGATGACGGGCACGGGGTCTCCTGTGGATCGGCGGGGCGGCGTCCGGGCGGTCGCTCGTGAGGGGGAGCCGCGGATGCGCAAACGATTGCTCAATCGACGATAGCGGGCTCCGGCCCCGCCTGCAAGGCTCCCGTCCGCTCAGCGGCGCGCGGCGGTGGAGGCGCGCACCACCAGGACCGGTCCGGGCTCGTCCACGCTCCGGTGCGCGACGGGGCCGCCGTCGACCACGTCGGCGAGCGCCGCGACCGCGGCCCGCCCCAGCTCGTACAGCGGCATGCGCACGCAGGTGAGGGGCGGCCAGGTGTGCTCGGCGGTCCAGGCGTCGTGGACCGCGACCACCGAGAGGTCGCCCGGCACGTCCACGCCCTGCGCCCGCGCCTGGGCGAGGACGCCGACCGCCGCGTTGACGTTGGCCGCCACGATCGCCGTGGGAGGCTGGGGGAGCGCCAGCAGCTCCGCGGCCGAGGCCCGGCCGTCGGTCTCGTGGAACCCGCGCCGGGTGACCAGCCCCGGCTCGCCCGGCAGGCCCGCCTCCAGCAGCGCGGCCAGGTACCCCTCGGCTCGCCGCTGCGCTGCAGGGGACGCGGCAAGCCCGCCCGCGAAGCCGATCCTGTTGTGCCCCAAGCCGATCAGATGCTCGGTGGCGCGACGTGCGGCGAGCGCGTCCGGCACGACCACCGAGCTGGCGCCGGGGATGCGCTGGTGGATGGTGACGAGCGGGGCGCGCTCGCCCACCGAACGGGCCAGCTCCTCGGGGTCCGTTCCGTCGCGCGGCTGGAGCACGATCCCGTCGACCCGGCCCTCGCCCACGAGCCGGTCGAACATCCTCCCGCCCGGCTGCATGTCCTCGCTGCGCGCCAGCAGCATCACGCAGCCGCGCGCGACCGCCTCGTCCTCGACGCCGCGCGTCAACTCCGCGAACAGCGCGTTCGTCACGTCAGGCACGATGAGCGCGATGACGTCGGTGCGCGCGAGCTTCAGCGCCCGCCCGGCGAAGTTCGGGTGGTAGCCGACCTCCGCGGCGGCGAGGCGCACCCGTTCGCGCGTCGCCTCGCTGACCCGCGCCGCGGGGTCGCCCGAGAGCACCCTGGACACCGCCGACACCGAGACGCCCGCGCGGGCGGCCACATCGCTGAGTTTCGCCATCGGTCAAGTATCGCCTATGGGTCCGGACGATGAGCAAACGATTGCGCAAACGGAGAATCTGTGCGATCCTCACCAACGATCGAACCGCACCGAACCCCCGAGGAGGCCCCCGTGCTCGCCGCGCACTACGCAGGAAACCGGACCATGACGGTGGAGGCCGTCGAACCGTCCCCGCCCGGACCCGGCCAGGTCCAGATCGCCGTGGCCTACAACGGGATCTGCGGCACCGACCTGCACATCCTCAGCGGCCACATGGACGCCCGCGTCGACGTCCCCGCGATCATCGGCCACGAGATGAGCGGCACCGTCGCGGCCCTCGGCGAGGGCGTCACCGGCCACGCGGTCGGCGACCCCGTCACCGTCATGCCCCTCGCCTGGGACGGCACCTGCCCCGCCTGCCTCGCGGGCAACCGGCACATCTGCCAGAACCTCGACTTCGTCGGCATCGACTCGCCCGGCGCCCTCCAGGGCCGCTGGAACGTCGACGCCGGACTCCTCGTCCCGCTCCCGGACACGTTGTCCCTCAAGCACGCCGCCCTCGTGGAGCCCACCGCCGTCGCCGTCCACGACGTGCGCCGCGCCGAACTCGCCCCCGGCCAGAAGGCCGTCGTCATCGGCGGCGGCCCCATCGGCGTGCTCATCGCCGCCGTCGCCCGCTCCTTCGGCGGCGAAGTCGTCGTCATCGAACTCGACCCGGGGCGCCGCGAACGCATCGCGGCCCTCGGCTTCACCGTCCTCGACCCCCAGGGCGACACCGTGGCCCACGTCGAGGAGTGGACCGGCGGCGCCGGCGCCGACGTGGTCTTCGAGGTCTCCGGTGCGGCCGCGGCCGTCCTCGGCGCGGTCGACTACGCGAAGGTCCGCGGCACCCTCGTCGTCGTCGCCATCCACCCCGAGCCGCGCCCGGTGAACCTCCAGCGCGTCTTCTGGCGCGAACTGCGTCTCCTCGGCGCCCGCGTCTACCAGCGCGAGGACTTCGAGACCGCCGTCGAACTCCTCGACGCCGGAGACATTCCCGCCGACGCCCTCATCACCGCGACCGTGCCCCTCGGCGACGTCCAGTCCGCGTTCGACGCCCTCACCGCCGGGGCCGCCATGAAGATCCTCATCGACGTCCAAGCAGGGCAGGAGACCGCATGAACCCCTTCGACCTGACCGGCCGCCTCGCCGTCGTCACCGGCGCCAAGCGCGGCATCGGGTTCGCCATGGCCGAGGCCCTCGCCGAGGCCGGGGCCGACGTCGTCGGCGTCAGCGCCACCATCGAACCCGAAGGCTCCGCGATCGAGCGGCGCGTCACCGCACTCGGCCGCACCTTCCGGGCCCTGCCCGCCGACCTCAACGACCCCGAGGCCGTCGCCGAACTCGCCGACACCCTCGCGGGCCTGGGCCCCGACGTCCTCGTCAACAACGCCGGGACCATCCGCCGCGCCCCCGCCGCCGAGCACCCCGACGCCTACTGGGACGAAGTCCTCCAGGTGAACCTCACCAGCCAGTTCGCGCTCTCGCGCGCCGTCGGCCGGTCCATGCTCGAACGCGGCCGCGGCAAGATCGTCTTCACCGCCTCGCTCCTGAGCTTCCAGGGCGGCATCAACGTCCCCGGCTACGCCGCGGCCAAGTCCGGCATCGCGGGCCTCACCCGCGCGCTCGCGAACGAGTGGACCGGCCGCGGCGTCACCGTCAACGCCATCGCCCCCGGCTACATCGCCACCGACAACACCCAAGCGCTGCAAGACGACCCGGACCGCTCCAAGGCCATCCTCGACCGCATCCCCGCGGGCCGCTGGGGCCGCCCCGGCGACCTCGCGGGCGCCACGGTCTTCCTCGCCAGCGCCGCCTCCGACTACGTCTCGGGCGCGGTCCTCCCCGTCGACGGCGGCTGGCTCGGCCGCTAGCGGGCTTCGCGGAGGATCTTCACGTCCCAGGGGCCGAGGCGGATCGGGCCCCCGGCGGCGTGGTCGGTGTCGTCGAGGACGTCAGTGGCCGCCGTGGGGAGGGTGAACTCGGCCTCGTTCCAGGACCAGTTGTGCACGAAGCGGACCGTGTGGCCCGTGCCCGTGACGCCGCTGGTCGTGGTGAGGCTCGGGTGGTCGGGGCGCCAGGGGTCGGCGGGGGCGAGCCAGCGGAACAGCGACTCGGCGAGCGCGTCGTCCGGCACGGTGCCCACATAGGTCACGCGCCCCTGCCCGTGCGCGTTCGTGGTCACCGCGGGGAAGCGGCCGTAGTGCGGGTGCACGTACTCCGCGAGCGCCTGCGCCCCTTCGAGCACCAGGCCGTCGGCCCACTTCGTGGCCGCGGCCCCGTCGAGCTCCAGCGGCGAGCCCTCCGCGGACCGCACCGCGAGCCCGCCGTGAAGGTTCGCGAACTCGTCGTACCAGACCCCGGCGGCCTCGTGAAGCCTCGCGGGCTTGACCTCCAGCCGCGCCCGCGCCTCCTCGTCGCCGTACCCGGTGCGCGGGCCGAGGACCAGGTGCCCGCCCGAGGCCGCGTACCGCTCCAGCCAGTCCAGCAGCGCGTCGTCCGCCGCGTAGATCCCGGCGGCCACGAGCACCGGGAACTCGGCGGCCGCGGCCTCCGGCTCGCCGAGCTGCTCGGTGTGGACGATGCGGGTCTGGAGCCCGGCGTCGAAGGCGCCCTTGTAGAACGGGGACGCGATGGAGTGGAACGAGTCCCGGTCCGGGGTGCCGTCGGCGTTCGCGAGGGCGGGCTGCGCCCCGAGCGCCCACTCGCTCTCCTTGGAGTACAGGACCGCCACGTCCGCGTGCGGCACCAGCCCGTCGAGCACCGGCCCGGCCTTGCGCAGTTCCGCGCCCAGGCGCGCGAGCTCGCGGTAGGCCCGCCCCGGCTGCCGGCTGTGGGGGAGCACCCCGCCCCAGTACGTCTCCGCTCCGAAGTGGAGGGTGTGCCAGTGCCAGTACTCGACCATGCGCGCCCCGCGCGACACCAGCGCCCAGGCGGCTTGGCGCCACTGACCGTCGTACGCGGGCAGGTTGTGCGAGGGCTCCCCGATGGCCTGCGCGTTCGTCTCGGTCACCAGGAACGGCTCCTGCCTGGACCCGTACATGACGTCCGCCGAGCGGTACAGCGCGGCCGTGCCGTCGAGCGTCCAGTGCGGGGCGCCTTCGGGCTCGGCGGGCAGCGCGAGCGCGTCCTGCATGCGGTAGTACGGGTTCCCGGCGGTGATCGAGAGCGTGCCGGCCACGGCCCGCTCGTCGATCCCGGGGCGGCCGTAGCAGATGCAGGTCGTCACGAACTGGTCCTCGTGCGCGTACTCGCGCGCGATGTCGGCCTGCCAGCCGATGAAATCGGTGGTCTGCTCGGCCTGGAACCGGCGCCACGCCTGCTCGTACTGCGGCTGCGCGTTCCCGTCGGGCCGCCACAGGTCCGCCCACGTCGACAGCCGGTGCGACCAGTACACCAGGCCCCACTCCCGGTTGAGCGTCTCCACGTCGCCGTAGGTGCGGCGCAGGTGGTCGGTGAACCGCTGGAACACGCCTTCGTTGTGGTACAGCTGCACTCCGGGCTCGTTGTCCACTTGGAACCCGATGACGGCCGGGTGGTCGGCGTACCGGTTGAGGATCTTCCGGATGACCCGCTCGGCGTGGAACCGGAACGCCGGGTGCGTGTAGTCGACCTCCTGTCGCGCGCCCCATCCGACGCGCCGCCCGGTCCGGTCCTCGGCCGCGATCTCGGGGTACAGGCGCGCCAGCCACGGCGGCACCGCGTACGTCGGCGTGCCGAGGACGACGCCGATGCCGTGCTCCAGAGCCCCGTCGAGGACCGGTCGGAGCCAGTCGAGGTCGAAGACGCCGTTCTCGGGCTCCCAAGTGCTCCACACGGACTCGCCGACGCGGATCACGGAGAATCCGGCCTCTGCCATGAGGTCGAGGTCCTCCTCCAAGCGGTGCTTCGCGGCGTCGGTGTCGAAGCCGCCGACGACGTCGGGCTGGTACTCGTAGTAGTAAGCGGCGCCGAAGAGGATCGGCTCGGGCCAAGCGGACATGCGGTTCCTTCAAGTATGGGTGTTGGGTGCCGTGAGCGGCAGGTCAAGCGGGGTGCGACCGGGCTACCGGGGTGCGACCTCGAAGATCCGGGCGCGCAGGCCCGGCGGGACGTCGATCACCGGGACGCCGTCCCGGTCGCGGACGGTCCACGCGGGAAGGTCGGCCGGGTACACCTGCCGCACGGCCCGGCCCGCCAGGTCCGGCAGCGCGAGTTCGGCGGCGTCGCCCCGCGACCAGACCGCGAGGAGGCCCCCGGGCTCGGCGTCGAGCAGCAGCGCGACCACGTCGTCGTCCCACCCGGGCAGCCCGAGCGGCCAGACCGGGACCGAGGCGGCGATGTCGCCGCGCCGCTCGCGGTGCAGCGCGACGGCCTCGTGGACGAGGGCCGACTGCTCCTCGCCGAGGTCGTGCAGGAACCCCGAGAGGTACATGCGGCCCATGACGCCCGAGGCCATCGCGAACGCGGTCTCCTCCGGGGTCATCGACGTGTCCGGGTACGCCCAGTTGCCCGCCTGCTCCGGCAGGACGCTCGCGGGCGCGGTCGCCGCCACGACCGGGTACCTCCGGTAGTCCTGCTGGTCGCTCGTGGACTGCAGGTGGACGGCCGACAGCAGGTGGTAGTCCATGCGCATGCCGCCCGACGAGCAGCTCTCCAGGAGCAGGTCCGGGTGCCGCTCCTGCACCGCCAGCAGCCAGTCGCGCAGGCCCCGCGTGTGCCCCAGCAGCCCGGCCCCGGGCGCCTCGGCGTCCACATCGGTCCCCGCGCCGACGTTGCTGTTGTAGTCGAGCTTGAAGAACGCGACGCCGAACTCCTCCACGAGCCGGTCCACGGCCTCGTCCAGGTGCGCGCGGGCGGCCGGGTGCCGCAGGTCCAGCTGGTAGTGGTTGCCCTCCAGGACGCGCTCGCCGAACCGGCAGAAGAACGCCTCGTCGGGGAGCTTCTCGGCCACCGGCGACTTCCGGCCCACCGCTTCGGGTTCGAGCCACAGGCCCGGGCGCATCCCGGCCCCGCGGATCGCGTCCATGACCGAGCGCAGGCCGCCGGTGAACCGGCCGGGGCCCTCGCGCCACTCGCCCGGGCGGTCCCACCAGCCCTCCTCCGGCGATCCGAACCAGCCCGCGTCGATGCAGAAGTACTCCGCGCCCGCGGCCGCCGCCGACGCGATGAGCGGCAGCAGCTTCTCCGTGGACGGGTCGCCCATGAGCGTGTTCATGTAGTCGTTGTAGACGACCGGGTAGGACTCGTGCGCGGCCCGCGGGACCCGGATCGCCCGCCGGTACTCGGTGAGCGCCGCGAACGTCGCGTCCCGGCCGCCGTCGGCGACGACCACGCCCGCCGGGACGCTCGTGAACTCCCGGCCCGGCGCCAGGCGCTCGGCGAACTGGTGCTCCAGGTCGGTCGGGCCGAGGACCCCTACGGTCACGGTGCCCGCGTCGCGCGACAGCTCCCAGTGCCAGCCCGCGCTCGTCTCGACCTGCCACGCCACCGACGGGCCCGCCTCGGACGCGAGCACGCCCGTGGGCAGGACCTCGCCGCTCGACCAGGACCCGTGGCTCGTCACCGGGAAGTGCCCGCGGCCGACGAACCCGTACCGGCCGAAGCTCAAGTCCGGCAGGAGCTCCGCGAGGGGGCGCTGCTCCCAGCGGCCCTCGCCGAGCCACTCGGCGCGGCCCCACAGCACGTCGTACCCGGTCCCCGCGACCGAGAAGACCGCGGAGGTCACCATGGTGAGCACGAGGTCGCGGTCGCCGCCGTTGCGCACGGTCTGCGTGATCTGGAGTCCCGGGCCCGCCGCGCGGAGGACCGAGACGACCTCGATCCCGGTGGCCTCCTCGACCTGGTGGATGCGCAGATCGTCGCCGACGGACTCGTGGCCCGCGTACCGCAGCCGCACCCCGATCGCCGACCTGACGTAGATCTGCGTGTTGTTCTCGCGGGCGCGGCCCCCGGCGTGCAGCTCCACGATCGGGCAGGGCGCCGCCGCGGACGGCCCCTCGGGCCCGGTCGCGAGGCGGACGAGCCGCACCGGCCCGTCGCCGTGCGCGAACCGCAGGTGCAGGCCGGGCCGGGCCCACTCGAACTCGCTGCGCTCGGCATCGTCGTCGGTCAGGGTCATCGGTGGTTCCTCTCGCACGCGGTGGAGGGCGACCGGAACCGCCGTGGGGCGCGGCGGCACCGCGAAGGGCTGCATTCGGGGGCACGGACAAACAAACGATAGCCACGTCGGCGCCGCGGGACAAGCCGTCGCGCCCCGAATAATCAGATGTTTCGGATCGTCGTCCGCAGATCATAGCTTCGTCAAGCTTGAAATGCCTGCATAATGCCGTTCAGTTGTCGCGCTCCGTCAGGAACATTGCGGCGTGACGCCGGAAAGATCGAATGAATCGAGTGCTGCGCGCGCGGTCACTCCGCCGGATCGGCCGCCGTCCGCGACTCGCCGTCGAGGTCTGAGAGCGACTCCTCGACCCCCAGCAGATGGTTCGCCATGCGGACCCGGGCCGCCTCCGGGTCGTGGGCGCGCAGGGCCCGCCAGATCGCGAGGTGCTCCTCGTGCGTGCGCCGGTCGGCCCCGGCCTCGCGGAGGCTCCGCCACAGCCGTTCGCGCACCGTGCGCCCGGCGAGGGCCTCGATCATCCCGGCGAGCACCGGGTTCCCGGTGTGGGAGGCGATGATCCGGTGGAACGCGATGTCGATCTCGATGATCCGCTCGTGGTCGTCCGGCGCGGTGTCGAGCAGCCGCGCGGCCTCGTCCAGCAGTCCCCGGGCCTCCGCGAGGGCCTCGTCGGGGATGCTGTACGCGGCGAGCCGGGCCGCCTCGGCCTCCAGCAGCCGCCGGATCGCGTGCACGTGCCGAGCCTGCCCCTCGTCGCCCTGCAGCTCGACCATGAAGCCCATGGGCGCCAGCAGCCGAGGCACGTCGAGCCCGGTGACGTACGTGCCGTCCCCCTGCCGGGTGTCGAGCACGCCGAGGATCGACAGGGCCCGGACGCCCTCGCGCAGCGAGCCGCGCGAGACGCCGAGCGTCTCGGCCAGCTCCTTCTCGACCGGCAGCCGCTCCCCGGGGTGCAGCTCGCCGGTGAGGATCATGTGCTTGACGCCGTTGACGACGTCGTCAGTGCGGGACATGGGAGCAAGTATGTCCGAGGCGCGGGCGGTCCGCGATCCCGCGTCCCGGCGCGTCAGCGCTCCCGCGGCGGCGCGGTGCTCTCGCGGACCACCAGCTCGGTGGCGAGCTCCACCCGCTGCTGCGGGAGCGCCTCGCCCGCGGCCAGGCCCACGACCATGCGGGCCGCGGCGGCCCCCATGTCCTTGAGCGGCTGGCGGACCGTGGTCAGCGGCGGGATCATCCACTTCGCCTTCGGCAGGTCGTCGAAGCCGACCACGCTCAGGTCCTCGGGGACGCGCACCCCCAGGGCCGCGGCGGCGTGGTAGACCCCCAGCGCCGTCCCGTCGTTCCCGGCGACGACCGCCGTCGGCGGGTCGTCGAGCCGCAGCAGCTCCAGCGCGAGGTCGCGTCCGGTCGCGATGTTGAAGTCCCCGTGGCGCTCCAGGGCCGGATCGGGACGGATGCCCGCGAGGTCGAGGGCGGCGCGGTGGCCGTCGAGCCTAGCCCGCGCGGCCTCCATGTCGCCGGGCCCGGCGACCACGCCGATGCGGCGGTGCCCGAGCCCGATGAGGTGGCGGGTCGCGCTGAGGCCGCCGTTCCAGTTCCCCGACCCGACCGAGGGCGCGCCGTGGTCGGGGTCGCCGGTCGGGTCGAGCTGCACCAGCGGGATGTCCCGGCTGTAGAGCCGGTCGGTCTGGTCCGGGTCCAGTCCCGAGTAGACGGACACGACGCCGACGGGGCGGCGCGCCAGGACCTCCTCGACCCAGTCGCGGCCGGGGACGTGGCGCCCTCCCAGTTCCGAGACCACCACGCCGAGCCGGTGCTCGCGGGCCACCTCCTGGACGCCGTTGAGGATCTCGATCGCGTACAGGCCCCGCAGCTCGTGGAAGAGCACGTCGATGAGCGCCGCGGACTTCGCGGGCCGCCGCTGCCTGCGGTACCCGCGGCTCCTGATGAGCTCCTCGATCTGCTCGCGCGTGGAGGCCGCGACGTCCGAGCGGCCGTTGACGACCTTCGAGACGGTCGCGGTGGAGACGCCCGCCAGTGCCGCGAGCTGCGCGATCGTCAAGGGGCCGTCCGGCACTGCGGCGCCGGCGCCTGCGGGGGAGGGGCTCATCGCGGCAGTCTAGCGCCACGCGCCCCAGGCGCGACGCCTTCGGCGGCCCCGTTGACATGATATCGATAACTCTCTATAGTTCGATTCATCTAAGTTTCGGAACCCCACTCGAAAGTTTCGGAACCGGCTTCGGCCTGTGATCGGTAACCACCGGCACGGTTCCCACACGGAAAGGCCCTCCATGCAACGAACGCTTCGGATGCGAATACTGGGAGCGCTCGCCGTCCTCGCGTCGGCCGCGGCGCTCGCCTCCAGCTCGCTGACCGCGAGCGCCCAGACCACCGGCGGCGACGTCGGCGCGCAGGCGCTGCCCGCGAACTACTCCTGGGAGTCCAGCGGCCAGCTCATCTCGCCCAAACCCGATTCCTCGCACCCCATCGTCTCGGTCAAGGACCCGACGGTGGTGCGCTACAACAACGAGTGGCTGGTCTACATGACCACCGCGAACACCTCCGGGAACTGGAGCCTCGCGTTCACGCGGTTCTCGGACTGGTCCCAGGCCGCCAGCGCCCCGCTGACCTTCCTGGACCGCAACGCGAACATCGGCAACCGCTACGCCGCGGCCCCGCAGCTGTTCTACTTCGCGCCCCAGAACCTCTGGTACCTCGTCTACCAGACCGGGCCGCCGTCCTACTCGACGAGCACCGACCCGACCAACCCCAACAGCTGGTCGGCGCCGCGCAACTTCATCAGCAGCACGCCGCCGATCGTCCAGCAGAACAGCAACGGCTTCTGGCTCGACTTCTACAACATCTGCGACAGCACCATGTGCTACCTGTTCGCGGGCGACGACAACGGGCACGTCTACCGCTCCGAGACCACCGTAGGGGAGTTCCCGAACAACTTCCGCAACACCCAGATCGTCCTCCAGGACTCGAAGTACAACCTCTTCGAGGGCGGCGCGGTCTACAAGCTCGACAACACCAACACCTACCTGCTCATCTGGGAGTCGATCGGTTCGGACGGCGTGCGGTACTACCGCTCGTACACCGCGAACGGGCTCACCGGGCAGTGGCAGCCGCAGAAGACCACGCAGAACGCACCGTTCGCCGGGCCCGCGAACGTCTCCTTCCCCGGAGGCCGCTGGTCCGCCGACATCAGCCACGGCGAGCTCATCAGGTCCGGCGTCGACCAGACCATGAACCTCGACACGAGCAACCTCCGCATGCTCTACCAGGGCCGCAACCCGAACTCCGGCGGCGAGTACTCGCAGCTGCCGTACCGGCTCGGCCTCCTGACCCTCACCGGGGGCTCCACATGCTGACCCCGGACCCCTCGTCCCCCTTCCCTCCCAAGGAGATGCAGATGCACCCGGCCGCACCCGACTTCTCGATCCTCACCCGCTGGTCCCGCGCCTTCGCCGCACTCGCGGCGGCGGTCGTGCTCGCCACCGCCAGCCTCGTCGGCCTCGCCGCCGACCGCGCCGACGCGCAGCCGCCGAACACCAGCGACTGGTACTCGATCGTCTCCCGGCACTCCGGTCTCGCCTTCGACATCCAAGGAGCCTCGACGGCGACCGGCGCGATCCTGACCCAGTACACCAACGTCCAGGGCACCAACCAGCAGTTCCGGTTCATCGACTCCGGCGGCGGCTACTACCGCATCCAGGTCCGCCACTCGGGCCAGGTCCTCGACGTCTGGAACTTCAGCACCGCCGACGGCGGCACGATCGCCCAGTACACCAACCTCAACGGCAACAACCAGCAGTGGCAGGTCACCAAGAACTCGGCGGGCTTCTACAGCTTCGTCAACCGCCACTCCGGCAAGGCCCTCGACGTCTACAACTGGTCGACCGCCGCGGGCGACCCGATCCGCCAGTGGGCCCCGACCGGCGCCAACAACCAGCAGTTCTCCCTGATCCCCGTCGGATCGACCTGCGGCGCAGACGAAGTCCTCGCCGACATCGCCCCCGCCTGACCGACCCGGGGCCGGGAACGGACGGCGCACCCGCCGGTCCGCGCCGTCCCTCCCGGCCCCGCCTCCCGAAAGGACACCCCATGTCGATGACCCGACGCACCGCCCTCGGCCTCGCCGCGGCCGGAGCGGCGACCGTCCTCGCCGGACCCGCCTCGCCCGCGCGGGCGCAGACCGCGCCGACCAGGACCTACCCGCTCGGCGTCCGCCAGTTCACCTGGAGCCGCGCCGGACGTACCCTCGTCACCCGGATCTTCTACCCCGCGGCCACCGGCACTCCCGGCGCCGAGCCCGCCTCCGGCGCGCCCCTCGCCGACGGGCGCTTCCCGGTCGTGGAGTGGAGCCACGGCCTCGGCGGGAACCCCGAGAGCTACGGCGTCCTCATCCGTCCGCTCGCCGCCGCGGGCTTCATCGTCGCCGCCCCCGTCTTCCCCACCACGACCACCGGGGCTGAAGGGAATATCGGCGACGTCTACAACGGCAACCAGTCCAAGGACGTCACCGAAGTGCTCACGCAGACACTCGCCCTCGGCGCGGCCGGCTCCTGCGACCCCTTCGAGGGCCGCATGGACACCTCCCGCGGCGTCGGCGCCGCCGGGCACTCCCTGGGCGGCATGACCACCCACGGCCTCCTCACCGCCTGGCCCGACCCGCGCATCACCACCGCGATCCCCTACGCCTGCGTCGACATGGGCAACCCGACCGGGGCCGTGAACGCGAAGGTCCTGTTCGTCCACGGCGACCAGGACCCCATCTGCGACTACGACCTCGCCCGCAACGCCTACGCCGAACTCCCGACCCCGAAGGCCTTCATGACCCACACCGGCCAGGGCCACGACGAGTTCGTCTGGAACGGCCCCACCTACCCCCAGACCGTCGCGACCAGCCTCGACTGGATGCGCTGGGGCCTCTACGGCGACACCGCCGCCCGCGACCGCCTCGCCTCCGACGCCACCGGCGGCGGCATCGTCTGGGAGGCGGCGCTGTGACCGGCCGGGAGACGGGGCCCGCGCGCTGGCTCGACCACCCCGGCAGCCGCAGGCGGCTGCTCGCGGGCGGCGCGGGCGTCCTCGCCGGGGCCGCCGCGGCAACCGCGTTCATCCCCTTCGCCGGTGCGGAGGCCCAGCAGACGTCCTACGCGAACCCGGTGGTGTGGCAGGACTTCGCCGACGTCGAGGTCATCCGCGTCGGCGCCGACTTCTACATGACCGCGTCCACCATGCACTACTCGCCCGGCGCGCCCGTGCTCCACTCCAGGGACCTCGTCAACTGGGAGTTCATCGGCCACTCGGTGCCCCGGCTCGACTTCGGCTCGAAGTACGACCTCAGCGGCGGACGCGGCTACGTGCGCGGCATCTGGGCCTCCACGATCGCCTACCGCCCCAGCGAGTCCCGCTACTACTGGCTCGGGCAGATCGACTTCGCGCGGTCCTACATGTACACCGCGACGAACCCCGCCGGGCCCTGGACCCGCCACGCCGAGCTCTCCCGCGCCTACTACGACGCCGGGATGCTCGTCGACGCCGACGGCACCATGTACGTCGCCTACGGCAACGGCCAGATCTCCGTCGCCCAGCTCTCGGCCGACGGCAAGTCCGAGGTGCGCAATCAGCAGGTCTTCACCACCCCGTCGAACATCGGCACCCTGGAGGGCTCCCGGTTCTACAAGATCAACGGGAACTACTACATCTTCCTCACCCGCCCCGCCAACGGCCAGTACATCCTCAAATCCTCGTCCCCCTGGGGCCCTTACGAACTGCGACAAGTCCTGCTCGACATGCGCGGCCCGATCAGCGGCGGCGGCGTCCCTCACCAGGGCGGCCTCGTCTCGACCCCCGGCGGCGCCTGGCACTACATGGCCTTCGTCGACGCCTACCCCGGCGGGCGCATGCCCGCGCTCGCGCCGATCACCTGGACCTCCGACGGCTGGCCGCAGGTCACCACCGTGAACGGCGCCTGGGGGAGCAGCTACCCGTTCCCGAACCTGACCCCGGCCCCGGTGCCGCCGCTGACCGGGACCGACACGTTCACCTCCTCGGCGCTGGCCGCCAAATGGGAGTGGAACCACAACCCCGACGACACGAAGTGGTCCACCGGGTCGGGGCTGCGCCTCCAGACCGCCACCGTCACGAACGACCTCTACAACGCGCGCAACACGCTCACGCACCGCATCCAGGGGCCGTCGTCCACCGCCACGGTCGAACTCGACCCGTCCGGGATGGCCGACGGCGACCGGGCCGGGCTCGCGATGCTCCGCGACGCCTCGGCGTGGATCGGGCTGCGCCGCGACGGCGCCGCCACCCGCGTCGTCATGACCGACGGCCTGACCATGGACGGCAACTGGAACACCACCGGCACCGGCACCGAGCGCGCGAGCGCGGACCTGTGCTCCAGCCGCGTCTGGCTCCGCGTCACCGCCGACATCCGGCCCGGCTCGGGCCGCCAGGCGCAGTTCTCCTACAGCGAGAACGGCTCCGCGTTCGTCCCGCTCGGGCCCGCATTCACCCTCAACAGCAACTGGACCTTCTTCATGGGCTACCGGTTCGCCGTCTTCAACTACGCCACACGGGCCCTCGGGGGCGCCGTCACCGTCAACCGATTCACCGTCGACACCTGAGGAGTCGCCATGACCGACCCGCATCCGAGAACACACCGCGTCCGACGCCGCCTGGCACTGGCGACGGCCGCCGTGGCCGCGGCGGGCATCGCCGCCGTGAGCGCGCTCGTCTTCACCAGTCCCGCGCAGGCCGCGACCACCCTGGGCGCGTCCGCGGCCCAGACCGGCCGCTACTTCGGGGCCGCCGTCGCCACCCAGCACCTCGGCGAGGCCGCCTACGCCAACACGCTCGGCACCGAGTTCAACAGCGTCGTCGCCGAGAACGCCATGAAGTGGGACGCCACCGAGCCCAACCCGGGCCAGTTCACCTTCTCCGGCGGCGACCAGATCGTCTCGTGGGCGCAGGCCCGCGGCATGAAGGTCCGCGGCCACACGCTCGTGTGGCATGCGCAGCAGCCCGGCTGGGTGCAGGGCCTCACCGGGAACAACCTCCGCAATGCCATGGTCAACCACATCACCGGCGTCGCGAACCACTACGAGGGCAAGGTCTTCGCCTGGGACGTCGTCAACGAGGCGTTCGAGTGGGACGGCTCGCGCCGCCAGTCGAACCTCCAGATCCAGCTCGGCAACGGCTGGATCGAGGAGGCCTTCCGCGCCGCCGACGCCGCCGACCCGACCGCGAGGCTCTGCTACAACGACTACGGCACCGACGGCATCAACTCCAAGAGCACCGCGATCTACAACATGGTGCGCGACTTCAAGAGCCGCGGCGTCCCCATCGACTGCGTCGGCTTCCAGTCCCACCTCAGCGCGGGCGACAACCTGTCGAGCTACCAGGCGAACCTCCAGCGCTTCGCCGACCTCGGCGTCGACGTCGAGATCACCGAACTCGACGTCGGCGGCTCCGGCTCCGGCCAGGCCGCCACCTTCGACACCGTCACCCGCTCCTGCCTCGCCGTCGCCCGCTGCACCGGCATCACCGTCTGGGGCGTCACCGACAAGTACTCCTGGCGCAACGACACCCCCCTCCTCTTCGACGGCAACTACCAGAAGAAGCAGGCCTACACCTCGGTCCTCAACGCCCTCAACGAAGGAGGCAGCACCTGCTGAACCCTCCCCCCTGATCACCGCCGGGCGGCCCCGAACGCACTCGGGCCCGCCCGGCGGCCGTCCCTGCCGGTGTCCCGCCGGTCTCCCGCCGCCCGCTCCGAACGCGGAACCGCAGGTCGCCGTGGCCGCTCCTGACTACTCTGGAGGACCGTCGAGACCCCACCCCCATGGAGCCCACATGCCCCCTTCCGGCACGGCCGCATCGGTACTGGAGACCTGGGTCCGCGGCGTCGGCCTCCTGCGGCAGGGGGACCTCGTGCGGGCCTCGGACTGCTTCGAGTTCGTCCTGGACTACGACCCGGGCATCGCCGACGCCTGGCTCGGCCTCTACGCCACCGGCGAGCGCCGAGACGAGGCCCTGCGCGCGATGGTCCGGCACCAGGCGCACTTGGGCCGGTTCCGCGACTCCACCGGGCTGCGCATCGAGACGTCGTTCGCGATCGGGAAGTTCGTCGCCTACAAGCTCAGCGGCGCCTACGACGCATGGCTGGCGCACGTCGCCGCCCTGCTCGACGCCGACGACTTCGCCGCGGCCGGCGACCAGCTCGTGCTCGCCGCCGACCGCGAGACCACCGACCAGACCCGGTTCCTCCAGACGCGGCTGCACTACGAGCAGGGCGAGTGGGAGCACGTCCTCAAGGCCGCGCACGGCATCACCGACCCCGCGCTCCGCGACGAGTCGGCGCTCTACACCGCCGCGAGCCTTGTCCACCTCGGCACCCCTTATGAGGCGCTGGAAGTCCTCGACGGCCTGCCGACCGCGATCTCCCTGCCCGCCTTCAGCGCCCACCTGGCCTTCGTCAGGGGCGTGGCGATGGAGTCGCTCGGGGAGGAGCGCGAAGCGGCGCAGTCGTTCCAGCGCGCCTTCCGGCTCGCCCCCGACGTCGAGGCCTTCGCCGAGCGCGTGCGCGCCCTCCGCCCCGAGAAGACCGTGGACCTCGACTTCGAGCGGCGCCCGCCCTCGGGCGCACCCGACCGCGCCGAGCTGCTCTCGCGCGCCGCCGGGACGCTCGACGCGATGATCGGCCTCGAATCGGTCAAGCAGCAGGTCCAGGCGTTGAAGGCGCAGTACCGGATGGCGATGCTGAAGAAGGAGCGTGGCCTGCCGAGCGCCGCGCGCCCGCAGCACTTCGTGTTCACCGGCCCGCCCGGCACCGGCAAGACCACCGTCGCCCGCGTCATGGGGGAGATCCTCGCCGGACTGGGCCTGCTCGAACACGGGCGGGTCGTCGAGGTCCAGCGCGGCGACCTCGTCGGCGGCTACCTCGGCCACACCGCGATGAAGACCCGCGCGAAGATCAAGGAGGCCACCGGTGGCGTCCTGTTCGTCGATGAGGCGTACTCGCTCGCCAACCGCGGCTACGCCGACCAGGCGGACGCGTTCGGCGACGAGGCGCTCCAGGAGATCCTGACGGCCGCCGAGAACCTGCGCGACCGCCTCGTCATCGTCCTCGCCGGGTACACCGACCAGATCGACGAACTCCTCGACGCCAATCCGGGCCTGCGCTCGCGCTTCTCCACCGTCGTCGCGTTCCCGTCCTACTCGGCGCGCGAACTCACCGAGATCGCCTTCGCCATCTTCGACACCGCGGGCGAGACCCTCACCGGGGACGCCGAGGCCGCGCTGCGGGAGGGCTTCACGGCCGCCGTCGCCGCCGGCATCGACGAGCTGGGCAACGGCCGCTTCGCCCGCGAACTCTCCCACCGCGCCACCACCGAACGCGACCTCCGCCTCCTCCACCTCCACGGCGACCACGGCACCCCCAGCTCCACGGAGATGACCACCATCGACCCCGCCGACATCGCCAAAGCCTTCACCCACTTCAACCGCTGACCTCCCTGCGCGGAGCGCAGGCGTTAGCCTTGCGGTCATGGGATCAGGGGAGTCTGTGGAGGACGGCGGCGTGGTCGGCGGGGGCGCCGAGGCTCCTGAGCGGGCCGCGAAGGATGCGGCCGGGCGGGATCTGGTCGTGGAGTTCGTCCCGCGCGATCCCGTGACCGGTGCTCCTGCGGCCCAGGGCGTCATGGGGGTGAAGACGATCGTGCTGCGCAGCCGGGACGGGTTCGTGCTCGTGCTGGTCCCGTACGAGGACCGGTTCTCCTGGCCGAAGCTGCGCGCCGTGCTCGGGGTCAACAAGATGAAGCTGCCGACCGCCGAGGAGGCGTTCGCCGCGACCGGCTACCGGCGCGGCACGATCACCCCGCTCGGCGCGGCCGAGGTGTTCCCGGTCCTGGCCGACGAGCGCCTGCGCGGGCGCCAGATCGTCATTGGCTCGGGCTCCCCGGACTTCGCCGCCCGCGTCGACGCGGACGACCTCATCCGCGCCTACAACGCCGAAGTGGTCGACCTGACCCCGCAATAGCTCCGGGACCGGCGGAACACCGGCGGAAATCCGGTGCCGACCACTCGACATGCCAACCGGAAGCGCAGGTCAAGCGCCCTTCGACCCAGCTGGCAGTGCAGATCGCGTGTCCCGCATGGAGCCCGCCGCGGCAGTACGGTGACGGAAACACCCGACCTTCACAGTTCAGGACGCCGCCATGTACGACCCCTTCACCGATTCGCACCTCCCACCACAAGGCGACCGGCCTCCCGAGAACGGCTTCGGGACCGCGTCGCTGGTCCTCGCGCTGGCCGCGTTCGCGCTCGTGTGGGTGCCGATGCTCTACCTCCTGACGTGGCCGGTCGGCGTGATCGCCGCCGTCTTTGGCGCCGTCGGCCTCAACCGTGCCCGCACCGGCCTCGCCACCAACCGCAGCACCGCGGCGGGCGGCTTCTTCGGCGGCCTGGGCTGCCTCCTCGTCATGGTCCTCGTGACCCTCATCAGCCTCTCCGACGGCCCGCTCCCCTTCATCGCCGACTAGTAGCCAGGAGCGGCGCTAGACTCCGGCCATGGCCGAGAAAGCGACGAGCGTCGAGGAGTACCTCGACGCGCTCGACCCGGAGCGCCGGGCGGAACTCGAACGGATCCGCGCCCTCGTCTCGCGGCTCGTGCCGGACACCGAGGCGACCATGAGCTACGGGATGCCGACGCTCAAGTTCAAGGGCCGGGCGCTGGTCTACTTCACGGCTTCGAAGAAGCACATGAGCTTCTACCCCTCGTCCTACGCGATCGAAGCGCTGCGCGACCGCCTCGAACCGTACAAGACCACCCAGCACGCCATCCAGTTCACCCTGGACAACCCCCTCCCCGACACCCTGATCGAGGACCTCGTCCGCGTCCACGTACGCGAAATCGACGCCGCAGGCGAATAGCACCGCCGATCCGCCTGCGGTGCAGCATAACCGCCGCCGAGCGCTCAGAGGACCAGTCGCTTCGCCAGGCCCAGCGGTGGGAGGCTGAGGCAGATTCGGGCGATGTCCTCGGGGTGGTCGAAGCGCAGGATCCAGGTCGCCGCTCCGGCGCGGACGAGGAAGTCGAGACATTGGGCGTCGAAGACCAGCTTGTCGCCTGCGGAGATTAAGTGGTCGATGTCCTTGAGCAGCGTCGGGAGGTCGATGAGGGGCGAGGGCGAGGACACTTCGAGTTTCGAGGCGCCCGAGCGGTGTTTGAAGATGCAGGCGATCTGCGCGCCGGAGAAGTACGCCGCCGCGCCCCACAGCGCATCGGTGCTGCGGTAGTCGCCCGCGGGCCTGACGACCGCCACATTGCAGTCGGCCGGGACGCTCGCGAGGTCGGCCGGGTGGTCGACCAGGAGGGCGTTCGGCACGCCGTTGGCCAGGAACCACCGGTGCACCAACTGCGACTGCGCGTTGATCACGTGCCTGCTGACCTCGTCGACACTGGAGGCGTCCAGGCCCAGGCGCCGGGCCAGGTCGGCAAGCAGGAACACCCCGGCGCCGCTGGGGACGATCACGAACCGTCTGGTCCCGCTCAGCCGCTTGACGCAGTTGAGAATCCGCGAGAACAGGTCGTGGTCGATCCCGAAGTCGCGGTAGGCGTGGGAGATGAACGAGTCGTCGTTGCGGACGTGCGTGGTCGAGCCCCGCCCCGGCAGGCGGATGCAGACGGTCTGGCTATCCATACACTTTCACTTGGTCCAGCAGGAGATTGAACGCAGGCGTCCGCTGGCGCAGCCGCTTCAAGGAGCTCTCGCTGACCCAGCGGTACTCCTGCAGTTCGGACGTCTCCAACTGGATCGTCGGCATCCGGGACAGGTCCAGGGCGTAGAGGAACCAGATGTGGAGCCGCAGTCCGTGCCGACACGGCTGGCCCTCGTCGATCTCTCCCGAGTAGATGAGGTCCAGGTCGTCGACCTCGATGCCCACCTCCTCGTGCAGTTCGCGCGAGGCGGCCATCCGCGCGGACTCGCCCCATTCGCAGTGGCCCCCGGGAACGCTCCACCTGCCCCGGTTCGGGGGCTTGACCTTCCTGACGATGAGGATCCGGTCCTCGTTGCGCACGATGACGCCCGCGGACACGTGGGCCGTCTGGTCCCCTGCGGGCAGGGTGACATTCCGTTCGGAGTCGTTCTGCGCTGCCGGGCGCACGAATGTTGCATATTGGCTCGGCGTGACGCGAGTCGACACTGCATTCATGGCTTCTAGCCCCTCCGCGAAATGGTCGAAGACCGATTGTATGAGCTGGCGGGATTCATCCTCTGGGAAGAGGCCGAACATCTGGTGTCGCCATGCCGACATCTTGGGCTGGATTTCCGGCCTCGCGAGCATCCAGCGGGCGAGTTCGACGACCGCGCGCCCGCACAGCGCATCGGCCGCGGCCTTGGCGGAGTAGCGGGTCGAATGCCCGTCGATCCAGACCGACAGGTGCCGGTCGATGATCGCGATCAATGAGGTCTCGGTGATCTCGTACCCGAAGCGGTACAGATTGTCGGCATAGTTCAACCGCCCCGGGAACAACTGGAGATAACCCGAGTTCCGCAGGAGCCGCACTTTCACTCCGGGGTGCGATTCGGAGAGCGCAATGGTCGACAGCGCGATATCGGAGCCCGACATCCGTTTCCAGGTCCGCTTGATGCCGACAATGGTGCGCACCGTGCGGCGGAAGACGTCGAGGTCCTGGTCGGCGATCTGCTGTCCCTTGGGAATGACGCTCGACGGGACCGTGCCCTCGACCGACTGGAGGATGAGGGCCGAATCGGACAGGACGAGCGGGGACAGGTGGGCGATCTCCAGCGACCGCAGCGCGCGGCTGGTGCGGTCCAGGATCACCCGTGAGAAGTCCGAGATCTGGGAGGTGGTGCTGACCTTGACGAGATGGTCGTTCTCGGCCTGCTGGAGGCGGCTCTCCAGGCGGGCGTCCGCCTCGGAGTAGCGGGAGGTGACCCGGAAGCGCAGCACGCTCCGGTCCTCGATCTCCGCGGCGATCGCGGCCAACTGGTCGTTCGGGATGAAGGTCGACAGGGCGTGCACCAGGATCACGTGGCGGTACCCGGCGTCCTCGGAGGCCCGGTCGGCCAGGTGCGTCAGCGCCACGGCGTCGAACCCGTCGATCGCGGCCTCGTGGCCGAAGTACTGGTATCCCAGGACGAAGATGCCGCATTCGGCGGCGGGGAACTCCACTTGGGTCGACCATCCGTACTTCTTCAGATGCGCCAGCAAGGGCAGTCCTTGGAACTGCTGCCGGAGCTCCGGCGATTCCAGAGGCAGGCCCTCCATGATGTCCTTGGCGCGATCCTCGAAGAACCTCCTGGTATGGCGATTTCGCCGTGCGATCCGCAATGCGCCGCCGGTGATGCTGCCCAGTGTCAGGGCCGCCAAGATCCCCTGAAGGAATCCGCCCGTATAACTCGACGTGAACGACTTGGCGAGATCGGAGAACACGGCCGCGATCTGCAGGAGTGCGATCAGGGAAACGGCGAGAATGGGGATCGAATGCGCACTGATGATGCTGCGAGCCATGCGCCACTTGGATCTCATCAGAGGGGTGCTCCAGGAAATGGTGGCAATTGCCCATCGCGCGATGGCACCCCAGCATATCAACCCGGCGGGCCCGGACCGGGGCCCAGCGGTCGGCTCGGAATCGGCGGGACCTTCGGGGTGGGGTGGTGCGGCATACTGTTCAGTACCCTTCCGCCGGAACCGATCCCCGACGACACTCCACCGCGACATGGCAACGGAGCCAACAGTGGCCGCAGACGAAGCCCATCGGACCGAACCCCCCGAGGACGAGACGCCCGTGCCGCCCAGGCAGGGTCCGCCGCCGCCGGCGGTGTACCTGGGCGGGGCGGCGGTGACCATCGGGGGGTTGCTGGGAGCGCTGATCCAGCTGCTCATCGGCGCGGTGCCGCAGCCGTGGAGCACGGTGCTGGTGGCCGTGGGGATCGGGATCATCATCGTGCAGCTCCTGTGGAGCCTGCTGCGGGTCGGCGCCGGGCGGGGCAGCGTGCGGTTCACCGGGGCCGCCGTCGTGGTGTTCGCGGTCGTGTGCTCGTTCATCCTCGGATTCCTGCTGCGCCCCATGGCGTTGCAGATCTACGACCGGCTCTACTCCTGCGGCGACCCGGTGGAGCTGACCGTGCTCGTCCCCGCCGACGGGGCCGCCTGGTTCCAGCAGGCCGTCACCGAGTTCAACCGCGAGTACGGGGAAGGCGAGTGCCGCGCGGCCAACGTGACCGCCTACAGCGCGCCCTGGCCCGAGGTGGAGAAGGCGATGGCCCAGGGCTGGCAGCCGCCGCCCGAAGGCGAGGAGGACCGGCCGTTCGAGGCGCTGCGGGACGTCGGGCCGCGGCCCCACCTCTGGATCGCGGAGTCCCAGACCCAGGTCGAACTCGCCGACGCGAAGCTGAGCGACAACGCCTCCGGCGTCAGATACGAGGTCTTCGAGCCGAAGGACGCCGAGCCCATCGGCCGGACGCCGCTCGTCCTCGCCGTCCCGGAGCCGGTCCTCGACACGCAGCGGTTCAACGACGGGAACCCGGTCACCGACCGCGAACTGAACGACCTCATCGTCGAACTCGGCGACGAGCACGCCACCCCGGTGCTCAGATCGGACCCCGCGGTCTCCACCACCGGACTCCTCTTCTACCGCGCCCTCGCCGCCCAAGGCCAGGCCGCCCTCGCCGAGAGCCGCCTCGCGAACGCCGCGGCCTCGACCGGGATCGCCCTGTCCCCCAGCGACACCGACCTGCTGTGCGAGATCGCCCGCACCCAGGGCGCGAACCCGACCGCCGCGGTCCTCACCACCGAGATGGCGCTGGCGCACTACAACACCGGCCGGGCCCTCGGCGACGGCTGCCCGAGCGCCGACGACATGCGGTCGGGCCTCGTGCCGGTGTACGGCACCGGCCTGGGCGCCCTCGACTACCGCGCCGTCAGACTCGACTGGACCGGCGACCCCTGGGCCGAACGGCGGTCGAAAGTGGCCGACGACCTGCGGTCCTGGCTCGCCGGGGAGCGCAGCGAGGCGTACCCGGAGGCCCTGGGGATGCGCAGCGAGGACTACGAGCGGGACGCGCTGGCGGGGGACTACCGCTTCGAGACGGGCTTCGACGTCGAGGCCGACCCGCTGAGCGCCGACGAGTTCGAGGCGCTCCAGACCGACTACGGCCGCAGCCGCCTGCCGACGACCGTGCTGCTCGCGGTGGACCACTCGGGGTCGATGAACGAGGAGGTCGGCGGCGGCCGCACCCGCTTCGAGCTCGCGACCGACGGCGTGGTCGCCGCGCTCGACTACCTCGGCGTCAACCCCGAGGACCAGGCGGCGCTGTGGACGTTCCCCGTCTCGGGCTCCGGCTCCCACGAACCGGTGTTCGCCATGACCGCCGACCCGCCCGACGACGTGGCCGAACGATTGCGGGACACGCCGTCGAGCAACGGCGTGGACCTCCACCAGACCCTGCTCGACGGCATCGCCGAACTCGACGCGGCGGGCGGCGACGGCTCGGCCGCGATGGTGGTCATCACCGACGGCGCCGATCCGGACCACTCAGGGACCACCGTGGACGACGTGCGGGCCGGCCTCGCCGAGCACCAGGCGAACCTGTACCTCATCGCGGTCGGCGAGGCCTCCTGCCGGTCGGCGGCCTTCGCCGGACTCGACGAGGACCCGCGCGTCACCTGCCTCGAAGCCGAGGAGGAGCAGATCCGGACGACCTTCGACAGCCTGTTCAACCAGTTGTGGAGCGGCCGATGACCAGCCGGTGGAGGTCCCGCCCGCGCCTGTCCCGCAGGACGGTCCTCGAACTGCTCGGCGGCGCGGCGGCCGTGGCCGCCGTCGGCGGCGCGTACTGGCTCGGCGGCCGCGAGCGGGAGGACGAATGGGAGGACCTCGGCGGCAGGCCGCTGCGGCTGCTCGCCTCCCGCGACGAGACCGCGAACGGCCAGCGCCGGCTCCTGGTCGACCAGTGGAACGCCTGGCATCCGGGCCATCCCGCGGAGATGGTGGAGCTGCCGCCGATCGCCGACCTCCAGTACACCGCGATCCACGCGGCGCTCCAGGCCGAGGACCCGGACGTGGACGTGGTGGACCTCGACGTCCCCTGGGTGGCCGAGTTCGCCGTGGCGGGCCGCCTCGAACCGCTCGACGGCGCGGACACGGGCGGGTTCCTGGAGCGGCCCTTGGAGGCCGGGCGCTTCGAGGGGGAGCTGTACGCGCTGCCGTTCAACACGAACGTGGGGATGCTCTACTACCGCAAGCGGACCGATTCGAAGTCGGACTCCGACTACCGCAGCGGCGCCCTGACCGAGATGGAGGCCGCGTCGATCCGGACCTGGCAGGACCTGCGGGACACGATCGCCGTGATCCTCCAGGAGGACAACGGGTTCGCCGGCGGCATCGCGATGCAGCTCGCGTCCTACGAGGGGTTCACCGTCAACGTCTGGGAGTTCCTGCTGGCCAACCAGGTGGAGGTCGCGGCCGGGACGGGGATGATCGACTTCGGTCCGCGGTCCGACGCACTCGGGCTCCTCGAACGACTGTGGAGCGACCTGTGGGAGCCGGTGGCCCCCGGCAAGTCCACGGTGCTCCCGGCCGCGGTGCAGCACAACGAGGACGAGTCGCTCGCGGCGTTCCAGGCGGGGCTGACGCCGTTCCTGCGGCACTGGCCGCAGGCGATCCGCACCCTGGAGTCGTGCGAGGCGTTCGCGGCGGTCGCCGCGGACGTGCCGTTCGAGGTCGGCGTGGTGCCGATGCCCGGCGGCGTGCTCGGCGGCGGGAGCCTCGCGGTGAGCGCCTATTCCGAGCGCAAGACGGTCTCCCGGGCGCTGATCGAGTTCCTGACGGGCCCGGTGAGCCAGCAGCTCCTGTTCGAGCGCGGCGGCTTCGCCGCGGCGCGGCCCGAACCGTACTTCGACGCGATGGCGCAGCTCGGCAGCGGCGTCGCGGACGGCGGCTGCGAGTCGGCCGGCGGCCCGCGGCAGGAGGCCGCCGCGATGTACGAGGCGCTGACCGGCGAGGGTCCGGGCCAGCGGCCCGAGGTCGACCGGTACACGCAGTTCAGCTACGCGTTCCGCGACGAGCTGCACGACAAGCTCGCCAACGGCGACGCCCCCGACTTCAGCGGCCTCGCCGACCGGCTCGAACGGGCCGTGGACGGCAGGTGACCGGTCAGCGGGGGAGGATGCCGGTTCGGCCTTCCCAGGTGCCGTGTTCGGCGAGGGGGCGGAAGCGGAGGGTGGTGAATTCGCGGTGGAAGTCGCGGCGGGCGCGTTCGGCCATGGCGTCGTGGTGGAGGCGGGCGGTGGGGCCGGGGTCGCGGCCGAAGGCCATGGCGGTCATGGCGCGGGAGCTGGTCCAGATGGAGAAGGTCGCGACTGAGCGGGGCGGGCGCATCGCGGCGAGGGCGAGGGTGGTCTCGGGGTGGTCGCGGACCTGGCGCTCGACGGGGCGTCCCCAGTGGAGGAAGCGGGGGAGTTCGGTGAGGCGCATGCGGGCGAGGGTCACGGCCACGACGGGCTCGGCGGGGTCGGTGCGGCCCGTCTCGGCCGGGAGGTGGTCGAGTTCGCGGACCGCGCCCCAGCGGCGGAGGTATTCGAGGCGCACGTGCCAGCCCGCGGCCAGGTGGCGTCCGAAGGGCCGCTGAAGGAACGCGTCCAGGGCGTCCTCGTCGGCCCATTCGGCGAAGACCGCGAGGTGGCGCAGGCGCATCCGGTGGCGGGAGACGACGGGCGCGCCGAGGCGCATCCCGGCGAGGACCTCCATGTGGCGCAGCCCGGGGGCCGAGGGCGGCCGGAGCAGCGCGCCGACGGCGGTGCGGAGGGGCACGCGGGCGAGGTGGAAGGAGTGGACGCTCATGCCGCGCGCGCCGCTGCGGGGGTCGGGGTCATGTCGGCTGGGTCCTCCAGGAGTGCGGGGCCCGGGCGGCGTCCGCTCAACCGAGGGTAAAGGGGGTCCGCTCACTCCCCGCACAGGGTTCGATCCGGGCTCGCGGCACTCGGTAGGCTACGCGGCAACTACACAGCGAGGGAGTTGATTGCCGTGGGCGGCTATGGAGGGCAGCTCGCGCTGGTCGTGGTGCTCATCGGACTGAACGCGGTGTTCGCGGGCAGCGAGATGGCGCTGGTGACCCTGCGCGACAGCCAGATCCAGCGGCTGGAACGCGAGTCGCGAGGTGGGCGGGTGCTCGCCAAGCTCGCGCGCGACCCGAACCGGTTCCTCGCCACCATCCAGATCGGCATCACGCTCGCGGGGTTCCTGGCGTCGGCCACCGCGGCGGTGGCGCTCGCGCAGCCGCTGGTGCCCGCGCTGTCGATGTTCGGCTCCGGCGCGGAATCGGTCGCGATCGTGCTGGTGACGCTGGTCCTCACGTTCGTGACGCTCGTGTTCGGCGAGCTGGCGCCCAAGCGGATCGCGATGCAGCGCGCCGAGCGCTGGGCGCTCTTGGTGTCCCGGCCCCTCGACGTCCTCGCGACCATCGCCCGGCCCGCGGTCTGGCTCCTGGGGGTCTCGACCGACCTGGTCGTGCGCCTCACCGGCAACAACCCCGCCGCCTCCCGCGACGAGGTCACCACCGAGGAGATCCGGGACCTCATCGACGCCCAGACCGACTTCACCGCCGACCAGCGGACGATCCTGTCCGGGGCCTTCGAGATCGCCGAGCGGGTCCTGCGCGAGATCGTGATCCCGCGCCGCGACGTCACCTCCATCCCCGCCACCGCGACCGCGGCCGAGGCCGCGCAGATCCTCATCGCGACCGGCCACTCGCGCGCCCCGGTCGCCGGGCCCACCGGCATCGACGATGTCGTGGGCATCGTGCACCTGCGCGACCTCGTCGGCGTGGACGCGCCGGTGTCCGAGCAGGTCCGGCCGAGCATGCTGCTGCCCGAGAGCGTCAAGGTCACCGACGCGCTGCGCCGGATGCGCGACGAGCACGAGCAGTTCGCGATCGTGGTGGACGAGTACGGCGCGGTCGAGGGCATCATCACGATGGAGGACCTGGTGGAGGAGATCGTCGGGGAGATCTACGACGAGTTCGACCGCGACATCCAGACCGTGCAGCGCGAAGCGGACGGTGCGATCGTCCTCCCCGGCGGCTTCCCGCTCCACGACCTGGTGGACCTCGACATCGACCTGGACCGGACCGGCCACGGCGACTACGCCACCATCGCCGGTCTCGTCCTCGACCACCTCGGCCACGTGCCCGACCGGCCCGGCGAGACCGTCGCCATCCAGGGCTACACCGCCGAGATCCTCGAAACCGACCGCAACGCCATCACCAAGATCCGCCTCCGCCGGGGCCCCGACCCCGAACCCGCCGCCGACACCCCCTGACGGGCGTCACGGGCGGAGGCGGCGCTCCAGGTCGGCCGGGAGCGGGTAGACGCGCTCGGCGGGCAGCAGGCGCTGGGCCTTCGCGGCCCCGCCGCCGTGGATCAAGGTGGCGGCCTTGCGGACCTGCGGCGTGAGGTCGGTCAGCTCCATGACCCACTCCTCGACAAGAGTGCGGATCAGGTGGCGGCCGACGCCGACCTGGATGCTGTAGTGGTTGAGGGCCGCGCCGCGGACCGAGCGCTCGGGGTCCCACTGGACGTGGACGGCCGCGGCCTTGAGGGCGGCCGGATCGGCGGTGGTGAGGACGGCGTTCGCGAGCGCCTCCTCCCAGCCGTCCCGCGTGATCCGGACCGCGAGGATGCGCTCCTGGCCGGACTTGCGGGCCCAGTTGCTGCGGTGCATGAGCCACAGGAACGACGGCTTGATCCACGTCATCCGGTTGAACGAGAACGGCGCGGTGAACCGGCCCGCGCGCAGCGCCGCGTCGGCGATCGCCGCCGAATACGCCTGGTAGACGACGACGGTGCGCGCGTCGAAGTCGGCGCGGATCTCGTACGGGGAGGCCATGTCCCGCAGCGTGCCACCGGGACGCGCCCGCGGGCAACCGCGTTTCCGCGGCCCGCGTTCAGGACAGGGCGCCGACCGCCGCGGCGGTCGCAGCGGCGGCGACGAGGACCGCGGTCGCGGTGAGGCCGACGGGGTGGCCGAGGTTGACCGTCCACTGGGAGCCGCCGACGCGCTGGTGGACGAGGACGGCGGGGTCGTCCCGGTTGGCGTAGACGAGGCCGCCGAGGTGCCAGTGGCGGTCGGTGTCGCGCTGGACCAGGCCGGTGTCCTCGTCCGCCTCCTCGGGGAGCGCGGGGAGGCGGTGGCCGCCGGTGCCCACGCGCAGCTCGAACCGCACCGCGAGCGCGGCGGCCGCCAGGAGCGGAGCGAAGACGACCGCGGTGGTGGTGATCGAGGCGGGCGCGAGTTCCCACAGTCGCAAGGCGATCCCGGTGAGCGTGAGGTTGGCGCACGCGGCGGTGAAGAGCATGAGGTCGGCGAGCGCGGTCAGGTAGGCGCGGTAGCGGCGGGCCGTGGCGGCCGGTCGGGCGGCGTCGATCTCGGGGCGGGCGCGCACGACCGCGACGAGGACGAGGACCGTGGCGGCGATGACGGCCGCCTGGGCCAGGACCGGGTTCGCGGCGTTCCAGAACCCGGCCGGGACGCGGGGTCCGCCGTCGAGGGCCCAGCCCTCCAGGCCAGGGAGGGTCGCGGGCAGCGAGCCGGACCGCAGGAGGCCGACGGCGGCCGTCGCGGCCAGGACCGCGACGGCGGGCACCAGGCCGCGCCACCTGGCGCGGACCGGGTCGGTGCGGAAGCTCAGATCGGCGGTGACGGCCTGGCGGGCCCCGGCGTACCAGTCGCCGTCGGCCTTCGCGGCGCGCACTGCGCGGCTCGCGAGCGCGTACGCGGCGAGGTCGGCGACCACGAGCGCGGTCGCGCCGATGCCCAGGGCCGCAGCGGGTCCGGTGAGGAACCCGAGCGCCCACATGCAGGCCGCGCCGCCGATGCCGAGGGCGACCACGTTGCGGCCGTACGCCTTGCGGATGCGCCCGAGCGCAGGGTCCGCCGCGCCCGCGGGGACCGCGACGCCGAACGCGTACTCGGGGCGGGTGAGCGCCGGGACGGCCCGCCACGCGGCGGTGACGGAGGCGGCGACCGCCAGGAGCAGGGCGAGGTGGGCGGTGTTCACGTGGTGCTCCGTTCGGCGGTGAAGGCGTCGAGGACGCCGCCGGTGCGGTCGAGGACCTCGGCGGCGGGGATGCCGTGGGCGACGGCCTCGGCGAGGAGGGTGCGCAGGCGCTCCTGCCAGGCGTCGGCGACGCCGGGATCGGGCGGCCCCGAGTCCGGGTCGCGGCGCACGACCGCGCCGCTCTTGCGGTTGACGCGGATGAAGCCCTCGCGGCGCAGCAGGTCGTACGCCTTGTTGACGGTGTGGAAGTTGATCATCAGGTCCGCGCCGAGCTGCCGGGTGGAGGGCAGCGGCGCCTCGGCCGCGAGCTCCCCGGCGGCGATGGCCGTGACGATCTGGTCCCGGATCTGCTGGTAGATCGGGACCTCGCTGTCCACGTCGAGCGTCAGTCGCATCCCGGAAGCATATCTGATATACATGAGCTATAACAGATAGATGAGACCACCGAGTGGAACGGACACCGCCATGCACCCGCCCCACCGCCTCGAACTCCGGGGCCTCGCCAAGCGCTTCGGACCCGTCGCGGCCGCCGCCGACGTCGCGTTTGACGTCGAACCCGGCCGCGTCACCGGCTTCCTCGGCCCCAACGGCTCCGGCAAGACCACCACCCTCCGGATGCTCCTCGGCCTGGTCAAGCCCGACGCCGGCACCGCGCTCATCGGCGGCCGCGCCTACCGCGACCTCCCCGCGCCCGCCCGCACCGTCGGCGCGGCCCTCGAAGCCAAGGGCCTCCACCCCGCCCGCAGCGGCCGCGACCACCTCCGCGTCCACGCCGCGTTCCTCGGACTGGGCGACGCCCGCGTCGACGCGGTCCTGGAGCAGACCGGCATCGCCGACGCCGCCCGCCGCCGCGCCGGCGGCTACTCCACCGGCATGCGCCAGCGCCTCAACCTCGCCACCGCGCTCCTCGGCGACCCGCCCGTCCTCGTCCTCGACGAGCCCACCAACGGCCTCGACCCCGCGGGCATCGCCTGGCTGCGCGCCCTCCTCAAGGGACTCGCCGCCGAAGGCCGCACCGTCCTCGTCGCCAGCCACGTGCTCGCCGAGGCCGAGCGGCTCGTGGACGACGTCGTCGTCATGCACCGCGGCCGCATCGCCGCCACCGGGCCGCTCGCCGCGTTCACCCGCCGCGGCCCTCTCGAAGACGCCTTCCTCGACCTGACCGGAGCCCCCGCATGACCCGCCCGATCCGCGCCGAACTCCGCCGCCTCCTCACCACCCCGCTGTGGAAGTGGGGGCCCTTCGCGGCCCTCGCCTCCGGCGGGCTCCTCA
The DNA here is from genome assembly GCF_042428885.1 of Glycomyces mayteni. Classification (NCBI taxonomy): domain Bacteria; kingdom Bacillati; phylum Actinomycetota; class Actinomycetes; order Glycomycetales; family Glycomycetaceae; genus Glycomyces; species Glycomyces mayteni. The sequence continues at coordinate 959,549 of NZ_JBHMBP010000002.1, forward strand.
CCGCCGCCTGCGTCCTCATCGGACCCGAGCGGTTCGACCCGCCCATGCCCGGCATCGGCACCGACGCGGGAGTCCGCCTGGTGCTCAGCATGATCGGCCTCACCGTCCTCGTCCCCGCCCTGTTCGGCGCGCTCGCCGTGACCGCCGAGTACCGGCACGGGACGATCGCATACACGTTCCTGTTCGAGCCGCGCCGCCACCGCGTGCTCGCCGCCAAACTCGCGGCTTACGCGCTCGCCGGGACCGCGTACGGTCTCCTCACGGCGCTGTCGGCGGCGGCGGCGCTCTACGGGGCGGCCGCCGTCAAAGGCGTGGACGTCGGGGCCGCACCCGGGACGGTGGCGGGACTCCTCGCGGGCCTTGGCGCGGCCATGGCCGCCTACACCGTGATCGGCGTCGGCCTCGGCGCCCTGCTGCGCAACCAGACCGCGACGCTCCTCGTCCTCGGCGCCTACCTGTACATGGTCGAGCACCTGCTCGCCCTCGTCCCCGGCGTCAACCACGCCTACGCGTTCCTGCCCGGCGGTGCCACCGCCGCGCTCACCGGCTCCAGCCTCATGACCGCCGCCGCGGCCGAGACCACCGGCTCGGCCGCCGCACTGCTCCCGCCCGTCCTCGGCGGCGCGGTCCTGCTCGCATACGCCCTCGCGGCCGCCGCGGCGGCCGTCACCGCCCCCATGCTCCGCGACGTCACCTAGCGAAGGAGAAACCGATGGCCGTCCTCACCGCCACCGACACCCACCTCACGATCCGCCTCACCGGCCCCCGCCGTGTCTTCGGGCGCTGGCGCCCGCTCACCGTCCCGTGGGACCGGATCACCTGCGCCCGCATCGATCCCGAGGCCGCACGGGCCTTCCCCGGGGCCCGGTGGGGCGTCGCCACGAACGTGCCCGGCGTGGTCAACCTCGGCTCCTTCCGCAGGGCCGGGCGGCTCGACTTCTGGGACGTCGGCGACCCCGACCGGGCGATCGTGGTCGAACTCGACGGCGCGAAGTACGACCGGCTGCTCCTGGAAGTGGACGACCCGGACGCCGCGATCGCCATGATCCATGCGATGACTTCGCAGGACTAAAGCGCTATAGTGAGGCGACGTCACAAAGTAGTGGCAACCCCGCCAGGTATGGAGGTATCGCCTCATGACCGCCCCGATCGACCGTCACAAGCCCCTGCGCCGCAGCGCATCCGCGGCAGTCCTCGCCCTCGGCCTCGCCGCCGCGGGCGTGCAGGCCGCCGCTCCCGCGGCCGCCGAACCCCTTCAGATAGACGACGCCAAGCGCGTCGTCTACGTGGAGGTCAACAGCAACGACATGGCGAACGTCGCCGACTACAAGCTGGAAGGGACGTCGCGGCCCGCGTTCGACGTCGCGATCATCTTCGCGGCCAACGTCAACTACGACACCGCGACGTCCCAGGCGTACCTCCACCTGAACGACCGCGTCACCGAGACGCTGGAGGACGCGGACGACCAGATCCGGCCGTTGCAGGACCAGGGCACCGAGGTGCTGTTGTCCGTGCTCGGGAACCACCAGGGCGCGGGCATCGCGAACTTCCCGTCGCAGCAGGCCGCGGCCGCGTTCGCCGACGAGCTCGGCGACGTCGTGGACGCGTACGGACTCGACGGGATCGACTTCGACGACGAGTGGTCGAACTACGGCGCCAACGGGACCGGCCCGGCGAACGACAGCTCCTTCGTGTACCTCGTGAGCGCGCTCCGGGACCGGCTCGGACCGGACAAGCTCATCACGTTCTACAACATCGGCCCGGCGGCCGCGGCGACCGAGTACGGCGGGGTGCGCGCGGGCGACCTGCTCGACTACGCGTGGAACCCCTGGTACGGGTCCTGGAGCGCGCCGCAGATCCCCGGAATGGAGGCCCAGCAGCTCGCGCCCGGGGCCGTCAATCTGACCGCCACCTCCTCGGGGACCGCCGCCTCGTTCGCGCAGCGCACAGCCTCGGAAGGATACGGCGCGATCGTCACCTACAACCTGACCGCCGGGGACCACTCGGCCTACATCTCGGGGATCACCGAGCCGATCACCGGGTACGACACCGTCTACAGCCCTTCGTGACCGAATGACCGGCGGCGGCGGGGCGCGTCCCCGCCGCCGTCAATCGAGATCGAACAGCTCCAACTGACGCAACGACACCGGCGCGAGCGCCCGGACCCGCAGCATCGCCGTCGCCACCGGCTCGGCGAACGAGAACGGCGTGGTGCGGTCGGCGCTGAGGGCCTCGGCGTGGGTCGTCGCGACCGGGGTCCACGCGCGGCCGTCGTCGCTCGCCTCCCAGATCAAGCCCGCGGCCGTGTCCTCGCCCGCCGTCACCGTCGCATCGGACACCCGGCGCGGCTCGGGGAACCGCCATCCCGCCCAGTCCCCAGAGGACAGCTCCGTGACCGAACCGGAAGCGCCGTCATCGAACAGCGCGGCGGGATTCGGCACCGAGCCCACCGCCGCCCCCGTCGCACCGGTCAGGTCCGGACGCCAGGGGACCGGAACCGGTGAGCCCCGCCAGAGCGGGCTCGCGGACGCCTCGGCCGCGTCGTCGGTGAAATGCAGTTCGAGGTCCGCATCCCCTTGCAGCGCATCCACATCCAGCACCGGCCGGCGCAGCGCCGCGCCGTTGAGGCGGGCCCCGGTCAGGTAGCGGGCGCCGGGGGACCGGCGGTGCGAGCGCACCCGCAGCAGGCCGCCGCCGGAGCGGCGGACCGAGACGTCGTCGTGCAGCGGGCTGCCGATCCGCAGCTCACCTGAGGCGAGCACCAGCGGGTACAGGCCGAGCGCCGCCCAGAGCCACCACATGCTCATCTCGCCGTTGTCCTCGTCGCCGGGGAAGCCCTGGCCGACGACCGCCCCGGCGAACAGGCGCTCCGCGAGGCCGTGCACCAGTTCGCCCGCGCGCCAAGGCGCATCGCCGAAGACGTGCATCCACGGGATGTGGTGGGCGGGCTGGTTCGAGAGCGCGCACATCCCCGAGCGCTGCGCCCGCGCCTCGCGCTGCTCGTGGATCACGGCGCCGTACGCGCCGCCGAACGCCTCGTGGGCGGTCTCCGGCTCGGCGAACAACCGGTCCAAGTGCGCGCGGAGACCGGCGGGGCCGCCGTACAGCGCCGCAAGACCAGGACCATCATGGACGGCGGTCACCGACATGCCCCACGCGTTCGTCTCGACGTTGTCGCCGCCCCACACCCGCGGGTCGAACGGCCCGTCCGCGAACGCGCCGTCCACCCCGCGGCCGCGGAAGAAACCGTGCTCTGGATCGAAGAGGACCCGGTAGGAGCGGGACCGGTTCCCGAAGTAGCGGGCGAAGGCCCGGTACCGCGCCGGGTCCTCGGCGATCGCCGCCAGCCGCGACGCGAACCGCGCGACGGCATCGTCGCTGACCGCGTTCTCCAGGCTCCAGCTCATGCCCTCCGGGACCTCGTTCGCGACGTACCCGGTGAACCGCGCCCGGCCGATGCCCTTGCGGCCCCGCCGGGGATCGGCGGACGGCTCGCAGGCGTTCTTCCAGGCGCTCGTGAACGCGTCCTCGCGCGCGAACGGCACGCCCCAGCGGTCGGCGTCGGCGAAGATCTGGTCGCTGGAGGTCCCCACCATGCAGTCGACGTACCCGGGCGCGCTCCACCGCGCCATGTACCCGCCCTGCCGCCACTGCTCCAGGAGCCCGTCGAGCATCGCGCCGCTGGCGTCCGGGTCGAGGAGCGCGAACGCGGGCCACGCCGTGCGGTAGGTGTCCCAGTAGCCGTTGTTCACGAACAGGTTCCCGGCCTGGACCGGCGGACCTTCGGACCCCTTGGGGACCATCGGGTTCGCGAACACCCATTGCGGGCTCGCGGCGGTCCCGGCGTTCTCGGCGGCGCGGTTCGGGTAGAGGTGCAGGCGGTACAGGGCGCTGGCGAGGCGCGCCCGGTCCTCGTCGTCGGCGAGCCCGCGGAAGGGGCGCTCGTGCGGCTCCAGCGCCGGGATCGCGACCGCGCCGAGCAGCGCGTCCCACTCGGCGCGCAGGCCCTCGCGGAGGTCCTCGAACGCGCGCTCCGCGGGCAGCTCCTGGTCCAGGTTCCGACGCGCCTGCTCCACGGAGACGAACGACTGCGACACGCGCACTTCGAGTTCGCCCGCCGCGGCGACGAAGCCCGCCACGCGGGGGCGGCCGTCGTCGCCGAGCATGCCGCTCGCCGCAGGTGCGAGCGCGCGCCCGGCGAAGTACGTGCGCGGCGGGTCGCCCCACTCCGCCCGGCCCTCGGGAATCCAGCCGGAGAACGAGCCCCCGGGCGAGAACTCCAGGTGACCGGCGTCGGTGAGCTGGTCGATCACGAAGCCCGTCAACGCGTCGGGGTCGGCGGCGGTCGCGCGGAACGCGCCGCCGTGGTCGGTCGCGGTGACCTCCAGGCGCAGGCCGCCGTCGTCCCGTGCGCGGAGGACCGCGCTGTACGCATGGGGCCGTGCGGTCTCGGTCCCCGGCTCGATCCAGCGGCGGCGCCCGGACCGGGACGAGACCGGCGCGCCGAGGAACGGCATGAGCTGCAGGACTCCGCGGTCGCCGATCCACGGGCTCGGCTGGTGGGAGAACTGCACGGCCTCCAGGCGGCGGCCCTGCGGGTCGTCGTGGACCGACCACCGGTACGGCCAGCGGGAGTCGGCGGCGTCCGTCGCCGGGGTGAGGAAGCAGAAGCCGTGGGGCCGGGCCGTGATCGGGATGGTGTTGCCGCGCGAGAACCGCGATCCCGAGTGCGTGCCGCGGCGGGTGTCGACCAGATCGGACGGCGACGGGCCGGGGTCGGGCCCGCGGGTCCCGACGACCACCTCCACGAACCCGGTGACCTCGCCGGCGTTCGAGTCCACTAGGGATTCGGTTCCGAGGACGACTTCCACCGCGCCGCTGCGTCCCGCCCAGGCCTCCAACTGGACCGCGTCGGCGTTCCACTGCTCGGGCATCGACCACGCGGCCGCGAACTGGGCGTCCGGGTCCGGCGCGAAACCGTACCGGTCCCGCAGGCGCGGCTCCGCGCCCAGGCGCGAGCCGTCGTCGAACCGCACGTCCACGGCGACCGCGAGCGCGGCGTGCGGCGCGTGCACCGCGCTCGGCCCGTCCGCGTAGAACGCCCACTGCACCACGGTGTCCGGGGCGATCGGCACCGCCTCCAGGCCAGGGACGGCGAGGCGCTGCGGGCCCAGGGCCGGGTCGAAGCGGTAGGCGTGGACCCGCCCGCCGAGGACGCCCGCACGCGGACGCGAGGACGGCGGGTCTGCCGGACCCTCGGCCGGGGTCAGGGCGGCGGGGCGCGGGATCACCCCTTGACCGCGCCTTCCTGGACGCCCTTGAAGAAGTACCGCTGCATCACCGAGAAGACCACGACGATCGGGATGAGCGCGACCATGGTGCCCGCGGCGATGAGGCGCGGGTCGGGGGAGAAGTTGCTGTTCAGGTACGCCATGCCGACGGTGAGCGTGTAGTTGTCGGGCTCGGTGAGGACCATGAGCGGCCACAGGTAGTCGTCCCAGGCGCCGATGAAGGTGAAGATCGCGACGACGCTCGCCATGCCGCGGACGTTGGGCCACACCAGGTGCCGGATGCGCTGCCAGGTGGTGGCGCCGTCGATGGTGGCGGCGTCGAGCACGTCCTTCGGGATCATGCGGCACGCCGTGGCGATGAGCAGCACGTTCATCGCGCCGATCGCGCCGGGCAGGAACACGCCCCACAGGGTGTTGCCGAGGCCGAGGGCGTTGACCGTGAGGAGGTTGCTGGTGACCGTGACCTCGGCGGGCAGGAGCATCGTGGACAGCAGGACGCCGAGGGCGATGAGCTTGCCGCGGAACCGCATGCAGGCCAGGGCGTAGCCGCCGAGCACGGACAGCACGACGTTCGTGGCGACCGAGCCGGTGGCGACGAGCAGGGAGTGCCAGGCGTAGCGGTACACCGGCACGACGTCGGTCACGGTGGAGTAGTTCCCGACCGTGGGGTCCTGGGGGATCAGGTTCGGCGGGAACGCGTAGAGGTCCTCGGCCGGGCCCTTGAGCGAGGTGGAGAGCTGCCACACGAACGGGCCGATGACGAGGGCGAACACGGCGATGAGGAGCGCATAGCGCAGGACGAGGCCGGGCAGGGTGGGCCGGGTGAAGTCGCTCGACCCTCGGCGGCGGAAGTGCTGTCCTTTTCGGACTGATCGGGCCTCGCGGGTCTCGGGCCGCTCGGTGGTGAGGGTCATGCCGGCACCTTCGTCTTCTTCTCGCGGTTCATGAATGCGATGGCGGCGAGCGGGAGCACCGTCAGCAGGAACAGCGCCACGCTGATCGCCGCCGCGTACCCGAGGTTGCCGCTGAGGCCGGAGCCGACCTGGCGGATGAGCATCACGATCGACATGTCGTAGCCGCCGGGTCCGCCGGTGCCGTTGGAGAGGATGTCGAGCTCGGTGAACACGCGCATCGCCGAGACCGCGATGAGCGCGGAGACCAGGAGCATCGCCCCGCGCACGGCCGGTATCGTGACGTCGCGGAAGCGCCGGAACGGGCCCGCGCCGTCCATCATCGCGGCCTCGTGGAGCTCCTTGCCGACGTTCCCGAGCGCCGCGAGGTACACGACCATGTAGAAGCCGAGTCCCTTCCAGACGGTCAGGAGGATCGCGCACGCGAGCAGCCACCACCGGTCGACCAGGAACGCGATCGGCTCGTCGACGATCCCCATCCACTCCAGCGCCTGGTTGAGGACCCCGCGGCTGTCGAAGACCCAGCTCCAGATGAGCGCGACGACGACCGCGGAGGCGACCACGGGGAAGTAGAACGTGGTGCGGAAGAACGCGATCCCCGGGATCTGCTTCTCCACCAGGAGCGCCAGGAGCAGCGGCAGGATCGTCAGGAGCGGCACGCACACCACGACGTACACCAGGCAGGTGATGAGCGCGTAGCGGAACTGCTCGTCGGTGAGCAGCCGCTCGTACTGCGCCAGGCCGACCGGTTCGACCGGGCGCAGCGGGCGCGCGTCGGTGAAGCTCAGGATGACCGTGTTGATGAACGGCCAGAAGGAGAACACCAGCACCCAGACGACGGCTGGTCCTATGAGGAGCCAAGGGGTGAACCACTTGTGCGATCGCATCGGGAGTCTCTTTCGTCCGGGTGCCGGTGTGCTGCTGGGGGAGTCGGGCCTTACCCGGTCACTGGTCGATGCGGTTGTCGTTGGCGTAGGCCACGATGTCGTCGAGCGCCTCCTGGGCGGTGGTGTCGCCGCGGACGGCCAGCGCGAGCTGCTGCGTGGCGTAGTCGGTCATGGCGCCGGTCCACTGGAACGGCATCGCCTGGGCGCCGCCGAGCGCGTCGAACATGACGTTCAGGGCCGCGGCCTGGGCCGGGTCCATGTCGGCGGCCACGGCCGCGGCGACCTCGTCGGCGCCTTCGGCGGTGCCGGGCGCGAAGCCCGCGGCCAGCGTCGTGAACGCGACCTGGTTCTCCTGGTTGGTGACGTACTCGGCGAACGCGAGCGCCGCGGGCTTGTTCTCCGACGTGGACGCCACGTTGAGGCCCTGCACGTACAGCGGGGGCACGCCGGCGCGCGGGGTGGCGACCGAGGTCTCCAGCAGCGACGGGGCCTGGGTGGCGAGGTCGCCCGCGAAGCCGGGGCCGCCGGAGGTGTAGGCGACCTGGCCCTGGAGGTACATCTGCGCGTTGCCCGCGTAGCTGCCGGTCAGGGCCTCGGCGGGCATCGCGCCCGCCGCGTAGGCGTCGGCGTAGGCCTGCACGAGCGCGACGGCCTCGGGGGTGTTGAAGACGAACGCGCCGTCCTCGTCCATGAGCTCGACGCCGTTCGCGAGGAACACGTCCACTGTGGGCATGGAGGAGACGAGCATGACCTCGCCGTCCGACTCGGCCGCGACCCGCTCTGCGAGGTCGAGCCAGCCCTCCACGGTCGTGGGCAGGTCGGCCTGCGTCACCCCGTACGGTTCGAGTTTGCCGAGGTCCCACCAGGAGACGTCGCTGCCGAGGTACCAGGGGAGGCCGTAGGTGCCCTCGACGCCGGTGTACCGGCTGTAGGCGTCCCAGCCGCCCGCGTTGTACTGCTCCTCCAGGCCCGGGTGGGCCTCGGCGAGGTCGAGGAGCTGGCCGGCCTGGACGAGCGGGAACGCGATGTCGGGCGGCAGGTTGAGCACGTCGGGCAGGGTGCCGGACCCGGCCTGGCTGAGGATCTTGTCGGAGTAGCCCTCGCCGGGCTGGTCGATCCATTCGACCGTGACGTCGGGGTGCTCGGCCTCGAACGCGGCGATGAGGTCCTCGAAGTAGGGCGTGAACTTCTCGTTCTTCAGCGACCAGGTCTGGAACTTGACGGTGCCGCTGAGGTCGCCGGAGAGGTCGATCGGGCCGCCTTCGGAGGCGTCCTCGACGCCGCCGCCGGTGCAGCCGGAGAGGGCCAGCGCTCCGGCCGCGGCGAGGACCGCCGCCTTGCCCAGGCGTGTGGAAAGCTTCATTGCTCGCTTCTTCCTTGAATCGAGAAGGGGGACGCGCGCTCCGGCAGGGACTCGGAACTACAGCGCTTTAGCGAATCCAAACACTGCGGTGCTCGGTCTGTCAAGCCGGGCCCCGGTCACGATCCGGCGCGGCGGTCGACTCGCGGTGGATCACGCGGGCCACCACGGGCTCCTGCTGCACCGGCTGACCGGCGATGAGCTGGAGGATCTCCGCGGCCGCGGTGCGGCCCAGCGACACCGCGTCGCGGCTGAGCGCCGTGACGGTGGGGTGCAGGACCTGGCAGGTGGTGGAGTCCTCCCACGACAGGACCGAGACGTCGGCGGGCACGCGCAGCCCGAGCGAGGCGAGCGTGCTCATGCCCGCGATGGCCATGACCTCGCTGTCGAACACGATCGCCGTGGGCGGCCGGGGGGCTCCGGCGAGGCGCGCGGTGGCCTCGCGCGCCTGCGCGGGGTCGAAGTTCCCGGCGAGCGACTGGCCCCACACGCCGTGGTCGACGCAGAACTGCGAGAACGCGTCCATGCGCTCGCTGATGTGGCGGAACGCCTGGTCGCCGGTGACGTAGGCGATCCGGTCGTGGCCGAGGCCGTGGAGGTGGTCCATGATGAGCCCCATCGCGCCGCCGTTGTCGACGTGCACCGACCGGATCGAGTCGCGGTCGACCTGGCCGCCCACCACGATCGTCGGGTGGTCCATGCCCGCGAGCGCCGCGATGCGCGGGTCGTCGATGCGCGGGTCCAGGACCAGGATGCCGTCCACGCGGCCGTCGAGGATCCACGCCTGGTGGATGGCGGCCTCCGCGGCGGCGTCCTCGGCCATCTGGAGCAGCAGCGAGTAGCCGCGCCCGCTCAGCGTCGACTGCACGCCCGCGATGAACTTGGAGAAGAAGATCTCCTCGCCGATCACCTCGGCGGGCCGCGCCAGCACCAGGCCCACGGCCTCGGAGTTCTTGCCCATGAGGGTCTGCGCGGCGTGGCTGGGGCGCCAGCGCAGCTCGCGGGCCACGTCGAGGATGCGCGCCCGGGTGGCGTCGGACACGCCGGGCTTGCCGTTGACGGCGAGCGAGACGGCGCCGGAGGTGACGCCGGCGCGCTCGGCGATGTCGGCGATCGTCACGCGCTTGCGCTTGCGCGGCGGCTCAGCCGGGTTCGCTGCGTCGGCCATCTCGACTCCTTCGCTCAACTGCTTGACGGTTGACATTATCCGCCTGGCGGGAGAGAGTACGGGGGCGCATCGCTAAAGCGCTACAGTGACGCCGAATGGCGCGGCCGCCCGCCCCTCGCACCCCGCAGGGCGAGCCGACGGTGAGCTAGAGAGAGGTTTCCCATGAGGTTCGGCGTCAACTACACGCCGCGCGTCGGATGGTTCCACCACTGGACCGATTTCGACGCGGACGAGGTCGCCCGCGACTTCGACGCGATCGGCGGGCTCGGCGCCGACCATGTGCGCGTGTTCCCGCTGTGGCCGGTGTTCCAGCCCAACCCGACGACGGTGAGCGCGGCGGCGCTGCGCGCCCTCGACCGGGTCATCGAGCTCGCGGGCGAGCGCGGGCTCGACGTGGCCGTGGACGGCCTCCAGGGCCACCTGTCGAGCTTCGACTTCCTGCCGTCCTGGCTCGTCTCCTGGCACCGGCGCAACATGTTCGTCGACGAGGACGCCATCAGTGCGACTGCCCGCTACCTGGAGACCCTCGCGCGCGCCGTCGCGGCGCACCCGAACACGTTCGCGTTCACCGTCGGCAACGAGGTCAACCAGTTCACCGGCACCGTGCACCCCGACCCGCACCCGGCCACGAGCGGTCAGATCACGACCTGGCTGGACCGGATGCTCGGCGCGATCCGCGCCGGGGCGCCCGGCCTGCTGGCGCTGCACGCCTGCTACGACGCGAGCTGGTACGACGAGACGCAGCCGTTCACGCTCGAACACGTGGCCCGCCAAGGGGACCTGAGCGTCGTCCACTCCTGGGTCTTCAACGGCACCGCCCAGCGGTTCGGGCCCGACGCGTTCGAGACCCGCGCGCACGCGCGCTACATGGTCGAGCTCGCCCGCGCGTTCCAGACCGACCCGGGCCGCGGGATCTGGGCGCAGGAGCTCGGCGCGCCGCGGAACGTGCTGCCCGATGCGTCCGTGCCGGACTTCATCGACGGCACCGTGGAGCAGCTTGCGCAGGCCCCGGACCTGTTCGGCCTCACCTGGTGGTGCTCGCACGACGTGAGCCGCGCCCTCGGGGACTTCCCCGAGCTGGAGTACGACCTCGGCCTCATCGACGAGCACGGCCGGATCAAGCCCGAAGGGGTGCGCGTGCGCGAGGCCGTCGAGGCGGCGCGCAAGGCCGCCCCCGCCGACGCCTCCGGCGCGCCCGTGATCGACTTGGACCCGGCCGCCGACGGCGGCCGCGCGGCGCTCGCCCCCGGCGGCGCGTTCTGGACGTCCTACATGGACCAGGCGCGGCGCGGCCGGCACCCCCGCATCCGCCTCGCAGAGAACCCCGTCCACGCGCACGACGCCGTGCCCGTGCAAGAAGGAAGTGCCGCAGATGCATGACGACCAAGCCCTCACGATGGGCCGCGTCACCCGGGTCCTGGCCGAGCGCCTGCGCCCGGCGATCCACTCCGACCCGCGCCCCCTCGACCTCGCCGCGCACGTGGTGGACGGCGAGCCGATCCCCGTCGCCGAGGGCCTGGGCGCCGAGTACGCGCCGATGGCCGTCGGGGACCGGTGGGGCCGCGCCTGGGGCACGACCTGGCTCCGCCTCACCGGCGAGGTCCCCGCGTCCTTCGCGGGCCGCCGCGTCGAGATCGTCGCCGACCTCGGCTTCGACGTGAACATGCCGGGCTTCCAGGCCGAGGGGCTCGTGTACACGCCCGGCGGCGAGCCGGTGCGCTCGCTCAACCCGCGGGCGCAGTGGATCCCCGTGTCGCCCGCGGCGCGCGGCGGCGAGGCGATCGAGTTCTTCGTGGAGGCCGCCTCGAACCCGGTGCTCCTGGACTACCACCCGTTCCTGCCGACCGAGGAGGGTGACGTGCTCACCTCCGGCGACGAGGAGCTGTACCGCGTGCGCCGCGTGGACGTGTGCGTGTTCGAGCAGGAGGTCTTCGAGCTCGTCCACGACGTCGAGGTGCTCCACCAGCTCGCCGCCGAGCTGCCCGAGGAGTCGGCGCGGCGCGCGAAGATCCTCCGGGCCCTGAACGCCGCGCTCAACCGCGTGGACCTCCAGGACGTCGCGGGCACGGCCGCCGCGGGCCGCGAGGAGCTGCGCGAGGTCCTCGCCAGCCCGGCCGAGCCCAGCGCGCACCGGATCACCGCGGTCGGCCACGCGCACATCGACTCCGCGTGGCTGTGGCCGCTGCGCGAGACCGTGCGCAAAGTGGCCCGCACCTCCAGCTCCATGGCGACCCTCATCGACGAGGACGACGAGTTCGTCTACGCGATGTCGAGCGCGCAGCAGTACGCGTGGATGAAGCGCGACCGCCCCGAGGTCTTCGCGCGCGTCAAGCAGGCCGTGGCCGCGGGCCGCTTCGTGCCCGTGGGCGGCATGTGGGTCGAGTCCGACGCGGTCCTGCCGTCCGGCGAGAGCCTCGTGCGGCAGATCAGCCAGGGCCAGCGGTTCTTCAAGGAGGAGTTCGGGATCGAGTGCCGCGGCGCGTGGCTGCCCGACAGCTTCGGCTACTCCGGGGCGCTCCCGCAGATCCTCTCCGGCGCCGGGTACGAGTGGTTCCTCACCCAGAAGATCTCCTGGAACCAGGTCAACCGCTTCCCCCACCACACGTTCCTGTGGGAGGGCATCGACGGCAGCCGGATCTTCACCCACTTCCCGCCCATGGACACCTACAACTCGCAGCTCTCGGGCGAGGAGGTCGCCCGCGCGGCCCGCCAGTTCAAGGAGAAGTCCGTCGCGCGCCACTCCCTGGCCCCGACCGGCTGGGGCGACGGCGGCGGCGGCACCACCCGCGAGATGCTCGCGCGCGCCAAGCGCCTCGCGAACCTCGAAGGGAGCCCGCAGGTGTCCTTCGGGACGCCGGACGACTTCTTCGAGCGGGCGAAGGCCGAGCTCCCCGACCCCGGCGTGTGGCGCGGGGAGCTGTACCTCGAACTCCACCGCGGCACGTTCACCACCCAGCACCGCATGAAGCAGGGCAACCGCACGAGCGAGCGGCTCCTCGCCGAGGCCGAGCTGTGGGCCGCGTCCGCCGCCGTCCGCGCCGGGCGCGACTACCCGTACGAGGAGCTCGACGCCCTCTGGCAGGAGGTGCTGCTCCTCCAGTTCCACGACATCCTCCCCGGCACCTCCATCGCCTGGGTCCACCGCGAGGCCCGTGAGCGGTACGAGCGCGTCGCGACCTCGTTGCGCCGCATCATCGCCGACTCGCTCCAGGCCCTCGGCGCGGCCGGGGAGGCCGACGGCCTCGACGCCGCGCCCGTCGGCGAGCGGCTCGCCGTCAACGCCGCGCCGTTCCCGCGCCGCGGCGTCCCGGCCGCCTCGGTCGCCCCCGCCGGCCCCGCCGCGCCCGTCTCGGCACGGGCCGAAGGGGACGGGTTCGTCCTCCAGAGCGAGGCCGCGCGCGTCGAGATCGACGGGAGCGGCCACGTCCGCAGCCTCATCGACCTCGACTCCGGCCGCGACGCCGTCGCCCCGGGCCGCGCCGGGAACGTCCTCCAACTGCACCAGGACTTCCCGAACATGTGGGACGCCTGGGACGTGGACGCGTTCTACGCGGGGATGCGCGACGACCTCGACGGGCCCGCCGACGTGTCCCTCGACGGCGACGCCGTCGTGGTGCGCCGGAAGTTCGGCGAGTCCTCGATCGAGCAGCGGCTCACCCTCGCCGACGACGGCCGCCTGCTCGTCATCGACTGCGACGTGGACTGGCGCGAGGAGGAGAAGTTCCTCAAACTCGCGTTCCCCGTCGCCGTGTTCACCGACGAGGTCGTCGCCGAGACCCAGTTCGGGTACCACCGCCGCGCCAACCACGCCAACACCTCCTGGGAGGCCGCGCGGTTCGAGACGCACGCGCAGCGCTGGTTCCTGGTGCGCGAACCGGGCTTCGGCGTCGCGTTCCTCAACGAGTCCAGCCACGGCTTCGACGTCGCCCGCGAGAGCGCGGGCCGCGACGTGGTCCAGAACGCGCGCTTCTCGCTCCTGCGGGCCCCGCGCTTCCCCGACCCGCGCGCCGACCGCGGCCGCCACCGCATGCGCTTCGGCGTGCTCGCCGGGGCCACCGTCGAGTCCGCGACCGAGGCGGGCTGGGCCCTCCAGTCGCCGCTGCGCGCCGCGACCGGCGCGGCCGTGCCCGCGCTCGCGACCTCGAAGGACCCCGCGGTCGTCGTCAGCGCCGTGAAACTCGCCGACGACCGCTCCGGCGACCTCGTGGTGCGCCTCTACGAGTCCACCGGCTCGCGGGCCGCGACCGCGATCGCGCTCACCGGCTTCGAGGCGGGCCGGGTCGTCGCGGCCGACCTGCTCGAACGCCCCGGGGAACCGATCGCGACCGAGCCGACCGCCGACGGCGTCCTGGTCCCGGTGACGCTCCGCCCCTTCGAGGTGGCCACCCTCCGCATCGCGCGCTGAGACGAGACGGCCCGACCGGGAACCGCCCGGTCGGGCCGTCCCGCGCCCGGATGCGGCGAGACACCGGCAGGAAACCGGCGGGAATTCGGCGGGGTGGAGGGACCGCACGTCGGACGTGCGTTCAGTTCGATCAGTTGCCTTACGATGACGCCATGAGCGATCGAGCAGCCCTGGTCCGCATTGATCTCCGGCGGCTCAGGACCGAGGCGCTGCTGACCCAAGAAGAGCTCGCTTTCAAAGCGGGCGTGGGCATCCGCACGATCCGCGACATCGAGGCGGGGCGGGCCCGGCCGCAGACCGGGACGCTCCGGCTGCTCCTGCGGGCGCTCGGCGACTCCGGCGCGGACCCGCACCTCCAGCCCCCGCCCGCCCCCGTCCCCAGGGAGCTGCCGCGCGCCCTCGCCGCGTTCGCCGGGCGCGGACCCGAGCTGGAGGCCGTCACCGGGGCCGTCGAGGACGGCGCCGCCGTCGTCGCCGTCCACGGCATGGCGGGCGTCGGCAAGACCTCCCTCGCGGTGCGCGCCGCGCACGACCTCGCCGACCGCTTCCCCGACGGGCAGCTCTTCGTGGACCTGCACGGCTTCACCGGCACCGGCCCGCGGCCCGACCTCGAATCGGTCCTCTCGCGCATCGTCCGCAGCTTCGACACGACCGGCCGCGCCCGCCCCGAGGAGTTCGACGAGCTCGCCGCCGCCTACCGCAGCGCCCTCGCCGGGAAGCGGGTGCTCCTGCTGTTCGACAACGCGGCCGACGCCGCCCAGATCGAGTCCCTCCTGCCCGGCACGCCCGGCAGCCTCGTCATCGCCACCAGCCGCCGCGACCTGTCCGTCCTCGCCGACGTCCACTCCGTGCCCCTCGGGCCCCCGCCGCTGCGCGAGGCCGTGGCGATGCTCGGCGCCGGCGCGGCGGGCCGGTTCACCGCCGACGAGGCCGCCGCCATCGCCGAACGCTGCGGCCGCCTCCCGCTCGCGATGGGCCTCGCCGCCGCCCGCCTGCGCAGCCGCCCCCAGTGGCGCGCCCGCGACCTCCTCGCGCGCCTCGCGGACGAGGACCTCCTGCTCGACGAGCTCGGGACGGGCCACCGCGGCGTCGCCGCGGCCCTCCACGCCTCCTACCGCGAACTCGACGCCGACCACCGGCGGCTCCTGCGCCTCCTGGGCCTGGTCCCCGGCGGCGACGCCGACGCCCGCGCGGCGGCCGCGGTGTGCGGCACCGACGAGCGGACCGCCTCCGGCCTCATCGAGGACCTGGTGGACGTGCACCTGGTCGAGACCCGCTCCTCCGGGCGCTACCGCCTCCACGACCTGGTCCGGATCTTCGCCGCGCACCTCGCCGTCCGCGAGGAGCCCCGAGCCGAGCGCACCGCCGCGCTCTCGCGGCTCCTCGCCCTGTACCTGCACCTCGCCTACCAGGCCGCCGCCCGCCTCCACCCGAACAAGCGCCGCTTCACCGAGGGCGCCGCCGCCCACGACCTCGGCCTCCCCGCGGCCGCCGACCAGCAGGAGGCCCTCGCCTGGTTCCAGGCCGAGCGCGGCAACCTCGAAGCGGCCGTCACCGCCGCGGCCGACGCGGGCCTCAACGAGCAGGCCTGGCACCTCGCGACCGCGTTCAACGCGTTCTTCGTGCACGACTCCGACATCGGGCCCCACACCGCCGTCAACCTCGTCGCACTCGCCATCGCCGAATCCACAGGGGACATCCGCAAGGAGGCGTTCACGCTCGGCGACACCGGCCGCCGCCTCCTCGCTGCGGGCCGCAACGCCGAGGCCGTCGCGTGCCTCGAACGCTCCGTCGCCCTCAAACGCGAGCTCGGCGAGGAGTCCGACGCCGCGCTCACCCTCGCCAACCTCGGCATCCTCCACCGCCGCTGCGGGCGCTTCGCGCAGTCGGCGGCCGTCCACGCCGAGGCGCTGGCGCGGGCCGAAGCGGTCGGCGACACCGCCGCCGCCGCGCTCATCAGGACCAACATGGTCGTGCCGCTGCTGCGCCTCGGCCGCTTCGACGACGTGGAGCGGTGCCTCGCCGCCGCCGAGGCCCGCCTCGACGCGGGCGACGAGCACAACCGCGTCCGCATCGAGTCCTTCCGCGGCGTCCTGGCCCGCGAGACCGGCGACCCGGCCGGGGCCGCGGCCGTCCACCGCGCCTGCCTCGACTCCTACGGGGGCGAGAGCGACACGGCCGACGTCACCGAGACCCTGGTGGAACTGGGGGAGGACCTCCTGCGCCTCGGCGAGGCCGGGGAGGCCGCCGTCCACTTCGAGCGCGCTGTGGACCACTCGGTGAAGCTCGTGGACCCGTCCCTGGAGCGCACCGCCCGCAACGGCCTCGGCCGCGCCCTCACCGCGCTCGGCGAGCCCGGCGAGGCCCTCGCCCAGCACGAGCGGGCCGCCGCGCTGGCCGCGTCCCATGAGGACGCCTACGAGTCCGCCCGCGCCCACCTGGGCCTCGCGGACGCCGCCCGCGCCGCGGGCGACGAGGACGCCGCGCGCACCCACCTGGGCCTCGCGGCCGACGGCTTCGCCGCGTGCGGCCTGCCGGAGGCCGGACCGCACCGCCGCTGACACCCCAAGGGCCGCATTGCCTCAGAGGACGATGCCGTCGACGCCGTTCGGGTTCGGGATCACCCGGCTCGACTCCGCGGGGTCGCCGCTGGCGACCAGGGCCGCGCACTCCTCGAACGCCGCCACGAGGTCCGCGGCCAGCCGCTCCCGGTCGGCCCTGACGACCTCGGCGACCTGCGCGAAGGCCGCGAGCACCTGGTCGTGGAGCACGTCGGGGTCCGGGGAGTCCATCGTCGGCTCGCCCGCGTCTTCGAGCGGCAGCTCCGTGAGGATCTTCTGGATCGTGCCGCCCACCCAGCCGACCGAGGACATCACGGCCGGGCCGCCGGGGACGCCCGCGATGACGCCGATGACGGTGAGCCACCCGATGATCGGCTCCAAATCGAGCTTGGGCCCGGCCGGGCCGTTGTCGATCGCGGTCGCGGCGGCCCGCACCAGCCCGTCGAGGTGGTGACGGACCTTCATCATGATGAGCGCGTCGAGCTGCACCGCGTTCGCGAGCGCGTTGGCCATCGCGAAGTGGGTCTGCGTCGACCTGGTGAGGTGGTCGGAGTAGCCCTCCCGCACCGCCGCCCCGGCCTCGCCGCGCCAGCGCTCGAACCGCTCCTGCACGATCGCGAGCTTCGCGTCCGTCATCGCGCCCTCATAGGACGCGGCCAGGGCGAGCAGGTCCGCGGCCATGGCGTCGAGGTCGCCTTCGTCCTTGTCCACCAGATCGTCCACGCCCACGAGCAGGTCGACGACGAAGTTCGTGGCGAGCGGCCAGCACAGGGCCCGCAGCTCCTCGTCCTCGGCGCGCGTCATGCGCGTGTCGAAGTCGAACAGCCAGGTGTCGTCCGGGTTCTGGATGACGCTGCCGGTGGGGTAGCGCTCGTTGAAGAACGCGTCGTAGCGGGAGCGCACGTACAGCATCTGGAGGGGTTCGCCGAACGCGGCGATCATCTCCTTGAGCTCGTCCTTCGTGGGAGGCCGGTCGTCGTCCATGCTCTGGAAGGTGGGGAACTTCGGCACGGTCAGCGTCCTCCGCGTTCGTCGAGGGGCTCGCGGTCGCCGCCGCGGTCGGTCAGCGTGCCGCGCTGGAACAGCGGCTCGGGCTCGATCGCGTAGTCCTGCCGGTCCACCGGCGGGCCGCCCGTGAGCGCGTCCTCGTAGCCCGACCCGCCTTCGGCGCGGTCGAAGTTGCCGAAGCGGTAGCCGCTGTCGGACTCGTACCCGCCCGCGTCGACCTCCGCGAACGCCCGCGCGGTCGCGCCCGTCAGGTCCTCCCCGGCCATCTCCAGGCCGCGGGCGCTCTCGCGGTCGGACTCCCGGTACGCGTAGCCCGCCTCGGCAACGCTCGCGCCGACGGCCCGGTGGCTGTCGGCGGTCTCCTCCGTCACCGCGTACAGGAACCGGTGGCAGCGCATGACGGCCTCGCCGAGCGCGTTGCCCGCGGGGGAGTCGCTCATCGTCGGGATCAGCCCGCGCCCGGCGCTGCTGCCGATCGCACCGAGCCGGTTCGCGAGCTCGTCGTAGAAGTCGGCCGCGTACGGCAGCGTGATCTCGCCCGCGTCGATGAGGTCGTCGGGGTCAGCTTCGAGGCCGGTCATCGTTGCCGCGCTTTCGATGTCGTCGAATCCAGGGGACGCCGCGCGCCCGGTCCAACGTAGTCCGGGCAAGGTCCCGGGAGAAGGCGGTCGAGCGGCGGTTCACCGGCGGGAAACGCACGCCGGGGCCCGGCCGTGCGGCCGGGCCCCGGGATCTCGTTGCAGATCAGCGGCAGTCGACGCCCTCGTAGCGCAGCGTCGCGACGCCGGCGGTGCCCTCGGCGTCCGTCACGGTCACCGCGACCTCGCCGTCCCGCACCGAGCGGGCCCGCGTCGGGACCTGGACCCGCGCCCGCTCGCCCGGAGCGAGCTCGCCGACGCTGCGGTCCCCGAACGGGGTGGACACCTCGACGAGCAGCGTCTCATTTCCGCCGCTGCTCAACCGGATCACGAGGTGCGCCTTGCGGCCCTTGCACTCCGTGACGGCCGCCGCGTCGAGCCACGTCTGCGGCGCGGACGCGAACACCGCGGTGAGCGCAGTGTCCCCTTGCAGCGCGAACGTGTACCGGGCGTCGGTCGAGACGACCGCACCGGAGCCGTCGCGCCACTCGGCGAACCGCGAGCCCGCCGCCGCCTCGGCCACCGCCGTGATGGTGCTGCCGGTCTCGTACCGGCCCGGCGCGGTCTCGTTGCCCTCGATCGCGGCGGCGCCGCCCTCGCCTGCCGCGGCCGTCAGCGCCGAGGTCGCCATGTTGATCGCCATCGGGTTGACGATCGTCACCGGGCCCCGGCTCGTCGTCCCGTTGTAGCGCATCAGGTTGACGACCGTGACCGCGCTCGACGCGTCGGCGTCCACTGTGTATCCGCCGGGCCCGAGGTTGTCGGTCCCCAGGTTGAACGCCGTCACCGTCGCGCCGTCGCTCGCCGCGATCCCGTCGTGCGAGCCGTACGCGAACGTGTTGCGCACCTCCAGGCCCTCGGCCCCGACCGCGCGCACGAGCACCTCGCGCTCGCGGCTGACGCCGTCGATGACCTGCGCGAAGAGGTTCGCCTCCTCGACCCAGCCGGGAATCCCGTACGCGTTGCGGGTCATGACGTTGCCGTTGGACAGCACGCCGTCCACGACCCCGTCGGAGGCCCCGTCGACGCGCACGCCCTCGGACAGGAAGATGCCGAGCGCGCGCCGCACGAGGAACCCGTCCGCGTCGGCGGTCAGGTCGATCGCGTTCCACGCGTTGTCGAGCCCGACGTTCACGGCGTACACGCCCGGGGCGTCGCCGCGCACCGCGAACGGGTACGCCACGGCGCCGTCCTCGGAGGCCGGGTTGTTCTCCGGGAACAGGACCCGCAGGCCCCGCACCCCGGCGTCCTCGCCGGCGAGGGTCACGACCGCGGGCGCGTCGAGCGCGGCCTCCACCGACGCCTCGTCGGCGCCGTCCTGGCGGCCCTCGTAGGCCATGAGGACCGTGCCCGAGGACTCCACGAGCGAGGTCCGGTTCGGCACCGCCGAGGCCCCGCGCAGCTCGACGCCCGCGGGGACGCTCAGGTGCCCGCGCACGGTGTACCAGCCCGCGGGCAGGTACACGATGCCGCCGCCGGCCTCGCCCGCGTCGTCCAGTGCCGCCTGGATCGCCTGCGTCGCATCGAAGTCCGAGAACTCCTTCGGCGTGCGCGGCACGTCGTACGGCTCCGCCGTGACGTCGAAGAGGCGTGCGGCGGGCCGGGGCGCGTCGCGCGTCTCGGTGAGCGCGGGGACCTCGTCCGGGCCCGCGAGCACCCGCACCTCGCCTTCGAGCGCGCCGTCCACTTCGGTGTCCGTGAGGTTCACGTACCCGTCGGACCCGTTGCGCACCGCGGCCTCCGAGCCTTCGAGGACGCTCGAAGCGAACGAGGAGCCCCACCGCGCGTCGGAGTCCTCCACGAGGACCGCGACATCGGTGTCCACGATCTCGGCGTCCACGAACACGCCGGTGAACGACGCCCGCGGGCCCTTGACCGCCTTGATGCCGACCGCGTAGTCGGCGGCGTGCAGCCCCGTGAACTGGTCCCATTCGAGGTCGGCCAGGACGAAGCCGGTGCCGTGCGCGCGGGTCCAGGCGTCCAGGACCGCCCGGTCGGGCGCGTCGTAGTCCGGGCCCGCCTCGGCCCAGTACGAGTTGTCGAAGCGCACGTCCTCCCACACGCCCACGTCGGCGCCGTTGTACCCGGCCGCGCCCTCGAAGAGGACGGTGCCGGACACGTTGCGCACGTTTGCGAGCTCGTGGCCCTGCGCCCCGGGGCCCTCGCCGCGGTCGTTGCGCGTCGTGGAGATCCCGATGCCGCGGTAGGAGTTGAGGAACGTGACGTCCTCGACCGTGCCGAGCATGTAGTTCTCGTTGCCGCTCCACGCGAGCCCGGGGATCTCCACGGTCCACCCGTAGGGCACCGGGTCGGCGGCGTCCTGCTCCGGGTAGTACGTGGTCAGGCCCACGACCCCGGCGGAGCCGCCGACGCGCAGCAGCGCCGGTCCGTCCTCTCCGGACGGCAGTCGCGCTTCGAGCACCGTGCCGAGCCCTTCGGGCGCGTCGGGGTCGCCGAGCGGCTGCGCGTCGAGGTCGCGGTGGTCGCCGCGGAGCGTGCAGTACGCGTACACCTCAAGGGTGTCGCTCACGACGTAGGTCCCGGCCGGGGCCCAGACCGTGCCGCCGCCCGCGTCGCGGCAGACGGCCAGGGCCTCCTGGATCGCGGCGGTCGAGTCCGCCGCGCCCGTCGGGTCGGCCCCGAACTCGGTGACGTCGAGGTCCGCGACCACGGTGTCGCCGCTCGGGAAGACCGTGTCCGCGAGGCGCGGCTCCAGCGTCGTGTCCGCGATGTCGCGGACCTCGAACGCCTTGAGCCCGTAAGCGCCCCGCTGCGTCGCGCGCTCGTCGAGCGCGAGGCGCACGTACCGGGCCTCGGTCTCCTCGAAGCGCGTGCGGATCGGCCCGCCGCCGAGCGCCCCGGAGGACGCCACGGTGGTGAACTCCTCGCCGTCGCCGGACACCTGGACGCGGTAGACGTGCGCGTAGTCGGCGGTCCAGTCGGCGACGACCTCGTCGAACACGGTCGGCGCGCCGAGGTCCACCTGGACCCACGCGCTGTCCTCGTCGCGCCCGGACACCCACGCCGAGCCGGTCCCGTCGGTGACCGCGCCCGGCTCGCCCGCGCTGGTGGAGCTCGCGGTCGCGGCCGCGCCGCGGGCGAGGTCGGTCGTGGCCTCGGCGGCGAGGAACGCCTCCAGCGAGCCCTCCAGCGCCTCGATCGCGGCGTCGATCTCGGCCTCCGTCGCGTCGGGGTCGTCCAGGACGGCCTGCGCCGCCTCGATCGCCTCGTGCAGCACGGCCTTCGAGCCCGCCGGATACTGGCCGTCGCGCCCGCCCTCGCGGGCCGCGTAGTGCGCGATGTCGGCCTGCTCCACGAGTTCGCGCAGGCCCACGGCTGGGTCGATCTCGCGCGGCACCACGGTCACGGCGAGGCCGTCGAGCCGCACGTCCGCAGTGGAGCCCTCGACCGAGACGCGGAAGTCGGACCCGTTGGAGCGGTTGGTGAGAATCGCGTCCTCCAGCAGCCACGACTGCGAGCCCCAGGACCCGTCGTCGCCCAGCTCGCGCCGCTCGGAGGGCTTGAACATGTCGGGGATGGTGTCCCCCGGCGAGTCGTATTGCAGGAACAGCGATCCGCCGCCCTCCTGCACCGTGGCGTCGACCAGTACCCGGTCGGCGGTGTCGAGCGCGTACGTGTTCGACACGTTGGCGTACACGAAGTTCGTGCCCAGGGCCCGGCCGGTCTGCCAGTAGCCGCGGTCCCCGTCGGTCCCGGTGACGAGCCCGGCGGTGTCGTCGCCCGCGCGGACGGCGATGCCGTGCTCGGCCACCGTGGGGCCGAGGTCCACGCTGGTCCCTTGGGCCACGACGCGGATCGACGCGACGGTCAGCTCCCCGTCAGCGGCCGCGAGCGCGACCTCCGGGTCCGCGGCGGCGCCGAGCGCTCCCGCGGGGAGGGCGACGACGGTGGTGGTCCAGCCGTCGCCGTCGCCGTCCTCCTCCGCGTTCCCGGCGTCGAGTGCCTCGGCGCCGCTCGTCGCCACGACGACCTCTCCCGCGAGGTGGTCGACGACGAGGTATCCGGGGGTCGCGTCGAGCCGGTCCACGTACTCGTCGGCGAGGTCGAGCGCGAGACGCCCGGCCCCGGCGGCGGTGTCGGTGCGCCAGTACTCGCGGCCCGCCTGCTCGCCGGTCGCCTGCGCACCGGCGGTTGGGGCGGTGGTGACGGCGATCCCGTGGGTCCGCGGGACCGCCGACAGGTCGGCGCCGACTCCCGTCGGGTACCGGTCCACTTGGACCGCAGGGGCGGCCGCGGCCGGAAGCACCGGCCACGTCACCGCCAGCGCGAGCACCGCGACGGCGACCGCCGCGCGGCGTGGTATCGGGTTCATGCCCATCCTGATGACCTCTGTTCTCGGACAGCTCTGTCCGGGGATGCGCCGACCGCCGCGCCGCACGGATGGCAGGGGGCGGCGCCGGGTCGGAAAGCGGGTGGGGGACGGCGGGGTCGCCGTGTGATCCGTTGGGGGAGGGACGGTCAAGGTGTCGCACACAAACTAACTCCATAAGAGTTACTAAGTCAAGCAGCGAGCTGCCCCGAGCTCGGAACGGTCAGTGGATCACCGGCCCGGCGTCGTCCGCCCCGGCCCCCCGTCGCGGGAGGGACGGCTCATGCGAGGAGCCGCACCGCCCCGAGGACCGCGAGCGCCGCGGGAACTGCCGCCACCGCCAGCGCGAGGACGGCGCATCCGCTGGACTTCTGGGGAGAGGGGAGCGGCCCGAACTTCGCCATCTCGGCGTCGAACTCCCGCGCCGCGGGATCGTCGTCGTCCACCTTGCGGCCGCTGGCGCGGTCGTGGATCTTCCCCACGCAGGAGTCGCACACGACCCCCTCCGCCTTCACGGGATGCTGCTCGCAGATCCGGCAGTACGCCACCGCGCCTCCTCGATTCACCTGGGGCCGTTCAGATCCGATGCTAGCGGAATCGCGCGTTTCGCGAAGGTCCCGAGGAGGGCGCCGGGCGCGCGGGGTGGTGCGCGCCCGGCGGTCGGGGGTCAGAAGCCGGAGTTGCCGGGGCCTCTGACGACGTTGAAGCCGCTGGAGGCGCTGAGACCTCCGGAGGCGGCCCCGGTGATCTCGGTGTACGAGAACGTGGCGGAGCCGGTCGCCTGGATCTCGATGCCGTAGGTTCCCGCGCCGTCGATGACGACGTCCTCGAACGTGGTGTTCTGGATCGTGCGCTGCCAGCTCATGAGGACGCCCGCGTACGTGCTGTCCTCGATCACCAGGTTCCGCACGGTCACCGGCGCGGTGATGTCGGAGGTGTCGGCGTAGATCCACAGCGCGCCGAACCGGCTGTCCCAGTTCGGTTCCAGGCCCCCGGCTCGCACGAGCGTGTTGCCCTCGACGAGGGTCTCGCCGCTGAACGGCACGGGGCTGAAGCGGGTGCTGACGGCGATGCCCGCCGAGGCCGTGACGGTGTCGGCGACGCGGTTCCCGGTGGCGCTGTTGCCCTCGCCGCCGTAGATCGCGATGCCGTTGGCGAGGTTCGGGGTCTGGACCGTGTTGTCGCGGAACGCCGAGTTCGAGACGGCGGTCCCGTTGGACCACATGGCGAGCGCGTCGTCGCCGGTGCCGCGGACGTGGCTCTGCTCGACCACGGTGTTCCGCGTGCCGCCGTTGAGGTGGATGCCGTCGGCGAAGGTGTTGCGGACCCGCACGCCGGTGACGGTGAGCCCGTCGGTGCCGTTGTGGATCCACAGGCCGACCTTGGCGTGCTCGATCCACACGTTGGACACGGTGGACCCGGGCCCGAAGACGCCCTCGATCGCGGTGTCGGTGGTGATCTGGTCGTCGGGGTCCCGGTAGCGCACGTCGCCGTCGAACATGAAGTCCGACAGGCGGACCTGGCCGCCGGTGGGCTCGATGCCGCCGCGGCCGTTCACGCCCTCCAGCACGGAGTGCCACGGGCCGGCCCCGCGGACGTCCGTCCCGTCGACCTGGACGCGTTCACTGATCTGGAAGCGCCCCTGGGGGATCCACACGGTCCCGTCGGAGCCCGCGGCGCTGATCGCGGCGCGAAGCGCGGCCGTGTCGTCGCCGCCGTCGCCGGGGACGGCCCCGTGCGCGGTGATGTCGACGGCCCCGGCGGGCGCGCTGAGCGGCGCGGCGACCTGCTCGGTGTCGACGAGGTCGATGACGTACGAGGACGCGGTGGACGCCGCGTCCTTCTCCAGGCGCAGCACGGTTCCGGCCGGGAGCGGGTCGATGCGCACGCGCGCCTCGTCGAAGAAGCGGTGCGCGAGCCCGTCGCCGGGGTCGTTGCTGAACGGGTAGGCGCCGTACACCCACGAGTACGCGCTGGTCAGGTCCAGGTCGGTGAGCTTCTCGCCGTCGGCGTAGAGCCCGAGCCCGGCCGAGGCCCCGGCCCCGTTCGCGGAGTCGGGGATCGAGTAGCGCACGACCAGGGAGTCGGTCGGCTCGGTCAGCGTGAACTCGACGTACTCTCCGGTGGCGTCGAGCTGCACGGCCCGGCGGCCCGAGGCCTCGGCGGGCACGGTCCGGTAGGTCCGGTCGGGCCCGAGGACGGTGGCGTTCGTGGCCGCGTCCTCGGCCTCGTACTCGGTGTACGGCAGGTCGGCGCCCTCACCGCCCGTGGCGCCGCCGGGCCCGCCCGGGTCGTCGCCGACGGTCACGGCGAGTCGGTCGAGGTTGACGTTCCCGGAGTCGCTCGCGTCGAAGCGCACTGCGACCTGGTTGGCCCCGGCGTTCAGGTTCACGGCGGCCGTGACGGCGCCCCAGGACGCCCACCCGCCGGTGGCGGGGAGCGCGAGCTGGGTCGCCTTGGCGCCGTTGACATAGAGCGAGAGGGTCATCCCGACTCCGGTGCCGTTGGCGTACCGCAGTTCGACGTCGTGGGCGCCGGCCTGGGTCGCGGTCACGGCGAAGGCCGCCGCGGCGCTGCCCTTGTTGCCGTCGGTGAGGCCGCCGACGTAGCCGGTGCCGGAGTACCCGGCATGCTCGGTCTCGACGCGGGCGCCGCCGCTGAGCGCGGCGTTCTCGGCCTCGATCACGGTGTCGGCCGCGGCGGCCGGGGCCGCGCCGAGCCCCAGGAGCAGCGGGAGCGCGAGGAGCGCGGTGAGCAGGAGTCTGATGCGTCGCTGCATCGTGGTCGTCCCTTCCGGCAGCCGCCAGCGAGCGGCCGCCTATTGACGAACGTTGAAGTATTCGATGGAGTATCGATGATGTATGTGCAGGTGAGGAATGGTTAAGCGCTAAACCTTCGGCCGAGCGTAACGAGGGATGTCAGACTTGTCAACATCGCGAGTCGGCGCACCGCCGCCCGCGCCGAAGGGACCGCTCCGTGCACCTCACGTTGAAGGACATCGCCGCCGAGGCCGGCGTCAGCGCCGCGACGGTCTCCAACGTGATCAACGGGAACCGGGCCCGCGTCTCCGCGGACACCCGCGACCGCATCCTCCGGATCGTGGAGCGCCGCGGCTACGTCCCCAGCGCGCCCGCCCGCAGCCTCGCCGCCCGCTCCTCGCGCATCATCGGCCTGCTCGTGCCCGCCGCCGACCAGGACAGCCTCACGCTCAGCCCGCACACCGCCGGGATCATCGGCATGCTCGAACGCGAGCTGCGCCGCCACGACTACCACCTCCTGCTGCGCGGCATCGCACGCCCGGCCGAGGTCACCGAGGTGCTCCGGTCGTGGAACCTCGACGGGGCCGTGCTCCTCGGGTTCCTCGACGCCGAGATCGACCGGCTGGGGCGCCGGTCGGTCGGGGACGTCGCGCTGGTCGCCATGGACGCCTACGCCGACAACCCTTTGACGCTCGGCGTCCGCTCCGACGACCGCGAGGGCGGGCGCCTGGCCGCCCGCCACCTGCTGGGCCTCGGCCACCGCCGCATCGCCTTCGCGGGCCCGGCGTCCTCGGCCACCGGCGTGGTCCGCCGCCGCTACGAGGGCTTCCGCCTGGCCTTCGCCGAGACCGGCGCCGCATGGGACGAGGACCTGCGGCTCACCGTCGACACCACGCACGCCTCCGGCCGCGAGGCGGGCCTGCGCCTCGCCGCGGACCGCCCCGACGCCACGGCCGTCTTCGCCACCGCCGACGTCCTCGCGATCGGCCTCATGGAGGGCCTGGCCGCGGCGGGCCGGACCGTCCCCGGCGACGTCTCCGTGGTCGGCTACGACGACATCGACATCGCCCGGTACGTCGCCCCGAAGCTCACCACCGTGGCCCAGGACCTCCAGGCCAAGTCCGCCGCGGCCGTGCGGCTCCTGCTCGACCGGCTCGCGGGCGGCGCGCCCCCTGACGCGGCCGTCACGCTCGACGTGCGCCTGATACTGCGCGGCACCACCGCCCCGCCCTGCACTCCTGAGTCGCCGGGTCGTTAGTGCATGCTGCCGCACTCCCGCCGGTGTTTCGCCTTGCGATCAGCGGTTCTGATCCGCAGAATGGGCGGACCTACAGAGTTGGAGACCACCAGTGTTCACGAAGCTCATGAAGCGCGCAATGGTCGTGTGCGCCCTGACGGCGTCCATCCTGGTCGGCGTGACGGCCCCGGCCCAGGCCGCGAACAAGACGATCATCCTGAGCGACAGCGACGGGCGCCAGCTCGGCTACATGGTCTTCTACGACGGCAGCCCCGACAAGTTCAAGGTCTGCGACACCCAGCGCGACGGGCACTCCGTCACCGGCCGTGTCATGCGAGGCGCCGCCATCCTCGGCGAGACCTCCGACGGGAACGACAAGGGCTGCAACACGATGGCCTTCCGGACCTCCGGAACGCAGATGCAGCTGTGGTGGAACGGCCCGGGGAACATCAGCACCTTCGCGAACATCTAGACCCGGCATAGGGGCCGGGGCGGACGAGACCCCGGCTCCTAAGGTTGCGGGCATGCCAATGCACTTCGTCACGCACGGGTCCGGGACCCCCGTCCTCGCGATCCACGGCTGGACCCCCGACCACCGGCTCATGACCGGCTTCCTGGAGCCGTTCTTCGCCCGCCGCGCCGCCGCGCACCCCGGCGGGCCCTCCTACCGGCGCCTCTACCCCGACCTGCCCGGCATGGGGCAGACCGAGATCACCGAGAAGTACCAGGGCTCGGACGACATGCTCGACGCCGTCCAGGGCTTCGTCGACCACATGGTCGGCGACGCGCCGTTCCTCCTCGTCGGCGAGTCCTACGGCGGCTACCTCGCCCGCGCCGTCGCAGGCGCCCGCCCCGAGCAGGTCCTCGGCCTCGCCCTGGTGTGCCCCATCGGGACGGAGGCCCGCCGCTCCAGGCGGACCCTCCCGCCCCACACCGTGATCGCCAGCGACCCCGACCTCATGGCCGGGCTCCTCCCCGCCGACGCCGCCGCCTACGGCGACCTCGCGGTCGTGCAGTCCCCGGAGACGTACCGCCGCTTCCGCAAGGAGGTCGCGCCGGGCCTGGCGCTGGCCGACGACGCGGGCCTGGTGCGGGTGGCGCGGCGGTACGAGCTGACCACCTTCCCCGAGCCCGGGGCGCCGTTCGAGCGGCCCGCGCTCATCGTGACCGGCCGCCAGGACGACAACACCGGGTACGCCGATGTCTATGCGCTGCTTGAGCACTACCCGCGCGCGACCTTCGCCGTCCTCGACCGCGCGGGCCACAACCTCCAGCTCGAACAGCCGGTCCTCCTCGACGCGTTCCTCGACGAGTGGCTCGACCGGGTCGAGGAGGCCGCCGCCCGCTGAGGCCGGGCGGCCCCCGGCCGCGTCGCACCGCGACCGGGGACCGGCTCACGGCGAGGTCAGCGCCTCGGTCGGGGACATGCGGGCGGCCTTGACCGCCGGGTACAGGCCCGCGACCGCGCCGATGGCGGCCGTCGCCGCCACGCCGCCGCCGAGGACCCAGGCGGGGATCGTCGGCGGCCAGTCCTGCCACGCGGCGTAGGCGGCGGTGATGAGGGCCCCGAGGGCCACCCCGCCCGCGCCGCCGAGGAGCGACAGGAGGAGTGACTCGGCGAGGAACTGCCCGCGCACGTCAGCCCGCGTCGCGCCGAGCGACCGGCGCAGGCCGATCTCGCCGCGCCGCTCCAGGACCGACACGACCATCGTGTTCGCCACGCCGACCCCGCCGACGAGCAGCGCGACCGCGCCGATCCCCAGCAGCAGCCCGGTGAACGACGCCTCCGCCGCCTCGGCCGCCACCAGCGCGTCCGAGGGCCGCGAGACCTCGACCTCCTCCGGGTGCGCCGGGTTCGCCGTCGCGCCGAGCACCGACCGCACGTCGGCCACCGCGGTCTCGGCGGCCCGCGTGTACACCTCCGTGGCGTGCAGGTCGAAGTCCAGATAGGCCGCGGCGGCGTCCCACCCGACGAGGGCGGCGTTGTCGAGCTCGGGCGCGAGGTCCACCGGTTCGAGCACGCCGACCACCGCGAACCACTGCCCGCCCAGCCAGATCTGCACGTCCGGACCCGCTTGCACGCCAAGGGAGGCCGCCGCGTCGGCGCCGAGCACGGCGGCCGGGAAGTCGCCGGCGGCGCCGTCGATCCACTGACCCGAGGCGAGCGTGGCCCCCACGACGTCGAGCAGGTCCCCTTCGGCGGCCTTGACCGCGATGCCGCCCGACTCGTTCGCGGGGATCAGGTCGGTCCGGTACACCTTCGCGTCGGACACCGTGCCCGTGGCCGCCGCCGACTCGACCGGGCCGATCCGCTCGATCATCGCGACCGCCTCCAGCGGCAGCTGCGACTCGCCGCCGAACAGCGCCTGCCCCGGCGCGACCGTGAGCAGGTTCGTGCCCAGCTCGTCCAGTTTCCGGTCCAGCTCCGCGGAACTCGACGCCGAGATCCCCACGACCGCCGTCATCGCCGCGATGCCGATCGCGATCCCGATGGCCGACAGCACGACCCGCAGCGGACGGGACCGCAGCCCGTGGACGCCGACGCGCAGCAGGTCAGTCCAGCGCATCGCGCACCACCCGCCCGTCGCGCATCTCGATCCGCCGCGGCAGCCCCGCGGCGACGTCCCGGTCGTGGGTGATCACCACGACCGTGGTCCCGCCCTCGTGGAGCCCCCGCAGCAGCCCCATCACCGCCGCGCCGGAGGCCGAGTCGAGGTTCCCCGTGGGCTCGTCGGCGAGCAGCAGGCGCGGCCCGCCGACGATCGCCCGCGCGACGGCGACGCGCTGCCGCTCGCCGCCGGACAGCTCGTGCGGACGGTGCCCGACCCGGTGCGAGAGGCCGACCCGGTCGAGCGCCGCCGCCGCGGCCTCGCGGCGCCTCGCCCGCGCCTCGCCCCGGTACAGGAGCCCGTCAGCGACGTTGTCGAGCACCGGGACGCCTTGCGCGAGATGGAACTGCTGGAACACGAAGCCCAGCTCGGCGGACCGCAGCCGCGACAGCCGCCGGTCCGACAGGGCCGAGACGTCCTCGCCCGCGACCCGGACCGTCCCCGACGTGGGCCGGTCGAGCGTCCCCGCCAGGTGCAGCAGCGTCGACTTCCCCGACCCCGAGGGGCCGACGATCGCGACCAGCTCGCCGTCGCCGATCGACACCGTCACCCCGTCGAGGGCCCTCGCGCCCGGATACGTCTTCACGACCTCCTCCAGCTCCACGACGCTCACGACGGCACCGCCACGGCCATGCCCGCCTCCAGGTCGCCCTCGACCTCGACGCGACCGTCCGCGAACACGCCCGTCTCGACCGGCACCAAGGCCGTGGACGCGCCGTCGACGACCTCGACGCCGTACCCGCCCTCGCGCAGGGCGAGCAGCGCCTCCACGGGCACCGTGAGCACGTCCTCCCGGGTCTCGGACACCAGCTCGACCTCCACCGGCGCCGACACCAGGTCCCCGAGGGCCGCCTGGTCGTCCACAGCCACCGTCACCTCGATCGTCTCCGGCTCCTCCGCGCCCTCCTCCTGCGACCCGGACACGGTCTGCCCGACCGCGGACACCGTGCCCGCGGTCGCGGTACCGTCAGGCAGCGTCACCGTCACGGCCTGGTCCACCGCGACCAGATCCTGGTCGGCGATCTCCAGCTGCACCGTGACCCGCCGCTCTCCGGAGGTGTGCGTCAGGATCGCGCCGCTCGCCGGATCGCCCACGGCCGCGACCTGGTCGGCGATCCGGACCGGCTCGGGCGAGAACAGGACGTCGCCGACGGCCACGACCCCCGTCTCCTCGGCCCCGCTGTCCTCCTGCCACCGCTCGACCGCGTCGGCCGTCGCCTCCGTGTACGCGTCGTCCTCGGTGAACCCGCCGTACCCGAGGTCCACGAGGTTCGACTCCAGTTGCGCCACATCGGGACCCTCGACCCCCGGCGCGAGGTCCCGCCACAGCGGCAGGCTCCCGGCCATAGCCAGCACCGGGATGTTGTCGACGTCGTACACCGCGTCGCCCGCGCCGACGACGGTCCCCGGCTCCGGCAGCCACGTCACGACGCCCGGCTTCGCGCCGTTCAGCGTGTGCGCCTCGCCGTACGAGAGCGTGCCGACGACCTCCTCCGAACGCGCCATGTCCTGGCGCTCCACCGTCGCCGTCGCACCCGGCTGGTCGGCCGCCGCCTCCGGCTCGGCCCCGGTCCAGTAGATCGCCCCGGCCGCGGCCAGCCCCGCCGCCGCGACCGTGCCGCCCGCGATCACCGCGGTCCGCCGCCTCACTGGTCCCGCACCTCTCCGAGGACGTCCTGGCACGCCTCGATCGCGGCGTCCCACTCCGGGTCCGCCTGCCCGTCCTCCAGCAGCGTCGGCCCGAAGCCGTCCTCGCCCGGGTCGGGCATGTCCTCGACCCCGTTCTCGCGCATGCACTGCGAGAACTCCAGCAGCGACGCCTGGACCTCCGGGTCGTCGAGGCCCTGCTCGCCCGAGGCCAGGTGGTCCTGGCACGCCTCGACCGCCTCCGGCTGGTCCTCCATGATCTCCCGCAGCTCCTCGCCGCCCGCGAAGCCGCCGTCAGGATCGGGGTCGGGGAAGTCGACCCCCTGCTCCCGCATGCATTCCGCGAACGCCTGGAGCGCCTCCTCCTGACTCAGCTCCTCTTCAGTGGCCTCCTCGGACGCGGTGCCGCCGGCGCTGGCGACCTCGTCCTCGGGTTCGTCGCTACAGGCGGCGATCAGCGCCAGGGCCGACATCGCGACCGCGGCGAGCAGTACTCGTCTCATCTGGGGTCTCCTTCTCTCGTGGACCGACGCGGCAAGTGAAGCCGGGGCCGCATGTGGTCTCCGTCAGCGGCGGCGCTTACGCCGCCTTTACGCCGGGCCGGGCACAATCGGCGGTGACGGGGAGGAGCCGGGATGCGCGTACTGGTGGTGGAGGACGAGCGGATGCTCGCCGACGCGATCGCGAAGGGCCTGCGGGCCGAGGGCATGGCCGTGGACGTCTGCTACGACGGCGACGCCGCGCGGCTGCGGCTCGCCGCCTACGACTACGACGTCGCGATCCTCGACCGGGACCTGCCGCGGGTCGGCGGCGACGAGCTGACCCGGAAGGTCGTCGCCGGGCCGCACGCGACCCGGGTCCTCATGCTCACCGTCTCCTCCGGGATCGACGACCGCGTCAACGGCCTGGCGCTCGGCGCCGACGACTACCTCGGGAAGCCGTTCGCGTTCGCGGAGCTGGTCGCGCGGGTCCGCGCCCTCGCGCGCCGTGCGGCCCCGGCCGCGCCGCCCGTGCTCGAACGCGCCGGGATCACCCTCGACACGGCCCGCCGCCAGGTCTTCCGCGGCGGCCGGTACGTGCCGCTGTCGAAGAAGGAGTTCGGGGTCCTCGCCGAGCTCATGCGGCCCGGCGCGGCCGTCGTCTCCTCCGAGCGGCTCCTTGAGAAGGTGTGGGACGAGCACATCGACCCCGCCACGAACGTCGTGCGCGTGACGATGATGACGCTGCGCCGCAAGCTCGGCGACCCGCCCGTCATCGAGACCCTGCCCGGCTCCGGGTACGTCGTCAGGGAGGCCCCGTGAGGCTCCGCACCCGGCTCACCCTCTGGTACGGCGGCGCGTTCTTCGCCGCGGGGGCCGTGCTCATCGCCGTCGTCTACCTGATCGTGCGCGACCGCGTGGCCGCCAACCTCCCCGCCCCCGGGGACTCCGTCGAGTACCTCGTCCAGGCCCGCGCCCAGCTCGGCATGTCCGAGGAGCAGCTGCTGTCCCTCATCGACACCGTCGTACAGCGCCAGCAGGACGCCAACGACGCCACCCTCCAGGGGGTCCTCCTCGGCTCGGTCGTCGCCCTCGCCGTCGTCGGCCTCCTCGCGGTCGTCTTCGGGGCCCTCATCGCCGGACGCGTCCTGCGCCCCATCGACGACATCACCGCCACCGCCCGGCGCGTCGCCGACCGGTCCCTCCACGAGCGCATCAACCTCCACGGCCCGAACGACGAGCTCAAGCGCCTCGCCGACACCTTCGACGGGATGCTCGCCCGCCTCGACCGCGCCTTCGAGGGCCAGCGCCGCTTCGTCGCCAACGCCTCCCACGAGCTGAAGACCCCGCTGGCGATCAACCGGACCCTCATCGAGGTCGCCGCCGCCGAACCGGACGCGGACCACCGCGTGCGCGGCCTGGCCGCGAACCTCCTCGCCGTCAACGAGCGCCACGAGCGCCTCATCGACGGCCTCCTCACCCTCGCCGAGAGCGACCGCGCCCCCGCCGACCCGGCCCCGGTCGACCTCGCCGACATCGTCGCGCACGTCGCCGCCCAGTTCGCCGCCGAAGCGGCCGAAGCCGAAGTGGCCGTGACCATCAGCGCCGCCGAAGCGGTCGTCACCGGCGACGCCGCGCTCCTCGAACGCCTCGTCGCCAACCTCATCGCCAACGGCATCCGCCACAACCGTCCCGGCGGCACCCTCGCGATCGGCACCACCGCGATCGAGGGCCGCGCCCGCCTCACCGTCGCCAACACCGGCCCGGTGGTCGCCGCCTACGAGATCGACGCGCTCTTCCAGCCGTTCCGCCGCGGCGAGGGCCGCGACCGGGTCGAGTCCGTGCGCGGCGTCGGCCTCGGTCTGTCCATCGTGGAGTCCGTGGCCCGCGTCCACGACGCGGACGTCGAAGCGGTCCCCAACCCGGGCGGCGGCCTATGGATGACCGTCGACTTCCCCTAGGTCCCGCCCCAGCCGCTCGCGGGCCCGGTCCGCGTCCGGGTGCTGGAGCTCGTCCAGCACGGCCCCGGCCAGCCGCCACGTGTCGCGGGCCGCCGCGCGGTCGCCCGACGCGGCCTGGGAGTCCCCGAGGTTGAGCAGGCCCATCGCCTCGAAGTACCGGTCCCCGAGCCGCCGGTTCAGCCGAATCGACCGCCGGTAGTTGTCGATCGCCTCGGCGTACCGCCCCGACTGGTGGTAGGCCTGCCCGATCGTGTCGAGCGCCGCCGCCTCCCCGCCCAGCTCGCCCATCCGCCGGTACCCGGCCATCGCCTGGCGGCCCCAGTCGAGCGCGAGCTCCTGCTGCCCCGACTTCGTGTAGCACCACGCGACCATGTTGCGCGCGTTGGCGGTGCCCGTGCTGTCGCCGAGTCGCCGCTCCACCTCGACGGCCCGCAGCGCGTGCTCCAGGGCCCGGGCGTACCGGCCGAGCCGCTCGTGCAGCATCGCCAGGCTCGTCTCGATGCGCGACTGGCCGTTCAGGTCGCCGAGTCCGCGGTGGAGCTCCAGCGCCTCCGAGTAGTGGCGCTCGGCCTCCTCCGCACGGGACATGCGGGCGTAGGCCCGCCCGATGCCGCTGTGCGCGTAGGCGAGCAGGTTCGGGTCGCCGAGCCGTTCGGCGGCCGCGAGCGCCTCCTGCTGGCAGGCGACCCACTGCGTCCAGGCGCCCTGCCGTTCGAGGAACCCGGCGAGCACCCACACCAGCTGCCACACCTGCCGGTCGAGCCCGGCCGCCGCCGCCCAGTCCACCACGGCCAGCAGCACTTCCGTCTCGGCCGTGAACCAGGCGATCGCCGAGTCGTAGCCGTCGATCGCCTCCGGGTGGGCCACCGCGGGCACCTCGCCCGAGACGAGGTCGGCCCGCTGCGGGTTGACCGCGGCCGCCGCGTCGTAGCCGGTGCGGAGGTAATGCCCCAGGACCCCGTGGACCGCGCGGTCCCGGTCGGCGTCGCTCTCCTCGGCGCGCAGCAGCTCCGCGCAGTACTCGCGCATGAGGTCGTGCAGCGCGTACCGTCCGGGGGCGTGCTCGGTGACGAGGTTGACGCGCACCAGTTCGGCGATCAACCGCTCAGCCAGCGGAGGAGTCCGGTCTCCGAGGCTGGCCGCCGCGGCCGCGGTGATGTCCGGGCCCGGGTGCAGGCCCAGCAGCCGCAGCAGGCGGGCGGCGTCCGGGCTCAGGGACCGGTAGGACCAGGAGAACACCGCGCGCACGTCGGTCTCGGTGGACGGCGCCCCGAACGCGTCCAGGCCCGCGCCGAGCTGCTCGGCCAGTGTGGACAGGCGCGTGTCGTGCCTGGCGACCGCCTGGGCGGCGGCGATGGCGAGGGCCAGCGGCAGGCGCGCGCTGGCGGCGATGATGTCGTCGGCGGCGCGGCGCTCGGCCGCGAGCCGGTCGGGGCCGATCCGGCGCGACAGGAGGCTGCGGGCCTCGGCGAGGGTGGGCAGTTCGAGACCGATCTGGCTCGCGCCCTCCGCGGCGATCAACCCCAGGAGCACGTCGCGGCTGGTGACCAGGACCAGGGACCCGGCCGCGCCGGGGAGCAGGGGCCGCACCTGGTCGCTGCTGCCGGCGTTGTCGAGGACGATGAGCATTCGGCGTCCGTCCATGACGGAGCGGTAGGCCGCGGCGAGCTCGTCGGCGTCCTCGGGGACGTCCTCGCCGCGCACCCCGAGCGCCCGCATGAACCGCGCGAGCACCCGGTGCGGCGGCAGGGCCCGCTCCCGGTGGTAGCCGCGGAGGTTGACGAACAGCTGCCCGTCGGGGAACTCGTCGGCCACGCCGCGGGCCCAGTGGACGGCCAGCGCGGTCTTGCCGATCCCGGCGGTGCCGGTGACCACGCCGACGATCGGGGTCGGGGAGCCGTCGGCGGCGGCCTTGAGCGCGTCGAGCCGTTCGAGTTCGGCGGCCCGCCCGGTGAACGCGACCGTGTCCGAGGGCAGTTGCCGCGGGACGGCCGGGGCGTCGGGCCCGGTCTCGGCGCGGCTGGTCAGGATGCTCTTGTGCAGTGCGAGGATCGCCTCGCCCGGGTCGATGCCGAGCTCGTCCCGCAGCCGGCGGGTGTACCGGTGGTAGGCGTCGAGGGCCTCGCCCCGCCTGCCGGACCGGTGCAGGGCCTCCATGAGCCGGGCCTGGAGCCCTTCGCGCAGCGGGTACCGGGCGGTGAGCGCCACGAGCTCGTCGACCAGGTCGGCGGCGTTCCCGGCGTGCAGGAGGAGCCCGGTACGGCGTTCGATCAGCGTGAGCCGCTGCTCGGTCAGGCCCGGCGCGACCTCGCGGTGCAGGGACTCGGAGGGGACGTCGGCGAGCGGCTCGCTCCGCCAGCAGTCGAGGGCCGCGGTGACCGCCGCCAGCTCCGCGGCGCTGTCGCCTTCGGCCGCATCGGCTTCCGCCACGAGAGCGCGCATGCGCCCCGCGTCGGTGCGGTCGGCCGGGACGTCGAGCCGGTAGCCGCCGGTGGAGGTCGCCACGAGGTGCCCGGCGTCGAGCCGCTCCAGGTGCGCCCGCACCCGGACCGCGCACAGCTGGACGGCGCGGCGGGGGTTCCGCGGCAGGTCGGCGCCCCAGATGGCGTCGGCCAGCTCGTCCACGCCCACTTCGCGCCCGGCCTTGAGGACCAGGGCGGCCAGGAAGGTCCGCAGGCGCGGGGCGGTCGTCTCCAGCTCCGTGCCGCCCGCGGCGACGCGCAGCGGCCCCAGGACCCCGAACTCCACCTCGACCTGGGGCGGGTGCGGCGTCGTGTCGGCGGACTCGGGCATGTCAGTCATTCTGCCCCACCCCTGCGAGCCGCCTCCTCGGCGATGAAGCCGTTTTGAAGCCGGGCCCCGGAATGCTGGTGCCCGGGGCCTTGCTCACCGCCCCGCCGAACCCGAAGGGAAACCCGGATGTCCATCCGTTCCATGTCCGCGCTCGCACTGGGCGCCTTGACGCTCCTCGCCGGCTGCAACGACGCGGGCGACGCCGACGCCGCCGGTGAGGGCGACGCGTCGGACCAGTCCCCGGCCGAGGAGCAGCCGTCCCCCGAGCCGACGCCGACCACGTTCGACGAGTTCCCCGGCGAGGAGCTGCTGTACTTCGACGCGGAGTCGGCGTCGATCGGCACGCGCATCAAGGCCGTCGGCACCGAGTGGACGACGGAGTTCCTCGACTACACCGCGGAGGCGGGGACGCACTACCTCGTGATCTACGTCGTGGCGACCGGGGAGCTGGACGACCGCGGCCTCGACCACGCCGGGCTGTCGAACCTCGGGTACACGCTGGAGATGCGGTACCCGTCCTCCGCGAGCCCCTGCCTCACCGGGCACGAGGTGGACGACCCGGCCTACTGCTACTACGACGGCTGGAACACCCGCATCCTCAGCGCGCAGTTCGAGCCGTTCGCCAGCGACGACTGGACCAACTACCTCTGGATGGAGGGCAGCATCTTCGGGGTGGAGATGGAGCCCGGCGCGACCATGGTCGGCGCGGTGGCCTTCAGCGTCGAGGACGAGGCCGCGGCGACCGGCGGCTTCGAGTTCTGCGCGCGCGGCAAGGACAACACGCTCGACGACAACGTGTTCCCGTGCATCGCGGCCCCGGACCCGGCGCCGATCGGCTGACCCCCGCCGGCCCGATCGAACTTTCCCGCGCCGAAGGCGCTCCGGGATGTCGAGAATGGGGAGGCGGCTCCGTCCCAGGTGCAGACGCGGCCGCAGCGGCCGCGCGAGAGACGAGGAGAGCCGCCGTGACGCTCAAGAAGCTGGACAACATCGAGATCATCGTGGAGGACCTCGACGCGGTCGTCGCGTTCTTCACCGAGCTGGGCATGGAACTGGAGGGCAGGGCGCAGGTCGAGGGCGTCTGGGCCGCGCGGCTCGTGGGGCTGGACGACCAGAAGGTCGACATCGCCATGATGCGCGTGCCCGGCGGCCACGGGCGGGTCGAACTCGCCCGGTACCGGCTTCCGGACGCGATCCGGAGCCTCCCGGTGAACGCCCCGCCGCACACGCTGGGCATCCGCCGCATCATGTTCGCGGTGGACGACATCGACGACCGGATCGCCCGCCTCCTCGCGCACGGGGCCGAACTCGTCGGCGAGGTCGTGGAGTTCGAGGGCTCCTACAAGCTCGCGTACCTCCGCGGCCCCGAAGGCATCCTCGTCGCCCTCGCCCAGGAACTCGGGTGACCGGACCCGGGGGCCTCAGCCGATCGTGATGATCGTCTTCCCGGTCGGGCGCGAGACCGGGTTGAACGCGCGCACCGCGTCCTCCAGCGGGTGGACCGCGCCGATGCGGGTGCGCAGGCGGCCGTCCCGGACGCGGGCGGCGATCTCGGCGAGCTGGGACCGGTCGGCCTCCACCACGAAGAACACCGCGCCCGCCTCCGCGGGCCGCACCTCCGGCGGTCCGGCGATCGTGACGAGCGTGCCGCCGGGCCGGACCAGCGCCGCCGACCGCGCGCCGACGTCGCCGCCGATCACGTCGAACACCAGGTCCACGAGGCCGACCGCCCCGAGGTCGTCGCCGCCGAGGTCGAGGAACTCGTCCGCCCCGAAGTCGAGCGCCGCCTCCCGGTCGGCGGCGCGGCCGGTGCCGATGACATGCGCGCCATGCTCGCGCGCGAGCTGGGAGACCACCGAGCCGACGCCGCCCGCCGCGCCGTGGACGAGGACGGTCTGCCCTGCCTGGAGGCGGCCGTGGTCGAACAGGCCCTGCCACGCGGTCAGGCCGGAGATCGGCAGGCTCGCGCCGGTCGTGAAGTCGATGTCGGCCGGGAGCGGCGCGAGGTTCCGGGCCTCGACGGCCACCAGCTCCGCGAGCGTCCCGTCCCGGGTCCAGTCGGCGAGCCCGAACACCCGCTGCCCCACCGTCAGCCCGGTCGTGCCGTACCCGAGGGAGTCGACCACCCCCGCCAGCTCGTGCCCGGGGATGCTCGGCGTGCGGTCCCGCCCGGCCCGGTCGGTCCACGTCCCCGGCCACGTCAGCTCCCCGGGCGTGAACCCCGACGCGCGCACCCGCACCACCACGTCGTTCTCCGACGCATGCGGCTCGGGCCGCTCGCCGAAGGCCATACCGGCGGTCCCGGCGTCCTGATCGGTCACGAACACAGCCCTCATACGCGTCCTCTCGCTCGGGCGGACCGCTCCATTAAACGACCTGACGCGACCGGCCGCCCGCGAAGTCCCCGAAGCGGCCCCGTCAATGGGGAGCGCCCCACCCCCGACCGGGGGCGGACCCGAGGACGCCGGGTCGGGTCCACCGGATGGCGCTGGGCCGCTTGGCGTCCGATGATCGAGAGGTGACTCGACCGACCGACGGCGCCCACACCGCGCTCCTCCGCCGACCGGACCGGGCCCCCGCCCCGCGCATCCTCGCCCCGGACCTGGCCCGCGGATGCATGCTGCTGCTCATCGCCATGGCCTACGCGCCCGTCTACACCACCGGCGGCGAAGCGGGCGGCTACGGCCGCCGCCCCGGCGGCTCGGCCCTCGACCAGGCCGTGAGCTTCGCATCCACACTGGTCGTGGAGAACCGGGCCTTCCCGATGTTCGGCATCCTGTTCGGCTACGGCCTCGTCATGCTCGTCGACGGCCACCGCCGCAAGGGCCTGGACGAGCGGGAGAGCCGCCGCCTCCTGCGCCGCCGCAGCCTGTGGCTCCTCGTGTTCGGCACCGTCCACACCGTCCTCGCCTACACCGCCGAGATCCTCGCCGCCTACGGCATCGCGGGCCTGACGATCGGACTCCTCGTCTACAAGCCGCAGATCAGGCTCCGCCGCGCCCTGGCGATCCTCGCGCCGGTCTACGCGTGCACCTCCGTGATCCTCATGCTGGTCCTCGCCTCCGACTCGGGCACCCTCGTCCACCCCGGCTACGCCACCGCCGAGGACTGGACCCTGCGGCTCGTCGGCATCGTCGTCGGACCCCTCGCCAACACCCTCATGTTCCCCATGTTCGTCTTCGTGGTCGTCGGCATCTGGGCCGCCCGCAAGCGGCTCCTCGACCGCCCCGCCGACAACGCGCCCCTCCTGCGCCGCCTCGCCGTCGCGGGCGTCGCCGTCTCGCTCGCCGGGGCCCTGCCGCTCGCCCTCGCCGGAGCCGGGGCGTTCGAGGTCGGCGACCTCGCGTACGGCGTGCTCAACACCGTCCAGGAACTCACCGGCGTCTTCGGCGGCATCGGCTACGTCGCACTCTTCGGGCTGCTCGCCCTCCGGCTGACCGACCGGCAGGGCCCCGGCACCCGCCTGCTCGCCGCGGCCGGACGCCGCTCGCTCAGCGTCTACCTGTTCATCTCGCTCGCCCTCGCGCTCGTCATGAACCACGACCTCATCGGCGTCGGCGACGCGGTCGGCAAGGCCGGAGCGGTCGGCGTGGCGCTGGCCGTCTGGACGGTCGGCGTGCTCGCGGCCCGGGTCCTCGACGCCGAAGGCAGGCAGGGCCCGGCCGAGACGCTGCTGCGCTACCTGGTCGGGCGCGCGTAGACGATCGCGAATGCAACCGCGCTCGGCGACTATGGAGGACCGCGCCCCGGCGGGCTTTGATGGAGACATGACGACAGCACCGAACCCCCCCGGCCCCGCCCGCCCCCTGCGCACCGCGGTCCTCCTCCTCGCCACCTTGACGACCGGCCTGACCGCGGGCGTCTACACGGACTGGTCCAGCACGATCATGCCCGGACTGGGCGAAGTGGACGACCGCACGTTCGTGGGGGCGTTCCAGGCGCTCGACGCGGCCATCATGAACCCCCTGTTCCTCGGCGTCGAGTTCACCGGCTCGCTCCTGCTCATCGCGCTCGCGCTGGTCCTGCACCTGCGCTCGGGTCAGCGCGCCGTGATCGTCTGGCTGTCGGTCGCCCTGGCGGCCTACTTCGTGTCCGTGGTGATCACCATGGGCGTCAACGAACCCCTCAACCAGCAGATCAGGTCCGCCACCGAGCTCGGGACCGACGCCGACTTCACCGCGGCCCGCGCGCTGCTCGACGAGGCGCGCTGGACCGCCTGGAACACCGTGCGGGCCTTGGTCACCCTGACGGCGTTCGCCGGCCTCGCGTGGACGCTCGTGATCCACCGGCGCCGGTAAAACCACTCGCGGGACCGGCCCCGGTCCCGCTACGGTCGGCGCATGTGGAAGCCCCGGTTCGCCATGGACGACATCGCCGCCGCCGTCGCTGAAGGCCACCGGCCGCTCGCCGACTGGCGCCCGCTCACCGAAGGCGAGAACTCGCAGGTCTTCGCCGCCGAGGACGGCGACCTGCCGGTGGTCGTCCGCGCGTGCAAGCGCCGGGACGGGTTCGACGTGGAGGCCCGCGCCGCGGCGCTCCTCGCCGGGAGCGCGGACCGCGCCCCCGAGGTCCTCGCGACCGGCCCGGTCGGGGACTCCTGGTGGTGCGTCACCACGCGCCTGCCGGGGGTCCGCCTGTGCGACCTGCCCCCGGACCGCATCGCGGCCGCCGCCGAAGCCGTTGCCGAGACCATGCGCCGCATCCACACCGCCGACGTCTCGGCGTCCACCGGGTTCGGCGGACTCGACCCGGCGACCGGGAACGGGCGCCAGTCCGCCTGGCACGACCCGGTCCCCGGCCCCGACGCCTGGCACAAACTGTCCATAGAGGACCGGAAGCTCGTGGACGCCCTCACCGACCTGTACGCCGCCGACGCGGCGGCGCTCCCCGAACGGCGCGCACTGCTGCACGGCGACTTCAGCGCCGACAACCTCATCGTCGACGGCGACGCCGTCGGGGTCATCGACTTCGAGTGCGCCCGCTACGGCGATCCGCTCTGGGACCTCGCCTACCAGCTGTTCTGGGCCGGACCCTGGCCCGTCATGGCCCCGCAGGCGCGCGCCGCGGCCGCCGGACTGGACGACTCGGCGGACACCAGGGCCCGCGTCCGCCTCCACATGACGGCCGCCGGGCTCAACGGCGCCGCGTTCTACGCCCACGACGACCGCGTCCCCGAACTCCAGCTCATGCTCCGCCGCCTCGCTCCCCTCCTTGCGGACCCGCCGAGCCTCGCCGATCTCGACGGCTACTGGATCCACCCCGGCCGCTAGTCGCGCCGCGGCTACGCTGGGCGTGGGACCGAGAGGGAGGCGGCGGATGGGCGCGGCACGTGAGCGAGGACTGCCGGTCGACGAGCGCGAGCGCCGCGACCTGTGCGAGCTGCTGGCGGAGGTCGGCCCCGACGCGCCGACGATGTGCGAGGGCTGGACCGCCCTCGACCTCGCCGCGCACCTCGTCCTGCGCGAGCACTTCTCCAGGTGGAGCGTGGAGAAGATGGCCGCCGAGAAGGCCAAGGGCCTGCCCGCGCTCATCGACCGGCTCCGCGGGGGAGCCCCGCTGGTGCCCTGGCGCCTCCCCGGCCTGCGCACCGCCATGAACGGCGCCGAGTACCTGATCCACCACGAGGACGTCCGCCGCGCCAACGGCCTCGAACCCCGGACCGGCCGCCCCGACCTCGACGCGCTCGCCTGGAAGACCTCCGGCCTCACCGGCTGGCGGGCCGCCCGCAAGATCCGCCCGCACGGCCTCGAATTGCGCGTCCCCGACGGCCGCACCCGCGGATTCGGGTCCCCCGAGCGCGCCGTGCTCACCGGCGAACCCGTCGAGCTGCTCCTCTACCTCAGCGGCCGCCGCGACGTCGCACGCGTCGAACTCTCCGGCGACTCCGTGGCCGTCGAGGCGATGCTGGGCGCGGACAACGGCCTCTGACGATGCCGCGACTCCTCCGCATCGACGCCTCCTACCAAGCGGACGGCTCCGTCTCCCGCCACCTCACCGGCGTCTTCGCCGAAGCCTGGCGCGGCCGCGGCGACGCGTACACCGTCACCGAACGCGACCTGCGGACCGACCCGGTCCCGCACCTGACGCACGCCGCCCTCCACTGGGCGCCGACGACGGCACCGGCCACCGCCCCCGCGGCCGACGAGTCCTACCGCGAAGCGGCACAGACGCAACGGACCCTCGTCGCCGAACTGCTCAGCGCCGACGTGCTGCTCCTGGGCGCGCCCATGTACAACTACTCGCTGCCCTCGAC
Organism: Glycomyces mayteni; assembly: GCF_042428885.1. Classification (NCBI taxonomy): domain Bacteria; kingdom Bacillati; phylum Actinomycetota; class Actinomycetes; order Glycomycetales; family Glycomycetaceae; genus Glycomyces; species Glycomyces mayteni. The sequence continues at coordinate 1,001,846 of NZ_JBHMBP010000002.1, forward strand.
GCTCAAAGCCTGGCTCGACCACGTCCACGTCCGGGGCCTCACCTCCGCGGCCGACCGCGACACCCGGCCGCTGCGCGGCCGCACCGCCGTCGTCGTCACCATCCGGGGCACCGTCCACGGGCCCGGCACCGCGAACGAGCACCGCGACCACGTGGTCCCGCCGCTCGAACTCATCCTCGGCGAGGAGTTCGGCATGGAGGTCGCCGTCGTCATGGTCGGCCGCACCCTCTCGACCTCCACGGCCGCGCTCGCGGGCGAGCGCCCGGCCTTCGCGGCGGAGCGCGCCGCCGCGGCCGCACGCCTGACCGCGCTCGCGGGCTCGCTCGCCTGAGCGTGGCAGTATTGCGTCGGCCGCGCACCCGCCGGTCGAGGGCGTGATCAGGAGTGGACATGGATTTCCGGGAACAGGCCGCCGCCATCGAGGGCGAGCTCGTCGCACTGCGCCGCGAACTGCACCGCCTCCCCGAAATCGGGCTCGACCTGCCCGGGACGCAGGCGGCCGTGCTCGCCGCCCTCGACGGCCTGCCGCTGGAGATCACCCTCGGCAAGGCCGCGACCTCGGTCACCGCGGTCCTGCGCGGCGGCGGGCCGGGCCCGGTCGTGCTGCTGCGCGGCGACATGGACGCCCTGCCCGTGGTCGAGGAGAACGACGCCGACTACGTCTCCAGCCGCGTCGGCACCATGCACGCGTGCGGCCACGACCTCCACACCGCGGGCCTCGTCGGCGCCGCGAAACTCCTTGCGGCCCATCGGGACGAGCTGAACGGCGACGTGGTCTTCATGTTCCAGCCGGGCGAGGAGAGCGGCGACGGCGCCGGGCACATGATCGACGAGGGCGTGCTCGACGCCGCGGGCCGCCGCGCGGACGCGGCGTACGGCCTCCACGTGATGTCCGACCGGCTGCCGCGCGGCGTGTTCACCACCAAGCCCGGCCCGATGATGGCCGCGATCTCGGCCCTGACGGTGAAGGTCGTCGGCGCGGGTGGCCACGGCTCCCGCCCGCACACCGCGCTCGACCCGATCCCGGTCGCGGCCGAGATCGTCACGGCGCTCCAGACGCTCGTCACCCGCCGGTTCTCGGTGTTCGACCCGATCGTCCTCACCGTGGGCACCTTCCATGCCGGGACCAGGCACAACATCATCCCCGACAGCGCGGTGTTCGAGGCGAGCGTCCGCACGTTCTCGGAGGAGGCGCTCGCCCTGGTCGAGCGGGAGTCGGTGCGGCTCGCGGAGGGCATCGCCGCCGCGCACGGCCTCACCGCCGAGGCCGCGTTCGTGCGCGAGGACCCGGCCACGGTCAACGACCCCGCCGAGGCCGCGTTCGTCGCCGAGACCGTGCGGGACCTGTTCGGCGACGCGCGGTACGTCGAGATGACCGACCCCGTCACCGGCTCCGAGGACTTCTCGCGGGTCCTGGAGCAGGTGCCCGGCTCCTACCTGTTCCTGGGCGCCACCGTGAAGGACGACTTCCGCGAGGCCGCCTCGAACCACTCGCCGCGTGCCGCGTTCGACGACGCCGTCCTCGCCGACGGCGCGGCGCTCCTCGCCGAGCTCGCGTTCCGCAGGCTCCGGCGCGGCTGAGGCGATCGATCAGGAATCGAGAAGCAGGGCTCAGCTGCGAAAACTAGCATCGTAGTCATCAGGGAACGACACAGAAGGAGCCCAAGATGACCGCGAAGCAGACCGCCAAGACCTCGGTGGGATTCTCCGACGACGAGCGCTCGGCGATGAAGGAGCACGCCGAGGAGCTGAAGAAGGAGCAGCGGCGCGGCAAGCGCGCGACCAAGGCCGACGGCACCGCCGACGTCCTCGCGAAGATCAGCGAGATGGAGGGCCCCGACCGCGTCCTCGCCGAGCGCGTCCACGAGATCGTCACCGCCAACGCGCCCGGGCTGACCCCGAAGACCTGGTACGGCATGCCCGCGTACGCCCGGGACGGCAAGGTCGTGTGCTTCTTCCAGAGCGCCCAGAAGTTCAAGGCCCGCTACGCCACCCTCGGCTTCAACGACCCGGCCGCCCTCGACGACGGCGACATGTGGCCGACCGCCTTCGCCCTCACCGACATCACCCCCGCCGTCGAGAAGCGCATCGCGGCCCTGGTCGCCCAGGCCGCGGGCTGACCGATCACCTGGCGCAGAGGCGGGGAACCGGTGGGAGGGGGTTGACACCACCGGTCCCCGTGCCGTTACAGTGGCATGACTTTACCGATAAACATCGGTCGACGCATGCCCAGGAAGGCACCCCCGACATGAGCCAGCGATTCACCGTCCGCGTCGGCGACGCGGTCGCCGAAGCCGCCCCCGACCTGTGGGGCCTGTTCATCGAGGACCTCAACGACGCCCTCGACGGCGGCCTCAACGCCGAGCGAGTCCGCAACGGCGACTTCGAGTTCGACGCCTCCGAGCGCGAGGGCTTCCACCCGCTCACCGGCTGGGCGGTCGAAGGCGGGGTCGCCGTCCGCACCGACGACCCGCTGCACCCCAACAACGCCCACTACGCGCGCCTGACCGGCCCGGCCGCGATCGCCAACGGCGGCTGGGACGGCGTCGGCGCGGCCCGCGGCGAGCGGATGCGCCTGTCGCTGTTCGCCCGCGCCGACGCCGACACCGTGATCGACGTCCAGGTCGCCGGGGGCGCGGCGGCCGCCGTTCTCGAAGTGTCCCAAGGCGGCTGGCGGCACGTGGAGACCGACCTCGAAGCAGCCGCCGACGGCCGCGGGGAACTGCGCCTCGCCGTCCCCGCCGACGCGACCGTCGACCTCGACGCCGTCTCCCTGCGCCCCCTCGGCGAGGACGGCGAACCGCTCATCTTCCGGCCCGACCTCCTCCAAGCCCTCAAGGACCTCCGCCCGAGCTTCATCCGCTTCCCCGGCGGCTGCCTCGCCCACGGCTACGGCCTCGCGAACGTCTACCACTGGAAGGACACCATCGGCCCCCGCCACGAACGCGTGCAGGCGTACAACATCTGGCACTACCACCAGTCCCGCCAGATCGGGTACCTGGAGTACTTCGCACTCTGCGAGGCCACCGGCGCCACCGCCATCCCGATCGTCGCCGCCGGAGTCTGCTGCCAGAACTCGCCCGGCGGACAGCACGCGATCCCCGACGACGAGATGGACGCCTACGTCCAGGACGTGCTCGACCTCGTCGAGTTCGCCAACGGCGGGCCCGACACCCGCTGGGGCGCGAAGCGCGCCGAACTCGGCCACCCCGAGCCGTTCGGCCTGCGCTACCTCGGCATCGGCAACGAGGACGAGATCACCGACCAGTTCCGAGACCGGTACGCCCGCATCGAGGACGCCCTGCGCGAGGCCCACCCCGAGGTCACCCCGATCGGCACCGTCGGGCCCGCCCCGCACGGCGAGGACTACGAGCGCGGCTGGGCCTACGCCCGCGAGCGCGCCGTCCCCGTCGTGGACGAGCACGGCTACCAGAACCCGCGCTGGTACCACCAGAACCTCGACCGCTGGAACGCCTACGACCCCGAGGGCCCCAAGGTCTACCTCGGCGAGTACGCGGCGTGGTCGAGCAAGGTGCGGTCGGCGCTGGCCGAGGCCGCGTACATGACCGCGATGGAGCGCCGCCCCGAGGTCGTGCGCCTCGCGTCGTACGCGCCGCTGCTGGCCCGCGTGGGCCACTCGCAGTGGACGCCGGACCTCATCTACTTCACCGCCGACGAAGTGCGCCCGAGCGCCTCGTACTACGTGCAGCAGGCGTTCGGGACCGAACGCGGCCGGCGGGTCCACTCCGTGGCCCTCGAAGGCGTCGAGCACGTGCCGGTGGCGCTCCCGACGATCGGCACGGCCGTGCTCGCCTCGGCGCGCGCCTCGGTCGCGTTCACCGGCGTCAGGCTCGACGGCGCGCCCGTCCCGGACGCGCGCACGGGGATCGGCGGCGACGGCGTCCACTTGGGCCCCATCGACCCGACCGCGTGCGAGCTGGAGTTCACCGCCCTCAAGACCGAGGGCGAGGACGGCTTCGAGATCCGGCTCGGCCCCGAGGCCCCCGCCAGTTCACTCACCGTGTCGTTCGGCATGTGGCAGAACAAGTTCACCGTCGTCAACCGCTCCGACGACGGGATCGGCAACGGCGACCACGGGCCCGTCCCGTGGCGCGGCCTCCACGCGGGCGAGCCCGTCCATGTGCGCGTGAAGCTCGACGGCCCGCGCGTCCGCGTCTGGACCGACGGCGAGCTGCGCCACGACTACGAGCAGGACCTGCGGCCCGAGCAGCGGGTCACCGCCGGGGTCCTCTCGCGCGACGCCGCGGGCGGCACCGAGTACGTGGTGCGCCTGGTCAACGCCGAGGACACCGCGAAGACCGCGCACATCGCCGTCCCGGGCCCCGCGACCGCCGCGGTCACCCTCCTCGCGGGCGCCGGGCCCGACGACGGCGAGCTGTTCCACGCCTCCCCGGTCACCCCGGTGTCCTTGACCGCCAAGGGCGACGACGGCGTCGACATCGAGCTGCCGCCGTGGTCGTTCGCCAGCGCGGTCGTCACGGTCTGATTCAGGCGGCCCGGTACCAGTGGGCGTCGGTCTTGCCGACGGTGAGCACGCGCGTAATGGTGCCGTCGTCGTTCTCGTCGTCGCGGACGTGGGTGAAGCCGAGTCTGGTCAGGACGGCGAGGGAGGCGGTGTTCTCGGCGGCGACGGTGGCGTGGACGGCGTCGAGGCCGAGGGCGTCGAAGCCGTGGGCGATGATCGTCTTGGCGAGCTCGGTGCCGAGGCCGCGGCCCCAGGCGGGGTGGGCGAGGGCGTAGATGAGCTCGTGGCCGCCGGAGACCTCGGTGGGCTTGATCTCGGCGTGGCCGACGTAGGCCCCGTTCTCGCGGACGGCCCACACGTCGAACGCGCCGGTGTCGTAGACCTTGGTGAAGACCCGTGCGAACAGGGCGCGCACGGCGGGTTCGGGTTCGGGTTCGGGGCCGTCGCCCATGAAGCGGGCGACGCGCACGTCCGTGAACAGGGCGACGAAGTCCTCTTCGTCGGCCGGGACGTACCGCTCCAGGGTGAGCCGCTCGCTGCGCAGTGCCGGTGATCGGGTTTCCATGACCGGGAAGTCTCGCACCGGCGCGGGTCCGGCGCAACCGAGTTCCCGCCGCAGGCGCGAAGCCTGCGGCGGGCCGGGGGGCTAGACGCCGGTCATCTCGTTGGGCGCGTGCTGGAGGTCGGTCTCGGCGGTGATCTCGCCGGTCGCGACGTCGAGTGCGTAGATCTTCTGCGCGGCGGGGTCGCTCACGTAGGCGGTGTCGCCGCGGACGAAGACCGCGGGACGGGCCTCCTGCCATTCGAGCGGCTCCTCCCAGGCGTCGAGGACCGGGTAGGACGCGGTGACGGCGGCGTGCTCCATGTCGATGACGTGGAGGGCGCCGTCGGTGCCCAGGAGCAGGCCCTCGCCGCCGGGGCCGCGGGCGAGGGAGCGGAAGGTGTAGCTGGTGCCGACGTCGAGGAGCGTCAGTTCGCCGGTCGCGGTGTCGATCACGGACACGCGCGTGGGCCGCTCCAGCTCGGCCTCGGGGTCGCTCTTGTAGTCGCCGAGGACGTACGGCGAGTCCTCGTGGCCGCGGGAGTTGCCGATGCGGCCGTACTCGTCGGGGCTGTCGATCTTGGTGAAGGCCCCGTCGCGGTAGACCAGGACGCCGTCCTCGCAGCCGACCACGATCGTCTCGTCCATCGCGGCCGACTCCCCGTGCACGCCTGGGCATTCCTCGCTGCGGGCGATCTCGTTCCGCTCGGCGTCGAGGACCTGGGCGCCGGGGCGGGACTCCTCGTCGCCGAGGGTCACGAGCAGTTCGCCGTTCGCCAGCTCGACGGCGACGCCGTGGTGCGGGTGCTCGGTCGTGAACGTCTTGGTCTCGGGGAGGCCCCCGCCGAGGTCCTGCGGGTCGAAGAGGGTGACCTCCCCTGAGCCGTCGGCGAACAGGACGGTGACGCCGGCGTGGTTGACGACGTGCCCGGCCTCGGCGGCGGCGAACTCGTCGTCCGAGAGCGCCGCGGCGGTCGCGTCGAGGACGCGGAAGCCGGTCGCGGTGGAGACGAGCACGTGGCGGCCGTCCCCGGCGGGGTTGACCCGGTTGAAGCCCTCCAGGGGCAGGTCCGCGACGACTTCGAGCGTGTCGCCGTCGAGGACGTAGACGCCGCCGTCGTAGGTCGCGACCAGCGCGTTCTCGACTTCGAGAGGGTCGGCTTCGGCGGCCTCGTCGGCGGGGCCGCCGCAGGCGGCGAGGACGAGCCCGGTGCTGATGAGCGCGGGCGTCCATAGGGTGCGGGTTCTCATGCGGTTCCTTCTCTTTGTGCCGGGGCCGGGGACGGCCCCGTCGGTGGATGGGGTGTACGTCATCGGGGCGCAAGGCCCTCGGCGATGGCTTCGGCGTTGCTCGCGGCCATCTCCAGGTAGGTCCCGGCGCCCTGCCCGGGTTCGGTGAGCGACTCGGTGAACAGCGGGACGATCGCGATGTCGAGCCCGGTCTCGTCGGCCATCGCGGCGATGAGCCGTTCGGGCTGGGAGGAGTCGGCGAACACGACGGGGACGCCGGAGGCGGCGACGGCGTCGGCGAGGTCCTTCAGGTCGGAGCCGCTGGGGGAGGCGAGTGTGGAGCCGGAGGGGATGACGGCGCCGATGACCTCGAAGCCGTACCGCTCGGCGAGGTAGCCGAAGACGTGGTGGTTGGTGACGAGCTTGCGGTGCTCGTCGGGGATGCGGGAGAACAGTTCCGCGGTGCGCTCGTGGAGGTCGTCCACTTGCGAGCGGTACGCGTCGGCGCCGGCCCGGACCCGTTCGGCGTCGAGACCTGCGACGTGTTCGATCACGTGGTCGGCGATGATCGCGACGGCTTCGCCCACGCGCACCGGGTCGGTCCAGAAGTGCGGGTCGGGCTGCCCGGCAGACTCGTCGGCGCCGTACTCGATCGGGTCGACGTGCTCGCCGACGGCGAGGCCGGGCACGCCTGACGCGGTGGCCGCCTCGATGTGGCTGAGGACGCCCTCTTCGAGGCCGAGGCCGTTGTGCACCAGCAGTTCCGCGCGTTCGAGCGACGCGGCCTGCTGCGCCGAGACGCCGAACGAGTGCGGGTCGGCGCCCGCGGCCATGAGGACCGTGACCTCGGTCTGGTCCCCGACGACGTTCCGGACGAGGTCGCCGAGGATGTTCGTGGTCACGACGATGCCGGAGCGGTCTGATCCCGTTGCGGTGCAGCTGGAGAGCGCGACCGCGAGGACCGGGAGCGACACGAGTGCGCGTCGCGTGAGCGCGGCTACCATCCCGTCGCCGCCATGGGGCCGGGCGTGAAGCCGAGGTCGAAGGTCCGGGCCAGGCGCAGGTCGTCGCGGTAGTCGATCTCGTGGACCGCGCCGCCACCGGGGTCGCTGACGTAGGCGCGGGCGGTGTCGGCCTCGATCACGGGCGTGGAGCCGTCGGCGACCGTGAGCAGCGCGGTCTGCGCGAGCGGGGCGCCGGTGGCGGGGTCGAAGGACCGGAGCACGCCGTCGCGGGTGAGCACCAGGACGGGCGCGTCCTCGCCGGTCGCGGTCACCGCGACCGCGTCGGCGGCGCCGTTCGCAGCAGTGTCGTCGGCGGTCCAGTCGAGCGCGGTCCACTCGCGCTCTTTGAGGTCGAGCACCAGCGCCCCGCCGCCGTCGCTGCGGGCGGCGAGCACCGAGGTGCCGGGCCGGTGGTGGAGGCCGCCGTCGAGGCTCTCGCCCGCGGGGTAGGGGATCTTCTCGGCGGTCAACTCGTCGTCGCCGGTGACGAGCAGGACCCCGTCCTCGCACGCGAACACCGCGCCGCGCCGGGTCACGGTGGGGGACTGCGGCTCCGGGCAGTCCTTGGCCAGCTCGTCGCCGCCGCTGCCGTCGCGTTCGAGGACCCGGACGGCGCCGCCGTCGATCGCGATGAGCCGCTGGCCGTAGGGGACCGCGGCCTGGGCTTCGACGCTCCCGGTCGTGGCGATCTCGCCCGCGTCCAGGGACTCGCGGTCGAGCGGGACCACGCCGTGCCCGGCGTTCAAGACCGTGACCGCCGGGTCGCCGACCGCGGCGGACACCGCGGCGTCGACCGTGCCGACGTCCCGCGGCTCGCTCTTGTAGTAGTGCACGTGATCGCCGTGGTCGACCGTCCATGTGCCGCCGTCGATCACGCGGGTGCCCGACCCGTCCGAGACGTACGCGTACCGGCCGTCGCTCGCCGCCTGCCGCGGGTCGTCCACCGTGGCGACGACGACGGACTCCTCCGTCGCGGGGTCGAGGAGGTGCACCTCGCCGGTTCCGGCGTCGGCGACGACGAGCCGCCATTGGGCCTCGGCGGTCTCCTCGGCGCCCTCGACGTACCCGTGGGGCGTGGGGGAGGGGTCCTCGGCGGCGTCGCCGGGATCGGCGGCGCAGCCCGCGAGGACTGCGACGGCGAGCGCGGCGGCGGCTCGGGCTCTCGTGGGCAGCGGCATTCAGTGTCCTTTCAGGATGACGGGGCGGAGCGGGAGGCGGTCGCGGACGAGCGCGGCGAGCGCCGAGGCGAAGAAGCAGGCGACGGCGAGGCCCGCGATGGTGGCGCCCGCGGCCGTGCCGAGGTGCCAGGAGACGAGGAGCCCGCCCGCGGTGGCCGCCGCGCCGATCAGGGCCGCGCCCGCCATGATCACGGGGATGCGGTCGGCCCACAGACTCACCGCCGCGGGCGGCGCGATGAGCAGGCCGAACACGAGCAGGGTGCCGACGACGTGGAACGACGCGGTGATCGCGAGCGTCAGGAGCCCGACCATGAGGCCCTGGGCCAGACCGGGGCGCAGGCCGAGGGTGGCGGCCTTGCGCGGGTCGAAGGCGAGGGCCGTGAACGAGCGGTGGCACGCGACGGTGATGAGGAGCGCCGCAGCGAGCGCGCAGGCGAGCACCGCCAGGTCGGCGCCCCTGACCGACAGCACGTCGCCGAACAGGAACCCGGTGAGGTCCACGGCGAACGACCCCGAGCGGGAGACGATGACGACGCCCGCCGCGAGCATGCCGACGAACAGCAGCCCGATGCCGGTGTCGCGGGAGAGCCTGGGGGAGCGGGAGAGCGCGGTGACGCCGAGTGCCATCGCGAGCGCGCTGGCCGCGGCCCCGAGCAGGAGGTTCCCGCCGAGGAGCGCGGCGACGGCGACGCCCGGGAGCATGCCGTGCGACATCGCGTCGCTCATGAAGGCCATGCCGCGCAGCACGACCCAGGTGCCCGCGAGTCCGCAGATCGCCGCGACGAGCATGCCGCCCCACAGTGCGCGGGCCACGAATCCGACCTCGAAGGGGCTGGTCAACCATTCCACGGCCAGAACTATAATGAAAATCGTTTTCGATTTCAAACCGAGAGGGAGTGATCCAGGACATGTCCGCCGCGATCGAGCTGCACGGGGTGAGCGCGCGCCACGGCGCCGCCACCGTGCTCCACGACGTCACCATTGCCGTTCCGCCGCAGAGCATCACGGCGGTGACCGGCCACAACGGCTCGGGGAAGTCGACGCTCCTGGGCGTCCTCGCGGGCGTCCACCCGCCCGCGTCCGGCTCGCTGTGGCGCTCGCATTCGGGCCGCGTCGCGTTCGTGGTCCAGCGCAGCGAGGCGTCCGACGCGCTGCCGATCACGGTCCGCCAGACCGTGTCCATGGGCCGCTGGGCCCACCGCGGCGCGTGGCGGCGGCTCACCCGCGAAGACCGGTCCATCGTGGACGAATGCATGGAACGCCTCGGCGTCGCCGACCTCGCCCGCCGTCGCCTCGGCACCCTCTCGGGCGGCCAGCGCCAGCGCGTCCTCCTCGCCCAGGGCCTCGCCCAACGGTCCGACCTGCTCCTCCTCGACGAGCCCGCCACCGGCCTCGACGCCGCCGCCAAGGCCCGCATCGCCGCCGTCCTCGCCGAGGAGCGCGCCCGCGGCACCACGATCGTCCACGCCACCCACGACCCCGGCGACGCCGCGGCCGCCGACGCCCGCATCGTCCTCGCCCACGGCAGGATCGCGGACCCGGAGGCCCGGGAATAGGGGTGGACGCGGAGGCGTTCCGTCGGGTACAGATGACGTATCAACTACTTGAAGGGAAGCCATGAGCGACTTCAACGACTTCCTTCCCAACGGCGAGGCCGCCCCGGACCGCTTCGTCGCCGCGACCCACCTGTTCGACGGCGTCGCGGCAGGCGGCGTCCCCGTCCCGCGCGAGGAGGGCCCCTTCGAGCGCTGGGAGCGCGCGAACGCCCGCTTCGAGGCCCGCGACTACATCGGCGCCGCGGACCTCCTCGCCGCGCTCGTCGCCGAGGCCCCCGGCCCGACCGGCCCCCGGCTCCTGCTCGCGCGCGCCTACTACCACTCCGCGCAGCTGCGCCGGGCCGAGGAGCAGCTCCGCGAGGTCATCGACCGCGACCCTGTCGAGCACTACGCGCACCTGCTGCTCGCGCGCACCCTCGAACGCCAGGGCCGCCACGACGAGGCCGCGTCCTGGAAGCGCATGGCCGCCGCCTTCGGGCTCACGGCCGCAGAGTAAGCCGGGCGCCGTTCGGCGCCCGGCCCCACCGAACCAGCGGAGAATGAGCCTCATGACCACCACCGCGCACCAGCGGACCCTCGACCGCGTCGAGGACGCCCGCCGTCTCGGGCCCGACGCCCAAGTGGACGACAAGGCGCTGGCCTTCGCGCCCGCCGACCCCGCACTGACCGACCCGTTCCTGGTCATGGCCGAGGACTGGTTCTCCGAGCCCGGCTTCGAATGGCACCCGCACCGCGGACTGGAGACCGTCACGCTCGTGGTCGACGGCGTGCTCGAACACGGCGACAACCTCGGGCACGCGGGCGCGCTCGAACCGGGGGAGGTGCAGTGGATGACCGCCGGGAAGGGCATCGTCCACCGCGAGCTCGCCTACCGCAACGAGCACGCGCACACCCTCCAGCTCTGGCTCAACCTCCCCAAGGCGAAGAAGCTGACCGACTCGCGCTACCAGGACCTCACCCGCGCCGGGATGCGCCGCGTCGAGGCCCCCGGCGTCGTGATCGACGTCCACGCGGGGACGGTCGCGGGCGTGACCGGGAAGGCCGAGACGCACCAGCCGGTGCAGGGCCTGCTCGCCGCGATCGACCCGCTGTCGTCGTACGCGCTCGCCGTCCCGGGCGAGCACCGGCTGTTCGCGCACGTCGTGGCCGGGCGGGCGCTCATCGGCGGGCGCGAGGTCGCGGCCGGGCAGACCGGGTGGTCCGATCCCGTTGCGGGCGCAGCGGAGACGGTGCTGCACCTGGCGGTCCCCGACGGCGACGCCCCGGCGCGCGTCATGGTCTACAGCGGCACGCCGCTGCGCGAGCCGGTCGCGTTCGGCGGCCCGTTCGTCATGAACAGCCGCACCGAGATCGCCCAGGCGTACCGGGACTTCCAGTCCGGTGCCTTCGGTCCGGTGCCCCGCACCGCGCGCCTCGCCTACGACCGCTGAATCGCCCGCGCCGGACCGGTCGGGCGGCCATGATCGTAGGGCTATGCTCGCAGATAGATGATATGACAATCAATTCGGACGGCAGGTGGTCCAGGTGAGCAACACGGAGACGGCCCCGGAGGCGGTGCGGTGCAGCCCGCCGCGGGGAGCCGAAGCCGGTGTGGAGGTGCTGGAGCCGCGCGAGGTGCCGCTCGGCGGGCCGCGGGCGCTGCTGGTGCGGCGCACGATCCCGCAGCGGGCCCGGACCCTCATCGGGGCCTGGTGCTTCGCCGACCACTACGGCCCCGTGGAGGTCCCGGCCGCCGGCGGCATGGACGTCGCGCCGCACCCGCACACCGGTCTCCAGACCGTCAGCTGGCTGTTCAGCGGCGAGATCGAGCACCGCGACAGCCTCGGCACGCACGCGCTCATCCGCCCCGGCGAGATGAACCTGATGACGGGCGGCCGCGGGATCGCCCACTCCGAGGTCTCCACCCCGGCGACCGCGGTCGTCCACGGCGTCCAGCTCTGGGTCGCGCTCCCCGAGGCCGACCGGCACGCGGGCCGCGACTTCCAGCACCACGTGCCCGAACCCGTGCGGATCGACGGGGCCGAACTCCGGGTCTTCCTCGGCTCGCTCGCCGGATCGGCCTCCCCGGTCCGCACCTTCACGCCGCTGCTCGGCGCGCAGATCGACCTCGACCCGCACGCGACGGTCGTCCTCGACGTCGACGCCGGGTTCGAGCACGGCGTCCTCGTGGACGCGGGGGAGGTCCGCCTCGACGGCACCGCGCTCCGCCACGCCGAACTCGGCTACACCGCGCCCGGCGCCGCGACGCTGACCCTCGTGAACGACGCCGACGAGCCGGCGCGGCTGATCCTGCTCGGCGGCCCGCCGTTCGAGGAGGAGATCGTCATGTGGTGGAACTTCATCGCCCGCAGCCACGACGAGATCGTGGAGGCCCGCGACGAGTGGGAGGCCGCCACCGACCGCTTCGGCGCCGTCGAGGGCTACCCCGGGCCCCGCCTCCCCGCGCCGCCCCTGCCCAACGCCGTCATCATGCCCCGCCGCAACCCGCCGCCGCCCGCGCGTCCTGAGCCTGACGGGGAGCCCGTCGTGCGCCGGGTCGACGCCGAGCGCCTCTACGAGATCGCGATCGACGGCGCCCGCGCCGGACTGACCGCCTACCGCGACCGCGGCGACCAGCGGATCTTCTACCACACCGAAGTGGACGCCTCCTTCGCCCGGAAGGGCCTGGCGGCCCTCCTGGTCGAGCAGGCGCTCCTGGACGCGCGCGCCGCCGGGAAGCGCATCGTCCCCGTCTGCCCCTACGTCGCCCGCTTCATCAAGCGGCACCCCGAGTTTGCCGACGCCGCCGACCGGGTCTCGCCCCAGGTCCTCCACTGGCTGGAGGCCGAACTCGGCCAGCCCGGCGACGCGCCGACCCGAACCTAGAATGGACCTCGTGAACGACACCGAGCCCGACCCGGGCGCCGTGCCTTGGCTGAGCGACGACGAGCAGCGCTCCTGGCGCGCCTTCGTGCGGCTGCACCTGAAGCTCTCGGCCCGCCTGGCCGCCGACCTCCAGGCGCACTCGGGGCTGTCGTCCGCCGACTTCGAGGTCCTGGTGGCGCTCACCGACGTCCCCGAGGGCCGCGTCCGCTTCCAGGACCTCGCGAAGGGGATCGACTGGGAGCAGAGCCGCCTGTCCCACCAGATCCGCCGCATGGCGGGGCGCGACCTGGTCGCCCGCGAGGAGTGCGAGGAGGACGGCCGGGGCGCGTACGTCGCGATCAGCGCGCACGGCCGCGCCGCCATCGAGGCCGCCGCCCCCAAGCACGTCGCCACCGTCCGCCGCCTCGTCCTCGACGCCCTCGCCCCCGAGGAGTTCGCCGAGCTCGGCCGCCTCTCCGCGAAGCTCACCGAGCGGATCGACCGCATCCGGCCTTAGCGGCCGCGCCTCAGACCCATTCGGGCACTTGGGCGTAGCGGGCGCCGAAGCCGCCGGTCGGGAGGATCTCCTTGACCGCGCCGAGGTCGGCGTCCGTCAGGTGGACCTCGGCCGCGGCGGTGTTCTCCTCGACGCGGGACCGGCTGCGCGAGCCCGGGATCGGGACGATGTAGTCCTTCTGGCGCAGGGTCCACGCGAGCGCGAGCTGCGGCACGGTCACGCCCTTCGCCCGCGCGAGTTCGCCGAGCCGCTCGACGGCCTCGACGTTCCGCTCGAAGTTGCCGGGCTCCCAGCGGGGGTCGTTGCGTCGCATGTCCGACTCGTCGTACTCGGCGGCGGGCCTGGCGCTGCCGGTGATGAAGCCGCGGCCCAGCGGCGAGTAGGCCACGAAGCCGATGCCGAGCTCCTCCAGGACCGGGAACAGCCGCTCCACGTCCCGCTCGAACAGCGAGTACTCGGTCTGGAGGACCGAGACCGGCTGCACGGCATGGGCTTTGCGGATCGTCTCGGGCCCGGCCTCGGAGAGCCCGAAGTACTTGACCTTCCCGGCCTCGATGAGGTCCTTGACGGTCCCGGCGACGTCCTCGATCGGCACGTCGGGGTCGACGCGGTGCTGGTAGAACACGTCGAGGCGGTCGGTGCCGAGGAAGCGGAGGCTGTTGTCGGCGACCTTGCGGATGTTCTCGGGGCGGCTGTTCAGGCCGAAGCCCTTGGAGAGGTCGGCGAGGTCGAAGCCGAACTTCGTGGCGATGACGATCTCGTCCCGGAAGTCCTTGACGGCCTCGCCGAGCAGCGTCTCGTTCGAGCCGGTGCCCAGGCCGTACAGCTCGGCGGTGTCGAAGAAGTCGACGCCCAGCTCATGGGCCTTGCGGATGGTCGCTCGGCCCTCGGCCTCGTCGCCGGGGCCGTACGCCATGGTCAGGCCCATGGTCCCGTAGCCGATCGCCGAGACCCGGAGCCCTTGCGTTCCCAGTGCGCGGTGCTGCATGACAGATTCCCTTCGTCAAACCAAACGGTTCGGTTTGAACGCTACTCCGTAGAACCGCGATCGTCAAACCGAACGGTTCGGGCAGGTATGCTGGGCATATGCCGCCCACGACCAGTCCCGAGGCCACCCGCGACCGCATCCTCGCGGCCGCGCGGTCCGAGTTCGCACGCTACGGAATCGCGGGCTCCCGCATCGACCGGATCGCGAAAGCGGCCAGGACCAGCAAGGAGCGCGTCTACGCGTACTTCAAGAGCAAGGAGGCCCTCTACCGGCACGTCTCGGCCGCCGAGCTGACCGCCGTCGCCGAGGCGACGCGCATGGACCCGGCCGGGCTCCCCGAGTACGCGGGCCGCCTCCACGACTACTACGCGGCGCACCCCGAGCGGTACCGGCTCATGCAGTGGGGCCGACTCGAACTCGACGCCGACGACACCGAGGACCCGATCCGCGCCACCATGGCCGGCAAGCTCAAGCGGCTGCGGCAGGCGCAGGCGGACGGCGCGCTCGACCCGTCCTGGGACCCGATCGACATCCTGGTGCTGCTCAACCAGATCGCCGCGGCCTGGGCCGGGAAGATCGACTTCCTCCCGGCCGACCCGGCCGAACGCGAGCGGTACATGGGCGAGCGCCGCGCCGCCGTCGTCGCCGCCGTCGCGCGCCTCTTCCCCGCCGCCGGTTAGACCGCGATCATGAGCCACAGGACCGCGACGCTCAGCGCCAGGAACGACAGCGGCCCCGAGATGTTGTGGAACACCCGCTCCCTCACGTGCAGCGCCGTCGCCAGCACGAAGAACACCACCAGGCCCACCGCGGCCGCGATTCCCAAGGGCCGCCACGCGAACCCGGCCGCCAGCCCCAGCGCCGCCGCGCCCTTCACGACCCCCAGGAACGGCAGCCACGAGTCCGGCACCCCCACCGCCCGCGAGTTCCGCTTCACCCACGCCGCGCCCATGAAGTTCGCGACGGACTCGACCGCGTTCGCGGCGATGGCGATCACGGTGACGACGACGAAAGCGACGAGCATCGGGCGGTCCTCCTGTCGCCCGGCGGCACCTCCGCCGGGCGACCCAAGTCTCCGGCCGATCCCGCCGCACGTCCAATACCAGTATCGATAACCTGTGGTTATGGATGTCGACACGCGGCTGCTGCGCTCCTTCGCCACCGTCGCCGAGGAAGGGAACCTCACCCGCGCCGCCGAGCGCCTCTTCCTCTCGCAGCCCGCGCTCACCAAGCAGATCCGCCAGCTCGAAACCCGGCTCGGCACCCGCCTCTTCGACCGCTCCAAGCACGGCATGGCCCTCACCGGCCCCGGCGAGGCCCTCGCCGCCGCGGCCCCGGCCGTCCTCGCCACCTGGGACGGCGCCCGCCGCGCCGTGCGCGCCGCCGAAACCGAGGCGTCCCGCGTGCTGCGCGTCAGCTTCCTCGCCAGCGCCGCCAACGAGAAGACCCAGCCGATCATCGCCGCGTTCCGCGCCCGCCGCCCCGACTGGCGCGTCGAACTGCGCCAGGCGAGCTGGGGCGACCCGGTCGCCGGGCTCGTCTCCGGCGACGTGGACGCCGGGTTCATGCGCCTGCCCTTCCCGCGCCAGGACGAGTTCGACGCGGTCGTCCTGCTCACCGAGCCCCGCTGCATCGCCATGGCCGCGGACCATCCGCTGGCGCAACGCGAGTCGCTGACCATGGACGACCTCCTCGACGAGCCGTTCATCGCCGCCCCCGCCGCCACGGGCGCCTTCCGCGACCACTGGGTCGCCGCCGACGCCCGCGGCGGCCGACCCGTGAACGTCGGCGCGGTGACCGAGCACCCCGACGACTGGCTCACCGCCATCGCCAACGGCGACGGCATCGCCCTGGCCCCCGCGAGCGCCGCCCGCTACTACGCCCGCCCCGACATCGCCTACCGCGAGGTCGCCGGGGTCGCCCCGAGCGAGGTCGCCCTGGTGTGGCCCAAGGGAACCGGCATGTCGGGACCGCTCGCCGACCTCATCGCCGCCGCGACCGCGCTGGCCGACTGACCGGGCGGTGGCCGCGATCGGGCCCGGTCGGATACTGTGCGGTCGGGCGGCGCCTGAGCCGCGGATCGGGGGGATCGCATGACGGGCGGACTGGTGTGGAGCCTGACGGGCCTGGCCCTGCTCGACTCGGTCAACGCCGCCACCATCTGGATCGTCATCGTGATCCTGCTGGGCGCCCGCCGCCCCGCCCCGACTGGCTGGGCGTTCATGCTCGGCGCCTTCGCGTCCTTCCTCGCCATCGCCCTCATGTTCTACTTCGGACTGTCCTTCGCCGACTCGGTTCTCGACGGCCTCACCCTCTGGCTCCGCCGCCTCCTGTTCGCGGGGCTCGCGGTCGCCCTCGTTGCCATGGGCGTGCGCCGCCTCCGGCCCCGCGAACGCAAGGCCTACACCCTGCCTCCCTGGGTCAACGCCTGGAGCGCCCTCCCGTTCGGCGTCCTCGCCACCCTCGGCGACCTCCCCAACGCGTTCCCGATGGTCTTGGCCGTCGAACGCCTCATCGACGCCCGCCTCCCCGCCCCCGCCGCCGTGGCCGTCCTCATCGCCTACACCCTGGTCTACGCCCTCCCCGCAACCCTCATCCTCGCCGCAGGCCTCGCCTTCAACGACGACCTCCGCTCCCAGCTCGACACCATCCTCAAAGGCCACACCACAGGCACCGCCGCCCCAAACCCCAAAACGGCCGCAGCCTGCTTCGCAGGAGCCGCCGTCAGCCTCGCCGTCCTCTTCTTCTGGATCGGCTGAGCCGACCGCCCGGTTCACATGGAATTCACCTTTTTGCAACCGTCGATGTCGATCCGACGTGTCTCAGGGTGTAGGAACCTCCGCTGCGGCGTTCGGGTCGCGGTGGTCCGCCCCTGAGCGAAACGAGAGCAACGATGGCCCCTTCATCGCGCAGTGCCGCGGCTCGCATCGGCTCGATCGCGCTGGCCGCCGTGTTCGGCGCGGCCGTCGCGGTCCCGGCGCAGGCGCAGGACGACTACACGTTCCAGGCGTATGTCAGGGCCCCGTTCGGGCTCCAGTTCGAGGCGGGGTTCCCCGAGACCGAGCGGCAGGAGGGCCTGCTCGTCGTCCTCGTCGGGACGCCGCCGTCGGTCGAGCTGGAGCACACGCGGGTCGTGCTCACCATCGACGAGGAGTTCGAGGGGCTCTCCCTCGCCACCGAGGACGAGCGCTGCACCGCCTCAGGCAGGACCCTCACCTGCGACGAGCCCGGCAGCATCCCGGACTTCGGGGTCGACTTCCAGTTCTCCCTCGACGTCGGGCCCCAAGTCCAGCCGGGCGACGTCGCCGACTACGAGATCGCCATCGACGCCGACGGCGTCACCGAGACCATGCCGTTCACGTGGGAGTTCGCCGAAGCGGGCTCGACCGCCCCCGACCTCGTCGTGGACGCGGGCGACGCGACGGTCGGCCCCGGCGGGGCCGCCGAGCCGCCTATCGCGTTCCAGTACAACGGGGACCAGGGCTACGAGGACTTCTACTTCCGGTTCTACTCCCGCGCGTACTACCCGCAGCGGGACTACCTCTCGGTCGCCGCGGAGTACGCGAACTGCGGCGAGGTCGAGCCCGGGGGCGTGTACTGCGTCCTCGAAGGATTCGCCCCCGAACCGGGACAGGTCTACGAGCTGTCCGCGGACACGCCCGCCGGACTCGTCGCCGACGCGGACGCGCCCGGCCCCATGCGCTTCCCCATGGCCGCCGAGATCGAGCCGATCACCGACGATGACCTGATCGACTCGATCGACTTCTACGACGCCGACACCGAACTGGCGTTCGTCCCCAGCGACGCCCGGCGCATCCCGAACCATCCCTACTTCGACGTCACCACCGTCGACAACCCGTTCGACCTCGACATGGCCGATGCGAGCGTGAACGGCTCGGCGGGCGACGACGCCGTCTACGAGATCGCGTACACGAACGACTCGGCCGTGAACGCGATCATCAGCATTCCGCCGTGGGACGTCGACGTCTTCGAGCTCTACAAGGTCGCGATCCAGCTCCCCACCGGCGTCGAGGTCACCGCGGGCGACCCCGAGACCGGCTACTTCGCCACCCCCGACCGCCACGGCTGCCAGAACCTCCGCATCTACGACCGGCCCTACTACGACGACATCGTGGCCCCCTTCGGCATCGACGACCTGGACGTGGTCTGCGAACTCGGCGACGTCGTCGAGGCCGGGACGGGCCAGACCCTCCAGCTCCCCGTCGAGATCACCTCCGGCACGCCCGCGGCGGACGGCCGCAGCGCGGTCCTCGACCCGGCCCTGTTCTGGAGCGAGGAGGAGCTCGCCCCGTACGAGCTGACCCATGAGGACTTCCCGTACCTGGACGCCGACCTGGAGAACAACACGTCAGTCCTCAGCCTCAACACCGAGTCCTCCAGCCTCCCGGCGACCGGCACGTCCCCGGGCCCGCTCGGCGGCCTCGGCGCCCTCCTCCTCGCCGCGGGCGCCGCCACCGCCGTCCTCGCCCGCCGCCGGGCCGCCTAGCGCGCCTACCAGTCGTGGACGGTGCCGTCGTGGAGGCGGTTGAAGGGGAGGTACGCCTGGACGTACGGGTACTTGCCCGCCTCGTCCACATCGAGCTCGACGCCCAGGCCGGGCAGGTCGCCGGGGTGGAGGTAGCCGTCGGTCCAGGTGAAGGACTGGCGGAAGACCTGGTCGGTCTTGGCGCCGTGCTTCATGTACTCCTGGATGCCGAAGTTGTGGATCGCAAGGCCCAGGTGCAGGGCCGCGGCCATGCCGACGGGGGAGATGTCGGTGGGGCCGTGCATGCCCGACTTGATCTGGTACTGCGCGGCGTAGTCGAGGACCTTCTTCAGGTGCGAGATACCGCCGGTGTGGGTGACCGCGGAGCGCACGTAGTCGATGAGCTGCTCGCGGATGATCTGCTGGTAGTCCCAGACCGTGTTGAAGATTTCGCCGATCGCCAGCGGCGTGGTCGTGTGCTGGCGGACGAGCCGCAGGGCCTCCTGGTTCTCGGCGGGCGTGACGTCTTCGAGCCAGAACAGGTCGTACGGTTCGAGACTCTTGCCGAGCTGCGCGGCCTGGATCGGGGTGAGCCGGTGGTGGGCGTCGTGCAGCAGCGGCAGCTCGGGCCCGAACTCCGAGCGCACCGCCTCGAAAACGGTCGGCACGTGCCGCAGGTAGGAGCGCGTGTCCCAGTCCTCCTCATTGGGCAGTGCGCCACGCTGCGCGGGCTCGTGGTCGTAGCGGACGCCGTCCATCGCCTCGTACGTGGCGTTCGAGGCGATCCCGTAGATCGACTTCAGGCCCGGGACGCCGGTCTGGACGCGGATCGCCCGGTACCCCTGCTCCTGGTGGGAGCGAACGGAGTCGAACAGCTCCTCGGTGTCCTTGCCCGAGGCGTGCCCGTACGCGAGGAGGCCGTTGCGCGAGGCCCCGCCGAGGAGCTGGTACACCGGCATCCCCGCGGCCTTGCCCTTGATGTCCCACAGCGCCATGTCCACCGCCGCGATGGCGGCCATCGTGACCGGGCCGCGCCGCCAGTACGCCGAGCGGTACAGGAACTGCCAGGTGTCCTCGATCCGGTGCGCGTCGCGGCCCAGCAGCAGCGGCACCACGTGGTCGGCCAGGTACGAGACGACGGCGAGCTCGCGCCCGTTCAGCGTCGCGTCACCGATGCCGGTGAGGCCGTCGTCGGTGGTCAGCTTCAGGGTGGTGAAGTTCCGGTCGGGGCTGGTGACGATCACTTCGGCGCGGTCGATGATCATGCGCGGCCTTTCCGTGCGGGGGTGGCGGTCCAGGGGTGGCGTCGGCAGGGTACCGCTTGCCACCGCCCTCCCGTCAAGACCCGCGCCCCCGCCCGAGGCGGCCGCGGCCGCGGCGCGGCGGGCTAATGTGGTCCGCATGCGTGTGACGATGCGCGAGGTCGCCGTGCGGGCGGGGGTCTCGGTCAAGACGGTTTCCCGCGTGGTGAACGAGGAGCCGCACATCCGCCCCGAGACCCGCGACCAGGTGCGCGCCGCCATCGCCGAACTCGGATGGCAGCCCAACGCCTCGGCCCGGACCCTGCGCACCGGGCGCACCGGCGTCGTCGGCATCGCCGTCGCCGGACTGCGCCGCCCCCTCCTCGCCGCCCTCGTGGAACGCCTCGTCATGGAATTGGACCGACACGGCCTGCACGCCACCGTCGAGCCCACCCACGACGACCCCGCGAGCCTCGCCGCCGCCCTCGAACTGCGCGGCCACACCTTCGACGCGCTCCTCGCGATCGACGCGCCCGACCTCCCCGCCGAGGCCGTCGCCGCCCAGGACGGGCCCGTCGTCCGCGTCGACCTCACCCGGCGCCTCCCCACCGAGCCCGCCGTGGACACCGTGCGCGCCGACCTCGACCAGGCCGTCAACACCGCCCTGCGCCACCTGCGCGTCATGGGCCACCACCGCCCCGTGCTCATCGGCCCCGGCCCCCTCGCCGAACGCGAGCCCGGCCAGCCCCTCGCCCGCGTCGACCCCGGCCCCGGCGAGATCGGCCGCGCCGCCGGATTCAAGGCCGCGCAGCGCGCGCTCACCGAGCACCCCGGCGTGGACGCGCTCATCTGCGGCACCGACGAGATCGCGTTGGGAGCGCTCGCCGGGCTGCACGCCGCCGGAGTGGACGTGCCCGGCCGCGTGGCCGTCATCGGCTACGGCGACCTCGACGACGCCCGGTTCAGCACGCCCTCGCTCACCACCATCGACCCCGACCCGATCTCCCTCGCGCGCAACGCCGTCGATCTCCTCACCGCCCGCCTCGCCGCCCCCGGCCGCCAGCCGGAGTCGGTCACCGTCCCCGTCACGCTCGTGCAGCGCGAGTCGACCTCGCCGGCCGCCCGATGAGGCGCCCGACCCTCGCGGACGTCGCGGCCGTCGCCCGCGTCTCGCCCAAGACCGTCTCGAACGTGCTGCTCGGCCGCCCCTACGCCGCCGAGGCGACCCGGGCCCGGGTGTGGCAGGCCGTCGAGGCCGTCGGCTACCGCGTCAACCGCGCGGGCCGGGCGCTGGCGGGCGGCGGGAGCGGGCGGATCGCGATCGTCGTCCCGAACCTGCACCAGCCGTACTACGCCGAGAACGCCGAGCGGTTCATCCTCGCGCTGGAGGCGCAGGGGCTCACCACGACCCTGCGGCTCGCCCCCGACGGCCGGTCCGGGGTGCGCGCGGTGCGCGGCGAGACGACCGCTGACGCGGACGGCGTGGTCGTCTTCCCGAACTTCCACCCGGACCTGCTGGGGGGCAAGGCCCCCGACCGGCCCGTCGTCCAGTTCGGCGGCGGCCCTTCGGGTCTCCTCGACACTGTGGTCATGGGCCAGCACGAGGGCTTCGCCGCGGTCACCCGCCACCTCCTCGACACCGGGCGGCGCAGGCTCGCCCTGGTGTGGAACGCCTCCGAGAGCGGCCTCCCCGACGGCCCGCGGTACGAGGGCTTCCTCGCGGCCCTGGGGGAGTACGGCGTCGAGGCCGACCCCTCGCTCATGGTCGCGGGCTCGGACTGGGACCGGCGCGCACCCGGCTTCGAGGCGATGTCGGGCCTGCTCGCCTCCGGGGCCGAGTTCGACGCGGTGGTCTGCATCAACGACGCCGTGGCCGTGGGCGCCCTGCGGGCCCTGCGCATCCGCGGCGTCCGCGTCCCCGACGACGTGGCCCTCACCGGGTTCGACGACACCGACGAGGCCGAGTTCACCGTGCCTCCACTCACGACGGTGAGCCCGGAGCACCAGGCCATGGTCGACGCGGCCGTGGCGATGCTGGTCGAGCGCCTCGGCGGCGAGTCCGGCCCGCCGCGCGTGCGCCACACCGGCGCGCACCTGATCCCGCGGGCCTCCTCCGGCGTCCCCCGCTAGCGCCCGTTCACCGTGGCCGCATCGTTATGGTTCACGTTCACATTTTCTGTTGTCTCGTCATTGACAACGCTGAACCAGATGCATATATTCATGTGGATCTTGGTCGCCCCGCACCATGCGACCGCAAAAAACACCAGGTAGTGGCCGCTCCGACGATGCCGAACGCCGCCGCCGACGCACACCCCGGCCCCGACTCAAGGAGGAGTCTTGCTCCCGAAACCGAACCGCCGCAGCGGACCCGCGGCCGTCGCCTCACTCGCCGCCGCGGCCCTGCTGCTGAGCGCCTGCGGCGGCGGAGGCGAGGACGACAACGCGCTCCACATCCTCGTCGTCAAGCACGCGCTCACCGGGCCGATGGCCGACATGGCGTGGACCGCCGAGATCGAGAAGGCCGCGGGCATCCCCATCAAGTGGGAGGAGGTGTCGGCCGACTGGGACCAGAAGAAGTCCACGATGCTCGCCGCCGGCGACATCCCCGACCTCGTCATCGGCGCCAACGCGATCACCGACGCCGACATGGTGACCTTCACCGGCCTCTTCGAGGACCTCGGCGACGACATGGACTCCCTCCCCAACGTGCAGGCCATGTTCGACGCCCGCCCCGAGACCGAGCTCATGGCGACCCGCCCCGACGGCGAGGTCTTCTCCGTCCCCTCCTACCGCCGCTTCTGGCCCGAGACCGGCACCCGCCAGTACGTCAACCAGCAGTGGCTCGACAACCTCGGCCTGGAGCAGCCGACCACCTGGGACGAGCTGCACGAGGTGCTCCTGGCGTTCAAGACCGAGGACGCCAACGGCAACGGCGACCCCGACGACGAGATCCCCATCGACTGGTCCCCGGCGGGCGACGAGGGCTTCGGCTACTTCCAGCCCTCCGTCCTCCTCGGCAGCCTCGGCCTGCCCATCACCAACGGCGGCGGCTCCGGCTACTTCGTCGAGGACGGCACGGTCGGCAACTTCCTTACCGACCCCCGCTACAAGGAGGTCGTGTCCTTCCTGCACGACCTGTACGCCGACGGCCTGGTCAGCCAGGACGTCATGACCCAGGACTACTCCGCGTACCAGTCCGTAGGCCGCGGCGACGGCGACACCGCGAAGGTCGGCTTCTCGTGGGGCTGGACCGCCTCCGACCGCTTCGGCCCGCAGCTCGCCGACCAGTACGCGACCCTCGCCCCGCTCGCGGCCGACGCCGCCGCCACCGACCTCGCCTGGACCTACGACTCCTACTCGCTCAACTACGGCCTCAACACCATCACCATGTCGGCCCAGAGCACCAAGAAGGACGCCGCCCTCAAGGTCATCGACGCCTTCTACGACCAGGACCTCTCCCTCCAGGCCCTGTGGGGCGACTTCGGCACCAACATCGAGGACGGCGGGAACGGCGTCTACACCGTCCTGCCCCCCGCCGACGCGACCCTCGACCCGTCCTCCTGGAAGTGGACGACCACCCTCGCCGACAACAGCCCCGGCTGGATCCGCGACGACATCGAGGTCACCGTCCCCACCGACATCCAGGAGGCCGTCGAGGACGAGGCGCCGCTCGCCGACGCCCTCGCCGGCATCGACCCGGCCACCGACATCTGGCCCGGCGAGCTCATCAAGATGAACGCCGAGGACTCCAGCCGCCTCTCCCTGCTGCACACCGACATCCTCGGACCGGCCATGCAGCGGTGGGCCACCTGGATCACCGAAGGCGGCGTCGAGTCCGAATGGGACGACTACACCGCCGAACTCGACGGGCTCGGCCTCACCGAGGCCGTCGAGATCCACCAGCGCTACTACGACGAGTACCTGGCGGCCCAGGGATGACCTCCGCGACCACCGTCCGGCCCGCCGGGGGCGCCGCCCCCCGGCGGGCCGGGGGCCCGGCCCACCGCCTCAAGCGGCACTTCCGCCGCTACTGGCAGCTGTGGGTCATGGTCGCCCCGGCCGTCGCGTTCGTCGCGGTCTTCGCCTACGTGCCCATGTACGGCCTCCAGCTCGCCTTCCGCGAGTTCGACTTCGCCGCGGGCATCACCGGCGGCGACTGGGTGGGCCTGAAGTACTTCCAGCAGTTCTTCGACAGCCCCCAGTTCTGGAACCTCCTGCGCAACACCGTCGTCATCAGCGTGAGCACCCTCGTCGCGGGCTTCGTCGCCCCGATCGGACTGGCGCTCATGGTGAACCAGGTGCTCGGACGCCGCCGCAAGAAGTTCCTCCAGACCGCCACCTACCTGCCGCACTTCATCTCGATCGTGGTCATCGTCGGCATGCTCCAGGTGTTCCTCTCCCCGACCTCGGGCCTCATCACCCGCGTCGTGGGCCTCTTCGGCGTCGACGATGCGAACTTCCTCGGCAGCGCCGGCGCGTTCGTCCCCGTCTACGTGCTCTCCGAGGTGTGGCAGCACGCCGGATGGAACAGCATCATCTACCTCGCCGCCCTGTCGAGCGTGGACCCGCAGCTCTACGAGGCCGCGAAGATCGACGGCGCCGGGCGCTTCAGCATCATCCGGCACATCGACGTCCCCGCGCTCGTGCCGACCATGATCGTGCTCCTCATCCTCAACATGGGGAACGTGCTGAACACCGGCTTCGAGAAGATCTTCCTGATGCAGAACCCGCTCAACCTCGGCGTCTCCGAGGTGATCGCGACCTACGTCTACAAGATCGGCATCCTCTCCAACCAGTTCAGCTACGCGACGGCGATCGGCCTGTTCAACACCCTCATCAACTTCGCGTTCCTGGTGGTCGCCAACCAGATCGCCAAACGCGTCTCCAACACGAGCCTGTGGTGAGCCCGATGACCAGACCCTTTGCGGCGCTCCGCCGCGACACCCCCGGCGACCTCGCCTTCAAGGCCCTCCTCGCCCTGTGCTGCGTCCTGGTGCTGCTCCTGGCCCTGTACCCGATCTACTTCGTGGTCATCGCCTCCGTCAGCGACCCCACCATGGTCGCCACCGGCCGGGTCTGGATCGTGCCCCGCGACCTCTCCTGGTTCGGGTACGAGCAGATCCTCGCCGACGACCGCATCTGGAACGGCTACCGCAACACCCTCCTGTACGCCGTCGCCGGGACCGCGCTCAACCTGCTGGTCACCATGCCCGCGGCGTTCACCCTCTCGCGCAGGGAGTTCCGGCCCCGGCGCGTGCTGATGTTCTTCTTCGCGTTCACGATGTTCTTCAGCGGCGGGCTCATCCCGATGTACCTGCTGCTGCGCGACCTCAACCTGCTCGACAACTGGCTGGTGTTCGTCCTGCCCTCGGCGGTGAACGTCTTCAACCTCATCATCGCCCGCTCGTTCTTCGAGCACTCGCTCCCCGAGGAGCTGCACGAGGCCGCCTCCATCGACGGCGCGAACTACTTCCAGTTCTTCGCCAAGATCGCCCTGCCGCTGTCCATGCCGATCCTCTCGGTGATCGGCCTCTACTACCTGGTGCAGCACTGGAACGACTTCTTCACCGGCCTGGTCTTCGTGCGCGACTACAGCCTCCAGCCGCTCCAGATCGTCCTGCGCGACATCCTCATCTCCAACCAGGCGTTCTCCGGCGGCGCGGGCGGGGCGGGCGGCGCCGGGGCCGGGTCCTACGCGCAGCAGTACGCCGACCAGATCAAGTACGGCGTCATCGTCGTCTCGACCCTGCCGGTGATCGTGCTGTACCCGTTCCTCCAGCGCTACTTCGAGAAGGGCGTCATGATCGGGGCGGTGAAGGGATGAGGCCCGCGTTCCTGGAGTGGTACCAGCGCCTCGGCCGGCTCGGCCTGCGGCTGCTGTGCCTGCACCTGCTGTGGATCGCCTGGACCCTCCGCGGCGGCGTCGTCCTCGGGGCCTTCCCCGCGACCGCCGCCCTCCACGCGGTGCTCCGCGAGGACGCCCGGTCCGCCGTCGCCCGCCCCGACGAGCCCCCGGCCCTGTCCGGGCTGCGCGCCCGGTTCGGGACGCTGTGGAAGCGGGAGTTCGCCGCCGCCAACCGGCTCGGCCTGCTGCTGGCGCTGTGCTGGGCGTTCCTCCTCGTGGACCGGCGGGTCGTGGAGCACCTCGACCTCGGCGCGGCCGGGCCGGTGCTCGCGGGCGGGCTCACCGTCGCGGGCGTCGTGCTCGGGGTCGTCACGGTCCTGGTGTGGCCCTTGCAGTCCCACTTCGACGAAGGCGCCGGGGCGCTGCTGCGCCGGGCCCTGGTCCTGGCGCTCGCTCGCCCGGCCACCGCGGTCCTCGCGGGCGCGGGCGTCGGCGTCCTGCTGTGCGCCTATTACCTGGTGCCCGGCCTGGTCCCGGTGTTCGGGCTCGCGGCCCCGGCCGCGCTGGCGACGGCGGTGCTGTGGCGCTCGGGCGTGCTCGCGACGCGCGCGCTCGTCAGCGCGTGAGCTCGGTCCTGAGCTCGGCGAGTTTCTCCGAGGCGAACCGCATCCCGTCGGGGAACCGGTCCGCGGGGTCCCAGCGCCACGCGGTGATCATGGCGAGCATGACGATCCGGCACTCGCGCAGCAGCCCGGGGTCGGCGCCCCGGTAGTGCGCGGCGACCGCGTCGGGGGCGTGGGCGAGGTCGAACTCGACGGGCCCGCGGCAGCACGTCTCGAAGTCGATGAACCGCGGGCCCGCGGTCGTGGCGAGCAGGTTCCCGGGGTGCGGTTCGCCGTGGAGGACCTGCTCGCTCCCGCGCGCGGCGATCGATCGCCCCAGCTCCAGCGCCTCGACCAGGACCCGCCGGTCGGCCTCGGGGAGCCCGGGGCTGACGTCGCGGTCGGCCACGACCGCGAGCGCCTCGGCGACCCGGTCGGTGAAGTGCGGGGTGGGGACGTCGAGTCCGCGCATCCCGGCGTGGAGCCGTTCGAGCGCGGCGGCGTACTCGGCTGGCGGGACCTCCGGCGCGGCCGGCTCGTAGTAGGTCCAGAACGCGACGGTGAACCCGTCCTCCTCGTGGACGCGCGCCGGAGCCAGCGGCTCGGCCACGGGCGCGCCCGCGGCGGCGAGCCTCCCCGCCACGTCCAGCTCGAACTCCGCCACCTGCTCCTCGACGGGGGCCACCCGCGCGAGCACGTCGCAGGGCCGCAGCCGCACCGCGTACTTGTTCGACGCGTGGAGCACGACCCCCTCCTCGGCGTCCAGCCCCAGTGAGGCGGCCGCCGCCACCGCCGCCGCCGTGGCCCTCGCCGCCCGCGAATCCGTCATCCGTGCCCCTCTCCCGCAACGAGTCGGGAGCCTATCAAAGAGCCAGGTATTGACCCAAATGAATTGTTCCCGGTAACATTCGGTGCTATCGACGTCCGCTGATGTCGTCACACCCGGCTCCGACGACATCGGACGCGGCGCCGAATCGATAGGCTGGGGGTGTCGCGCGGCACCCCGCGCGATGCCCCGGCTGGTGCGAAGGACGGACCCGATGAAGGACGCACGTGGCGAACACGAGTGCTGACAAGCCGAACATCCGGCAGGTCGCGCGGCTCGCCGGGGTCTCCCACATGACGGTGTCGCGGGTCCTCAACAACTACCCGCACATCAAGGACGCGACCAGGCGCCGGGTCCTGGAGGTCATCGAGGAGCTCGACTACCGGCCCAACATGGCCGCGCGCGCGCTCGCGACGCAGAAGAGCCAGCGCATCGGCGTGATCGTGGAGAGCGCCGTCGAGTTCGGGCCCACGAGCACGCTCCGCGCCCTGGAGTCCACCGCCCGCGCCGCCGGGTACGCGGTCAGCTCGATCAGCCTCGGCGACGGCGACGGGATCTCCCCGCAGGAGGCCGTCGACAACCTCACCACGCAGGGCGTGGACGCGCTGTGCGTGATCGCGCCCCGCTCGTCCTCGATCGCGGCGCTGCGCAAGATCTCGATCGGCGTGCCCGTCCTGGTCGTCAAGCCCGACCGGGACCCGACCTTCCTCACCGTCTCGCTCGACCAGCAGGAGGGCACGACGCTCGCCGTCGACCACCTGGTCTCCTTGGGCCACAGGGACATCCTCCACCTCGCCGGGCCGCTCGACTGGCTCGACGCGCGGGCCCGGGAGCGGGCGTTCCACTCCCGCGCGAAGGCGTGGGGCGTGCGCGAGCGCCCGATCGTGGTGGGCGACTGGAGCGCCGACTTCGCGTACGACTTCGCCAGGGGCATCCGGGAGCTCCCGGACTACACGGCGGTGTTCGTCGCCAACGACGACATGGCGGTGGGCCTGGTCCACGGCCTCGCCGAGCGCGGCTTCTCCGTCCCGGGGGAGCTGAGCGTCGTGGGCTTCGACGACGTGCCCCTGGCCGCGCACGTGCTGCCGCCGCTGACGACGGTGCGCCAGAACTTCCGGGCCCTGGGGGTGGCGATCGTGGACCTGCTGCGCGCCGCCGTCGAGGACCGCGAGATCCCGCGCGTGACCAGGATTCCCGCCGAGCTGCTGGTGCGCTCCTCGACGGCCGCGCCGAGGGGGGCCGAGCGGTGACCGATCCCGTGGTGGAGATGTCCGGCATCACCGTCGAGTTCTCCGGGGTGCGCGTGCTCGACGGCGTGGACCTGGCGCTGTACCCCGGCGAGGTCCACGCGCTCATGGGGGAGAACGGCGCGGGGAAGTCCACCCTCATCGGCGCCCTGACCGGGACGCTGCCGATCCTCTCGGGGGAGGTGCGCGTCGGCGGCGAGGAGCGGATGCCGATCGGCGTGGCGCGCAGCCGGGCCGAGGGCATCGCGACGGTGTTCCAGGAGACGCACCTGAGCCCGCACCTGACCGTGGCCGAGAACGTCATGATCGGCAACGAGGTGCGCGGGCCGTTCGGCATCGACTGGAAGGCGAACCGCGCCCGCGCCGCCGAGGTCCTCGCCCGCCTGGGCCTGGACGACCTGGACCCGCGCAGCCCGCTGTCGGCGCTGCCGCCCGCGGTGAAGCAGCTCGTGGCCGTGGCGCGGGCGCTCGTGGTGGAGCCGCGGGTGCTCGTCCTGGACGAGCCGACGTCGAGTCTGGACGCCTCCGAGGTGCGCACCCTGCTGCGCGTCGTGCGCGGCCTGCGCGACCGCGGCGTCGCGATCCTGTTCGTCTCGCACTTCATCGAGCAGGTCTTCGAGGTCGCCGACCGGATGACGGTGCTGCGCGGCGGACGCCTGGTGGGGGAGTACCTCGCGGCCGAGCTCGACCGCTCCGACCTCATCTCGAAGATGCTCGGCGAGGACATCGAGGCGCTCAAGGCCCTGCGCTCGGAGCGCCTGGCGCACCACTACTCCGCCTCCGGCAGGCCCACGCTGCGCGCCGAGGCGCTCGGGCGGCGCGGGACGCTTGACCCGACGGACATCGAGCTGTCGCGCGGCGAGGTCGTGGGCTTCGCGGGCCTGCACGGCTCGGGCCGGACCGAGCTGGCGCGGCTCATGGGCGGCGCGGAGCGGGCCGACAGCGGCGAGATCTGGGTGGACGGCGTGCGCGTCCAGCTGCGCAGTCCCGGTGCGGCCCTGCACCGGCGCATCGCCCTGTCCACCGAGGACCTGCGCGGCGAGGGCATCATCGCGGGCCTCACGGCCCGGGAGAACATCGTGCTCGCGCTCCAGGCGATGCGCGGCTGGTCGCGGCCCCTGTCGCGGGGCGAGCAGGGCGCGCTCATCGAGACCTACCTCGAAGCGCTGCACCTGTCCCCGGCCGACATCGACCGGCCCGTGGAGGAGCTGTCGGGCGGGACGCAGCAGAAGATCCTGCTCGCGCGCCTGCTCGCGACGCGCCCGCACGTGCTCATCCTGGACGAGCCGACGCGCGGCGTCGACATCGGCGCGAAGCTCGACATCCAGCGGCGCGTGGCGCAGCTCGCGGGGGACGGCGTGGCCGTCGTGTTCATCTCCTCGCAACTCGAAGAGGTGGTGCGCCTGAGCGACCGGATCGTGGTGCTCAAGGACCGCGAGAAGATCGGCGAGCTGAGCAACGGCCCCGGCGTCACCGTCGACACCATCGTGGAGATGATCGCGGCCGACCTCGACGGGGAGCTCGGCGAGTAGCCGCCGGATCACGATTGTGACACGGCTCTTGTGCTCCCGATTTTGTTCCCGGTAACATAAATCGCGCGGCGCAACCCCTGCGTCATCGCGAACGGCGGCGGACCCCGATCCGCCCCGCCGGACCCCTCAGCGTCCGGCATCTCAAGGAGGAGAACCATGTCTGCAAAGCAGCGCATCGTCCAGGTGCTCGGCGCCGCGACGGCCGGCGCCCTCGCGCTCGGCCTGACCGCCTGCGGCGGCGGCGAAGGCGGCGACGACGACGGCCTGACCACGGTCGGCTTCGTCGCGGTCGGCCCCGAAGGCGCGTGGCGCGAGGCCAACGAGACGAACATCCAGGACACCTTCACCGAGGACGCGGGCTACGAGCTGAAGTACGCCCCCGCCACGAACCTGGACCAGAAGTCGCAGATCGACGCCTTCACGTCGTTCGTGGACGAAGGCGTGGACGTCATCCTGCTCTCGGCCACCGAGGCCACCGGCTGGGAGGACTCGCTCAAGCGCGCGCAGGAGGCGGAGATCCCGGTGATCCTCCTCGACCGCGGCATCGAGCCCGACGACACCGACCTGTACGTCACCCGCATCGCCCCCGACAACATCCAGGTCTCCACGGCCGTCGCCGACTGGGCCGTCTCCGCGTTCCCCGACGGCGCCAACTACTTCGTGCTCGAAGGCCCCGCGGGCGTCTCGGTCGTCAACGAGCGCAACGAGGGCTTCGACGCCGTCGCGGGCGCCCAGGCGAGCCTCGTCAAGGTCGGCGCGCAGACCGCGAACTGGTCCAC
Source organism: Glycomyces mayteni (assembly GCF_042428885.1). Lineage (NCBI taxonomy): Bacteria > Bacillati > Actinomycetota > Actinomycetes > Glycomycetales > Glycomycetaceae > Glycomyces > Glycomyces mayteni. Next base: position 1,032,748 of record NZ_JBHMBP010000002.1, read on the forward strand.
CGAAGAGGCCAAGAGCGTCGTCGAGACCGTCCTGAAGTCCAACGACAACGACGTGCAGTTCATCTTCGCGCAGAACGACGAGATGGGCCTCGGCGCCGTCCAGGCCGTCCAGGAGGCCGGCCTCACCCCCGGCACCGACGTCAAGATCGCCACCATCGACGGCACCAAGAACGCCCTCGAATCCCTCGCGGCCGGCGAGTTGAGCTTCGTCGCCGAGTACAACCCGCTCTTCGGCGACACCGCCCTCGAAGTCGTGGAGAAGGTCCTGAACGGCGAGGACGTCGAGTCCAGCATCGTCGTCCCCAGCGCCACCTTCGACTCGCCCGAGGCCGCCGAGGCCGCGCTCCCCGACCGCAAGTTCTAGCCCCAGGGACAGCAGTCAGATCCGGTGCGGGGCCCTCCGGGGCCCCGCACCCCACCACCCCGCGGCGCGGCCGCGGCGACAGGATGTGGAGCACGCGATGCCAGAATCGCTTCCGATCGTCGAGATGGTCGGCATCTCGATCGCGTTCCCGGGCGTCAAGGCGCTCGACGACGTGGGCCTGAGGCTCTTCCCCGGCGAGGTCCACACCCTCATGGGCGAGAACGGGGCCGGGAAGTCGACGCTCATCAAGGCGCTCACCGGCGTCTACAGGATCGACGAGGGCGAGATCCGGATCGCGGGCGAGCCGCGGCGCCTCGGCGGGACCGCCGACGCGCAGCACGCGGGCATCTCCACGGTCTACCAGGAGGTCAACCTCTGCGCGAACCTCACCATCGGCGAGAACGTCATGCTCGGCCACGAGGTGCGCGGCCCCGCGGGCATCAACTGGCGGGCCACCAACCGCGCCGCCGCCGCGACCCTCGCGAAGCTCGGCCTCGGCCACCTCAACCCGAAGCAGTCGTTGTCGGCGCTGCCGCTGGCCCTCCAGCAGCTCGTCGCGATCAGCCGGTCCATGGTCGCCCAGTGCAAGGTCCTCATCCTCGACGAGCCGACCTCCAGCCTCGACGCCAACGAGGTCGAGCAGCTCTTCACCGTCATCCGCAGCCTGCGCGACCAAGGCGTCGCCATCCTCTTCGTGTCGCACTTCCTCGACCAGGTCTACGCGATCTCGGACCGCCTCACGGTCCTGCGCAACGGCCGCTCCGAAGGCGAGTACCGCACCCACGAGCTCGAACGCGCCCAGCTCATCGCCAAGATGATCGGCCGCGACCTCGCGACCCTGAAGTCCCTCGACGCGAAGGAGTCCCGCCGTGTCCGCGGCGACGGGCCCCCGCTGTACGCCGCCAAGGGCATCGGCCGCAAGGGCGCGATCGACGCGATGGACGTCGAGCTCCACCGCGGCGAGGTCGTCGGCCTCGCGGGCCTCCTCGGCTCCGGGCGCACCGAGCTCGCCCGCCTCGTGTACGGCGCCGACAAGCCCGACACCGGGGACGTGGCGATCGACGGCGAGAAGGCCGAGATCACCACCCCCGCGAAGGCCCTCGCAAAGCACATCGCGTTCTCCAGCGAGAACCGCCGCGACGAGGGGATCGTCCGCGACCTCTCCGTCCGCGAGAACCTCGTCCTCGCCGTCCAGGCCCGCCGCGGCTGGGCCCGCCCGCTGCCGCGCCGCGAGCAGGACGCCATCGTCGCCAAATACCTCGCGGCCCTCGGGGTCCGGCCCGCCGACCCCGAGCGGCCCGTGCGCCTGCTCTCGGGCGGCAACCAGCAGAAGGTCCTCCTCGGCCGCTGGCTCGCCACCGACCCCGAACTGCTCATCCTCGACGAGCCGACGCGCGGCATCGACGTCGGCGCGAAGGCCGAGATCCAGGAGTACGTCGCCGACCTCGCCGACGACGGCCTGGCCGTCCTCTTCATCTCCTCCGAGATCGAGGAGGTCGTCAGGCAGAGCGACCGCATCATCGTCCTCAAGGACCACCGCAAGATCGCCGAACTCGAAGGCGGGCCGGGCGTGTCCGCCGAATCCATCGTCACCGTCATCGCCGAGGACGGCCTCGGCGACCAGAGTGCGGACACCGCCGTCCGCGAGGAGGCCACCACATGAGCGCGCACGCGCACGGCCCGGCCGAGGCGCTCAAAGCCCTCGTCCGGCGCCAGTACTTCTGGGGCATCGTGGCCATCGCGCTGCTGCTCCTCGTCAACCTCGTCAAGGACCCCGGCTACCTGGCCGTCTCCATCGGGTCCTCCGGCAACCTCGTCGGCAACGTCATCGACATCCTCCGCGCCGCCGCGCCGGTCGTCCTGATCGCCGTCGGCATGTGCCTCGTCGTCGCCACCGGCGGCATCGACCTGTCCGTCGGCTCCGTCATGGTCGTCGCCGGGGCCGTCTCCATGGAGTTCCTCTCCGGCGCCCCCGACACCCCCGGCTCCGGCCTCGCCGCGATCGGCCTCGTCATCGCCGTCAGCGCCGCCCTCGGCGCCGTCAACGGCCTGCTCGTGTCCGTCGTCGGCCTCCAGCCCTTCATCTCCACGCTCGTCATCATGCTCGCCGGACGCGGCCTCGCCAAGGTCATCACCGGCGGTCAGAACACGGCCGCCACGAACGAGACGTTCCGGTGGATCGCCAACGGCTACGTCCTCGGCCTCCCCGTCGTGTTCCTCTTCGCCCTGCTCCTCGCCGTCGCCATGGGGCTCCTGGTGCGCCGCAGCGCCCTCGGCCTCATGCTCGAAGCGATCGGCATGGACCCCAAGGCCGCCCGGCTCGCGGGCGTCAACCGCCGCGCGCTCCTGTTCACCGTCTACATCCTCGGCGGCGTCCTCGCCGGGTTCGCGGGCGTGTTCGCCACCGCCAGCGTCATGACCGTGGACGTCTCCCGCACCGGCTACCAGCTCGAACTCGACGCGATCCTCGCCGTCGTCATCGGCGGCACGTCCCTGGCGGGCGGCAAGTTCAACATCACCGGGGCCGTCGTCGGCGCGATCCTCATCGCCACCCTCGACAAGACCGTCGTGTTCCTCGGCGTCTCCTCCTCGGCCACACCGGCGTTCAAAGCCGTCGTCATCGTCGTGCTCTGCCTCCTCCAGTCGGAGCGGGTGCGGCGCGCGTTCCGTCAGCGCCGCGCGGCCGCCCGCCCCGCCGAGCGAGAGGCCGTCGCCGCATGAGCACCCAGACCGTCGCCCCCGCGACCGAGCCGACCGGCGTGCGCGCGCTCGCCAAGCGCCTCGCGCTCCACCTCGACACCCTGCCCACGGCGGCCGCCGTCGTCATCTTCCTCGGCATGATCGTCTACGGCGAGGCCGCCTACGGGCGGATCGTCCAGTTCAACACCCTGTCCAACCTGCTCATCAACAACGCCCACCTCATCATCCTGACCGTGGGCCTCACCTTCGTGATCCTCACCGGCGGCATCGACCTCTCCGTGGGCGCGGTCATCGCCTTCAGCTCCGTCGCGGGCGTCATGCTCATGAACGCGGGCTGGAACCCCTGGCTCGCCATGGTCCTCATGGTCCTCATCGGCACCGGCTTCGGCGCGGTCTCGGGCATCCTCATCCAGTACTTCCACGTCCAGCCGTTCATCGCGACCCTCGCGATGATGTTCCTGGGCCGCGGACTCGCCTCGATCCTCAGCACCGTCCCCGAGCGCCTCGCCGACGACTCGCCCGTGCGCGAACTGGGCACCCAGATCAAGGTCTACGACGGCCCGAAGGTCAACGACATCGCCATCACGCCCGGCGTCGTCATCGCCGCCGTCGTCGTACTCGCCGCGTTCTTCGTGCTCCACCGCACCCGCACCGGCCGCACCGTCTACGCCATCGGCGGCTCCGAGCAGTCCGCGCAGCTCATGGGACTCCCCGTGGCCGCCACCAAGATGTGGGTCTACATCATCAGCGGCTCCCTCGCCGGGCTCGCCGCCGTCGTCTACACCGCCCGCCTCGGCAGCGCCCAGAACATCACCGGCATCGGCTGGGAGCTCGACGCCATCGCCGCCGCCGTCATCGGCGGCACCCTCCTCACCGGCGGCGCCGGGTTCGTCCTCGGCTCCGTCGTCGGCGCGCTCGTCCTCGGCCTCATGAACGTCCTCATCACCCGCGACGGCTCCATCCCGCCCGAAGCGACCACGATCATCACGGGGGGCATCCTCCTCGTGTTCGTCCTCCTCCAGCGCGCCGTCCTCGCCAGACGGCGCGAATAGTCACCGCGGGCGCACCGCGCACCGGATTCGCGGTGCGCCCGCGGCGACCCTCCAACCCCAGCCCCATCGCAGCAGCCCATCTCAATGACGAGAGGCACCCTCCATGCACCCCCGACTCGCCGCCGCCGGCGCCATCGCCGCGCTCACCCTGGGCCTCGCCGCCCCGGCGCACGCCGCCGACGAGGCGCCGCTCCTCCACTACTCCTTCGACGCCGCGCCCCCCGACGGCGCCACCATCGCCGACGAGTCCGGCAACGGCAACGACGGCCTGCTCCGCCAGACCGGCGCGACCTTCGCCGACGGTGTGCTCTCCCTCCCCGGCGGCTCCTCCGCAAGCGGCGCCGCGTACGTCGAGATCCCCACCGCCGACCTCGTCGGCCGCCGGGACCTCACCGTCTCCGCTTGGATCGCCGACCGCTCCGGCCCCGCCAACGTCGCGGCCGCCTTCATCGGCGCGCCCGTCGCCTCCGGGGCCTCCTTCTCGGACGGCTACTGGCTCCTCAACCCCGCCAACCCGAGCGGCTACGTCAAGTCCGTGGTCACGAACGCCGAGAACGCCGCCGCGCCGTGGACCACCGAGACCGGCGCGGGCGCGACGGCAACGCCCACCGCGGGGCTGCGCACCCCGGCCGGGGCCGCGCTGTACACCACCGTCATCGACGGCACCAACGGCAAACTCACGCTGTACGTCAACGGCGTCGAGGCCGCCGAGCACGCGATCGGCCGCGACGTCGCCGACTTCGGCGCGAACCTCGTCGCCTACCTCGGCCGCTCCACCTACAAGGACGCGTACTTCGCCGGGGACTTCGACGACCTCGCCGTCTACGGGACCGCCCTCGACGCCGAAGCGGCGCAGGCGCTCTACAGCGACGGCGCCCTCGACCGCGCGGTCGGCTCCGTCGCGTTGCAGCCCACCGCCACCGCGGATTTCCCGCTGCCCACTTCGTCTTACGGTGCGACGATCTCCTGGGCCTCCAGCGACGGCGCGATCACCGTGGAAGGCGGCACGGCGACCGTCGCTCGGCCGTCCCCCGGCTCCGGCGACGCCGTCGTCACCCTGACCGCGACCTTCACGGCCGCAGGCGAATCCCGCACCCGGACCTACACCGTGACCGTGCCCGAAGACCTCACCGACGCCGAGAAGGCGGACGCCGACCTCGCCGCCGTCGCGATCCCGGGCGCCGACGACGTGCGCACCAACCTCACCGTGCCGACCACCGGCGCGAACGGCTCGGCCATCGAGTGGACCGTCCCCTCCGGCGCGCCCGTGGCGCTCCGCGAGGGCACGGCCGACGGCACCCTGACCCTCGTGGTCGACCGCCCCGCCGCGGGCGCGGACCCGGTGCCCGTGGTCGTCACCGCGACCGCCCGCATCGGCGACGCCGTCCGCACCCGCGACGTCGCGCTGGCCCTCCAGCCGCTGCCCGCCGCGGACGCCGACGAGGAGGCGTACGTCTGGGCCTTCTTCACCGGCGAGGGCGCGGGCGCCGAACGCGTGAGCCTCGCGGCCTCGCGCGGCAACGACGCCCTGAGCTGGAACACCCTCAACGACGGCGAGCCGCTGTTCACCTCGACCCAGGGCACCGAGGGCCTGCGCGACCCGTTCATCATCCGCTCCGCCGAAGGCGACCGGTTCTACATGCTCGCCACCGACCTCAAAGTGGACGGCCTCGCGGGCGGCTTCGACACCGCGCAGCGCAGCGGCTCGCTCTTCATCGAGGTGTGGGAGTCGAACGACCTCGTCAACTGGTCCGAGCAGCGCCACGTCAAGGTCTCCGGCGACTACGCGGGCAACACCTGGGCGCCCGAGGCGTACTGGGACGAGGAACTCGACACGTACGTCGTGTACTGGGCCTCGAACCTGTACGACACGACCGACCCGGCCGACCGCACCGCCGTCACCTACAACCGCATGATGTACGCGACGACCGACGACTTCACGACCTTCTCCGAGGCGCGGCCGTGGGTCGACGTCCAGCGCGGCACCGGCCGCGGCACCATCGACGCCACGATCGCGCAGGTGGACGACACCTACTACCGGTTCATCAAGGACGAGGCGTCGATGACGATCCGCCAGGAGCGCTCCGACGACCTCCTGTCCACCGTGACCGGCGCGCTGCCGGGCGCGACCGGCCCCGCCGACGAGTGGACGCTCGTGAAGGACCAGGTCGCCACCGGGCTCCCCAACGGCGAGCCGGGCGGCGCGTTCACGCAGGGGGAGGGGCCGAGCGTCTTCCCCGCCAACGCGGGCGACGTCAACGGCTACGAGTGGTACCTCTTCATCGACCAGCCCTCCTACCACGGCGGGCCGGACCACTACATCCCCTTCGCCACCACCGACATCGCCGACGGCGACGCGTGGGAGCCGGTCGGCGCGACGCTGCGCGACCGTCTCCCGGAGAACGCCGACGGCGGCAAGCCCCGCCACGGCACCGTCGTCCCGGTGACGCGCGCCGAGTACGAAGCGGTGCTCGCCGCCTTCGCGCCGGACCTCGCCGTCGCCGACGCCGCGCCGATCGCGGTCACCACCCGCGCGGGCACCGCCCCGGTCCTGCCCGGCGCGCACCTGACGAAGGCCGACGGCTCGGTGCAGGACGTGGCGGTCGACTGGGACGCGGTCGACGCCGCCCAGTACGCGCGGCCCGGCACGTTCACCGTCGCCGGCGTCGCGCAGGACGACTCGCGCGCCCCGGTCACCGCCCACGTGACCGTGACCGCCCCGCTCCAGCTCACCGCCTCCGTGCGGTGCCTCGCGGGCAAGGCCACGGTGGTCGTCACCGCCGCGAACCTCGGCAGTACCACTGTCGACATTGCGCTCTCCTCCGGCTTCGGTGCCAAGACCCTCACCGCCATCGCGCCCGGAGCCGCCGCGTCCGCCGCGTTCACGACGCGGCAGGCCGCCGTCGCCGCCGGAACCGTCACCGCCGCAGCGGGCGGCGCCGTCCTCGACACCGCCTATCCCGCAACCGACTGCGGCTGAACCCGCGGCCCGGCCGCGAGGCCGGGCCGCGGGTTCCGGCCCAGACCACCTGACACCACTCGTAACTGGTACCGGTAACAATGCCGTTGCCGCTTCCCCCTGAAGGAGAGCGCATGGTCGCCTCAACCCGCGCGGGCCGGTTCACGCTCCGCTCCCTCGCCGCCGCAACGGCACTCGGCATGGCCGTCTCCGGCGCCAGTGCGGCCCATGCCGCTGCCGAGGACCACCTCGTCGCGCACTACGCGCTCGACGAGACCACCGGCACCGTCGCCGCCGACAGCTCCGGGAACGGCCGCGACGCCGTGATCGCGGGCGGCGCGACCCTCACCGGTGGCGAGGGCCTGCGCCTCGACGGCGCCGACGACCACGTCAAGCTCCCCAACGACCTCCTCGCCGGGCTCACCTCGATCACCGTCAGCACCGAGGTCCTCGTCCGCGCCGAGCAGGGCACGCCCTACTTCATCTACGGCCTCGGCAACCCCGCGACGTCGAGCACCGGCACCGGCTACCTGTTCTCCACCGGCAACGCCTACCGCACCGCCATCACCACCGGCAACTGGTCGGGGGAGCAGAACACCACCAGCGGCGCGAACCTCGCACGCGGCGTGTGGAAGACGATCACCTACACGCTCGACGACGCCACCGACACCGCCACCGTGTACCTCGACGGCGTCCAGGTCGCCCGGAACACCGGCGTCACCGTCACCCCCGCGCAGATCGGCGGCGGCGCCACCACCGCGAACTACATCGGACGCTCGAACTACGCCGCCGACAAGTACCTCGCGGGCTCCGTGCGCGACTTCCGCATCTACGACACCGCCCTCACCGCCGCCGAAGTCGCGGCGCTCCATCCCACCGACGAGGCGAAGGTGCAGCGCGACCTCGCTGCCATCGGCCTCGGCGACCTCGCGAACGTCACCGCCGACCTCGCCCTCCCCACCGCCGCGCCCAACGGCTCGCAGATCACCTGGGCCAGCAGCGACGAAGCCGTCGTCTCCAACTCCGGACAGGTCACCCGACCAGCAAGCGGCACAGTCGAAGTGACCCTCACCGCCACAGCAGTCAAGGGCTCGGCCACGGCCACGCGCGAGTTCACCGCCACCATCCCCGCCACCGGCGACGCCGACTACCAGGCCGACCTCGACGCCATCGCCATCCCGGGCGCCGACGACGTCCGCGGCAACATCGACCTCCCGCAGACCGGCGCCGTCACCGGCAGCCCGATCGCCTGGACCGCGTCCCGCGACGGGATCGTCTCGACCGAGGCCGACGGCGACATCGCCCCCGGCGTCGTCACCCGCGCCGCCGCCGACCAGGACGTGGTCCTCACCGCGAGCACCGGCGGCCTCTCCCGCGACTTCCCGCTCACCGTGCGCGCCGCCCACGAGCAGGCCGAGTACGAGGGCTACGCGTTCGCGTACTTCACCGGCAACACCGTCGCGGGGGAGAACGTCCACTTCGCCGCCAGCGACGGCAACAACGCCCTCGCCTGGAACGAGCTGAACGGCGGCCTGCCCGTGCTCTCCTCGCAATACGGCGAGCAGGGCCTGCGCGACCCGTTCATCATCCGCTCGCCCGAAGGCGACACGTTCTACCTCATCGCCACCGACCTCTCCATCGGCTCGGGCACCTCCTGGGACGCCTCCCAGCGCCAGGGCAGTCGATACCTCGAAGTGTGGGAGTCGCACGACCTCGTGAACTGGTCGGCGCAGCGGCACGTCCTCGTCTCGCCCGAGACCGCGGGCAACACCTGGGCCCCCGAGGCCTACTACGACACCGGCCTCGGCGCGTACGTCGTGTTCTGGGCCTCCAAGCTCTACGCGGAGGACGACCCGGCCCACACCGGCAGCACCTACAACCGCATGATGTACGCGACGACCCGCGACTTCACCACCTTCAGCGAGCCGCGGATCTGGCAGGACGGCATGTCCCGCATCGACTCCACCGTGACCCTGGACGACGGCGTCTACTACCGCTTCACCAAGGACGAGGGCGCCGGGACCACCGGGTGCTCCGACATCATCCAGGAGTCCTCGACCTCCCTGCGCGCCCCGCTCGACCAGTGGTCCATGATCGACTCCTGCATCGGCCGCGACGCGGGCACGAGCGCCGTCGAGGGCCCCTCGATCTTCCAAGCCAACCCCGGCGACGTCAACGGCGGCGGGAAGCACTACCTCTTCGTCGACGAGTACGGCGGCCGCGGCTACATCCCGCTGACCACCGACGACATCGCCGCGGGCGGGTGGACCGTCGCCGAGGACTACGACCTCCCCGCGAGCCCCCGCCACGGCACCGTCATCCCCGTGACCGCCGCCGAACTCGCCGGACTCTACGAGGGCCGCGCCCCGATCGCCTCCAACGAGGACGGCCAGATCGTGGACTACGACTTCGCGAACGGCTCCGGCACCGTGCTCGCCGACGCCTCCGGCAACGGCCGCGACGCCCAGATCAACGGCGCGACCTGGTCCGACGGCGCGCTCGTCTTCGACGGCACCGACGACTCCGTGGACCTGCCCGACGACCTCATGGCGGGCCTGACCGACATCTCCGTGGACGCCGACGTGTGGGTCGACACCGCCCAGTCCGGCAACTACTTCATCTGGGGCCTCGGCAACACCGACGCCGCGGGCAGCGGACGCGGGTACCTCTTCACCACCGGCGACGGCTCGTACCGCACCTCCATCACCACCAGCACCTACACCGAGGAGCAGACCGCGAGCTCCGGCGCCGCGCTCCCGCGCGGCCGCTGGGCCCACCTCACCTACACCCTCCAAGGCGACACCGCCCGCCTCTACCTCGACGGGGTGCTCGTCTCCACGAAGGACGGCGTCACCGTCGACCCCGGCGACATCTCCGGCGGCGAGACCTGGGCCAACTACCTCGGCCGCTCCCTGTACGAGCAGGACGGCCGCTTCAAGGGCAGGTTCAGGTCCTTCGCGATCTACGACCGGGCCCTGAGCCCCGCCGAGGTCCTCGACCGGGCCGGGGCCACCGGCGCGGTCACCGACGTGTCGCTCACCGACCCCGCCGCGCTGGCCACGGCCCCGCTCATCGACATGGACGCGCGCACCGTCGTCCTCCCGGTCGTCCCGGGCACCGACGTCACCTCCCTCGCGCCGACGTTCACGACCGCTACGGGCGCGACCGCGTCGCCCGCCTCCGGCACGGCCGTGGACCTCTCCGCGCCCGTCGAGTACACCGTCACGGCCGCAGGCGAGTCCACCACCTGGACGTTCTCCGCCCAGGTCGTGAACAGCCCCGTCCTGCCCGGCCTCTACGCCGACCCGAACATCGCCGTCTTCGGCGACACCTACTACCTCTACACCACCACCGACGGCCACTCCGGCTGGGGCGGGAAGGACTTCTACGTCTGGTCCTCGAAGGACCTCGTGGACTGGACCCGCTCCGAGGAGCCGATCCTCACCCTGGACGGCGCGAGCGGCGACGTCCCCTGGGCGAGCGGCAACGCGTGGGCGCCGACGATCATCGAGCGGGACGGGAAGTACTACTTCTACTTCAGCGGCCACAACACCGCCCTGAACCGCAAGACCATCGGCGTCGCGGTCGCCGACAGCCCCGAGGGCCCCTTCACCGCCCAGCCCGCGGCGATGATCCTCAACAACGAGGCCGTCACCTCCGGCCAGGCGATCGACCCGGCGGCCTTCCACGACCCGGTCTCCGGCAGGTACTACCTCGCGTGGGGCAACGGCAGCGCCACGAGCGGCCCGGTCATCGCGGAGCTGAACGACGACATGGTCTCGATCAAGACCGGCACGTTCAAGCGGATCTCCGGCCTGACCGACTTCCGCGAGGGCGTCTTCCTCAACTACCGCGAGGGCCTGTACCACCTCACGTACTCCATCGACGACACCGGCTCCGAGAACTACCGCGTCGGGTACGCGACCGCGACCAGCCTCGACGGCCCGTGGACCTACCGCGGCGTGATCCTCCAGAAGGACACCTCGCTCGGCATCCGCGCCACCGGCCACAGCTCGATCCTCAACGTGCCCGGCACGGACGACTGGTACATCGCCTACCACCGGTTCGCCCTCTCCGGCGGCGACGGCACCCACCGCGAGACCACGATCGACGTGCTCGACATCGGCGAGGACGGCCTCTTCCAGCCCGTCGTCCCGACGCTCACCAGCGTCGCGCCGCAACCGGTCGGCCCGCAGATCAGCGTGACCCTCGGTTCGCGCTGCGTCGCAGGCAAGGTCGTGCTCACCGTCTCGGTCGGGAACGACAGCGACGGCACCGTGGGCCTCCACGTCTCGACCCCTTACGGCGACAGGACGTTCAGGGCCCTCGGCTCCGGAGGCGTCAATTCGAGCGCGTACACGACCCGCACGGCCGAGATTCCAGCGGGCGCGGTCACGGTGACCGCCACCGACAGGAACGGCGCCGTCTTCACCCTGGAGACCGCCTACGCCGCGGCGGACTGCGGCTGAACCCTTCCCGGGGGGCGGGCCCCGCCCCCCGGAACCGAACCCTGAAAGGACCCCTGATGAATCGTGGAACAGTGAAACGGGCGTCGGTCGCTGCGGTCGGCGGCGCGATGCTCGCGGGCGTCGCGGGCGCGGCGTTCGCGCAGGACCAGGTCGGCTCCGGTTCCGACGTGGACGTGAACGTGGCGATCGAAGACATCGATGAAGGCGTGCTCGCCATGAGCGTGGACGGCACGACCGCGACCCTGGTCGAGGACGGCTCCACGGGCACGGTCCGCCAGTTCACCGGCGAACTCCCCACCGTCACCGTGACCGACACGCGCGCGGCCGACGAGATCCCCGACGGCGCGTTCTGGTGGGTCGAGGGCACCGCTTCGAGCTTCACCGGCGACGCGGGCCAGGACCCCATCGGCGCCGAGAACCTCGGCTGGTCCCCGACCCTCGCGGACGACGGCTCCGGTGCCGTCGCCGTCGGCCCCGACGTGGCCCCCGCCCTCGACGCCGACGAGGCCCCGAACAACGTCGGCCTCCAGGGCCGCGAACTCCTCGCCATGGCGCTCACCAGCGACGATGCGATCGGCACGTGGGAGGCCGGCGCGGAGCTCACCCTCCAGGTCCCCGCCGGGACCGAGCCCGGGAACTACACCTCCACCATCACCCTCTCCCTGTTCGAATGAGACCGCCCGGGCGGGCGCTCCGGTGCCCGCCCGGCGTGAAAGGCCCGCCATGGCTTCCCCGATCCTCCGCGCCCTGCCCCTCTCCGCCCTCCTGCTCCTGGCTGTCCCCGCCACTCCAGTTGCGGCGCAGACGAACGACGACGCGGCCACGGTCACCTGGTCGGTCCGCCCGGCCGACGCCGCCGGCGAGGACGGCCGCGCCTGGGTCGAGCAGGAACTCGACCCGGGCGCGAGCGCGACCGAGCACATGGCGGTCCGCAACCTCTCCGACACCGAGGTCACCTTCGCCCTCACCACGGCCGACGGCTTCTTCCAGGACAACGGCCGCTTCAGCATGCTCCCCTCCCACGAGCCCTCAGTGGACGCCGGACTCTGGATCGACGTCCAGGAGACGGTGACCGTCGGCCCCGACGAGACCGCCGTAGTCCCGTTCACGACCACGGTCCCCGACAACGCGACCCCCGGCGACCACGCCGCGGGCATCGCCGCCTCGGTCCTGTCCGAGCAGGTCGGCGCCGACGGCGCCGCCGTCGGGGTGGAGTCGCGCGTCGGCTTCCGCGTCATGACCCGCGTGACCGGCGACCTCGCGCCCGCCGCCTCCATCGAGGACGTCTCCTCCTCCTACGGCCTGTCCTGGAACCCCTTCGCCCCCGGCAGCGCCCGGGTCACCTTCACCGTGGTCAACACCGGCAACGCCCGCCTCCTCGTCACCGGCGCCCTCACCGCCGCGGGCGCCGAGGCCGCGTTCCCCGGTCCCGGGGAGATCGACCAGGAGCTCCTGCCGGGGGACCGGCGCACCTTCACCGTCACCGTTGACGACGTGTGGCCCCTGGTCTACGTCCCCGCCTCGCTCGACGCCACCCCCGCGGTCGTCGGTGAAGGCGACGGCGCCGCGGTCGACCCGGTCGCCGCCGACGCCGGGTTCTGGGCCCTCCCCTGGCCCCAGTTCATCGCCCTCGCGGGCATCGGCCTCCTCGTCGCCTCGACCCTCCGGGGCCGCCGCCGCTCCCGCGCCCGCCTCGCGGCCCTCCTCGCCGAGGCCCGCGAGGAGGGCCGCCGCGAAGCCGAGGAGGAGCCCGCCGCCGGGTGACCGGCGCATCCCGCGGGAATGTCGGCCCCCGTTGGTACGCTCGCGCCATGGGAGCCCTTCGATACTCGATCAACGTCACTGTGGACGGCTGCTGCGACCACCGCGCGGGCATCGCCGACGACGAGCTGCACGAATACTCGGCCGAGATCATCGACCGCGCCGACGCCCTCCTCTTCGGACGCGTCGTCTACACGATGATGGAGGAGGCCTGGCGCCTGCCCGCCTCCGGCGAGCTGCCCGATTGGATGGACCCGTCGATGGGCGAGTTCGCCCGCGCTATCGACGCCAAGCGCAAATACGTCGTCTCCAGCACCCTCGAAGCGCCCGACTGGAACGCGGAACTCGTGGAGGGCGACCTCGTCGAGTCCGTGCGGCGCCTGAAGGACCGGTACGAGAACGGCCTCTACGTCGGCGGCGTGACCCTGCCGCTCGCGCTGGCGGACGCCGGGCTCATCGACGAGTACGAGTTCATCGTCCACCCGCGCATCGCGGGCCACGGCCCCACGCCGTTCAAGGGCCTCGCCGCCTACGTCGACCTGACCCTGGTGGGCACCCAGAAGTTCGCCTCGGGCGCGACGGCGATGCGGTTCGTGCCCAAGCGCTAACGCGGGGCCGTGCGCCCCGCCGCGCCCGCGATTAGCGCCGCGACCGCGCTCCGGAGCCGGTCGAGGTCCGTCGCACCGGCCAGCACCAGCCGGTGCAGCACGCTCACGGCGGCCAGCGCCAGCGCCCCCGGTTCGGCCGCCGCACCGAGCCGTCCCGCAACCTGTTCCGCCGCAAGGTACTCGGCGGCGGCGCGTTCGAGCGCGTCGATCCCGGAGCCGCCCGCGCCCAGGACCTCCTCGACGCGCGCCGTCAGCTCCGGCCGCGTCGCCAGCAGCCGGGCCAGCGCGGTGAGTGCGGGCCCCGGGACGGCGGCGAGCCCGTCGGCGAGGTTCGCGGCGACCTTGCCGGTGCCGAGGCGCTCGGCGAACGCGGGCGCGGCGGCGATCGTGAAGGACCGGTCGACCGCGTAGGCGGCCAGGAACCCGTCGAAGTCCGCGAAGTGCGTGTAGATGATCCCGGTGGCGACCCCGGCCTCGACCGTGACGGCCCGCCCGGAGAGCTTCGCCGGGCCCTCGCGCAGCACCACGGTCTCCGCGGCGCTGAACAGATGCTGCCTGAGCTGGGGGATCGCGATACCTCTGGGCACGCGTCCCAGTCTATCGGCGCTGCGGCCCACCCGCCCGCATCGGGGATGAGCAGTCGTTCATACTGAGAATGAACACATGCTCATACTCGTGAGGAGTCGCACATGGGAACGTCGGGAACCCGGCGCGCGTTGATCTGCGGCGCTGGCATCGCCGGACTGGCCGCCGCGCTGCGCCTGCACCGGTCCGGTTGGCGGACGCTCATCGTGGAGCGCGCCCCCGGGCGCCGCAGCGGCGGCTACATGGTCAACCTGGTCGACGGCGGCTTCGACGCCGCCGAGCGCCTCGGGCTCGTGCCCGCGCTCAAGGACCGCGACCTCGGCCTGTTCACCTCGGTCATCGTCCGCGCCGACGGCACCGCGAAGTTCGCCGTCCCCAAGGAGATCGTGGCCGCCTCGGTCGGCCCCCGCGCCCTCACCGTCTTCCGCGGCGACCTCGAAGCCGCGCTGTACGAAGCGGTCCGCGACCTCGCCGAGATCCGCTTCGGCACCACCGCCGCCGCGATCGAGCAGGACCCCGACGGCGTCACCGCGGTCCTCTCCGACGGCCGCACCGAACGCGCCGACCTCCTGATCGGCGCCGACGGCCTCCACTCCGGCACCCGCGGACTCGCCTTCGCCGCCGCGCCCGACCCCCTGGTCGACATGGGCCACATGGTCGGCGCGATCCCCCTCGACGCGTCCCCCGCCGGACTCGAAGCGGGCACCGGCACCACCTACATCGGGCCCGGCCGCACCGCCGCGGTCATCAGCCTCGGCCCCGGCCGGTCCTCCGCGTTCTTCGCCTACCGCACCACCGACACCGCCGCCCAGCTGCGGCTCGGCCCCGCGCGGGCGCTCTCGGAGGCCTTCGGCGACCTCGGCGGCGGCGTCCCCGACGCCCTGCGCCGCCTGCGCGCCGACCCCGGCCCCGGCCCCGCCTACTTCGACAGCGCCTCCCAGGTCCGCCTGGACTCCTGGAGCAGCGGCCGCGTCGCACTCCTCGGCGACGCCGCCTGGTGCGTCACCCTCTTCGCCGGTTACGGTGCGGCCCTGGCGATGAGCGGCGCCGACCGCCTCGGCGACGCCCTCGACCGAGAAGCGGACGTCCCGGCCGCGCTCAAGTCCTGGGAGGCGGGGCTGCGCCCCGAGACCGCCAAGCGCCAGGCCCTCGCCCGCCGCGGCATGGCCCAGTTCGCGCCGCCCACCAAGGGCCACGTCTGGATGAACGAGGCCGCGATGCGGGCCATGAGGGTGCCCGCGCTCCGCGGCCTCATGCTGCGCGCGGCCCGCGCCGCGAAGTAAGACGGTCAGTTCGCCTCGGCGTGCCGCTGCGACAGCTCCCACAGGCGTTGCAGCAGGGCCTCGTCGAGCTCGGCGCTCGCGGGCTCGTTCGCGATCGCCGCGGGCGAGCCGTGCACCTCGGCGTGGAGCTGCTCCATGCGGCGGTCGAGGTGCTCGGCCGCCGCCGCGGCCTCGGAGAGCTCCTCGGCCAGGTGCGCGGGGACCGCGCCGTCGTACTTGTAGAAGATCTTGTGCTCCAGGCTCGCCCAGAAGTCCATCGCGATGGTCCGGATCTGCACCTCCACGACCACCGGCACCGGGCCGGTCGACAGGAACACCGGGATCTCGATGATCGCGTGGAGGCTCTTGTACCCGTTGGCCTTCGGCGCCGCGATGTAGTCCTTGACGGTGAGCACCCGCACGTCGTCCTGGGAGGTCAGCGCGTCGAGCACCCGGTAGGTGTCGGCGATGAAGCTGCACGTGATGCGCACGCCCGCGATGTCGGTGATGTGCTCGCGGATCGAGTCGAGCGAGGGCGCGAGCCCGCGCCGGGCCACCTTGTCGAGGATGCTCTCGGGGGACTTGATCCGGGAGGTGACGTGCTCGATCGGGTTGTACCGGTGCAGGTACAGGAACTCCTTGCGCAGGATGCCCACCTTCGTGAGCACCTCCTCCGCGCCGAACTGGTACGCCATCATGAAGCGGGAGAAGTCCTCGCGCATCTGGCGGGCGTACGCGACCGTGTGCGCGTCGGGCGCCGCGCCCGCGCGCTCGGCGGCGAGGTGTCCGTCGGGGTCGTACGCGCCTCGGATTGCATCCACGATTCGAGCGTATGCGCCAGTCAAGGCCGCAGAAAGCATCGACATCGTCATCTGGGTCACGCGGTGTAACCCAAGTCTCCCCGGATTCGGACGCGATCGACCCTTACGTTCCGTCCGCCGCACTGACTATGCTCCTGGTGTACCGATCAACCTCCCGGAAGCAGGTACGACATGGACGCGAAGCTGCGCAGCGCCGAGTGGTACGAGGGCACCGACCGCAACGCCTACATCCACCGCGCCTGGATGCGCCGCGGCGTCCCCGACAGCGCCTTCCAGGGCCGCCCCCAGATCGCCATCGCCAACACCGCCTCGGAACTGGTGCCCTGCAACGCCCACCTCGACGAGATTGCCCAGTCCGTCAAGCACGGCGTCTACGAAGCGGGCGGCATCCCCCTCAACCTGCCCGTCACCGCCCCCGGCGAGACCCTCGTCAAACCCACGGCCATGCTGTGGCGCAACATGACCGCGATGAACGCCGAGGAGATGCTCCGCGCCAACCCCGTGGACGGCGTCGTCCTCCTCGGCGGCTGCGACAAGACCATCCCCGCGCTCCTCATGGCCGCCGCCTCCGTCGACCTCCCCGCCGTCGTCGTCCCCGGCGGCCCCATGCTCACCGGCCACTTCCGCGGCGAGGCCCTCGGCTGCGGCACCGACGTCTGGCGGCTGTCCGAAGAGGTCAGGGCCGGGACGCTCAGCGAACCCGACTTCCTCAAGTCCGAGTCCGCGACCATCCGCTCCAAGGGCCACTGCAACACCATGGGCACCGCCTCCACGATGGCGCTCGTCGCCGAGGCCCTCGGCATGACCGTCCCCGGCCTCGCCGGGACCCCCGCCCCCGACGCGCGCCTCCTGGAGACCGCGCACGGCACCGGACGCCTCGCCGTCGAGCTCATCGCCGCCGACCGCCGCCCCTCCACGTTCCTCACCAAGGCCAGCTTCCACAACGCGATCGTCGCGCTGGCCGCCATCGGCGGCTCCACCAACGCGGTCGTCCACCTCCTCGCCATCGCCGGGCGGCTCGGCATCGACCTCACCGTGGACGACTTCGACCGCATCGGCGCCGACGTGCCGCTCCTGGTGAACCTGCGCCCCGCCGGGAAGTACCTCATGGACGACCTCCACCGCGCCGGCGGCTTCCTCGCGGTCCTGCGGGAGGTCCGCGACCTGCTCGACCCGGACGCGCTCACCGTCACCGGCGCGCCCCTCGTGTCCTACCTGGACGAGGCCCGGATCTGGGACGAGGACGTCATCGCCCCGCGCGGCGAGCCGCTCCAGAAGGCCGCCGGGATCGCCGTGCTCCGCGGCAGCCTCGCCCCCGGCGGCGCCCTCGTCAAGCCCTCGGCGGCCTCGCCGCACCTGCTCCAGCACCGGGGCCGCGCCCTCGTGTTCGACTCCATCGAGGACTTCCGCGACCGCATCGACGACCCCGATCTGGATGTGGACGCCGACACCGTGCTGGTCCTGCGCGGCTGCGGCCCCAAGGGCTACCCCGGGATGCCCGAGGTCTCCAACCTGCCGCTGCCCAAGAAGCTGCTGGAGCAAGGGGTCCGCGACATGGTCCGCATCTGCGACGGCCGCATGAGCGGCACCGCCTACGGCACCGTGGTCCTCCACGTCACCCCCGAGGCCGCCGCCGGAGGCCCCCTGGCCCTGGTGCGGACCGGCGACACCATCGTCCTCGACGTCGCCGCCCGGCGCCTCGACATCGACGTCCCCGCGGCCGAACTCGCCGCCCGCGCGCCGAGCGCCACCACCCTCGACGGGTACGCCAAGCCCGCCCGCGGCTGGGAGCGCCTCTACATCGACCACGTCACCCAGGCCGACACCGGTGCCGACCTCGACTTCCTCCAGGGATCGAGCGGCTCGGAGGTCCACCGCGAATCCCACTGAGCCCGTTCGCTACCCGCGCCGGTAGCGCATCAGCTGCCGCAGCCCCGCGGCGTCGTCCGAAGGCGCGAGCGCCCGCTCCATCCGGGCCCGCGCGGCCTCGGCGTCCAGGTGCGCCCCGATCGCGACCAGCTCCCCGCCCGGGCCCGCCTCGTGCGCGGCGAGGTCGATCTGCCCGCCCACGACGTTGACCAGGACCCCGCGGGTCCGCGAACCGGCCGCCACCGACAGCACGCCCTTCATGCGGTACGCGCCCGGCGGCGGCCGCTCCAGCAGTCCGAGGAGCGCCGCCGGGCCCACCGGACCCGTCGCCCGCACCGTCACCGATTTTGCATGCGAGTGCCCGGCCCCGTCCCCGTGCGCCTCGCGCGCCAGCGCCGCGAGCGGCAGCTCGTCCTCGGGGTCTTCCGCCGAGGCCGTGTCGTACACCAGCGCCGGATCGATGCGGCCCCTTGAGGTCCGCACGATGTGGACGTCCGGGTTCGCGGTGCGGATGCGGGCCTCGATCGCGGCCAGCGCCTCCTCCGCTCCCTCCGCGGGGAGCCGGTCGCACTTGTTGACGACCGCGAGCGTCGCGGCCCCGAACCGGGCCGGGGGGTTCGTGTTGCGGTCGACGGTGTTGAAGTACTCCACGGCGTCGACCACGTCCACGACCCCGCCGGGCCGCACCCGCTTGACGCCGCTGAAGTAGACCATCTTCGCGAGCGCCCCGGGTTCGGCGATGCCGCTGGCCTCCACGATGACCACGTCGAGGCCGAACCGCGGATGCGTGAGCCGCTCCAGGGCCGCGTCGAGCGCGCCCAGGTCCTCGATGCAGCACAGGCAGCCCCCGGCGATCGAGACCGGCTCGTCGACCTGCCCGGTCACGAGCCCGGCGTCCACGTTCACCTCGCCGAAGTCGTTGACCACCACCCCGACCCGGGCCCCCGGCCGGCACAGCAGGTGGTTGAGCATCGTCGTCTTGCCCGCGCCCAGATAGCCCGCGAGCACCACCACCGGCACGCGCCGGTCCCGCCCGCCCTCGTCCTTCGCCACCCGTACACCGTAGTCGGCCCCCGGGCTCCGCCGGACGAGCGTCGGCTACGCGAAATCCTCCGAGTGGGCCCGCGCCCACTCCTCGAACGTCCGGGGTGGGCGCCCGGTCACTCGCTCGACGTCGGGGAAGACCACCGACTCGTCGAGCACGCCGTCGGCGTAGAACTCCCAGAACGCCCGCACGTACTTCTCGGGCATCGTCGCCTCCAGCTCCGCCCGGGTCTCCTCCAGCGTGAGGCCCTCGAACCGCAGCGGCCGCCCGAGCACCTCCCCGAGGACCGCGACCTGCTCGGCCGGGACCATCGCCCTGGGCCCCGACAGCCGGTACACCTGTCCGTCGTGCCCGTCGCCGGTGAGCGCCGCGGCCGCGACCGCCGCGATGTCGGCCGCGTCGATGCAGGCCACGGGGACGTCCCCCCACGGCGCGCGCACCACGTCGCCTTCGCGGAGCTGCGGCAGCCACCGCAGCGTGTTCGACATGAACCCGCTGGGCCGCAGCACGGTCCACCGCAGCCCCGACTCGCGCGCGGCGGCCTCGGACCCGATCATCATCGCCGTCACCGCGTTCTCCGGGCTCCCGACCTCCGTCGAGCTCCCGGACAACTGCACGACCCGCTCGACCCCGGCGCCGCGCAGCCGCTCGTACACCCCGGGCATGTCCGCGAACCCCGGCAGCAGGAACGCCCCCGCGACCCCGCCGAGCCACGGCTCCAGCGACTCGGGCCGGTCGAGGTCCCCTACGGCGGCCTCGACGCCGTCCGGCAGCGCCGCGCGGCCCGCATCGCGGACCAGCGCCTTCACCCGCAGGCCCCGGGCGGCCAGCGCCCGGACCACCTCGGCCCCGACGTTCCCGGTCGCCCCGGCGACCAGATAACCAGACTCGTTCCCTGACATCCGTTGCACTCCAATCGGTCCGTACTCCACGGCCGAGTATGCGCCCCGGACGGGACACGCCCCTCCCGGGGCGCGCGGACCGGCCGCTCAGTCCAGGGACCGGAGCACCGCCGTCACTTCGTTCCGGTTGTGCCGCAACTGCCTCGCGAACTCGATCGTGAACCCGCGCCGCAGGATCGCGAACGACGCGTCGAGCTGCGCCAGCACGCCGCGGCTCCCGGTCTTCAGCGTCACGATCCCCATGCCGTGCCGCTTGAGCAGCGGGATGCTGTCGATCATGAGCTGGCTCGACCGGTCCGGGCTCATCTTCATGTCGTTGACGATCAGGTCGAAGCGCCGGTCGCTGCTGCGCAGGTAGTTCCCCGCGGTCGTCCGCTCGTGGACCACGTCGGGCCGCTTGAGCACCGTCGGGTCCAGGTCCCCGGGGTCCACCGCGGTGGTCCTGAACCCCCGCTCGGCGAGAATCCGGGTCCAGCCCCCGGGCGCCGCCCCGTAGTCGAGCGCGGTCCCGCCGTCCCCGAACGGCAGGTCGTACTCCTTGAACAGCTCTTCGAGCTTGAACTCGGCCCGCGACACCTGCTCCGGCGGGCGCGACAGCCGCACCTCGCCGCCCGGCCACGAGCTCAGGCTGTCGGCGACCCGGTTGAACCCGACCACCGCGGTCTTCGGCGTGTAGCAGACCGACACCGCGTACTCGGCCCCCGTCCGCGACACCTGGAACCCGCGATCGCCGAGCACCCGCGCCGCCTCGTCCCACGCCTCGCGCCGGTTGAACTCGTACACCGTCTTCCCGCTCTGCCAGACCTGGAGCGAGACCTCCGGGGAGCGGTGCTGCTCCCGGATCGCCGAATCGACCGCGTCGGCCACGTCCGCGAGCCCCGAATCGGACGGATCGAACTCCGCGACCACGTTCGTCACATGCCGCGGGAACACCAGCGGCACCCGGTTCACGATGTCGGACAGGTCCTCGGCCGTCGAGTACCGCGTCTCCACGATCGCGCACTCGGCCCCGATCCGCCGCATCTCGACCGCGTCCTCGACACTCCGGAAGATCTCCTCCTTGGCGTTCCCGATCGAATCCGCCGCCATGGAGACCAACGATTTCCGCAATGCCATTCCGATTCCCTCAACCTCTGCCCCGGGCCGATCCCGGCCCCGATCCGCGCCCGCTATCCTAGCGCAGCCGATTTCCCCAGCTCACGATCGCGCAACGAGAGGCCCCGCCGATGCCCGCCCCGATCACCCCCCGCGATCGGCCCCTCCTCGAACGCCTCTGGCACGAATGCGGCACCGGCCCCCTCACCCGTATCCGCCGCCTGCCCGGCAACAGCCACCGCACCTACGAATGCGCGGCCGACCGCGACGAACCGCTGATCATGCGCCTCGTCGACCCCGCCCGCAACCGCTTCGCCCTCGAAACCGAGGTGCTCCGCCGCGTCGCCGCCACCGGTGCGGTCCCCGTCCCCGCGATCCTCCGCACCGGCGTCGAGACGACCCCGGACGGCGAGACGGCCGTGATGGTCCAGGAGCGGGTGCCCGGCGTCCCGCTGCGCGACTACGCCGCCGACCGGAGCCGCCGCGAGGCCCACGCGGCCGTCGAGCGGGCCGGAGAGGCGCTGGCCGCCGTCCACGCCGTCCCGACCGAAGGCTTCGGCTCCCTCACCGAGGGGCTCCGGGGTTCGCATGGGCGCCTGGGGGAGTGGTTCATCGACCTCCTCGCCCCGAAACTGGAGGCCGCGCGCGGCATCGACCCCGAGTCCGCCGCCCTCCTCGACCGGTCCTTCGACCTCCTGGCCGCGCACCGCCCCTTCCTCGACGCCGCCGCGCCCGGCCTCGTCCACGGCGACTACAGCCCCGCCAACCTCCTCGTGGACGACACCGGCCGCCTCACCGGCGTCATCGACTGGGAGTCCGCGAAGAGCGGCCCGCCCGGCCTCGACATCGGCTGGTGGGACTGCTTCTTCGACACGCCGCACACCCCCGCCGCCCGGCTCCTCGCCGGACGCGAACGCCGCGCCTCCCTCGACCCCGCCACCCTCGCGGCCCTCCGCCATCTCACTGTCGTCAGGGTCATGATCGGCCACTTCACCTGGACGCTCGCCGTCGGCGACCGCGCGGGCGTCCGCAAAGCCGCCGACCGGCTCAGCGCCGAACTCGCCGGCGCGGGGCGCTGGCGGCTCCACGGCTAGGCGGCGGGTCCCGGCTCCGGGACCCCCCGCCTTTTCACCTGTGCTCAGCTCTCGTTCTGGAGCTTCGCGACTTCCTGTTCCAGGCCTTCGCGGGTGAGTCGGAGCTGTTCCTCAGCGACCTCCACGGCCTCAAGGAAACTGCGGGCCCGCACGAGCTGCCTGATGCGGTCCTCGGCCTCCTGGTTGCGCCGCCCGGCGTTGTCGCGGCGGTACTCGGCGACGGCGCGGTCCGCCTCGTCCTTGGCGCGCTCCTGGGTCTGGCGCATGAGCTCCGACGCCTGGGACCGCGCCTGCGCGATGATCTGCCGGGAGTAGTGCTGTGCCTGGTTGACGTAGCTCTCGGCCTGCTGCTGGGCCTGCGAGACCAGGTTGACGGCCGTCGAGGTCGGCGTGGTCGGGAGGGTCGCCTGCAAGCGCAGGGAGCTCTGCTGCGACTGCCAGGACCGCAGCGCCTCCTTCAGCTTCTCGGCGTCGGTGCGCAGGGCCGCCTCGCGCTGGTCGCGGCTGGCCAGCTCGTCGGCCACGAGCTCCAGGAACCGGTGCACCTCGTCGGGCTGGTAGCCGCGCCGGGTCAGGCTGGTCATCGAGAACCTGGCGTTGTTGACCTGTCCGACAGTGACCTTCACATCGCGCGACCGATAGTTGTACACCATGGAACGTCCTCTCTCACGCGCCCGCGGGCTCGAAGTGGATGGCGTCCGCCCTGACGCCCGCGCCGACCAGGTACTTCCCGCTCGACTCGACCATCCCGGACGGCCCGCACAGGTACACGTCGGCTCCCGTGCAGCGCCCGTGCGCCACGGCCAGCTCCGCCGGGGACCCCACGCGCGCACCGGAGCCGAACAGGTCCTCGTCGACGCACGGCACCAGCTCCAGCCACTCGAACCGGGCCGCGAGCGCCTGCATCTGGTCGAGGCAGTACAGCCCGGCGGGGCTGCGCGCGCCCCAGTACAGGCTGACCGGCCGCGGCGTCGCGGCGATCTGCTCGATGAGCGCCTTCATCGGGGCGACGCCGGTGCCGCCCGCGATCATGGCGACCGGGCCCGAGCCCGGCCGCAGGGTGAGCCCGGACCCGAAGGCCGGTCCGACCCGCAGCGAGTCGCCGGTCCGGAGCAGCGAGACGAGCGCGGAGGAGACCTCGCCGCCGTCCACGGCCCTGACGTGGAGCTCGATGGTGCCGTCGCCGCGCGGCGCGTTGGCGGGGGAGTACGTGCGCCAGGCGCGCGGCCGCAGGCTCGTGCACAGCGAGACCGACTGGCCCGGGGTGAAGTCGAGGCGCGTCCCGGGGGCGATGGTGATGATCGCGGTCTCCAGGTCGCGGCGCTCGTGGCCGACGACCTCGGCGTCCCACCAGGCCGGCGTGTAGTGCGCGGCCGCGTCGGCGGCGTCGGCCATGGTCGCGGCGACGAGCTCGTAGGCCGCCGCCCAGTCGGCGGCGATGGCGGGCGTCCAGTGCGCGCCGCTGAAGTGCTCCAGCGTCGCCAGCAGGGCCTCCCCGACGGCGGGGTAGTGGCCGCGCAGCGCCCCGAACTTGCGGTGGTCGCGGCCGAGCGCCTGGAGGGTGGGGACGACCGCGTCGATGGTGTCGACATTGGAGACGACGGCCCCGAGCGCGTTCACGAGCTTGTCGCGCTGGGCGGCCATGTTCATGGGGAACAGGTCGCGCGTCTCGGGATAGGAGAGGAACAGGGTCGAGTAGAAGTACAGGGGGACCTGATCGCCGCGGGCGGCGACCAGGCTCCAGTTCTTCTTCAACCGGTCGGCGTCGATCATGCGCCTAGTCGTCCGCCCCGATGACGTCGGGGGCGACGGAGGCGAGGACCTCGTTGACGGTGTCGATGATGTCCTGCGGGACGTCGAGCTCTTCGAGGACCGCCGTCAGGTGCGCCCCGACCGCCTTGTACTGGCCGACCGAGATGTCCATGCTCCGGTGCGCCTCGGCGAGCTCGCGCCCGGCGTAGGACTTGGGCCCGTCGAGGACCTGGGAGATCAGGGCCACCTGGTGGCGCTTGAGCTGCGGCATGTCGCTGCCCGAGAAGAACCCGGACAGTTCGTCGTCGGCCAGCAGGCGCTTGTAGAAGCGCTCCACCGCCTCGGTGACGGCGGGCGCGCCGCCGATCCGGTCGTACGGGGACATCTGCTGCTCATCGGCTGCATTCATGGGGCGATCATCCTTAAGCGTGACATCTGATACGCGCCAGAGCCTACCTATGATCCCTCTCAAGATCCATAGTGAAACTCATGTTTTCACCACTTGCCTTGTTGCGATAGTAAATCGTAAGTGGACGGTCACCGTTCGCTGTCACGGCGCCTCCGCGGGCGCCGCGACCGGCCCCCACGGGAGCGGTTGGGAGAGCACCATACTGGAGCTGGGGCGGCCGTAGCGGGCGAGGCGGTCGATGAAGGATTCGAACTCGGCCATGGAGGGGACGGCGGCGACGAGCACCGAGCAGCCGTCGCCGGTGATGCGGAAGAGCTGGCGGATCTGCGGCCAGGAGGGCACCTCGGGGTCGCGGAGCAGGCAGCGCGGGCCGTAGCAGTCCATGACGACCACCGCCTGGACCGGGAGGCCGACCGCCGCCGGGTCCACGTGGGCGTGATACCCGGTGACGACGCCCGACGCCTCCAGCTTGCGCACCCGCTCGGCCACCGTCGGCGCGGACAGGTGCACGCGCCGCGCCAGCTCGTTGAAGGAGAGGCGGGCGTCGGCCTGGAGCTCCTCGACCAGGCGCCAGTCCATGCGGTCCATGCGGTCTTCCGTTCGTAAGGGGAATGGAGGGAACAGGTTGCGAACATAACTCATCGCGCCCCGCGCGTGTCGCGCTTCGCCTTCAGCGCCGGCCCGCACGGTGCCATAGTGTCCGCATGAGCGAGCCCGAGTTCCGCACGATCATCGAACCGTTCCGCATCCACACGGTCGAGCCGATCCGCATGACCACCGCCGAGGAGCGCCGCGCGCACATTGCCGCCGCCTCGTACAACCTGTTCCAGCTCCACGCCGACGACGTCCTCATCGACCTCCTCACCGACTCCGGCACGGGCGCCATGAGCCGCGACCAGTGGGCCGCCATCCAGCGCGGCGACGAGTCCTATGCCGGGTCCCCCTCCTACTTCACGTTCCGCGACGCCGTGCGCGAGCTGTTCGACTTCGAGCACGTGATCCCCGTCCACCAGGGCCGCGCCGCCGAGCGCATCCTCATGTCCGTCCTCGGCGGACCGGGCAAGGTGGTCCCCAACAACACCCACTTCGACACCACCAGGGCGAACGTCGAGGCCACCGGCGCCGAAGCCGTGGACCTCGTCATCGCCGAAGGCAGGGACCCCGCCTCGCTCCACCCCTTCAAGGGGAACATGGACCTCGCCGCCCTCGACGCGCTCCTGGCCGCCCGCGGCCCCGACGTGCCCTGCGTGTTCGTCACCATCACCAACAACAGCGGCGGCGGCCAGCCCGTGTCCCTCGCCAACCTCCGCGCCGTCCGCGAGATCTGCGACAAGCACGGCAAGCCCCTGTTCCTGGACGCCTGCCGGTTCGCCGAGAACGCCTGGTTCATCCGCGAACGCGAAGCGGGCCAAGGCGAACGCGACGTCGCCGACATCGTCCGCGACATCGCCGCCCTCGCCGACGGCATGACCATGAGCGCCAAGAAGGACCCCATGGGCAACATCGGCGGCTGGCTCGCCCTCGACGACCCCGACCTCGCCCAGGAGTGCCGCAACGTCCTCATCCTCACCGAGGGCTTCCCCACCTACGGCGGCCTCGCCGGACGCGACCTCGAAGCGCTCGCCCAGGGCCTCAAGGAAGCCGTGCAGCACGACTACCTCCGCTACCGCATCACCTCCACCGCCTACCTCGGCGAAGCCCTCCAGAAGGCCGGCATCCCCGTCCTCAACCCCATCGGCGGCCACGCCGTCTACATCGACGCCCGCGCGCTCCTGCCGCACGTCGACCCGCTCCACTACCCCGGCCAGTCCGTCGCCGTCGCCCTCTACGAACTCGGCGGCGTCCGCACCTGCGAGATCGGCACCGTCATGTTCGGCCGCAGGCCCGACGGCACCGAACGGCCCGCCGCCATGGACCTCGTGCGCCTCGCCGTCCCCCGCCGCACCTACACCCAGAGCCACATCGACTACGTCATCGAAGTGTGCGAACGCCTCGCCGAACGGGCCCACCGCCTCCCCGGCTACCGCATCACCGCCGAACCGAAGGCCCTGCGCCACTTCACGGCCCGATTCGAGCCGCTCGCCTGAGCCAAGCGGGCCCGACCCGCGTCCGGGCTTGGGAGAATCCACACCATGCTCGGACTCGAACTGATCGTCGTCATCGGCGCCGCCCTCGTGGCCTGCCGCGTCGGCGCGCAGCGCAGCGGGATCGCCGCACCGATCCTGCTGCTCGCCGCCGGAGTCCTCCTCGGATTCATCCCCGCCTTCACCGGCCTCGAACTCCCCTCCGCCGTCGTCCTCCTCCTCTTCCTCCCCGCCCTCCTGTGGTGGGAGGCCATGAACACGCCCCTGCGCGAGATCCGCAAGTTCCGGCGCGGCATCCTCCTCAGCGGCACCCTCCTCGTCGTCGTCACCGCGGGCGCCGTCGCCGCCACCGCCCACGCCTTCGGCCTCCCCTGGGGCCCCGCCTGGGTCCTCGGCGCGGCCCTCGCCCCCACCGACGCCACCGCCGTCGGCGTCGTCTCCCGGCTCCTGCCCCGCCGCAACCTCACCGTCCTGCGCGCCGAGAGCCTCATCAACGACGGCACCGCCCTCGTCGTCTTCAGCCTCGCCGTCGGCGTCGTCGTGGGGGAGCAGCACCTCAGCGCCCTCCACATCGGATGGGAGCTCCTCGTCTCCTACGCGGGCGGCGTCATCGCGGGCGTGCTCGCCGCCGCCTTCTGGGTCTTCTTGCGCCGCTTCATCACCGACACCACCGCGGCCAGCACCGTCTTCGTCCTCATCCCCTTCACCGCGTACCTCCTCGCCGAACTCGTCCACGCCTCCGGCGTCCTCGCCGCCGTCGCCGCCGGACTCATCGTCAGCCAGACCAGCCCCGTCTACGGCACCGCGCCCGCCAGACGCCAGGTCTTCGCGTTCTGGGGCCTGGTCACCTTCATGCTCAACGGCGCCCTGTTCGTCCTCATCGGCATCGAGGCCCACCCCGCCGTCCGCGGCCTCGACGGGACCGGGCTCCTCCGCGCCCTCGCGATGGTCCTCGCCATCGCCGCCGTCATGACCGCCACCCGCATCGCGTTCCTCTTCATCGCCGCCTACCTGATCCGCGCCGTCGACCGCCGCCCCCAGCAGCGGCTCCTGCGCGTCAGCGACCGCTCCCGCATCGTCTCGGGGCTCTGCGGCTTCCGCGGCGCGGTCTCCCTCGCCGTCGCGCTGGCCGTGCCGCACTTCCTCGACTCCGGGGCGCCCTTCCCCGACCGCGACACGATCGTGTTCGTGACGTTCGGGGTCATCATCGTGATGCTCATGCCCGCGTTCGCCCTCCCCGCGGTCATCCGCTGGGCCCGCTTCCCCGCCGACACCCGCTTCGACGACGAACTCGCGCTGGCGCGCACCGAGACCACCACCGCCGCGATCGAGGCCCTGCCGCGCCTGGCCGACGAGACCGACGCCGACCCCGAGACGGTCCGCCGCCTCGACGCCGAGATGCGCGAGCACCTCCAGGCCCTCGACACCGGCGCGGACGGCGACCCCGCCGATGCCGCACGCCTGCACGAGGACTACAACCGCCTGCGCCTGGCCGTGATCGCCGAGAAGCGCACCACCATGATCCGGCTGCGGAACGAGCGCCGCATCGACGACGCCGTCCTGCGCCGCATGCAGGCCTCGCTCGACATCGAGGAGGTCCGCCTCATCGCGGCCCCCGACGACGAGGAATAGACACCATTGTGGATGGCGTTGAAGATTCAGTCCTGGTTAAATGAGGGAAGCATGAAGTCGAGGTTCCGTGCCAATCGTGTGATCTCATTGACTTCTTCAGTTCGGAGCTTCGATCTGAGGGTGAAGTGATCTTTGGTCAGCTCGCCTAGGACGGAAACGAGATCGGCCAGCGAGATTCGGTCCTGTGGCGTGACATCTTCAGGCCCGCCAAGATTCATGTCGTTTGCGAGCGCAGAATCGGAATTCATCAGAAAATCGGAGAAGGTCTCGAATCGCAATCTAAGAAGATCACAAGCTTCCTGCAATGAAACCGTCCGTCGCTCCAGGGTTGCATGACTTGCTGACTGCGATGCAATCCAAGCATTCAAATGAGATCCCTTAATGCCGACCGACACCTGGCGAAACTCCGAAAATGCGAAGTCAAGTTCTGGAATTTCCTTCGAAAGGCTTCGCAATTCGTCAGAAATGATGAGGCGCATATATCGGCCAGGCTGCTCGATCTCCAATGATCGCAGAGGACTGCTATCCAAGAGGCGAGCGCACTCAATGAAGGCCCTGCTCATCCCTGCGGTGCTTCGGGATGTGGGGCCGATTGAACCAGCTATTCTCAGCTTCATCGGCTGCCGGTTCTGATTTATCGATTGAAGCTCCCGAACGAACTGAATAATCATTGACCCGAACAAGGTCCGAGAATCGCTCACAACTGGAATCGACATATAGAAGTCAGATCCTGCTCGTTCGATTGAAATTCTCCGTGATCCCAACCCGGCTCGTTTCAGGGCGCGGTTAGCAATCTGTTCGAGCTCGTCGTTGCCCCGGATCTCATTTGAATCGGGGAATAGCATATTGTCTGCTACATTGATTCCAATAATCACTGCAATCGGACCGCTAGGGGAAGCGGCTTGATTCGAGTTGCTCGACGAAGGCAATGATCCGGAACGATGCAGGACGTCTCTGCGGTAATTGAAGATCATTGCGGTGAGAGGGTGAATCTCTCCCAAAACTCGCACTGCGTCGAACGAGAGTTGATCGAACCGCGACAAGGAGGCGCCAAGATATCCAAGATCGGCCTGACATTTTGCGAGCTTCATTCGCGTCGAAAGCACATCTGGATGGTCCGGCCCGAGGATCCTATGCTGATCCACAAGTAGCCGGGAGAGTTCGCGGAGCGCTGTGGCAAGATCGTTTCTTTCCACCATGAATGCTGCGATATTCGCGCGAGTGACCAGGGATGCCGGATGATCAGACCCGAGTTGCCGCTCTTGATCTCCGAGAAGCGTCTCGAACTGATGCAGGGCTTCTTCAATCCGGCCAGAGCGTGCGTTCCATGACGCCTGAAATCCGCGGACCGTGAGCATTGTGGGATGATTCGATCCCAAAACTGACTCGCAATCCCTGAGGATCAGCCCAAGCATTTCTGATGCAGCAGCCGCATTACCGGCCTCGCCAGTCCATGACGCTAGTTCTCTTTTGGCGGTGATCGTGATCGGATGGAACTCACCATGGAGGTGTTTCGTCGACTGAATCGCTTCGATCAGCATCTCGGCGGCTTGCTCCGGCTTTCCTAGCTCACCGATGCATCTGGCGAGGCCAATGGAAGCCAAGGAGGCGGCCTCCATTTTCGGTTCGCCGATCCTTCGCCAAGTGTCCAAGACAGAGCCGTAAATGTCCTTCGCGCCTTCGAGATCGCCTTGCTGCTCTCGAAGTATCGCTAGGTTTGATGCGGAAATTAGGGTTCCCGGATGGTCCCTGCCTTCCGAAATACGATAGCTCGCATAGGCTTGCTCGTAGAGCTCCCGTGCTTCGCCTAGTCTTCCGCGTTCATGCAGAATACTTGCGAGTTGACTCATCAATTCAATCGATATTTGATGTTCGTTCCCCAGGAAGCGGCGTGCGACGACAAGCTTTCTAAGTAGAATATACCAATCACTCTGCGTCATGCGCTCGGCCGTGATCGTATGCGACAATGCCTTTGCAAGCCCGAACTCCACCCAGCGTTCGAGTGTCATTCTAAGATGGCTTTGTATGTCAGGATCCTCGTTATCTGCTCGGCGAGATTCGAGCAGGCGTGTTTCGCGCGAAGCATCGAGGGCATCTTCGAGATCGCTGGAATCGCCGGAGTGCAAGTATCTGTGCAGCAATGCCAGCGTGAGGTTCACATACCCAGTGGCCCTGTACTCCTGGTCCGGAATGGTGGGCACCGCGAATTTCAGGTTTTCGACGGCTTCCTTGATGTCTTCGGCCTGCTCATCACGAACCCATCGCTCTAGATGCGCTGCTCCAAGGTTGGTCCGGACTATCGCATGGAGTTCGGGCGACGAGGTCTGGTCCACGAGTTCACGCAGAGATTCAATGAAGTGGTCAAGCTTGTGACGGTCGCCGGCTTGATACTGATCCCAAATGCTACGAACTCGGGCGAATTTCTCGAACCAGTGCTCACTCGCAGTCATCTGGTTCTCCCTCCGGTTTCGGCCAGAGCAGCTCAGGCATGGGCGGTGTACTCGTCAGTCGGTCCAAGGCATCTTGGTTATGAATTGAGATTGTATCGCTAACTCCGCCAGGATAGGATCTCATCCAGGTGGCGATTGGATTAGGATTGCTCTCCATCATGAGCGCCCCTCCAATCGCAAGATCCGGAGCGCCCAGAACCGGATGTTCAGCTAGTACGGCTGCATCTAGAAGCAGCTGTCGAAACTCCATGTACACCTGGGCGTTTGCAGATTTCGGTCTAATGATCGACTTATGGTTTCCAAGGATCGTGCCGATATCGGCGAAGCTTCCTTTGGCTGAGGCCGGCCTCACGATACGATCCGAAGCTCCGGCGTAGGCCCTGATAGGGATGGGGCACTTGCTTTCGGAGATGCAGTCGGCGCCCTGAATTCGGGAAACCACCTCACGATGCGCAGCCGCAACTTCTGCACAGAGGGTCTTGAGGCTTTTCTCTTGAGGGTTTCGAATAATCCTCCGCACAAAAGTTCGAACGGGTCCAAGGAACGTGGATCCGGTATTCGGACAAGCGTACAAAACTATTCGTTTGATTCTGGCGAGATCGTATCCTCGGCCCGCGCGTACCATCTGTGCGAGGAATCTCTGAAGAATAAGTCCTCCTTGACTGTGTGTCACGATGACAAGGTAGTCGTAATCCCGACAGACTCGCTCGATATATCCCGTGAGCACTTCGGCAAGGTCGTCGAAGTCCGGAATACGGACAAAAGGGTTGAAATTGAACGGCGGCGTAGGATACTCAAAAGGCTGATGCGTAAAACTGGACAAATCATCATCCGAGTCCATAAGTGCACGCAATTCATCCCACGCCGAAGCGTCAGAGAATATGCCATGGATGAGTACTACAGCAGCTCTCATGTCACCTCACAGCGCGAAGTGCGCTCGAACGGTATTCAAAGGGGAATTTAGTCAGAGGTTGGATTTATTGAAATGTGTCGCGCTTCACAATTGGTTCGACTGAATTACCTGCCGTTGATCGCGGAACGCTTCGCCCAAATTGAGGTGCGCCTGGGCTGATCCTTGTTGTTATGCGAATGTAAGAGTCCGGAGTTTACTATGCCCCGGAACGGTGGCGGCATCGGACATCATCTGTGTGTGATTGGCATGGCGAGTGCTGCTGAGGGCATGTCAACGTTCAAGTCTGATGGCCTTGGATATTGTAAATAGTGTTCAATGATTGCGACTCTAATAGGTCGCACGGGTCACTTTGTATGCCTGTTGTAACTCAAGTAGCAGATCAATTTCGAGCGGTCTTCGAAGGCCGGCCATGTCGGTCGTCGTCCGCGCGCTAGGGTTTCCGGCTTCGACACGAAGAATTCCTTCATGGACTTCTTGACTTGTGAAGATTCCTGTCACATCCTGAATGCGGCCTCCTTCCTACCCCCTTCCGCAAGGAGCAGTCATGAGTTGGATCAGATCGAAGCGGCACACCCTGCTCGCGGTCTTCGCGGCGGCGCTCATGGGCGTCGCCGCGGCCCTCGCCGGGATCGCGCCCGCGCAGGCCGCGACGGCGCGCAACGGCGTGTGCGAGTCCGGAGAGTTCTGCCTCTACTACAACAGCGACACGTCCGGCTCGGTGAGCGACTTCGCCGGGTCGATCAGCGACTACGGCACCGGCTCGGGCTGCTACGTGTACATCGGCGCGGGCGCCGGCCAGGGCCAGTGCGTCAAGAACAACGCCGCCTCCGCCTGGAACCGCACCGGCCGGTACGTCACCGTCTTCTACAACAGCGGCTACAGCGGCCCGATCGACAACTTCAGCCCGGGAGCCGAGGCGAACCTCCGCGCCTACCTGAAGAACGAGAACGCCGGGCACCTCGTCGGCGTCAGCGGCGACGCCACCGACAACCTCGAATACGCCGTCTACCACTCGTCCTCGGCGAGCATCACCGCGTACTTCGACGGCTACACCACCACCTCGGGACGCCATGAGGGCGTGGACATCGCGCACGCCGTCGGCGCCTCGGTGTACGCGCCGGTCTCCGGCACGGTGGTCCGCATGACCGAGGGCTCCCGCGGCTCCGGCGGCCTGTCGACCCTCGCCGTCTACAACTCCAGCCTGGACAAGACCGTCGTCTACCTGCACCTGGACCCGACGGTCGGCGTCGGCGCGACCATCTCTGTAGGACAGAAGATCGGCGTCGAGGACTGGCGCGGCATCAGCTCCTCCGGCGGCGCGCACACGCACGTCGAGATGCGCAACGGCCGCCAGACCGCGGCGGCCCCGAGCGTCGGCGACCCCACGCTCACCAACCCCAACCCGACAAGCTTCTGGACCGCCAGGGGCTACAACACCTGCTGCCAGTTCGGCTGACCCCGCACGACACGCGCGATGAGCCGCGGAGGGCCCCGGCCCTCCGCGGCTCGACGCGTCAGGTCGCCAGGTGCCGCTTCGTCCAGGTCGCGAAATCGGTGAGCGGCAGGCCGAGCGCCCTCGCGAACTCCGGCCGCGCGGGCTGGCTGACGTCGTTCATCCACTGGTGCGACGCGCCCATCGGCGGCATCCCTGCGGCCAGCGCCTCCGCCTCGTCCATGTCGGGCGCCGCGAACCGCCGACCCAGCGCGGCGGACAGCGTCTCGGCGATCTCGTCCATCGACAGGAAGTCGCCCGCGAGTTCCAGTTCGACGCCGTCGAGGCGCCCGGGCTCGGCGAGGGCCGCCGCCGCGGCCGCGCCGACGTCGTCCGCCGCGATGAGCGACAGGCGGGTGTGCGGGTGGAGGACGCTCACCAGGCCGCCGTCGAGGCCGCGGGGGAACAGGAACGCCATGGACGGCAGGAAGTTCTCCATGAAGAACGCGGGCTTGAGCAGCGTCCAGTGCGCGAACCCGGCCTCGCGGAGCCGGTCCTGGACAGCGGCCTTGGCGCCGAGCGTCGGCGCCATGTAGTCCCAGCGCCCCTCGTCCCAGCCGGGGACCTCGGTGTGCTGCCCGGCCCCGCTGACGGAGGTGTGCACGAACTGGGGCACCCCGGCGGCGAGCGCGC
The DNA here is from genome assembly GCF_042428885.1 of Glycomyces mayteni. Taxonomy (NCBI): domain Bacteria; kingdom Bacillati; phylum Actinomycetota; class Actinomycetes; order Glycomycetales; family Glycomycetaceae; genus Glycomyces; species Glycomyces mayteni. The sequence continues at coordinate 1,066,699 of NZ_JBHMBP010000002.1, forward strand.
CCTCGATGAGGTTGACGCCCTGGACGACCTCGCCCGCGAAGTCGAATCCGTCGGACCCCGCGGCGGGCATCTGCACGGAGAACACGGCGCGGGCGCCCGTCGCGGCGCGGACGATCGAGTCGCGGTCGCGCAGGTCGCCCGCGACGAGTTCGACGCCGCGGGCCTGGAGCTCCCGGGCGCGGTCGGCGTCCGGGTCGCGCACGAGGGCGCGGACGGGGACGCCGGCGGCGAGCAGGGACCGGGCGGTCGCGCCGCCCTGCCTGCCGGTCGCGCCGGTGACGAGGACGGGTGCGGTGGGAGTGGTCATGGGTCTCCTCGGATCAGAAACGGCGGGGTCCGCCGTTTTTCTCCGGCTATGATATGGCGGACCCCGCCGTTTAGCAAACCTGGAGGTGGAGCGATGTCCGACGGGCAGCGCGCCGACGCGCGGCGCAACTACCGGCGCATCCTCGCCGTGGCCGTCGACGAGGTCGCCGAGCACGGCGCGAACGCGTCCCTGGAGCAGATCGCGCGCGTCGCGGGCGTGGGGTCGGCGACGGTCCGGCGGCACTTCCCGACCCGCCGGGCGCTCCTGGAAGCCGTGTCCCACCAGCGCATCGAGGACCTGAGCGAGCGGGCGCGGGCGCTGTCCGGCACCGGCGAGAGCCGGTCGGCGCTGCTGGAATGGCTCAACGAGGTGGTCGACTACTCGGCGACCGCCCGGGGCCTGGCGGCCGTCCTGGTCCCCGGCGGCGTCGAAGTCGAGCCCGCGCACGTCAACGGGTGCGCGGCGACGCTGGAGGACGCGGCCGCGCCGCTGCTGCGGGACGCCGTGCGGGACGGCGCGGTGTCGCCCGAGGTCACCCTGGCCGATCTGCTCGCGCTCATCGCGGGCATCGCGATGGCCACCGAGCACTACCCGGACCCCGCCGCGCAGGCGCGGCGGCTGTTCCAGCTCGCCTTCACGGGCATGGGCCCGCAGCACTGAGCCCCGGGCCGGACCGCCGGAGGACCTCAGCCCCCGAGGAGCCTCCGCAGCTCGTCCGCCTCGACGTTCGCGCCGAACACCGGACTGCCCGGCTCCATGCGGGCGCCCTCTGCCAGGGGCCCCGCGACGACCGGGTCGAAGCCCAGCGCGTCCACGAAGGACGCGGCGGCCGCGGTGTCGGCGTCGTCGTCGCCCGCGACGGCGATCGCCTTGCGGCCCGGCGCCCCCGCGGGGCGGGCCTCGGCCTGGAGGTCGTGGTACCCCATGTGGTTGAACGCCTTGACGTACCGGTCCGCGCCGAGGTGCTTGCGCACGGCCTCGCTGGAGGTGACGCCCGGGTCGAGGACGCGCTCGCGCGGGCCGTCGACCTCCCACCAGTGGTTCATGGCGTCCACGACCAGCGCGCCGCCCGGGTCCGGGATCGCGCGGAACTTGCCCAACGGCAGCGCGAGGACCACGATGTCGGCCCCGCGCACGGCCTCGTCGGGGGCAACCGCCTCCGCGCCGGGCACGAGGACCTCGACGGTGAGCGCGATCTTCGCGGGGTCGCCCGAGCCGGCGATGCGGACCCGGTACCCGGCGGCGACCGCGAGGCGGGCGAGGACGGTGCCCACTTTGCCCGCGCCGAGGACGCCCACGGTCTGCGGGCCGCTCATCGCGAACCGTCCGCCAGGAGGTCCTTCACCATCGGGACCACCTTGTCGCCGTACAGCTCCACGGCGCGCAGGCGCGCGCTCGCGGACATCGCGCCGCCCGCGGAGTAGATGAGGTCGAAGCGGCCGACGTCGAGCGCCTGGACGGCCCCGGCGATCTTGCGGGCCACCGTCTCGGGCGAGCCGATGTAGAGCGACCCGCGGGCGACCTCGCTGTCGAACTCCTCGCGGCGCAGCGGCTGCCAGCCGCGGAGCGCCCCGATGCGGTCGCGCACGACCTTGTAGCCGGGGTAGAACAGCTCCTTGGCCTCCTCGTCGGTGTCGGCGATGAAGCCGGGGGAGTGGAGGCCGACCGGGTAGGCGGTGGTCCCGAGCTGGTCGGCGGCGCGGCGGTACAGGTCGACGTAGGGCGCGAAGCGGTCGGCGGGGCCGCCGATGACGGCGAGCATGAGCCGGAAGCCGTACTTCGCGGTGCGCACGACCGACTGCGGGCTGCCGCCGACGCCGACCCAGGTGGGCAGGCGGCCCGATTCGGTCTTGGGGAACACGTCCTGGTCGACCAGGGTCGCGCGCTGCGTGCCCTTCCACGTCACGGGCCGCTCGTCGAGCAGCTTGTGGAACAGGTCGATCTTCTCCTCGAACAGCACGTCGTAGTCGGCCATGTCGTACCCGAACAGCGGGAACGACTCGGTGAAGGAGCCGCGGCCGAGGATGATCTCCGCGCGCCCGTTCGAGAGCGCGTCGACGGTGGCGAACCGCTGGAAGACCCGCACGGGGTCGTCGGAGCTGAGGACGGTCACGCCCGAGGAGAGGCGGATGCGCTCGGTCTTGGCGGCGATCCCGGCGAGGACGGTCTCGGGGGAGGAGATCGCGAACTCGGGCCGGTGGTGCTCGCCGAGGGCCACGACGTCGACGCCGGCCTGGTCGGCGACCACGGCCTCCTCGACGGTGGCGCGGATGGCCTCCGCGTAGGACACGACCTCGCCCTGCTCGTCGCGGGGCAGGTCCCCGAAGCTGTCGATGCCGAACTCGATGGCGTTCACGGTGCGCTCCTTCGCCCGGCCCGGGGCCGGAAACTGGTTGACGTGTCAATCATAGAAGCCTGTCCATGACGCGTCAACTATTCGGGCCCGAGTGCGGCGCGCGACACCCCCGGCCGCTCCAGCGCGGCGAGGTGGTCCCGGAGCGTCTCGGCCACGTCCCGGGCCGCGGCGAGCTGCGCCGGGGTGAGCGCGTCGAGGAACAGCTCCCGGATGGCGTGGAAGTGCGGCACGCTGGAGCGGCGCAGCGCGTCGCGCCCCTCGTTGGTGAGCACGGCCTCGGCCCCGCGGTTGTCGCCCGCGGCGGCCTCGCGCCGGATCAGGCCCCGCTTCTCCATCCGCCCCAGGTGGTGCGAGAGGCGGCTGCGCTCCCAGCCGATCGCGTCGGCCAGGTGCGAGGACCGCAGGCGCCGCCCGGGGGCCTCGCTCAGCTCCAGCAGCACCCGGTAGTCCCCGGCCGAGATCCCGCTCTCGGACTGGAGCCGCCCGGCCAGCGTCGCGCGCAGGTCCTCGGTGGTCTCGACGAACACGCGCCAGCTGTCGAGCTCGGTGCGGGTGAGCGCGGTGCGGCCTCTGCGCTGCGACATGGGCGACCTCCGGTTCCGGGTAACTGATACGTCAATTATGCACCCGCGCGGCGAGGACGCGAGAACGCGGCCGGGGGGACGGAACGCACTTTACGACGGCAATTGGTCACCGAGAGTGATATCGTCCCGTGAGTCGTGCCCTGTGCACAGTGGCCGGTCGTCGATAGCGGAGGTGTCCATGCGGTCGTTCGGACGGAAGACGGCGGCCGCGGTCCTCGCGTTGTCGGTGGGCCTGGTCATGCTGCTCGTCCCGGCCACCTCGGCCTCGGCCCAGCAGGACGGGACGCTCACGCTCACCAAGACCGCCTCGGTCGAGACCGTCCAGCCCGGAGAGACCTTCACGTACACCGTCGTCATCGGCTGCACCTCCTTCACGCCGAGCTGCGCCGACGCGACGCTCACCGACGTCATCCCCTCCGAGTTCCTCGTCCAGGGCTCCCCGCAGGTCACCGGCGGCACCGGCACCTCCACCGTGGACGGCCAGACCGTCACCATCGTGTTCGACCAGACCTTCAGCGACGGCACCAAGGGCCTCGCCGCGGGTGCGACCGCGACCGTGCAGATCCAGGTCCAGGTCGACCCCGACCTGCCGCACTCCGCCGACGGCGTCCCGGTCACCAACAACGCCGCCGTCGCCGCCTCCAACGCCCCCTCGGCCAGTGACAGCGCCACCGTCACGCCCTCGGTGCCCCTCGAACTCGCCGTCGAGGCGACCAAGTCCTTCGACCCCGACCAGGCCGTCGCCCGGCCCGGCACCCCCACCACCCTCACCCTCGGCGCCACCGACAAGTCCAACGGCGACATCGAGTCCCTCACGATCACCGACCCGACCGACCCCGCCGCCGACCCCAACCCCTTCGACTACCTCGCCTTCACCGGCTTCGGCGACACCACCCTCCCCGACGGCGCGGACCAGGTCCTCGTCGAGGTCTGGGTGGACGGCGCCTGGGTCGCGGGCACCCCCGGACCCGAAGCGGTCCTGCCGGACGGCGTGGACGCGGCCGACGTGCGCGGCGTGCGCCTCACGTACACCAACTCCAGCGGCGACCCGTTCCCCGCGGGTGGGACCGCGGGCGTCCAGATCGACCTCGTCCAGCGCGACAACGTCACCGACATCGACGCCCAGACCGCCGTGAACAACACCGTCACCGCCGAGACCGCCGCCGAAGGCCAGACCGCCACCGGCGACGCCGACGCCGACTACACGATCGTCCCCCTCGACATCGCCGCCGCCGCGACCAAGACCTTCGACCCCGACCCCGTCGCCGCCGGAGACCCCTCCACCGTCACCCTCACCGGCACGAACACCGGGACCGCGGCCGACACCATGACCGTCACCGAACCCGACCCGTCCACCCCCAACCCGTTCGAGAACGGCCTCACCTTCACCGGCTTCACCGACGGCGTCGCCTGGCCCAGCGGCGCCACCGCCGCCACCGTCACCTACACCTACGACGACGGCACCACCGAGACCCTCACCGCCGCCGACCCCGACACGCTCCCCGCGCCGAACGGCACGGTCACCGGCTTCACCGTCGTCTTCACCGGCGACATCATCACCGGGGCCCAGGCCACCATCCCCTTCACCGTCGACACCGACCCCGACCAGACCGCCGACGAGGTCGCCCACGCCAACCAGGTCCTCGTCGAGGTCGCCGAAGGCGACGACACCGGCTCCGCGACCGCCTCCGACACGCTCACCACCCTCGCCGAGCGCCTCGCCGTCGAGGTCGGCAAGCGCATCACCCCCACCGAGATCAACTCCGTCACGGGAGAGAAGGTCGTCGTCCAGCTCCCGTCCCGCGTCTCCCCGTTCCCGACCTCCACCGCCGACGCCACCCACATCGTCGTCCAGGACCCCGCCACCGTCCCGCCGAACCCCGACCCGGACCCGTTCTGGAACAGCTTCAACGCCACCGCGATCACCCAGACCGCGATCCCCTCGGGCGCGACCCTCACCGTCTCCTACTGGGACGGCGCCCAATGGATCGTCCTGCCCGGCGCCGAAGACCTCCAAGGCGCGGCCGTCGTCAACATCCCGATCCCCGCCGACCTCCAGGACTCCATCCAGGGCCTGAAATTCGACTACGCCGACCCCGACGGCTTCGAGCCCGGCACCTCCGTGTCCCCGAACTTCCAAGCGGCCCTGCGCGACCAGAAGCGCGACGGCTCCGGCGACGTCGCCGGGACCGACGAGACCGTCACCGACTGCGCCTCCGCCGGCGCCTCGAACGACGACGTCACCGCGCCCCGCCCCGACGACGCCTGCGCCACCGTCGGCCTGAACCCGGTCACCCCCGGCGAAGGCTCCCTCATCGACAAGACCTTCCTCGAACCCCAGCCCGGCGCGGGCAAGACCATCACCGCCCGCTCCGGCGACCGGATCGACGCGCAGATCAACTGGTCCACCGGCGGCTACTCCGGCCTCGACCAGGTCGTGGTCTCCGACGTCGCCGACCCCGAGACCACCGCCGTCGGCGACTCCTTCTTCAACGCCTTCGACCTCGTCGCGATCGACGCCATCAGCGCCGCCGACGATCCCTGGCTCACCTACGACGCCGTCGACCGCGTCGAACTGTGGAACGGCACCGCCTGGGTCCGCGCCGCCGGCGACCCCTGCCCCGACGCGTGCGACGGGACCTTCCCCGGCTACACGCTCACCGCCGACGAGCAGGCCACGACCACCAGCGTCCGCCTTGTCTTCACCGAGAGCCCCACCCGCGCCGACCGCATCGGCACCGACCCAACCCTCCCGCAGGTCGGCGACGGCGTCTCGCGCTCCAGCGGCAACGACCGCGCCCTGCGCCTCACCTTCCAGATCCGCGACGAGGTCCGCGACCCGCAGGCCGACCCCGACCCGGTCCTGGGCTCCCGCGAGTACAACGTGGCCGGATCGCCCGGCGAGGTCCACGACACCGCCCGCGCCACCGGCTCCACCGGCGGCGACCAGGTCGTCACCGACACCGGCGCCGACGACGTGCTCATCATCGACGTGCCCCTGAACGTCGACGTCGCCAAGAGCTGGACCGGCGGGCCCCTCGGCATCCCGCCCACGGGCACCGACCCCGCGAGCTACCCGTCCGGGCGCGTCTCCATCACCGCGCACAACCGCACCGCCGCGAAGGTCGACAACCTCACCATCGCCGAACCGACCACCGACGACCCGTTCGACGTCTTCGACCTCAAGCAGATCGTGTCGATCACCGTCCCCGAAGGAACCACCGCCACCACCGTCACGCTCACGTTCGCCGACGGGACGACCGGCGCGTACACCGTGGACGAGGCCCTGGCGCTCACCGAGGCCGAGCTGGCCGACGCCGTGGGGATCACCGTCTCGCACGACGGCCGCATAGACGCGGGCGCCACCGCGGACCTCGTCCTCGACCTGCGCCTGCGCGCCGCGCACCGGTCCTCCGGGGACGCGGTCACCACCGCCGACTCGCCCGTCGCGAACGACGTGCAGGCCAAGGTCGCCGACCTCGGCGGCACCGACGAGGACAAGCCGACCGCCACCGACGACGCCACGATCGTCCTCACCGGCATCGACATCACCGTCACCGCCGGGAAGTCCTTCAGCCCCAGCCAGATCGTGGAGCCCTCCAACGGCCCGGTCACGATGACCGTCACCGGCAGGCCCGGCGGCACCACCCGCACGAACCTCATGACGCTCACCGACGACGAGCCGCTGCTGTGGAACCAGTACGACTTCTCCGGCTTCGGCACGTTCCGGTTCACGGCCCCGATCGACCGCGTCCAAGTGGACGCCTTCACCGGCGGCACGTTCACCGACACCGGCTCCGGCGTCGCCGTCACCGGCGGCGCCTGGACGAACGGCGCCCCCGCGACCTCGCTCGCGCTGCCCGCCGGCGTCGCCGCCGCCGACGTGCAGGGCCTGCGGTTCACCTTCACCCGCGCCGACGGGAAGATCTGGGAGAACCCGGCGAACCCGCTCCAGGCCGTCAACGTCTCGCTCGTCCGCCGCGACGACCTGCGCACCGGCGGCCCGGTCCAGTCCGACCTCACCGGCAACGACCCGGCCCCCGGCGAGACCGCCGCGGGCATCGCCACCAACACCGTGGACGTCGTCGCCAAGGGCGCGGTCATCGTGGACGGCCAACCGGTGAGCGCCGAGGACTCCGCGACCGCCACGGTCCTGTACCGGCACGTCGACAACTCCGTCAAGGTCGTCAAGCTCGCCGACGGCGCAGTGGACGGCGGCGTCAAGGCCCCCTCCGCGACCGTCCCGTACACGCTCCAGGTCACCAACACCGGCAGCCGCGCGATCGTGGACCCCGTGATCACCGACGTGCTCCCCACCGACGCCACCGGGGCCCAGCTCAGGTGGGACGAGGACGCCCATCCGGGCGGCGAGGGCGCGTTCGCTTACGCGCTCGCGGGCGACGCGCCCGAGCCGCCGAGCGGCCCGGCCCTGCCGACCGACGCCGCCGACGTCGCGCCCGACGTCACCGGGAACGTCGAGCAGATCCGGTTCACGTTCCCGCCGGGCTCGGTCCTCGAAGTGGGCCAGACCTACACGATCACGATCCAGTTGACGGTGCGGCCCGGCGTCGCCGCGGGCACCGTCGTCGCCAACACCGTCGGCGTCAGCGGCGACCGGCCCTGGGACGAGTGCGACGGCACCCTGGACCCGGCCACCGGCGAGTGCAAGGCCACCGCCTCGGTCACCGTCACCTCCGCGGCCTCCATGCGCTCGGTCAAGACCGTCATGGCCGAGGACGACGAGCTGGGGAACCTCTCCACGGACCCGAACACCGACGCCGCCGACTGCACGCCGGACGCGGCCGGGTTCTACAAGTCGCCGTGCGTCCCGATCCTCAAGCCCGGCGGCGACCACTGGTGGCGCTTCGAGGCCACCAACTCCGGCAACCTCGGCCTGCGCCAGGTCACCGGCTTCGACCAGCTCCCCACGCCCGGCGACACCGGGGCGATCAACCCGAACCAGCGCGGCTCGCAGTGGCGCCCGCTGTTCGAGGGCACCGCGCGCATGACCACGCCCGTCCCGCCGGGCACCGTGCTGCGCCTGTACTGGGCCGACAGCACCGACCCGTGCACCCGCACCCGCGTGGTCGCCTGCCCGGACGGGGACTGGACGCTGTTTCCGCAGTTCGGCGGCCCCGCGTTCACCGATGCGGTGCTCGACCGCATCACGGCGCTGCGGTACGAGGCGGTCTTCCCCGCGGGCCACGAGTTCATGCCGCTCGACAAGATCGGGTTCGAGTTCCGCATGACCGCGCCGCCGTTCTCGGCCACGGCCGGTCCCGACACCCTCGCGTGGAACTCCGCGTCCGTCGGCGGCACGACCGACCGGGGCACCGTCCTGCCGCTCACCGAAGGCGAGCGCGTCGGCGTCGCCCTCGCCACCGGGCACCTCGCGATCCGCAAGGAGGTCACCGGCGACGGCGCGGCGTTCGCGCCGGACGAGTTCGTGCTCAACCTGACGTGCCGATCGGCGGTCGGCACCCGCGTCGAGGGGGAGGTGCCCCTCGGCGACGACGCCGTGCAGACCGTGAGGGCCGGTGAGACGGTCACCGTCACCGACCTCCCGTACGGCGCCGAATGCACCGTCACCGAGGACGACGCGAACGGCGCCACCTCCTTCGAGGCCACCACCGTCACCGTCACCCGCGAGACCGACGACCCGCTCACCATCGTCGCCGTGAACACCTACGACTTCGCCGGACTTGTCGTCCGCAAGCAGGTGAACTCCACCGCCGTCGACCAGAACGGCGACCCGATCACCTACGGGCCCTTCACCATCCGCGTCGACTGCACGTTCCTCGGCGAGCCGGTCTACGCGACCGGGCACAGCGCCGACGACCCGATGACCGCCGAGCTGACCGGCGGCGGCAGCGCCGAGTTCACGGGCCTGCCCGCGGGCGCGGAATGCACCGTCGCCGAGACCGACGGCAAGGGCGCCGACGTCTCCATCACCGTGGACGACGGCGGCAACACCGTCACCACCGACGGCCCCAGCGCCGACCTCACGCTCTCGCCGGACGCGGACGGCACCGTCAACATCGCGACCATGTTGAACACCTTCGGCACCGGCTCGCTGAGCCTCCTCAAGAAGGTCTTCGGCTCCGGCACCGGCCCGGTCACGCCCGGCCCCTTCACGATCGAGGTCACCTGCACGCTCGACGACGCCACCGGCGACCGCACCGTCTACGAGGGCGCGGTCGTCCTCGGCGGCACCCGGCCGCTCGACGCGACGATCACCGACCTCCCCGAGGGCGCGGTGTGCACCGCGGTCGAGACCGGCAAGGGCGGCGCGACGTTCTCGGCGATCATGCCGGACACCGTCACGATCGGCTCCGGCACGACCGCGGAGATGCACGCGGTCAACGTGCTCTCCTCCGGCTCGCTGCGGGTCGTCAAGGAGGTCACCGGCGAAGGCGCCGACCTGTACGGCGCCGGGCCCTTCACCGTCTCGCTGGACTGCGACTTCGACACCGGCGAAGGCGTCCTCGACGTGACGATCCCCGGCGGCCCGACCCGCGAGTTCACCGCCGACGAGCCCGCGCTCTACGAGGGCCTGCCGACCGGCGCGGTCTGCACCGCGACCGAGACGCAGACCGGAGGCGCCGCCGAGGTCACCGTCTCCGGCGGCCCGGCGACGATCCCGCGCCGCGACACCGCCGAGATCACCGTGACCAACCGGTTCGACCTCGGCGGCCTCGCGGTCGCCAAGCGCCTCGCCGGCGCGGGCGCCACCGACCACGACGGCGACGACTTCACCATCGACCTCGACTGCACCCTGGGCGGCGCTGCGGTGAACGTCCCCGGCGGCTCTGAGCGCACGATCACCGGCGGCGGCACCGCCGTCTACACCGACCTCCCGGTCGGCGCGGACTGCACGCTCACCGAGCCCGGCGACGGCGGCGCCGACCGCACGGCGCTCACCGTGAACGGCGCCGACGGCGGCACGTTCACCGTCGCCGCCTGCGACGCCGCGACCTGCGACGACGCCGTCGTCGTCAACGCCTGGGACGGCCCGGTCCTCACCGTGACCGGCACCGACCTCCGCTACGCCGCGACCGCGGCCCTGGTGTTCCTCGTCGTCGGCGCGGGCCTGCTCCTCGCCGCGAGGCGCAGGGCGTGAGACCGGCGCGGGTGTGAAATCCGCGCGGCGGGGGAACAGAGGAGAGACCACGATCCACAGACCACGGGAGGTCGCCATGATCGGATTCATCGTCGCCGGACTCGTCATCGGTGCGCTCGCGCGCCTCATCAAACCCGGCAAGCAGTCGCTCGGCATCATCGCCACACTCGTGCTCGGCCTCGTCGGATCGGTCATCGGCGGCACCATCGCCAACCTGCTCGGCACCGGGGACATCTGGGAGCTGAACATCCTGGGCTTCATCGTCGCGGTCATCGCGTCCGTGCTGCTCATCGGCGTCGCCGAGGCGATCACCTCGGGCCGCGGCAAGACCGCCCACTGAGGCCCGCCGGTCCGCGGCCGGGTGGGCGCCATGGGGCACAATGCCCCGTGTGCTGCATGTCCGAGTCATCACCCCGGCCGCGCTGACCGGCGAGGTCCTCACCACCGCCGTCGACTGCCCCGCCGTCGCCAACGTGATCCGCCTGCCCGGCGCGGCGGTCGACCCGCCCGGGGACTGCGTCGAGTTCGACGTGGCCCGCGAGGGCGCCAACGAGATCCTCGCCGACCTGCGGGCCCTGGGCCTCAAGGAGACCGGCGCGATCACCGTCGAGGAGATCGACCTGTCGATCTCCGACGCCGCCGACAAGGCCGAAGCGGACGCCCCGGGCCACTCCGAGGACGCCGTCATCTGGGAGGAACTCGCCGCGCGCACCGCCGCCGAGACCCGCCTGACCTGGTCCTACCTGGTGTTCCTGGCGCTCGCCGTGCAGATCGCGGCCATCGGGGCCCTCCTCGACCAGCCGATCCTCATCGTCGGCGCGATGGTCCTGGGTCCCGACTTCGGGCCCGTCGCCGCGTTCTGCTTCGGTGCGCTGCAACGGGACCTGCCGCTCATCGGCCGAGCCGCCCGCACCCTCCTCGTCGGGTTCGCGGTCGCCGTCGCCGTGACCCTCGCGTGCGCCGCCCTCAGCCGCGTCTTCGGCTGGATCGAGCCGACCATGCTCGACGACCGGCCCCTGACCAGCTTCATCATCCACCCCGACCGGTGGTCCTTCATCGTCGCCGTCCTCGCCGGGGTCGCCGGCATCCTCTCGATGACCGCCCGCAAGTCCCAGGCCCTCGTCGGCGTCTTCATCTCCGTCACCACCGTCCCCGCGGCCGGGAACATCGCCGTCGCCATCGCCCTCGCGCACTGGGACGAGGTCGGCGCGTCCCTGATCCAGCTCGGCGTCAACCTCGCCGGGCTCGTCGTCGCCGGGATCGGCACCCTCCTCGTCCAGCGGTTCCTCTGGAGCCGCTTCGAACTCGGCCTCAACACCTCCGGTGCCCCGCGGGTGCGCTGACAGTTCGGCGGTGTCCTCCTCGCGGACTTCCTCCTGCGGGTTACTGCGCCTGGGCGCAGTCCGCCAGGAGCTGGAGTGAGACGGCCTCGCCGGGGCCGTGCCCGGTCTCGCGGTGGATGACCAGGGCCTCGCGGGCCCGCTCGGCGGCGGCGTCGGTGCGGCCCGCGTCCAGGTCGACCGCGGCGAGGACGTTGAGCGCGCGCCCTTCGAGGAACCGGTAGCCCGCGTCCCGCGCGGTCCGGTGCGCCAGCTCGGCGGCCGCCCCGGCCTCGGGGTCCCCGTTGTGGAGCAGCGCGGACGCCCGGCCCGCCAGCGCCTCCACGCGGTGGAACACGGTGGCGTCGTGCTCGGTCATGGCGAGCACGCGGTCGTACAGCTCCACCGCCTCGGCCGCGTCCCCTTCGGCGTCGCAGGCCGCCGCGAGCGTGACCATGCCCGCGGCCCTGATGCGGTGGTCGGCCGCCTCGGTCCGCTCGCCCACGACCTGCGCCGCCAGCTCGCGGGCCTCACCGGTCCGCCCGGCGGTGAGGAGGAGCCGGGCGCGCACACCGGGCAGGTCGCCGGTCTTGTCGATGCGGGCGGTGCCGCCGAGGAGCGCGGCGGCCTCCTCCAGGTGGGCGTTCGCGATGTCGAGGCGTCCGCGGAAGCCCTCGATCTCGGCGAGGTGGGTGAGCACGATGGCGCTCATCGCGTCGTTGCCCGCGCCCTTGGTGAGCTTGACGGCCTGTTCGAGGTACCCGATGCCGGTGTCGAGTTCGCCGAGGAGGGAGTGGAAGAGGCCGAGCCAGTGCAGGTTGGTGGTCTCGGCGCGCTGCTCGCCGATCTCGCGGTAGGCGTGGAGGGCGTTCTGCGCGTGGGCGAGACCTTCGGGCATCCGGCCGCGGTGGTAGCAGGCGACGGCGAGGTTGCCTTCGGCCGAGGCCGCGCCCGCGGGCCAGTCCGCCCGGCGCGCATAGGCTGCGGCTTCGCGCAGGTGGGCGATGGCCTCGTCGTACTCGGTGAGGCGCAGCAGGGAGCAGCCGAGCGCCATCGCGGCGGCGGCGTGCCCGAGCGGGTCGTCGGCGGCGGTGGCCGCTTCGAGGGCCCTGCGGCTGAGGCGGGCGCCGTCGGCGCCGAGCATGTTGAGCCAGGCGTATCCGCGGACCACGTCGGCCATGAGCCACGTGAACGGCGCCCGTCCCTGCTCGGCGGCGTATTCGACTGCGGCGCAGAGGTTCTCCCACTCCGCGGCGAGCCACTGCGCGGGGTCCGCGGGCGCGGCGTACGGGTGGAGCGGCTCGGGCAGCGGGAGGCCGACCATGGCCCCGTAGAGCGCGGAGCGGCACGCGCCCGCGCTCTGGAGGTACCAGTCGAGCAGGCGGTCCAGGGCCGCGTCGCGGTCCTGCCGCGGCGATTCGGCGTCGAGGAGTTCGGCGGCGTAGAGGCGGATGAGGTCGTGGAGGCGGTACCGGCCGCCGCCATCCGGTTCCACGAGGTGGCCTTCGATGAGCGCGCGGAACGCGCGGGCGGCCTCGGGGCCGCCGTGGAGCGCGGCGGCGGCGTCGGGCCCGAAGTCGGGCCCGGGGACGAGGCTGAGCAGCCGGAACAGGCGGGCCGCGTCGGGTTCGAGCGCACGGTAGGACCAGGAGAACACGGCCCGCAGGTCCACCGAGTCCTCGTCCACCGCGAGCGCGTCGAGCCGCGAGCGCTCCAGTTCCTCGGCGACGGCCCCCAGCGGCAGGAACGGCTGCGCCGCGGCCCTGGCGGCGGCGATGGCGAGCGCCAGCGGGAGTCCGGCGCACAGGTCGGTGATCCGCTGCGCCGATTCGGGTTCGGCTGCGATCCGGGCGGCCCCGAGCCGCCGCTCCAGCAGTTCGCCCGCCTCGCCGGTGCCGAACGCCTCGACCTCGACCACCGCGGCCCCGTGCGAGACGGCGAGCCCGACGAGCCTGCGGCGGCTGATGACGACGGTGTGGACCTGCGCGGCGTCGGGCAGGAGCGGGCGCACCTGGGCGGCGTCCCGCGCGTTGTCGAGGACGAGGAGGCGGCGCGAGGCGCCCATGACGCTGCGGTACATCGCGATCTGCGCCTCGGGGGCGGCCGGGAGGCGCCCGGCCTCGACGCCGAGCGAGGCGAGCAGGTGGCGGACGGCCTCGGCGGGGTCCATGACGGTCCCCTCGGGTCCGAAGCCGCGCAGGTCGATGTAGATGCGCCCGCCGGGGAACCGCGCCGCCGACCGGTGTCCCCAGTGGAGCGCGAGCATGGTCTTGCCGACGCCGCCGACCCCGGTCAGGACCACGAGCGGCGGGGCCGCGTCGAGGGCCGCGAGGGCCGCGGTGCGCCCGGTGAACTGGGCCGTGCCGGAGGGGAGCGTCACCGGCGCCGTCGCCTGCGGGGCCGCGGGCTCCCCGTTCAGCTCCGCGAGGCCGTCCTCGTCCAGGTCCAGGGCGTCCACGATGAGGCGCAGCGTCTTCGGCTGCGGCCGCACGCGCCCCGACTCGATGTCCCGGATCGTGCGCGTGCCGACGCCCGCCTTCAGGGCCAGCTCCTCCTGCGACATCATCGCCCGCAGGCGCAGCGGCCGGAGATTGACATGGGCTTCGGGCATGCGGCAATGATAGGCCGCCCCGTCGGCGGGCCCTCGCGTTCCCACGGCCCGGGCCGCCGGTTTCCCGCCGTCGTTCCGCCTGGCCGCCGCGCGCCCCGCCGCGAAGGATGAGGGGGACCGGCCGGGCGATCCCGTACCGGCCAACCCCCCTCAGAGGAGCACGTCATGACCGAACGACCGAACCTCTCCCGGCGCCGCCTGCTCCAGGCCGCCGCCCTCGTCCCCGCGGCGGCCGTCCCGGCGATCGCCGTCGGGAGTCCCGCGAACGCCGCGTACCTCGGCAACATCGTCCGCGCCGACGTCATCGAGCGCGCGCAGAACTGGTACAACCGCAACATCCAGTACAACGGCGCCAGCCGCGCCTCCGACATCGAAGGCGGCCACACGTACCGGCAGGACTGCTCGGGCTTCGTCTCCATGGCCTGGCACAGCGCCACCCCCGGCCACAGCACCCGCACCCTCCCGGACCTGTGCACCCGCATCAACTGGGGCCAGCTCAAGCCCGGCGACATCGTCAACTCCTACGACAACCACTGCATGCTGTTCCACAAGTGGAGCACCACCAGCGGCAAGATCTGGATCTACGACCTGGCGACCCCCGAGCTCGACATGCGGCACGTCCAGGTGACCACCGCGAACCTGCGCGCCCAGAACTACATCCCCTGGCGCTACGACCGCATCCGCGACAACTGACGCCCCGCGCCCCGGGTCCGCCGCCGCTCGGCGGCCCGGGGTGGCCCGCGCGCCATACAATCCTTCGCATTCTGTTGGCCGCCGCTTCACCCCGCGCTCGACGCGGCGGCAGAGCATCGGTGACGGAGGTGGTGGAATTGCTGCTCGTGATCGCCGACGACGAGGACGCCGTGTGCGACTCGCTGTCGCGGACCTTCCGCTTCGAGGGGTACGCGGTCCGCACCGCGAAGAACGGGCGCGAGGCCCTCGATGCCATCCGGGAGCACCGCCCCGACGGCGTCGTCCTCGACGTGACCATGCCCGTGCTCGACGGCCTGGAGGCGTGCCGCCTGCTCCGCGCCGAAGGCAACCTCGTGCCGGTCCTCATGCTCACCGCGCGCGACGACGTCAACGCCCGCGTCGCCGGGCTCGACTCCGGCGCCGACGACTACCTCGCCAAGCCCTTCGCCCTCCAAGAGCTCCTCGCCCGCGTGCGGGCCCTGGTGCGCCGCACCAGGTCCGAGGCCCTCGCCGAGGAGACCGCGGAGCACCGCTTCGACGACCTCACCCTCAACCCCGTCACCCGCGAGGTCGAGCGCGCGGGCCGCCAGGTGCGCCTCACTCGCACCGAGTTCGCGATCCTCGAACTGTTCATGCGCCACCCGCGCCAGGTCCTCACCCGGTCCGTCCTGTTCGAGCAGGTCTGGGGCTTCGACTACGGCGGCGGCTCCAACAGCCTCGACGTCTACCTGGGGTACCTCCGCAAGAAGCTGGAGGCCGACGGCGGGCGGCGGCTCCTGCACACCGTCCGCGGCGTCGGCTACGTGCTGCGCGAAGCGGCCCTGTGAGGCTGCGGCGGCGGCCCCGCCCGGGGCGGCTGAGCATGCACGCCCGGGTCGCGCTGCTCACCGCGATCGGCGTCATGTTCGCCGTCGCCGTCGTGTCGCTCTCGGCCTGGTACATGATGCGCAAGCGCATGTACGAGAACCTCGACATGCAGCTCCAGAACGACGCCGAGACCGCCGCGCAGGCCGAGACCCCCGACGACGCGCTTCAGGACATGTACGCCGTCGACCTGCCCGCCAGCGACTGGCGCGAGATGGACGAGCTGCCCGCCGAGGCGCAGCGGCTCCTCACCGTCGACGGCCCGCCCCCGCCGATCATCGTCCGCTTCCTCGACGAGGACGGCTTCGCCGTCGCCAGCACCGAGGGCTCCCAGTGGCTCGGCGGCGTCTACCCGCCCCCGCCCCTGCTCGCCGACGACGGCGTCGGCCTGGAGATCGCCGACGCCGGGCCGGGGGACATGACCGTCTACCGCGTCGCGACCATCCGCACCGACGACGGCGCCGTCCAGGTCGCCCGCCTGGTCACCGGCATCGAAGAGGTCCTTGAGGACCTGCTGTTCCTCGTCGCCTACGTCGGGTTCCTCGGCGCGCTCCTGGCCGGCGTCGTCGGCTGGGGCGTCGCCCGCACCGGCCTGCGCCCCCTCCACCGCCTCACCGGCGCCGTCGAGGACGTCGCCCGCACCCAGGACCTCCACTCCGTCATCACCGTGGACGGCCAGGACGAGATCGCCAGGCTCGCAACGGCGTTCAACCGCATGATGACCGCGCTGAACACCGCGAAGGCCGCCCAGCAGCAGCTCGTGCAGGACGCCGGGCACGAACTGCGCACCCCCCTCACCAGCCTCCGCAACAACGTCGAACTCCTCACCTACGCCGAGACGCAGGCCGTCTCCGGCCGCACCATCGCCGCCGAGGACCGCGCCCGCCTGCTCCGCGACCTCGGCACGCAGGCCGAGGAGCTGACCGCGCTCACCGCCGAACTCGTCGAACTCGCCATGGAGAACACCGACCCCGAGCCGCTCGTGCCCCTCGACCTCGCCGAGGTCGTCCACGGCGCGGTCACCCGCGCCCGCGCCCGCTGGCCCGGCATCGTCTTCGCCGTCTCCACCGCCACCGCCGTCATGGACGGCCAGCCCGGCGGCCTCGCCCGCATGGTCCTCAACCTCCTCGACAACGCCGCGAAATGGAGCCCCGCGGGCGCGATAGTCGAAGTGCGCCTTCGCATCTCCGCGAGCGGAAGCCGCGCCGTGCTCCTCGTCGCCGACGAAGGCCCCGGCATCGGCGAATCCGACCGGCCCAAGGTCTTCGAGCGGTTCTACCGCGCCGCCGAGGCCCGCTCCATGCCCGGCTCCGGCCTCGGCCTCGCGATCGTCGCCCAGGTCGTCGCCACCCACGGCGGCGACGCCGAAGCGGGCGCCTCCCCCTCGGGCGGCGCGGAACTGCGTGTGAGCCTGCCGGTCAGCGGGCGGCTGCGCCAGTTCTTAGGGAAACCGCCGACCGCCTCTTAGGAAGTTTTCATCCGCGGCCGCGAGAGTCGGATCACGGGTCCCGGACCCGTGCGCACCCCCGGCCCGCAAGTGCCGCGATCTGAGAGGACCTCATGCTGATCCTGGCCATCGTTCTCGCCGCCGCCGGAGCCAGCTGCATGGCCGGCGCCGCCCACCTCCAGCACGGGGCCGTCCACCGGTCGACCACCGGCCCGGTCCTGCGCCTGTCCGCGCTCCGCACCATCCTGCGCACCCCCGAGTGGTACCTCGGCAACGGCCTCGTCGTCCTCGGCGCCGGACTCCACATCATCGCCCTGACGCTCGCCCCGATCACCGTCGTGCAGCCGATCGGCATGCTCGCCCTGGTGCTCACCGTCGTCCTCACCGGCGTCGCCCTCACCCGCACCGTCGCCATCGCCCTCGCGATGAGCGTCCTCGGCGTCGTCGGCCTGACCGTCCTGTCCGCCTCGGGCACCGGCGCCGTCGTCCCCGCCCCCGACATCGGCGCCGCCCAGTGGACCCTGCTCGCCGCGGCCGCCGCCGCCCTCGCCGCCCGCTTCGCGACCGGCACGAGCCGCGCCCTCCTCTTCGCCGTCGCCGCGGCCGTCCTCTTCGGATTCACCTCCGCCCTCGTCCGCGCGGCCGCCGTCGCCCCCATCGCCTCCGAGATGCTCGCCGCCGTCCTCGCCGAAGCCGCCGCCGCGGCGCTGGCCGGGGCCTGGCTCCTCCACAAGGCGTACGCGGCCGGACCCGCCGCGACCGCCGTGGGCGCCACCACGATCGTCGACCCGCTCGTCGCGGTCCTCATCGGCGGCCTCGCGTTCGCCGAGACCTCCGGGACGACGCTCGCCGCGATGGCCGCGCCCGCCGCCCTCGCCGTCGCCGGGCTCGTGGTCCTCGCCCGCGCCCTCCCCGCCCGCACCGCCGCCTCCGCGGCCGCGCGCCGCGAAGGCCCGCTGCGCATCGCGATCACCGCCGACACGTACTGGCCCGACGTCAACGGCGCCGCCAACTTCGCGCACCGCCTCGCCGTCGGCCTGGTCTCGCGCGGCCACGAGGTCCACGTCGTGTGCCCCGGCCCCGCGTCGCTCACCGAGACCGTCGCCGGGGTGACGATCCACCGGATCGCCGCCCTCCGCACCCCGTTCCACCCCGACTTCCGGTTCTGCCCGCCCTGGCGCGCCGCGAAGGCCGTCCCGGCCCTGCTCGCCGAGATCGAACCCGACGTGGTCCACACCCAGGCGCACTTCCTCGTCGGCCGCGCCGCTGTGCGCGCGGCGACCGCCGCGGGCACGCCCCTGGTCGCCACCAACCACTTCATGCCCGAGAACCTCATGGACTTCGCCGCCCCGCGCTGGGCCCACCGCCTCATCGCGGCCGCCGCCTGGCGCGACCTCGCCCGGGTCTACGACCGGGCCACGGTGTGCACCACGCCGACGCCGCGCGCCGCGGAGCTGCTGGAGCGCAACGGGCTCGACCGTCCCGTCATGGCGATCTCCTGCGGCATCGACCGCGAGCGGTACGCCGGGTCCGCCGGGCCAGCCCCCGTCCCGACCGTGCTGTTCGTGGGCCGCCTCGAATCCGAGAAGAACGTCCACGAGCTGCTCACGGCCGCCGCGTCCCTCCCGCGGGACGTGCGTGTCGAGATCGTCGGCGACGGCAGCGCCCGCCCGCGCCTGGAGCGCCAGGCCGCCGACCTCGGCATCGCCGACCGGGTCGTGTTCCACGGGTTCGTCACCGACGACGAGGTGGTGCGGGCGAACCAGCGCGCGCACGTGTTCTGCATGCCCGGGACCGCCGAGCTCCAGTCGATCGCGACCATGGAGGCCATGGCCGCGGGCAAGCCGGTCGTCGCCGCCGACGCGATGGCCCTCCCGCACCTGGTGCGCCCCGGGCGCAACGGCTGGCTCTACCCGCCCGGCGACACCGCCGAGCTGGCGCTGCGCCTCGGCGCGATCCTCGCCGACGAGCCGACCCGCACCGCCATGGGCAAGGCGAGCCTCGACCTCATCGCCTCCCACGACCTCGACGCCACCTTGGACGAGTACGAGCGCGTGTACCTCGACATCGCCAACGTCCCCGCGACCGTCCCGGCCCCCGAGCCCGTCGCGGTCGCATAGCGGCGCAACGCCGAAGGGCTCCGCGGTCGTCCGCGGAGCCCTCAGTGCCCTGATGGGCGGAGGCGGGGGAGCGGGGCGCTCACCGGCCCCGTCGCTCACCGCGCGGGGAGCGGTCGCGGTCGCGGCGTTCGCCGCGTTCACGGTCGCCCCGCTCGCCGCGGTCACGGCCGCGCTCGCCGCGGTGCCCGCGGTGGCCGCGTCGGCCCCGTTCGCCGAAGTCGGGACCGAAACCGGGACCGAAACCGGGACCGAAACCGGGACCGAAACCAGGGCCGAAGCCGGGTCCGAAGCCGTGGTCGCCGCGGCCCTCGAAGCCGAACGCCATCTGCTTGAACTTGCGCATGTGCGCGTCGGCGCCGCCCGGCAGCCGCTCCTCCATGGCCCCGATGACGCGGTCGAGGAGCCCGGCCAACTGGTCCTGCTCCTCGTCGCTCAGGACGGTGAACGGGTCGGCGCTGGGCGTCTCCTCGCGCTGCTCGGCGGCCGTGCGCCCCGCCTCGGTCAGGTCGACCATGCTGGTGCGGCGGTCCTCCGGGCTCGGCTCGCGCCGGACGAGCCCGGCCTCTTCGAGCTTGCCCAGCAGCTCGCCCAGCGACTGCGAGCGGATGCCCAGCAGGTAGGCGAGTTCCTTCTGCGCGATCGGCGACTGGAGCGAGAGCAGGTGGAGCACCCGTCCCTGGCCCTGGAACGCGCCCGCCCGCGGGTGGTCCCCGCGTCGCAGGTGCGCGTCGCCGCGCCGCAGCAGGAGGAAGAGGTACGCGAGGCGACCGCCGAGGTTGCGGCCGGTCTCCTCGTCGTCCCATGCGGGAGCGGCCCCGTCAGTGCTTCTGTCGGTGCGCTCCGTGTCGTTCTCATCATGTTCGTCGTACATGACTGTTTCCCTTCGGTACGGACCTCCGGGATCTCCGAAGGCTCCTTCGTACATCATAAACGAAGGTACCTGCAAAAGACAACAGGTACCTTCGATTATTTGCAGGACCCTTCGTTTCCTGTGTCACGTGCCTCCGGCCCTTGATTTAGACGAAGTCCAAGCTAAGATCGAATCCAGCAAGGAACGCCCGCCGCCGGAGCCGGGGACCAGCCGCACGCAGAGGAGGCTCGCACGTGAGCACCGAGAACCACACCGCCGCAGGACCGCTGACCACCGAGACCGGCGCGCCCGTCAGCAGCAACAACCAGAGCGAGGCCGCCGGACCCGGCGGTCCCCTCCTCGTCCAGGACCAGGTCCTCCTCGCCAAGCTCGCCCACTTCAACCGCGAGCGCATCCCCGAGCGCGTCGTCCACGCCCGCGGGGCCGGCGCCTACGGCACCTTCACCGCGACCGCCGACGTCACCGCGTACACCCGCGCCGCGTTCCTCTCCGCGCCCGGCAAGCAGACCGAGACGTTCCTCCGCTTCTCCACGGTCGCAGGCAACCTCGGCTCCGCCGACGCCGTCCGCGACCCCCGCGGCTTCGCGCTGAAGTTCTACACCGAGGAGGGCAACTACGACCTCGTCGGCAACAACACCCCCGTCTTCTTCATCCGCGACGCGATCAAGTTCCCCGACTTCATCCACACCCAGAAGCGCGACCCCTACACCGGCTCCCAGGAGGCCGACAACGTGTGGGACTTCTGGGGCCTCTCGCCCGAGTCCACGCACCAGGTGACCTGGCTCTTCGGCGACCGCGGCATCCCCGCCTCCTACCGGCACATGGACGGCTTCGGGTCCCACACCTACCAGTGGGTCAACGCCGCGGGGGAGCAGTTCTGGGTGAAGTACCACTTCAAGACCGACCAGGGCATCGAGAACCTCACCGCCGAGGACGCCGCCGTCCTCGCCGGGCAGGACCCCGACTCCCACCAGCGCGACCTCCGCGAGGCCATCGAGCGCGGCGAGTACCCGTCGTGGACCGTGCAGGTCCAGATCATGCCCGCCGCCGAGGCCGCGACCTACCGCTTCAACCCGTTCGACCTCACCAAGGTCTGGCCGAACGCCGACTACCCGCGGATCACCATCGGCAAGCTGGAGCTGAACCGCAACCCCGACAACGTGTTCGCCGAGGTCGAGCAGTCCGCGTTCAGCCCCGCGAACTTCGTCCCCGGCATCGGGCCCAGCCCCGACAAGATGCTCCAGGGCCGCCTCTTCGCCTACGGCGACGCGCACCGCTACCGCGTCGGCATCAACGCCGACCAGCTCCCGGTCAACCGCCCGCACGCGACCACCGCGCGCAACGGCAACCGCGACGGCCTCGGCTACGACGGCCGCCACGCGGGCGCGAAGAACTACGAGCCGAACTCCTTCGGCGGCCCCGCCGAGACCGGTCGGCCCCTCTGGGCCCCGGTCCACGTCTCCGGCCCCACCGGCGAGTGGGAGACCCCGCACCACGCCGAGGACGACGACTTCGTCCAGGCCGGGGACCTCTATCGCCTCATGACCGCCGACGAGCGGGACCGCCTCATCGCCAACCTCGCCGGGTTCATCGCCAAGGTCACCCGCGACGACATCGCCGACCGCGCCATCGCCAACTTCGCCAAGGCCGACGCCGACTTCGGCGCCCGCCTCACCGAGGCGGTCGCGAAACTCCGCTGAGACGCCGGGCGCACCGCTGTCCCCAAGAAGAAGCCGCCGGGGACCGCGGACCGCGCCCGACCCCGGCTCTGCCGCGTCGGCGCCCCCTGTCACAGGAACCGCCGACGAGAGCCGCAGCCGCCCCGGGTTCAAAGGGCTTTACCCGGAACGGCGACCGAGGGCCCCGCGCCACCAGGCACGGGGCCCTCGGCCTTTCGCTCTCACAAGGGGCTCAGTCGATGTCGAGGTACCCGGCGGTGGGGATCACGCCGTCGTCGTACCAGCCGCGCTGCCAGGGCGCCGGTTCCCGCACGGGGATCTCGGGCGCGCACGGCACTGGTTGGAGCGCATAGTCGATGATCATCTCGTCGTCCTCCATGTCGTCGCGGAGGACGACCCGGCCGTGCCACCCGTCCTCGGTCACCAGCATCCACGTCAGGTCCGAACGCCCGCCGTCGGTGATGAGCGCCCGTGTGCCGATCGCCTTGCACAGCAACGTGGTCACGTGCAGTTCGCTCAACCCGCCGAGGAGATCGGCGAGGACCTGGCCGGCGTCCAACTCCGTGTCGAAATCCGACCCCGGGCGCAGACCCGACTGGATCAGCACGATAAGCTTCGGTCCTTCATATTCGTCGAACTCGCTGATGGTTCCGGCGAACACGGCGGCAGGAGCGAGCGGCCACTGGGCGAGGACCGCCTCTTTCACCCGCGCGGGGGACGCGGATGAGGCGAAGTTGATCAGGTAGTCCATGGGCTCACGGCGCTCCTCGGTTGTGGCGTGGATGGTACTGGTAGACCTCGGCGGCGCGGTCCCAATCGGACTTGGAGATATGCGGGTTCTTCAGATGGCTCCTCGGCCACACCCCGACCGGGCGGTCAGCGGAGATGAGTTCCGTGAGTGCCTTGAACTGTTCCCGGGTGAGCTGCTCGAATCCGGTGCCGGACACGGGGAACACAGTTCCATTGCCGTGTACGCCCCAGATGCGGCCGTTGAGTTCGTACCGCCCCGTCTTGTCATTCCAAGACGCCTTGCCCGTGCGGATCGCGTCGAGGTCGCCTTCGACGTCGACGCCAGGCAGGATAACCGTGTTATCGGGTCTGATCCGGGACTTGCGATCGATCCGGGCGAGTCGGTGCCGCCGCGGTAAGGGCGGCCGGATCTCGTCATGGGTCGGCTTGCGAATCGGCACCCCGTTCCCGGAGCCCGATAACGGCGGTCGCGCCCGGGGGCTCGGAACCGTGCCGCCGCCCGAGGCGCTGGTGAGGACTGCCAGGTAGGACTGCCACTTGCCGTCTCCGGCACTGAGGAGGCGCTGCGCCTCCTCGATCTTCCCGATGCCGCCGTGAAGCTGCCCGAGCCCTTCGGTGACCTGCTCGCTGGCAGATCCGACGGTGGTGGCCCGGGTCTTCTCGTAGACGCGTCCGAGCTGGTCGGCGGCGCCTTTCAAGTTCGCGCGGGACTCGCGGCTGCGTTCGACGAGCGCGGAGAGTTCGGCGATGAGGTTGCTCAGCAGCGACACGGGCGGCTCCAACGAGCTGAGGGGGACGGCTGCCTGCCAATCGTACCGAAATGACCCGAGTCGCGCAGTCCCTCAACGTGTCGACAAATCGACAAACCGCGGCCGGAAGCACAGGGCTTCCGGCCGCGGCGCGGTCGTGCGTCAGATGGTGTTGGCGTACTGCTCGAAGGACTGGTTGGCGGCGAGGACGAGGGTGACGGCCTCTTCGAGCTGCTCCTTGGCCTGCTGCCACTGGCCGAGGGCCTCGCCGGGGAGGGCGCTGGAGGTGTCCTGGGTGGCGGCGCTGCCGGTGCCGATCGAGGTCTCGATCTGCGTCTGGGCCGCGCCGATCTGGCCGATCGCCTCGTTCGCCTGCTCGATCGCGGACTGGATCTGAGCCTTGATCTCTGCGGTACTCGCCACGGGGCAGTCCTCTTTCACGGGTCGAGGGCCGACACGGCCCAGGTCGGTGCCTACAACGGTAGCCGCGATGCGCGGCCCGCGTGAACCGCCGCGGAGGGACGCTCGTTTCGTTCAAGACCGGCGCGGCCCTGATCGGTAGTTTCGGAACCGGCCGCTCCTCAAGGGAGGCGCGGCGGATCGATTCGGAGGATGCCGATCATGAAGGAAGTCACGACGTTCCTGTGGTTCGACGGCCAGGCGATGGACGCGGCCGAGCACTACACCTCGATCTTCGAGGACGGGAAGATCCTGGAGGTCACCGAGAACGGCACGGGCGGGCCCGGCGAGCCCGGGACCGTGCTCACCGTCGACTTCGAACTGGCCGGGCGGCGGTACATCGCGCTGAACGGCGGCGCGTCGGAGGGGTTCAACACCTCGGTCTCGCTCATGGTCCACTGCGAGACCGCCGAGGAGGTCGACTACTTCTGGGCCCGGCTCGCCGAAGGCGGCGAGGAGGGGCCGTGCGGGTGGCTCAAGGACAAGTTCGGGCTGTCGTGGCAGGTCACGCCCACGCTGATGTTCGAGCTCCAGAAGGACCCGAACCAGGTCAAGGCCCAGGCCGTGGTCGCGGCGATGCTGCGCATGGGGAAGCTCGACCCCGTTGCGCTGCAAGCCGCGTTCGACGCCGCCTGAACCGGGGCGTCGGCCGCGGTCCGGTGTCCCCTCCGCGAAACGGGCTTTCGGCACAGCATGGATGTTGAGTACGCTCCGTGTCGGAGGGCATACTCGACTCCTGGACTTCCGGAAGGGGACACCCGATGCCGCTGGACGAGACGCACCGCGAGAAGTGGATGGGGGTCCTCGACGGCCTGCCGGCCGACCAGACCCCGGACCCCGAGAACCGCATCAAGAACGAGGCCAACATCTCCGCGTTCCTCGGGAGCATGTGGCTCCACTCGACCATCCCCGAGGTGCAGGGCGTCTCGGTGGCCGAGCTCCAGATGGTCGCCGTGCAGTACTTCGTCAACCGCGCCGACGCCTACGCCGCCGCGAGCCTCGCGACGCTCGCCGACCTCGCCGACTCCCCGGGCGGCCGCCGCGCCGCCGTCAAGGGCCTGGAACGCCTTGTGCGCCTGGGCATTCCGGCGCCGAGCTGGTACGGCGAGGAGCTCGTCCTCGACGCGTGCTGGGAGGCCGGCGACGTGTACGGCGACTGCCGCACGTACTTCATGTCGTTCCGCGCGCCGAGCGGGGACTTCGCGCTCTCGTACACCGTCGACTACTCCGACTTCCACTTCGACATGGTCTCCACCTGCGGCCACCACCCCGACATCGAGGAGCTGCTGGGCCCGCACATCGAGCGGAACTCGTTCTTCCACGACCGGCTCTACCCGCCGCGCCGGTGCGAGCCCGAGGAGGTCTTCAAGGGCACCTTCAGGTCACTGGAGGACTGGGACATCTTCTGCGTCGGCGGCGACGCCTCGAAGCTCGACTTCAGCTTCGTGTCGGTCCGCGCTCTGTGGAAGGCGCGCATGCGGATGCTCCCGCAACTGGAGATCGACACCTCCGCGATGGTCAAGCCCACCGACGACGAGCAGGCCCTGCGCAACGGCGCGTTCCTGATGTACCTCATCACCGGCAACCGCAAGCTCGACGAGCCGCACATCAAGGCCATCGACGAGATGTGCTGGTTCCACGGCTTCAACGGCTTCTCCGTCAGCCCCGTCAGCTCCTTCGTCTTCCTGGAGCGCTACCTCCCCAGCAAGTACGAACCCCGCGACCCCGTCGTCCGCGCCGTCCGCGACCTCATGCCCGACTTCATCACCTGGGCCGCCAACGTCACCGACGTCCCCATCGAGGCCGTCCCCCATCTGGAGTACAAGACCGGCCAGTACCTCAAGGGCTACCCCAAGTGGAAGAAGAAGGACCCCGAAATCGACCGAATCCCCCGCCCCCGCTCCCTCTGAAGTGCGCGCCGGACCGTTCGAGGCGCTCGGGTATGCGGTGTTCAAGGCGCCGTCGGGGAGTGTCACCACACTGGTCGAAGACGACTTTCATCGAAGTCGGGTCGTGGCCCGGTTGGGCGGGGTTCGGCATTTGGGCGGGCGGGGTGGAGGCGGCGCCAGCGGCGGGAGCGGCCGCTGAGGTAGGGGCTGTCGAGGCGTTTGGCGAGGGCGCCTTGGGGAGTGGCGGGCGGGTCGCTGGTCCAGGGGCGGGTGCACCAGTTGTCGCCGCCGAGGCCGAGGCTGTCGAGGACGATGCGGCGGTAGATGTAGGGCTCGTGGCGGACGTCGACGCCGTTGAGGGCGAGGACGTCGAAGACGGCGACCGCGGCGGGGTAGGCGTCGGCGAGGCGGGCCGCGTCGGCCGGGTCCGTGTAGAGGCGGCGCGCGGCGGTGGGGGAGAGGACCAGTTCGCCGTCGAGGGCGGTGCCGCGGAGGTCGGCGATGCCGCCGAGTTCGGGGAAGCGGTCGGCGAGGTCGGTGCCGTAGCGGGTGAGCATGCGCCAGCGCCCGTCGTGGGCGCCGCAGACGACGCGGACGCCGCCGTGCTCGCGCTCGTAGGACCAGCCGCCCTCGGCGGGCGGCGGTCCGGGGACGGGCAGCATCGGTGCGGGCAGGTCCACGTGCCGAGCTTAGGACGTTTAGCGAAGGAACTCTCAGGTTTCACTCCTGCCGCTCGCGCATCGGTGTCATCCTGAGTCCATGGCGATCTGGAGCGGGGCGATAGCGTTCGGCCTGGTCAGCATCCCGATCAAGGTCACCGCGGCCACCGGGAGCCACGACCTGGGCCTCCACCAGTACCACGCGGCCGACGAGGGCCGGATCAGGTACCTGAAGGTCTGCGAGATCGACGACGAGCCGGTGGACCCCGACGAGATCGTCAAGGGCTTCGAGACCCCCGACGACGAGGTGGTCCTCCTCGACGAGGACGACCTGAAGGACCTGCCGGTGAGCACCTCGAAGATCATCGAGGTCCTGGAGTTCGTGCCCGGCGAGCAGATCGACCCGATCTACTACGACAAGAGCTACTACCTCGAACCGGACAAGACGGGCGCTCGCCCGTACGCGCTGCTGCGCGAGGCCCTCGTCGCCCAGGGCCGCATCGCGGTCGTCAAGGTGACCCTGCGCCGCCGCGAGAGCCTCGCGGCGCTGCGCCCGCGCGGCGAGGCCCTGGTCATGCACACGATGCTGTGGCCCGACGAGATCCGCAAGCCGCAGACCGCCGACCTCGACGGGGACGTGCGCAAGCAGGAGCTGGAGATGGCCGGGACGCTCATCGACGCCATGGCCGCCGACTTCCACCCCGAGGGCTACACCGACGCCTACCAGGAGGCCCTCGCCGACCTCATCGAGGCGAAGCACGACGGCCGCACCGCCCCGAAGTCGAAGCGCGAGCGGCCGAAGGCCAAGGTCATCGACCTCATGGACGCGCTCCAGCAGTCCGTCGACCAGAAGCGGCGGCCCGCGAAGAAGACCGCGGGCAAGGCCGCCAAGAAGACCGCGAAGAAAGCGGCGAAGAAGACCGCCAAGAAGGCCGCACGCAAGGCCCCCGCCAAGAAGACCGCGAAGAAGACCGCCCGCAAGAGCGCCTGACCCAGCGGCCCCAGGGCTTGACGGCTCAGCGGCTCAGCGGCTCAGCGGGCGAGGCGCCTGCGCCGCGCCGCGCTCCTGGCGGCCCGCCGCGGGCCGATCAACTCGTCCAGCCGCTCGCGCGCGGGCCCCGCCGGGGCCGCGTGCGCGTCCATGTCCGCCCACGGGTCCGCCTTGCGCGCCAAGCGCCTGCGGATGGTGCGGATGGTGTGCCCGCCGGGGACGGCGCGGCCGAGCTCGCTCCAGTCCAACGGCACCGCCACGCCCGCGCCGGGCCTGGCCCGCAGCGTGTACGGGGCCGCGAACGTCTGCGCCCGGCCGTTGCGGTTGACGTCCAGGAAGATCCGGCCCTCCCGCTTGTCGATGCGGTGCTGGACCGTGAGCAGGTCCGGGTCGGCGCGCGCGAGGTGCGCGGTGAGGTCGCCCGCGAGATCCCTGACGAACCGGAAGTCCTCGCCGCGGTCCAGCGGCGCCACGACGTGGAAGCCGCGCCCGCCGGTGGTCTGGAGGAACGGCGTGAACCCGAGGTCGGCGAGCAGGTCGCGGACCCGCCGCGCCACGTCCCGCAGCGCCGCCACCGGGGCGCCGTCACCAGCACCGCCGGGCGGGTCGATGTCCACCACCAGCCGGTCCGGGAAGTCGATCGCCTCCACCGTGGAAGGCCGGATGTGGAACTCGATCGCGCTGTGCGCCGCCAGGTAGACGAGGGTCGCCTCGTCGTCGCACACGACCGACGCCGCGGGCGTGCCGTCGCGCTTCGGGAGCACCACCGTGGGCACCCACTCGGGGAAGTAGTCCATCGCGTGCCGCTGGAAGAACCCCTCCGCGCCGATCCCGTCCGGGTGGCGCAGCAGCGTCAGCGGCCGCCCCGCCAGGTGGGGGAGCATCACCGGCGCGACCGCCCGGTAGTGGTCGAGCACGTCGGCCGCGGTGATCCCCTCGCCGGGGTACATCTCCTTGTCCGGGTGCGGGACCTTGATGCGCCGGCCCCCGGCCTCGGTGTACTCCGGCCGGGCCATCAGGCGGCCTCCCTGACCACGTCCCGGGCCGCCTTGTCGGCGCGCTCGCCCTGGAACCGCGGGTGGCGCAGCATCCCGTCGGCCGTCCACTCCGTGAACGCGACCTGGACGACCAGCTCGGGGCGGACCCAGTGCGCGCGCTCGCGGACCGGGTCCCCGAACGGGCTCTGCGGCGCGGCGAGCGCGTCCAGGCGCTCGCGCAGGCCCCGCAGGGTCCGCTCGTCGTACCCGGTGCCCACCTTCCCCGCGTACCGCAGCGGGCCGCGCCCGTCGTGGTAGCCGACGAGGAGCGCCCCGAACCCGGTGCGCGCGCCCTGCGGGTCGGTGAACCCGCCGACGACGAACTCCTGGCCCCGCACGCACTTGAGCTTGAGCCAGTTCTTCGACCGGCCGCCGTGGTAGCGCGAGGCCGCGCGCTTGGCGATCACGCCCTCCCAGCCGCGACCGCACGCGTCCGCGAAGAACGCTTCGCCCTCGCCGTTGCGGTGCGCGGAGTACCGCAGCGGGTCCCGGAACGCGAAGGCCGCCCGCAGGAGCCGCTTGCGGTCGCGCAGCGGCAGGCGCGTGGTGTCCTCGCCCTCCAGCGACAGGAGGTCGAACAGGTAGTAGTGGACGCGCACGCCCGTCGCGGCGATCCGGTCCGGGTCGGTCAGGTGGGTCCTGGCCTGGAGCCGCGCGAAGCTCGTCTGCGCGCCGTCGAACGCCACGATCTCGCCGTCCGCGGTGAACCGCGGCCCGCCCAGGTCCGCGAGCGCCGCGGCGATCTCCGGGAACCCCGCCTCGATCGGCCGCCCGGTGCGCGACCACAGGCGCGGCGCGCCCCCGTCGCGGCCCGCGACGGCCCGCATCCCGTCGAGCTTGCGCTCGAACACCCAGTCGTCCCCGGAGAACCGGCGCTCGGTGGGCGTGGCGAGCATCGGCTCCCGGAACCCGGTCATGACTGGTCCCCCCGTGTCATGCCCGCTCAATACCCGGGCCCGGACCTCGGTAAACGCTCCCCGCCCGCGTGCAGCAGCGCCTCGGCGGCCACCGTGCGCGCGTACAGGACCCGCCGCCCCACGCGGTGGCGGGTCACCAGGCCCGCCGCGTGGAGCAGGCCCAACTGCTGCGACACCCCGCCCATGCTCAGGCCGCACCGGTCGGCCAGGTCCGTCGTGGACGCCGGCTCGCCCAGGGCTGCGAGCAGGCCCGCCCGCGTCGGCCCGACAACCCCCGCCAGCGCCCCCGCCGCCTGCGGCGCGCCCGCCTGCCACAGCAGGCCCAGGCCCCGCGGCGGGTACCGGACGGTGGGCTGCCACGGCGCGGCCGTCAGCGAGAAGATCCGGTCCCCGCCGAACACGGTCGGCACCAGCAGCAGCCCCCGGCCGTCCAGCGACTCCGACACCCGGAACGGCGAGTCGATCCGCAGCACCCCCTCCCGGTCCCACGAGACCGGCGCGGCCAGGTCCGCGAACAGGCGCTGCGCCCCGCCCTCGGCCAGCAGCCGCGACCGGTGCAGCAGGTCCCGCTCGCACAGGGTCCTGATCCGCGGCCACCACGGCGCGAGCGCCGCCTCCCAGTACCGCTCGACCATCCCCGCGAGCCGCTCCGCGCCCGCGTCCAGGTCCGCGGCGAACGCCTCGACCGCGGGCGTCGCCGGGAGCATGTCGAGCCCCGACCGGAACCGCTCCGGCTCCAGCCGCCGCATCGCCGCCAGCTCCGTCGCCAGGTCCGGCATCGACGTCGCGGGAGGCGGCGCGAGGAACGCCGGGAGCCCGTCGGTGGGCACCGGCACCAGGTCGAACAGCAGCCGCAGGTCCATGCCCCGCAACCGCTCCGCCGCAGCCCGCACCCACCGCTGGTGCAGCCGGTGCTCCGCGGGCGCCTTGAGCACGCGGATGCTCGCGGTCACCTCCCACAGCGGCGACAGCGCGAACCGCAGGTTCGCCAGGTCCGCGACGCCCAGACGCAACTCGATCACCCCGAGAATTTAGCCCCAGGCGAATCCATTGCCGGACCCGGCCGCGCCGCCGGAGGCTCGCGGGGTGACCACCGCACCGCCCGCACCCGCCCGCCGCTCCGACCGCCTGAGCGACAACCCCGACCTCCGCAACCTCTTCACCGCCGCCGCGGCGGCCAAGCTCGGCGCGCACCTGTCCTATGTGGCCGTGCCGCTCGTCGCCATCGAGGTCCTCGGCGCCAGCGCCGGGGAGGTCGGCGCGCTCGCCGCGCTGGCGGTCGCCGCGGACCTCCTGTTCGGCCTGCCCGCGGGCGCGTGGGTGGACCGGGTCCGCAAGCGCCGCTTGATGGTCGCCGCCGACCTCGCCCGGGCGGCGCTGCTGCTCAGCGTCCCGGTCGCCTGGTGGCTGGACGCGCTCACGATCTGGCAGCTCTTCGCCGCGGTGTTCCTCGCCGGGCTCGGGACGACCGTGTTCGAGATCGCGCAGCAGTCGCTCCTGCCCGCGATCGTCGACCGCGACCGCCTCACCGGCGCGAACGGGCGGCTCGTCGCCCTCGACTCGGCCCTGACGATCGGCGGCCGCGGCGTCGCCGGGTTCGTCGTCGCGCTCGCGGGCGCGCCGCTCGCGGTGCTGGGCAACGCGATCGGGTACGCCTGGTCGGCGCTGTTCGTGCGCCGCATCGGCGACGAGCCCGCCCCGGCCCGCACGAGGCCCCGCGCCGCGGACCTCACCGAGGGCGCCCGGCACGTGTGGCGGCACCCGGCCCTGCGGGCGCTGGCCCTCTCGGGGGCCGCGAACAACTGCGCGATCCAGCTGTTCCTGACGATGCTGCCGCTGGTGTGGCTCGACGCGGGCCTGTCCCCGGCCGGGCTCGGCGTGATGCTCGCGGTCGGCGGTGCGGGGAGTCTCGCGGGGGCCGCCGCGGCGCGGCGGCTGCGCGCCCGGCTCGGCACCGGTCGCTCACTGTGGATGATCGGCGCGTTCGCGGCGCTGCCCGCGCTGTGCCTGCCGCTCACCGGGATCGGGATGTGGACCTGGGCCGCGGGCGCGGCCTGGGCGCTCGTCGGCGCCTCGGTCGGGGTCGCGAACGTGGTGGGGATGAGCCTGCGTCAGCAGCTCACCCCCGACGCGCTCCTGGGCCGCATGAACGCGGCGTTCCGGTTCGCGTTCATGGGCGCGGTGGCGCTCGGGGCGTCCGCGGCGGCGGTCGTCGGCGAGTTCGCGTCGCCGCGGGCGGCGATCGCGGTGGGCGCGGCCGGGATGGCGGTGCAGTGGACGATCACGTTCGCCGCCCGCCGCTCCCTGACCGTGCCCTCCGGGTCACTTGTGGAGTGAGGGTCGGTAGACGAACTCCTGGATGCGGCCGTCGTAGGTGGCGGTCTCGACGAGTTCGAGGTCGAAGTCCTCGGCGCCCGCGAAGATCGGGGCCGCGCCCGACTGCCCGGTGATCACCGGGAACAGCGTGATCTGGACGCGGTCCACTAGCCCTGCGGCCATGAGCGCCCGGTTGAGCGCGAGGCACCCGTGCGAGCGCAGCGGCACCTCCGACCGCTCCTTGAGGCGGCGCACGACGTCCACGCCGTCGCCGCGCACGAGGGTCGCGTCGTGCCAGTCGAGCGGCTCCTCCAGCGTGTCGGAGACGACCGTCGCGGGGGTCTCGATCATCCGAGTGACCCACGGGTCGCGGACCTCGTAGTCCTCGTCGGCGTTGGCGAGCATGCCCTGGAAGCTGCGGAAGGTGTTGCCCCCGAAGACCATCCGCTGGTCCTGCGAGTACTGGTCGAGGCGGTGGGCGAGGAACTCGGGGCCCTGCTTGCCCCAGTACCCGCGCCAGCCGCCGCCGGTGGCGGCGCCGAAGCCGTCGAGGCTGGTGAAGACGTCGAAGGTGTACTCGGCGGTCATGTGGAGCTCCTTGCGGTCGGTCGGTCCTGTGTACCAGTGCAGACCGCCCCGCCCGCCGGAATTCATCGGTTCAGGCCCGCGGGATGTCCTTCCCGGTGGGCCGGTACTCGGTGAGGACGATCCGGCCGTCGAGCACCCGGTGGTCGGCCAGCTCCAGGTCCGCGGCGGCGGCCGCCGAGAACGTCGAGTCCCGCCCGGCGTCCCCGGCGAACAGCGGGAACGTGAGGATGCGGACCCGGTCCACGAGGCCGGCCGCGAGCAGCTGGTCGGCGAGGGACAGGCTGCCCCACGTGCGGATCGGGTCCCCCTCGCCCGCCTTCATCGCCGCGATCCCCGCGGCCAGGTCGGCCTCGACGCGCGTGTTCGGCCACGCCGCTTCGGTGAGCGTGGTCGAGAAGACGGTCTTGTCGAGCGCCATCGTGGTCTCGTAGGTGTCGCCCCAGGCCGCCTCGGGGAGCGCGGCGAACGCCTCGTACGTGCGCCGCCCCATCACCACCCGCTGCGGCTTCGCGGTCTCCGCGTCGATCCAGGCCCCCAGCTCGGGCCCGTAGTACCCGAAGTAGCCGGGCAGCCCGTCGCCCCCGGCCCAGCCGTCGACCGAGACGAACAGATCGACGGTGAGTGTGCTCGCCATGATGTACCTCCGTGTCCGTTTTCCGCATCCTATGCGCGGGGACCGACAGTGGCCTCCAGCGAATAGGAGCACGGGAGGAGGACCTGCCGCTCGTACTCCCCGGCGGGGTCGGTGAGCAGGGACGTCAGGAGGTGGACCGCGCGGCGGCCCATCTCGTGCCGGGGGACGCGCAGGGAGGCCCACTGGCGGGCGCCGACCTCGCCGGGCGGGACGTCCACGAGGACCACCACGGACAGGTCCCGGGGGATCTCCAGGCCGCGGATGCTGGCCATGGCGGCGAGGACCCGCAGGAGGCTCACCGACTCCACGACGAGCGCGGTGGCGCCGGAGGCGACCGCGGCGTCGAGCCACTGCGCCGTCAGGCCCTCGGGGTCGGTGAAGTGCGGCTCGGGGACGGGGAGCCCGAAGCGGCCCAGAGCGGTCGCGAAGCCCTCCCAGCGGTCCACCTGCGGCTCGTGCCGGGAGGTCTCGCCGAGGTAGGCGAAGGACCGGTGGCCGCCGCCGACGAGCTCGTCGACGATGCGGCCGGTCGCGGTGCGGTAGTCCCCGCCGATGTAGGCGATCCCGTCGGCCACCTCGCGGTGGCCTATGTAGACGAACGGGTAGTGCTCGGCGGAGAGCCGGGCGAGGTCGTCGCGGTCGGCGTGGTGGCCCAGCAGGAGGCTCCCCGCGGCCTGCCGGAGCCCGTTCTCGCCGTCCTCGTAGATGCGCCGCACGCCGGAGTCGTGGCGCGCGGCGGTGAACAGCATGAGGTTGCAGCCCTCGGTCGCGGCCTGGTCCTCGATGCCGCGCATGAACTCGAAGTAGTAGTCCCCGGTGCTGGTCGGGAAGATCGGCTCGAACGTGTGGACGCCCAGGAGCAGCGGCTGGGTCCGCGCGGCCGGGGCGCGCTGCGCGGAGGCGGGGACGTACTGGAGGCGCCTGGCGGTGCTCAGGACCCGCTTGCGGGTCTCCGCCGAGATCCGGCCGTTCTCGGCGGTCCCGTTGAGCACCATCGAGACCGTCGACTGCGAGACCCCGGCCTCCTTGGCGATGTCGGCCTGCCGCGAGGTCCGTCTGGTCATCGTTCCATCCTCCTTCATCCGTGCCCGTCCCCCGTGCTCAGCACCGCGCCGCCCGCGAGCAGATCGCCGCGCAGGCGCCCGTAGTCCACGTCCTGGACCGCGGTCTTGTCGGCCGCGGCGAGCGCCGCCGCCGTCCCGGCCGCCTCGCCGAGCATCATGAACACCGGCTCCATGCGGACGGACGCGAACGCGACGTGCGACGCGGACACCGCCGACGCCACCACCAGGTTCTCGCACTCGCCGCGCGCGGGGACGAGCGCCCGGTGCGGAACGCCGAACGGCGTCGACAGTGGATGCTGCACATTGCCCTCGTTCACGGGCTGCCCGTCCACGACGACGCGCTTGGCGTTGTGGGAGTCCATGACGTACGAGGCCAGGGCCACCGGGTCGGCGCAGCCGCGCCCGGCGGCGTCGTGCTGGGTGACCACCCGCTCGGACACCATGCGGCGGGCCTCGCGCACATACAGCTGGTGCGGCCAGTGCGACTGCGCCGCGAACTCCTGCGGGGCGAGCCCGAACGCGCGGGTGTCGGCCCGGACCCGCTCGGGCAGGCGCCGGTCGTTCGCGAGGAAGTGCAGGAGCCCGGCCTGGTAGCGCACGTGGTCCTGGAAGATCGCCTCGCGCTCCGCGTACCCGGCCTCGGGCCAGCGGTAGTTCGCTCCGATGTGGTCGGAGGAGACCGCGCCGTGGTTGTTCATGTCGTGCACCTCGCCCCGCACGCGGGTGCAGCGCCCGTACAGCTCGTACACGCCCGCCTCGACGTAGCGGCGCAGCAGCTCGTACCGGCCGGGGTCGTACCCGTCGGGCTCGGGGAACGCGATCCGGTCGGGGCCGGTGGTCACGTGGAGTCGGAAGTTGTACGCCTGGAGCCGCCGGTCGCCGTCCCCGGTGGCGCCCATGGGGTCCGCGCTGATCCCCGGGAGCAGGCCGCTCTCGGGCCGGCCCGGCTCGACGTACGGGTCCACGGGGCGCTGGAACTGGTGGTTGGTGCTGCGCTGCACGCCCGCCATCGGTTCTCCGTACACTTCGGACGATTCGCGGCCGACAGTGTGCGCCACGCCCGCGCGGGCCATGAGGTCGCCCTCGTAGGAGGCGTCCACGAACGCCTTGGCGGCGTAGGAGGACCCGTCGTCGGTGGTGATCGCGCTGATCCGCCGGCCGTCCATGACGACCCCGTCGAGGTGCCTGCGGCGGCGCACCTGCACGCCGGAGTCGGCGAGCCACTCGGTGAGGATCGCCTCGGCCAGGCCCGCCTCGACGTCCCAGTGCGGGTCGGCGGCCCGGTAACGGCGGGCGACCCGGCGGTAGAACTCGCGGGCGAGGCCGCCCACCGTGGCCGCGTCGCCGACGTCGGTGGTCCCGAGCCCGGAGGCGGTCATGCCGCCGACGTGGTCGCCGAAGGCGAGGAGCACCACGGACCGTCCTGTGCGGGCGGCGCCGATCGCGGCGGTCGCCCCGCCTGCGGTGGCGCCGTAGACGACGACGTCGGCGTCGAGCCGCTCGGGGGCGCCGATCGCGGGGAGGTAGTAGCGCACGCCGGGGAGGGCGGGCGCCGAGGTCATACGATCGTTCATCGCATCAGCATACAACGAATTCATATCAGCGCTATCGGCACGCACATGCCACGCGCTCATGCGGGAAAAACTTGCGGATCGGTCTTGACATCTCCCGGCATCCTTGCGGTAACGTGGGCTCGACCTCATCGAATATCGACTGCGATGCTGATAATATCAGCAAGCTTTATCGACCGGGAGACCCCCACATGCCTCCAGTGCACGAGACCGCGACCGACCTCCTCGTCGTCGGCGGCGGGCTCGGCGGCGTCGCCGCCGCCCGCACCGCCGCCCGCCTCGGCCTCCGCGTGCTGCTCACCGAGGAGACCGACTGGCTCGGCGGGCAGCTCACCGCCCAGGCCGTGCCCTCCGACGAGCACCCCTGGATCGAGTCCGGCCGCACCTC
This sequence comes from Glycomyces mayteni, assembly GCF_042428885.1. NCBI lineage: Bacteria > Bacillati > Actinomycetota > Actinomycetes > Glycomycetales > Glycomycetaceae > Glycomyces > Glycomyces mayteni. Next base: position 1,102,682 of record NZ_JBHMBP010000002.1, read on the forward strand.
CGCCGGGTACCGCGAGCTGCGCGACCGCATCCGCGACTACTACCGCCGCAACTACCCGCTCACCGCCGCCGCCCGCGCCGAGCCCGCCCTCAACCCCGGCCTCGGCAACGTCTCCAAGCTCTGCTGCGAACCCGCCGTCGGCGTCGCCGCCATCGACGAGATGCTCGCGCCCTACCGCTCCGCCGGGCGCGTCACCGTCCTCTACGGGCACGTGCCGGTCGCCGTCCACGTCGAAGGCGACCGCGTCGCCGCCGTGACCCTCCGCGGCCCGCAGGGCGACCGCACCGTCACCGCCCCGCTCGTCGTGGACGCCACCGAGCTCGGCGACCTCCTCGCCCTCGCGGGCGTCGAGCACGTCGTGGGCGCCGAGTCCCACGCCCAGACCGGCGAGCCCTACGCCGCCCCCGAGCCCGACCCGACCGACCAGCAGTCGATCACCTGGACCTTCCCCCTCGAATACCGCCCCGGCGAGGAGCACGTGGTCGACCGGCCCGCCTCCTACGACCACTGGCGCACCCACGTGGACGACTTCTGGCCCGGACCCCAGCTCTCCTGGGAGAAGATCGACATCCACACCATGGGCGGGCGGACCAACCGCATCTTCGAGGGCGACATGGACGCCGTCATGCTCCCCGACCTGTGGCACTTCCGGCGCATCCGCGCCCGCACCCAGTTCGACCCGGACCTCATCGACACCGATATCACCCTGGTGAACTGGCCCAACATCGACTACTGGGAGGCCCCGCTCATCGGCGAGGACGTCGACCAGGCCGCCCGCGACCTCGCCCTCCAGCGCTGCAAGGAGCTCTCCCTGTCCTACCTGCACTGGATGCAGACCGAGGCCCCGCGCCCCGACGGCGGCACCGGCTACCCTGGCCTCAAGCTCCGCCCCGACCTCACCGGCACCCCCGACGGCCTCGCCAAGACCGCGTACATCCGCGAGTCCCGCCGCATCAAGGCCCGCTTCACCGTCCTGGAGCAGCACGTCGCCGTCGTCGACCGCCCCGAAGGCGAAGGCGCGGAGCGGTTCGCCGACTCGGTCGGCATCGGCCACTACAACATCGACCTGCACCCCAGCGCCGCGGGCGTCAACTACGTCAACCTGGAGACCTACCCCTTCCAGATCCCGCTCGGCGCGCTCCTGCCCGTCCGCGTGCGGAACCTCCTGCCCGCCAACAAGAACATCGGCACCACCCACATCACCAACGGCTGCTACCGGCTCCACCCCGTCGAGTGGTCCATCGGCGAGGCCGTCGGCGCCCTCGCGGCCCTGTGCGCCGCCGAGAAGACCGAGCCGCACGCCGTCGGCGACTCCCCGCGCCTCATCGAAGACCTCCAGCGGCTCCTCACCGAGACGGTCGGCGCCCCCGTCGCCTGGCCCGAGGACGTGGCCCGGACCCGCCCCTCCCAGGCCTCCAAGCACGCGACCCCGCTGCTGGCCAAGCCGAAGAAGCGGGTGCCCGGTGTCTGACGTCCTCATTTACGGCGCCACGCCGGCCGGGATCATGGCCGCGCTCCGCCTCTCCCTGCGCGGGTACACGTGCACGGTGCTCGAACCCACCGGGCACGTCGGCGGCATCGTCGCGGGCGGCCTCGTCAAGACCGACACCCCCGATGTCCCCGAGGCCCTCGCCGGACTCACCCGCTCCCGGCTCTTCGCCGGGATCGGCGCCGAGTACGGCGAGGACGGCCCCAAGTACCTCTTTGAACCCAAAGCCGCCGAACGCGTCTCGCGGCGCCTCCTCGCCGAAGCGGGAGCCGAGGTCCTCACGGGCCGGCGCATCGAGACCGCCGCCGACGTCGAGCGCATCGCCGACCGCGTCACCGCCGTCCGCGCCGGCGGCCAGTGGCACCGCGCCCGGTTCTTCATCGACGCCTCCTACGAAGGCGACCTCATGGCCCGCGCGGGCGTCCCGTACACCGTCGGCCGCGAAGCCGCCTCCCAGTACGACGAGCCGCTCGCCGGGTTCCAGCCCGCCCGCGCCTACCGCCGCGGCCCCTTCGCGCCCAACACCGGCTACCCCGTCGGGCCCGTCCCCCTTGAGGCCGAAGGCGACGCCGACGGCAAGACCCAGGCCTACAACTTCCGCGGCGTCCTCACCCGCGGAGCCGACCGGATGCCCTTCGAGCGCCCCCACGACTACGACCCGGCCCGCTACGGCCACCTGCTCCAGCACCTGCGCGAACGCGACGTCCCCGGGCTCTCCTCGATCGTCACGCACACCGCCGCGCTCCCGGGCGGCAAGTTCCAGACCAACCAGGCCCTGTTCTTCGGGTTCGACCTGCCCGGGGCCTCCTGGGACTACCCCGACGGGTCCTGGAAGCGCCGCGACGACATCGTCGCCGAACAGGCCGCCTGGCACCAGGGCATGCTCTACTGGCTCGCCAACGACCCGGCCCTCCCCGATGCCTTCCGCGCCGACGCGCGGACCTTCGGGCTCCCGCCCGACGAGTTCGCCGACAGCCCCCTGGGGCCCGGCTTCCCGCACGCGCTGTACGTCCGCGAGGGCCGCCGCATGGTCGGCGCGCACGTCCTCACCCAGCACGACCTGCTGAAGCCGAACAACCGCAAGGCCACCGCCGTCGCCTGCTGGGCCTACGCGATGGACTCGCACGTCGTCCAGTACTACCCCGAAGGGGACGGCACCGTCGTCGGCGAGGGCACCCTCTCCGGAACCGTCCACAACCCGCCCGTGGACCTCTACCAGATCCCCGCCGAAGTCCTCTTCCCCGCGCGCGGCACCGCCAACCTCGCCGTCGCGATCTGCTTCTCCGCCAGCCACGTCGGGTTCTCCTCGCCGCGCATGGAACCGAACTTCGGGATGCTCGGCGAAGCCTGCGGCGAACTCGCCGCCCAGTCCCTCGCCACCGGACTCCCGGTGCAGGACTACGACTACCCGGCGCTGGCCGCGGCCCTCACCGAGCACGGCGCGGTCCTCGACCTCCCGGACAAGGCCTGGCGCCCATGACGAACGAGATCGAGTTCCCCGTCGGCGGACCGGACCTGCCCGCGTTCCAGCCCGGCCCGCTCGACGCCGCCGCCGGGTGGCGCGACCACCGCATCGAACTGCGCGCCGACGTGCCCCAAGGCCACTGGCTCCTGCGCCTGGACTTCGACGCCGGACACGGGCCCTGCCCCGACCTGCGCATCGACATCGACGGCGACCGCGCCGGCCTGTTCCACCCCGCCGTGGTCCGCGAGGACCGCGCGGAGGTCTACCGGCACGGCCCCATCGCCGGAGCCGCGTCCCTCGCGGTCCCGCTCGGCCCCCTCGCCGCGGGGGAGCACGTCATCGGCGTCACCACCACGCTCGACGCCGCGGCCGCCACCGGCCCCGTCGCCGACCCCGGCGGCCCGACCCGCCACCGCGAGCAGTTCGGCCACCACTTCGGCTCCGGGATCACCTGGCGCCGCCTCGCCCTCCAGTCCCTGGCGGACCCGTTCCCCGCGGACCCGGGCGTCACGCTCGAATCGACGCCGCTGTTCATCGCCGCCGAAGGGCCGCAGCAGCTCATCGACCTCACCGTCACCGTCCCCTTCGGAGCACCGGCGCCCCGGGCAGCCGAAGTGCGCATCGGCGACCGCACCTGGACCCACGACCTGACCCGGCCCGGCCGCACCGCGGGCCACTTCAGGGTCCGCTTCCCCGTCCCCGAACTCACCGAACCCGTCGAGGCCCGCGTCCGCCTCGACGGCGGCGAGGCCCGGACCCGCACGCTCGAACCCAAGCGCAAATGGACCGTGCACCTCATCCCGCACGTCCACCTCGACGTCGGCTACACCGACGTCCAGGGCAAAGTCCTCGAACTCCACTCCCGCAACCTCGACCGCGCGCTGGCCGCCCTCGACCGGGACGAGGACTTCGCGTTCTCCGTGGACGGCTCCCTCGTCGTCGCCCAGTACCTCGCGACCCGCTCCCCAGAGCGTTCGGCGCGCGTCCTCGCCGCCCTGCGCTCCGGCCGGGTCTCCGTGAACGCCTTCCACTCCCTGTTCCTGTCCGGCGTCGCGAGCCTCGAAGAGGTCTACCGGGCCGCCTACCTCGCCGCGCGGCTGCGCGACGAGCACGGCGTGCCCGTCGGGTACGCGAACCTCACCGACGTGCCCTCCTACTCGGCCGCCGTCCCGTCCATGCTGCGGGCCTTGGGCATCGACGCGTTCGCGGGCATCGAGAACCACCACCGCGGCGGCGGCGCGGACTCCGACCTCCAGCACCTCGCCAGCCCCGTCATGTGGGAGGGGATCGACGGCTCCCGCGTCCTCACCCACTTCTCCGACACCTACTCCCAGCTCCGGTTCATGGCGGGCGACCCGCAGACCCTCGCGGGCGGCGCGCAGGCGCTCACCCGGTACCTCGCCCGCTACGAGCGCGAGGACTACCTCCCGCACGACCTGCCCGTCATCGGCACCCACGCCGACAACGAGGACCTCGCCGACGGGGACGCCGCGTTCGCGGCCCGCTGGAACGCCGCCTACGCCTGGCCCCGCATCGAAGTGTCCACGATGGCCGGATACCTCGACGCGGTGCGCCCGCTCGCCGACCGGCTCCCGGTGTGGCGCGGCGACGGCGGCTCCTACTGGGAGGACGGCGTCGGCACCGGCGCGGCCGTCGCCGCCGAGCACCGCCGCACCCAGTCGCTCCTGCCCGTCGCCGAGGCCCTCGCGGCCCTCACCGCCCGCGCCGACGACACCTACCGCCCCAACCGCGCCGCCCTCGACGCCGCCTGGGAAGGGGCCCTGTTCGGCTGCGAGCACACCTGGACGTGGTCCCACGCCAACGCGCACCCGCACGGCGACCAGGTGGGGGACCAGCTCGACTGGAAGCGCCACCAAGTCCATACCGGACACCGGAACGCCCTGGACGAGACCCGCCGCGCCCTCTCGCAGCTCGGCGAGCTCGTCACCACCGACGGCCCCGCGCTCCTCGCGTACAACCCGCTCGGCTGGGCCCGCGACCTCGACATCGAGGCCGAGGCCCCCGCCGGGACCCCGTTCCTGTGCGACGGCGAACCCCTCCCGACCGAGGCGCTCGCCGACTGCGACGGCCTCGTCAAGCACCGCCTCACCGTCCCCGACGTGCCGCCCTTCGGATACCGCGCCGTCGTCATGGGCGCGGCCCGCACCCTCGCCCCCGGCGAGGAGGGCGGCGCCGAGGCCCGCGCCGCCGTCGCCGCCGTCGCCGCCGACGACTGGGACCCCGTCCCCGCCACGCTCACCACCGACCGCTGGGACCTGGTCCTCGACCCCGGCACCGGCGCCGTCCGGTCCCTCACCCACCGCCCCACCGGCCGGTCCCTGCTCGACAGTGCCTCCGAAGACAGCGCCTCCCCGTGGCGGCTCGGCGACGTCCTCTACGTCCTCAACGGACCCGACGCGCTCACCAGGGGCGACCACCCCGACGCGTACGCGCACTCCGGTGCGCCCCACACCCACCCGCACCCGCCGCAGTCCACGATCTGGGGCCGCCGCCCCCTCGCCGACCCGCCCGACCTCACCGTCACCGCCGCCGCGATGCGCCCGGTCGGCCTGCGCCGCACCTACGACGGCTGGCGCCTGCGCACCGTCGGCGCCGCCCCGAACCTCCCACACGTCGAAGTGGACCTGCTCCTGCGCGACGGCGACGACCGCGTGGACCTCCGCGTGCGCCTGGAGAAGGAGCGCGAACTCGCCAAAGAGGCCGTCTACGTCGCCTTCCCCTTCGCCGCGACGGCGCCGCGCTTCCACTACGACCGCCAGCAGGGCTGGGTCGACCCCGCCGCCGACCACGCCCCCGGCGCCTGCAACGAGTGGTTCACCACCCAGTACGGCGTCGCCGTCGAGACCGCCCCCGGCGGCCCGGCCGTCCACTGGACCAGCGCCGACGCGCCCCTGGTCGCCCTCGGCGACATCGTGCGCGGCGAGTGGCCCGACCGCTTCGAGCCCCGCAGCGGCGCGATCCTCTCCTGGGTCATGAACAACTACTGGCCCACCAACACCCCGCCCGAACAGGACGGCGTCCTTGACCTCCACTACTCCTTCACGCCCGCTGCCCGATTCGACCCCGCCGCGGCCGGACGCTCCGGCCGCGACACCCGCTTCCCCGGCGTCGCGGGCGAGGTCAACCGCCTCGACAAGTTCGACACCGGCCCGCGCCCGCTCCCCGCCGACGCCGCCTCCCTCCTCGACCTCGACCTGCCGCCCGGCGTCCACGCCACCGTCGCCGAACCGCGCGACCGCGACGGCCTGCTCATCCGGCTCCAGGACCTCACCGGGAACGGCGCCGACGTGCCGCTCCCGGCCGGGACCGCCGTGCGCTGCCGCGCCGACGAGACCCCCCTCCACCCCCTCGACGGCCCCTCGGTCGCTTTGCGGCCCTGGGAAGTCGTGTCACTCCTCCTGAAAGGGGCCACGCCATGAGACGGCGAGTCCTCCTCGGCGCCGGGGCCGCGCTCACCGGCACCGCCCTCGGCGGTGCGCTCACCGCCGCCCCCGCCGCCGCCCAGACCGCCGCGGGCCCCCGCGCCGGCACCTGGGGCGCCGCCGCCTACCCCCTCGCCGACGTCGCGTTCGGCGCGCAGACCGGCCGGTTCATCGTCCGCACCAGCGTCGCCGGGACCAGCCCGCGCCTGCGCCTGTCCAACGTCGGCGGCGCCGCCCCGCTCACCGTCGGCACCGTCCGCTTCGGCCTCCACGCCGGAGGCGGGGCCGTCGCCGCAGGTACCAACAAGGCCGTCACCTTCGGCGGGGCGGACACGGTCGTCATCGCCGCCGGGGCCGTCGTCCTCTCCGACCCGATCGACCTCGACCTCCCCGCCGAAGCCGATGTCGCCGTGAGCATCCACGTCCCCGACGTCGTCGCCGACGTGACCGGCCACAGCATCGCCGCCCAGCGCTCCTACCTCACCGCCGACGGCGACCACGCCGCCGAGGAGTCCGCCGCCGCGTTCACCGAATACCTCTCCAAGTGGTACCTGCTCGACGAGATCACCGTCGAACTCGACGGCCCCGGCGGCACCGTCGTGTGCCTCGGCGACTCCATCACCGACGGCGTCGGCTCCACCTCGAACCTCAACCGGCGCTGGCCCGACTACCTCGCCCGCAGGCTCCTCACCGCGGACGCGAACACCGGGGTCCTCAACGCGGGCGTCTCCGGCAACCGGGTCCTGTGGGACGGCGCGGCCCCCTCCGCGCAGGCCCGCCTCGACCGCGACGTCCTCTCCCACCCCGGCGTCCACGCCGTGGTCCTCCTCGAAGCGATCAACGACATCGCCTCGGGGAAGGCCGCGGCCCCCGGCGACCTCCTCGCCGCCTACGCCCAGATCCGCGAGCGCCTCGCCGTCCACGGCGTGCGCCTCGTCCTCGGCACCGTCACCCCCTGGCTCGGCTCGGCGAGCTACACCGATGCGAAAGAGGACATCCGGGTCGCCGTCAACACGGCGATCCGCGCCGGGACCGACCCCTTCATCGACTTCGAGGCCGCGGTCCGCGACCCCGAGAACCCCAAGCGGCTCCGCGCCGAATACGACTCCGGCGGCGGCGTCCACCCCTCGTGGGCCGGGTACGAGGCCATGGCGGCCGCGGTCGACCTGGCGCTGCTCGCGCCCTCCAACCCTTCACTGTGACACCTGATCGGAGCTGATCATGAGCGACATCCACATCGGCAGGCGAGGCCTGCTCCGGGCGACCGGCGGCGCCGCGCTCCTCGCGGCGGCGGGCGGCACCGCCGCCTGCGGCGACGGCGCGGGCACCGGCGAGGCCCAGACCCTGAGCGAGACCGGCGTCGAGCTCCCCTCCTACATTCCGGCCGAGATCGCCGCTCCCGACCTCGCGGCCACCGAGGACGGCGTCCTCGCCGGGTACTACTCGTTCCCGCGCGACCTTGCCGACGCGTTCGACGCGCCGCCCGCCGACGGCGCGGGCACGGTCTCGATCCTCACCAACATGTTCAACCCGGTCCCGCCCGGCCCCGGCGACAACGCCTACTGGCAGGCCGTCAACGCCTCCGTCGGCGCCGAACTCGACATCACCATGACGCCCGCCGCCGACTACCTCGCGAAGCTCTCCACGATCATCGCGGGCGGCGACCTCCCCGACATGCTCCTGGTCTCCGCGAGCCTCGCCAACCGCTCCGACGTGCTCGCGAACCTCTGCGCCGACCTGTCCGGGCACCTCTCGGGCGACAAGATCGCCGACTACCCGTACCTCGCGAACTTCCCCACGGACTCCTGGCTCCCCAGCGTCTACAACGGCGGCCTGTACGGCATCCCCAACCCGCGCGCGATCGTCGGCACCGTCATGTTCGCCCGCGGCGACCTCTTCGCCGCCAAGGGCCTCGACCTCGCGCCCGGCAGCTTCGACGAGTTCCTGGAGACCGCCACCGCCCTCACCGACCCCGCCGCCAACCGGTGGGCCTTCGGCAACCCGCGCGGCCTCATCACCTACGTGGGCAACATGCTCGGCGTCCCCAACGTGTGGCGCGAAGAGGGCGGGAAGTTCACCAACGAGTACGAGACCGAGGAGCGCCGCGAAGCCGTCGCCCGCGTCGCCGAGATGATGGCCGCCGGGCTCTTCCACCCCGACGCGGCCTCCGAGAACATCAACCTCCGCGACCTGTTCGGCAACGGCACCATCGCGATCGGCCCCGACGGCTACGCCGCCTGGGACATCCTCGCCGACACCTACGGCGTGGACGTCCAGGGCATCCCGGCCCCCTCCTACGACGGCAACGGCGAGGCCGTCCACCGCGCCGGGACCGCCAGCTTCGGCCTCATGGCCTTCAAGCAGGCCGACGACGACCGCATCGCGCAGCTCCTCAATGTGGCCAACTGGCTCGCCGCGCCCATCGGCTCCACCGAGTACATGCTCCGCAAGTTCGGCGTCGAGGGCCAGCACTTCGAGTGGGACGGCGACACGCCCGTCAAGACCGCCCTGGGCTCCAACGAGACCACCGTCCCCTTCGAGTACGTCACCGACGCCGCCCCCATCCTCGGCCCCCGCGACAAGGCCCGCGTCGACGCCCAGCGGGCCTTCCAGGAGACCGCCGTCCCGCGCGTCCTCCGCGACCCCTCCATCGGGCTCTACTCGAACACCGCCGTCGACAACGCGGGGGAGCTGGCCGAGATCATCAAGGCCGCCGAACTCGACATCGTCTCCGGCCGCAAGGGCATCGAGGCGTGGGACGAGGCCGTGGACGCCTGGCGCGCCGCGGGCGGCGACGCGATCCGCGCCGAGTTCGAGGCCGCCGTCGACACCGCCTCCCCGTCCCCGTCCGAGAGCGCCTGATGGGCGCCCCGCCCATGGCCGGCACCCGGACCACCGCACCGGCGGACGGACCCCACGCGGGTCCGCCGCCGGGCGCGGCCCGGCCCCGCCGGAAGCGGCGCGCGCAGCGCTTCCGCAGGGACAGGTTCCTGCTGCTCCTCGCGCTGCCCGGAATCGCGGTCGTCCTGCTGTTCCACTACCTCCCCCTGGCCGGGAACGTCATCGCGTTCAAGGACTACCAGCCGTACATCGGCATCAACGACTCCCCGTGGGTCGGGTTCGCGAACTTCTCGGTCATCTGGAACGGCGACCCCGAGTTCCTCAACGCGCTCACCAACACGCTCCTCATCTCGTTCGTGCAGGTCGCGTTCGTCTTCCCCATCCCGATCGCGCTCGCGCTGCTGCTCAACTCGCTCCTGTCCGAGCGCCTCAAGCGCCTCGTCCAGTCGGTGCTGTACCTGCCGCACTTCATGTCCTGGGTGGTCGTCGTCGCGATCTTCCAGCAGATGCTCGGCAACGCCGGGCTCCTCAACACCTTCCTGCGCACGCACGAGCTCGGCGACGTCTCGCTCCTGGGCAACCCCGACCTGTTCCTGCCGCTCATCACCGCGCAGGTCATCTGGAAGGACGCCGGCTGGGGCACCATCATCTTCCTCGCCGCGCTGTCGCGAGTGGACACCGAGCTGTACGAGGCGAGCGCCGTGGACGGCGCCTCGCGCTGGCGCCAGCTCTGGCACGTGACCCTGCCGAGCATCCGCGGCGTCGTGGTGCTCCTGCTCATCCTCAAACTGGGAGACGCGCTGACCGTGGGCTTCGAACAGATCATCCTGCAACGCGACTCGGTGGGCGCCGACGCCTCCGAAGTGCTCGACACGTACGTGTACTACAACGGCGTCATCGGCGGCGACTGGGGCGTCGCGGCCGCGGTCGGCCTCGTCAAGGGCCTCGTCGGCCTGGTCCTGGCGTACCTCGCGAACAAGTTCGCGCACCTCCTCGGCGAGAGCGGGGTGTACCAGAAATGACCGCCGTCGCCAGCCGCAGACCCGTGCGCCGCAACGTCAACGGCACGCCCCCGCCCGGCATCGCGATGCGCGGCGCCAAAGGCGTCGTGCTCATCCTCGCCTGCGCCTTCGTGGTCGTCCCGTTCCTCGCCGTGGTCTCCACGAGCCTCGCCGACCAGCAGCAGATCACCGCGGCCGGCGGCTACGTGCTGTGGCCCGAGCGGCCCAACCTCGACGCGTACCGCGCGGTCCTCTCCGGAGGCGTCGTCACCAGGGCCCTGTTCGTCTCGGTCGGCGTGACCCTCGTCGGCACACTGCTCTCCCTCGCGTGCACCGCGCTCCTGGCGTACGCGCTGTCGCGGCCCGGGTCCTTCGCCCACAAGCCGCTGCTCATGACCGTCCTGTTCACCCTGTTCTTCACGCCCGGGATCATCCCGATGTACCTGCTGATCAGGTCGATCGGCCTGCTCGACTCGTACTGGGCGCTCATCCTGCCGGTCCTGGTGAACGCCTTCCAGGTGCTCATCATGCGCGCGTTCTTCATGGAGATCCCCCGCGAGCTCACTGACGCCGCCCGCATCGACGGCGCGGGCGAGCTCCAGATCCTCACCCGGATCGTCCTGCCGCTCTCCAAGGCCGTGCTCGCCGTCATCGGCCTGTTCCAGGCCGTCGCGTTCTGGAACGCGTTCTTCAACGCCGTCCTCTACATCAACGACACCGCCAAATGGCCCCTGCAACTGGTCCTGCGCACCTACGTCGTCGACAACACCTCCCTCGGCGTCGACGGCACCGAACTCGCCGGGACCGCCATGCCCGCCTCCCAGTCGATCCAGATGGCGATCCTCGTCGTCAGCCTCGTCCCCATCGCCCTCGTCTACCCGTTCCTCCAGCGCCACTTCGCCAAAGGCGTCCTCATCGGCGCCGTCAAAGGCTGAGGCGCCACCGCTCGCACCACCCCCGCCGTCACGAAGGAGTGACCACCATGAGCACCGACCACGCCCCCGAACCCCGCACCCTCACCCGCCGCGGCCTCACCGCGCTCGGCCTCGGCGGCCTCGCGGGCGCCGCCCTCGCCGCCCCCGCCCGCGCCAGCGACGGCCAGGGCGACCGCCTCGCCCAGCTCGCGGGCGCCGAACCCGTCGCCAGCGTCGCGGACCTCCGCGAACAGGCCGGGACCGCCCCCGGCGAGACCGCCTACCTCCTCGGCTACCACGCCGACGCCCCCGGCCGCGGCGGCGGCCTCGTGTTCTGGGACGCCGACTCCACCGCCGACGACGACGGCGGCACCGTCTTCGCCGTCGCGGGCACCGCCACCGGCCGCTGGCGCCGCCAGATCGAGTCCTACGCCGACCTCTCCTGGTTCGGCTGGCGCGGCGACGGCGAGGCCGAACCCGACGACGACGCCGCCGACTCCACGGCCCTCCAAGCCGCCGTCGCCGCCCTCCCCGCCGGCGGCACCATCGCCATCGGACCCGGCATCGTGCTGCTGCGCACCACGATCGACGTCCTGCGCGTCCCCATCACCTTCGCCGGGGCCGGGCACACCGACAGCCTCACGACCGGCACCCAGATCCTCGTCGACACCGGCACCGCCGACGGCTTCCTCCTCACCGGCATGCACGGCGGGGGCTTCCGCGACATGCAGATCCGCGGCACCGGCCTCGAAGGCGGCTCCCTCGTGCGCACCCAGCGCGCCGGGACCGAGAAGGACGACGGCAACTACATGATCGCCTTCTCCAACGTGCGCTTCCGCGACGGATACAACGGCACCACCCTCCGCGGCTGCAACACGATCCGCTTCCAGAACTGCGTCTGGAACACCTTCTCCGGCGAGCACGTCGTGCTGCTCAACGGCGTCGCCGACGACAACCGCGCCGACCCCATCGAGTTCGTCCAGTGCGGCATCGCCGCCGGACCCGACAACACCACCACCGACAACGTCATCGTGGACGGCCTCGGCGGCTCCCTCAAGTTCATCGCCACCGCCATCCTCTTCGGACACCACGGCCTGTGGATGCGCAACACCACCGGCACCACCGCGCTCCCGAAGTTCGTGTACTTCGAAGGCGGCGGCTTCGAGAACACCCACGGCGTCTCCGTCCTCCTCGAACGCGGCGCCCAGGCCCAGTTCGCCAACACCTACATCTCCACCGACGGCGAAGACGACCTCGTGCGCGTCGGCCCCGACTTCACCGGCAGCGCCACCTTCACCGGCTGCGTCATCCGCGGCGCGGGCCGCAACGGCATCGACTTCGCCTCCAGGCGGCTCACCGTCTCCGGGTCCCTCATCGGCAACAACGGCCGCACCGCCCACACCGACTTCGCCCGCGGCCTCGACGCGGTCGGCGACAACGGCGACGGCGCCTTCCGCGTCACCACCGCGGCGGCCCACGGCTGGGAGACCGGCGACCGCGTCACCGTCTACGACGCCGCCGGAACCGAAGCGGCGAACGGGAAGTGGACGATCACCGTGATCGACGACGACACCTTCGACCTCCAGGGCTCCGACGCCTCCGGCTCCTACACCGGCGGCGGCTCCGCCTACCGCCACGGCGCGGGGATCAACATCCGCGACGGCGCCACCCGGGTCGTCGTCACCGGCAACGCCGTCGGCGGGTTCGTCGGCGACGGCACCAACCGCCAGGACTACGCCCTCGTCACCGCCGCACCCGACGTCCTCGTCTCCGCCAACGACCTCAACGGCAACCACGCCGGCGGCCTGCTCATGCGGACCGCCCCCACCGCCGAGACCCGCATCTGGGGCAACAAGGGCACCGGCGACGTGGACGGCTGGTTCGCCGCCCGCATCGACGGCGCGGTCGCGAACGGCGCCTACGACTTCCCCGGCGCCCTCTACGTCGCGGGCGAACGCGTCACCGTCGTCAAGACCGCGCTCGCCGTCGCCGCGGGCGGCTGCTCCGTCCGCTTCGCGGTGGACGGCGAAGCCGCCACCGGGGCCGTCGCCGCCACCGCCGAGCCCGCCGTCAAGACCATTACCACCGCCGCCGTGGTCGACGGCTCCGCGACGCCGAAGCGCATCGGCCTCATCGTCCAGAGCGCCACCGCCGACGCCGCCGACCTCACCGTGCAGTTCGGCTACCGCCGCGCCGGATGACCCCCGCGCCGTCCGCCGCCCCCGGAGGCGGCGGACGGCGCCCGGACCGCTGAATCCCGGACCCCCGCCTCGTCTGTACCGGTAGCGGCGCCGCACCGGCGCCCCTGAGACCGGGAGACCCGCGCATGACCGCCACCGAACCCCGAGCCGGGAACGCCGTCCGGACCCTGAGCCCGCGACTGGCCCTGGTGCTGCTGGCACTGCCCTCGATGCTCATCGCGATCGACATCAGCGTGCTCAGCGTCGCGCTCCCGCAGATGGCCGCCGACCTGCGGCCGACGCCGGCCGAACTGCTGTGGATGAACGACATCTACGGCTTCATGGTGGGCGGCACCATGATCACGATGGGCGCGATCGGGGACCGGATCGGGCGGCGGCGGCTCATCGTGTGGTGCTCGGCGGTGTTCGCCCTCGCGTCGGCGGTGGCGGCGTTCGCGGTGGAGCCGTGGATGATCATCGCGATGCGGGCCGTCATGGGCGTGGCGGGGGCGGCGATCATGCCCGCGTCGATGGCCCTCATCGGGCGGCTGTTCCCCGACCCGAAGCAGACCGTGCGGGCGATGGGCGCGTACATGGCGTGCTTCCTGACCGGCATGGCCGCCGCGCCGCTCATCGGCGGGCTGATGATGGCGCAGTGGTGGTGGGGCTCGGTGTTCCTGCTGGGCGTGCCGGTCATGCTCGTGACGCTGCTCTTGGCCCCGCGGCTGCTGCCCGAGTACCGGGCCGAGTCCGCCGGGCGGATCGACCTGCTCAGCGCCGCGCTGTGCCTGGCCTCGATCCTGCTGGTCGTGGCCGCCCTGAAGCTCCTCGTCAACAGCGGATGGTCCTGGGAGGCGGGGGCCGCGGCCGCCGCCGGGCTCGGCCTCGGCTGGGTGTTCGTGCGCCGCCAGCGGGCCCTGGACGACCCGCTCGTGGACCTGGCACTGCTGCGCCGCCCCGGCGTCGCGCGCGTCATGTGGGTGCTGTTCCTGACGGCCCTGCTCATGGGCGGGACCTCGCTGTTCTGGGCGTTCTACCTCCAAGACGTGCAAGGGCTCACGCCGCTGTCCGCGGCCCTGTGGCTGCTGCCCTCCACCGTGGCGATGATGTGCGCCTCGAACCTCGGGCCGTGGCTCGGCCAGCGCATGGCGCCCGCCAAGGTCGTCATGATCAGCCTCGCGGTGATGACCGCCGGGTTCGCCTGCTACACGACCGCCACGAGCGGCCCGGCCGGGATCGCCGCGATGGTCGCCGGGAGCGTGCTCGCCACGGCCGGGATCGGGGCGGCGTTCCCGTTCCTGATGAACGACGTGATCTCGCGGGCCCCGCAGGAGCGGGCCGGTTCCGCGGCGTCGTTCGTGCAGACCGCCAACGAGATCGGGATCGCGACGGGCCTGGTGGTGCTCGGCAGCGTCGGGACCGTGGTCTACCGCTCCCGCATGGGCGCCGACTCCGGGTCCTGGGTGGACGGCTTCCGCGACGCGGCGCTCAACCCCGAACTGCTGCAACGCGTCAGCGAGTCCTTCACCGCCGGGTTCCGCACGGTCGGCCTCACGGGCCTCGCCGTCATGGCGGTCGTGCTGGTCCTCTACGCGGCCCGCGCCCGCACCGCGGACTAGCGGACCACCAGCGAGAACGGCACCTCGTGGTGCCCCGGGTCGATCTTGTCGGGCGAGGCGATGATGTCGAGCACGCGGTTCGCGAGCGCCTCGCGGCCCGGGGCCACAGTGGAGAACGCGGGGATCGAGTAGCGGCCGTCGGCGATGTCGTCGAAGCCCATGACGCGCACCCGCTCCGGGACGGCGAGCCCGCGCACCCCGAGCGTGTACATGGCCCCCAGCGCGAGCGAGTCGTTGAAGCACAGGAGACCGTCGAATGCGGACCCCGCGTCGATGAGCCGCTGCGCCGCGAGCGCCCCCTCGGCCCGGTTGAACTCCTGCACGTGCCCCGTCAGGGCGTCGTCGAGCGCCATCCCGGCCCGGCGCAGGGCCAGCGCGTAGCCGTCGAAGCGGTCGCGGGAGGTCTCCGCGGGCCCCTCGTCCTGCACGCCGATCGTGGCGATCCTCTTGCAGCCCTGGGCGATCAGCTCGGCGGTGGCGGCGGCCGCGGCGGCGACGTTGTCGATGCCGACGTGGTGCTCCCGCTCGCCCGCGACGCGCTCGCCGTGCTCGCCGACGAGGACGAGCGAGACGTCCCGGCGGCGGTGCTCCACGTCGGCGGCGTCGAGGCCGAGGGGGCTGAGGATGAGGCCGTCGATGGCGGGCAGGCCGGTGCCGTCGAGCGCCTCCAGTTCGCGCTCGCGCGAGCCGCCGGTCTGGGACACCAGGACCGTGAGGTTCCGGTCGCGGGCGACGTCCACGAAGACCGAGGCCAGCTCGGCGAAGTACGGCTCGGCGAGCGTCGGCAGCGCGAGCGCGAGGACCCCGCTGGAGCCGCGGCGGAGCTGGCGCGCGGCGAGGTTCGGGCGGTAGCCCAGCTCCTCGATCGCGACCAGGACCTTCTCGCGGACCTCGGCCCCCACCCAGCCGGTGTTGTTGACGACGTTCGAGACGGTCTTGGCGCTGACGCCCACGCGCGCGGCGATGTCGGCGAGGGTGACGCGGGGTTGGGCCATGGGACTCTCTCTGTGAGGACGGGGCGTGAAAACGCTCAGTCGATGATAGCGGCCCGGCTGGTACATTCAACGTTGAATTAGACCGATGAGGGAGTCGCGAATATGAACAGCCAGTCGCCGGTCCACGGCATCCGGGCCAGCCGCCAGGAGGTCGCGCGGCCGCGGCCGCAGATGCTCCGGGAGTCGTTCCTCGACCTGAGCGGGGAGTGGGGGTTCGCCCACGACGACGGGGACCGCGGGCTCGCCGAGGGGTGGTGCGACGGCCGGGCCCTGCCGCGGTCGATCACGGTCCCGTTCCCGCCGGAGTCGGCGGCGTCCGGGATCGGCGAGACCGGGTTCCACCCGGTGGTCTGGTACCGCCGCGAGCTCGCCGCCGCCGACCTCGACGCGGTCGGGCACGGGCCCGGACGGCGCCTGATCGTCCACTTCGGCGCGGTCGACTACCGCGCGAGCGTGTGGCTCGACGGGCGCCTGGTCGGCGCCCACCAGGGCGGGCACACGCCCTTCGCGCTCGACCTGACCGACCACCTCGGCGCGGGACCGCACGCGCTGGTGGTGCGCGCCGAGGACGACCCGCACGACACCGCCCAGCCCCGCGGCAAGCAGGACTGGCACGAGGACCCGCACGCCATCTGGTACCACCGCACCACCGGGATCTGGCAGCCCGTGTGGCTCGAATCCGTTGCGGCCCTGCACGTCACGGGCATCCGCTGGACCTCCGACCTCGCCCGCGGCACCGCCACCGCGCAGGTGGGCCTGAGCCGCCGCGCCGACGAGGACGTGACCGTGCGGATCGCCCACGAGGGCGCGGTGATCGGCGAGGCGCGGGCCCGCGCGGGCGGCTCCCAGGTCACCGTGACCGTCCCGCTCGCCGGGCAGGACAACGGCCAGAACTACGAGCGGCTGCTGTGGCGGCCCGGCTCGCCGGTGCTCCTCGACGCCTGGGTGGGCGTGGGGGAGGACGCCGTGGCGAGCTACCTCGGGCTCCGCTCGGTCGGCGCGGCCGACGGCCGGTTCCTGCTCAACGACCGCCCGGTGGTGCTGCGCTCGGTGCTCAGCCAGGGCTACTGGCCCCGGACGCACCTCGCCGCGACCGAGCACGACCTGCGGCGCGAGGCCGAGCTCATCGCGGAGCTGGGCTTCAACTCCGTGCGGGTCCACCAGAAGGTCGAGGACCCGCGCTTCCTGTACCACGCCGACCGGCTCGGGCTCCTGGTCTGGGGCGAGATGCCCGCGACCTACAGCTTCTCCGACGAGGCCGTCGCCCGCACGGTCGCGGAGTGGACCGAGGCGGTGCGCCGCGACGCCTCGCACCCCTCGATCGTGACCTGGGTGCCGCTCAACGAGTCCTGGGGTGTGCAGCACATCGCCTCCCGCGAGGACCAGCGCGTGTTCGCCGAGGCGCTCTACCACCTGACGAAGGCCCTCGACCCGACCCGCCCGGTCGTCTCGAACGACGGCTGGGAGCTGGGCACCTCCGACCTGTGGACGGTCCACGACTACGAGTCCGACGGCGGCGTGCTCGCCGACCGGTACGACGTCCCGGAGGCGGACCTGCGCGCCTACATCGGCGGCATCGGCCCCTCGGGGCGGCGCATCCGCCTGCAGGGCACCGTGGACGGCGGCGAGCCGGTCATGCTCACCGAGTTCGGGGGCGTCAAGTGGGCCACCGGGCCCGAGGCCGACGACGCGTGGGGCTACTCCGAGGCGGCGAGCGCCGAGGACTACGACCGCCGCGTCGGCGACATCCTGCGGGCCGTCCAGGGCGCCTCGATCGGCCACCGCGGCCGCCGGACCGGGCTCGCGGGCTGGTGCTGGACGCAGCTCACCGACACGCTCCAGGAGGTCAACGGCCTGCTGACGGCCGAGCGGGAGCCGAAGCTGCCGATGGAGCGGCTGCGCGCGCTCGTGCTCGGCGAGGACGACCGGAAGTAGCCGGCCGAAACCGGCCGTTGCCCCGCGCGAGGGGCGTGTGATAGCGTTCGCCAAATAGTTCAGCGTTGAACTGGATTCGCCTTAGTTCAACGCTGAACTACCCCGGCAGGACAATGTCCGTCCAGCCACTGAGGAGGATCCATGTCAAGAATGAAGACGGTCGCGGCCCTCGGCGCCGCAGCGGCGCTCGGGCTCACCGCGTGCTCGAATGGCGGCACCCACGAGGCCGCCACCTCGTTCGCCGCCGACACCGAAGCCGAGATCACCTTCACCTGGTGGGGCAATGAGGAGCGGGCCGACTGGATGAACCAGGCCCTCGACCTCTTCAACGAGGAGTACCCCAACGTCGAGGTCGTGCGCAACTTCAACGCCTGGGGCGACTACTGGACCGCCCGCAACACCGAGGCCGCCGGCCAGGCCCTCCCCGACGTCCTCATGATGGACGCGGGCTACCTCGGCGAGTACGCCGACAAGGGCCTGTTCCTCGACCTCGGCGCCTACCAGGGCGGCCTGCTCGACACCAGCGGCTACGCCGACACCCTGCTCCAGTCCGGCACCGTGAACGACCAGCTCGTGGGCGTCCCCATGGGCTACAACGCCTGGTCCATGATGTACAACAAGGACCTGCTCGACGAGGTCGGCGTCCCCTACCCGACCGACGACATGACCCTGGACGACCTCGAAGCCTACGTCCTCCAGGTCAACCAGGCCGGCGCCTCGCACGACCCCGCGATCTACGGCGCCTCCGACTACACCGGCGGCTTCCCCGGCTTCATCTACTCCCGCATGCAGGAAGGCGAGCCCGTCTTCACCGAGGACGGCGGCCCCGCCTTCGACGAGCAGGACGTGGTCGACTACCTCGACTCCGTCGCCGACCTGCGCGACAACGGCGACTTCTACCCGATCGAGCGCACCGTCGCCCTCGACCCGCTCGGCGGCTTCCTCGGCGGCGAGGCCGCGCTCTGGTTCAACTTCTCCACCACCGTCGCCCAGGCCATGAGCGACATCGGCACCGAGAACATCGGCATGGTGCAGGCCCCCACCGCGAACGGCCAGCACGTCCTCGCCGACCACCCGAGCATGCTCCTCTCCGTCGCCGCCAACTCCGACCAGCCCGACGCCGCCGCCGTCCTGGTCGACTTCCTCGCGAACTCGCCCGAGGTCAAGGCCATCTTCGGCGCCTCCCTCGGCGCGCCCCCCACCGAGGAGGGCCGCGCCGCCGTCGAGCAGTCCACCTCCGACTCCGTCGACTTCGGCTACCTCGACGCCGTCGCGGACGAGATCACCGAGAGCTACCCGCTCCTGCCCTCCGGCTACGGCTCCATCGAGGCCAAGTGGGGCGAGCTCCACGAGCAGCTCCTCTACGGCGACATCGACACCGACCAGCTCGCCGAAGAGCTGTTCGCCGAAATGGACATGCTCCTCGGATGACGACCGTGCGCCGACGCGCCCGCGACCGCTCGACCCGCGCGGGATACGCGTTCCTCTCACCGTGGCTCATCGGGTTCCTCGGCCTCACCGCCGGGCCGATGATCGCGTCCCTGTACCTCTCGTTCACCGACTACAACCTCTTCACCGCACCGCAGTTCATCGGGTTCGAGAACTACCAGCGGCTCCTGACGGACTCCAACTTCCACCAGGCCGCCAAGGTCACCGCCCTGTACGTGGTCTTCGGGACCCCGATCAAGCTCGCCGCCGCGCTGGGAGTCGCCATGCTCCTGCACAACTCCCGGCGCGGCCAGGGCTTCTACCGCTCGGCCTACTACCTGCCCTCGCTCATCGGCGGCAGCGTGTCGATCGCGATCGTCTGGAAGGCCATGTTCATCGACGAGGGCATCGTGGCCCAGATCGGGTCCGTCTTCGGCGGCCCCGACGCCTCGGCGGGCGGCTGGGTCGGCGACCCCGGCCGCACGCTCCCGATGCTCATCCTGCTCACCGTGTGGCAGTTCGGCGCCCCCATGGTCATCTTCCTCGCGGGCCTCAAGCAGGTCCCCGCGGAGATGTACGAGGCCGCCGAAGTGGACGGCGCCGGACCCGTGCGCCGGTTCTGGAACATCACCATCCCGCTGCTGTCCCCGGTGCTGTTCTTCAACCTGCTGCTGGAGACGATCCACGCGTTCCAGATCTTCAACTCCGCGTTCATCATCTCCAACGGCTCGGGCGGACCCGCCCAGTCGACGCTGTTCTACACGCTGTACCTCTACTTCCGCGGCTTCCGCGACTTCCAGATGGGGTACGCGTCCGCGATGGCCTGGGTCCTGGTGATCGTGGTCGGGCTCATCAGCCTCCTGCTGTTCCGCAGCTCGAAGTCGTGGGTGCACTACTCGGGAGACGACCGATGAGCCGAACCAAGAACGCACGCCGCACCCGCGGGTCGATCCTGTTCCACGCCTTCGCACTCGCCGTGCTCGTGGTCATCCTCTACCCCGCGGTGTGGATGCTCATGAGCTCCTTCAAGCCCAGCAGCGAGATCATCGGCGAGGTGAGCCTCCTGCCGACCGGCGGCGGCCTCCAGAACTACGCGAAGGCCCTGGAGGGCATCGGCGGGATCTCGTTCTGGACCTTCGTCCTCAACTCGCTCGTCCTCGCCGTCGGCTCGGTGGTCGGCATCGTGCTGTCGTGCTCGCTCGCCGCCTACGGGTTCGCGCGCGTGAAGTTCCGCGGCCGGAACGTCTTCTTCGTGTGCATGATCGCCACGATGCTCCTGCCGTTCCACGTCGTGATCATCCCGCAGTACATCGTGTTCAACAACCTCGGCATGATCAACACGTACTGGCCGCTGCTCCTGGGCAAGTTCCTCGCCACCGACGCGTTCTTCGTGTTCCTGATGATCCAGTTCATCCGCGGCCTGCCGCGCGAACTCGACGAGGCCGCCGTCATCGACGGCGCCGGGCACCCGCGGATCTTCTTCTCGATCATCCTGCCGCTCATGAAGCCCGCGCTGGTCACCTCCGCGATCTTCGCGTTCATCTGGTCGTGGAACGACTTCTTCGGGCCGCTGCTGTACCTCAAGGAGCCCGGCATGTACACGATGCCGCTCGCCTTGCGGCTGTATGTGGACCAGACCTCGACCTCCGACTACGGCGCGCAGATGGCGATGGCGATCCTGGCGCTGCTCCCGGTGCTGCTGTTCTTCTTCGCCTTCCAGCGCCAGCTCGTGGGCGGCGTCGCGACCCAGGGGCTCAAGGGATGAGCGCGCAGTCCGCACCGCGGCCGCGCCGGGCCCCGGACCACCTGGTGCGCTTCGGCGGCGGCGCCCTCGGGCTGTTCGGCGAGATGATCGTCGTCGGCCTCGTGGTCACCGCGCTGTCGCTCCCGCTGGTGACGGCCCTGGCGGCCGTCGCCGCCGGGACCCGGCACCTCGACCGCCACGCGTCCGACCACGGCGACGGCCTCGGCGACCTGCTGCGGTCCGCGTGGCGGGCCCTCCGGACCGGCTGGGCCGCAAGCCTCGTCGTCGCGCTCGCCGTGGCCCTCCTCGGACTGAACGTCGCGCTCGGCGTCCAGGGCCTCGTGCCCGGCGGCACGCCGCTCGCGGTCGTCAGCGCGGCCTTCGCCCTGGTCATCGCCGTGGTCGCAGTGCGGGCGGCCTCCCTGTGGGAGCCGTCCGCCGACTGGCGCGACCTCTTCCGCGAGGCCGCCGCGCTCACTACCGCCGACCCGGTCGGCACCGCCTACGTCCTCATCGGACTCGGCGTCGCCGCTGTCGTCGCCTGGATGTTCCTGCCGCTCATCGTCATCGCACCCGGAATGCTCGCCGTCGCCCTCATCGCGGCGCGGCGCCGCGCCCTCGCCTAGCACCGCCCCCGACAGCCGACCGATCCCCGACACCTCCAGCAAGCACCCTCACACGGGAGTTGACAATGACGTCACCACACGGGCCCGGTCGGCTGTCGCGCCGCGGGCTGCTGCGGACCGGCACGCTCACCGCGGGCGCCCTCGCGTTCGCCACCGCCGTGTCCCCTTGGGCCGCACAGGCACAGGAGACCGATGCCGCCGACGGCCCGCTCTGGCTCCGCTACCGCGAGCCCGCCGACCCCGACCTCCTCGCCCAGTACCGCGCCGCCTTCAAACGCGTCGCCGTCTTCGGCGACGACCCCCTGATCGCCAACGCCGAGAACGAGGTCCGCCGCGCCCTGACCGGCCTCACCGGGACCGCGCCCGCCAGCGGCGGGCCGGGAGCCTACGGCACACTCGTCATCGGCACCGCCGACGCGTCCCCGCACCTGCGGATCGAGGACCCCGAGGCCCTCGGCGCGGAGGGCTTCGCGATCCGCGTCCAGCGCGCCGGGCACCGCGTCAAGCGCGTCACCGTGGCCGCGAACGCCCCCGCGGGCGTCCTCTACGGCGTGTTCCACCTGATCCGACTGCTCCAGAACGGCACCGCGCCCGCCGACCTCACCGCCACCGAGGCCCCCGACACGCGGCTGCGGATGCTGAACCACTGGGACAACCGCGACGGCTCGGTCGAGCGCGGCTACGCCGGACGCTCCCTCTTCGACTGGGACGCGCTTCCCGAACTCTCCGAACGCATGACCGACTACGCGCGCCTGACCGCCTCGATCGGGATCAACGCCGCCGTCCTCAACAACGTCAACGCCGACGCGGCGTTCATCGAAGCGCCGATGCTCGCGAAGCTCGCCCCGCTGTGCGCGATGCTCGCGACCTGGGGGATCAGCCCGTGGCTGTCCCTGAACTACGCCAGTCCGATCGTCCTCACCGCGGACGACGCGGACCCGATCACCACCGCCGACCCCGAGGACCCGCGCGTCCAGGACTGGTGGGCCGCGAAGATCGCCGAGGTCAAGGCGGCGATCCCCGCGCTCGGCGGGTTCCTCGTCAAGGCCAACTCCGAGGGCCGCCCCGGCCCGCTCGACTACGGCCGCACGCACGCCGACGGCGCGAACATGCTCGCCCGCGCCGTCGCCCCGCACGACGGCCTCATCGTGTGGCGCTCCTTCGTCCACGAGGACTTCGGCGACTGGGCCGAGTACCAGCACCGCGTGTTCGCCCCGCTCGACGGCGAGTTCGACGACAACGTCATCGTCCAGACCAAGAACGGCCCCATCGACTTCCAAGTCCGCGAACCCGTCCACCCCCTGTTCGGCACCCTCAATCGCACCAACCAGATGGCCGAACTCCAGATCACCCAGGAGTACACCGGCCAGGCCGGGCACGCGGTGTTCCTCGCTCCGATGTGGCGCGAAGTCCTCGACTTCCCCACGGGCGGGCCCGGAACCGGTCCCACCGTCGCGGAGGTCGTGTCCGCCGACCGCGCCGGACTCGCGGGCGTCTCCAATTTCGGGGACGCCGAGAACTGGACCGGCTACCACCTCGGGGCCGCGAACAGCTACGCCTTCGGACGGCTCGCCTGGTCCACCGGCGCCGACCCGGGCGACCTCGCCGCCGAGTGGACCCGCATGACCTTCGGCCTCGACGCGGACGACACGGCCGTCGTCGCGGGCGTCCTGCTCGACTCGTGGCGCACCTATGAGGACTACACCGCCCCGCTCGGCATGGGCTACTTGAGCAACCCCGGCGGCGCGCACTTCGACCCCGACCCGGTCGGCACCGTCACGCAGTCGCACCACAGCACCGGCGCGGGCACCGGCTTCGACCGGACCGCCGCCACCGGCAGCGGCTTCACCGGCCTCTACCCCGAGGCCTGGGCCGAGGTCTACGAAGACCTCGACACCGTCCCCGACGAACTGCTCCTGTTCATGCACTGGGTGCCCTACGACCACCGGCTGCGGTCCGGCTCCACCGTCATCCAGCACATCTACGACACGCACTTCCACGGCGTGGAGCGCGTGCGCGAGTTCGCCGACGCCTGGGCCGGGCTCGCCGGAAGCGTCGACGCCGACCGCCACGCCGCCGTCGCGGACGCGTTCGCCGCGCAGATCGGCCACGCCACGACCTGGCGCGACGCGATCGTGGCGTTCTTCTTCGACCTCGGCCGCATCTTGGACGAGGACCGATCCTGGACCCAGGTCGCCGTCCCCGGCGAGCGGGTCCTCACCGGCGGCTGGGGCAACCGCGTCGCCGTCGAGGTCACCAACGCGAGCGGCGAGGCCCGCGAGCTGACCGCCCGCCTCGTCCCCGCCGAAGGCGACTGGGGCGCAGCCGCTCTGGAGGTGGGATCGGGCGAGACCGCCACCGCGGTCCTCCCGGTCGAACCGCCCCTGAACGGCTGGGAAGGCCCGGTCGACGTGGCGATCGCACCCGAAGGGACCGTCCTCGGCGGCCGCGGCCTCCGCTTCCTCACCGCCCCCGCCGGGCAGCGCTGCCACCTCGCCCTCGACGCCGGGACCGACGGCTCGCCCGTGCAGCCCGGCTACCGGCGCCTCACGCCCGCGACCGAATGGTCCGAGGCCCAAGGCTTCGGCTGGGTCGCCGGCCCCACCCCGAACGGGCGCGACCGGAACGTCCTCGAACCGCTCACCGCCGACCTCGTGGGCCACGCGAGCGCCTGCACCCTCCGCATCGCCGTCCCGGCCGGGCGGCACACCGCCCAGCTCCTCATCGGCGACCGCGGCGCCCGCTGCCGCCCCTTCACGATCACCGTCGGCGGCACCGAGACCACGACGCCCGACCTCCCCTCCGGCGCCTTCGCCTGGGTGGACCTGGAACTCGAAGGCGGCACCGCCGACCTGGTCCTCACCGGCATCGACGACTGGTGGAAGCTCGCCGCGCTCGTGATCCCCGACCCGGACGCCCCGCTCCCGCCGGTGCGCGTCCACGCCGCCACCGCCGAACCCGTGTGGTGGACCGACGGGACCTACGACGTCGTCGCGGCCATTGCCAACAGCGGCGACACCGACGCGGAAGTCACCGTGGAAGTCGCCGTCCCCGACGGCTGGACCAGTGAGCCGGTCACCGCCACCGTCCCCGCCGGGACCGAACAGGACGTCGCCGTCCCGGTCACCGCCGGACCCGAACCGGCCATCGAGCGGCTCCCGCTCACCGTCCGTGCAGGGGGGACCGAGCTCGAAACCGGCAGGCTCGTGGAGGTCGTCGCCGCCCCCGACCCGGCCCGCGCCGCGCTCGCCCTCGACGCCGGACCCGACGCCGAGTCCGTGGTCCCCGGCTACGCGGCCCTCACCCCCGAGAGCGACTGGGACGCCGACCGCGGCTACGGCTGGAACGGCGCGCGGCCCGACGCCCGCGACCGCCGCAACACCGACCTGCTGCGCCGCGACCTCGTCGTCGCCACCACTGAGCGGACCCTCGACCTCGCGATCCCCGCAGGGCCGCAACGGGTCTGGGTCCTCACCGGCGACCCGCTCACCGACTCCGCGATCACCGTCGTGTCCGAGCACGGCGCGGAACTGGGCCGCTCCGGCCCGGCCACGCTGCCCTCGCGCGCGATGACCTGGTTCTCCTTCGACCTCGACGGCGGCCCCGAAGGCCGCATCGCGTCCCTGGCCCTCACCGGCAGCGGGCTCAACAAGATGTGGCGCATCGCCGCGCTCGCCGTCCTGCCCCAGTGAACCCGCTGATAGAGAGGCACCCCCAATGCGAAGATCCACACTGGCCGTCGCGTTCACGGCCGTGCTCGGCCTGCTGGCCGTCGGCCCGCCGGTCGCGGCCGACCCCGGCGACGCGCCCGGAACCTACGAGAACCACATCATGGACGACCTGGCCGACGCGTTCTCGGACCCGTCGATCATCCAGGGCAAGGACGGCTACTGGTACGCCTACGCGACCCAGACGAGCCTGCGCAAGGACAACCGCGGCGGCCCCTGGGACGACCAGTACTTCATGCCGATCATGCGCTCGCAGGACCTCGTGGACTGGGAGTACGTGGGCGAGGTCTTCGGCCGCGACAACCACCCCGAGTGGCGCGACTTCGAGAAGACCTACTACTGGGCCCCCGACGTGCGCTACATCGACGGGCTCTACTACCTCTACTACGCGGCCGCGGGCGGCGGCGGGCCGCGGAACCAGATCGGGCTGGCGACCGCGCCGACCCCGGCCGGGCCGTGGACCGACATCGGGCACCCGGTGATCGAGGAGGACGACGGCGCCAACCAGATCGACCCGGCGCTGTTCGTGGACGACGACGGCGCCAAGTACCTCTACTACGGCTCGTTCAAGGACGCGGGCGTGCGCGCCGTCGAGCTGAACGCCGAAGGCACCGCGCCCGTGGGCGACTCGGTGCAGGTCGTGGGCAGCCGCCAAGGGGAGGCGCCCTACGTCGTCAAGCGCGACGGCTTCTACTACCTCTTCTACTCCGGCCTCGGCTGCTGCGAGCGCGAGAAGGGCGGCTACCCGGTGTTCGTGGGCCGCTCCGACAATCCGCTGGGCCCGTTCACCGACCGCGACGGCGACAGCCTCACCGGGCTCTACCCCGGCGGCACGATCGTGAACTCGCCCAACGGGAACCGCTGGGTCGCCTCCGGCCACTCGGCGAACGTCGTGGACCACTCGGGCCAGGAGTGGATCCTCGTGAACGGCTTCGACCGCTTCGAGGAGGACCTCACCTGGGGCGGCCGCCCCACCCTGATGGACCGCCTCGACTGGATCGACGGCTGGCCCACGGTCAACGCCGGGGCCTGGTCGAGCGACGGCCCGCAGACCGCGCCGGTCGGCGCCTGGGACGCGGGCAGCCGCTTCGAGGACGGCCTCGACGGGTTCACCGCCGCCGGGCCCGGCCGCTGGAAGACCGGCTCGGACGACCTCTCCGGCGGCTTCGCCTCGAACACCGCGAACTCGCCCGTGCCCTCGTTCCTGCTCCCCGCGGACGGGCCCACCGGCGACGTCCGCCTGGAAGCCGATATCCGCGTCGCCGACGACCGCGGCCGCGCCGGCCTCGTCCTGGGCTACAAGGACTCCCGCAACAACGCCGTCGCCTGGGTCGACGGCTCGGGCCTGCTCACCGTGGAGGTGCAGCGCCACGGCCGCGTCGTGGAACGCCGTGAGTCCCAGGCCTACGAGGGCCTCGACCTCGCCGCCTGGCACTCGCTGACCGCCGTGGTCGAGTCGGGGACCGCGCACGTCGAACTCAGTGCCTCGCTGCTCGGGATGCCGCTCGCCGAACTCGACGTGGACGTCCCCGACTGGACCCCCGGCGGCGCGGCCGCGGTCCGCGGCGCCGCACAGATCGACAACCTCGGCGCGACCGCGCTCTACGAGCCCGTCACCGAGCCGATCGCCGACCCGGAGGTCGGCGGGCTGATCTTCGGCGAGGAGTTCGACGACGCGGACCTCGCGGGCTGGGACTGGTTCGGCGCCCCCGACGGGCAGGTCCAGGACGGCGCGTACGTGTGGCCGACCCAGGACGCGGACCTGAGCGGCAAGGGCGCCATGGCATCCGCGCTCCTGCACGACGCTCCTGAAGGGACCTACACGGTGGAGGCCCGGCTCCGCCTGCCGATCTCGGAGGACCCGGCGACGGACGAGTCGCAGCGGCCGCAGGCGGGCCTCGTCGCGTTCCAGAGCCCGTCCAGCTCGATCCACCTGGCGCCGGTCAGGAACGGCCCGTCCGGGCAGGTGCTCCTGTGGATCGGCCGCGACCGGAACCCGTGGCCGGAGATGCAGGTCGGCACCGCCGCCGACGACATGTGGCTGCGCCTGCGCCACACCGTGGACCCGGACACCGGCGAGCACCTGTTCCAGGCGGCCACCAGCCGCGACGGCGTCGAGTACACCTGGGGCGGCGTCTGGACCCTCCCGGCGGGGACCGACCCGCGGATCGGACTGGTGTCGATGGCCGGGGAGGGCCTGACGGCCACTTTCGACTACGTGCGCTTCTACGAGTAGGGAGCACGCGGGGCGGGGCACTGCCCCGCCCCGCGCGGCCCTCAGGCGGGTTCCCGCCGGGCGCGGAGGACCGTGTCGTGCGTGTGGTGCGCGCCCTCGGGAGGCGGGGTGGCGCGGGGGCGGGTCTCGTCGGCCTCGATGCGCCAGCCCTCGCCGAGGCGGCGGGCGATGTCGGCGGGGTGGACGTAGTCGTCGAAGTCGAAGCCTTCAGGCCCGCGACCGGGCGCGGGTCGGGCGTGGCCGACGACGAGGAGCGTCCCGCCGGGGGCGACCGCGTCGAGGAGGCCCGTGACGGCCGCGGGGCCGCTGGAGCGGAGGATCGGGAAGTACTGGGCCGTGACCAGGTCGAACGAGGCGCGCGGCGGGGGAGTCGCGGCGAGGTCGCCGCGGGACCAGGCGATGCGGTCGGCGACATGGGCCCCGGCCGCGGCGGCGCGCTCCAAGGCGACGCGGGAGAGGTCGATGGCGGTGACCCGCCAGCCGCGCTCGGCGAGCCAGACCGCGTCGGCGCCCTCGCCGCAGCCGACGTCGAGCGCCTGGCCGGGCGCGAGGCCCCCGGCCTCGGCCACGAGCACCGGGTTCGGCCTCCCGCTGAACAACCGCTCGCGGCTCGCGTACCGCTCGTCCCAGACTTCCGCGTCCATCACGGTCCCCTTCCATCGGCTCCCGCCACGGTCCACCACCGGACCCGCTTCCGGCAACGTTTGTTGCCGGACCGGCAAACCGGCCCCGTGGCCGCGGCGACAGGGCGCGGCTAGCATCGGAGCCGCCGGGCCCGGGCGGGCCCGAAGGGGAGGGACACCATGAGGATCGTCGTCGTCGGCGGCAGCGGCCACATCGGCACGTACCTGGTCCCGCGCCTGGTGCGCGCGGGCCACGAGGTCGTCAACATCAGCCGCGGGCAGCGCGCCGCCTACGCGGAGTCGCCCGAGTGGGCGCAGGTCGAGCAGGTGACCGCCGACCGCGAGCGCCAGGACGCCGAGGGCGTCTTCGGCGACACCGTCGCCGCCCTGCGGCCCGACGCCGTCGTGGACCTCGTGTGCTTCACGCCCGAGTCCGCCGCGGCCCTGGTCGAGCGCCTGCGCGGCGAGACCGGGCACCTGCTCCACTGCGGCACCGTGTGGCGCTACGGCGTCAGCCACCGCTCCCCGATCCGCGAAGGCGAGGGCACGCCCCCGTTCGGCGAGTACGGGACGCAGAAGGACGCCATCGCGCGGATGCTCAAGGCCGAGACCGAGTCCGGCGGCCTCGCCACCACCACGCTCCACCCCGGCCACATCGTCGGCCCCGGCTGGCACCCGATCGGCCCGCTCGGGAACCTCGACCCCGAGGTGTGGCGCACCCTCTCTGCCGGGCACACCCTGCGCATCCCCGGGATCGGCGCCGAGCACATGCACCACGTCCACGCCGACGACGTGGCCCAGGGCTTCGCGAACGCGATCGAGCGCCCCGAGGCCGCGTCCGGCGAGGACTTCCACCTGGTCGCCCCCGCGGCGATGAACGTGCGCGGCCTCGCCGAGGCCGCCGCTTCCTGGTTCGGCCGCACCGCCGACCTGGAGCCGGTCACCTGGGACGAGTTCCGCGCGGGCACGACGCCCGAGCACGCCGACGCGAGCTGGGAGCACCTGTCGCGCAACCACGTCCTCTCCATCGACAAGGCCCGCGCCCTCCTCGGCTACGAGCCCGCGCACCAGAGCGACGCCGCGATCCTGGAGGCCGTCCGCTGGCTCGTCGACCACGACCGCCTCGACGTGGCGCGGCCGCTGGTGGTCTGACCGCCGGGGCCCCGGCCTGGCGGGGGCGCTATACGATGGGCCCGCTTGCGCGCCTTGGCAGGACCGAGCACCCGGCAGCCCCCGCACCCCGTCGCCGTCCGGCGACCCGCCCAGAAGGACGCCCATGCCCCGACCCGTGCCCGGACCCGGGGCGCTCGCCGCCTACATCCAGACCGGCGCCCGCGACGCCCGCATCGCCTACCGGGAGCTGGACGAGCGGGAGCGCCTCGCCTACGGCGACACCGTGCGCCGCGTGTACGCGACCGCGGTCGCCCACCACTTCGGCGGCCCCGCCGAGGGCGACGCGCTGGAGGAGTTCATCGAGCGCGTCGAAGCCCGGCACCCGCACTACCGGGGCGGCGTCAAGCGCGTCCTGCGCGCCACCGCCGAGAAGGGCAAGGGCATGGAGCCGCGGCAGGTCCTCACCGCGCAGCACCTCGTCATCCGCGAGATCGCGAAGCTCCACCCCGGGTTCCGCTCCCGCGCCGAGCGCATCGTGGAGGCCGCGTCCCGCACGCTCGTCGGCGCGGGACCGGGCTCGCCCGCGGACGACCCGGAGTTCACCGGCACCGACGTCGACCGGATCGGCTCGGTGACCGTGGCCCTCGACGGGACGCTCCAGGACCTCGCCCTGCACCGCGGCGCGGAGCGCCTGGGCGGCAAGCTGATCGCCGCGTGCCTCATCCGCGCGTGGGTCGAGGCCGAGAAGCAGCGCTGGGACTACGCGGACCTGCTCGGCAAGCACGACGCGTTCCCGCGCATCGGCTCCGGGAAGGGCGGCGGCGACACCGCCCGCTGGGAGGCCTACTCCGAGACCGGGCTCAGCCGCGCCACAGTGGACAGGTACGGCCGGATGCGGGACCTCGTCTTCATGCGCACGGCCCTGTTCGGCGAGGACGGCCGCCACGGCCTCGCCGCCGACGTCGGCGAGGCGGTCACCGCCGCGCAGCACCGCCTCTACTCGTCCTGGTGACGGACGAACGGGCCGCACATCCGGCAAGGGAGCGGCCCGTTCGCGATCGCGGGGACTACACGGTTTCGAGCCGCTTGTCCTTGGGCTGCTCCGGGATCTGGGGCGCGTCGTGGTCGTCCACGAGCGTCGCCTCGTTGAACGGGTCGCGGCCCGCGAACACCCGGACGGCCTGCTCCCGGTCGAACTCCTTCGTCCACGTGCCGATGAGCACCGTGGCGACGGCGTTGCCCGCGAAGTTGGTGAGCGCCCGCGCCTCCGACATGAACCGGTCGATGCCGAGGATGAACCCGACGCCGTCCACCAGCTCCGGACGGTGCGACTGGAGCCCGCCCGCGAGGGTCGCGATCCCGGCTCCCGAGACGCCCGCCGCGCCCTTGGAGGCGATGATCATGAAGACCAGCAGGGAGATCTGCTCGCCGATGCTCAGCGAGTCGCCCTGCGCGGTGGCGATGAACAGCGTCGCCATCGTCAGGTAGATCGCGGTGCCGTCCAGGTTGAACGAGTACCCGGTCGGCACGGTGATGCCCACGACCGGCTTGCTCACCCCGAGGTGCTCCATCTTCGCGATGAGCCGCGGCAGCGCCGACTCCGACGACGAGGTGGACACGATGAGCAGGAACTCCCGGCCCAGGTACCGCAGCAGCTGGAACAGGTTCACCCGCGCCGCCAGCCACAGCACCGTCCCGAGCACGCACACCACGAACACCAGGCACGTCGCGTAGAACCCGAGCATGATGACCGCGAGGCCCTTCAAAGCGGCCCAGCCGGTCTCGCCGACCACGGCCGCGATCGCGCCGAACGCGCCCACGGGCGCCACCCACATGATCATCGCGAGGATGCGGAACACGAGCTTCTGGAGGTGCCCGATGCCGCGCAGCAGCGGCTCGCCCGCCGGCCCCATCTTCTGGAGCGCGAACCCGGCCAGCAGCGCCACCAGCAGCGCCTGGAGCACGGAGCCGGACGTGAACGCCGACGCCATGCTCTCGGGGATGATCCCCAGCAGGAAGTCCACGGTGCCGTGGCTGCCCGCCTCCGACGCCTGCTCCTGCGCCGTCGCCGCCGCGGTCGGGTCGAGGTGCATCCCCTCGCCCGGGTGCAGCAGGTTGCCCACGACCAGGCCGATCGCCAGCGCGAACGTCGACATCAGCAGGAAGTAGCCGAGGGCGATGAGCCCGACCCTGCCGACCTTCGCGGCCTTGGCGACCGAGCCGATCCCGAGCACGATCGTGCAGAAGATGATCGGGACGATCATCATCTTGATGAGGGCCACGAACCCGGTGCCCAGCGGCTTGAGCTGCTTGGCGAACTCGGGGAACGCGAAGCCGACGACGATGCCGAGGACCACGGCGACGATGACGGCGAGGTACAGGAAATGGGTGCGGTCGCGGCGCTTGGGGGGCTGCGGCGGGGAAGACATCTTCGGCTCCTCAACGGGGGATATGGGGGTTGACAACCGAAGTATCCGGGCCCTTGTGAAGCAAGTCACCATTCTGTTCATTTCGGTCGCGTTACCCGCGTGTGCTCTCATGGGTCGTGAGCAAAAGGTGGACCCTGGCCCGGCAGCTCCTGGCGCTGCAACTCGTCCTCGTGGGCGTCCTCGTCGGTGTCGGCACCGCCCTCGCCTACGCCGACGCGCAGCGAGCCGTGGACGCGGGTGCCCGCGAGAAGGTCCTCGCCGTCGCCTCCACCGTCGCCGACTCGCCCGCCGTCACCGACGCCCTCGCCACCTCGCTCCCCAGCCGCGACCTCCAGCCGTTCACCGAGCGCGTGCGCGCCGACACCGACGTCGACTTCATCACGATCATGGACCGCGACGGCGTCCGCTTCACCCACCCCGACCCCGCCCAGATCGGCCGCCACTTCATCGGCAACACCGAAGCGGCCCTTGAAGGACGCCCCTTCACCGAGACCTACACCGGCACCCTCGGCCCCTCCGTGCGCGCCGTCGTCCCCGTCTTCGGCGAGGACGGCGCGGTCGTCGCGCTCGTGGCCGTCGGCATCACCGTGGACGCCATCACCGCCGAGCTCAACGAGCGGCTCCTCCCGCTCGCCGCCGTCGCCGCGGGCGTCCTCGCCGTCGGCGTCACCGGCAGCTCCCTCGTCAGCGCCCGCCTCTCCCGCCAGACCCGCGGCGTCGCCCCCGGCGAACTGCGCGACATGTTCGAGTACTACCAGGCGATCCTCCACTCCGTCCGCGAAGGACTCGTCCTCGTCGGCCGCGACGGCCGCATCGCCATGTGCAACAGCGCCGCCCGCGACCTCCTCGGCCTCCCCGACGGCGCCCGCGGCACCCCCGTCGCCGCCCTCGGCCTCGCCGACGACCTCGCCGCCACCTTCACCTCGCCCGAGCCGCGCAGCGACGAGCTCCACCTCACCGACACGCGGCTCCTGCTCGTCAACACCGTGCCCGTCCGCTCCGGCGACCGCCACATGGGCAACGCCGTGACCCTCCGCGACCACACCGAGCTCCAGAACCTCACCGGCGAGCTCGACACCGTCCGCGGCTTCGCCGAGTCCCTCCGCTCCCAGGCCCACGAGTCCGCCAACCGCCTCCACGCCGTCATCTCCCTCATCGAGCTCGGCCGCCTCGACCGGGCCGTGGCGCTGGCGACCGCGGACCTGGAGGTCGCGCAGCAGCTCACCGACCGGGTCGTGGGCGCGGTCTCTGAACCGGTGCTCGCGGCGCTCCTCCTCGGGAAGCTCAGCGAGGCGAGCGAGCGCGGCGTGGACCTGGAGCTGACCGCCGACACCGCGATGCAGGAGACCGACGGCGAGGTGGACGCCCGCGACCTCATCACGATCCTCGGGAACCTCATCGACAACGCCCTGGACGCGGCCGTCGAGGGCGCGGCCGAGCGCACCCCGCGCGTGGCCGTGACGATCCGGACGGACGCGGGGGAGCTGTTCGTGCGCGTCGCCGACTCCGGCGCGGGCGTCGCCGACGAGGCGGACATCTTCCGGCGCGGCTGGTCGACCAAGGGCGACACGGGCCGGGGCCTGGGCCTGGCGCTGGTCGGGCAGGCCGTGCGGCGCCTGCACGGCGCGATCGCGGTCGCCAACGACGAGGGCGCGGTGTTCACCGTCCGGGTGCCGCTATCGTCGGTGCGATGATCCGCGTACTCGTCGTCGAGGACGACCCGGTGGCCGCCGACGCCCACCGCCAGTACGTCGAGCGCGTCGCCGGGTTCGCGGTGGCCGGGGTGGTCCACTCGGGCGGCGACGCCCTCCGCTTCTGCGCGAAGCACCCGGTGGACCTGGTGCTCCTCGACTTCTACCTGCCCGACACGCACGGCCTCGCGGTCTGCAACGCCCTGCGCGCGGCCGCCTCCCCGGTGGACGTGATCGCCGTGACCTCCGCGCGGGACCTCTCGGAGGTCCGGGCCGCCGTCTCCTCCGGCGTCATGCAGTACTTGCTCAAGCCGTTCGCGTTCGCGACCCTGAAGGGCAAGCTGGAGAACTACGCGGCGTGGCGCGCGCAGGTGGCCCGGCCCGGCGAGGTGGGCGGCCAGACCGACGTGGACCGGATGCTCGGGGAGCTGCGGACCTCCGGTCCCGGCCCGCTCCCCAAGGGGCTCAGCGGGACCACGCTCGACGCGATCAACGGGGCCCTCGGCACCGCCGCGGAGGGCCTGTCGGCGGCGGCCATCGCGACCGCGGTCGGCATCGCCCGCGTGACCGCCCGCCGGTACCTGGAGTACCTGGCGGACAACGGCCTCGCGCAGCGCCACCCGCACTACGGGAGCGTCGGGCGCCCCGAGGTCTGGTACACGCTCGTCAAGCCCGGCTGAGTCCCGAGCGGTGGGAACCGTCAAGACCCGGACCCGATCCCGCCGGTATCCCGCCGGTCTTCCGCCTCGTAACCGGCCCGTCTCCGGGACAGAATTGGCGCGTCCTCGGGCATCCTCGCCCGTCAGCCGACGAAAGGCCCGCCGTGCCCAGCCGAACACTCGCCGCCGTCCCCGCCGCCTTCCTGCTCTTCGGCCTCGCCGCGTGCAGCTTCCAGTTCGGGGACGCGACCGTCACCGCCGCGGAGGTCGCCGACGCGGCCGAGGACGCCCTGGAGGAGCAGCTCGGGTCGCGGCCCGACATCGACTGCGGGGACGACGACTCGATCACCGTCACCGAAGGGGCCGAGGTCGACTGCCTGCTCACCGACCCGGACACCGGCACCGCGTTCGACACGACCGTGACGTTCAAGGGCGTCGACGGCAACGAGTGGAACGCCGACGTGCAGGTCGCCGAGGAGCCCGTCGGCACCGAGTCGCAGCCCTCCGACCCCGCCGAGTCCGAGAGCTCCGCGCCGCCCGCCGACGACTCGCAGGGCCTCTCCATCGAGGCGTCGCGCCTCGCCGAGGCCTCCGAGGACGCCCTGGAGGCGCAGCTCGGCTACCGGCCCGAGATCGACTGCGGCGAGGTGAACATCATGATCTACGTCGACCGCCAGACGTACTGCTCGCTCATCGACCCCGCCGACGGCGCCGAGTACCAGGTGACCGTCACCGTCACGAGCATCGAGGGCCAGGAGTTCAACTTCGACATCAAGGTGGACGACGTCCCCCAGGGCTGACCTTCCCCCGCGGCCCCCGCGCCCCGGCGGGGGCCGCACTCCGCCCCGCCACCGATCGATAGGGTTCCCCACCATGGCAGCAGAGAAGATCAAGGCGTTCGCCGACGGCACGCGCTACGTCGAGGCCGGCGGCTGGCGGATGTGCTTCTCCTGGCTCATCGACTTCGTCGTGTACCTCGTGCTCATCGGCGTCGGGTTCATCGCGATCTCACCGCTGTCCATGGTGGACGAGAACCTGGCCACGGGCCTGGTCTTCGCGCTCCCCGTCCTCGTGCCCCTCGTCTACGGCCTCTTCTACGCCAACGGCCGCTCGATCGGCGCGATCCTCACCGGCACGCGCCTGGTCCGCCTCAAGGACGGCGGCCGCATCGGCGCGAAGGGCCCCTGGGCCATGCTCGTGCGCACGCTCCTGTTGCCATTGCTGCTCATCGCGATCCTCGTGGGCGGCGGGTACGCCGACGGGTCCCTCAAGCGCGGCAGCATCGACGTCGCCCGCACGCGCCGCCTCTACGCCGACGGCCACCACGTCGGCCCCCTCCCGGCCCGCCGCTGAGCCTCCCGGGAGGAGCTACTCCCGCCAGCGCCGCAGCTTCTCGGGGTTGCGCACCACCCAGATCCGCGCGATCCGGTCCGGACCGGCCTCGAACGCGGCCACCGCGGCCGTGACGCCGTCGCGGCGGGCCACCAGGCCCGGCTGGCCGTTGACCGCGCGCTCCAGGATCGCCATTCCCGGGGCCCACCGCGCCAGGTCGAGCACGTACCGCGCGATGGCCTCCGCCCCGGTGACCGGGTGCAGGGCCGCGCCGACGAGGCCGCCGCCGTCGGCGGTCATCGACGCGTTCGGGTCGAGGAGGTCCACGAGCGCGGCCATGTCGCGGGCCTCCCACGCGGTCTTGAAGTCCCGCACCAGGTCCGCGCGGGCGGGCGCGGACGGCCTGCGCTCGGCGCGGATGCGCCGCCGCGCCGAGGACGCGAGCTGGCGGCACGCCTCGGGGGAGCGGCCGACGATCCGGGCGACCTCCGCGAACGGGTACCGGAACACGTCGTGGAGCACGAACGCGACCCGCTCGGCCGGGGTCATCGCGTCGAGGACCACCAGGAACGCCATCGACACCGACTCGTCCAAGGTGACCCGGTCGGCCGGGTCCACGGGCGCGGGGACCGCCGCCCACTCGCGGGCGTCGGGCACCGGCTCGGGGATCCACTCGCCCACGTACCGCTCGCGCCGCGCCCGCGCCGAACCCAACTGGTCCAGGCAGACGCGGCTCGCCACCGTCGTCAGCCACGCGCCCACGGAGGCGATCTCGTCCTGGCGCTCGCGCGGCATCGCGTACCAGCGCGCGTACGTCTCCTGCACGGCGTCCTCGGCGTCGGCGAGCGAGCCGAGCAGCCGGTACGCCAGGTTCAGCAGCTGCCGCCGCTCGCTCATGACCTCCGCGAGGCCCTCGGTTCCGTCCACGGGTCCACCTTCTCTCACCTCCTTCCGACGATGCGGGCCCCCGGAATGTGAGCTGCGCCCGATCCCTCACGTTCGCGGGCGGTGCGTCGTCGGTCAGGCAGACACCCGAAAGGACTCCGCATGCTACGGAAACTCATGACCCTCCCGGCCGGGAGGCGCGCCAAGTGGCTGGTGATCGCCGTGTGGATCGCGCTGCTGGTGCCCGCGGGGATGCTCGCCGGGCGGCTCGGCGAGGTCGAGGACAACGACAACTCGGCGTGGCTGCCCGCCGACGCCGAGTCGACCGAGGTCGCCGAGCGCGCCGCCGACTTCCTGCCCGCCGACACCGTGCCCGCGATCGTCGTCTACGAGCGCGGCGGCGGCGTCACGGACGCCGACCTCGCGAAGGCCGAGGCGGACGCGGCGGCGTTCGCGCTCCTCGACGGCGTCGAAGGCGAACCCCAGGGGCCCTTCGTCTCCGAGGACGGCGAGGCGATCCAGACCGTCGTCCCCGTCCGCAAGGGCAAGGAGGGCTGGGACGGCCTCGGCGCGATCGTCGACGACATGACCGAGGCCGCCGCGGGCGGCCCCGCGGGCCTCGACCTGTACGTCACCGGCCCGGCCGGGAACGCCTCCGACTCGATCAAGGCGTTCAGCGGCTCCGGCGCCCTCACCGCGATCACCGCGCTCGTCGTGGTCGCGATCCTGCTGCTCACCTACCGCAGCCCGGTGCTCCCGATCCTGCCGCTGCTCACCGCGGGCGGCGCGCTCGTCGGCGCCGAGGCCGTGATCTACTTGCTCGCCAGGCACGCCGGGCTCGTCGTGAACAACCAGACGAGCTTCATCCTCACCGTCCTGGTGTTCGGCGCGGCCACCGACTACGCGCTGCTGCTCATCTCCCGCTACCGCGAGGAGCTGCGCCGCCACGAGGACCGGCACGAGGCCATGGCCGAGGCCCTGCACCGCTCCAGCCCCGCGCTGGTCGCCAGCGCCGCCACGGTCGCCGTCAGCCTCATGCTCCTCATGTTCGCGGCGCTGAAGTCGACCCAGGGGATGGGCCCGGCCTGCGCGATCGGCATCGTCGTGGGCCTGCTCGCCATGACCACGCTCATGCCCGCGCTGCTGGTGGCATGCGGCCGGTGGGTCTTCTGGCCCGCCCGCCCGAAGTACGGGACGGCCGCCGCCGCGAAGCCCGGCGTGTGGACCCGCGTCGGCGCGGCGGTCGCCGAGCGCCCCCGCGCCGTGTGGATCGGCACCGCGCTCGTGCTGGGCGCCATGGCGATCGGCCTCGCCGGCCTCAAGGCCGACGGCCTCGCCGCGCGGGACCAGTTCACGGGCGAGCCGCAGTCGGTCACCGGCGAGGCGGTCCTCGCCGCGCACTTCCCGGCCGGGGCCGGGGACCCGGTGCTGGTCCTCACCAGTGCCGCCGACGCGGCCGGCGTCGCCTCGGCGCTGTCCGGAGTGGACGGTCTCGCGGCCGTCGCCGACCCCGTCGTCACCGGCTCGGAGGCCCTGATCCTCGCCGAACTGGAGGACCCGCCGACGAGTGACGCGGCCCTGGCGGCCGTCGAGCGCGCCCGCGGGGCGGTCGGCGGCGACGCCCTGGTCGGTGGGAGCACCGCGGTCCTCCTCGACACCCAGCATGCGGCCGAACGGGACTCGCTGGTGATCATCCCGATCGTCCTGGCCACGGTCTTCCTGATCCTGGCGCTGCTGCTGCGGGCGCTCGTCGCGCCGCTGCTGCTCATCGCCACGGTCGTGCTGTCCTTCGGCGCGGCCCTCGGGGTCAGCGCCCTCGTCTTCGAGCACGTCTTCGGGTTCGCGGGCGCCGAGGCCTCGTTCCCGCTGCTGGTCTTCGTGTTCCTGGTGGCCCTCGGCGTGGACTACAACATCTTCCTGGTCGCCCGCGTCCGCGAACTCGCCCCCAGCCTCGGGACGAAGCGTGCCGCACTTGAGGGCCTGTCGGCCACCGGCGGGGTCATCACCTCCGCGGGCCTGGTCCTGGCCGGGACGTTCGCGGCCATGGGGTCGCTGCCCCTGACGTTCGCCGCCGAACTGGGCTTCGCGGTCGCCTTCGGGGTCCTGCTCGACACGCTCGTGGTCCGCTCGGTCCTCGTCACGGCCCTGACCCTCGACGCGGGCCGCTGGATGTGGTGGCCCAGCCGCCTCTTCCGCGACCACGGACCCATTGCCGCCGAACGGGACCGCGAACCGATCGCCGCAACCCGCTGAGGCGGCGGCGCCCCTCCCGCGAGGGGCGCCGCCGTCACCTGGACCCGCGCCTAGTCGCAGCCCCCGCCGCCGCCGGAGTCCCCGCCTCCGCCGCCCGAGTCGCCGGGGCCGCAGTCCGAGTAGCCGCCCCCGGAGTCCGACGAGCCGCTCCAGGAGGACCCGGAGGAGTCGGAGTAGGAGTACGAACCGGTGCGGCGGGGCTTGCCGCGGTTCGCGACGGCGGCGATCACCACGATGATGATTGCCACGACGATCAGCGCCATGATGACTTCCATCGGAGGGCTCCTTCAGTTGGGCAGGGCTCCACCATAAAACGGCGCGACCACCGCCGGGGGCCCTGCCACAATCGGTGCATGACAACGCCTTCCGAGCCTTCCGAACTGCTCCTCATCGGCGGCCGCTCCGGCGCGGGGAAGAGCTCCGTCGCGTGGGAGGTCTCCGCGCTGCTCCAGGAGCGCGCGGTCGCCCACGCCCACATCGAAGGCGACGTCCTCGACCAGATCCACCCCGCGCCCGCGGACGACCCCGACCGCAGCGCCATCACCGCGCGGAACCTCGCGGCCATGTGGGGCAACTACGCCGACCTCGGCTGCCGCCGCCTCGTCTACTGCAACACCGTCGCCGTCACCGAGTCCGAGATGCTCGCCGCCGCGATGGGCGGGCCCGTCACCCCCATCGGCGTGCTCCTCACCGCCGAGGCCGCCACGGTCGCCGAGCGCCTGCGCGGCCGCGAGATCGGCGGCGCCTACGACGCCCACGTCGAGCGCAGCGCCCGCGCCGCCGCCTACCTCGAAGCGCACGCCCCCGCGTGGGTCCGCCGCGTGCCCACCGACCGTCGCACCGTCACCGACATCGCCGCCGAGGTCATCGACCACGCGGGCTGGTAACGCCGCGTCGGGCGCTCCGAGCACCTGCCGCCAGTGCTCGGCGGCCTGCGCCATGTCGCGGCCCAGGAACCGGTAGAACTCGCCGGAGGCCCGCAGCCGCGCCGCGGCCGGGCCCTCGCCGTACAGCGCCGCGCCCTGGGCCGCCAGGTCCGCCCAGCGCGCGATCCCCTCGATGCTGCGCCGCCACGCGAAGTACGACGACTGCTCGTGGATGCGGTAGCGCTGGCGCCGCCCGTCCCGCTCGCGCGCGACCATCCCCCGGTCCACCAGCCACGACACCGACTTCGAGACCGAAGCGGGACTGACGCCGAGACGCTCGGCCAGCGCCGCCGCCCCGATCCCGTCCGCGTCCACCGTGTACAGGCACGCCATCACGCGCGCGGTCATCGCCGGCAGCCCGGTCTCGGTCATCACCTGCGCGAACCGCTCCTCGAACTCCCGCCGGTCCAGCGGCCCCTCCCGCGACTCCCGCTGCACCGGGTGCGGTTCGCGCCGCCGCGCCCGCCACTGCGACGCCTGCTGCGCGAGGTTCGCCCGGTACCGCCGCGGGCCCCCGTTCCGGGCCACCTCCCGGCTCACCGTCGACCCCGGCCGCCCCAGCGACCGCGCGATCTGCGCGCAGCTCAACCCCTGCGCGAGCCCCGCGGCGATCCGCCGCCGGTCCTCGAACCCCAGTCGTCCTCCCGGCACCGCGCCGCCCCTTCCGATGCATCGAGCCGCAAGGTTATTGCACCGACCTCGCGCCCCTGAACTGGCACTTTCCGAACCAATGGTAGTGCGATCGTGAAACCCGAGCATACGATCCGAACCGGGACAAGGACACCCGCGGAAGGAGCCCCACGATGATCCCGTCACTGCCAGCCGAACGCGCCGCCGACCGGCCGTTCGACCCGCCGCCCGCACTTCGCGCGCTGCCGCCGCTGAGCCGCATGCGCTACCCGGACGGCCACGAAGGCTGGCTCGCCACCGGGCACGCCGTCGTCCGCGACGTGCTCGCCGACCGCCGCTTCAGCTCCCGCACCGACCTGCGGCACATTCCCATCGAGGGCCTGAACGGCTCCACCGACCCCGCCCCGCCCGGCGCGCTCATCTCGCTCGACCCGCCCGACCACACCCGCTACCGGCGCCTGCTCGCCGGGAAGTTCACCACTCGGCGCATGCGCCTGCTCTCCGACCGCGTGCGCGCCTTCACCGAGGAGCGCCTCGACGCCATGGCCGAGCAGGACGGCCCCGTCGACCTCGTCGCCGCCCTCGCGTTCCCCGTGCCCGCGCAGATGATCGGGGAGCTCCTCGGCATCCCGCACGCCGAGCGCGCCGAGTTCGAGGAGCGGTCGGCCCCGCTGTTCCGCCTGGGCGCCACCAGGGACGAGCTCCAGGCGACCACCGGCGTCCTCTTCGCCTACCTGGCCGGCCTCGTCGCCCGCAAACGCGAGGACCCCACCGACGACCTCCTCTCCGACCTGGTCCACACCGACCTCACCGACCAGGAGCTCGTCATGATCGCGTTCCTGCTCCTGGGGGCCGGGCTCGACACGACCTCCAACATGATCGGCATGGGCGCGTTCGCGCTCCTGGCCAACCCCGACCAGCTCGCGGTCCTGCGCAGCGAGCCCGGGTCCGTCACCGGCGCCGTCGAGGAGCTCATGCGCTACCTCAGCGTCGTCCCCGTCCTCGTGCGCACCGCCCTCGAAGACGTCGAGCTGCACGGCGAGACCGTCAAGGCCGGGGAGGCCGTCACCGTCTCGATCCCCGCCGCCAACCACGACCCGGCGAAGTTCCCCGACCCCGACCGGCTCGACCTGCGCCGCAGCGCGAACGGGCACGTCGGCTTCGGCCACGGCATCCACCAGTGCCTCGGCCAGCAGCTCGCCCGCGTCGAACTCGAAGTGGTCCTCTCGGCGCTGTTCTCGCGCTTCCCGGACCTGCGCCTCGCCGTCCCGCCCGAACAGGTGCCCCTGCGCACCGACATGGTCGTCTACGGCGTCCACGAAC
This sequence comes from Glycomyces mayteni, assembly GCF_042428885.1. NCBI lineage: Bacteria > Bacillati > Actinomycetota > Actinomycetes > Glycomycetales > Glycomycetaceae > Glycomyces > Glycomyces mayteni. Next base: position 1,144,190 of record NZ_JBHMBP010000002.1, read on the forward strand.
TGCCCGTCGACTGGAAGGAATGAACATGGAACCCAGGGTCTGCCTCATCACCGGCGCCTCCTCCGGCATCGGCCTCGCCGCCGCGCTCGACCTGGCCGCGGCCGGGCACACCGTCTACGGCGCCGCCCGCCGCGTCCCCAACATGGAGCCGATCGTCGCCGCCGGGGGCCACGCGATCCGCATGGACGCGCGCATCGGCGGCGACCTCGAACGCGCCGTCGCCACCGTCCTCGACGCCGAAGGCCGCATCGACGTCCTCGTCAACAACGCCGGGTCCGTCCTCCACGGCTCGGTCGAGGAGGTCCCGCTCGGCCTCGCCCGCGACCAGTTCGAGCTGAACGTCCTCGCCCCGGCCCGCCTCGTGCAGCTCGTGCTGCCCTCCATGCGCGAGCACGGCTTCGGGCGGATCGTCAACGTCTCCTCGATCGGCGGGGAGATCGCCCTCCCGTTCGGCGCCTGGTACTACGCGTCCAAGCACGCCCTCGAAGGGTTCTCGGACACGCTGCGGATGGAGGTGGCGCCCTTCGGGATCGACGTGGTCGTCGTCCAGCCCGGCATCATCCGCACCCCCTTCGAGGACTCCACCTCGGCCCAGCTGCGCCACTACTCCGGCGACGGCCCCTACGCCGACCGCGCCGAGACCATGGCCAAGGCCGCCGAGACCGGCCTCGACGACGGCTCCGACCCCGAGGTCGTCGCCGCCGCGATCCGCGAGGCCGTCGAAGCCGGCGAGCCCGCGACCCGCTGCGCCGTGGGCCACCTTGCCGAGCAGCTCATCGGCCTGAACAAGTCCATGACCGACCGCGAATGGGACGCGATGGTCACCCGCAAGGTCTGATCACACCGGCGGCGCGACCGCCGCCAGCAGCCGCAGCCGCTCATGGCTCTCGGTCCCCGGCACGGCCGTGTACACCATGAGCGAGTGCAGGCAGTCGGGGTCCACGAGGCGCTGGCAGTGCAGCTCCATGCCGCCGACCTCCGGATGCACGAAATGCTTGACTTCGTTCGGCCGCAGCCCCACCTCATGCGCCTCCCACAGGCGCCGGAACTCCCCGCTGCGCGCCAGCAGGAGGTCGGCGAGCTGCGCGGCCCGCGATCCCGGGCCGCGCAGCGCGGTGATCTCGCGCAGCCCCGACGCATACATGCGGCCCAGGAACGCGTGCTCCTCGGGCGCGTACCGCTCCCGCACGGCCGGGACGGTGAACCACCGGAACCCCAGGCTCCGCTCGGGCCCGGTGAACCGCGTGGCGTCCCCGGTCAGCGCCACGCCGAGGGGCGTCTGCCGCAGCGTCTCGCCCAGTTCCGTGACGATCTCGGCGGGCGTGTCGCCGAGCCGGTCGAGGACGCGCAGCAGCCCGGGGCTGATGTGCTCGCCGACGACCCCCGCGACGGGCGGCCGGTGCCCCGCGAGGCGGAACAGGTGGTCGCGTTCGATGCGCGTCAGGTGCAGGCCCTGCGCGATCGAGGCGAGCATCTGCTCCGACGGCTGCGGGCCGCGCTCGCGTTCGAGCCGCGAGTAGTAGTCCACGGACATGTGGCACAGCGCCGCGACCTCCTCGCGGCGCAGGCCCGCGGTCCGGCGCCGCGCGCCCCGCGGCAGCCCCACGTCCTCCGGTTGCAGCGCCTCGCGCCTCGACCGGAGGAACCCGGCCAGTCCGGTGCGGTCGATCAAAGCGTCCTCCCTGCGTCCGCTCCTGTATACCGCCCCCGGCCGTCCTGAACCACGGCCCGCCGATCCCCCCTTGCGCGGGCGCGCTCCGCGCAGCCTCGGATCGGCGGGCCCTGGATACGCCGCGCGGCGGCGCGCATTGTGGTTGTCTGACCAGCGAGGAGCCGCACATGACACGCACCATCGACATCACGATCCCCGACCTGACCGGCAAGCGCGCCGTCGTCACCGGCGCCAGCGACGGCATGGGCCTCGGCATCGCCGAGCGGCTCGCCGCCGCGGGCGCCGAGGTCGTCATGCCCGTGCGCAACCGCCGCAAAGGGGACGCCGCCGCCGAGCGCATCCGCGCGAGCGTCCCCGGCGCCCGCGTCGAGCTCCAGGACCTCGAACTGTCCTCCCTCGCGTCCGTCGAAGCGCTCGCCGACGCGCTCGTGCGCGACGGCCGCCCGATCCACCTCCTGGTCAACAACGCCGGGGTCATGACCCCGCCGGAGCGCCAGACCACCGCCGACGGCTTCGAGCTCCAGTTCGGCACCAACCACCTCGGGCACTTCGCGCTCGTCGCCCGCCTGCTCCCGCTGCTGCGCGCCGGGCGCGCCCGCGTGACCTCCCAGATCAGCGTCGCCGCCCGCCGCGGCCGCATCAACTGGGACGACCTGAACTGGGAACGCGGCTACCACGGCGGGCGCGCCTACAGCCAGTCGAAGATCGCGTTCGGCCTCTTCGGCCTCGAACTCGACCGCCGCAGCCGCGCCGAAGGCTGGGGGATCAGCAGCAACCTGTCCCATCCCGGGGTCGCCCCCACGAGCCTCCTCGCCGCCCGCCCCGAACTCGGCCGCGACCGCGACACCGCCGGGGTGCGCCTCATCCGCTTCCTCTCCTCCCGCGGCATCCTCCTCGGCACCGTGGCGACCGCGAAGCTCCCGGCGCTCCTCGCCGCGACCGGCGAACCGGGCGTCCTCTACGGCCCGAGCGGCCCCGGCCGCCTCGGCGGCCCGCCCGCGCTCCAGCGCCTCTACCCGCCGCTGCGCAGCGCCGAAGAGGCCCGACGAATCTGGCGCGTCTCCGAGGACCTGACACGGACCGCGATGCCCGCCCGCTGACCGCCTAGGGTCCCGCCCGGCGCGAACGTCCGCTTCGACGCCGCTCAAGCGGTCTTGAACCCGCGCTGCGGGCCGGGGCCGTCGGCGGCGAGCTTGTCGCCGAGGTTGTAGACCGCGCACTTCTCCAGCGACAGGCACCCGCAGCCCACGCAGCCGTCGAGGTCCTCCTGGAGGTCCTTGAGGCGCGCGATCTCGCCCTCCAGGCGCCGCCGCCACTCCGCGGAGAGCCGCAGCCAGTCGGCCCGGTCGGGGACGCGCTTGCCGGGGAGGCGGTCGAGCGCGTCCTTGACCTCGTCGAGCGACAGGCCGACGGACTGCGCGGCCCGCACGAACGCGACGCGCCGCAGCTCGGCCCGGCGATAGCGCCGCTGGTTGCCGCCGGTGCGGACCGAGGCCACCAGGCCCAGCGACTCGTAGTAGCGCACCGCCGAGGTCGCCACCCCGGCGCGCGCGGCGAAGTCGCCGATCGTCAGCACCGCGTGCGGATCGTGCTCCGTCATGTGTCTCCGCTCACCAACCGCTTTACTTCAAGTCGACTTGAAGTTACATGATGACCGCCATGACCGCCACATACGAGGACGCCCTGGCACTCGCGCGACGCTCCGTCTCCGACGTCCGCTACCCGATCGTCAAGACCTACACGCTCGACCCGATCTGGGTCCTGTACGACCGGATCCTGCGCATCGACCCGGCACGCCCCGACGACCCGGCCCGCGACCGGTTCCTGCTGTCGAAGGGCCACGGCCCCAGCGCCTTCTACGCGGTCCTCGCCGCGAAGGGCTTCTTCCCGGAGTCCTGGCTCGACTCGATCGCCGACGCGGACTCGCGGCTCGGCTCCCACCCGGACCGGACGCTCGTGCCCGGCGCGGAGATCTCCGCCGGGTCCCTCGGGCACGGCCTGCCGCTCGGCGTCGGCCTCGCACTCGGACTGCGCGCCAAGGGGTACGACTCCCAGGTGTACGTCCTGGTCGGCGACGCCGAACTGGACGAGGGCTCCAACCACGAGGCCATCGCGTACGCGGGCGCCACCGGCCTGGCGAACCTCCACGTGATCGTCGCCGACAACGGCTCCGCCTCCCACGGCTGGCCCGGCGGCGTCGCGTCGCGCTTCGCCGTCAACGGCTGGGCCGCGTCCACTGTCGACTCGACCGACCACGAGGCCCTCTACGCGTCGCTGACCGAGCCCCACCCCGGCGGCCCGCGCGTCACCGTCGCCGCCAGCACCACGACCCCCCACCACGCCTGAGCCACCTGGAGCACCGCCATGACCACCGAAGCCAAGACCATGCGCGAGGCCTGGACCGAGCACACGAGCGCGCTGCTCGACGTGAACCCGTTCCTCGCGCTCGTCCTCGCCGACATCTCCGACGACTCCTTCACCGAGGCCGCCGCGAAGCACCCCGGCCGCGTCCTCAACGTCGGCATCCGCGAGCAGCTCCTCGTGGGCGCCGCCGGGGGCCTCGCCCTCGCGGGCCTGCGCCCCATGGCCCACACGTACGCGCCGTTCCTCGTCGAACGCGCCTTCGAGCAGGTGAAGCTCGACTTCGGACACCAGGGCACCAGCGGCGTCCTCGTCAGCGTCGGCGCCTCCTACGACTGGGCCGAAGGCAGCTACACCCACTTCAGCCCCCGCGACGTGGCCCTGTTCGACACCCTCCCGGACTGGCGCGTGCTCGTCCCCGGGCACGCCGGCGAGGTCCCCCCGCTCCTGGACCGCGCGGTCGACTCGACCGAAGGCGCCTACGTGCGCCTCTCCTTGCGCCACAACGCGGCCGCGCACGCGGGCGCCGACGGCGACCTGGTCGTCCTCCGCGAGGGCTCCCGGGCGACCGTGGTCGCGGTCGGCCCGCTGCTCGACAACGCGCTCGCGGCCACCGAGGGCCTCGACGTCACGGTCGCCTACACGAACACGCCGCGCCCCTTCGACACCGCGGGCCTGCGCGACCTCGCCTCCCGCACCGGGAACACGGTCGTCCTCGTGGAGCCCTACCTCGAAGGCACCTCGGCGGCGATCGCCTCCGAAGCCCTCGCCGACCGGCCCCACCGGCTCCTCTCCGTGGGCGTCGGCCGCACCGAACTGCGCCGCTACGGCACGGCCGCCGACCACGAGCGCCTCCACGGCCTCGACCCCCAGGGGATCGCGGCCCGCCTGAAGGCGTTCCTCTGACCTACTGCTGCGGCATCCCCGGCCAGCCGTTGCCCTGCTGCGGCTGCTGGGGCTGCTGCTGCGTTGGCTGGACCGGCTGCTGCGGCGGGACCTGCTGGTAGGGCTGCTGCTGGGGGTACTGCGGGGCGGCCGGGCTCGGGGACCAGCGCATCAGGAAGATGCTGACGGCCAGCAGCACGGCGGCGAGGATGAACAGCCAGATGCCGCCGCCCGCGCTGGCGGACACGTCGGCGTCCTCCCAGGCGTCGCTGCCGAACACGCCGTTCAGCTCGATCACCGGGTGGAGGGCCGCCGCGGCGGTGAGGGCCGCGAGGCCGATGCCGCCGAGGCGGACCGCCCACTGGAGGCCGGGCTTGACGCCCGCGGCGGCCCAGCCGACGAGGACGACCAGGATCAGCGCGGGGGACAGGCCGGGCAGGCTCACGCCCGCCGTCTCCAGGCCGAACCCGCCGATGTCGTCGGCGTCGGAGCCCCCGAGGGAGATCTGCGGGATGAGCGACCCGACCGCGAGGAGCAGCAGGCCCGCGCCCGCGAGCGCGAGGCCCACGGGGGTCGGCCTGTCGGGCCCGGTGGGGAGCAGCCCGCCCTGCGGGGTCGGCTGCGGGCCGGTCGGGTAATACTGGGGCTGTGCTGCGGGGTTGTCGTTCAAGGGGATTCAACACTCCTATGCGTCTCGTCTGCGTCTCATGGCCGGACGAGGTTGTCGGCCGTCGCATCCTAAAGGATCGGCGCCAAGGGAACCGCGCGCGCCCGCACAGCGTCATATCGCTTATGAACGGACATATGAAACGGATCGCCCCGCTCGCCGCCGTCTTCGCCCTCGCCGCCTGCGGCCAGGGCGCGGCCGACACCACCGGTGCGGGTGACGCCGACACCGCTTCGGACCCGCTCGTCTACCAGGGGTCCGTGACGGTCCTCCAGCCCACGCAGCGCGACAGCGCGGGTCTGTGCGCGTTCGTCGCCGAGTCCTACCCGCCCCAGTGCGAGGGCCTGCCGGTGACCGGCTGGGAGTGGGACGCCGTCGAGCACGAAGAGGCCGAAGGGGTCCGCTGGGGCACGTACGTCGTGACCGGGACCTTCGACGGCAAGCAGTTCGCGCTCACCGAGGACCCGCTCCTCCTCAGCGAGGTCGACCCCGCCGACTACCAGCCCGCCGCCCCCGAGTTCGGCGAGCCCGCCGAGGACCTCGCCGCCGCCGAGCTGACCGCCATCGCCGACGAGATGACCGCCGAGTTCCCGGCCACGGTCTTCGGCGGCGGCCCCGACGAGGCCCACGGCGTGGCCCTCGTCGACGCCCTCCTGGTCACCCCCGAGATGGAGGCCTACGCCGCGGAGCACTTCCCTGCGGACGCCGTCGTCTTCACCGCGGTCCTCCAACCTGTGGAGTAGCACAGCCTAGGGGAGTCGGACATACGACACGACGCCCTTTCGCGTATTGCCCAACGCGGCGTCCCGAGCCCTCAAGGTGGGTCGAAGAACGACCGAAGGAGGGTCCATGCAACGCCACACGAAGGCGGCACTGGCCGCGGGGTTCGCAGCGGTCGCGACCATGGCGCTGTCGGCGCCGGCCGCCGCGGCCGAAGGAGCGGGGGACGAGCCGGACACGCGCCGGGTCGACGACAGCTTCACCGTGACCACGTTGAACGACAACGGATACGCGACGTTCGTCGACTACGGACCCGGCAAGCCCGGGCACGGCATGAACGACGACTACATCGAGATCGACGACACCTGGGCCGACGGGTACGACGTGCGCGTCGAGGCCTGGCTCGACGGCAGCTCGCAGGGGGTGCGCGTCTACGACGACGGCGCCTGGGGCGACGTCCTCGTCTGGGACCCGTTCCCGAACGTCAAGGCGGGCCAGGAGGTCGAGCTGGAAGTCTGCCTGACCGACGGCAGCGGCATCCACCACCAGTGCGGCGAGGGCGGGGACGTCTCCGCCGACGGCTGACGCGCGCGGCGCCCCGCCCAGGGGCGCCGCCGGAATCTAGACCCGCCAGGAGCGGCGCGGCTTGAGCTCGATCGTCGGGGCCGGTTGGGGCGGCGGGTAGCGCACGACGAGGTCCTCCCAGACCTCGGGCGGGATCGCCAGGCTCGCGTCGAGCATCGCCGCCCCGTGCCACAGCCCGATCCCCTTGAGGGCCTTGGCGGTGGCGCGGCAGACCTCCTCGTTGAGGAACGCGAACCGCTCCCCGGCCGCGCGCCGCTCCGCGAGTTCCGCAGGGTCGGTCGCGTGCTCCAGCCGGACCAGCACGTCGCCCAGTCGCTCGCACTCCTCGGTGAGCGCCAGCACCGGCCGGAAGGCCGCGGCGATGTCCCCATCGGTCGATTCGTCCACACTCCACCCCTTTCCGCGACCGACTCTAGCCAACGCCGCCCCGAGGCGGACCCGGGTTCGCGACGGGCGGCAGAGTGAACGTTCATCCCTGTGTCAAGATGGGCCTTCGATCGAGAAGGGATACTGGGCGGATGACGGAGCGTTCCACCGGCCGCAGGCGGCCGACCATTCGGGAGGTCGCGCAGCTCGCGGGGGTGTCGCATCAGACCGTGTCACGGTACCTGCGCTCCCGGGAGGGCCTCAAGCCCGCGACGCTGGAGCGGATCGACGCGGCGGTCCGCGAACTCGACTACCGGCCGAACCTGCTGGCGAGGTCCATGCGCACCAAGCACACCGGGCGGATCGCCGTGCTCATGCCGAACCTGGTGCACAGCCACCCGGCGCGGCTCGTCAGCGGCGCGGCGGTCGCCGCCCACGAGGCCGGGTACACCGTGGAGGTCGTGGCCCTCGAAGGCGGGGCCGAGGAGCGCTCGGCGCGGCTGCTCGAACTCGCGTACTCCGGGCAGGTCGAGGGCATCCTGGCACTGGCCCCGATCCTGCCGTCCGTGGAGGCCGACCTGCCCGCCGACGCGGCCGTCGTCGTCTCCGCCGACTTCGACGACCGGATGCGGGGCCTCGGCGAGCTCTCCGAGGCCGCGCCCGTCTACGAACTTGTCGAAGGGCTTGCGGCCCTTGGGCACAAGCGCCTCTACCACGTCGCCGGAGACCCCGAGTTCGCCTCGGCCCGCGCCCGCCGCGCCGCCTACCTCGACGCCGTCGAGCGGTTCGGCCTCGAATCCGTGGGCGTCTTCGACGGCGACTACAGCGCCGAGTCCGGCGTCGAGGCCATGCGCGTCCTGCCCGCCGGGCGCCTGCCCACCGCGGTCGTCGCCGCCAGCGACGGGATCGCCGCGGGCGTCATCCGCGGGGCGAGGAACCGCGGGCTCGAAGTGCCGCGGGACCTCAGCGTCACCGGCTGGGACGACCTCGAAGTCGCCCGGTACATGCCGCCCTCGCTCACCACGGTGCACATCGACCTCGCCGGGCTCGGCCGCCGCGCCATGATCCGCCTGGTCCGCGCCCTCTCCGGGGTCGAACTCGACCCGCCGGCCCTGCCGCTCAACCAGGTCATCTGGCGCGAGTCCACCGCGGTCGCCCGCCAGCACTGAAAACCCGTACCGGGATGCAAGCCGCGTATTGACATCGCAGTGAACGTTCACTAGATTCGGCGCAACCGCTGTAGTGAACGATCACTAAACGTCGATCCGAAGGAGTGTCGATGCCGGTCCAGCCACCCCCGCCCCGCGGGGCCCTCCCATGACCGCCGCCGCCGAACTGCGCCACCTCAAAGGCGCCGCACCGAAGTCCAAGCCGCAGAACAAAGCCGCGTTCTGGTTCCTGCTCCCGTGGTTCCTCGGCCTCTTCGCCGTCACCCTCGGGCCCATGGTCGCCTCGCTCTACCTGAGCTTCACGAAGTACAACCTGCTCCAGCCGCCCGAGTTCACCGGCACCGCCAACTTCGAGCGGATGCTCACCGACGAGCGGCTCCACAGCTCCCTCGCCGTCACCTTCACGTACGTGCTCGTCTCGGTCCCGATCCAGCTCGGCCTCGCCCTGGGCCTCGCGATCCTCCTCGACCGCGGCATCCGCGGCCTCGCGTTCTACCGCTCGGTCTTCTACCTGCCCTCGCTCCTCGGCGCCAGCGTCGCCATCGCCGTCCTCTGGCGCACCGTCTTCGGCACCGAAGGCCTCTTCAACGAGGGCCTGGGCCTGTTCGGCATCGAGGGCCGCGGGTGGATCTCCGACCCAGAGACCGCCCTGTCCACGCTCATCACCCTGAACGTGTGGACCTTCGGCTCGCCGATGGTCATCTTCCTCGCCGGGCTCCGCCAGATCCCGGTCGTGTACTACGAGGCCGCCGCCGTCGACGGCGCGAGCCCCTGGCGGCGCTTCATCTCGGTGACGCTGCCGCTGCTCACCCCGATCGTCTTCTTCAACCTGGTCCTCCAGATCATCCACGCCTTCCAGTCCTTCACCCAGGCGTTCATCGTCTCCGGCGGCACCGGCGGGCCCACCGACTCCACACTGTTCTTCTCGCTGTACCTCTACCAGCGCGGCTTCGGCAACTTCGACATGGGCTATGCCTCCGCGCTGGCCTGGCTGCTGCTGGTCATCATCGGCGCGTTCACCGCCGTCAACTTCTGGGCCTCCAAGTACTGGGTGCACTACGATGACTGACACCCTCCGCAAGCTCGCCAAGCACCTGGTGCTCATCCTCCTCGCGGGGATCATGCTCTACCCCGTCCTGTGGATGGTCGTCAGCTCGCTGCGCCCCAACGCCGAGATCTTCCGCAGCCCCGGCCTCGTCCTCAGCGACCTGGAGACCGGGAACTACGAGGCCGGATGGAACGCCTTCGAGCACCCCTTCGGCTACTTCATGGTCAACTCCGGGATCGTCGTCCTCGGCGCGATCATCGGCAACCTCGTCGCCTGCTCCATGGCCGCCTACGCGTTCGCGCGCCTGGAGTTCACCGGCCGCCGCTGGTGGTTCGCCGTCATGCTCCTGACGATCATGCTGCCGGTCCACGTCATTATCGTCCCCCAGTACGTGCTGTTCTCCGAGTTCGGCTGGGTCAACACGTTCCTGCCGCTCATCGTCCCCAAGTTCCTCGCCACCGACGCGTTCTTCGTGTTCCTCATGGTCCAGTTCATCCGCGGCATCCCGCGCGAACTCGACGAGGCCGCCCGCATCGACGGCGCCGGGCACCCCCGCATCTACCTGCGGATCGTGCTGCCGCTCATGGTCCCCGCGCTGGCGACGACCGCGATCTTCACGTTCATCTGGACGTGGAACGACTTCTTCTCCCAGCTCATCTACCTCATCGACCCCGACATGCACACCGTGCCGCTCGCGCTGCGCGCCTTCGTGGACCAGCAGGCGGGCACCAACTGGGGCGCGACGTTCGCGATGAGCGTCGTCTCGCTCCTGCCGGTGTTCCTGGTGTTCCTGTTCGGGCAGCGCTACCTCCTGCGCGGCATCGCCACCACCGGAGGCAAGTGATGCGACGAGAAAGGAACGCACCGATGCGACCGCGACTGACCCGCCGCGCCCTCGGCAGGGCCGGGATCCTCGGCGCCGCCTCCGCGCCCCTGTTCGCCGGGTGCGGCATCGGCGGCGGCGGGGAGATGGTCCTCTCCGACGAACCGGTGGAGCTGCGCCTCTCCTGGTGGGGCTCGGACCTGCGGGCCCAGCAGACGAACGAGGCCATCGCGGCCTTCCAGCGGGAGTACCCGCGGATCACCGTGCGCGGGGAGTACAAGGAGTTCGGCGCGTACTGGGACGGCCTGGCGACGACGTTCGCGGCGAACGACGCCGCCGACGTCGTCCAGATGGACGAGCAGTACTTCAACTCCTACTCCGACCGCGGCGCGCTCTGGGACCTGAACGAGGCGAAGGAGTTCCTCGACCTGTCCAAGATCGACCCGGACCTCCTGGTGACCGGCCAGGTCGAGGGCGCGCAGTACGCGCTGCCGATCGGCTCGGGCGTGCTCGCGTTCGCCGTCAACGCCGACCTGTTCGCGCAGTACGGCATGGATTTGCCCGACGACACCGTGTGGACCTGGGACGACTACGCCGAGATCGCCCTCGAACTCGCTCAGCGCGGCGGCGGCGACATCACCGGGACCTCGATCACCGGCGGCGTGGACGTCGGCTCGACCCGCTACTGGGCCAGGCAGCACGGCAACGAGCTGTTCGCCGAGAACGGGGACGTGTCGCTCGACCCGGACCTGCTCGTGGAGCAGTGGGAGTACTACGCGGGCCTCATCGCCTCCGGCGCGGCCGACAGCGCGCAGCAGATGGTCGAGGACACCGGCGCGGGCGTCGAGGGCGGGCGCCTCGCCACCGGCAAGACCGGGTTCGGGCTCATCCACAACACCCAGATCACGGCCCTGCGCAGCGGATCGGGCGCCGACATGCGCCTGCTCCAGCTCCCGCAGAACGGGACGCCCGCCAACTTCGTCAAACCGGCGATGTACTGGGCGGTCTCGGCCGGGTCCGAGCACCCCGCCGAAGCCTCGCTGCTCGTGGACTTCCTGGTCAACAGCCGCGAGGCCGCCGACGTCCTCGGCACCGAGCGGGGCGTCCCGGCCAACACGGAGATCCTCGAATACCTGGCGCCGCAACTGGAGGAGTCCGAGCGGATGGCCGTGGACTACCTCGACGCCGTGGTCACCGGCAGCCCGATCCGGGTGACCCCCAACGGCGGCAGCTCCGTCAACCCGCTCATCACCCGCATCGGCCAGGAAGTCTACTTCGGAGAGACGAAGCCGGAGGACGCCGCGAAGGCGTTCATCACCGAGCTCCAAGGCGAGATCGACGCCACCAGATGACCGCACCCGCGACAGGAGACCGAATGCCAGACCCCACCTACCGCGCCGCGATCGTCGGCACCGGCGGGATCGCCCACCGGCACGCCCAGTCGATCGCCGCGCTCGGCGACCGCGTCCAGCTGGTCGCCGTGGCCGAACTCGACGCCGACCGCGCCGCGGACTTCGCCCGCGAGTACGAGGTCCCGAACGTCTACGCCGGCGCCGACGAGCTGCTCGCGAACGAGCGGATCGACCTCGTCCACGTCTGCACCCCGCCGCAGACCCACGCGCCGCTGTCGATCGCGGCGATGCGCGCGGGCGTCCCCGTCCTCGTCGAGAAGCCCACGGCCCTCAGCCTGTCCGAGATGGACGACATGCTCGCGGTCGAGGCGGAGACCGGCGTCCCGGTGCTCACCGTGTTCCAGCACCGCTACGGGGCCGCCGCCGTGCGCCTGCGCCGGCTCCTGCGCTCCGGCGCGCTCGGGCGACCGCTCGTCGCCGTCTGCGAGACCCTCTGGTACCGCGACGAGGACTACTTCGCCGTCCCCTGGCGCGGCACCTGGGACGCCGAGGGCGGCGGCCCGACCATGGGCCACGGCATCCACCAGTACGACCTCCTCCTGTCGGTGCTCGGCCCCTGGGCCGAGGTCCGCGCCGCCGCCGGGCGGCTCTCGCGGCCCACCGACACCGAGGACGTCTCGATGGCGCTGGCGCGCTTCGCGGACGGCACGCTCGCCACCGTCGTCAACTCGGTGGTCTCGCCCCGCGAGACCTCCCGGCTCCGCTTCGACTTCGAGCTCGCCACCGTCGAGGTCGAGCACCTGTACGGCTACAGCGACGACCACTGGCGGTTCACGCCCGCGCCCGGCCACGAGCACCTCGCGGACCTGTGGACCGCCGACGCCGCCGCCCCGCCGAGCGGCCACGTGCTCCAGATCGCGGCGATCCTCGACGCCTTCGACGCGGGCGCCGAACCGGGCGTGTCCCTCGCGGACGCGCGCCGGACCCTCGAATTCGCCGCCGCCACCTACGCCTCGGCGTTCCTCGGCCGGCCCGTCGCGGCCGGCGAGATCACCGGCGACCACCCGTTCGCCCGCGGCATGGACGGCGGCGCCGTCCCGTGGGCCCAGACCCGCAAGGAGACCACCGCATGAGCGGCCTCGAAGCCCGCCACGACATCGGCACCGCCCTCACGGTCCACGACGGCGACGTGGCGCTGCTGCGCTACGTCTACCGCCCCGACACCCCGCTCCTGGAGTCCCCGAAGCCGTACCTGAGCCCCCTGTTCACCCGCTCGGGCCGCCCCGCGTCGCTGTTCCGGCCCTGGGACCACGTGTGGCACAAGGGCATCGCCTGGTCCCTGCCGGTGGTCCAGGACGAGAACTTCTGGGGCGGGCCCACATACGTCCACGGCAGGCACTACGTGCAGCTCGACAACAACGGCACCCAGGCGCACAAGGAGGTCGCCGCGATCGAGGCCGACAAGGACCGCGTGTCCTTCTCCCACGACCTCGAATGGATCACCCAGGGCGGCGAGCGTTGGTTCACCGAGCGGCGCACCGTCACCGCGAGCCTCCTCTCGCCCGAGGCGTGGGCGCTGACCTTCGACACCGCGATGACCAACGTCTCCGGCCGCGACATCGCCATCGGCTCCCCGACCACCCGCGGCCGCGAGAACGCCGGGTACGGCGGCCTGTTCTGGCGCGGGCCGCGCTCGTTCACCGACGGCACCCTCGTCACCGCGACCGCCTCCGGGCCCGGCAGCGAGATGCGCGGGGGCCGCCACGAGTGGATGGCCTTCGCCGGACGCCACGACGAGGACGACGCGACCTCCCTGGTCCTCATGGTCGACCACGCCGAGAACCCGATGCACCCGCCGCAGTGGTTCGCCCGCAGCGAGGAGTTCGCCGCCCTCAACCCGGCGCCGTTCTTCAGCGAGGAGTACACCGTCGCCGCCGGGGCCGACATGCGCTTCCGCTACGGCGTCGGCATCGCCGACGCGGGCGCCGACGCCGCCGGGGACCTCGCGGACGCCGTCCGAGGCGTCCTCCGGGTCTGACCCGCCCGCCTGAACGGCGGGGCCCGCACGTCCGAGCCGGGGACGTGCGGGCCCCGTTACCCGGCAGTAGAGTGAGGGCGCCCACTCTGAGAGGACCGAACATGCGCGGCCCCGTCCTGCACCTGCCCCCGCGGCCCTGGGCCGCCCTCGCCGTCCTGACCGCCTTGGCGCTCATCGGGATCGCCAACTGGGCGATCGACGAGACGCCGCCCGCGCCCGCCGCGGCCGACGCCCCCGCCGACGAGTTCAGCGCCGACCGCGCCTGGTCCACCGTCGAGGCCATGGCCGTCGAGCCCCACCCGATGGGCACTCCCGAGCACGACCGCGTCCGCGACCTCCTCGCCGCCGACCTCGAATCCCTCGGCTTCGACGTCGAGATCCAGACCGAACTCGCCCGCGACACCGGAGAAGGCGACGCCCTCGTGCGCTTCGGCCTCGTGGACAACATCGTGGCCACCCTCCCCGGCACCGACCCCACCGGCACCGTCCTCCTCACCTCCCACTACGACTCCGTGCCCTCCGGCCCCGGCGCCGCCGACGCCGCCTCCGGGGTCGCCGCCATCGTCGAGTCCGCCCGCGCCCTGAGCCTCGAAGGGCCCCACCGCAACGACGTCGTCGTGCTCATCACCGACGGCGAGGAGATGGGCCTCTTCGGCGCGGAGGCCTACGCCCGCACCCACCCCGCGGGCGAGGAGCCCACCGTCGTCTTCAACCTCGAAGCCCGCGGCGTCTCCGGGCCCTCGCTCATGTTCGAGACCTCCACCGAGAACGCGGGCCTCATCGAGGTCTTCGCCGACAACGCCCCCAGCCCCCACGGCGACTCCTCCGCGATCGAGGCGTACCGCCAGCTCCCCAACGACACCGACTTCACCCGCTTCCACGAGGCCGGCTACATCGGACTCAACTCCGCGTTCATCGGCGGCGCCTCCTGGTACCACACCCCCCACGACGACACCGGCCACCTCGACCCCGCCAGCCTCCAGCACCACGGCGAGAACCTCCTCGGCACCACCCGCGCCCTCGCGGGCATGGACCTCGCCGACCTGGAGACCGGCCACGACCAGACCTTCTTCGGCTTCCTCGGCCTCTTCGTCCACTACGGTGAGGCCTGGAACCTGCCCGTCGCGCTCCTCGGCCTCGCCGCGGCCGTCGCCGCCGTCGCCCTCGCGCGCCTGCGGCACGCGCTCAGCCTGCCCCGCTTCGCGATCGCGTTCCTCTCCTTCATCCTCCCCGTCGCCGTCTCCGGCGCCGCCGCCGTCGCCCTCTGGCCCGCCCTCCAAGCCCTGCGCCCCGGCTACGCCGACCAGCACGGCCTCCTGTTCAACCGCACGTACTACTACCTCGCTATCCTCGCGTTCGCCGTCGCCGCCCTCACCGCCTGGTACGCGGCCGCGCGCCGCCGCCTCGGCGGGGCCGCCGCCGCGCTCGCGCCCCTCGCCTGGCTCGCCGTCCTCGGCACCCTCACCGCCGTCGCCGTCCCCGGCCTCTCGTTCGTGTTCGCCATCCCCGCGCTCGCGGCGGTCGGCGTCCTCGCCGCGATGCTCCTCGAACCGCGCCCGCGCCGCGCCCGCCTCGCCGGCTACGCGATCTTCGCGATCCTCCTCGTCCCCGCCGCGGTCCAACTGAGCTGGACCTCGAACCTCCTCGAAGCGTTCGGCATGGAGCTCGCCGCCGTCCCCGCCGTCCTCATCGTCCTGTTCGCCGCGCCCGCGCTGCCGCTGCTGGCGATGTGCCGCCTCCGCCTTCGACACGTCCCGGCCGCCGCCGTCCTGACCGCGCTGGCGCTCGCCGCCGCCGGGCTCGCCGTGGACCGCTTCGGCCCCGAGCACCCCCGCCAGGCCTACCTGTCCTATGTGCTCGATGCCGACACCGGCGCGGCCGCCTGGGTCTCGACCGACCTCGACCGGTCCGAGTGGACCGCCGGATACGTCACGGAAGACGGCCTCGACGGCTCCGGCCTGCCCGCGGCCTACACCGACACTACCGCGGCCAACGGCTACGGCCCCGCCGAGCCGATCCAGGTCGCGCCCCCGACCGCCGTCTACGAGACCCGCACCGCCGACACGGCCGTCCTCCAGGTCGCCTCGCCGCGCGGCGCGGACACCATGTGGCTCACCGTCTCCGGAGCCGCCGACAGCGCCGAGGCGACCCTCCCCGACGGCACCACCGCAAAGGTCCCGATCGCCGCGCCCGCCGAACCCGGCGCCCCGGCCGTGATCTGGTTCTACAACGTGCCCGCCGAGGGCTTCACCCTCACGCTCCACGGCGACCTCGGCGACGTCACCGTCTTCGACCAGACCCACGGCATCGAGGACCTCGACGGCTACACCGACCGGCCCGAGGGCCTCATGCGCTCGCGCGACCGGCTCTCCGACACCGTGACCGTCGCGGCGGCCGCCGTGTAGACGCCGCCGAACCGACCTCGGAGCGTGACCGAGGCGGGACCTGCCGCAGCCGGATTCTCGATACCCTGGGCTCAGTTCCATTGAGTCACAGCCTGTCGGGAGGCCGGGTCCTTGGAGTTTCTGATCCTGGGCGCGCTGGAGGCGCGGCACGACGGCCGGACCGTGCCCATCAGCGGCGCGCACCAGCGCAAGGCCCTCGCACTGCTGCTCCTGGAAGAGGGCCGCACCGTCCCCATGCAGCGCCTCATCGAGGCCCTCTGGGGCGACCGGCCGCCCGCGACGGCGCAGCGCCAGGTCAGGAACATCGTCTCGGCCGTGCGGCGCGGCCTCGCCCCCGCCGACCCCATCGAGCGCTCCGGCGACGGCTACCGGCTCCGCACCGATGCCACCGACTGGGCCGCATTCAGAACCGAAGTGGCCCAAGCGAGGAGCACCGACGACCCGGAGAAGGCCCACGGCCTCCTCCTCCAGGCCCTCGACCGCTGGCGCGGCCCGGCCCTCGCCGGACTCGACGGCGACCTCATCGACACCGCCGTGGTCGGCATGGAGGAGGAGCGCCTCACCGCGTCCGAAGACTGCTTCGCCGCCGCGCTCGCCCTCGGCTTCCACCGCGAGACCGCGGGGGAGATCCAGGCCCTCGCCGCCGAGCACCCCTACCGCCAGCGCCTCACCGGCCACCTCATGCTCGCCCTCTACCGCTCCGGCGACGGCGCGGCGGCCCTGCGCGTCTACACCGACCACGCCGACCGCCTCGCCGACGAACTCGGCATCGAGCCCGACCGGACCCTCCGCGAACGCTACGTGGCGATCCTCCGCGAAGACCCGGACCTTGACCTCGAAGCGCCGCAAGCGGAACAGGTCGCCCGCGCGGTGCGCGAGGACCCGGTCCCGGAGGAACCGGCCCCGCGCACGCCGCAGGAGGAACCGCCGCCGCGGCCACAGGACCCGGTCGCCGCGCGCCCCCGCGCGCTGCCGAGCCGCTCCGCGATCCGCCTGGCGGCCTTCGGCTTCATGGTCCTCCTCATGGGCCTCGTCGTCTCCCACGACGGCCTCGGCCTCGCCCAGACCCTCGGCGGTGACGATCCGATCCCGGAGGCCGAGCTCGAACCGGTGTGGACGTACCCGGCGCTCGAATCCGGCAGCGCCGTCATCGAGACCGAAGCGGGCCTGCTCATCCGGGAATCGACCGGGCTCCGCCTCGAAGCCGACGGCGCGGAGGTGTGGTCGCGGACCCTGGACAGGGAGTCGGTCCCGGCGGTGATGGTCTTCGACGACGCGGTCCTCCTCTCCTCCAGCTATCCGAGCGAGCAGCCCTGGGCCGCGGGCCGGGTCACGGCCGTCAGCCTCGCGACGGGCGCGGACCTGTGGTGGGCCCACGACCGGTGGGCGATCGGGGCGACGGACGACGCCGTCATCACCATCGGCTGCGAGCCGCTGCCCGATGGCGGGCTGGGGGAGTGCGCCCTCAGCGCGACCGATCCGCGCTCCCCGTGGGACCTGTGGCGCGTCGCGGTGAGCGAGCGCTCGGCGCAGGTCCGGTCGCTGGACCCCTACCGCGACCCGTGGTCGGTCAGCCGCACGGCGGCGTACGTCCTCGTGCGCACCTACGGGCAGGAGGAGGGCGAGGAGGAGAAGCTGTCCGTGTACGACGCCGCCACCGGCAGGCTGATGGGGGAGTTCGACTACGGCGGCGTCGAAGCGGCGTCCGCCGCAGAGGGGGTCCTGATCCTGCACCGGGGCAGCGTCGAGGTGGACGCCGAGACCTGCGAGGCGCGGATCGCCGCGTACAGCCTCGCGACGGGCGAGCAGCTCTGGGAGCGCCGCGCCGACGCGCCCGCCCAGGACGGCGGGTGCGGCCCGCTCCCGACCATCAGGGCTTCGAACGGCCTGCTGGCGTTGACGATCGGCGGCAAGGCCGAGACGGTCATGCTCCGCAGCGGCGACCTGTACTGGGAGGCTCCCGAGGAGTCCGAGGCGCTGGTGCTCGCGGGCGACGCGCTCGTCACCCGCGGCCCCGACGGCATCACGGTGTGGGGCGCCCTGACCCACGAGCGCCTGCTGACCGCCGACGGCGGCGAGCAGGTGTGGGTCCGCGGGGGCACCCTGTGGGTCCTCGACCGGAAGGCCGCGGGCGCGGACTGCGGCGGGGTCGTCGGGTACGACCTCGACTCGGACGGGAAGGTCTGCCTGCCGGGGACGCTCGAATACGTCACGGACGACGTGGTGGTCACGGCCGACGACGGCTACTGGCGGGCCTGGCCTGCCGACCCCTGGGGATAGCGGCCCCGCCGCGACGACCACCCGCACGCGGGCCGAGCCGCCGCACGATTCCGGATAGAGTCGGGCGCATGGACACCGCCTCCCGCCCGCCCCTGACCATCGCGCTCGCCCAGCCCGACCTGCGCCCCGGCGACGTCGCAGGCAACGCCGCCGCGCACGCCGAGGCGATCCGGGCGGCCGGGGCCCGCGTCGTGGTCTTCCCCGAGCTGTCCCTCTCGTCCTACGCCATGGCCGCCCCCACAGTGTCCCTTGAGGACCCGTCGCTCGGCGCGATCACCGAGGCGTGCGCCGAGACCGGGTCGATCGCCCTCGTCGGAGCCCCGCTCGCCGAGGACGGCGAGGAGCACATCACGATGGTCCGCTTCGACGCCGACGGCCCGGAGCCCCTGTACCGCAAGATGTTCCCCGGCGGTCCCGAGACCGAGCGCTTCACCGCCGGGTCCGCGCCCGCGGTCCTGGAAGTGGACGGCTGGCGCCTGGGGCTGTCCATCTGCCGCGACTTCGCGATCGACGCGCACATCGAGGCCACGGCCGCGCTCGGCATCGACGCGTACGTCGGCGGCAACCTCCACGACGAGGAGGGCGCGGTCCGGCGCGACGCCCGCATCCCGGCGCTGGCCGCCGACTACGGCGTGTGGGTCGCCATGGCCTGCTTCGCGGGTCCGGGCAGCGACTACCCCGACGCCTCCGGCGGGTCGGCGGTGTGGGGCCCGGACGGCGAGGTCGTCGCCCGGGCCGACGAGAGGCCGGGCCGCATCGTCACCGCGACCCTGGCCTAGCCCCGGACCGTGTACCGGTCGAGGGTCCGCAGCACCTCCGAGGCCGTCACCGCGTCGATCGCGGTCGGGTGCTCCCGCGGCGCGTCCGCGCCGTAGTCGACGGTGGACGACAGGTACACCGCGCGCACCGCCTGGTCGGGCTGGTCGGCGCTCACGGTCCCCAGGTAGGCGTCGAAGCCCTTCTCCAGGACCAACACCACGTACCCGCCGCCGGGCAGCGCCAGGTGCACGCCCGGCTCGACCCACATGCTGTCCGCCGGGCCGGTGAACCAGCCGGTCTTCGTCAGCGCGAGCACGCGCCCGACGCTGATGCCCCTGCCCGCGAACCGCTCCAGGCGGCCCGTGCGCAGCTCCTCCTCGGTGAACGCCAGGACCGGGCGGCCGAGCTGCTCGAACGGTTGCAGCACTTCGTAGTCGGCGAACACCTGGGTCCAGTCGGCGAGCCGGTCGAGGGCCGCCGGGTGCGCGATCCTCACCGCGGCGTCCCCGGGCAGCACCGCGGTCTCGTCGTCGACGTCCGCGAAGGTCTCGTCCTCGGCGATCCGGAACGCCAGCACCGTTTCCCCGGCGACGGCCTCCCACACCAGCCGCCGCGCGAGGTGGCGCAGGAGCGGGTGGTCGGCGAAGAACTCCAGGAACTGCGGCACGGTCCAGGTCCGCTGCGCGGCCATGGCGCGTTCGAGCCGCCGCACCTGCTCCGCGGCGACCTTCCGCACGTCCTTCTTCAACTGCGCGAACCGCTGGTACGCCGGCTCGGCCTTCGCCGGGTCGTCCTCCTTGCCGGGCTTGGGGAGCCGCGCCAGGCGCTTGCCCTGTGAGTCGACCGCGAACGGGACCAGCCGCTCGTCGAAGCCCACGGCGAACCACCGCGGCCCGTAGTCGAGGACGAGGTCGCCGTCCAGCCCGAAGTCCGGCACGAGCCGGTCGGCGAGCTGCTCGGGGCTGAGGCCCAGCCGCGCGGCGACGAGGTCGATCTGGCGTCCGGCCTCCTTCTTCAGCGGCCGGAACTCCACCTTGCGGGAGATCGCGTGGAGGGCCCGCAGTGATATCTCGGTCCCGATGGCCCCCAGGCGTTCCAGGCCCTCGACGGCCCGCTTGTGCTGGCCCTGGCCGGGCCAGCGCCGGATGAGCGCTTCGAGCCTCGCCACGGTGCCGTCGTCGGCGAAGTGCGCGAGCTGCGAGAACGCCCACGAGTCCTTCGCGGGCGCCCCGGCGGCCGTCCACAGCTCGAACACGGCCCACGAGAACGCGGTGAGCGACTCGGGGTCGCAGGCGTCGGCGACGACGCCGACCCCGGCGTACGGGATTTCGGGGGAGTCGAGGGCGAGCACGGTGAGCACGTGCGCGACGGACTCGGCGGGCAGCGCCGCCTCGCGTCCCTTGAGGAGCAGTTGCGGGAGGAGCGCGGTCGCGGCCCAGGCGGGCTGCTTGGGGACCGTCGCGTCGAGGGGGTCGAGCGGGTCGGTGGCGATGAGCGCGCCGATCGCGTCCGCGGCGGCCTCGCCGTACGTCTTCGCGGCGGCCGCGACGGGTTCGGCCCCGTGCTCGGCGACGAGGTGGCGCAGGGCCGCGGTGGCGGCCTTGCGCGCGGGCTTGTCGGCGCCGAGCGCGTCGGGGATCAGCAGGAGCGGGGCGGCCTCGGCGTGGCGTGAGAGCCACTGCTTCGCGATGGGCGCCAGGGTCTTCGACTTCGAGATCCACTCTGCGGCGAGGCGCGCGGCCTCCAGGCTGCGGACCGGCACGAGCGCTTCTGCCACGGCGGCGCGGCCTTTGACGAGCGGCACGATCCGGTCGGCCACGCGGGCGCCGAAGCGGGCGAGCATCCGCTGGAGCTCGACGAGGTACACGTCCCGGGCCTGGCCGTCCCAGCGGTCGAGGAGCGTCTCGGCGGCGTCGGTCCGCGCCCAGGCGAGGAACAGCAGCGGCTGGTCGAGCTTCCCGTTCTTCTCAAGGCGGGCCAGGAGCCGCTGCACCTCCTGCTCGTCCATGCCGCCGTCGCCGTCCTCCTCGCGGAGGGCGGCCCAGCGGCGCTGCTCGGCCTCGTCGGCCCACACGACCGCGGTCTCCAGCGACGGCGCCAGCCCCGCCACGACGACCGGCTTGGGCCGCTTGGCCCTCCACGGCGGCGAGGCCAGCAGCGGCGGCAGCGCGTCGACGGGAGCCTCCGGGACGCGGTCGCCGGTGGACAGGAGCGCGGTGACCGCGTCGCGGGTCTCGGGATCGGCGGCCTCCAGGGCGTTCCGCATCGCCTCCGAGGACCCGACGAGGCCGCCGAGTCGCTGCCGCCGTTCGCCGTCGGCGTCCTCGGCGCAGCGCGCGACGGTCCGGAGGGTCCGGTGCGGGAACCGCTCGGCGGTCGCCATGGCCACGGGGAGCGCGCCGGGCAGGTGGAGCCGTTCGATGAGCCGCGCGGCGGCCTCGTCGTCGGGGAGCAGGCCGATCGCGGTCATCAGGGCCGCGCGGGCGGGCTTCGAGAGGCGGTCGAACCACCCGTCGAGTCGCCCGGTCAGGGCCGGGAGTGCGGCGCTGCCGACGCCCGCGAGGAGCGGGGCGAGGCTCCGCTCGTCGGCGTCCGAGAGGCCGCGGAGCCGCGTCAAGTGGTAGTCGCGGGGGTCGGCGGCGATGTGCCAGGCCATCCAGTCGTCGGCGCGGCGGTGCTCGAAGTACCCGGTCATCTCGGGGACGGCGGCCTCGACCCACGCGGCCTCGGTCGGCATGAGCAGGGCCGCGCCGACGAGCCGCGCCGGGTCGGTCCGGAACTGCGCCACGGTGTCGACGGCGACCCGGTACCCCTCCTCGTCCGCGGCGGCCAGCAGCGCCCGGACGCGGTGGGCCGCGGGCTCGGCGTTCCTCCAGCCCTTCGGCTCGTCCCAGCGGAGGTACGTGCCCAAGCGCGCGTTGAAGACCGACCGGTCGTCCTGGGCGTAGGAGCCGTTGTAGACCAGCGCGGACTCCATCACGGCCGCGGCCGCGAAGCCGAGGCCGTGCGCGGCGACCCACGCGTCGAGGTGCCGGAGCCGCTCGGCCGCGGGGACGGTCTGCTTCCCGTCGGCGTCCATGAGGTGCATGAGCGCGGCCGCGCCGACCGGGTCGAACCGGCCCTTGAGGTGCTCGCGGATCGCGTCGGCGTACTTGGCGTTCTCGCCGATCCCCTGCTCGATGTGCGCCCAGTTGTCGGCGATGCGCTTCTGGATCGCCTGGGGCGCATCGGGGTCGAGCCGCACCGGCGCCGCGTCGCCCCGGCCGCGGCGCGGCATCACGTGGCGCTGCCACTTCGGGGGCAGCACGAGCCGGTCTTCGCTGGGGGGATTCGTCATGCCGTGCAGCCTAAAGCGACCGGCCGACATTCCTCCCGGCCGGTCGCTCGAACAGCGGCGACCTCAGCTTTGCGGCACGAACGCTTGCAGCGCGGCGGGATCGGCGAGCGCCCCCGGGGCCACGGCCTGCTCGACCGGGACGCCTTGCAGGATGCGCTTGACGGGGACCTCGATCTTCTTGCCGGTCACGGTCCGCGGGATCTTCGCGACGGCGATCACCTCGTCGGGCAGGTGCCGCGGGGACAGCTCGGTGCGGATCGCGGTCGCGATGGCGCGCTTGAGGTCCGCGTCCACCTCCACGCTCGCCTCGACGAACACGAGCAGCCGGTCCTCCTCGTCCAGGTGGACCACGAGCGAGTCGGTGACGCCGGGGACGGCCTCCACCACGGAGTAGAACTCGGCGGTGCCCATGCGCACGCCGCCGCGGTTCAAGGTGGCGTCGCTGCGCCCCGAGATGACCGCCGAGCCGCGCTCGGTGATCGTGATCCAGTCGCCGTGCCGCCACACGCCCGGGTACCGGTCGAAGTAGGTGTCCCGGTACCGCTCGTTCTCGCGGTCCCCCCACAGCCCCACGGGCATCGACGGCATCGGCGAGGCGATCACGAGCTCGCCCTCCCGGCCGGTCCCGGGGGTCCCGTCGGGCGCGTACGACTGCACGTCCGCGCCGAGGCACCGGCACGACAGCTCGCCGCGCCAGACCGGCACGTTCGGTGCGCCGCCGACGAACCCGGTGCACAGGTCCGTGCCCCCCGACAGGGACTGGAGCTGCGCGGTCGCCGAGACCGACTCGTGCACGTAGTCGAACCCGGCCGCCGGGAGCGGCGCTCCCGTCGAGCCGATCCCCTTGAGCCGCTTGAGGTCCGCGACGTCCTTCGGCACGACGCCGCGGTCGCGGCAGGCCATGAGGAACGGCGCGCTCGTCCCGAAGTAGGTCGCCCCGGACTCCTCCGCGAGCCGCCACAGGCCCTCGGGGTCCGGCGCGCCGTCGAACAGGACCACCGACGCGCCCACGAGCGGCGCCGACGCCAGGTAGTTCCACATCATCCAGCCGGTCGTGGAGTACCAGAAGAACCGGTCGCCGGGGCCGAGGTCGTGGTGCAGGCCGTGCATCTTCGCGTGTTCGAGCGCGATCCCGCCGTGGCCGTGGACGATCGCCTTCGGCAGGCCCGTCGTCCCCGACGAGTACAGGATGTAGAGCGGATGGTCGAACGGCACCGGCTCGAACGCCAGTTCACCCGGGGCCCCGAAGTCCTCCCACCGCTCGCCGACCGCGAACCCCTCGTCCAGATAGGAGAACGTCACCACCTCGGCGGTCCCCAGCTCCGCGACGACCTGCGCGACCTCCTGGTCCCGCCGGATCGTCTTGGCGCCGTAGCGGTACCCGTCGGTGACGAACAGGATCGCGGGCTCGACCTGCTTGAGCCGGTCCACGACCGCCCGCGCCCCGAACTCCGGCGCGCACGAGGAGAACACCGCGCCGATCGACGCGGACGCGAGCATGAGCGCGCACGTCTCGGGCACGTTCGGCATCCACGCCGCGACCCGGTCCCCGCGCCCGACCCCGGCCGCGAGCAGGCCCGCGCGCAGCCGCGCGACCGCCTCCCGCAGCTCGGCGAGCGTCCACTCGAACGGCCCGCGCGTGTCCGAGTACGCCAGGACCGCGGCGTCGCCCGCGCCCATGCCCGGGGCCGCGAGCACCGCCTCCGCGTAGTTCAACCGCTCGTCGGGGAACCACACCGCGCCCGGCATCCCCGGGGAGGGCAGCACCCGGTCCTCCGCGACCGGCCCGCCGAGCCCGAAGTGCTCCCACACCCCGCCCCAGAACAGGCCCGGCCGCTCCACCGAGCACCGCCACAGGTCCCCGTACGCCGTCAGGTCCGTCCCCGCCCGCGCGCCGAGCCACTCGGCGAACACCTCGATGTTCGCGGTCCCGTCAGCACCGGGCCGCCAGAGCACCTCACCGGTCACACCGTCCTCCTTCGTCTCGGACTGTGCCAGTGTCTCCCCGACGCGGGTCCGCGCCGCAGCGGGGGCCCGCCGCACACCGCCGCCCGCCCGCACGGCGACCCGAACCATGGACCCGGCCGCCCCGGGCCCCTAAGATCGGCCCATGGGTATCCACCAAGAATCCACCGTCATCCTCGCCGCCGCACGCACCCCGATCGGGCGCTTCGGCGGGAGTCTCGCCGACGTCCCCGCCACCGCGCTGGCCGGGGCCGCGATCCGCGCCGCCCTCGAACGCTCCGGCGTCGACCCCGCCCGCATCGGGCAGGTGGTCCTCGGCCACGTGCTCCCCGCCGGGTGCGGCCAGAACCCCGCCCGCCAGGCCGCCGTCGCCGCGGGCATTCCGATGCACGTGCCGAGCCTCTCGGTCAACAAGGTCTGCCTCTCCGGCATGACCGCCGTCGGCCTCGCCGACGCGCTCCTGCGCACGGGCGCATGCGAATTCGTCGTCGCCGGGGGCATGGAGTCCATGACCCGCGCCCCGCACCTGCTGCCAGGCTCGCGCCGCGGCTTCAAATACGGCGACGTCACGATGCTCGACCACGCCGCGTTCGACGGCCTCACCGACGCCTACGACGGCGTCTCCATGGGCGAGTCCACCGAGCGCCACGCCCAGCGCCTCGGCATCGCCCGCGCCGACCAGGACGCGTTCGCGCTCTCCTCGCAGCAGAAGGCCGCCAAGGGGACCGACGCGCGGAGCGCCGAGATCACCCCAGTGGACACCGGCAAGGCCGTCGTGGACGCCGACGAGGGCCCGCGCCCGCAGACCACCCTCGACGGCCTCGCCGGGCTGCGCCCCGCGTTCACCGCCGACGGGTCGCTGACCGCCGGGAACTCCTCCCCGATGAACGACGGCGCCGTCGCGCTCGTCCTCACCACCCGCGCCAACGCCGAGCGCCTCGGCCTCGACTGGGAGTCCGAGATCCTCGCGTACGCCACCGTCGCGGGCCCCGACAACTCGCTGCTCCTCCAGCCCTCCCACGCGATCGGGGCCGCCGCCGCGCAGGCCGGGGTCGCCGTCGCCGACTTCGAGGCCGTGGAGATCAACGAGGCGTTCGCCGCCGTGGCCCTCGCCTCCGTCGGCGAGCTCGGGATCGACCCCGAGCGCGTCAACCGCGACGGCGGGGCCATCGCCCTCGGCCACCCGCTCGGGGCCTCCGGCGCGCGGCTCGTGCAGACCCTCTCGCGCCAGCTCCCCAGCGGCGCGATCGGCGCCGCCGGGCTCTGCGGCGGCGGCGGCCAGGGCGACGCGGTCGTGCTGCGCCGCAGGTAGTCAGGGCGACCCGAACACGCGGTGGACCCGGAGCGCGAGCTGCCAGGGCCCCCGCGAGGCCGGTGCCGCGCCTGCGGCCGCAGTCCGGGAGCGGACCGAGCGTCCGCTCCACGAACACGCCGTCTGCGTCGCCTCCTCGACGGCCTCCGGGCAGGCGCGCGGCTACGGCGCCGCCCCCGGCCCGATGAGTCGCAGCAGCGCGGCTGTCGGCGTCACCGCGCCGACGGGCGTCAGGGTCCGCGGCGGACGCCGACCACCAGGACCGCGGTGTCGTCGGTGAGGCGGAACCCGTGCGTCTCCAAGTCCGCGAACAGGAACTCCACGACCGCCGCCGCGTTCGCGAACGGCTCGGCCCCGGCCCGGTCGCGCAGCCGCCGCTCGAACGGGTACATGCCGCCCGCGCGGTCGCGGGCCTCCACCACCCCGTCGGTGAACGCCACCAGCAGGTCCCCGGGGTGCAGGGCCCGGCCCACCGACCGGGCCGCCACGTTCATCTCGCCGACCAGGCCCAGCGGCGGCGCGGGCGTCAGCGACAGCGCCTCCACCTCGCCGCCGCGGACCAGCAGCGGCGGATGGTGCCCGAAGCTGCGGACCTCCACGGTGCACCCGTCCCGCCCGAACGCCATGAGCAGCGCCGTCGCGAACTCCTCGGTCCACCCGCCGCGCCGCTCGTTGCACATGAGCATCCGCCGCTCCATGCGCACGCTCAGCGCGTTCAGGTCCACGTCGTCCAAGGCCCCCTCGCGGAACGACCCGAGCAGCGCCGCCATCGTCGCCACCGCGCCCAGCCCGTGCCCCGACACGTCCCCCAGCACCGCCCGCACGCCCCACTGCGTGTCCAGCAGGTCGAAGAAGTCCCCGCCGAGGCGGCTGTCGGCCACCGCGGCCCGGTACCGCGCCGCGCAGTCGAGCCGCCCCACCCGCCGTGGCAGGTCCGGCAGGAGCGCCCGCTGCGCCGCCTCCGACACCGCGTTCACGTTGATGAGACTCGCGATCACCCGGTCGCGCAGCACCGCGATCACCACGCTCGTCGCCCCAATAAGCACCACCGGCACCATCTCCGAGTACCCGTCCGCGACGCCGCCGCTGATGCGCGACCAGTTCAGCGCCGCGCACGCCAGGAACGCGGTCACCGCGACGACCACAGTCGTCCGCGGCCCGTTGACCAGCGCCGCGAGCGGCGGCAGCGCCGCGATCAACGTCCACAGGTGCACCGACGAGGTCGCCAGCTCCACCGGGACCATGACGATCACCAGGACGAGCGGCAGCGCCCGCAGCCACGCCAGACCGACGGTCCTGCGCAGCGTGAGCATCTGCGGCAGCCGCTCCATCCCGGCCTCCGTTCCGCGAGTGATCTGGCTCGATCATCGCCGAGGCTGGGCGCGCGCGGAGCGCACTCGCCGAAAGCGCCTCAGACCGCGGCCGCCGCCCTCGCCCGCGCGGGCTCGGTCGTGACCAGGCCCGTGACCACCGCCGCCGCGGCGAACACCGCCCCCGTCAGCGCGATCGACCCCGCGCCGCCGTGCACCAGCGTCAGGCCCCCGAGCGAGGACCCGAGCGCGATCCCGACGTTGAACGCCACCGAGTTCGCCGCCGACGCCGTGTCCGTGCTCCCCGGCGCGAACTCCATGACCCGGTTCTGGAGCGCCGGGCTGAACATGCCCATCGACAGGCCCGTCAGGACGATCGCGCCGCCGGTGACCCACGCGCTCGCCCCGAACAGCCACATCGCCGCGAAGACCGCCGTCAGCAGCACCAGCGGCAGCACCACGGCGAGCCGCTGCGACCGGTCCGACAGGACCCCGCCCGCCGCGATCCCCCCGAAGTCCGCGACGCCGCGCACCAGCAGCAGCGGCCCGAGCATCGCCGCCGACATGCCCGCGACCGCGGTGATCACCTCCGAGGTGTACGTGTACACCGCGAAGAACCCGGCCACCGACAGCACCGTCGTCAGCAGGACCAGCGCGAACCGCCGCGCGTCGGGGACCGTGCCGCGCCCGGCGTGCTCGTTGCGCGTCGGCCGCGCCGGGAGCGCCGCGAACAGCGTGCCGAGCGCCACGAGGCCCATGGCCGCCAGCGCGAGGAACGCGGCCTGCCATCCGGCGCGCTGGCCGAGCCAGGTCGCGGCGGGCACGCCGAGCATCGGGCCGATGGAACCGCCGGTGTAGACCACGGCGAGGACGCGGCCGCGCACGTGGACGGGGAACATCCCGGCGGCGACGGGGCCCACGACGCCCCAGAACACGGCCTGGCTGAGGGCCGTCGCGATCCGGGCGGCGAACAGCAGCTCGTACTGGGTGGCGGCGGCCGAGGCGGCGGTGGCGAGGACCATGACGGCCATGAGCGCGAGCAGGAGCGGTCGCCGCGGGACCTTCGCCACCAGCTTGACCAGGGGGAGCGTGACGACCGCGACGGTGACGCTGTAGCCGGTGACGAGCAGCCCGATCTGCGACAGCGACACGTCGAGGTCGCCGGCCATCTCGCCGAGGAGCCCGACGGGCGCGGTCTCGGCGGTGACGTAGCAGAACGCGGCGACGGCGAGCGCGACGAGCGCCGCCGTCGACCTCCGGTCGCCGAAGGCCGACGTGGACGGTCCTGACATGGGTGGCACCTCGTTCACGGGGGGCGGCACGGCCGTGCCGCGGGCATGGGGGAGCGGGCCCGGCCGTGAGGCGCCGGCGGGGCCGTCGGAAGCCTACTCCAGCGGCCCGGCGGTCTCCGAGCCGTTTTCCCACCGCCCGGAACGGCTCAGCGGACGCGGTACTCCAGCTGCGTGAACGTCGCCGACCACCACGAGCCGGGGTCGGCGAACGCGTCGGGGTCGACGCGCGCGAGCTTGGAGCGCAGGACCGCGGCGCGGCGGGCCCGGCCCGCGCGGCCGGTGTCCTCGTCCACGAACTGCGCGAACCGGAACAGGAACTCGCTGAGGGACTTGAAGCTGGCGTTGACGAGTTCGAGGGTGCCGGTCCTGACGCCGAGCATGACGATCCGCCCGGTCGCCGTGTCGAAGCAGAACAGGGACGCCTCCGGGTCGGCCGGGACTGCGCCGACGACGACCACCTGCACCGTGCCGCCCGAGCCGCGCTTGAGGTCCATGTCGTCGTAGAGCGCGTACCGGCCCGTCAGGTACGAGGTGAACACCGAGGACATGTTCACCGGGATCAGGTCGGTGTCCGGGTAGGACGCGGCGGGCGCGGCGAACTCGCGCATCCACCGGCTCCGCGGGAACCGGACCACGTTGTCCGGGCCCCAGGCCCGCACGTACTCCCGCTGGTCGCGCATGCCGCTACTCCCCGGCGAGGCCGGTCTCGCGCAGGTACGCGAACCACGGGTCCTCGTCCCACCAGGCGGTGCGCTGGCGCTCCTTCGGGCCGTGGAGACCGGCGTACCCCGGGCCCATCGCCACGGTGTCGGCGAACTCGGCGGCCGAGGCGCGCTCGACGAGCACGCCGGAGTCCCAGCCGCGCTCGAAGTAGTTGAACCAGTAGACGATCACGGCCCCGGAGTCGAGGTCGAGGAGCACGGCGTCCTCGCCGACGTCGCCGATGCGCAGGCGCCTGCGGTCGTCGATCGGCTCCCCGTAGGCGTCGATCGCGTCCATCGGGGCGAACGCGGACTCCGGCAGGAACAGGATCTCCCCGAACCGGGCCGGGCCCGCCGCCAGGTACAGGTCGGCGAGGCCCCCCGGGTACGCGCCTGCGAGCGCGACGGGCTCGCCGAGGGCCAGCGGCGGCGCGTTGCGCCGCCCCGCGTCGTCCTCCCAGCGGCGCGCCAGGGCCGTGACGGCGCCGTCGCCGCGCAGCCCGGCGATCTTCGCTCGCATCGACTCCACGTGACCCATCGGACCTCCCCGCTCACCGCTTCGGACTGTACTTGTCGTGGACGACGTTGATCTGGATCTGCTCGCCGTTCGGGACCTGCGCGAGCTGCTGCCGCAGCTGCCCGCCCATGCCGTGGTTGGTGGCCGCGTCGATGCCCCACATGTTGTCGGGGCTGTCGGCGCCGCCGAGCTGGAGGTCCTGCGCGTGGTCGACCTGCTGCCCGTCGAGTTCGGCGAGCCGCCGGTCGAGGTCGGCCTGGTCGGTGGCCTGCTCGAACGCCTCGCGCTCCTTGCCCGCGCGCCACGTGTCGGTCTTGTCGGTGCGCAGGTCGCTCGTGTCGGGGGTCTTGACGAGCTTTCCCTCGTCGCCGAGGTTCTTGAGGTGGTTGGCCTTCGCCTCGAAGTCCGAGCGGTCCCAGCCCTCGTGCATGCGCAGGGTGACCGTCCACTTCCCGGTCTTCGGGTCCTTCACGGGCTTGGGGAGGTCCTGGGCGAACCCGCTCGTGTAGTTCGGGGCCTTCTTCACGCGGTTGGGGTCGAGGGTGATGTCCTTCCCCTTGGCGTCCTTGCGGGTCCGGCCCGGCGGGAGCCGGTCGGGGCCCTTCGGCGCGCCCGGGGCCTTGGGCCGGGCGGTGGACCCGGTGGCCGCCTTCTTCAGGCTCGCCTGCCGGGCCCGCACCGTCGCGCCCGCCGCGTGGCGGCTGCGCCGCGCGGGGTCGGCGTCGGTCCCCGCGCCCTTGCGCCGCCGGGCCTCGACGTCGGCGTCGCCGCCTTTGGGGCGCTTCCCGTTGGCGCCGTGCGGGGTGTTCGCGTGCGGCGCGCGCGGCCGCTTGTGCAGTCCCAGTGCGAGGACGAAGGCGAGGAGCAGCAGTCGGCGCATGTCGGACCTACCCGTCGAGGAGTGCGCGGAGGTTCATCAGGCTGGTCACCAGGAGCGTCAGCCACCCGAAGACGCGGGCGACCCACTTGACGATCGCGGCGGTCGCCTGCGCCATGACCACGGGCGTCGCCAGGCCGAGCGTGAAGACCTCCTCGGCGATCCACATGCACAGCCGCCCGATGCAGTCGGCGATGAACCCGCGCACCAGCTCCCGCACGGTCTGGACCAGGGCCCCCGCGCCGCGGGTCGCCGCCCCCATGGCCTCGGCGGTCCCGCTGGCGCCGTAGAGGACGTCGATGTTCTCGGCGACCATCGCCCGGTACGCCTCGGCGGCCGTGTCGTGCCACCCGGTGATGTCCGCTTCGGCGCTGGACTTGAGGTCGTCGCCGATCGAGGCGAGCTCCCTGGCCGTGTTGTCCCAGGTGATCGCGTGCGTCTCGATCACCTCGGGGTCGCCGGTGACCGCGTCGAGCGCCTCCTTGAGCGGCTGGACCTGCTCCATGGCCCACTCCACGCCCATCGAAGCGAGGCTCCCGAACGGGTCGATCGCGAACGACGCCAGGTTCAGGGCCCCGCTGGTGAGCGTCAGCCCGGCGGCGACCCACTGGCCGCCGAGGATCTGGACGGTGAGGTCGTGGACGTCCTCGGCGACCGAGAGCCCGGTGAGGATGC
This sequence comes from Glycomyces mayteni, assembly GCF_042428885.1. Taxonomy (NCBI): domain Bacteria; kingdom Bacillati; phylum Actinomycetota; class Actinomycetes; order Glycomycetales; family Glycomycetaceae; genus Glycomyces; species Glycomyces mayteni. Next base: position 1,175,306 of record NZ_JBHMBP010000002.1, read on the forward strand.
TCCGCTGCTGCGTCGGGTCGATGTCGTCCTTGGTGGCGATGAGCGGGTTCGCGTCGTTCACGGCTGCACCGGCCCCGCGGTCGAGCTGTTGACGGCCTTGAAGAAGCTGGCGTTCTGCTCGTCGGCCGCCTCGTACTCGTCGGCGGTATCCGAGACCGCGCCCGCGAGGGAGGCGACGTTGAAGGCGATCTCGCGCACCAGTTCCTCCTGCGCCTCATGGCGTTCCTTGAGGATCGCGGGGAAGAACGCGCACAGCGCGCCGTACGCGTCCTCGCCGCCGGAGAGGTGCGCGCTCGCGTCCTGCACGGCCTGGAACCGCTCGTGGATGCCCCGCAGGTGCACCGCGTGGGTGTGCAGCTCGTCGACCTGCACCTTGAGTTCGCCCATCAGCGCCGCTCCTCCCGGTGCTCCCCGGGCTCGTCGAGGCGTTCGAGGCGCCGCTCGTACCCGGCCATGAGGGCCCTCCCGGTGGCGGACCCGGGCCCGACGCTGTCGGCGACGACCTCCTTGGCGGCTTCGGCGAGCTTCGCCTGCGCGGCCCGGTAGACCTCCATGACGGCGTCCTCGGTGAAGTGCGCGGACTGCTTCTGGACCCGGTGCGACAGTTCGATCTTCGTCATGATGCCGTCGGCGTCCACGGTGATGGTGACGGTCCCGTTGTCGTCGGAGGCGGTCGCGGTGAGCGCCTGCAGCCGCTCGCTCGCGGCGAGCGCGTTCGCCGCGAGGGCGTCGGCCCGCGCCTTCCAGTCCTCGACGCGCCGCATCGCGTCCTCGGGGTCCAGGCTGAGGAGGGGGTTGTCCATGGCGTCTCCTTGACCAGGGGCTTCACTCGGCGGCGAGTGAACGGGCGGGCCCCTCATTGGACGATATGCCAGCCGGGCCGCCGCCGGTTCCTCCGTTTCCGCACGCTCCGGAGGGCACAAGGGACAGATCCGGTACAGGTGGACTCGCGTACCGCCCGATCGCCCGAAACCAGCCGTTCAGACGATGCCGACTCACCCTTTTGGACGAACCGATTCGGGGCGGGGCTCAGACCAGGTCGGCGTCGTGCGCGAGGAGCGCGATCTGCGTCCGGTTGTCGAGGCCGAGCTTGGTGAGGATGCTGGAGACGTGCGACTTCACCGTCGTGACGCTCATGTCGAGGTTCCCGGCGATCTCCGCGTTCGACTCGCCGTACCCGATCCCCACGGCCACGTCGCGCTCGCGGGGCGTCAGCGCCGCCAGCTGCTCCTTGGCCCGCTCGTACGTGCCCGCCTGGGTCAGCGTGCGCTCCATGAGCCGCCGGGTGATCCGCGGCGACAGGATCGGCTCCCCGGCCGCGACCTTCGCGACGGCCTCGGCGATCCGGGCCGGCGGGGTGTCCTTGAGGAGGTATCCGCTGGCGCCCGCGCGCAGCGCGTGGAGGATGTTCTCGTCGGTGTCGAACGTGGTCAGCACCACCACTTCCGGCGCGTTCGGCCGCTCGCGCAGCCGCTTCGTGGCCTCGATGCCGCCGACGTGCGGCATCTGGAGGTCCATGAGGACCACGTCGGGGGAGTGGGCCTCGAACGCGGTGAGCGCCTCGCGCCCGTCGCCCGCCTCGCCGACCACCCGGATGTCGCCGACGCCGTCGAGCATCATGGACAGCCCGGCCCGGACCAGGGCGTCGTCGTCGACCAGGAGCACGCGGATCACGTCGGCCATGGTAGCCGGGCCCGCAGCGCGAACCTCCCGCCCGTCGCCTCGTGGTCGAGCGATCCGCCCGCCAGCCGCACCCGCTCGGTCAGCCCCACCAGGCCCAGGCCGCTCCCGGGCACCGCCGGACCGGTCCCCGCCTCCGGCAGCGGGTTGACGACCGCGATCACCAGCTCCCCGCCCGGAGCGCCCTCTAGCGACACCGCGACCGGCAGCCCGGCCGCGTGCTTGCGCGCGTTCGTCAACCCCTCCTGGACCACCCGGAAGGCCGTGCGCCCCACCGTGTCCGGAGGCGCCGCGCCGCCGAGGCCGTCGGCGGCCTCCACGACCTGCCCGGCCCCCCGCGCGTCCGCGAGCAGCCCGTCCAGGTCCGCCAGCGTCGGCTGCACCCCCGAGACGCCCTCGTCCTCGCGCAGCAGCCCGATGACCTCCCGCAGCTCTTCGAGGGCCTGGTGGACGCCGTCGCGCACCACCCCCGCGGCGAGCGCGATCTTCTCCGGCGGCGCGTCGGGCCGGAACTCCAGCGCGCCCGCGTGCGTCGCGACCAGCGACAGGCGGTTCGCGAGCACGTCGTGCATCTCCCGCGCCAGGCCCCGCCGCTCCGCGGCCCGCGCCTCGGCGACCCGCCGCCCCTGCTCGGCCTCCGCGCGCCGGGCCCGCTCCCGCAGCGAGATCACCAGGTCCCGGTGCGAGCGCGCCAGCGTCCCCCACCCCAGCAGCGCCCCGTACACCGCCGCGACCAGCAGCGCCCACCACTTGAAGTCCAAGGCCGCGTTGGGATGCCAGACCCACTGGAGCAGGTGCGCCCCGATCCCCGCGAGCGACACCGCCACGGCCGTGCGGAACCGGGTCCGCCACGCCGTCTGGAGCGCCCCCACGGTCGCCGCGGTCGTCGCCATCGGCGACAGCACCGCGAGCACCGTGGCCGCGAGCGCCCCGCCCACCGGCCGCCACACCTGCACCACCGCCGACGCCCACGCGAGCACCGCGACCGCGTACTCCAGGGGCCCCAGCGAGGGCTGCGACAGCAGCGACAGCGCGGTCAGCGCCCCCACGCCCGCGGTCATGGCGACGATCTCGACGGGTCGGGGAGCACGGCGATAGATCACCGGCACATGCTAGCCACCGCCGCGGCCGGGCCGTCACCTACGAAAGTAGGAGGCGCCCCGTCCCTCCGCAGGGACCCGCGCGGCCACCGGACCGATGCGGCCGGGGCCCCCGCCGGGCGAGACTTCCCGGCATGAACAGCAACGCCCGCCGACTCCTCGTCGTCATCGCCGCCGCGGCCGCCGCCCTCATCGTCTGGGCCGTCGCCGCCCCCCTCGCCGGAGTGGACCTCACCGTCCCGCAAGGGGACGCCGACCTCCACGTCGGTCCGGGCCTCGTCGCCGCCGCCGCCCTCATCGCCGGGTTCGCCGGGTGGGGCCTCCTCGCGGTCCTCGAACGCGCCGCCGCCCGCGGCGCCCGCATCTGGACGGTCGTCGCGGTCGCCTTCCTCGCCCTCTCGCTCCTCGGCCCCCTCGGCGCGGCCGGCGCCGCCGCCGTCGTCAGCCTCCTGTGCATGCACCTCGCCGTCGGCGCGGTCGTCATCACCGGGATGGCGCGCCGATGAGCATCCCCTGGGGCTACCTGATCGGACTCGCCGTCCTCGCCCTCCCCGCGGTCCCCGTCCCCCGCCTGCCCGAGCGCCTCGGCACGGTCTGGTACTTCATCTGCCTGGCCGTCAACGAACTCCCGCTCGTCATGATCGCGTTCTTCACCGCCGACACCGCCCTCGCGCTCGCCCAAGGCGACCTCGCGAACCCGGTCGCCCTCGCGGCCGCCGTCCTCGCCGGGGCCTGCGTCGCCCTCACCGCCTGGCGCGGCTTCCGCACCCCGCACGCGCTCCGCAAGTCCCTCGGCGCGGCCTACACCCCGCGCCGCACGCCCCTCGCCCGCCTGCTCGGCCCCTTCGCGATCCGCCCCCGCACCGTCGAGCGCACCGCGGACCTCGCCTACGGCCCCGCCGGGAAGCGCAACCTCCTCGACCTCTACCGGCACCGCTCGCACCCGACCGGCGCGCCCGTCCTCGTCCACTTCCACGGCGGCCACTACGAGATGGGCCGCAAGAACACCCAGTCCCGCCCGCTCCTGCACCGCCTCGCCGCCGACGGCTGGGTCTGCGTCAGCGCCAACTACCGGCTCCGCCCCGACGCGGGCTACGAGGACCACGTCACCGACGTCAAGCGCGTCATCGCCTGGATCCGAGAGCACGGCCGCGAGTGGGGCGCCGACCCCGACCGCATCGTCCTCTCCGGGTCCTCCGCGGGCGCCCACATGTCCGCGCTGGCCGCGCTCACCCCGAACGACCCGCGGTTCCAGCCGGGCTTCGAGGACGTGGACACGACGGTGGCCGCGGTCGTGGGCCTGAACGGCTACTGGGGCCGCTACTTCGGGAACGAGCCCGGCTCGGCCCCGCTGGACCGCGCCCGTGCGGACGCCCCGCCGTTCCTGGTGGTCCACGGCGACCACGACACGCTCGTCCACGTCGCGGACGTGCGCCGCTTCGCCGCGGACCTGCGAGCGGTGACCGGCCGGGTCGCCTACGCGGAGCTGCCCGGCGCGCACCACGGCTTCGACCTGTTCCACTCCCCGCGCTTCGAGGCGGTCGTGGACGCGGTCGAGGAGTTCGCGACCGCGGCCGTCTCCGCGACCGCTAGGCCCGCGTGAACGTCAGGTGCGTGACGCCCGACGGGCTCGACGTCGCCTCGATCGTGAAGTCCCGCTCCAGCGCTTCGAGCCCGTCCCACAGGCGCACGCCGCGCCCGAGGACGATCGGCACGACCGCCACGTGCATGTAGTCGATGAGCCCGGCGGCGAGGAACTCGCGGATCACGGTGGCCCCGCCGCCGATCCGCACGTCCTCGCCGCCCGCGGCGTCCTTCGCGGTCGCGAGCGCCTCGGCGGGGGCGGCGTCGGTGAAGTGGAAGGTCGTGCCGCCCTCCATCTCGATCGGGGGCCGCACGTGGTGGGTCAGGACGAACACGGGGGAGTGGAACGGCGGGTTCGGCCCCCACGCGCCCCTCCAGTCGGGGTCCTCGTGCCACCCGGGGAACCCGAACTTCCCGGCGCCCATGATCTCGGCGCCGAAGCCCTGGTCGTGGCGGCGCACGAACGCGTCGTCCACACCGCCGCCGCCGCCCTCCACCGCCCAGGCGGTGGCGAACATCCACTCGTGCAGGCGCTCCCCGGCGTGTCCGAAGTAGGCGTCGCGGCTGATGCCCTCCCCGGTGCCGAACCCGTCGAGGGACACCGAGAAGTTGTGGACGCGGGCGAGTGACATGGCGGCTCCTCTGCTCCCGGGCCGCACCGGTGCGGCCCCGTACCGATCCTGTCAATACGGGGCCGCGTTGTCCATCGGGTCAGGCCCCGGGGCGGATCTGGAGTTTGCGGCCCTCCCCGCGGCGGAACTGCTCGACCGCGTCGGCGTACCCGTCGAGCCCGAACGAGTGGCTGATCATCACCTCGGGGTCGATCACCTTGCGCGCCATGAGCTCCACGGCCCGGCCGAAGCTGTGCAGCACGGCCATCGAGCCCACGACGGTGATCTCGTCCTTGTAGACCCGGAACGGCGAGAACGAGGCCGCGGCCTGCTCGGGGGCGACCCCGAAGACCTGGAACGTCCCGCCCTTGCGGACCCGGGTGAGGCCGTCCTCGATCGCGGGGACCGCGCCGGTGCAGTCGATGACGACCTCCCAGCCCTCGGGCCGGTCGAGGTCGTCGGCCGAGGTCGCGGTGCGGTCGGCGGCGAGGCGCTCGGCGACGCCGAGGCGGTCGGCGTTGATGTCGACGACCTCCACGCTCGCCGCGCCCGCGAACCGCGCGAGCTGGGCCATCATGAGGCCCATGGTGCCCGCGCCGTACACGAGGTAGTGCTCCCCGACCCGCCCCGGCAGCAGGTCGAAGCCGTGGACGGCGCACGACAGCGGCTCGATGAGCGGCGCGTGCTCCAGCGCCACGCCCTCGGGGACCGGGTAGCAGTTCCCCTCCGGGACCGCGCAGAACTCCGCGGTCGCCCCGGCGGTCCTGATGACCCCCATGGCGTTGTACCGCTCGCAGAGGTTCCCGCGCCCGATCCGGCAGTAGTGGCACTCTCCACAGAACAGGTTCGGGTCCACGGCGACCCGGTCGCCCACGGCGAGCCCGGCGACCGCCGAACCCGTCGCGACGACGGTCCCCGCGAACTCGTGCCCGGGGACGATCGGGTACTCCGAGCCCTCCAGGTCCCCGTCCAGCACATGGAGGTCGGTGCCGCAGATGCCGACGCCCGACACCTCCAGCACCACGTCCCGCGGACCCGGCGACGGGTCCTCCACAGTGGTCGTGTTGATCGTTCCGGGCTTCTCGATGACGACGGCGCGCATTACTTCACGGCTCCCATGGTCAGGCCGCGGACGAGCCACTTCTGCGCGATCCACCCTGCGAGGATCACCGGCAGCGCGGCCATGGTCGCGGCGGCGGACAGACGGGCGAGGAACAGGCCCTCGCTGGTGATGAACCCGGTCAGGAACACCGGCACGGTGGCCGCCCGGGTCGAGGTGAGGCTCACGGCGAAGAAGAACTCGTTCCACGCGAAGATGAAGCAGATCAGCGCGGTCGCGGCCAGGCCCGGCGCGATCATCGGGAGGATGATCCGCCGCACCTCCGTGAAGAACCCCGCGCCGTCGATCTTCGCGGCCTCCAGGACCGCCGTCGGCAGCTCCAGCAGGAACGAGCGGATCATCCACACCGCGATCGGCAGGTTCATCGCCGTGTACACCAGCGCGAGCATCGTGACGTTGTCGAGCACGCCCGCGTTGTTCGCGATGATGTACAGCGGCAGGATGATCGCCGCGGGCGGCATCATCCGCGTGGAGATGAAGAAGAACAGCGAGTCGCGCCAGCCGGGGACCGGCCGCAGCGACAACGCGTACGCCGCGGGCGTCGCCAGCGCGAGCACCAGCAGCGTCGAGCCGATCGACGCCATGAGCGAGTTGAGCAGGTACGGGGTGAAGTCGCGCCCGAGGATCGCCTCGAACTGGTCCAGTGTGGGCGTGAACAGGAACGTCGGCGGGTCGGTGCTCGCCTGGGCCTCCTGCTTGAAGCCCGAGACGAACATCCACAGCACCGGGAAGAAGAACACCAGGGCCGCGGCCCAGGCGAGCACGCCGACCAGGACGCTCCCCTTGCGGCGGGATCGCTTCGCGGACATCTCAGCGCTCCTCTCGGAACAGGCTGGAGATGACCCGCAGCGCGAACGTGGCGATGAGGATCGTGCAGAACACGACCACGACGCCCGCCGCGGCCGCCTCGCCGACCTCGAAGGCGCGGAAGGTCACCTGGTAGATGAAGTACGGCAGGTTCGTGGTGGCCTGGCCCGGCCCGCCCTGCGTGATGAGGTAGATCGGGTCGAACGTGTTCACGATGAAGATCGACCCCAGCAGCAGCCCCAGCTCGATGAAGCGCCGCAGGTGCGGGAAGGTGATCCGCTGGAACGTCTGGAGCGCGTTCGCCCCGTCCACTCTCGCCGCCTCCAGGATCTCCGGGTCCTGGCTCTGGAGCCCGGCGAGCACGATGAGCATCATGAACGGCGTCCACTGCCACGTCAGCATGAGGACCAGCGAGAACATCGGGTGCTCGGAGACCCAGTCGATCCGCTCGACCCCGAACGGCGACAGGGCCCAGTTGAGGACCCCGAACAGCGGGTTGAACATCGCGTGCTTCCAGATCAGCGCCGCCGCGGCGGGCATGACCAGGAACGGCGTGATCAGCAGCGTCCGGACCACGTTGCGGCCCAGGAACTTCTGGTCCAGGAGCACCGCGAGCGCGGTCCCCAGGGCCATCGCCAGCAGCACTACGCTCGCCGTCAGGACCACCGTGTTGAGCACGGCGCCCCTGAAGTGCGCGTCGCCGAGGACGGCCGCGTAGTTGCCGAGCCCGGCGAAGGCGGTCTCGCCGGGGCGCAGCAGGTTCCGCGACTGGAGGCTGTAGTAGACGGTCACCAGCATCGGCAGCTGCGTGAGGACCAGGACCAGCAGCAGCGCGGGCAGCAGCGGTCCGCGGCGGCCCCAGCGCTCGCCGAGCGGGAGCTTCGGGCCCGGCCCGCGGCGCCTGCGCGCCGGGGCCGGGGTCGTCGTGGCGGCGGTCATCGTCCTCAACCGCCCTGGTAGCCACCGGTTTGCGCGGTCTCCTCCGCGTACTGCTGGGCCTTCTCCAGGGCCTCCTCGACCGTCTGGTTCCCGGCGATCGCCGCCGAGACCTCCTGGCCGACCCTGGTCCCGAGGTCCTGGAACTCCGGGATGGTGATGTACTGGACGCCCGCCCAGTTCTGCTCGTACAGGCCGGGCTTCGTGACGTTCACGTTCGCGATCTGGTCCAATGTGGGCTGCGCGTAGGCCGCGGCCGCCTCCTGGTACTCCGGGATCTCGTACGTGGACGCCCGGCTCCCCGGCGGGACGCGGGTCCAGCCCAGCTCCTCGCCGACCAGTTCGATGTACTCCTTCGACGTCGCCCAGGACATGAACTCCCAGGCCGCGTCCTTGTTCTGCGAGGTCTCCGGGAGCGCGAGGTTCCACGCCCACAGCCACCCCGAGTGCTCGGTCTCCATGACCGGCGCGGGCGCGTACCCCATGAGCCCGGCCGCGTCGGAGGACTCCGGGTCCTCCAGGACCGAGGCGCCCACGGTCGCGTCGAACCACATGGCCGCATTGCCCTGGCTGGTGGCCGTCAGGCACTCCGAGAACCCGGCGTTCGCCGCCCCGTCCTCGCCGTAGTCGCGCACCAGGTCCACGTAGAACTGCACGGCCGCGGCGGTCTCCGGGCTGGTGAGCTGCGCGTTCCAGTCCTCGTCGTACCAGCGGCCCCCGAACGTGTGGATGATCGTGTTCAGCGGCGCGAGGTTCTCGCCCCACCCGGCCAGGCCCCGCAGGCAGATCCCGGCCACGTCGTTCTCCGGGTCGTCCAGCTGCGCGGCGAGGTCGGCGACCTCCGTCCACGTCGGATTCGCGGGCATCGTGAGGCCCTTGGCCTCGAACAGGTCCTTGCGGTACATCAGGAACGACGACTCGCCGTAGAACGGCACCGCGTACAGGCCGTCCTCGTAGGTCACGGCTTCGCGGATCGGCGCGAGCAGGTCGTCCACGTCGTAGTCGGGGTCGGACGCGTACTCGTCCAGCGGTGCGAGCCAGCCGTTCTCGGCCCAGATCGGCGTCTCGTACGTGCCGATCGTGACGATGTCGTACTGGCCCGACTCGGTGGCGATGTCCTGCGTGACCTTGTCGCGCAGCTCGTTCTCGGGGAGGATCACGAACTGCACGTCGATCCCGGTCTCCTCCTCGAAGACCGACGAGAGCTGCTCGATGTCCTGCATCTGGGGGTTGGCGACCGTCGCGATGGTGATGGTCTTCGCGTCGTCGCCGCCGCCTCCCGCGCCGGAGCAGGCGCTGGCGGCCATGACCGTCGCGAGTCCGGCGGCGACGGCGTATCGGGTGCGTACTGAGGGTTGCATCGGGGGACCTCCTCGTCCTCGATGTGGTTAGGGCGTATGCGGTTAGGCCGAGGCGGGGATCTCCCCGGATTCCCTCGGCACGAGGCGGACCGGGACGGTGGTCCGGCGGAACGGGGCGCCCGGCTCGTCGAGCCGGTCGAACAGCAGGCGGGCGGCGCCGGCGCCCAGTGCGGCGGTGTCCTGCGCGATCACGGTGAGCGCGGGGCGCAGCAGGTCGGCCAGTTCGATGTCGTCGAACGCGATGCAGGCGACGCGGTCGCGTATCCCGAGCTCCTGCAGGGCGTGGACGGCGCCGATCGTGGCGAGGTTGTTGCCGCACACGAGGGCGGTCGGGGCCGGGTCGAGCCCGAAGACCTCCACGGCGGCGTCGTGGGCCTGGCGCGAGTCGCGCAGGCCGGTGCGGATGTAGCGCTTGTCGGCCGTCCCGTGCAGGGCCTCCATCGCGGACTTGAAGCCCGCGAGGCGCTGCGCGGCGGTGTACACCGACTGCCGGTCGCCGAGGAACGCGATCCGCTCGTGGCCGCGCGCGGCGAGGTGCCGCACGGCCTCGGCGGTGCCCCCGGCGTTCTCGGAGACGACCGTGTCGGCCTTGAACCGCTTCCCGGGCCGGTCCACGAACACGACCGGGACGCCGTGCGCCCGTTCGTAGTCCAGGTAGGACTGGTCGGCGCCGGAGGGGACGATGATGAGGCCGTCGACCAGGCGCGACCCGAACTCCTGCACGAGCGTGCGCTCCCTAGCGGGGTCGCCGTCGCTGGAGCCGACCAGGACCAGGTGCGAGCGCGCGGCGGCGAAGTCCTGGATGGCGCGGGTGACGCTGGAGGCGAAGGGGTTGGCGAGGTCCTCGACGATGAGCCCGATCGAGGCGGTGCGGCGGTCGCGGCGGCGGATGCTGGAGGCGATCTCGTTGCGCCGGTAGCCGAGCGACTCGACGGCCTTGAGGATGCGGTCCCTGGTCTCGGGGCGCACCCCCGGCTCGTCGTTGAGGACGCGCGAGACGGTCTTGATGCCCACCTCCGCGAGCAGGGCGACGTCCTTGATCGTCGGTGCCCTCCGGTCGGACGGGTCGTCCGTTCGCGCCATGTCGGTCCTTCGCGGTCGTCTGCGAGAATCGGTGACAACGTTGGCGACAACGTTGTCACCGGAGACCTGAAAGTAGCATGACTCACATTCGGAGTCAATCTCCGGTGCGGACCGCGAGAACCCAAGGAGGAAGCCAGTGTTGACCGTCGTCGGCGAAGCCCTGATGGACCTGGTGCGGGCCCCCGGCTCGGCGGCCCCGCCCGCCGAGCACCCGGGCGGCTCGCCCGCCAACGTCGCGCTCGGCACCGCGCGCCTGGGCCTGCCCACGACCCTGCTCACCCAGCTCGGCCCCGACCCGCGCGGCGCGGCCGTCCGCGGCCACCTGGAGGCCGCGGGCGTCGCCGTCCGGTCCCTGAGCGACGCGCCCACGAGCACCGCCACCGCCGTCCTCGACGAGCGCGGCGCGGCCCGCTACGAGTTCGACATCGACTGGGCCCCGACGCAGCCCCTCGCGCTCCCGCCGGGCACGACCTGCCTCCACACCGGCTCCCTCGCCACCGCCCTCGAACCGGGCGCGACCGCCGTCGAGGCCCTCCTCGCATCCGCCGACGCCGTCGTGAGCTTCGACCCGAACGTGCGCCCCTCCCTCATGGGCGCGCCCGACGCGGCCCGCGAGCGTATCGAGCGCCTCGTGGCCCTCGCCGACGTCGTCAAGGCCAGCGACGAGGACCTGGCCTGGCTCTACCCCGATTCGTCCCCTATGGACGTGGTGAAGCGGTGGCGCGGCCTCGGCCCGGCGATGGTCGTGGCGACCCTCGGCGGCGAGGGCGCCTTCGCGGTCACCGCCGCCGCCGAAGCCCGCTGCCCGGCCCGCCCGATCACCGTCGTCGACACGGTCGGCGCGGGGGACGCGTTCACCTCCGGGATGCTGTGGCGCCTCGACGCCCTCGGCCTCCTCGGCGACCGGGACGCACTGCGCCGCATGGGATCGGCGGAACTCGGGACCGTCCTGGACACCGCCGTGGCCGCCTCCGCGATCACCTGCACCCGCCGCGGGGCCGAGCCCCCGACCCGCGAACTGCTCGAATCGTGCACCTCTTGACGAACCGTCCACAATCAGTACGCTGTTCGCATGAGCAACCACTCACACCACCAGCGCGCAACCGCACCCCGCAAGCGCACCCTGCTCGCGGTGCTCCTCGCCGTGGCCGGCCTCGTCGCCCTCGCCCCCGCCGCGGCCTCCGCCGCCCCGGTCGCCGACCACTGCGTCGTCAACCTCGTCACCGATGAGACCACCTGTGCCGCAACGCAGTCGGCCGCCCTCGCCGCGGACGCCGCCGCCTCCGACGAGGTCGGCATCCAGTCGGTCACCCTCATTACCCTGTACGACCGCACCAACTACGACCCTGCGGGCGGCACCCGCTCCTTCGTCGGCGACGGCAGCTACACCTGCACCGCCGCCTACTCGCCCGTCGAGTTCAGCGTCGACTACCTCGACGCCGCCGGGTGGAGCAACCGCGCCAGCTCCGTCCACACCTACCGCTCCTGCGACATCAAGCTCTGGGACTCGGTCACCCTCTCCGGCGCCTCCTCCACCTGGATCGACAACCTCGCCAACCTCGACACCATCGGCTGGAGCAACCGCGCCGGCTCCTACCAGATCAGCTAACCGCCGAGCGGTGTCCGCTGCGAAGCGGACACCGTCACTCCCCGGGACGGCGGCGCAGGAGCGGGGGGTTGAGGAGGGTCGCGTCGCCGCGGCGGTAGAGACGGGCCGGGCGGCCCGCGCCGCCTTCGGTGGAGCCGCCGGTGGGGGAGACGAAGCCGGGGGTCGAGGTGGCCTTGCGGTGGAAGTTGCGGGGGTCGAGGGACTCGCCCCAGACCGCCTCGTAGACCTGCCGCAGCGCCGCGATCGTGAACTCCGGCGGGCAGAACGCCGCCGCCAGGGGCGTGTACTCCAGTTTGGACCGCGCCCGCTCGACGCCGTCGGCCAGGATGCGGTCGTGGTCGAACGCCAAGCCCAGCTTCCCGACCGGCCGCCACTCGGCCTCCGCCGCATCGGTGCCCGCCGTCGGCACCGGCAGGTCCGGCAGCAGCGCCAGGTACGCCACGGTCACCACCCGGCCGCGCGGATCGCGATCGGGCGCACCGTAACTCGCGAGCTGCTCCAGATGCCCGCCCGCGCCCGCCAGGCCCGTCTCCTCCGCCAGCTCCCGCCGCGCGGCGGTCGGCAGGTCCTCGTCTTCGAGCACGAACCCGCCGGGCAGCGCCCACGCGCCGAGGTGCGGCTCGATCCCGCGCCGCACCAGCAGCACGTGCAGACCGCCCTCCCTGACCGTGAGCACCACCAGATCGACCGTGACCGCGAACACCGGATACGTCATTCTCACCACCTTGACGATAACCTAGCACGTGGATTATCGTCATGATGACGAGAAAAGGAGGCCTACCCCATGGCCGATGTCACCAACCGCCTGTTCCTGCGCCACCTGCGCGGCACCCCCACCGTCTGGGTCCGCTTCCAGAAGCGCGGCCGCGACGTCAAGGAGGGCACCGGCCAGTCGTTCTGGTACCGGCCCCTCACCGCCGTCCTCTCCGAAGTCCCCGTGGACGACCGCGAACTGCCCCTGATGTTCCACGCCCGCACCGCCGACTTCGCCGACGTCACCGTCCAGGCCACCGTCACCTACCGCGTCGCCGACCCCGCGCTGGCCGCCGCCCGCCTCGACTTCTCGGTGGACCCCTACGGCGGCCAGGCCCGCGCCCGCCCCCTCGACCAGGTCGCCACGCTCCTCACCGAGCTCGCCCAGCAGCCCGCCCTCGACCTCCTCGCCCGCGTGCCCCTCGCCGACGCGCTCACCGTCGCCATCACCGAGGTCCGCGAGGCCGTGGCCGCCGCGCTCGCGGACGACCCGCGGCTCGGGGACGTCGGCGTCGCGGTCGTCAGCGCCCGCGTCGTGGCGATCCGGCCCGAACCGGAGATGGAGCGCTCGCTCCAGACCCCCACCCGCGAAGCGGTGCAGCAGGACGCGGACAAGGCCACGTACGCCCGCCGCGCCCTCGCCGTCGAGCAGGAGCGCGCCATCGCCGAGAACGAGCTCCAGAACAAGATCGAGCTGGCCCGCCGCGAGCAGCAGCTCGTGGAGCAGAAGGGCGCCAACGACAGGCGCCGGGCCGAGCTCACCGCCGCCGCCGAACTCGCCGCGGCCCAAGGCGAGGCGGAGAAGGCCCGCACCCTCGCCACCGCCCAGGCCGACCGGGTCCGCGAGGTCGGCGCCGCCGAGGCCGACGCCGAGGCCGCCCGCATGGCGATCTACCGCGACCTGCCCACCGGCGTCCTCCACGCCCTCGCCATGCGCGACCTCGCCGGGCAGCTCCCCGCGATCGGCCAGCTCACCGTCACCCCCGACCTGCTCACCGGCGCCATCGCCCGCCTCGCGGACGGCCAGCGGTGAGCGCCACGCTCGCGCCGCGCGTGGTCGTCGTCAGCCGCCGCAGCGAACTCGACGAGCTGCTGGCCCGCCACGGCACCCGCGCCGCCGCCGACCACTTCCTGCGCCAGCGCGGGCGCGACCTCCAGGAGGCCACCGCCCGCCACGAGGCCCTCGAAGCGGCGCTCACCGCGGTGGACGCCTCGGTCCCGGCCGACTGGCGCCGGGGCCGCGTCGACCGGGACGACCTGCCGCGCTTCCTGTTCGCGCCCGAGGACATCGTGGTCGCGGTCGGCCAGGACGGCCTCGTCGCGAACGTCGCGAAGTACCTGTCCGGTCAGCCGGTGATCGGCGTGGACCCCGAGCCGGGCCGCAACCGCGGCGTCCTGGTGTGCTTCCGGGCCGCGTCGGTCGCCAAGGCGCTCAAGGCGGTCGCGGCCGGGACCGCGGCGGACCGGAGCCTCACCATGGTCGCCGCGCGCCTGGACGACGGCCAGGAGCTGGCCGGGCTCAACGAGGTCTACGCCGGGCACGCCGCCCACCAGTCCGCGCGCTACCGCCTCGTGGACGCGGCCGGCCGCGGCGAGCGCCAGTCCTCCTCCGGCGTCCTCGTCGGGACCGGCACGGGCGCCACCGGCTGGACCGCGTCCGTCGCGGCCGACCGCGACCGGCGCGAGGTCCTGCCCGGCCCGGAGGCCCCGTCGCTGTCGTGGTTCGTGCGGGAGGCGTGGCCCTCGCCCGCCACCGGGACCGCCCTCACCGCGGGCGTCCTCGGCACGGGGGAGGAGCTGCGGCTCGTGTGCGAGAGCGAGCGACTCGTGGTCTTCGCCGACGGCGTCGAGTCCGACCACCTCACGGCGACCTGGGGCCAGCAGATCACCATCGGCCTGGCCGACCGCCGCCTGCGCCTGGTCGTGCCCGGATAGCGACCAGCCGGTCGCGTCCCGTTACGGCCCATCGAATCCGGGCGCTACCGTATGCCGATGAATCGATATGAAGGCAGCGTCGCCGTCATCACCGGCGGGGCGAAGGGGATCGGGGCGGCCTGCGCGGCACGGCTCGCGGCCGAGGGCGCGACGGTGTACGCCGCCGACGTGGACGAGGAGGCGGGGGAGCGGCTCGCCCGCGAGAGCGGCGGGCCCATCCGCTTCCACCGCGCCGACGCCTCCTCCGCGGCCGACTGGGCCGCGCTGCACGACAAGGTGATCGGCGCCCACGGCCGCCTCGACGTGCTGGTCTCGAACGCCTTCGCGAGTGTCAACGGCGCGCCCCACGAGCTGTCCGAACCGGACTGGGACCTGACCCACGACGTCACCCTCAAGGCCGCCTACCTCGGCGTCAAGACCTTCATCGGGCCGCTGCGCGAGGCCCGCGGGGCGGTCGTGGCGGTCTCCTCGGTCCACGCCCACCGCTCGCTCCCCGGCTACACCGCCTACGCCGCCGCGAAAGGCGGGCTCAACGCCCTCGTCAGGCAGCTCGCCGTCGAGTACGCCCCGCACGTCCGCTTCAACTCGGTCTCGCCCGGCCCGATCCGCACCACCCACTGGGCCGACACCTCCGAAGCGGACATCGTCCTCGCCGGGGACGCCACCCTCGTCGGGCGCGTGGGCCGCGCCGACGAGGTCGCCACCGCCGTCGCCTACCTCGCCTCCGCCGAGGCCAGCTACATCACCGGCGCGGTCCTCCCCGTCGACGGCGGCTGGCTCGCCCTCAAGCACGCCCTCTGACGCGTGCATGGAAGTTATCTCGGCACCGAGGCTTCCAGCCTCACCGGCGGGCCGGTGTCGATTCACGCGTTGACATCGATAAGTTAGTTAGTTAACCTGACTATTTATGACGGCCATCCCTCCGGCCCGTCGCTGATCGAGAGGACCTTGATGAAGATCGCCGTGGTCGGTGGCGGATCCACCTACACCCCCGAGCTCGCCGAAGGCTTCGGCGCCAGTGCCGCCGCGCTCGGCATCGACGAAGTGGTGCTGGTCGATCCGGCCGTGGACAAGCTGAAGGTCATCGGCCCGCTGGTGCGGCGCATCATGCGCCGGCACGGCTCCGGGGCCCGCGTCGAGTGGACCGCGGACCTCGACCGCGGCGTCGAGGGGGCCGCGCTCGTGCTGCTCCAGCTGCGCGTCGGCGGCCAGCGGGCGCGGATCGCCGACGAGGCGTTCCCGCTCGAATGCGGCTGCGTCGGCCAGGAGACCACCGGCGCGGGCGGCCTCGCGAAGGCCCTGCGCACCATCCCGGTCGCCCTGCGGATCGCCGACCGCGTGCGCGAGCTCGCCGCCCCCGACGCGTGGATCGTCGACTTCACCAACCCGGTCGGCATGGTCACCCGGGCGCTCCTGGACGCGGGCCACCGCGCGATCGGCCTGTGCAACGTCGCGATCGGCTTCCAGCGCCGCTTCGCCGCGCTCCTGGGCCGCGCCCCCGGGGAGGTCGTGCTCGACCACGTCGGCCTCAACCACCTGACGTGGGAGACCGGCGTCCGCGTGGACGGCCGCGACGTGCTCCCCGACCTCCTCGCGGCGCACCGCGAGACCGTCGCCGAGGAGGTGGACCTGCCCGCCGCGGTCTTCGCCGACGGCCGCGTGCCCTCCTACTACCTGCGCTACTTCTACGCCCACGACCAGGAGGTCGCGCACCTGCGCACCGCGCCCTCGCGCGGCCAGGAGGTCGCCCGCATCGAGGCCGAGCTGTGGAGGATCTACGAGGACGACACCCTCGACCGCAAGCCCGACCTGCTCTCGCGGCGCGGCGGCGCCTACTACTCCGAGGCCGCCGTGGCCCTCATGCGCTCGCTGCTCGCCCAGGACGGCGCCGTCCACGCCGTGAACGTCCGCAACCGCGGGTTCCTGCCGTACCTGCCCGACGAGGCCGTGATCGAGGTGTCGGCCCGCGTCGGCGCGGCGATCACTCCCGTGGACGCGGCCCCCCTCGGGGCCCGGCAGCGCGGCCTCGTCTCGGCCGTCTCGGCCTACGAGGAACTGGGCGTGCAGGCCGCGGTCCACGGCGGCGAGCGCCGCGTCTACGAGGCGCTGCTCGCGCACCCCCTCGTCGGCCAGCACGACCTCGCGGAGGGGCTGACCGCCCGCCTCATCGCCAGCGGGCGGGACCACCTCCCTTGGGCCTGAACGCACCCCGCGCCTTCATCGCGGTGGACGGCGGGAACTCCAAGACCGACGCGGTCGCGGCGACCGCCGACGGCCGCGTCCACGCCTACGTGCGCACCGGCACCTCCTCGCCGCACCGGCTCGGCTACCGCGAGGCGGTCGACCTGCTGGGCAAGCTCATCGACGCCGTCCGGGCCGAGGCCCGCTGGGGGAGCGAGACGCCGCTTGCGCGGGTCGACGCACTCCTTGCGGGCGTTGACCTCCCGGTGGAGGTCGAGCGGCTCAACGCCGACGCGCGCTCGCGCGGTTGGGCCGAGGCCACGGTGATCGACAACGACGTGTTCGCGCTGCTGCGGGCCGGGACCGGCGACCGGAACGCCGTCGCCGTGATCTGCGGGGCGGGCATGAACAGCGTGGGCCGCAACGCCTCCGGCGAGTGGTCGCGGTTCCCGGCGCTCGGTCCGACCACCGGGGACTGGGGCGGGGGCGAGGACCTCGGCGACGCCGTGCTCTTCCACGCCGCCCGCGGCGAGGACGGCCGCGGCCCCGCCACGGCCCTGTGCGCCCAGGTCCGCGAGCACTTCGGCACGGTCACCGTGGAGGACGCCGCGGTCGGCCTGCACCTGGGGCACTTCTCGCGGGACCTGGTCCACGGGCTGGTGCCGCGCCTGTTCGCGGCCGCCGACGCCGGGGACGCCCAAGCGGAGTCCATCGTGGAACGCCAGGCCGCCGAGATCGCGGCGATGGTCCGCGTCTCGGTCCGCAGGCTCGGGCTCGGCGGGGCCCCGTTCACGATCGTGGGCGGCGGCGGCGTCCTCGGGGCCGCTCCCGAAGCGCTGCAACGGCATCTGGTCCCGCTGTTGGAGGCTGAGTTCCCGCTCGCGGCCTACACCGGGCTCGGCCGCCCGCCCGTGCTCGGCGCGGCGTGGACCGCGCTCGACGCGGTCACCGGGGAGGTCGACTCCGCGGCCCACCGCAGGCTCGCGGCCGAGATCGCCGCGGTGAAGCCGCTGCGCGTCCTCTACTGACCGTCCGGGAGGGCCGCGTCGAGCACGCGGCCCTTCAGGTCGGCGTAGGCCAGGTCGAGGACCCCGATCGCGACGGCGTCGCCGTACACCGCCGAGGGCAGGACGCGCTCGGCCAGCGCCGCGTTGGACCGCCGCACGGCCTCCACGAAGGTCTCGCCGCCCGCTCTGGCGATCTCGCCGCCGAGGACCAGGCTCGGCGGGTCGAACAGGCACGTGAGCAGGTGCAGCGCGCCCGCGACGCGCGCGGCGTAGGCGTCCATGAACGCCTGCGCCCCCTGCTTGACGGCCGCGGTCATGACGGCGACGGCCTCGGCGCCCGCGACGCCGTGCTCCGCGCCGAGGGCGAGGACGGCGGGCGCGCCGATCCAGTCCTGGTAGGTCGGGTCGTCGGGCCCGGTCCGGTCGGGGAACACCGGCACGTACCCGAGCTCGCCCGCCGCGCCGCGGGCGCCCACGACGAGGCCGTGGGCCAGGTCGATGCCGGTGCCGATGCCCTCGCGGCCGAGCCACAGCAGGACCAGGCCGCCGGAGACGGCGGGGTTGCGGCGCTCGGCGACGGTGGCGGCGTTGACGTCGTTGTGGATCGTCACCGGGCAGTCCATGAAGGACTCCAGTGAGGCGCCGAGCCGCACGTCCGGAGCGCCGGGGATGTCGGCGTACCCGATGGTGTCGGTGACGGCGTCGTAGGCGCCGGGGACGGCGAGGTGGACGACGGCGATGCGCTCCATGGGGATGCCGGCGTCGTCGGCGGTGTGGCGCAGCATGTGCTGCACGGCGGTGTCGAGGGGGACCGCGGAGAAGTCGAAGCGGCGGGTCGAGGAGGCCCGTTCGCGCCCTTTGAGGTCGCGGACCGCGACGGTGACGCCGTCGGGCTCGTGGAGGGTCACGGCCGCGGCGAACGCGTGGTCGGCGTTCACGGAGTACACCTCGGCCCGGGGCCCGACCTGCTTGGCGGTGGTGCGCCCCTGCGTGACCGCGAGCCCGGACTCCGCGAGCCGCAGCATCACCTGCGAGGCGGTGGGCTTGGCGAGGCCGGTGAGCTTGCGCAGCTCCACGCGGGTGAGCGTGTCGTTCTCCAGCAGGTGGTAGAGCGCGGCGCGCTCGTTGATGGTGCGCAGCAGGTGGGAGGAGCCGGAGGGGACGGGCGGGTCCGTGTTCGTTCGCATGGGCGTCCTTCTTCGCTGGTGGGCCGGGCCGCGGGAGTTTTCTTCGCGTCGATGTTGACCCCGGGGCCCGCTGAGTATACTATCGGCGCTTATAAGTTAGTAATCTTATCTAACTATTAAGCTCCGCGAACCCCCAGACTCCTCACCGCACCCCGAGCAAGGGACACCACCATGACGCACCGCCCCGGCCGCCCGAGCCGCCGCACCGTCCTCCAGACCTCCGCCGCCCTGAGCGCGGCCGCGGCCCTGGCCGCCTGCACCGGGACCGGCGGCTCCGACGCCCGCGCCACCACCCTCTACACCGCCGGGCTCCAGGACGGCGCACCCACCAACTTCAACCCCCTCGGCTGGACCGCCTCGTGGCCCGTCGGCAACTACGCCGTCCACCTCTACGAGACGCTCTTCAACTTCAACCTCCTCACCGGCGAGTCCGAGCCGCTCCTGGCCTCCGGCATCGAGTGGGCCGACGGCGTCGGCACCGTCACCCTCCACGAAGGCACCGCCTGGCACGACGGCACACCGCTCACCAGCGCCGACGTCGTCGCCACCTTCGGCCTCGCCGACCGCAACGAGGGCATCGCCTACGGCGACGTGTGGACCTACGTCGACGCGATCGACGCCCCCGACGACCGCACCGTCGTGTTCACCCTCAACGCCGAACGCCCCCAACGGCTCCGGCTCATGGACCTGCTCTGCTTCACGTACATCCTCCCGGCCCACGTGTGGGCCGAGGTCCCCGACGCCGATCTCACCGAGCACCCCAACACCGAGCCCGTCGGCTCCGGCCCCTACACCCTGGCGTCCTACTCCCACCAGGACGTCACCCTCGCCCTCCACCCCGACTACTGGGGCGGCGAGGTCCACGGCAAGCCCGTCCCGCAGAAGGTCGTCCACGCCATCTACGAAGGCAACGACGCCGCGAACCTCTCGTTCCAGAACGGCGACATCGACCTCTCCGCCTACTTCCTGCCCCGCGTCAACGAGCTCTGGGAGGACCGCGGCCTGCCCGTCAAGACCTGGCAGCCAGACGCCCCCTACCACCTGCCCGGCTCCATCCCGATGCTCATCATCAACACCACGACCGGCCCCCTCGCCGACGCCCGCGTGCGCCGCGCGCTCGCCCACGCCATCGACTACGCCAAGATCGCCGAGTCCGCCATGGCCGGGATGAGCGACCCCGCCCAGGCCAGCGTCATCCTCCCCGAAGGCGCCGAGAGCGTCCACTTCAACGCCGAGGCCGCCGCCGCGGGCTGGTCCTACGACCCCGCCGAGACCGCCCGCATCCTCGAAGAAGAAGTGGGCGCGGCCAAGGGCGACGACGGGATCTACGTCCTCCCCGACGGCGCCCGCCTCGGCCCGTTCAAGGCCGCCACCCCGCAGGGCTGGACCGACTGGAACGCCGCCCTCGACATCGTCGCCACCACCGCCACCGCCGCCGGGATCGACGTCGCCACCGAGTTCAGCGACTTCACCGAGGTCAACGACAACCTCGGCAACGGCGCGTTCGACATGGTCCTGTGGTACGTCTCCGACGTCGCCCCCTCCAGCCCCTGGTCGCGCATCAGGGACCTCATCGACGACCGCGAGGTCCCGCCCGTCGGCGAGATGGCCTTCTGGAACTTCGGGCGCTTCCACCACGACGCCGTCCCCGCCCTCCTCGACGAGGCCGCCACCGCCGCCGACGCCGCGGGCGCCACCGCCGCCTACACCCAGCTCGACGACATCATCCGCGCCGAGGCCCCCGCCATCCCGCTCATGTACCGCCCCTTGGAGTTCTACCAGTTCAGCGAGAAGAACTGGACCGGCTTCCCCACCAAGGACGACCCGTACTGCGCGCCCATGCAGGGCATGACCGGCATCCAGATCCTCTCCCAGATCAAGCCCGCCGAGTCCTAGGACATGACCCTCCTCCGCCACATCGGGACCAAGCTGGGCTGGTACGCCGCGGCCTTCGCCGCGGCGCTGGCGCTCAACTTCTTCCTGCCGCGCCTGCTCCCCGGCAACCCCGTCGACACGCTCATCGGCCAGGCCCTGCGCGGCCACGCCTCCTCCGACACCAAGCAGCGCGTCTACGAGACCTACATCGCCGAGTTCGGCCTCGACCAGAGCCTGTGGACCCAGTTCCTCACCTACATCGGGAAGACCCTGCAAGGGGACTTCGGGACCTCCTTCAGCCGCTACCCGGCCGACGTCGCCTCCATGGTCGCCGACGCGCTGCCGTGGACCATCGCGCTCCAGCTCCCCGCCGTCCTCCTCGGCTGGCTCATCGGCAACCTCGTCGGCGCCGTCGCGGCCTACCGGCGCGGCGGCTTCGACAAGAGCGTCTACCTCTCCAGCCTGTTCCTCACCGCCGCGCCCTACTACTGCCTCGCGGTGCTGCTGCTCTACGGCCTCGCCGTGGCGCTCCCGCTGTTCCCCACCGGCGGCGGCTGGTCCTTCGGCCTCCGGCCCGAGTGGTCCGGCCCGTTCGCCGTGGACGCGGTCTCGCACTGGTTCCTGCCGTTCCTGTCCCTCCTGCTGGTGTTCATCGGAGGGCAGGCCATCGGGATGCGCTCCATGGCCGTGTACGAAGTGGACGCCGACTACGTGCGGTTCGCCGAGAGCTTCGGCCTCGCCGACCGCAAGATCATCGGCTACATCTTCCGCAACGGGATGCTCCCGCAGATCACCGGCCTCGCGCTCGCCATCGGCACCCTCGTCGGCGGCGCGCTCCTCACCGAGATCGTGTTCTCCTACCCGGGCATCGGGACGCTCCTGTACGAGGCGATCCTCAACAAGGACTACCCCGTCATCCAGGCCGTGACCCTCCTCGTCCTCATCGTCGTGCTCGTCGCGAACTTCCTCGTGGACGTCCTCTACGGCCTCATCGACCCGCGCATCCGCGCCGCTGAAAGGGGCGAACGGTGAAGGCGCTCAAGACACTCCCGCCGCGCTTCCACGCCGCCGCCGCGGTGTTCCTCCTCATCGCCGCGGCCGGGGTCCTCGGGCCCCTCGCCGCCTCCGCCGGGCCCGGGGACCTCCTCGGCCCCTCGTTCCAGCCGCCCGGCGCGGACTTCCTCCTCGGCACCGACCACCTCGGCCGGTCCGTGGGAATCCAGCTCGTCCACGGCATCCGCACGTCCCTCTACATCGGCCTCCTCGCGGGGGTCGCCGGAACCGTCCTCGGCGTCCTCATCGGCACCCTCGCGGGCTACCGCGGCGGCCTCGTCGACGAGATCCTCATGGGGCTCACCAACATCATGATCACCGTCCCGGCGATCATCGTGCTCCTGCTGCTCTCCATCAGCCTCGACACCCGCTCGGTCACCGTCATGGGCGTCTGCATCGGCGCGGTCTCCTGGCCCTGGACCGCCCGCGCCGTCCGCTCCCAGATCGCCAGCCTCAGACAGCGCGAGCACGTCGACATCGCCCGCCTCTCCGGCTCGCGCACCTGGCGGATCATCGCCGTCGAACTCCTGCCGTACATGATGTCCTACATCGTCATGGCCTTCGTCATCCAGCTCTACGGCGCGATCCTCGCCGAAGCGGCCCTGAGCCTCCTCGGCCTCGGCCCCGCCGGCACCGCCTCCCTCGGCGTCATGCTCCACTGGGCCATCGCCTGGGAGTCCATCCGCGGCGGCCAGTGGTGGGTCTTCCTCACCCCCACCGTGTTCATCACCGCGATCACCTTCTCCCTCCTGCTCGTCCAGTCGAGCCTCGACACGGTCTTCAACCCGCGCCTGCGGGACCGAAAGGCGGTCCGATGACCCTCGCCAGCCTCACCGGCCTGACCGCCCACTACGCCGCCGGGGACGCCGAGTTCCACGCCCTCGACGACGTCGGCCTCGACGTGCGGTCGGGCCAGATCCTCGGCGTCGTCGGCGAATCCGGGTGCGGCAAGTCCACGATGGCCTCCGTGCTCTCCCTCAACCCCGGCCCGTCCCTGCGCGTCACCTCCGGGACCCTCGCCATCGGCGGGAACGACGTGGACCTCACCGACCCCGCCTCCCACAGGCCCCTGCGCGGCGGCACCGTCGCCCTCCTCCCGCAGGGCGCCCTCAACGCCCTCAACCCGACCCGCCGCGTCGGCGCCATGGCCCACGACATCCTCGCCGCGGGGGACAGGCGCATCAAGCGGTCGGAGTCCCTGCGGCGCACCGCCGCCCGCCTCGAAGCCCTCGAACTCCCGCCCCGCGTGCTGCGCGCCTACCCCCACCAGCTCTCCGGCGGGATGCGCCAGCGCGTCGTCACCGCGCTGGCGACGCTGCGGAACCCGCGGCTGCTGGTCGCCGACGAGCCGTCGTCGGCGCTCGACGTGTCCTCGCAGCGGCTCCTGGTGGACCTGCTGCGCCGCCTGGTCGCCGACGGCCTCGTGGAGGGCATCGTGTTCATCACCCACGACGTGGCGCTCCTGTCGGAGCTGGCCGACCGGATCGCGGTCATGTACGCGGGCCGCGTGGTCGAGGAGGCCCCCGCGCGGGACCTCGTCGCGTCCCCGCGCCACCCCTACTCGCAGGCGCTGCTCGCGTCGGTGCTGGTGCCCGAGGCCGGGACGCGGGGCCGGCGCCTCGCGGGCATCCCCGGCTCCCCGCCGGACCTGCGGGCCCCGATCGCGGGGTGCCCGTTCGCGCCCCGCTGCGAGCACGCGATGGACAAGTGCGCAGTGGAGCGGCCGCCGCGGCTCGTCCACGTTTCCCCCGGCACCGGCTCGCGCGACGACTCCTGCTGGCGCACCGCCGAAACTGAGGAGGCCGCCCATGTCGGCTGAAGATCGTCAACCTGACGAACTGCTGCGCACCGAGGGCCTCGCGAAGGTCTTCGGCCGCGGCAAGGACGAGGTGCGGGCCGTGGACGGCGTGGACCTCGCGCTCGCCCGCGGCGAGGTCACGGCCCTGGTGGGCCAGAGCGGTTCGGGGAAGAGCACGCTCGGGCGGCTGCTGCTGCGGCTCATGGACCCGAGCGCGGGCCGCGTGGTCTTCGACGGCCGGGACGTGACGGCCGTGCGCGGCGCCGAGCGCCGCGACTACTGGCGCGAGGTGCAGGCGGTGTTCCAGGACCCGTTCGCGGCCTTCCACCAGTACCGGCGCGTGGAGGCGACGCTCGCGACCGCGTTGCAGCTCATGCCTTCCGGGACGGACGGGCGCGCCCTCATGGAGGCGTCGCTCGCCTCGGTGGGCCTCGACGCGGCCGAGACCCTCGCGAAGCGCCCGCACGAGCTGTCGGGCGGGCAGCGCCAGCGCGTCATGCTGGCGCGGGCGCTCATGCTGCGCCCGCGGCTGCTCATCGCCGACGAGGCGACGTCCATGCTGGACGCCTCGGTGCGCGTCACGGTCCTCAACCTCCTCGCCGACCTGCGGGACGAGCGGGGGATGACCGTGCTGTTCGTGACCCACGACCTGGGGCAGGCGTACTACCTGGCGGACCGGATCGCGGTGATGCACCGCGGCCGTATCGTGGAGTCGGGTCCGGCCGAGCGGATCGTGGCCGAGCCCGAGCACCCGTACACGCGGTCGCTCCTGGCGGACGTGCCGAAGCTCCACCGGACGGCGTGAGCCGGGCCCTCCCGAAGGAGCCCACCCGAACCGGGCCGTTCACGGCAGGGGCCGCGAATCCGACAATATTGGTCGAAGTCAATCTATTGACTCGAATTCGCGGCCCCCGTAAGGTGATCAATAGATAGTAATACTGCCTAACTATTGAGGAGGAGTCCATGGCGCTCCCACCCCGCCGCAAACGGCTGCTCGGCCTGCTCGCGGCCCTCGCCGCCGTCGCGGTCATCACCCCGCTCGGCATCGGCGCGGCCCTCGGCGACGACCACGGCGGGTCCGCGGACCCCGGCACGGTCGCCGACACCGACACCGACACCGACACCGCGGCCGGTCCGGCCGCCGAGCACGGGCGGCTGTCCGTGTGCGGCACCACCCTCTGCGACGCGTCCGGGAACCCGGTCCAGCTGCGCGGCATGAGCACCCACGGCCTCCAGTGGTACTCGCAGTGCCTCAACGACGCGTCCCTGGACGCGCTCGCCTACGACTGGGAGGCCGACATCGTGCGCCTCTCCATGTACATCCAGGAGGACGGGTACGAGACCGACCCCGAGGGCTTCACCGCCCGCATGCACGAGCTGATCGAGGAGGTCACCGCCCGCGGGCAGTACGTCATCGTCGACTGGCACATGCTCGACCCCGGCGACCCGGCCTACAACCTGGAGCGCGCCGAGACGTTCTTCGCCGAGATCGCCCGCGAGCACGGCGACCAGGACAACATCTTCTACGAGGTCGCCAACGAGCCCAACGGGGTCGCGTGGTCGCAGATCAAGTCCTACCACGAGTCGATCATCCCGGTGATCCGCCAGTACGACGACGACGCCGTGATCCTCCTGGGCACCCCCGACTGGTCGTCCCTGGGACTGTCGGGCGACGGCGGCCCGCAGGACGTCATCGACGACCAGGTGGACGCCGAGAACGTCATGTACACGTTCCACTTCTACGCGGCCTCGCACGACGACTACTACCTCGACGGGCTCGCCGGCGCCGCCGACGAGATCCCGGTGTTCGTCACCGAGTTCGGCACCCAGGAGTACACCGGGGACGGCCCGAACGACTTCGCGATGACCCAGCGCTACCTCGACCTCATGGAGGACAAGGGGATCAGCTGGGTGAACTGGAACTACTCCGACGACGAGCGCTCCGGCGCCGCGTTCGAGCCCGGCACCTGCCCCGGCGGCCCCTTCACCGGGGACTCGGGGAACCTCAAGGAGGCGGGCGCCTGGATCCGGGACCGCATCCGGGAGGGCTGACCCGCCGCGCGCCGCGCCGCGGAAAATCGCGTTGACAGGACCCGGCCGCGGTTCTTACCGTGGTCGGGTCCGCAGTCGGCGGACCGACGACCGGGCCCCGGGCCCTAGAGGGACGTGTACATGACCCGCACCGAGCCGAGCGCGCCTCGCAGCTCCGCTTAAGCCACCGAGGCCGCTCGGCCTGCTCTTGCTGTCTTCCAGTACTTCCAGCAAGGAGCTCCGGGTGTCCAATCCCAGCAATCCCAGCAACACGCTCAAGATCCACACCTTCGACTGCGCCTGGTGCGGCCTGACCGCGACCAAGTCCGCGAGCGACGGCTCGCTGCGCAACCACTGCCCGTCCTGCCTGCACTCGCGGCACGTCTCCGATCACGTCGAAGGCGGCCCCAGCGAGTGCGAGGGCCGGATGAGCCCCATCGCCATCGCAGTCCTGCGCACCGGCGACTGGATGCTCATCCACCGGTGCGTGCGCTGCGACGAGCTCACCTCGAACCCGGTGTGCGCCGACGACAACCAGCTCATCCTCATGCGCATGGCCGTGCGGCCGCTCGCGCAGCCGCCGTTCCCGCTCGAAGCGCTCGGCAGTCTGTAGGGGGTGGCCGGACATGCCTCGACGCACCCGACCGCGCAGCCACGACGACCGCCGCGGCCAGCGCCGCAAGGACGTCCTCCACGGGGCCGGCGGCCACCGTGCGAACGACTTCCGCTGCGTGGGCTGCCGCCTCGACGTGTCGCTCCACGCGCCCGGGACCGCGCACCGCAACCACTGCCCGCAGTGCCTCGCCAGCCTCCACGTCGACCGCCGCATCCCCGGCGACCGCGCCTCGGAGTGCAAGGGCCGCATGGAGGCCGTCGCGGTCTTCACGCGCCCTGACGGGGAGTGGATGATCGTCCACCAGTGCCTGACCTGCGGCGAGCTCAGCTCCAACCGCATCGCGGGCGACGACAACGCGGTGGCCCTGGTGCGCCTGGCGCTGCGGCCGCTGCACGACACCGACAGGGCCAGCCGGACCCTGATCAACCTCTAGCGGCGCACCGGGCCCGGCCGGGACTCCCCGGCCGGGCCCGGTGCCGACTACTCGACGTCCCAGTCCTCAAGGACGTCGTCGATGGCGCTGTTGAAGTCCGCGACCTCCGCGTACACGCCCGGGCTGCCCGGTTCGGCGCAGCCCGCGCCCCAGCTGACGATGCCGGCGAGGATCAGTTCGCCGTCCTCTTCGGCCATGATCGGGCCGCCGGAGTCGCCCTGGCAGGAGTCGACGCCGCCGTGCTCCAGGTCGCCCGCGCAGAGCATCGTCTGCGCGTCGAAGGCGTCGCCGTACGCGTCGGCGCAGGCGTCGTCGTCCACGAACGGGACCTCGACCCAGCGGGCGACGGTCGGGTAGCCCGAGCCGGTCTCGCCCCAGCCGGCGGTCTCCAGGACGTCGAACTCGGTCGGCTCGGTGCCGACCTCGACGGCGTCCAGGTCGAGCGGCTCGTCCAGGAGCAGCAGTGCCCAGTCGTTGGCCGACTCGACCGGGGCGTCGTAGTCGTGGGCGATGTGGACGTCGGCGACGGCGGTCTCCACGAGGTCGTCCGATTCCAGGTCGACCGAGCCGGAGAAGACCGCGAGGTCCTCGGCCGCGGCGTCCTCGACGCAGTGGGCCGCGGTGATCACGACGGTGTCGGCGATGACCGAGCCGCCGCAGAACTGCCGGTCGAAGGGGGTGCCCTCCCCGGCGTGGCCGAGGGCCACGAGCCACGGGTACTGGCCCTCGGCGGCGGGCTCGCCGCCGACGACCTTCGCCTCGAAGCCGTCCTCGGACGGCTCCTCGGCCCCGGCGGCGACGGCGCCCCAGGCCAGGGCGACCGCGCCGAGGCCCGCGGCGAGACCGGCGCCCGCCCGGACCAGGTGCTTCCTCTTGAACTCCACTGTGAACCTTTCGGGGTGGATACGAAGGACCGATTGGCCCGTCTCGCAGGAAAATATCCGGATCGTCCCGGGACCCCTCCCGACCCGGCGCGCGCATCGGCGAGAATCGGGCGATGAGCGCACCGGTCCACACCCGCACCAGTCTCGCCGCCGACCTCCGCGGGCTCGGCATCGCCGCGGGCGACACCGTGATGGCCCACGCGGCCTTCAAGAAAGCGGGGACCGTCCTCGGCGGCCCCGACGCGCTGGTGGACGCGATCCTCGACGCGGCCGGTCCGGGCGGCACGCTCCTGTCCTATCAGGACTGGGAGCCGGGGGCGGAGATCTGGGACGGCGACGGGCGCGTGCGCGAGGAGTTCCGCGACCACGTGCCGCCCTACGACCCGGCGACCGCCCGCTCCGCGCCGTACATCGGGCTCCTCGCGGCCACGGTCGGCACCCGCAAGGGCGTGCTGCGCAGCGGGAACCCCGGCGCGGCCGTCGCCGCCCTCGGGGCCCGCGCGCAGGAGTTCACCGCCGACCACCCGCTCGACTACGGCTACGGCGAGGGCTCGCCGCTCGCGCGCCTGGTCGCCGTCGGCGGGAAGGTCCTCATGGTCGGCGCGCCGCTCGACACGATGACGCTCCTGCACCACGCCGAGCACCTCGCCGACCTGCCCGGCAAGCGTGTCATCAGGATGGAGTACCCGCTGGCGACCCCGCACGGCACCGAGTGGCGCACGGTCGAGGAGTTCGACACGTGCGACCCGGTCGTCTCCGCCGCGCCCGAGGACTACTTCGGGACGATCGTCGCGGACTACCTCGCCACGGGCGCGAGCGCCCGCGGGATCGTCGGCGACGCCGACGGCGTGGTGGCGGAGGCCGCGGAGATCGTCCCCTTCGCCGTGGCCTGGATGGAGGAGCGGTACGGCCGCTAGAACTCCAGCGGGCCCAGCTCCGGCGCGGCGGCGAAACGCAGCACCGCCTCCGGGGCGCCGTCGAGTTCGAGGAGCACGGCCTCGTTGCGGCCGGGCCGCAGCACCGGGCCGGGCACGTACAGGGTCCGCTGCGGGCCGCGGGACCAGTAGCGGCCCAGGCAGAACCCGTTGATCCAGGCGATGCCCTTGCCGAGGGCCGAGGTGTCGAGGAACCGGTCCGCGGCGTCCTCCGCGTCGAACTCGGCGCGCGCGTACCGCAGGCCCGGGATCGCGGGTGCGCCCTCGCCCGCGCCCCCGCCGAGCGCCAGCAGGTCCGCTTCGCCGATCGCGCGGGTCGTCCAGTCCGACAGCGGCTTCCCGCCGAGGCTGACGCCGCCGACGAGGCCCTTGTCCTCGCCCAGGCGCGGCCCGTAGTTGACGCGGCCCTGGTTCTCCACCAGCAGTTGCAGCGACTCGCGCACGGCCGGGACCGCCAGCGCCCGCTGGTGCAGCTCCCGGGACAGGACGCCGACGGTGACGCCGTCGACCACGACGTGGACGCGGTCGCGGACCTCGCCGATCACGAGGACGCCCGCGTCGGCGGCGAACCGCTTCTCGTGCAGGAGGAACGCCGCGTCGTGGCGGGCCTGCGCGAACGAGGGCACCTCGGCGGACTCGATCGGGTCGAGCGCCGCGAACGCGGCCAGGACAGAGGCGCCGACCAGGAGCGGGGCCTCGCCGGTGGGCGCGGGCGCGGCCTCGGTCGGGACTTCCTCGGGCAGGTCGGCGTAGCGGCCGATGACCTCGCGGAACGCCCAGTACTTGGCGGTGGGGCGGCCCGCCTCGTCCAGGGGCGCGTCGTAGTCGTACGAGGTGGTGATGGGCATGTAGGTGCCCTTGTCGTTGGCGCCGGAGGTGAGCCCGAAGTTGGTGCCGCCGTGGAACATGTAGAGGTTCACCGAGGCGCCGCGGCCCAGGAGCACGTCGAGGTCGGCGGCCGCGTCGGCGGCCTTCGTGGTGTGGTGGTGGGTGCCCCAGGAGTCGAACCAGCCGTCCCAGTACTCCGAGGACATGAGCGGCCCGGTCGGCTGGTGCTCGCGGAGGGTGCCGAGGCGCTCGTCCGAGCGGGACCCGAAGGACGCGGTCATGTGCAGGCCCGGCAGGGACCCGCGCTTGAGCATCCACGGCTCGGGCTGGTCCACGGTGGTCAGCGGGACGGTGATCCCGTTGGCGCGGAACATGCCCGTGAGGGTCTCCAGGTACGCGGTGTCGTCGCCGTACGCGCCGTACTCGTTCTCGACCTGCATGAGGATCACGGGCCCGCCCGCGTCGATCTGGAGCGGGGCCACGATCGCGCACACGCGCCGCAGGTACTCCTCGATCGCGGCGAGGAACTTCGGCTCGCCGCGGCGCACGCCCACCTCGGGGTCGGCGAACAGCCACGCGGGCAGGCCCCCGTTGTCGAACTCGGCGCAGATGTAGGGGCCGGGCCGCACGATCGCGTGCATGCCCTCGGCGGCGACCGCTTCGAGGAAGCGGCGCAGGTCGAGGCGGCCCTCCTCGGTCCAGGAGCCGGGCTCGACGGCGTGGAGGCTCCACGGCACGTACGTCTCGACGGTGTTCAGGCCCATGAGGCGGGCCTTGCGGATGCGGTCGGTCCAGTGGTCGGGGTGGACGCGGAAGTAGTGGATCGCGCCCGAGAGCACGCGGCGGGGCTCGCCGTCGAGCAGGAAGTCGTGCTCGCCGATCGCGAAGCGGCTCATGGGCGGGTCCTTCTCTCGGAGTATTTACAGCCATCGGAAAAAGTACTCGCCTCTCCGCGGCCCGTCCGCGGCCGGTCCCGGCCGCGGTGAGGTAGCCCCCTTCGACAGGGCCGCCGTCACCGGCGCGGTTCGCATAGGATTGGCGCACTACGCGAGGGAAGGGCGGGCATGTCGACGTTTCGAGGGGCGCGGCAGCCGACCATCAAAGAGGTCGCGAGCCGCGCCGGAGTGAGTCCGATGACCGTCTCGCGCACCCTCGCGGGGGGCCGGAACGTGCGGCCCGACGTGCAGGAGCGCGTCATGGAGGCCGTCAAGGAGCTCGGCTACTACCGCAACGAGAACGCCCGGAGCCTGCGCCCGGGCCAGCCGAGCGGCCTCGTCGGCGTCGCCATCACCAACCTCGCGAACCCCTACTACGGCAACTTCGCGCTGGGCGTCGAGGAGGTCGCCGCCGAGCACGGGCGCCGCATCCTCCTGGGGAACACCGGCGAGGACGACGCGCGCGAGCGCCAGCTCGTCTCGGACTTCATCGGCCGCCAGGTCGACGGCCTCATCCTGGTCCCCACCAGCGGCGACGCCGAGCACCTGCGGCCCGAGCGGCTCGGGGACGTGCCGCTGGTGCTCGCCTCCCGCCGCGTCCCGGGCCTGGAAGTCGACACGGTCCTCCTCGACGACGTCGGCGGGGCCTACCGGGGCACGCGGTCGCTCCTGGACGCCGGGCACACCCGCATCGGGTTCCTGGGGAACCGCAGCTCGGTGTTCACCGGCGAGCGCCGCTACCGCGGCTACGAGCGGGCGATGCTGGAGCACGGCGCGGCGATCGACCCGCGGATCGTCTTCCGCGACCAGCAGGACGTGGCCGCGGCGGCCCGCGCCGCGAAGGCCATGTTCGACCTCGCCGACGCGCCCACGGCGGTCTTCAGCGCCAACAACCGGAACACGATCGGCGCGATCCGCGAGATCGGCCGCCGCATCCGCGACGGCGAGCCGCTGCACCCGGCCGTCGTCAGCTTCGACGACTTCGAGCTCTCCGAGCTCATGCCCGTGCCCGTGACGGTGATCGACCACGACGCGCGCCTGCTCGGCCGCGAGGCCGCCACGCTGCTGTTCTCCCGCCTCGACGGCACCGCCGAGGACGGCCCGCGCACGGTGGAACTGCCGGTCTCGATCGAATTTCCCTGACGCCACACCCGTCGCTTGCGCCCGGGTTGCACATCGCCGCGCTATGTTGGTAACGTTACCAACCGCGGGGCCGTCGTAAGGCCCCCGACTTCCAGCTGACGAGGAGGCACGGGCGATGGAGCTCTGCATCGACTTCGGCGGTTCCGAGATCAAGCTCGGCGCCGTCGACCGCGGTGCCGCCGTCCGCACCGCCGTCGTCCCGGTCGGCGACGGGGACCTCGAAGCGGCCGCGGCCGCCGCGCGGGACCTCGTCCACGGGCTCTCCCCGGCGGCGGCCGGCATCGCGGTCCCCGGAGTGGTGGACCGCGATGGCGGCCGCATGGTCAAAGCCCACGACAAGCACCCGCGGCTCGACGGCCTCGACCTCGTCGCCTGGGCCCGCGAGTCCTTCGGCCTCCCCGCGGTCGTCGAGAACGACGCGCGGGCCGCGCTCGTCGGCGAGACCGCCACGGGCTCCGCCGCCGGGGCCCGCGACGCCGTCCTCATGACCCTCGGCACCGGCATCGGCACCGCCGCGATCATCGACGGCGTGCTCCTGCGCGGCGCCCACGACCACGCGGGCATCCTCGGCGGCCACCTCACCGTCGACCTCGACGCCGGGCTCTGCAACTGCGGCAACGTCGGCTGCGCCGAGTCCGTCGCCGGGGCCTGGGCCATCCGCCGCGACCTCGCCGCCCGCGGCGACGCCGTCACCGACGTGCGCGAGATGTTCGCGGCCGCCGCCTCCGGCGACACCGCGGCCGCCGCCGTCCGCGACCGCGCGATCCGCGCCTGGGGCGCCACCGCCGTGTCCCTGTGCCACGCCTACGACCCCGACGTCGTCATCCTCTCCGGCGGCGTCATGCGCGCCGGGGACGCCGTCGCCGCCCCCGTCGAGGCCTA
Source organism: Glycomyces mayteni (assembly GCF_042428885.1). Lineage (NCBI taxonomy): Bacteria > Bacillati > Actinomycetota > Actinomycetes > Glycomycetales > Glycomycetaceae > Glycomyces > Glycomyces mayteni. The sequence continues at coordinate 1,207,673 of NZ_JBHMBP010000002.1, forward strand.
CGTCCGCGAGCACCTCTGGACCTCCTCGCACCGCCCCCGCTTCACCGTCCCCGACCGTCCCGACCTCTCGGTCCTGCGCGGACTCGCCGTCCTCGCCGCCGCCACCCATTCCTGAAGGAGCGCTCGTGCCAACCGCCAGAACGTCCGAGACCGTCGGACGCTACGACAAGCAGCCGACCGTGCCGCTCCCGGCCGACGCCCGCGTCCTCACCGGGCCCGCCGCCTGGACCGCCGCCGCCGAGCTCGCGACCGAGCGCGCCGCCGGACGCGCCCCCCTGCTCGTCGTGGACGCCTACCCCGGCGCGGACCTCCCGCGCATCAAGGACGCCGTCGCCGAGGCCCTCCCGGACTGGGCCGTCGTCGACGTCGAGGACGCCGCCGCGCTCCCCGTCGAGCTCATCGACGCGCGCATCGCCGACAACCTCACCGACGACCGCGTCTTCGGCGTCCTCTCCCACGCCGGCGTCGACGCGTTCTACGACGCCGAGCGCCTCGACAAGCTCGCCGTCGAAGCCGACGGCGCGGACCACCCCGTCGTCCTCGTCGGCTGGGGCGCCGACCTCGTCGCCCGCCGCACCGGCGCGCCCTACGCGCTCGTCCTCGCCGACATGGCCCGCTGGGAGATCCAGCTCCGCCAGCGCGAAGGCGCCCCGAACTGGCGCGCGGGCAACCCCGGCGAGGACCGCCTCCGCAAGTACAAGCGCGGCTTCTTCGTCGAGTGGCGCGCCGCCGACCGCCACAAGCGCACCATGTTCGACCGCGTCGACTTCGTCCTGGACGCCAACGCCGTCGGCGCCGCCCACGGCGACCCCCGCCCCGCCGGGATGGTCACCGGCGACGCCTTCCGCGCCGCCATCGCGAACGCCGCCCAGCGGCCCTTCCGCGTCGTCCCCTTCTTCGACCCCGGCGTCTGGGGCGGCCAGTGGATGAAGGAGAAGCTCGACCTCGACCCGTCCCAGCCGAACTACGCCTGGTGCTTCGACTGCGTGCCCGAGGAGAACTCCCTGCTCCTCGCAGACGCCGACGGCAGGATCGTGGAGATCCCGTCCCTGGACCTCATCTTCACCCAGCCGAAGGCCCTCCTGGGGGAGCGGACCTACGCGCGCTTCGGCGCCGAGTTCCCCATCCGCTTCGACTTCCTCGACACCATGGGCGGCGGCAACCTCTCCCTCCAGGTCCACCCCCTCACCGACTACATCCAGCAGACCTTCGGGATGCACTACACGCAGGACGAGTCGTACTACATGCTCGACGCCGGAGACGACGCCGTCGTCTACCTCGGCACCAAGGACGGCGTCGACAAGGAGGCCATGCTCGCCGACCTCCGCGCCGCCGAGACGGGCGAGCGCCCGTTCGAGGCCGAGAAGTACGTCAACGCCTTCCCCGCGAAGAAGCACGACCACTTCCTCATCCCCGCCGGCACCATCCACTCCTCCGGCGCGAACTCGATGGTCCTGGAGATCTCCGCGACCCCGTTCATCTTCACGTTCAAGCTCTGGGACTGGGGCCGCGTCGGCCTCGACGGCATCCCCCGCCCCGTCCACCTCGACCACGGCGAACGCAACCTCGCCTGGGAGCGCGACGGCGCGTGGACCGGCGAGCACCTCGTCAACCGCGTCGAGACCCTCTCCAGCGGGGACGGCGTCACCGAGGAGCGCACCGGCCTCCACGAACTGGAGTTCATCGAGGTCCGCCGCCACTGGTTCACCGACGAGGTCCGCCACGACACCGAGGGCACCGTCAACGTCCTCAACCTCGTCGAAGGCGACGAAGTCGAAGTCGCCTCGCCCACCGGGGCGTTCGCGCCCTACACCGTCCACTACGCCGAGACGTTCATCGTCCCGGCCGCCGTGGGCCCCTACGTCATCCGCCGCACCGCACGCTCCCAGAGCGGGACGTTCGGCACGGTCAAGGCATCCGTCCGCGGCACGAGCGTCGGCAACGGCTGACGCGCCCCTCCCTGAGAAGAACAAAGGAGTTCCCAATGAGATCAAGGAAGATCCCCCTCACCATCGCGGCCGCCGCCGCGGCGAGCCTCGTGCTCGCCTCCTGCGGCGGCGGTGCGGACGACGACGGCGCCACCACCGGCACCCTCGACTTCTACACCAACAAGGCCGCATGGGAGCCCGACTTCGACGAGCTGAACACCACCAGCGAGTCCGGCGCCGACATCACCCTGAACACCACCGGGTACTCCGACGCCGACCAGTACGACGCGTTCATCAAGCAGTCGTTCCGCACCGACAAGAGCCCCGGCCTGTTCACCTGGCAGACCGGCCCCTCGCTCACCGAGCTCGTGGACGAGGGCCTCATCGCCCAGACCACCGACATCTGGACCAAGGCCGTGGACGAGGGCTGGGTCTCCGAGGACCTGCGCGACTCGTACACCTTCGACGGCGAGCAGTACTGCGTCCCGATGAACATCGCCTACTGGGTCATGTACTACAACAAGAACGTCTTCGAGGAGCAGGGGCTCGAAGAGCCCACCACCTGGGCCGAACTCGACGCCATCGCGTCGCAGCTCTCGGACGCGGGGATCACCCCGTACTACCAGACCAGCACGCTCTTCACGTTCCAGTGGTTCCAGCAGCTCGTCGCCGGCACCGACCCCGAGCTGTACAACGGGCTCGCCACCGGTGAAGTCAAGTACACCGACCCCGAGATCGTCGACATCATGAACACCTGGCTCGACCAGGAGGAGGCGGGCTGGTTCTCCGACGCTGGCTCCACCGTCGACCCGGCCGTCGGCCTCAAGCAGGGCGACTTCGCCATGATCAACTTCGGGTCCTTCTTCAACGGCTCCCTCGACGGCGCCGGCATGGTCTCCGGCGAGGACTACGACATGTTCGTGATCCCCGCCGTCAACGGCGACCTGGAGAACACCCCCGTCGCCGTCGAGTCCGGCCCGCTCTGCGTCGCCGAGAACTCCGCGCAGAAGACCCTCGGCCTCACCTACTCCGAGTGGTGGATGTCGCCCGAGGCGCAGACCGCGTGGAGCTCCGCCCGCGGCGACGTCGCGTTCAACCCGCAGGCCACCGTCGCCGACCCGATGCTCGAAGAACTCGGCACCACCGTCTCCGGCGACGGCTACGAACTCTACGACCGCTACTACGAGGCCACGCCCACGCCGATCCTCACCGTCGCGCTGGAGCAGTTCGGGGCCTTCATCGCCAACCCGTCCGACCCGCTCCCGTACCTGGAGGCCATCCAGGCGGAGGCCGACGACTACTGGGCAGACCAGGGATAGCACCGCAGATGACTGACAAGACCCTCAGCCCGCAGGCCCTCCGGCAGCGCGACCAGTACCGCTGGTCGGCCCTCGGGTTCATCGCGCCGGGCGTGCTCGTGGTGGCGGTGCTCCTGTACCTGCCGCTGCTGTGGACCACGTTCCTCAGCCTCACCGAGTACAACGGCCTGGGCGACCCCGAGTGGATCGGCTTCGCCAACTACGTCGAGATGTTCGACGACCCCGGATTCATCGGCTCCGTGCTCAACACGCTGCTGTGGGTCGGCGGGACGCTCCTCGTCCCGGTCGGCATCGGGCTGGGGGTCGCCCTGCTGACCTGGAACCTCAAGGGCGGCACCTGGCTGCGCCTGCCGTTCCTCATCCCGTACGCCCTGTCCGGGATCGGCGTCGGCGTCATCTGGTCGTTCATCCTGTCCGGCGGCGGCGCCCTCGACCAGGCGCTCGGCGCCTTCGGGATCGCCGACACGCCGCGCTGGCTCGTCGACGCCCCGCTCAACACGGTCGTGATGATCCTCGCGACCGCGTGGCAGGGCGTCGGCGTGAACGCCCTCCTGTTCACGATCGGCCTCCAGTCGATCCCGCGCGAGCCCCTCGAAGCGGCGAAGATGGACGGCGCCAACGGGATGCGGCTGTTCCGGTCCATCCTGTGGCCGATGCTGCGCCCGCTCACCGCGGTGGTCGTCGGCCTGTCGATCGTCGCCTCGCTGAAGACCTTCGACATCGTGCAGGGCATGACGAAGGGCGGTCCGGGCCGCGACTCGGAGACCCTCGCCCTGACGATGTACAAGGAGACCTTCGTGAACAGCGACTACGGCCTGGGCTCGGCGATCGCGGTGTTCCTCACCGTGGTCACGCTCGTCGCGTCCATCCTGTACCTGCGCCAGCAGCTCTCCAGCAAGAACGGGGTCTGACATGTCCCGAGTCGTCCGCACCGCCGTCCTCGCCGTCCTCGGCCTGTTCTGGCTGCTCCCGGTGTACCTGCTGCTGGTCAACGCCGCGAAGTCCCCGGAGACGTTCACGACCAAGGAGTCGTGGCTGCCCACGGACTTCTCCCTGTTTGGGAACATCGCCGAGGCCATGCGCCTGTCCGGGCTCGCCGAGTCCGCGGCGAGCACCCTCCTGTACGCGGTCGTCTCGCCTGCGATCGCGGTCCTCGTCGGCGCCGCCGCCGGGTTCGCGATCGTCGCGCTGCGCCTGCGCCACGGGTTCGCGTGGTTCGTCGCGATCTTCGGCGGCACCGTGTTCCCCCTCCAGATGATCCTGCTGCCGCTGTTCGACGCGTACTCGCGGACCGGCCTGTTCGACACCCAGACCGGCATGATCGCGGTGTACACGGCCATCTCGGTCCCGTTCTCGGCGTTCGTGATGCGCAACTTCTTCAGCGGCATCGCCCACAACGTGTTCGAGGCCGCGGTCATCGACGGGGCCTCGACCTGGCGGATCTTCGCCCGGGTCTACCTGCCGATGGCGTCGAGCGCCCTGGTGGCGATCTTCATCCTCCAGGCCACGTTCATCTGGAACGACTTCCTGCTGGGCCTCGTCCTCAGCCAGTCGGACACGGTGCGGCCCATCGTGACCAGCCTGGCGGGCATGCAGAGCACGTACGGCGGCGCCCAGATGTCCACGGTGCTCGCGGGCGGCCTGCTCGTCTCGCTGCCCACGGTGGTCCTGTTCCTCTTCACGCAGAAGTTCTTCGCCCGCGGCCTCGCCCTCGGGCAGTACTAGGAGCCTCCATGCGCCACATCCCCACGGTGAACGACCTCGCCGCCGACCCGGTGACCCACCACTACGACGACATGATCGCGCCCAGCGGCCTGACGAACCTCCTCGGGACCGTGCGCGTCGACCACGACCTCACCGCGGTCTCGGCCGTCACGTTCCCGCCGGTGTCCCAGGGCCTCACCAGGACCGCGGCGTCCTTCGTGGACGGCCGCCTGGTCGAGTCCTACGGTGCGCCGGTCACGCACGAGTGGCGGCCCGACCGGGTCCGCCGCTCGGTGTCCCTCCCGGGCCTGGACCTGACCACCGTCACCGTCTGCGCCCCCGGGGAGACCGGCGTCGCGATCGACGTGCGCGCCGCCAACACCGGGGACGCGCCCCGCACGGTCGCCCTCACCCTCTCCCTCGCCGCGGGCGCGGCCCGCTCCGAGGAGGCGTGGCTCGACGCCGTCGCCCCCGAGGAGCGCAACCGCGCCGCCGCAGGGCCCTCCCGCCTGGTCTTCCGCAACGGGGCGGGCACCGCCTGGAGCGTCCAAGGGGTCGATGCCGACGCCGAGGTCCGCCTCTCCGGGATCGCCCCCGCCGCGGGGGAGCACGAGGTCGGCATCGGCGGGATCGAGCGCGGCGGCGAGATCACCGTCCGCCTCGACATCGCCCCCGGCGAGAGCGCCCGCTTCGGGTACGTCCACACCGTCGGCGGCACCGAAGCCGAAGCGGCGGAAGCGTTCGCGCGCATCGCCGCCGACGTCCCCGGCGCGGTCGCCGACGCCGAGGCGTACTGGGACCACCAGCTCGCCGCCGCCTTCACCCCCGGCAACGACGAGTTCTCCGGCCACCTCCCGGTCCTGGAGACCACCTCGGACGCGCTGCGGCGCCTCTACTGGTGGGGCGCGCTCGGCACGATCTGGTTCCGCCGCGACTTCAAGGACAACGTCCTGGGCCGCAGCTACGACACCCTCATGCCCAACTACTGGGCCACCACCACGTTCATCTGGGACTACTCCCTCTCCTCGATCACCCACGCGCTCCTGGACCCCGCGGTCATGCGCCGCCAGGTCGAGCACTGGATCGCCTCCGACATCCACACCCACTTCGGGACCTCCTCGCTCACCGGCGGGCCCGTCGGGCGCTGGTACTCCGTCAACGACTACGCGATGACCCGCCTGGTCCACGACTACCTCCGCTTCACCGGCGACACCGCGCTCCTCGACGCCGCCCCGGGCGGCACCACCGTGGCCGAGCACCTCGACGACTGGGCCCACGCCTGGCAGGGCCTGCGCGGGGCCTCGCCGCTGGCCGACTACGGCGAGATCGACAACCTCCTCGAATGCGTCAGCTCCTACACCCACGAGGTCGCGAGCCTGAACGCCGCCAACGTCTGGAACCTCCGCACCCTCGCCGAGATCCTCACGGCCCGAGGCGACGCCGACGGCGCGGCCGCCCTGCGCGCCGAGGCCGACGCGCTCGTGGGGGAGGTCGCCGACCTCTACGTCCCCGGCAGCGGCCACTTCGCGGCCCGCCAGCCCGACGGCACCCGCGTCCCGGTCCGGCACGTCTACGACTTCTCGATCGTGGGCACCACCATCGCGGGCGACCTGGACGACGAGGTCCGCGCCGAGATGGTCGAGTTCTTCGAGCGCGAGCTGCGCACCGACGTCTGGCTCCGCTCGCTGTCCCCGTGGGACCCCGACGCGAGCTTCAGCCCCCGCCCCGACCACCAGTGGAACGGCGCCTACCCGGCGTGGCCCGCCGACGCCGCCCGATCCCTGGTGGCCCTGGGCGAACCGCGGGCGGCGATCGACTGGCTCCCCGGCCTCGCGCGCTCGGCGAACCAGGGCCCGCCCGGCCAGGCCCACTTCACCGAGGAGGCCATGCCCACGGTGGGCGGCGGCGCCCGCAAGGCCCCGCCGCAGCTGCCGTACATCATCGACTGGGCCTGCTCCTCGGCCGGATCGTATGTGGCCCTGGTGATCGAGTCGTTCTTCGGGGTGGACCCCGCCGTCGGCTCCACCGACCTCGACACGGCCAAAGCCTGCATCGCCGACCTCGACCCGGACGCGGTCCTGCGCGGCCTGCGCGTGGGCGACCGGCTCGTGGACGTGCGCGCCGACGGCACGGTCATCGACGTATGACGTTGCAGCGCATCACCATCACCCCGGCGATGGTGCGCGGCGCGGTGGAGCTGGAGGAGACCGGCCGCGGCCTCCTCCCGCACCGCCTCCCGCGCTGGGCCCGCCGCCAGATCCCCGACCGGTTCATGGTCCAGACCAGCGCGGAGAGCACGGGCGTGCGCCTCGCCCTCCGCACCGCCGCCGACACCCTCGAACTCGACGTGCAGGCCCGCCGCATCGCCGCCGACGCCGACACCCCGTTCCCGCCGAGCGCCTACGAGCTCACCGAGGACGGCGCCGTCGTCGCCACCGCGACCGCGGTCGCCGGGTCCCGCTTCGTGTTCACCTTCGAGCGGCCCGATGGCGAGATCGTCCCCGGCCCCGACGCCACGGTCCGCTACACCGGTCTCGGCACCGGGACCGAACGCGACCTCGAACTCTGGCTGCCCTACCACGACGCCGTCGAACTCCTGGAGCTCCGCGCCGACGCCCCCGTCGCGGCCCGGCCGGTCGCGGGCCTGCGCTGGGTCCACCACGGCTCCAGCATCAGCCACGGCTACCGCGCCGACACCACCACCGGCACCTGGCCCGCGGTCGCCGCGCTCCGCGCGGGCGCCCACCTCACCAACCTCGCGTTCAGCGGCAACGCGATGCTCGACCCGTTCACCGCCAGGACGATCCGCGACACCCCCGCCGACCTCGTCACCCTGAAGATCGGCATCAACCTCGTCAACGGCGACGTGATGCGCATGCGCGCCTTCCGTCCCGCCGTGGACGGCTTCCTCGACACCGTCCGCGAGGGCCACCCCGCGACCCCGATCGTCCTGGTCTCCCCGATCTGGTGCGAGCCCGTGGAGGCCGCGGCCGGGCCCACGGTCCAGGACCCCGCCCGCACCGAGGAGTGGTCGATTGCCGGGGGCACCGCGGCCGACGTGCTCACCGGACACCTGTCCCTCCAGGCGATCCGCGCGGAGCTCCACGCCATAGTGGACCGCCGCCAGGACGACGACCACCGCCTCCACTACCTCGACGGCCTGTCGCTCTACAGCGGGCAGGACGCCGCCGCCATGCCCCTCCCCGACAACCTCCACCCCGGACCCGACGTCCAGCGCCTCATCGGCGAGCGCTTCGCCGACCGCGTGCTGGCCGAGTTCAACCCCGAACTGCAAAGGAGCAGTACATGACCAACCGTCCGACCACCGTCGCCGCCGCGGTCCTCACCGGACTCGCCGTCGCCGCGGTCCCGACCGCCGCGCAGGCCGCGACAGCCTGCGCTCCCCAGATCTCCGCGAGTGTCAACGAGGAGCTCACCGAGCGCTTCGAGACCTACGGCGACACCGCCGGGCGCTGGACCGGCGCCGACTCCGCCTATAGCGTCCCGCTGCCCGACGGCTCGACCGCGTGGCTGTACTCCGACACGTTCATGGGCGAGGTGAACGACGACCTGAGCAGGCCGCTCGACTCGCCGTTCCTCCACAACTCGATCATCGTGGACGACAGCGGGAGCCTCACTACGGTCACCGGCGGCACCGAGGCCGCCCCCGAGTCCCTCGTCAAGGTCCCCGGCGGCGACGAGATGCAGAACTGGTACTGGTTCGGCGACGGCACGGTCGAGGGCGACACCCTCCAGGTGATGCTCCTCGAATTCGTCAAGACCGGCACCGGCGTGTTCGACTTCGCGTTCGCGGGCAACGCCGTCGCCAGCTTCGACACCGACGACATGAGCCTCACCTCGATCACCGACCTCCCCGACTCCGACGTCAACTGGGGCTCGGCGATCTACGAGGACGGCGGCTACACCTACGTGTTCGGCGTCGAGGACAACCAGGCGCAGAAGTTCGCCCACCTCGCCCGCGTCCCCTCCGGCGGCCTCGCCACCGCGCCCTGGGAGTACTACGCCGACGGCGCCTGGACCGCCGACCCGACCGGCTCCTCCCGCATCCTCGAAGGCGTCTCCAACGAGTTCAGCGTGACCCGCTACCAGGGCAAGTTCACGCTCGTCACCGGCGACGCGACGCAGCCGCTCAGCGCCGACGTCGTCATGTACCGCGCCGACGACCTCGCGGGCCCCTACACCGGCAAGACCGTCCTGTACTCCACCCCCGAGACCGGCGGGAACGTCTTCACCTACAACGCGAAGGCCCACCCGCAGCTCGGCGACCGCGACACGCTGCTCATCACCTACAACGTGAACAGCTTCGAGGGCGACGACCTCTACGCGGACGCCCACCTGTACCGCCCCCGCTACATCGACGTCGACCTGGAGATCCCGGGCCGGCGGCGGTGAGCCAGGGCCCGTCCTGTGGATCAGAACGGGCCCTCGGGGCCGCCCGGCGCACCCCCGGGCGGTCCCGTCCCCCCTTTCCCGAGGCCGATTCGCGCATTCCGCCCCTGGCGGCCCCTGTCGGGAGTAGACAGGAGCGAAAAGGACGGCCTGCCGCGCGCACGGCCGCTGGGGTGAGGAGACGGCCATGGCCGACGACGAAGGCAGGCTCGCCTGGGCGACCGCGGGCGCGGTGGCCGCCGGCGCGCTGATGATCACCGTGGGCCTGTTCCAGGTCTTCGAGGGCATCGCCGCCATCGCGCGCGACGACCTCTTCGTCGGGGTCAGCGACTACACGTTCGCCATCGACACCACCGGCTGGGGCTGGATCCACCTCATCCTCGGCATCCTCGTCGCCCTCACCGGCATCTTCGTGCTCGCGGGCCGCTCCTGGGCCTACGGCGTCGGCATCGGCCTCGCCGCGGTCTCGGCCCTGAACCAGTTCTTCTTCCTGCCGTACTACCCGCTCTGGGCGCTGCTCATCATCGCGTTCAACGTCTTCGTGATCTGGGCGCTCGCCGTGGTCCTCGCCGAGGTCAACTCCCCGTCCTAGACGCTCTCCTTGCGCCGCACGAGCTCCTCGATCCAGACCGGGGCGTACGGGGACGTGCAGTTCGGCGGCGTCGGGTAGTCCTTGAGGACCCCCAGGCGCTCGCCGATCGCGATGGCCCGGGCCCGGTGCTCGGGGTGGTCGATGCCGATCTGCGCGAGGCAGTGGTTCATGGCCCACTGCAACCGGTCCGGGGCGTCCTTCATCTCCGCCTCGATCACGTCGAGCAGCCCCGGCAGATCCAGGCCCGCGGGCCGCTTCGCGACCCGCTCGGTCGTGAGCGCCCAGCCCGCGGAGGCGACGACGGGGTCCGCGTCGTCGAACCAGGCGAGGCGCAGCTCCTCGGCGTGCGGGCTCTTCTTCACGACGTAGTTGACGAGCCAGTCGTGGACCTTCGGGCCGTTCGCCTCCCGCAGCATCGCGTCGAGCTCGTCGCGGCCGAAGGCCTTCGGCCGGCAGACGAGCAGCGCGAGGAGCCGCGCGGCGGTGTCGCCGGTGGCCCACAGGTCCACGGCCAGGTCATGCCGCGTCTTGAGCCGCTTGGCGACGGCGCGGAGCTTCGTCAGGTTCACGCCGTGGTCGTCGCCGCGCTTGGCGTTGACCGCGCGGGCCTTCGGCTCGTCGAGAGCGGCCAGTTCGGCCATGAGCTGGGGGATCGTCGCGTCCATCCTCCGATCCTATGGCGCGAGGACGGCCATTGCCGCATTGTGCCCGGGGATGCCGCTCACCCCGCCGCCGCGCACGGCCCCGGCCCCGCATAGCAGGACGTTCGCGTGCGCGGTCTCGACGCCCCACTTCCCCTGCTCAGCGCCGGCCCGGTAGGGCCAGGACAGGTCCCGGTGGAAGATGTTCCCGCCCGGGAGCCGCAGGTCCTGCTCCAGGTCGACGGGGGTCTTCGCCTCGATGCACGGCTGACCGTCCGCGTCCTCGGCGAGGCAGTCGGTGAGCGGCTCGGCCAGGTACCGGTCGAGCTGCGCGACCGTGGCCTCCAGGAGCGCGGCCTTCGCTGCCCGGTTGTCGCCGCGGAACAGGCGCGCGGGCGCGTGCAGCCCGAACAGCGTCAGCGTCTGGTACCCCTGCCGCACCAGGTCGGGGCCGAGGATCGAGGGGTCCGAGAGCGAGTGGCAGTAGATCTCCGAGGGCGGGCGCGAGGGGAGCCGCCCGGCGGCGGCCTCCACGTACGCCGCTTCGAGCTCGTCGAAGGACTCGGCGACGTGGAACGTGCCCGCGAACGCCTCGCGCGGGTCCGTGTCCGCGTCCCGCAGCCGCGGCAGCCGCTTGAGCAGCATGTTCACCTTCAACTGGGCACCTTCGGCGGGCTCGGGGGCCGGGTCGCCGAGGAGCGAGGCGAGGGCCTCGGGGGAGGCGTTGACGAGCACGTCCCGCGCCTCCACGGTCCCGGGCCCCTCCGCGTTCGCGAACGCGACCTCGGCGCGGACGCCGTCGGCCTCGATGGAAGTGACCTCGTGCCCGGTGAGGATCTCCGCGCCCGCCGCCCGCGCCGCGGCGGCGAGTTCGTCGGTGAAGGCGCCCATGCCGCCCACGGGGACGTCCCAGTCGCCGGTGCCGCCGCCGATGACGTGGTACAGGAACGTGCGGTTCTGCCGCAGGTCCTGCGCCCACGCGGAGGTGAACGTGCCGATGAGGCCGTCGGTGAGGACCACGCCGCGCACGAGGTCGTCGCGGAACGCGTCCTGGACGGTCTCCCCGAGCGGGGCCTCGAAGAACATGCGCCAGATCCGGTCGTCGCCGATGCGCCGGCGCAGTTCGGCCTCGGAGGCGAGCGGCTCGGTGAGCGTCGGGAACACCCGCTCGGCGACTTTGGACGCGTCGGCGTAGAACGCCTGCCACGCCTCGTACTCGGCGTCGGAGCCGGTGAGGTGCTTGAAGGAGTCGCGGTTGCGGGCGGCGTCGCGGGTGACCAGGAGCCCGGTGTCGCGGCCGCCGCGCTCGGCGGGCGTGTAGGAGGAGACGTGCCGCTTGCGGACCTGGAACCGCAGGCCGAGGTCGTCCACGATCTTGCGGGGCAGGAGGCTCACCAGGTAGGAGTAGCGCGAGAGCCGCGCGTCGACCCCGGTGAACGCGGGGGCGGAGATCGCGGCGCCTCCGGTGCGGCCCAGGCGTTCCAGGACGAGGACGCGCTTTCCGGCGCGGGCGAGGTAGGCCGCGGAGACGAGGCCGTTGTGGCCGCCGCCGACGATCACGGCGTCGTAGGACCGGTGCTGAGGCATGTCCATTCCTAACACGGTTTCCCTTGCCGCGGTTGCGGGAACTTCCTCTCCGCCGCGCGTCCCCCTATAGTGGGACGTACCGACGCGAAAAGGGGGTAGGCCTATGGGCTTGCTGGACAAGTTCAACGAGCTGAAGGACATGGTGACCGGCGCGGTCGAAGAGGCCAAGGGGCAGGCCGGCGAGATGGCGGGCGACGCGACCGGCGAGGCCGGGGCGGCGTACGAGGAGTACGTCGGCGACGCGGGCCAGCAGGCGGGCGAGGCCGTCCAGGGCGCGGGCGACGCCGCTCAGGACGCGCAGGACCAGGCGCAGGGCGCCGTCGAGGACTTCCGCAACGAGCACGGGATCTAGTCCGGGCTCCCGCGGGGCGACATAGGGGCGGTGCCCCGGCTCCGGCCGGGGCACCGCCTCATCCTTTGAGGCCGGTGTGGGCGAGGCCCTCGACGAACTGGCGCTGGGCCACGACGAAGACGATGAGCACCGGCAGCGCCGAGAGCGTCGCGGCCGAGAGCTGCACGTCCCACATGGGGCCGCCGTACGCGTCGGTGAACTGCGTGAGCGCCTGCGGGATCGTGAACTTCTCCGGGGTGGACAGGAACACGACCGGCTCCAGGTACAGGTTCCAGCTGTGCAGGAACGAGAAGATCGCGACCGCGCCGAGCGCGGGCCGCGACAGCGGCAGCGCGATCTTCCAGTACAGGCCGAGGCGGCCGAGGCCGTCCATGCGCCCGGCCTCTTCGAGCTCGGCGGGCAGCGCGATGAAGAACTGCCGCATGATGAGCGTCGCGAGGACGCTGGGCGCGCCGAAGACCGGCACGAGGATCAGCGGCCAGTGCGTGTCGACCAGGCCCAGCCCGTTGAACATCTGGAACAGCGGGACGATGGTGACCTCGCTGGGGATGAGCAGGCCCACGAGGACGACCAGGAACAGCAGGTTGTGCCCGGGGAACTTGATGCGCGCGAACGCGTACCCGGCGAGGGACGAGACCGCGAGCGTCCCGATCGTGACCACCGCCGCGATGTACATGCTGTTCCAGTACTGGGCGGCGAACGGCGCGAACTCGAAGACGCGGGAGTACGCCGACAGGCTCGGGTCCGCCGGGAGGAGCGTCGGCGGGAACGCGAAGATCTCGTTGGCGGACTTGAGGCTCGACGTGACCATCCACCAGGTGGGGAACACGAACGGGACGGCGAGCACGCACAGCAGCCCGTAGAGCACGAGCTTCGCGCGCCGCGAGGGCCCGGTCCGCAGTCGTTCAGTCCTCATGGACGACCCACTTCCTGCGCATCTGCCACTGGATCACGGTGAGCACCAGGACGATCGCGAACAGCAGGACCGAGAGGGTCGCGCCGTAGCCGAAGTCGTGGAACTGGAAGGCGTTCTGGTACAGGTAGTAGACGAGCACCGTCGTGGAGGTGCCCGGCCCGCCGCTGGTGAGCACGTCGATCTGGGCGAACACCTGGAGCGAGCCGACCACGGTGATGATCGAGGTGAGCAGGATCGTGGGGCTGATCATCGGCATCGTGATGCGCCGGAACCGGGTCCACGCGCCCGCGCCGTCGATCGTGGACGCCTCGTACAGCTCCTTCGGCACGCCCTGGAGCGCGGCGAGGAACAGGACCATGTTGAGCCCCACGTTCTTCAGCACCTGCACGACGATCACCGAGGCCATCGCGGTGGTCTCCCCGCGCAGCCAGTTCGGGCCCTCGGCGCCGAACACCGACAGCAGGCCGTTGACGCCGCCGTCGTCCTGGAGCAGGAACCGCCACACGATCGTCCACGCCACCAAGGTGACCGCGACGGGGGAGAAGAAGATCGTGCGGAACACGACGGTGCCGCCGAGCTTCTGGTTGAGCAGGATCGCGAGCACCAGCGCGAGGCTGAGGTTGAGCGCGACCAGGCCGACCGAGAACGCGGCGGTCGCGCCGAGGACGCCGGGCAGGGCCGGGTCCTGCGCGAGGCGCTCGTAGTTCTCGCCGCCGGTCCACGTGAAGCCCCCGGCGAGGACGTTCCAGTCGTGGAGGCTGTACCAGAACATCAGGCCCAGCGGCAGCAGCACGAACACGAGCGTCCCGGCCAGCTGCGGGGCGGTGAACAGGAACCCGGCGAGGTGGTCGCGGCGCTTCGCCGTCCACCACCCGCCCGGCCGGGACTGCTCCCGGCCGGGCGGCGCGTCGGTCTTCACCGCCGTCATTGCGCCAGCAGCGGGTCGATGGCGGTGCACAGCTCGCCGAGGACGCCCGCGACGTCCGCGTCGGCGGTCCACAGCGGGTCGAGCGCGGCCCGCACGGCCTGGTCGAGCTGGGCCTGACCGGTGTGGCTGGGCTTGACGACGCCGCTGTCGATCCGGTCGATGACCACGGCCTGGAGCTGCTCGGGCGTGAGCAGCGGGTTGGCCTGGCCGAGGACCTCGGCGGTGAGCTGCGACTCGCGCGGCGGCGGGAAGTACTGGGCGAGCTTCACGGAGTTCTCCGGGTTCGTCATGTACGCGAGGAAGTCGGCGGCCTCCTCGGGGTGCGGGGCGACGGTGAGGACGCCCAGGCCGCCCTGGCCGATCACGGAGTACTCGCCCGCGGGCCCGGCCGGGAGCGGCACGAGGTCCCACCCGAACTCGGCTTCCGCGAGGAGCCCGGCGCGGGAGATCTGCGTGACCGTCATGGCCGCCTCGCCCGCGAAGAAGTCCGCGGTGGTCCCCGGTCCGGGCATGGCCTCCTGCTCGAACACGGCGTCGTGCATGAACGTGAGCGCCTCGGTCATCTCCGGGTCGTCGAAGCCGCAGTCGGCGCCGTCGGCGCTCCAGGCCTGCGCGCCCCAGCCGGTCCACAGCGTCGACAGGTTGTCCCAGCCGGAGTAGTCGAAGTCGCGGATGACGAGCCCGTCGGTGCCGGTCGTCGCGTGGACGGCCGCGCCGGCCTCCACGACCCGCTCCCAAGTCCACTCGCCGCTCGCGATGAGCTCGGCGGCGGTCGGCTGCCCGGCCGCGGCGAGGAGGTCGTTGTTGACGAACACCCCGAACGGCGAGGTGCTGAACGGGTACGCGTACAGCTCGTCGTCCTGCCGCCACAGCTCGGTCGCCGCGGGGATGAGGTCGTCGTACTCGTACCCGTCGGTGCCCGAGAGGGTCTCCGACAGCGGCACGAGGGCGCCGCTGGAGACGAAGTCGGGCGCGGAGTTCTCCAGGATCCACGCCAGGTCCGGCGCGTTGTCCCCGGCGATCTGCGTGGTCAGCGTGCTCGTGTACCCCTCGAACGGGAGCGGGTCGAACTCGATCGCCTCCACGTCCGGGTGGTCGGCGATGTAGGCGTCGGCGATCTCGTTCAGCATCGCGAGGTGGTCCTCGCTCGCGGACCACGTGGTCATCCGCAGCGTGACCGGCCCGTCGTCGCCACCGCCGCCGCAGGCGGCGAGGACGAGCGGCGCCGCCGCCGCGGCGGCGATCAAAAGGCGTCCGTGCTTCATAAGGGGTTCTTCCTTTCCGTTGACGGCATTGTCATCAGGGGTTTCGTCAGTAGGGGGCCACGTCGGGCCAGCGCAGCTCGAAGCCCTGCGCGGTGAGCCGGTCCTGGAACTCGGCGAGCAGCGCCGGGTCGTTCCCGACCGCGCGCGGCGGCAGCCCGCGCTCGAAGCTGAAGGCCGCGAGGGCCCCGGCGGCCTCGCCGATGTTCCATTCGACCGGGTGCAGCCGGTAGCAGCCGTTGGTGATGTGGGTCGTGCCGAGGTTCTTCCCGGCGGGGAGGAGGTTGTCGACCCGCACCGGCAGGAGTGCGCCGAGCGGGATCTCGAACGGGCAGGAGGCGACGTCGATGTAGTTGTCGCCCCCGGTGGAGGGGTGGAGGTCGATGCGGTACATGCCGATCCCCACGCTGTCGTGGTAGGACACCGCGCCCTTGTCGCCGCGCACGGCCGCCGAGAGGTCCTGCTCGACCACGGTGTACTCGGCCTTGATGCGCCGCGACTCGCGGTGGTACGGGGCCTGGGCCAGGCCGTCGGCCGAGCCCGTGACGTCCCCGCGCAGGCGCAGCCCCGGCCAGCCCGCGCCGCCGTCGGCGCGCGGCGCCTCGGTCTGGAGCCAGTACAGGACGGACCTGGAGAGGTCCCTCGCGCGCTCCAGATGCGCTGCCGCGTCGGGGTTGTCGATCACCGGCGCCAGGAAGTAGTCGATCATCGGCCAGTTCACGAGCGTGATGTCGGACTCGTACGCGCCGGGCGTGAAGTTCTTGCGGGCGGCGATCCGGCGGAACGTCCACAGGTTCATGTCGCCGCCGCCGCGCCGCTGGTCGCCGACGACCGCGAGCGGGTCGTCGTCGGGGTTCGGCTCGAACGTGCGCTCCGCGGGTTCGAGCGTGCGCGGGTTCGGGGCCCGGAACCCCAGGAGGTTCCCGCCCCAGAAGTCGGTGCGGAAGCCGCGCCAGAACTCGTAGTCCTTCGGCTTGTCGATGACGTGGTCGCCGGCGACGTGGTCGACGGCGAAGCACACCGAGACGGCCTGCATGTTGTCCGGCTGCGCCTCGTCGGGGGCGCTGGGCTCCCCGGTGTCCTTCCCGGACTCGAAGCCCGTCGTGTACTCGGTGCCGGTGAGCGGCAGCAGCTCCCCGGTCTCGGTGGCGTCGAGCACGTAAGGCGCGCTCACCGTCAGCCGCGCCCCGGAGTCCCGGTGTTCGAGCTGGACGGCCTCGACCCGGTCGCCGTCCACGTCGGCCGCCACGGGCCGGTACGGCTGGAGCAGCCGCAGCGCCCCCGAACCCAGGTACGGCGCGAGCATCGACTCCAGGACCGCCACGGCCACGCGCGGCTCGTGGCACAGGCGGCTGACGTGCCCGCCGCCCGGGTTCAGGTCCGGCTTCGCGCGGGCCGCCTCCGTGAGCGGGTAGTGCCGCCGGTAGTACTCCCTGATCCCTTCGCGCAGCCGCCGGTACGAGGCGGTGACCCCGAACTGCTCCACCCAGGACGACTCGTCGGGCGGCACGGCCTGGCTCGTCAGCTGCCCGCCGATCCAGTCGTACTCCTCGGTGAGGACGACGCGCCGCCCGGCGCGCAGCGCGGCCAGCGCGGCGGCGACGCCGCCGAGCCCGCCGCCCACGACGAGGATGTCGGCCTGGAGTTCGTTCGCCTGCTTCAAGAGTGGTTCCTTCCGATGGGTGCGGGCGCGAGGGTCGCGCCGTCGTGCAGTTCGCACGGGAGCAGCCGCTGCACGTCCGCCTCGGCGCGTGCTTCGGCGGTACTGCCGAGCAGGCCGAGGAACACGTCGAGGGCCTGGCGGCCCATCTCGCGGCGGGGGATGGTGAAACCGGTGACGTCGAGGTCGATCGAGACCGGCCGGGTCGGGTCGCCGAGCGCCACCACGGACAGGTCGCCGGGGACGTCCAGTCCGCGGTCGGCGGCCCACGCGGTCACGGTGGGGATGTCGGCGGGCTCTTCGAGGAATATCGCGGTCACGCCCTCGGCCACGGCCGCGTCGAGCTTCTCGGTCGCGGCGACGGGGATGCGGCCGTAGGCGACCCCGGCCTTCGCCGCCGCCGCGCGGAACCCGCGCAGGCGGTCCGCATAGGACTCGGGTCCTTCGCCGCGGCCCACGTACGCGACCCGCTCGTGCCCCAGGTCGGCCGCTCGCGCCACGAGCGCGGCCGTCGCGGCCGGGTAGTCGGCGCCCACGTACGGCACCGGTCCGCCCGCGTCGTCCCGGCGTCCCACCGACACGAACGGGATGCCTTCGGACACCAGGCGTTCCAGGTCCCCGCGGTCGACCTCCTGGCCCAGCAGCACGCACCCGTCGGCGAGCCGGATGCGGCTCCCCTCGGCGAACATGCGGCGCCGGCCCCCGTCCACGGGCGCGCTGGTGAGCAGCAGCAGGTCGCAGCCGAGCCGCTCGGCCTGCTCCTCCAGCCCCAGCAGGAACGGGTGGAAGAAGTCCCTTGCGCCCGAAGGGAACACCGGCTCGTACGTGAACACGCCGATGATCCGGTTGTAGTGGTCGGCGAGGCGGCGGGCGATCGGGTCGGCGACATAGCCGGTCTCGCGGATCGCGTCGAGCACGCGCTGGCGGGTGTCGGCGGCGATCCTGACGCCGCCGTCGAGGCGGTTGTTGAGCACCAGGGAGACGGTGGCCTGGCTGACGCCGGAGAGGCGGGCGATGTCGCGCTGCGTCACGCGGCGGCGGGGTCCGGTCACGGCGGGGCCTTTCTCGACGGGCATATAATGCGTATAACCACAGGTGCGTGTGATCATGTTGCCCGCCGATTTTCGGACCGTCAAGATGATAATACGTATTATCATCTTGACTGCCGTTCATCCCGGAACGGACACTCGTCCTCCAAAGGCCCGCCGTGGTGCCCCTGCACCGCCGGATTGCGGCGCGACCGCGCGGGCCGGACAGGAGAGTCCGTCATGGGTTCCGAACCGCGACCCGCCTTCGGCCGCCGCGGCCTGCTGCTGGGGGCCGCCGCCCTCGGCACGACCGCCGCGCTCGGCGCCGCCCCAGCCGCGGCCGCCGTCCCCGGCTTCCCGACCTTCACCCGCCTCGGCGCGGCGCTGGACCGGTCCAAGCTGAGCTACGCGCCCGCCCGGAAGGAGATCATCTTCCCCTCGATCCGGCACGTCGCCGGGAAGGTCGCCAACCCCCTGGGCAACTGGTACATGTACTACGCGCCGCACGACGACCCGGGCGGGATCTGCCTCGCCTACGCCGACTCCCTCGCCGGGCCCTGGAAGGAGTACTCGGCGAACCCGATCATCGACCGGAACTGGGGCGGGCACTTCTCCGTCCCGCACGTCTCCAGCCCGCACGCCCACTGGGCCGACGGGAAGATGCACCTGTACTTCCACGGCGACAACCGCACCACCCGCGTCGCCACCTCCACCGACGGCCGCAACTTCACGTACGTCGGCACGGTCCTGCACACCTCGATGCTCCCGTCGAACGTGTCGGAGGCGTCCTACGCGCGGGTCTTCCCGCACCCCACCCAGTCCGGCGTCAACATCATGCTGTTCATGGGGAACCAGGCCGGGACCCGCAAGATCTTCATCGGCTGGTCGCACTCGCTGACCTCGGGCTGGCAGTTCAAGCAGCAGCCGCTCATCTCGCCCGGAGCGGGGGAGGAGGGCCAGATCTCGGGCGCCCACTACTGGGGGCGCAACGGCGGCGGCCACGTCGTCTACCACTCCGGCGACGGCCGCATCCGCGTCGCGTACGTCGGCACGGGCTTCGACCGCGAGGACCACCTCGGCGTCCTGTACACCGAGCCGCAGGCCACCCGCGCGGCCGCGCCGAGCTTCGCCGAAGAGGGCGGCCGCCTCTACATGTTCTACGAGGCCGGTGCCAGGAGCAACACGGGCATCGCCATCGCCCGCACCTGACCTCGCCCCCGACCCCGACCCCGACCCCGACCCGCCGGGCGTCCCCGCACCGGACGCCCGGCGGGTAGGTTTGCCGGAGCAACGGCGACGAGAAGGGGGACCCATGGGACAGGACCTGGGAACGATCGGCTTCAACCGCAACGACGGCACGGCGGCATCGCTGGCCGACCACCTCGGCGAGGTGGTCCTCATCGTCAACACCGCCTCGAAATGCGGCCTGACCCCGCAGTACGAGGGCCTCCAGGCCGCGTACGAGGAATACCGCGACCGCGGCTTCACGGTCCTGGGCTTCCCCGCGAACGACTTCATGGGCCAGGAGCCGGGCACCGACGAGGAGATCGCCGAGTTCTGCTCGGTGCAGTACGCGGTCACGTTCCCGCTCATGGCGAAGATCAGTGTTGCGGGCGAGACCCGCCACCCGCTCTACACCGAGCTCATCGCCCGCCGCCCGGTGACCGAGGGCGGCACCGACCCCGACCCCGAGATCCAGTGGAACTTCGAGAAGTTCCTCCTCGGCCGCGACGGCGAGGTCGCCGCCCGATTCGCCCCCACGGTCACCCCCGACGACCCCGCGCTCCGCAAGGCCATCGAGGCCGAACTCCAGCGCTAGCCGCCCGTCGGACGAGCCGCACCGCCGGGCACCGACCGCTCGCCGGTCGGCCCCCGGCCCCGCCGCCGCTCCCGTCTCAGGGGCGGGCCACCAGGCCCGCCTCGTAGGCGAGGACCGCGGCCTGGACCCGGTTGCGGATGCCGAGGCGCGTGAAGATCGCGGTCATGTGGCCCTTGACGGTGCCCTCGGACATGAAGAGCCGCTTGCCGATCTCGTAGTTGGACAGGCCCTCCCCGAGCAGCCCGAGCACCTCCCGCTCCCGCGGGGTCAGGCCCGCGATCCGCTCCTTCTCCGGGGTGGGGCGATCGAACCCGGCCGCGCCCATCTTCGCGATGACGCGCTGGGCGATCCTGGGGGAGAGGTACGCGGCGCCTTCGGCGACGGCCTTGACGCCGAAGATCAGCTCCCGCGGGTCGGCCGCCTTGAGCATGAACCCGCTCGCGCCCTCCCCGAGCGCGCGCATCACGTACTCGTCCTCGTCGAACGTCGTCAGCATGACCACCGCGGTCGCCGGTGCGAGACCGCGGATCTCGACCGCCGCCGACAATCCGTCGAGCCGCGGCATCCGGATGTCGAGGACCGCCACGTCGGGCCGGTGCGCCCGCACCAGCTCCACGGCCTCGGCCCCGTCCCCGGCCTCCGCGACCACCTCGATCCCCGGGTCGCTCCCCAGGATCGCGGCGACCCCGGCCCGGATCATGGCCTCGTCGTCGGCCAGCAGCACTCTGATCATCGCTCCCCCTGCAACGGCATCCGGGCCTCCACGGCGAACCCGCCGCCGCGCTGGCCCGCACTGAACGAACCCCCGAGCAGCCGCACCCGCTCGGCCAGCGCCGCCAGTCCCGAGCCGCCCGGCTCCAGCCGCGGCGCTGCCGCGCCCCCCGTGTCCGACACCCGCACCAGCACCGCTCCGTCCTCCAGTTCGACCAGGACCGCGACCGCCGCGCCCGGGGCGTGCTTGGCGGCGTTGGTGAGCGCCTCCTGCACGACCCGGTAGACGGCCCGGTCCACGAGCGGCCCGAACACTTCACCGCCACCGGGCGGCAGCTCATCGAGCCGCACGTCCAGGCCCGCCGCGGCGGCCCGCGCCACCAGCTCCCGCACGGGCTCGTCGGCCGGTGCGACCGGCGCGGCCTCCTCGCGGAGCATCCCGAGGGACTGCCGGAGCCGGTCGGTGGCCTCGACCGCGCTGGCGCGCAGCGCGGCCGCCGCTTCCCGGCCCCGCTCGGGCAGGTCCGGCGACAGCTCCAGGGCCCCGGCCCGCAGGGCGATGAGCGCCAGGTCGTGGCCGACCGAGTCGTGCAGGTCCGCGGCGATCCGCGCCCGCTCCCTCGCCCGCGCCCGCTCGGCCACGAGGTCCTGCTCGCGTTCGAGCCGCGCGATGCGCTCCTGTTCGGCCTGGAGCAGCGCCACCTGCTGGCGCCGGTACCGGCCGCCGAACCACGGCAGCATCACGAACACGCCCAAGACCATGAACATCGTGACGCCCTCGCCGCGGTCGGCGACCATCACCGGCACCGTCAGCGCCGCGGCGACGAGCAGCAGGTGCGCGCCGTGGCGGAAGTCGACCCGCCGCCCGTACAGGTACGCGAGCAGGGCCAGCACCGCGAACGCCGCCTGCCGCCACGCCGGAAGCTGCACGGTGTCGATGCCGTTCACCATCGCCGCGGCCGCTATGAGCGCCAGCCCTGCCCCGTAGATCACGCCGCAGAGCCTACCGACTTGAGCCGCACCGCCCGCGCGACCGCGACCGCGACCCCCGCCACCGCCGCCGCCATCAGCGTCAGCGTGAGGGGCAGCGCGAAGTAGAACATCTGGTTCCACGGGATCGTGCGGCCGTTCGACAGGAACGAGACGGCGGCGGGGAAGGCCGCGAACACGACCGCCGGGACGAGGACCGGCACCATCCGCAGCGCCGTCCGCCAGAGCTTGCGCCCGGCGCGCTTCTCGGCCCAGCGGCGCGAGCGGACCACGCCGAGGACCCCGAGGCCGATCGCGGCGAGGGCCGCCAGGAGGAGTACCAGTTCGTAGACCTGCCCGGTCCGCGAGGGCTCCGCGGGCGTGCCGCCCTCGGCGATCGCGGCCAGGCCCTCCATGGCGGTCCACGTGACGTCCGCGAGTCCGGCGCCGGTGCTCATCACCGCGATGCCGTACCCGGTCGCGGGGTCGATCCACTCGACCGAGTTGTAGGTCATGAGGTTCCCCGAGTGGGACAGCGTGCCGTCCGACTCCACGCCCCAGCCCATCCCGTAGTCCTCGACCGCCGAAGGAGCGTGCATCGCTTCGAGGCCCGCGGGGCTGACGAGCTGCACGCCCTCGCCGTTCTGGCTGGCGAGCCACTTCCCCATGTCGGCGGCGCTGGCGATGACGCCGCCGCTGCCGGAGTCGTCGAGGAACCCGGGTGCCTCCTCGCGGGCGATCCACCACCCGTACAGCGAGTTGTAGCCCAGGCCGGGCATGACGTCCTCGTCGCGGGTGGCGCTGTCCTCCATGCCGAGCGGCGTGAAGACCCGCTCGCGCATGAAGTCCGCGAACGACCGCCCGGAGGCGACCTCGACCAGGCGGGCCGCGACGTTGAGGTTCGCGTTGCAGTACGCCCAGTCGGTGCCCGGGTCGGCGGCGAGCGAGTCGTCCGCGAGGCGGGACACGTACTCCTCCAACGAGTCCGCGTCGTCCAGCTCGGTCACGTCGATCGTGGTGTCGCTGAACCCGGAGGTCTGGTCGAGGAGCTGGCGGACCGTCACCTCCCCGGCCCGCGGGTCGGCCATCGCGAACTCGGGGAGCTGCTCGGCCACCGGGCCGTCGAGCTCGACCGCGCCTTCTTCCACGAGGATCATGACGGCCATGGCGGTGAAGGACTTCGAGACCGAGGCGACGCGCATCGGCGTGCGCTCGGTGACCGGGTCGCCGTTCGAGTCCTCGCCGTACCCGGCGGCGAAGACGGTCTCCGCGCCGTGCGTGACGACCGCGGACAGGCCCGGCACGCCGGTGGTCTCCACGAGGTCGGTCAGGTAGGCGTCGTACGCCTCGGCATCGGGGGCGGTCTCGGCGTGCGCCGGGGAGGCCGGTGCGGCGATGACCGCGGCGGCCGCGAGGGCGGCTCCGATGAGCTTGAGGGCCTTGGGTTTCACGTGGGTGGCTCCGTTCTGGACGAGTACCCGGTGAACGTTATTGCGGCCCTGACCTGCTGCCATCGGAAGAAAGTCGGGATCTGCCCCTGACGAAAGTCAGGGGTCGCCCGGTCACCCGTCATCCCTGCTGGAAGCCTTTGCGAGGGATGTCCGCAATCGTCCCACCATGCAAGAACTCCTACCCCCCGAATGGGGGCCCTGGTATGGTCGAGCCATGCGAACCGCCGCACGACTCACCCGGCGGCGCGCCATCGACCAGATGGGCGCCGCGAGCGCCCTCTGTCGACCTCTGATGCGATAGCCGGACGCGCGCCCAGCGCCGCCCGGCCGATCCCCGCCTCCCACGCGGACCCACCATTTCCGATCACGCGACGCCCGTGCCCCGTCCCCACCGGACGGCCCCCGGGCCAGCCATCGACGAGGGAACTCAGAGCCCATGCAGCACCGACCCGACCACGCGTTCAAGATGCGCCACCCGTACCGCCGCAGGATCATCGCGGCCGCCGCCCTGGCATTGGCGGTCGCCGGCCTGACCGCGGGCGTCGCCGACCACGCCACGGCCGCGACGCAGGACACCGCGGGCGACCACATCGAACGACCCCGATAGCGAACGACCCGAGAACCTGGGCCTCCGTCTGGTGGGACGGGGGCCTTTCCTTGTGCGCCGCGGCCGGGCCCCTCGGGTAGATTGGCAACGCAGATTTACCGGTACACAAGCAAGGGGTCCGATGCACGCCTTCCCGCTCACCCGCGTCACGCTGCTGGACGGCCCGTTCAAGCGGGCGCTGGACAACGACCTCGCCTACGTCCTCGCCATGGACCCCGACCGCCTCCTCGCCCCCTTCCTGCGCGAAGCCGGGCTCGAACCCGCCGCGCCCTCGTACGGCAACTGGGAGGACTCCGGGCTCGACGGCCACATCGGCGGCCACTACCTCTCCGCGCTGGCCCTCCTCGCCGCCGCCACCGGCGAGGCCGAGCCGCGCGAGCGCCTGGACCGCATGGTCGCCGAGCTCGCCCGCGCCCAGGACCACCTCGGCACCGGCTACGTCGGCGGCGTCCCCGGCGGCGCCGCGCTCTTCGAGGGCCTCCGCGGCGGCGCGGGCGTGCGCACGCTCGGCTCCAGCGACCACTGGGTCCCCTGGTACAACCTGCACAAGACCTTCGCGGGCCTCATCGACGCCCACGTGATCCTCGGCCACGAGCAGGCCCTCGCCGTCGTCCTGCGCCTCGCGGACTGGTGGCTCGACATCGCCGCCACCGTCGAGGACGACGCGTTCGAGACCATGCTCGACACCGAGTTCGGCGGCATGAACGAGGCCTACGCCGACCTCGCCGCCCTCACCGGACGCACCGACTACGCGGACATGGCCCGCCGCTTCTCCCACCGCGCGATCCTCGACCCGCTCCTGGAAGGCCGCGACGACCTGACCGGCCGCCACGCCAACACCCAGATCCCCAAGGCCGTCGGGTACGCCGCCACCGCCGCGGCCACCGGGGACACCGCGCTCGAAGCCGCCGCCCGCCACTTCTGGCACCAGGTCGTGGAGCACCGCTCCGTCGCCCTCGGCGGCAACTCCGTCCGCGAGCACTTCCACGCCGCCGACGACTTCACCGCCATGATCGAGGACCGCGAGGGCCCCGAGACCTGCAACACCTACAACATGCTCAAGCTGACCCGCCGCCTCGCCGAGCACCGCCTCGAACCGGCCCACCTCGACTTCGCTGAGCGCGCCGCCTACAACCACCAGCTCGCCTCCCAGCACCCCGACCACGGCGGCCTCGTCTACTTCACCCCCATGCGCCCAGGCCACTACCGCGTCTACTCCCAGCCCCACACCAGCATGTGGTGCTGCGTCGGCACCGGCATCGAAGCCCAGGCCAAGTACGGCGAACTCGTCTTCGGCGAGCACGACGGCGCGCTCGCGGTCAACCTGTACCTCCCCGCGGTCCTCGACGCGCCCGAGTTCGGCGGCCGGATCAGGGTCCAGACCCGTTTCCCCTCCAGCGCCGGCGTCACCGTCTGGTTCGACCTGGACGAGGCCCGCGAGTTCACGCTCCGCCTGCGCGTGCCCGGCTGGGCCGAGGGCCTCGCCGACCTGCGCGTCAACGACGAGCCCGTGGACACGACCGCCGAACCGGGCGCGGTCCTCATCGAGCGCACCTGGCGCAAGGGCGACGTGGTCGCCTTCGGCCTCCTCGCGCCGGTGCGGGCCGAACGCCTCCCCGACGGCTCGCCCTGGCAGGCGTACTTCGCCGGGCCGATCCTCCTCGCCGCCCGCACCGGCGCCGGACGCCTGGACGGCCTCCTCGCCGACGACTCCCGCATGGGCCACGTCGCCCACGGCCCCCTCCTCGGCCTCGCCGACACCCCGATCGTCGCCGACCTGCCCGCCGCCGACGTCCTCGAACCCCAAGGGCCGCTGCGCTACCGGCTCGCCACCGCCGACCCGGCGGGCTCGGTCGAGCTGGAGCCGTTCTTCGGGCTCCACGACGCCAGGTACACCGTGTACTGGCCCGTCGCCGAGCCCTCCGGGATCGCGGAGCGCCGCGCCGCGCTCGCCGCCGCCGACCACGGGTCGCTCGCGCTCGACCGCACGACCGTCGACAAGGTCGCGTTCGGCGAGCAGCAGCCCGAGTCCGACCACGCCTTCCGCGGCGAGGACACGCAGGTCCACACCGGCGCGGACGGCCGCCGCTCCCGCTCGACCGCCGCGTCGATGGCCGTCACGCTCAAGGACCCGCAGGGCGAGGCCCGGGAACTGCGGATCGGCTTCCGCCTCAACGGCCCCGCGGCCGTCGCGGTGCGCCTCGGCGGCGTGCTCGTCGCCGAAGAGCGCTGGGACGGCGGCGACGAGTCGTTCGACCTCCACTACCGCGTGCCCGCCGAACTCGCGGCCGAGCCGCGGCCCGCCGCGCTCGACCTCGAACTCACCGCCCTCGACGGCCTCCCGACCCCCGCGGTCACCACCGCGCGCCTCATGCGCTGGGCCGCCCCCTAGCGGGCGCCGGATCGTCCCGGGAGGCCCGGCGGGTCGCCCGGACCGGGGACGTGTTCCAGGTCTCGGTCGGGAGGCGTCACATCCGGGGCCGCTGTCCCGTCAACGTTCCGAACGGTTCCGACCGAGAGAAGGGAACGAGACGATGACCAAGCAGCGCGAGGCGGACGAGGCGGCGATCCGGGAGCGGATCGGGTCGATCGTGGAGGGGTTGCGCGCCAAGGACCTTGATGCGCTCGGGCGGCTGTACGCCGAGGACGTGGTGTCCTTCGACGTCGAGCCGCCGCTCCAGCACGTCGGGGTGGCCGCGAAGCTGAAGAACTGGGCGAACGTGTTCGCCGTGTTCGCAGCAGTGGACTACGAGCTGCGGGACCTGCGGCTGACTGTGGACGAGACCGTCGCGTTCGGACACGCCTTCGGGCGGCTCAGCGGGAGGCTGAAGAACGGCGCGGTCACCGAGGGCATGTGGGTGCGCGCGACGTTCTGCCTCGTGAAGTCGGCGGGGGAGTGGCGGATCGCCCACGACCAGGTGTCGGTGCCCTTCGACATCGCCACCGGGAAGGGCGTGGCCGACCTGCGGCCGTAAGGGTCCGCGCCCCGACCTGCTCAGGCCCCGGTCCAGTCCCATTCCAGGATCTGCGCCCGCATGAGGCGTGCGGCGGCCGGGAGGCGGTCGCCGTCGGTCCAGTGGAGGCTGAGGGTGCGGGTGCAGTGCGGGTCGTCGATCGCGGCCCAGGCGACGCCCGGGATGGCCCAGGTGGTCCGGGCGATCTCGGGGAACAGGCACACGCCGATGCCCGCGGTGACGAGCGCGAACGTGGCGGCGGTCTCGTCGGTCTCGCAGACGATTCGCGGCACGCGGTTGCGCTCGGTGAGGAGCCGGTCGAGGAGGCGGCGCTGCCATTGGCCGGGCCGGGTCGTCACGAACGGCTCCTCGGCGAGGTCCTCGACGGACACGCGCCCCGCGGCGGCGAGGCGGTGGCCGAGCGGGGTCGCGAGCCAGACCGGTTCGACGGCGACGACCGCCGACTCGGTGCGGTCCGCGGCGACCGGCTGCGAGGCGAGGCACAGGTCCACCTCCTGGGCGAGCAGGGCGCGCTCCATCTCGGCCGGGGCCATCTGGTGGAGGCGCAGCTCCACGTCCGGGTGCGCGGCGGTGAACGCGTTGAGCGGCCCGGTCAGGGGCAGGAACGTCTCCGAGGCGAGGCGCACGCTGCCCGCGCCGCCGCTGAGGGACTCCGCGACCGCGCGGCGACCGGCCTCCAGTTCGCCGATCGCGCGTTCGACGTGGTCGCGGAAGAGCCGGCCGGTGTCGTTGAGCTGCAAGCGGCCCGCGCGGTCGAACAGGGGCGCGCCGAGTTCGGCTTCGAGCCGGGCGATGCTGCGGCTGAGGGACGGCTGGGCCACGCGCAGTTCGGCGGCGGCGCCGCTGAGGTGCTCCAGGCGGGCGACCGCCAGGAACTGGCGCAGGGTGTTCAGGTCCACGGGTGCTCCTCATGTCGTTCGAGTCATAACAGCATAGCGATATTGGTCTTTGATGAATTAACCGATCGGTCATAACCTCGGTGCCATGCAACGAGAAACGACGATCGACGCGCCGGAGGCGGCGACCGCGCCGCCCGGCCCGGCACCCGAGCGGACCGCGGCGAGCGGGTGGGTCCTGCGGGGCGTGACCACGGCCTACCTGGTCGCGGGGTTCGCGCAGCCGGTGTTCGCCGGGGTGTACCTCAGCGGCGACTTCGACGGGCTCGCCTGGCACGTGCGCGGCGCGGACCTGGTGTCCTACATCGCGATCGCGCACCTCGGCGCGGCGGCGGCCGTGTGGGTCCGGGGCCGCCGGGCGTGGCCGTTCTGGTCCTCGCTGGCGCTCGTGGCCGGCGTGACCGCGCAGTACTTCGCGGGCACGGGCGGCGCGCTGTGGCTGCACTTCCCGCTCGGGGCCGCGCTGGTCGCCGGGATCGCCGGGGCGTTCGCCGCGGTGTGGCGGCGTCCGCTTCCCAGGCGCGCCAAGGAGGTCCGGGCCGATGGGTGAGTGGAACGCGCCGGTCTCGCGGCGGCGGGCGCTCGGGATCGGGGCCGGGATCGGCGCGGTCGCGGCGGGCGGGCTCGCCCTGTCCGCGGCCTGGGCCCGCCGCCCCGCCGCCACGGGGGATCTGCTGCGCAGCGCCGTGCCGCTGCCCGAGCCGTTCACGGCGCCCCTGCCGGTCCCGCCCGTGCTCGCCCCCGTCGAGTCCACTGCGGACGGCGACCGGTACGAGCTGGTCCAGCAGGAGGCCGAGGCCGAGATCATCCCCGGCTTCGCGACGCGGCTGTGGACCTACGGCGGCGTCTTCCCCGGCCCCACGATCGAGGCGCGGCGCGGGCGGCACACCACGGTGCTGCACCGCAACGAACTCCCCGTCCCCACGGTCCTCCACCTCCACGGCGGCCGCACCCCCGCCGCCTCCGACGGCTACCCGACCGACCTCGTGCTCCCCGACGGCTGGACCGGCCACGCGGGCCACTCCATGGCCGACGACCGCGCGGCGGTCGCGAACCTCCAGCGCGAGTACGGGTTCCCGCTCGACCAGCGCGCCGCCATGCTCTGGTACCACGACCACCGCATGGACTTCACCGCCCCGGCGATCTGGCGCGGCCTCGCCGGGCTCCACCTCGTGCGCGATGACGTGGAGGACGCCCTCGACCTGCCGCGCGGCGACCGCGAACTGCCGCTGATGATCGCCGACCGGGCCTTCGACGAGGACGGCCAGTTGGCCTACCCCGCGGTCGACCCGAGCCTCACCGGCGAGCACGGCGTCACCGAGCCCTACCTCGCGGGCGTCCTCGGCGACGTGGTCCTCGTCAACGGCGCGCCCTGGCCCGAGCACGAGGTGGACACCGGCCTGTACCGGCTGCGGGTCCTCAACGCCTCCAACGCGAGGCACTACGAGCTCGAAGCGGTCGCCGACGACGGCCGGACCGTCCCGCTGGTGCAGATCGGCGCCGACCAGGGCCTTCTCGCCGCGCCCGTGCCCCACGACCGGCTGCCGATCGCGCCCGCCGAACGCTACGACCTGCTCGTGGACTTCGGGGGCCTGCCCGTCGGCTCCGCCGTGCGCCTGCGCAACCGGCTCGGGACCGGCCCCGCCGCCGACGTCATGCGGTTCCGCGTCGCCCGCGACGGCACTCCGGCGCAGATCCCCGCGACCCTCGCCTACGACCTCCCCGAGTGGGACCGCGCGGATGCGGCCGTCGTCCGCGACCTCGCCTTCCGCGCGGGCCGCATGGACGACGGGCGGCACGGCTGGCTCATCGACGGCCTCCCGTTCGACCCGGCCCGCGCCGACGTCACCGCCCGCCTCGGCGACGTCGAGGTGTGGCGGCTCGTCGCCGACGTCCACCACCCCGTCCACCTGCACCTCGTGGGCTTCCGGGTGCTCTCGCGCGGCGGCGGCGCGCCCCTGCCGCACGACGCCGGGCTCAAGGACACGATCGCGCTGCGCCCCGGCGAGTCGGCCGAGATCATCACCCGCTTCGACGGCTACCGGGGCCGCTACCTCTTCCACTGCCACAACGCCGAGCACGAGGACATGGGGATGATGGCGAACCTGGAGATCGTCTGATCGGGCGGCGCGGACCGGGGCCCCGACCGCGTCGGGCCCCGGTTTAACCGCTGTACCGGACCCGTTGCCGCATGCGAGGATCGGCCGATGTCCGACGCCGCACCCACCGACCGCACCGGCCTGCTCCGCTGGCAGTTCGAACTCACCTGGGCGCTCTTCGAGTACCACCTCGAACGACTCGAAGACGACGACTTCCTGTGGTCGCCCGCCGCCCTGACCTGGACCCTCCACCCGGGCCCCGACGGCTGGGAGCCCGACTGGGCCGACACCGAGCCCGACCCCGTCCCGGTCCCCACGATCGCCTGGCTCACCTGGCACCTCGGCTGGTGGTGGACCACCGCCGCCGCGCACGTGCGGGGCCGCGTCCCGGCCGACCGCGCCGACGTCAAGTGGCCCGGCCCCGCCGCCGCCGTCGAATGGCTCCGCGGGCACCGCGACGAGTGGCTCGCCGTCCTCGACGAGCTCGCCGACGCCGACCTGGACGCGCCCTCCGGGTACCCCTGGCCCGCCGACGCCGGGCTCACCGTCGCCCACCTGGCCGGATGGGTCAACGCCGAGCTGATGAAGAACGCCGCCGAGATCGGCCAGCTCCGCCTCGTGCGCGCCGCGGCCTGAACCCGCCGCCGAATCAATGGTGCGGTTGGCACACTCTGGGGATTCTGGGGACCCCCGGCCCTCGTAGAGTCGTCATCAGCAACCCAAGCACACATTCAAGCGGAGGATGAGCACCATGAGCGAGTACGACGTGACCCCCGACGAGACCGACACCGGCGTCGAGGACGAGTACACGACCGAGGACGAGAGCCTCGGCGGCCTGCCCGGCGTCACGGTCGAGGAGACCTTCGACCTCGACGGCGACGGCTACGCCGACAACACCATCACCGCCGACGGCGTCACCTACATCGACTCCGACGGCGACGGCCAGGCCGACGGCGTGGCGGTCGACTACGACGGCGACGGCGTCTCCGACGAGCTGCTCATCGACGCCGACGGCGACGGCACCTTCGAGACCGCGGTCTACGACACCGACGGCGACGGCGTCGCCGACACCTTCGAGTCCGACACGGACGGCGACGGCGTGGTCGACCAGGTCTCCTACGACACCGACGGCGACGGCTTCGTCAACCAGGTCGTCACCGACACCGACGGCGACGGCTACGCCGACGTCGTGGCCACCGACTACGACGGCGACGGCCTCGTGGACGAGATCGAGATCGACTCCGACGGCGACGGCGTCGCGGACACCACGCTCGTCGACTCCGACGGCGACGGCTTCCTCGACACCGTCTACACCGAGACCACCCCGCAGGGCGACTCCTTCCAGTCCCAGACCGGGCAGGTCATCTGACCCCTCCGGCCCCGCGCCGGAACCGCTTGAATCCCGGGGGCCGCACCCGCGGCCCCCGGGGCCCACCGAGAGGACCCCGCTTGATCCCCGACCCCACCGTCCTGCACCCGATGGCCGGACAGCCGCGCGTCGTGTTCCTGAAGCCGCTCGTCGCCTCCGAGAAGATCGAGATCGGCGAGTACACGTACTACGACGACCCGGACGCGGCCACCGAGTTCGAGGAGCGGAACGTCCTCTACTCGTACGGTCCGGAGAAGCTGCGCATCGGCAGGTACTGCGCGCTGGCGACGGGGACGCGGTTCATCATGGCCGGGGCCGACCACCCGATGGTCGGGGTCTCGACGTTCCCGTTCGCGATCTTCGGCGGCGCGTGGGCCGAGTCGACGCTCGACATCGTCATGAACGTGGAGAGCCGCGGCGACACCACCGTCGGCAACGACGTCTGGTTCGGGAACAACGTGACCGTCATGCCCGGCGTGACCATCGGCGACGGCGCGATCATCGCGACCGGCGCCCTCGTCACCGCCGACGTCGCGCCCTACACGATCGTCGGCGGCAACCCCGCCAAGCCGATCCGCAGGCGCTTCGCCGACGACGAGATCGAACTGCTCCTGCGCGCCGCCTGGTGGGACTGGCCCGTCGAACTCGTCACCGAGCACGCCCGCGCGATCATGTCCGGCACCCCCGCCGACATCTTCGCCATTGCCGAGGCCAACGGCCTCACCTGACGCCCTCCAGCAGGTCCGCGATGACCCCGTACCCGCGCTCGCGGGCGTGGTCGAGCGCGGTGCGCCCGTTCCTGTCCCGGACCGCGGCGTCCGCGCCCGCGTCGAGGAGCAGCGCCGTGACCTCCTGGTGCGGCTCCCCGCCGTCGCCGAGCGCCACGGCTTCGAGCAGCGCCGTCCACCCGTTGTAGTTGACGCGGTCGATGTACTCGGCGATCCCCGTGGCCGCCAGCACCTCCCGCACGTAGTCGGCGTGCCCGCGCTCCGAGGCCGGGTGCAGCGGGCTGCCGCCGCGCCGGTTCGGGACCTCCAGGTCCGGGCCCGCGTCGAGGATCGCGCGCATCATCGCGACCGACCCGGTCACACCGCACGTCACCCACGGGGTGTCCCCGAGGGCGTCGCGCGCGTCCGGGTCCGCCCCGTACTCCACGAGCACCCGCGCCGCCGCCACCTCGTCGGCCAGCGCCGCGAGCATGAGCGGGCTGCGGCCCTCCCCGTCGCGCACGTCCGGCTCCGCGCCCTGCCCCAGCAGCCGGGCCGCCCCGTCGGCGTCCCCGGCCGCGGCGGCCTCCAGCAGCTCCCGGTTCCAGTCCTCGACGCTCCCCTGCACCCGCGCGGCGGTCCGTTCGGTCTCCCGCACCGAGCGGTGCCCGCGCGGTTCGGGGACCGGCGCGCAGGCCGCGAGCGAGCCGGCCCCGGCCGCGAGCACGAGCCTGCGCCCGATCCCCTTGCGCGCCTTCATCAGCCCTCCAGGTCCGCGAGCGCCGCGAGGCCCGCGAGGGCGATCTCCTCGTCGATGTCGCCGCTGGGGGCGCCGCCGACGCCGATCCCTGCGATCGGCGCGCCGTCGTAGACCACCGGGACGCCGCCCGCGAGGAACAGGGTCCCGGGGATGTCGGCGACCGTCGCGCCGTCGCCGACGGCGTTCTCCGTCAGGTCGCTGGTGGCCTGGCCCCACGAGACGGCCGTGTACGCCTTGGCTTCGGCCGAGTCGGGGCTCTGCGGGCCCGCGCCGTCGCCCTTGACCATGGCGACCGTGTTCCCGGCCCGGTCGACGATCGCGACGGTGACGCGCTGGTCGAGCTCGGCGGCCTTGTCCTGGGCGGCGTCGAGGACTGCGAGGGCCGCTTCGCGGGTGAGGGCGTTCGCGCCGCGCACCCCGTCGTCCTGGACCTCGGCGACCGCGACGGCCTCGACGGGCCCGGTCTCGGCGCCCGGTGCGGCGTAGGCGCTGACGCCGACGATGCCGCCGACGACGGCGAGTCCGGCGACGGCCCCGACGGCGAGGCGCTTGCGGAGGTTGATCGCGTGCATGTGGTGCTCCTTCGGATCGAGTCCGGCGGTTCCGCCGGCACTCCGCCAAGTCTTCGGCCGCGGCCCCGCCCCCGCATCGAGCGGCGGATCGATCCGGTCTCCATCCTTCGATTGACGCGCCCGCCGCGCGTCCGGGGCACCCTTGACGCGAAGCGCCCGCGGGCGGGCGGCACGCGGGCCTACGCTGGGCCCCCGGGGAGGAGAGGCGGAGGGACCGTGGGGGAGCGCTCCTGGTTGAACGGCGCGATGCACGCCGCGTTCTTCCTGCTGCTCGCCGCCTCGGCCGCGAGGGTGGTCGCCCGGCACGAGCTGGCCGACCGGCTCACCGTCGCCGCGCTCGCGGTGGCCGGGCTCTTGGCGCTGCTCTACGGGGCGGGCGTGGTCTGGTGGCGGCGGCTCGGGCCCGCGCTGCCGGTGTGGCTCGGCCTGGTCATCGGTGTGGCGGTGGCGCTCGTGCTGCTGGCGCCCTCGTTCGCGTGGTGCGCCGTCCCTCTGTACTTCCTGTGCCTGCGGCTGCTGCCGACCGCGGGGGTCATCGCAGCCGCCGTGCTGCTCACCGCGGCCGTCGTCGCCGGTCAACTGCGCATCGCGAAGGTGTTCGACCCGAGTCTGGTGCTCGCGCCGATCGGCATCGCCGCGATCATCACCGCCGTGTTCTGGGCCCTCCAGTACGAGATCCGCGAGCGCCAGCGCCTCATCGACGACCTCGTGGCCGCCCGCGACTCCCTCGCCGCCTCGCAGCTGCGCGCCGGGGCCCTCGAAGAGCGCGGTCGCCTCGCCCGCGAGATCCACGACACGCTCGCGCAGGGGCTCTCCAGCATCAGCATGCTGCTCCAGGCCGCCGACCGGTCCTGGGGCGCCGACCGGTCCCGGGCCCTCGCGGCCCAGGCCGCGGCGGTCGCGGACGAGAACCTCGCCGAGGCGCGCCGCTTCGTCCACGACCTGACGCCCGCGCGGCTCGAAGGCCGCAGCCTCGCGGACGCGCTGCGCGAGCTGTGCGCCGACGTCACGCACCGCTCGGGCCTGCGCACGGTCTTCCGCGAGGAGGGCGAGTCCGCCGGGACCGGCGAGGCCGCCGCCGCGGTGCTCCTGCGCGTCGCCCAAGGGGCCCTGGCGAACACCGTCGAGCACGCGGCCGCCTCCGAGGCGGTCGTGACGCTCTCGCACCTCGGCGACGCCGTCGCCCTCGACGTGCGCGACGACGGCCGCGGCTTCGACCCCGGCGCGACCGCGCCGTCCGGCCGCGGGTTCGGCCTGCCGGGGATGCGCGAGCGCCTCGCACGCGTCGGCGGGAGCCTCGCGGTCGAGTCCCGCCCCGGCGAGGGCACCGCGCTCGCCGCGTCCGTCCCGCTCGGTGAGGAGCCGTGATGCGCCTGTTCCTGGTGGACGACCACCCCGTGGTCCGGGCGGGCCTGGCCGCGCTCGTCGACGGCGAGAGCGACATGGAGGTGGTCGGCGAGGCCGCCGACGCCGCCGCGGCGCTGCGCGGCATCCGCGGGTGCGCGCCCGACGTGGTGCTCATGGACCTCCAGCTCGGTTCCGGCCCCGACGGGTTCGCCGTCGCCGAGGAGGTCGCGAAGCTCCCCGACGCGCCGCGCGTCCTCGTGCTGACCACGTACGAGTCGGACGCGGACGTGCGCCGCGCCGTCGCCGCCGGGGCCACCGGGTACCTGCTCAAGGCCTGCCCGCCCGAGGAGCTGTTCGCGGCGATCCGCGCGGCCGCCCGCGGGGAGTCGTCCCTGTCGCCGAAAGTCGCCGCGCGCGTGATGGACCAGGCCCGGTCCGGCCGCCCGGCGCTGACGGCCCGCGAGTCCGAGATCGTCGCCCTCCTCGCCGAGGGCCTGGGGAACCGGCAGATCGCGCAGCGCCTGTTCGTCACCGAGGCGACCGTCAAGACCCACCTGGTCCACATCTTCGCGAAGCTCGGCGTGGACTCGCGGACGGCGGCCGTCGCCGCGGCCGTCCAGCAGGGCCTGATCCGGCGCTGACCTGCGATTCGACTCGTGTCCCGGACATGAGCAGCCCGTCGTTATACGCTCGGGTCACGATCGGGGGGCGATACCCGCAATGGCACCAGGACAGCACACGTCGACTCGCGCGGACTACCGCGACCTGGCCCCGCTCTTCCCCGAGATGGCGGCACTGGACGCGGACGACCCGCGCCGCGCCGAACTCCGCGAGCGGCTGATCACCGGGCACCTGCCGCTCGCCGAGCACATCGCGCAGCGCTTCAGCGGCAAGGGCATCGTCAAGGACGACCTCCTCCAGGTCGCCTCGGTCGGCCTCATCCACGCCGTGGACCGCTTCGACCCGACCCTCGGCTGCGAGTTCCTGTCGTACGCCGTGCCCACGATGATGGGGGAGGTGCGGCGCTGCTTCCGCGACACGGCCTGGCCGATGCGCGTCCCGCGCCGCTTGCAGGAGCTGCGCCTGGCGATCAACAAGGCCGCCGCCGACCTCGCCCAGGAGCTGGGCCGCCCCGCCACGGGCGCGGACCTCGCCGAGCGCCTCGGCGTCACCGAGGCCGAGGTGGACGAGGGACTCGAAGCGCGCCAGGCGTTCTGGTCGGTCTCGCTCGACGAGCCCGAGTACCGCGACCCGGGCCGCGCGCCGCTGTGCGAGACCCTCGGCGGCGAGGACCTCGCGCTCGCGCTCGTGGAGGAGTTCGAGGCGCTGGCGCCGCTCCTGTGCGACCTGCCCGAGCGCGAGCGGCGCATCCTGGCGCTGCGGTTCTTCGAGGAGAAGACCCAGGCGCAGATCGGCGCGGAGATCGGGATCTCGCAGATGCACGTCTCGCGGCTCCTCAAGGGCGTGCTCGAAGAACTGCGGGAGCGGTTGACGACCGCGTGACCGGACGCCCGGAATGGCGGCGGAATGCGCTTTCGAATTGAAGTATTTCGATGTATTGTGAACGGGAACAACACTCCCGACCTCCTGGAGGAACGATGGCACCTCGCCCCGACGACCCCCGCGCCCCGCGACTCGACCGCCGCTCCCTGCTCGCTCTGGGAGCGCTCCCGATCATCGGCGCGCCCCTCATCGCCGACGCGGCCGCCGCGCAGACCACCGTCCTCATCCAGCCCTCCATCGGGCAGCAGACCATCCAGGGCTTCGGCGGCATGAACCACACCGTGTGGATCAGCGACCTCACCGCCGCCCAGCGCGACACCGCCTTCGGCAACGGCGCCGGGCAGCTCGGATTCTCCATCCTCCGCATCCCCGTCCACGAGGACAGCGCCAACTGGAGCCGCGAGGTCGCCACCGCGCAGCGCGCGGTCGCCCTCGGCGCCAAGGTCATCGCCTCCCCCTGGAACCCGCCCGCGAGCATGACCGAGTCCTTCTCCGGCGGGAAGCGCCTGCGCTACGACCAGTACGCGGCCTACGCCCAGCACCTGAACAACTTCACGGTCTACATGCGCAATAACGGCGTCAACCTCTACGCCGTCTCGGTCCAGAACGAGCCCGACTACGCCAGCGAGTGGACCGCCTGGACCGCCGCCGAGATCGTGCGCTTCCTCAAGGAGAACTCCGGTGCGATCAGCACCAGGGTCATCGCCCCCGAGTCCTTCCAGTACCGCAAGAGCATGTCCGACCCGATCCTCAACGACGCCGCCGCGCTGGCGAACACGGACATCCTCGGCGCCCACCTCTACGGCACGCAGCCCGCCGACTTCCCGTACCCCCTGTTCGAGCAGAAGGGCGCGGGCAAGGAGCTGTGGATGACCGAGGTCTACTACCCGAACTCCAGCGACTCGGCCGACCTGTGGCCCGGGGCGCTCGACGTCGGCGAGCACGTGCACCGCGCGCTCGTGAACGGCCGCTTCCAGGCGTACATCTGGTGGTACATCCGCCGCGGCTACGGCCCGATGCGCGAGGACGGCCAGATCAGCAAGCGCGGCGCGAACCTGGCGCACTTCGCGAAGTGGGTGCGGCCGGGCTTCCAGCGGATCACCGCGACCGCGAACCCGCAGTCGGGCGTGTACATCTCCGCGTTCAAGAGCGGCTCGCGGATCGTCATGGTGGCCGTGAACAAGAACGCCTCCGCGGTCTACCTGCCGTTCACGCTCGAAGGCGGCGGCACGGGCTCGTTCGCGACCTGGGTGACCACCTCGACCCAGACGCTCGCGGCCTCGAACGCGGTCCCGATGACCAACGGCTCCTTCGGGTCCCAGCTCCCGGCGCAGAGCATCCGGACCTACGTGCTCAACTAGGCGAGGTCCACGGGCCGGACGCGGAGCTTCTCGGCGATCCTGGCGAGCGCGGCGTGGTCGTCCGCGTCGAGGCGGTCGAGCGCCGCTTCGCGGACGGCCCTGACGTGGACCGGGGCCGCGGCCCGGACGAGGTCGAACCCGGCGTCGGTGAGGGCCGCGATCGTGTAGCGGCCGTCCTCGGGGTCGGGCGAGCGCTCCATCCAGCCGCGCTGCTCGAACCGCTTGACCACGTTGGACAGGCGCGAGAGCGAGCCGTTGGCGAGGAACGCCAGCTCGCTCATGCGCAGGCGCCGCCCGGGGGCCTCGGAGACGTGGCTGAGGACCAGGTACTCGAAGAGGGTGATGCCGCACTCCTTGTGAAGCGGGCCTTCGAGACTCGGCGGGAGGAGGTAGACGAGCGAGACGAGCCCGGTCCAGGCGTCCTTCTCGGCCGGATCGAGCCAGCGCACCGGCGCCGACGCGGCGTTCTCCTGTGTCTCGGCCATGCGCGCAGTCTAACCGGCGGCGGTCACTTCATGCTTGAAGTCAATCGTGCTACGATGACTTCAAGCATGAAGTCAAATGGAGGGAACACCATGAGCGAGCCGCAGTTCTTCATCACCCCCGGCGCCGGCGAGAAGCTGCACGGGATGCTCGGCTACAGCCAGGCCGTGCGCGTCGGCGACCGCGTCGAGATCTCCGGCCAGGGCGGCTGGAACGACGACCTCGAATTCCCCGAGGACCTCGAAGAGGAGATCGTGCGCGCCTTCGACAACGTCGAGCGCGTCCTCGCCGCGGCGGGCGCCACGTGGGCCGACGTGATCCACGTGAACTCCTACCACCTGCCCGACGACCCCGCGTACATCGGCGAGCGGCCGGGCCGCGTCATGGCCGAGCAGTTCCGCAAGCGCATGGGCGGCCGCGAGCCGATCTGGACCGAACTCGGCGTCGCGGCCCTCGGCGCGCCCGGGATGCGCGTCGAGATCCGCGTGACCGCGGTCGTCGCCTAGCCCGCGAACGTCCGGCGGTACGCGCTCGGCGTGACCCCCAGGGACGCCTGGAAGTGCAGGCGCAGCGACGACGCCGACCCGAACCCCGCGCCCGCCGCGACGCGGTCGATCGGCTCGTCGCTGCGCTCCAGCAGGTGCCGCGCCCGCTCCAGTCGCTGGTGCAGGAGCCACCGCTGCGGCGAGGTGCCGACCTCCTCGCGGAAGCGCCGCGTGAACGTGCGGACGCTCATCGCCTCGCACTCCGCGAGCTGCCGCAGCGTCAGCGGCTCGTGGAGGCGGGCGAGCGCCCACTCGCGGGCCCGGCCCGTCGCGGCCGACCCCGCCTCCGGCACGGGACGCTCGATGTACTGGGCCTGGCCGCCGTCGCGGTGCGGCGGCACCACCGAGCGCCGCGCCACCCGGTTCGCCACGGCCACACCGAAGTCGAGGCGCGTCATGTGCAGGCACAGGTCGAACCCGGAGGCCACACCCGCCGAAGTGAGCACGCGCCCGTCCTCGGTGTACAGCACCTCCGGCTCCAGCCGCACCCGCGGATAGAGCCGCCGGAACCGCTCGGACGCGTCCCAGTGGGTCGTGGCCATCCGCCCGTCGAGCAGCCCCGCCGCCGCGAGCACGAACGAGCCGGTGCAGATCGACGCGATCCGCGTCCGCGGCCCGATGCGCTCCATGGCCGCGGCCACGTCCGCGGGGAGCCGCCCGGCCGTCCACGACTCGTCGTTCTCGTGCGCCGAGGGCACCACGACCGTGTCGGCCTCCTCCAGGGCCTCCGGGCCGTGCGCGACGTTCACCGTCACGTCGGCGTCGGTCCGGATCTCGCCCGGTGCCGTCGCGCACGTGACGACCTCGTACAGGTGCTCGCCGCCGGACTTCGCCGAGCCGAAGACCCGGTGCGGGATGCCCAGCTCGACGGGGAGGAGACCGTGCCGGACGAAGACCGCGACGCGGTGCCGCCCGGGATGCCGAAAGACGCTCATGGCCCGATCTTCGCACATGTTGGCCTGTCGGCCACTGGCCGCCCCGCCGCCGCTCGGCGAAGCTGTATCCATGTCCATCGCAGCCCCAGAACTACCCGAGAAGACCAGCCGCCGCACCGTTCACCGCGCCTGGTGGGTCGCCGCCGTCAGCTTCGTCGCCCTCGTCGGCGCGGCCGCCTTCCGCGCCACCCCGAGCGTCTTCATCGAGCCGCTCCACGACGAGTTCGGCTGGTCCCACGGCACCATCTCCGCCGCCATCTCCGTGAACATCCTGCTCTACGGCCTGTTCTCGCCGTTCGCCTCCGCGCTCCAGGAGCGGTACGGCATCCGCCGCGTCGTCTCGATCGCGCTGGGCCTCATCGCCCTCGGCGGCGGCGCGACGGTCTTCATGACCGAGTCGTGGCAGCTGGTCCTGTGCTGGGGCTTCATCGTCGGCATCGGCACCGGGTCGATGGCCATGGCGTTCGTCGCCACGATCACCAACCGGTGGTTCATCGCCCGCCGCGGCCTCGTCTCGGGCATCCTCACCGCCGGGGGCGCCGCCGGGCAGCTCGTGTTCCTGCCGCTCGTCGGCCTCCTCGTGGAGGGCCCCGGCTGGCGCGCGGCCTCGCTCCTGGTCGCGGCCACCGCGCTCGCGATGGTCCCGCTCGTGCTCCTGGTGGTGCGCGACCGGCCCGAGGACGTGGGCCTCAAGCCCTTCGGCGCCGACGCCGACTACACCACTCCCGCGCCCTCGACGCAGGGCGCGGCGAAGCGGGCCCTCGGCGGCCTGTGGCAGGCCAGCGGCTCCCGCGCGTTCTGGCTCCTCGCGGGCACGTTCGCGATCTGTGGCGCGTCCACGAACGGCCTCGTCGGCGCCCACTTCGTGCCCGCCGCCCACGACCACGGGATGCCCCTGACGGCCGCCGCGTCGCTCCTGGCGGTCATCGGCGTCGT
The DNA here is from genome assembly GCF_042428885.1 of Glycomyces mayteni. Classification (NCBI taxonomy): domain Bacteria; kingdom Bacillati; phylum Actinomycetota; class Actinomycetes; order Glycomycetales; family Glycomycetaceae; genus Glycomyces; species Glycomyces mayteni. The sequence continues at coordinate 1,248,045 of NZ_JBHMBP010000002.1, forward strand.
GGACCTCATCGGCACGATCTTCTCCGGCTGGCTCACCGACCGGTTCGACCCGCGGCACCTGCTCGCGGTCTACTACGCGCTCCGCGGCCTCTCGCTGCTCGCGCTCCCGACTCTGTTCGCGGGCGACGTGAAGCCGCCGATGCTGTTCTTCATCGTCTTCTACGGCCTCGACTGGGTCGCCACGGTCCCGCCGACGATCAGTTTGTGCCGCGAGCACTTCGGCGAGGACGGCGCGGTCGTCTTCGGGTGGGTCCTCGCCTCGCACCAGGTGGGCGCGGCCCTCATCGCGTGGGGCGCGGGCTTCGTCAGGGACGCCACGGGGGACTACGACCCGGCGTGGTTCACCGCGGGAGCGCTGTGCGCACTCGCCGCGGTGATGTCCCTGATGATCAAGCGGACCGCGGCACCAGCCGCTGCAACTGGGTGACGTGCCCGGGTTCGAGCTCGTCGAGCGAGGCCACGCCGAGGAGGCGCATGGTCCGCTCGACCTCCTCGCGGAGGATCGCGATCGCGCGGTCCACGCCCTCGCGCCCTCCGGCCATGAGCCCGTACAGGTAGGCCCGGCCGATCATCGTGTACCGCGCCCCGAGCGCCACCGAGGCGACCACGTCGGCTCCGGACATGATCCCGGTGTCCAAGTGGACCTCGATGTCGTCCCCGACCTCCTTCACCACACTGGGAAGCAGGTGGAACGGGATCGGGGCGCGGTCCAGTTGCCGCCCGCCGTGGTTCGACAGCGTCACGGCGTCCACGCCCAGGTCCGCGCAGCGCTTCGCGTCCGCGACGGTCTGGACGCCCTTGACGACGAGTCTCCCGGGCCACTGCTCCTTGATCCAGGCGAGGTCCTCGTAGTCCACCGTCGGGTCGAACATGGTGTCGAGGAGTTCGGCGATCGTGCCCGACCAGCGGTTGAGCGAGGCGAACGAGAGCGGCTCGGTGGTGAGCATGTCGAACCACCAGGCCGGGCGCGAGGCCATGTTGAAGAACGTCCCCGGGGTGATCGCGGGCGGGATCGAGAAGCCGTTGCGCTTGTCGCGCAGCCGAGCCCCGGCCACCGGCACGTCCACCGTCACCAGGAGCGTGTCGAACCCGGCCGCCGCGGCCCGCTCGACCAGGGCCATCGACCGGTCCCGGTCCTTCCACATGTACAGCTGGAACCAGTGGCGCCCCTCGGGCCCGCCCGCGGCGGCGACGTCCTCGATCGGGGTCGTCCCCATCGTGGAGAGCGCGAACGGGATGCCCGCGGCGGCCGCCGCCCCGGCCCCGGCGGTCTCGCCCTCGGTGTGCATCATGCGCGTGAACCCGGTGGGCGCGATGCCGAACGGGAGCGCCGAGCGCTTCCCGAGGACGTCCCAGCCGGTGTCCACCTTCGAGACGTCCCGCAGGATCGCCGGATGGAACTCGACGTCGGCGAACGCCTGGCGGGCCCGCGCGAGCGACAGCTCGCCCTCGGCGGCGCCCTCGGTGTAGTCGAACGCCGCGCGCGGGGTGCGGCGCTTCGCGATGGTCCGCAGGTCGGCAATGGTGAGCGCGGCGTTCAGGCGCCGCCGCTTCGCATTCAAGTCCGGCTTTTTGAAACGTATCAAAGGCAGGAGGTCGTGGGGGCGGGGGAACTGGCGTTTCGTCATGCGGGGGCCTATCGGATGCGATGGGTGAGGAGTCCGTCCGGGCCATTGTCGCCCGCGCGGAAAAAACCCCGCCACCGGACCCGTCCGGGGCCGCCTCCGCTCCGAATACCGGGCGATCGGAGTTGACAAACACCTCGGAGCGTGATGATGTCCACAAGGGGGAATCCATCGGCCTGGAGCACAGGCGGAGACCGCCGGACGGCGGTGGAGGAGGCGAGGATGCCCGCGCTCGAACAGCTGCTGCACGCCACGGCACTGGGCGACGAGGACGCGTTCGCGCGCCTCTACGACGAGGCCGCGCCGCGCGTCTACGGCCTGTGCCTGCGCGTCCTGCGCGACCCCGCGCAGGCCGAGGAGGTCGCCCAGGAGGTCCTCGTGGAGGTCTGGCGCACCGCCACCCGCTTCGACCCCGCCCGCGGCTCCGCCGGGGCCTGGCTCTCGACCATCGCCCACCGCCGCGCCGTCGACCGCGTCCGGTCCGTGCAGGCCTCCGGCGACCGCGAGCGCCGCGCCGCCGCGCGCCCCGAACCCGAGTACGACGCCGTCGCCGAGGCCGCCGCGGTCCGCCTGGAGCACCGCCAGGTCCGCCGCTGCCTCTCGACCCTCACCGAGCTCCAGCGGCAGGCGGTCACCCTCGCCTACTACGGCGGCCACACCTACCGGCAGGTCGCGTCCCTGCTCGGCGCCGCCGTGCCCACGGTCAAGTCCCGCATCCGGGACGGCCTGCTCAAACTGCGCGACTGCCTGGAGGTGGCCCGATGAGCGCCGACGTCCACACCCTCATCGGCGCCTGGGCCGTCGACGCCCTCGACGACGACGAGCGCGCCGAGGTCGAGCACCACCTCACCGAGTGCGAGTCCTGCGCCCAGGAGGCGGCCGAACTGCGCGAGGCCGTGTGGCGCCTCTCCGACGTGACGATCGCCGACCCGCCGCCGCGGCTGCGCGCCCGCGTCCTCGCCGAAGCCTCCCGCGTCCGCCAGGAGGCCCCCGAGACGCCCGCGCCCGAACCCCGCACGGCCGCACCTCGATTGCGCCGCCACCGCGGGATGCCGCGCCTGCGCCTCGCGCTCGCCGCCGGGGCCCTCGCCGCCGTCATGGCCGTCGTCGGCGGCATCGTCACCTGGTCGGTCATGCGCGAGGCCGCGCCGTCGCGCTCCGACGAGATCGCCGCCGTCCTCGAATCCGGGGACGCCGAGGTCGGCAGGACCGTGGCCACCGGCGGCGGCGACGTCACCGTCGTCTACTCCGAGCGGCTCGACAAGGCCGTCGTGGTCCTCGCCGGGCTCGCCGCCATCGGCGAGGAGCGGTCCTACCAGGTCTGGATGGTCGACCCCGAAGGCCAGGTCTCCGCGGGCGTCATGAACCCCGGCGACCGCTCCGCCACGATGCTCGTCGAAGGACTCGGCGACGCCGAACTCATCGGCGTCACCGAGGAGCCCGCGGGCGGCTCCCCGGCCCCCACGCTCCCGATGGTCGCGGACGTCCCCCTAGAGGGCTGACCTCCGCAGAAGCGGGCCCGGCCGCCAGGCCGGGCCCGCTTTCGCGCCCGCCGCGAAAAAAATCCCCGATTTTCCGGCCCGCCGACCCATCCGCGGCCCCACCGCCCCCGAATGAGGGGCATGAGACCGACCACCGCCGCCGCACTCGCCGGCACCGCGTGCGCCGCCGTCGCCCTCGCGACCGCGCAGCTCGCGGCCGCCGCCGTCGCACCCGGCAGCGCCCCCGTCGCCGCCATCGGCGCCGCCGTGGTCGACGCGGTCCCCGAACCCGTCAAGGAGTTCGCGATCCGCACCTTCGGCGAGCACGACAAGCTCGCACTCCTGGCCGGGATCGGCACGGCGCTCGCCGTGCTCGCCGCCGCCACCGGCGTCGCCGCCCGTCGGCGCCCCTGGATCGGGTACGCGGTCCTGGCCCTCCTCGGCGGGGCGGGCGCGGCAGCCGCCCTCGCCCGCCCCGCCGCCTCCCCCTCGTGGGCGGTCCCGTCCCTCGTGGGCGCCGCCTGCGGTGCGGGCGTCCTCGCGATGCTGCTCCGCGAACGCCTCGAAGGACCCGCCGCGCCGGGCCGCGCCGTCGACCGCCGGGGCGTGCTCATCGCGCTCGGCGGCGCCGGGCTCGCCGGCGCGGCGGGCTGGCGGCTCACCGGCACCTCCGACCTCGAAGACGCTCGCGACGCGATCGACCTCCCCGCGCCCGTCGACGTCGGCCCCGCGGGCACCGGCCTCGCCGACGCCGCCGAGATCGACGGCCTCACCCCGTACCTCACGCCCAGCGCCGACTTCTACCGCGTCGACACCGCCCTGGTCCTCCCTCGCGTTCTCCCCGAGGACTACACGCTTCGCATCACCGGCCGCGTCGCCAACCCCCTCGAACTGTCCTACCGGGACCTCCTCGACCGCGGCCTGGTCGAACGCGAGATCACGATCTCCTGCGTCTCCAACGAGGTCGGCGGGAACCTCGCCGGGAACGCGCGCTGGCTCGGCGTGCCCCTCGCGGACCTCCTCGCCGAGGCCGGGCCCGAACCCGGCGCGGACCAGGTGGTCTCGCGCTCGGCCGACGGCTGGACCGCGGGCACCCCGACCGAGGCCTGCACGGACGGGCGCGACGCGCTCGTGGCCGTCGGCATGAACGGCCGCCCGCTCCCGCTGGAGCACGGCTTCCCGGTGCGCATGATCGTGCCCGGCCTGTACGGCTACGTCTCGGCCACCAAGTGGCTCACCGAGATCGAGCTGTCGTCCTTCGCGGACTTCGACGCCTACTGGGTCCGCCGCGACTGGAAGGCCCAGGCCCCCATCAAGACCTTCTCGCGCATCGACACCCCCAAACCCCTCGCGACGGTCGCCGCCGGGCCGGTCACCGTCGCCGGGGTGGCCTGGGCCCAGCAGCGCGGCGTCGCCCGCGTCGAAGTCCGCGTGGACGAAGGCCCCTGGAGCGAGGCAGAACTCGCGCCCGTGATCGGCGACGACACGTGGCGCCAATGGAAGTGGACCTGGGAGGCGGCATCCGGCCGCCGCACCCTGGAGGTCCGCGCGACCGACGGCGACGGCGACGTCCAGACAGCGGAGCGGGTCGCCCCGTTCCCGGACGGCGCCACCGGATGGCACTCGATCGTCCTGAACGCCGAATGAACCGCGGGGCGCCAAGCGCCCCGCACCGACAGAGAGGCAAGACCATGAACAATCGACTGCTCACCCGCGCAGGCGCCGTGCTGGCCGCCGCCGGCTGCGCCTTCGTCTTCACCGCGTGCGGCTCCGGCGACGACTCCTCCAACGAGGACGCCACGTCCAGTGAGGAGTCGGTGCAGGAGGAGACCACCGAGGAGATGCCCGTCTCCGGCGAGTTCGGTGCCGCTTGTTCGGCGGTCCCGGCGGACGGCGAGGGCTCGTTCACCGGTATGGCCGATGACCCGGTCGCGACCGCGGCGTCCAACAACCCGGTCCTGTCCACGCTGGTCACCGCGGTGACTGAGGCGGGTCTGGGGGACACGCTCAACACTGCTGAGGACATCACGGTGTTCGCGCCGACGGACGACGCGTTCGCGAAGATCCCCGAGGCCGACCTCCAGGCGGTCCTGGCCGACACTGAGACGCTCACGTCGATCTTGACCTACCACGTGGTGGCCGGTCGGCTCGCGCCGGAGGACCTCGCCGGGGAGCACGCGACCCTTCAGGGGACGAACCTGTCGGTCGAGGGCTCGGGCGAGGCCTTCACCGTGAACGGCGAGGCCGCCGTGGTCTGCGGCAACGTGCAGACCGCCAACGCCACCGTCTACATCATCGACACCGTCCTCATGCCCGCATAACGACGTCCGGGGCCGCCGTCAGGCGGCCCCGGAACGCAGGCCGCCCAGGACCAGGTCCAAAGCGAGGGCGGCCTGCACTTCCGCGTCCGGGTCCGGGGACCGCGCGAGCCACAGCGCCGCCTCGTTCATGCCGCCCGACAGGAGCCGCGCGAGCGGCTCGACCGGCCGGTCCGCCATGAGCCCGGCGTCGATGAGCGCCCGCAGCGCCTCCGTGAGGTGCCGCGCCGAGTGCGCCTCGTCCATCGCCCGCCACTCGTCCCAGCCGAGGACCGTGGGCGCGTCCACCAGCAGGATGCGGCTCACCGAGGGGTCGGTCCCGGCCGCCAGGAACGCCCGGCAGCCCGCCCGGAGCTGCTCCCAGGCCCCCTCGTGCCGCTCCGCCTCGGCCGCGACCCGCGCGCCCAGCTCCTCCTGGACCTCCTCGACCACGGCCCGGAACAGCCCGAGCTTGCTCCCGAAGTGGTGGTACGCCGCGCCCTTCGTGACGCCCGCGGCCCGCGCGACCTCGTTGAGCACCACCGCGTGGTACCCCTCGGCCGCGAACCGGCGGCGGCCCTCCTCCAGGAGCGCCCGCCTGGTCGCCTCCCGCTGCTCGGCCCTGCCCATCGCCTCGACCCCCAATTCGCATACCCGGGGTATGTTAGCATCGCATTCCACATACCCGAGGTATGCGAAACCCGATCCGAGGAGACCCCGATGACCGCGACCCTGACCGGCTTCTACCCCGTGCTCGCCACCGGGGACGTCGCCGCGACCGCCGACTTCTACATGCGCCACTTCGGCTTCGAGGCGGTGTTCACCGCCGACTGGTACGTGAGCCTGCGCCGCCCCGACGCCCCGCAGTACGAGCTGGCGATCCTCGACGCGACCCACCCCACGGTCCCCGAAGGCCACCGCAGGACCCTCTCGGGCGGCCTCCTCCTCAACTTCGAGGTGGAGGACGCCGACGCCGAGCACCGGCGCCTCGTCGTGGACGCCGGGCTCACCGAGCTGCTCCCGCTGCGCACCGAGGACTTCGGCCAGCGCCACTTTATCGTCGCGGCCCCCGACGGCGTCATGATCGACGTCATCAAGGTCGTCCCGTTCGCGGGGGAGTACGCCTAGACCTCGATGTGCGAGCCGATGATCATCGTGCGCTCGCGCGGGAGGCGGAAGTGCTCGGCGGCGTCCGCGGTGATGTGGGACGTGGCGATGAACAGGTGCTTGCGCCAGGTCGCCATCGTGCGGGCCTTGCCGGGCTTGAGCTGGATCGTGGACAGGAAGTACGTGGCCCGGTCGAGGTTGAGGCGCCGCCCCTCGGCCTGCTCGGGGTCGATGGCCTCCAGGGCCCGCGGCACGTCCGGGGTCTCCATGTAGCCGAAGCGGGCCGTCACGTGGATGACCGCGTCCCTGTCGTCGCCGAGCTGGTCCACGGTGAGCCGGTCGTCCTCGGCGACCCGCGGGACCGGCTCGGTGAGGACCGAGAGGATCACGATCTGCGAGTGCCGGGCGTGGTTCTGCTCCAGGTTGGAGCGCATCGCGAGCGGCGCGCTGTGCTTGCCGCGGTCGAGGAACACCGCGGTCCCGGGGACGCGGGCGACCTTCGGCTCCCCTTCGCGGAGCTTGTCCACGAACTCCAGGAGCGAGCCCTCGCGGCTCTCGCGCTCGAACGTGACGACCTCGCGGCCCCGCTGCCAGGTGATCATGACGGTGAACGCGCCCACGCCGATGAGCAGCGGCAGCCACGCGCCGTGGATGATCTTCGTCGAGCTGGCGGCGAGGAACGCCAGGCAGATCGCCAGGAGCAGGCCGCCGCCGGTCGCGAGGGCCCACCGGGGCGCGCCCCAGCGGATGCGCGCGACGTACAGGAACAGGAGGGCCACGATGGTGATCGTCCCGATCACGGCCATGCCGTACGCGAACGCGAGCGCCTCGGAGGTGCGGAACGCGAACACCAGGACCAGCACGGACACCATGAGCAGCCAGTTGATCCACGGCACGTAGATCTGCCCGTACTGGTGTTCGGAGGTGTGCGCGATGCGCAGCCGCGGCAGGTACCCCAGCTCGGACGCCTGCGAGGCGACCGAGAACGCTCCGGAGATGACCGCCTGCGCGGCGATGACCGTGGCGACGGTGGTGAGGACCAGCAGCGGGATGCGCAGGGCCTCGGGGGCGAGGAGGAAGAACGACCCGGAGACGTTCCCGGAGTCCTCCAGGATGAGCGCGCCCTGGCCCATGTAGTTGAGCATCACCGAGGGGAAGACCACGGCGATCCAGGCGCGGGAGATGGGCTTGCGCCCGAAGTGGCCCATGTCGGCGTAGAGGGCCTCGGCGCCGGTGAAGGTGAGGATGACGGCGGCGAGCGCGAAGAACGCGATGCCGAAGTTCCCGAACACGAAGTCGATCGCGTAGGTGGGGGAGAGGGCCCGGAGGATCTCGGGGTTCCCGGCGATGCCGCCGACGCCGAGGAGCGCGAGCGCGCCGAACCAGACGGCCATGATCGGGCCGAACCAGCGGCCGATGACGTGCGTGCCGCGCTTCTGGAGTGCGAACAGCATCACGATGATGACGGCGGTCGCGGGGATGATGACCGCTTCGAGGCCCGTGGAGACCGTCTTGATGCCCTCGACGGCCGAGAGGACCGAGATCGCGGGGGTGATCATCGAGTCGCCCAGGAACAGGGCCGCGCCGAAGATGCCGAGGGCGGCGAGCGCGAACGCGGCCTTGCGGCCGCGGCCGCCGACGTGGCGGCGCAGGAGAGTGATGAGCGCCATGATGCCGCCCTCGCCGTCGTTGTCGGCGCGCATCGCCAGGCCCACGTAGAAGACGGTGACGATGATGGTGACCGACCAGAAGATGAGGGAGACGATCCCGTACACGTTCTCGGTGTTCACCGGGACCGGGTGCGGGTCGCCGGGGTTGAAGATCGTCTGGAGGGCGTAGATCGGGCTGGTCCCGATGTCGCCGTAGACGACGCCGAGCGCGCCGAGGAACAGCCCCATGCGCAGGGGGCCGCCTTTCGCGGCATGCCTGAGCGGCGGGCCGGCCGGTTCCTGGTCCAGCCTGCCCTCGCTGGTTTGAGCGGTCACGTGAGCTCCTCTCCGGTGCCGCACGCTAGCGCGATCCCGGGGTGGAATGCCCGGCCCGAAGGGCATTCACGTGAATCCATACGTGTTCTTGACGCCGCTTCTGACGTTCCATACGCGTTCTTGACGCCCGCGCCGGCCGCCGCTCCCCGCGTTTCCGGACCCGGTGTCGGTCCCCCGGGGCACCATTGAGCGCATGTCCCGTCGAGCGCCGAGCCCCGCCCCGCACCCGTCGCTCGCGCGGTTCTCCCCGGCCACCGCCTCGTGGTTCACATCGGCGTTCGGCGCTCCCACGACCGCGCAGCAGGGCGCGTGGGCGGCCCTCGCGGAGGACCGGGACGTGCTCGTCGTCGCCCCCACCGGCTCGGGCAAGACCCTCGCCGCGTTCCTGTCGGCCCTCGACGCGCTCGCGACGGCCCCGGTGCCCGCCGAGCCGAAGGAGCGCTGCCGCGTCCTCTACATCTCCCCGCTCAAGGCCCTCGGCGTCGACGTGGAGCGCAACCTCGCCGCGCCCCGCGACGGCATCCGCGCCGAGGCCCGCCGCCTGGGCCTGCCCGAACCGCACGTGCGCACCGCGATCCGCTCCGGCGACACGCCCCAGAACGAGCGCCGCTCGATCGCGAACCGGCCCCCCGACATCCTCATCACCACGCCCGAGTCGCTGTTCCTCATGCTCACCTCGGGCGCGCGGGACGCGCTCGCGGGCGTGGAGACGGTGATCCTCGACGAGGTCCACGCCGTCGCGGGCACCAAGCGCGGCGCGCACCTGGCGCTGTCCCTGGAGCGCCTCGACGCCCGCCTGCGCCGCCCCGCGCGCCGCATCGGCCTCTCGGCGACCGTGCGGCCCGTCGCCGAGGTGGCCCGGTTCCTGTCGCCGCGCCACGACGTGGCGGTCGTCCAGCCGCCCTCCGAGAAGCAGTGGGACCTCCAAGTGGTCGTCCCCGTCGAGGACATGGCCGCGCTCGGCGACGCGCCCGTCGCCCCCACCGCTTCCGCGGCCCGCTCGGCCGGGTCGATCTGGCCGCACGTGGAGGAGCGGATCGTGGACCTCGTGGAGGCCCACCGCTCGACCATCGTCTTCGCGAACGCCCGCCGCGTCGCCGAACGGCTCTCCAACCGCCTCAACGAGATCGAGTACGAGCGCCGCCACGGCGCGCCGCTCCCGGAGGCGCACGGCCCGGCCGACGCCATGGGCGGCTCCGGGGCCGCCTCGGGCGCGCCGCCGGTCCTGTCGCGCACCCACCACGGCTCGATCTCCAAGGAGCAGCGCGCCGAGGTCGAAGGGGACCTCAAGGCCGGACGCCTGCCCGCCGTCGTCGCCACCTCCAGCCTGGAACTGGGCATCGACATGGGCGCGGTCGACCTCGTCGTCCAGGTGGAGGCGCCCCCGTCGGTCGCCTCCGGGCTCCAGCGCGTCGGCCGCGCCGGGCACCAGGTCGGGGCCGTCTCGCGCGGCGTGTTCTTCCCGAAGGTCCGCTCCGACCTCATCCAGTCCGCCGTCGTCGCCGAGCGCATGAAGGCGGGCGCGATCGAGGCGCTCCGCGTCCCCGCCAACCCCCTCGACGTGCTCGCCCAGCAGCTCGTCGCCATGGCCGCCATGGACGAGTGGGACGTGGCCGACCTCCTCGGCCTGGTCCGCCGCGCCGCCCCCTTCGCGACCCTCCCCGACTCCGCCTTCGACGCCGTCCTCGACATGCTCGCGGGCCGCTACCCCTCCGACGCCTTCGCCGAACTGCGCCCGCGCATCGTCTGGGACCGCACCGCGGGCACCGTCACGGGCCGCCCCGGCGCGCAGCGCCTCGCCGTCACCTCCGGCGGCACCATCCCCGACCGCGGCCTCTTCGGCGTCTTCCTCTCCGGTGCCGCCACCGGCCGCGGCGGCGGCCGCGTCGGCGAACTCGACGAGGAGATGGTCTACGAGTCCCGCGTCGGCGACGTCTTCACCCTCGGCACCTCCTCATGGCGCATCGAGGAGATCACCCGCGATCGCGTCATGGTCACCCCCGCGCCCGGCGTCCCCGGCCGCCTCCCGTTCTGGCACGGCGACGGCCTCGGCCGCCCCCTCGAACTCGGCCGCGCCCTCGGCGCGTTCGTCCGCGAACTGTCCGCGATGGACGAGGACGCCGCGCACGACCGCCTCGCCGCCGCCGGACTCGACGCGTCCGCCGCCCGCAACGCCATCGCCTACCTCGCCGAGCAGCGCGAGGCCACCGGCCTCGTCCCCGACGACCGCACCGTCCTCATCGAGCGCTTCCGCGACGAGACCGGCGACTGGCGCGTCGTCGTCCACTCCCCGTTCGGCGCCCAGGTCCACGCCCCCTGGGCCCTCGCCCTCGGCGAGCGCCTCCGCGACCGCCACGGCATCGACCCGCAGCTGATGCACCACGACGACGGCATCGTCCTGCGCCTGCCCGACACCGGCGACGCCGAACCCGACCTCCACGCCGACGACCTCGCCTTCGACCCCGCCGCGATCGGCGACACCGTCACCCGCGCCGTCTCCGGCTCCTCGTTGTTCGCCTCCCGCTTCCGCGAGGCCGCCTCCCGCGCGCTCCTGCTCCCGCACCGCCAGCCCGGCAAGCGCCAGCCCCTGTGGCAGCAGCGCCTTCGCTCCTCCCAGCTCCTCGAAGTCGCCGGGCGGTTCCCCACCTTCCCGATCATCCTCGAAGCCGTCCGCGAAGTCCTCCAGGACGTCTACGACGTCCCCGGCCTCACCGACCTCATGGCCGACCTCCAGTCCCGGGACGTGCGCCTCGTGGAGGTCACCACCGCCGACCCCTCGCCGTTCGCCCGCTCCCTCCTCTTCGGCTACGTCGCCCAGTTCATGTACGAAGGCGACACGCCCCTGGCCGAGCGCCGCGCCGCCGCCCTCTCCCTCGACTCGCGCCTCCTCGCCGACCTCCTCGGCCAAGTGGAGCTCCGCGACCTCCTCGACCCCGGCGTCCTCGCCGAAGTCGAGGCCGAACTCCAGCGGCGCACCTACCCCGTCCGCGACGCCGAGGGCGTCGCCGACCTCCTGCGCCTCCTCGGCCCCCTCACCCCAGCCGAACTCGCCGAACGCGGCGCCGACCCCGCCTGGGCCGAAACCCTCGCCGCCGCGGGCCGCGCCGTCGAAGCCGACATCTCCGGCCGTCCGCACTGGGCCGCGGTCGAAGACACCGCCCGCCTCCGCGACGCCCTCGGCGCCGCGGTCCCCGGCGGCCTCCCCGCCGCGTTCACCGAACCTGTGCCCGACCCCCTCGGCGACCTCCTCGCCCGCTACGCCCGCACCCACGGCCCCTTCACCACCGCCGACGCCGCCGCCCGCTTCGGCATCGGCCCCGCCGTCGCCGAACGCGCCCTCCGCGACCTCTCCCTCGTCGAAGGCGAGTTCCGGCCCGGCGGCGAACACCGCGAATGGTGCGACCCCGCCGTCCTGCGACGCCTGCGCCGCCGCTCCCTCGCCGCGCTCCGCAAGGAGCTCGAACCCGTCCCGCCCGCCGCGCTCGCCGAGTTCCTGCCGCGCTGGCAGCACGTCGGCGGCAAGACCGCCGAGGACGACCGCCTCGAAGGCATCGACGGCCTCGCCCGCGCGATCGAACAGCTCCAAGGCGCGTCCGTCCCCGCCTCCGCCCTGGAGTCCCTCATCCTGCCCTCGCGCGTGGCCGACTACCGCCCGGCGATGCTCGACGAGCTCACCTCCTCCGGCGAAGTCCTCTGGACCGGAGCCGGATCGCTCCCCGGCAACGACGGCTGGATCGCGCTCTACCCCGCCGAGACCGCCCCGCTGCTCCTGCCCGAACCCCAGCCCCTCCCCGCCACCGACCTCCACACCGCCGTCCTCACCGCCCTCGACGGCGGCTACGGGCTCTTCTTCCGCCAGCTCGCCGACCGCGTCCGCGAGGCGAGCTTCGCGACGTTCACCGACGCCGAACTCACCGCGGCCCTGTGGGACCTCGCCTGGTCCGGCCGCGTCGCCAACGACACGCTCGCGCCGCTGCGCGCGCTCCTCGGCTCCGGCCGCACCGCCGGGTCCACCGCCCACCGGGCCCGCCGCGCCGCCCCGCGCGCCCGCTTCGGCGGCGGCTGGCGCGACCTGCGCCAAGCGCCCGCCGGCGGGCCCGCCGCTTTCGGACCCACGGTCGCCGGGCGCTGGTCCCTCCTCCCCGCCCCCGAACCCGACCCGACGGTCCGCGCCCACGCGCTGGCCCACACCCTGCTCGACCGGCACGGCGTCGTCACCCGCGGCGCGGTCGCCGCCGAAGGCGTCGAAGGCGGGTTCGCGAAGGTCTACCGGGTCCTCTCGGCCTTCGAGGAGTCCGGGCGGGCCCGCCGCGGCTACGTCGTGGACGGCCTCGGCGCGGCGCAGTTCGCGATGGAAGGCGCGGTGGACCGCCTGCGCGCCACGGCGAACCGCGGCGACGCCACCGCCGTGGTCCTCGCCGCCGCCGACCCCGCGAACGCGTACGGCGCGGCCCTGCCCTGGCCCGAGGCCGACGGCCACAAGCCCGGCCGCAAGGCCGGGTCGCTCGTGGTCCTCGTCGGCGGCGACCTCGTCCTCTACGTCGAACGCGGCGGCCGGACCCTCATCGCCTGGCCCGCCACGCAGGACCTGGCGACCGACCCGCGCATGAGCGCCGCCGCGGCCGCGCTCGCCGACGCCGTCAGGGAAGGGCGCACCGGGGCCCTCCACATCGAACGCGTCAACGACGCCTACGCCCCCGGCTCCGGCCTCGCCGCGGCCTTGCAGGAGGCGGGCTTCCACGCCACCCCGCAGGGGTTCCGCCTGCGGCCGTTACGGAAGGAGGCTCGCCAGGTCCTCGCCCACGAGGGTCGGCGGTCGCGGTCCGGACGAACTCCTCGTACGTCAAGTCGGTCACCGGCTCCACGCTATGCGGCGGAGCCGGTGGGGCCGAACGGTTTTCGCGTCACCAGGTGACGGGCAGCTCCGACACGCCGTAGAAGTTCTGGTCGGTGCGCATCGGCACCTGCGCGGCGGGGACGGCGAGGCGCAGGCCGGGCAGGCGGGCGATGAGCCGCTGGAAGGCGATGCGCATCTCGACGCGGGCGAGCTGCTGGCCGAGGCACTGGTGGACGCCGTGGCCGAAGGTCATGTGGCCCTTGGCGTTCCCGGCGACGTCGAAGACGTCGGGCTCGGCGAACTGCTCGGGGTCGCGGTTGGCGGTCTGCACCGAGACGGTCATGTACTCCCCGGCCTTGATTTGCTCGCCCTCGAACTCGAAGTCCTCCGCGGCCTGCCGGATGATCCCGGTGTGGATGACGCCGATGTACCGCAGCAGCTCCTCGACGCCGTTCGCCATGAGCTCGGGCCGCTCGCGCAGGAGGTCCCACTGGTCGCGGTTCTCCAGGAGCGCCATGGTCCCGAGCCCGATCATCTTCGCGGTGGTCTCGTGCCCGGCGACGAGCAGGAGCATCGCTATGCCGATGACCTCGGCCTCTGAAAGGTCCTCGTCGGCGGCGAGGTCGGAGAGGAGGTCGTCCTGCGGTTCGGCGCGCTTGGACGCGGCGAGCGCGGCGATGAAGGCCATGATCCGCTCGCTCGCGGCGGCCTTCTCCTCGGCCGAGACGGTCATGGTCATGACGGTGGCCGCGTCGCCGGTGAAGCGGTCCTGGTCGGCGCGGGGCACGCCGAGGAGTTCGGAGATCACCAGGGCGGGAACGGGAAGCGCGAACTCGGCGACGAGGTCGGCGCCGCCGCCCGCCGCTTCGAGTGCGTCGAGGCGCTCCTCCACGATCTCGGCGACGCGCGGTTCGAGCAGGCGCATGCGGCGGACGGTGAAGACGCCGGTGAGCTTGCGGCGCAGGCGGGTGTGGTCCGCGCCGTCCATCTCGATGAACATGCCGGGCGTGACCGGCAGGGGCCCTTCGAAGTCGCCGAGCGCCTCGACCTGGGGCATGGGGATCGGGACCTTGACGGGGGCGTGCAGCTGCGACCTGAACCGCGTGTCGGCGAGGACCTTGCGGCCGAGCCGGTGGTCGGTGACGATCCACCCGAGGGTGCCGTCGGGGTAGTAGCGCAGGCGCCGCAGCGGGGCCTCGCGGTGGAGGGCCATGAGCGCGGCGGGCGGGTCGTAGCGCTGCTCGCGGTCGAGCGGGATGCCGTAGGGGACGGTGTCGTTCATGGGTGCTCCAGGAGTGGTGTCGGTCGGTTTCCACGTATAAACATAATATACGTATACGTGCTCGCGCAAGGCCCTCCCGGGCGCGCCGAGAGGGGTCCCGCGCCCGCCCGCACATAATCGGAGCCACACCGCCTGAGAGGAACGCCCGCAATGAGCACGCCAGTCTTCCCGCCGCAGATCCTGCCCCCGTGGGTCCGCAGCCTCGCCGCGGGCGTCCCCGAGGCCCCCGACGACGCCGACCCGCTGCCGCCCGCTCCGCCCGGCACGGTCCTCGCGCTCGGCGAGGCCGTCGGCTGGGTCGTGCCGCCGCGCCCCTTCGAACTCCTCTTCGGACGCGACGAGGACAACGTCAACATCCCCTTGGGCGTCAAGGACAAGCGCATCTCCCGCGTCCACGGCCGCCTCGTCTGCCACGGCACCGAGTGGACGATGCGCAACGAGGGCCGCCTGCCGATGCTCCTGCCCGGCGACACGATGCTCCTCGCGGGCCAGGAGAAGCTCATCGAGCACTCCTACACGCCCGTCTACATCGGCGACCTCGCCGAGGCCGTGCACTGCCTGGAGATCCGCCTCATCGGCGGCAGGCGCACCCCCGACGACGGCGCCGCCGACGACGAGACCGCCGTCCCCGGCCGCCACGAGCTGACCCCGGTCGAGCGGCTCGTCCTGACCTCCCTCGCCCAGCGCTACCTCCGCGGGCTCCCGCGCCCCCAGCCGGTCTCATGGCGCCAGGTCGCCGACGACATGCGCCGCACCGCTCTCGCGGGCGAACGCAGCTGGAGCGAGGGCACCGCCGCCCGCGTCGTCTCCGGCGTGCGCGAGCGCCTCTCCAGCGCCGAGTACCGGCCCCGCGTCGCCGGGCTCCTGCGCGACGAAGTCCTCGGCGAGCCGCTCGGGAACGCCCTGAACGACAACCTGATCCGCGCCCTCCTCCAGAGCGCCACCCTCGACCCCGGCGACCTCGCGGGCCTCGACGGCTAGATCTCCTGGTAGCACATGATGTAGTAGACGACCCCGGTCTCGGGGTCCCACGCCTCGTCGGAGTCGGTCGTCGAATCGCCCCAGTAGTACTCGAAGTCCGTCGCCCCCGCGTCCCCGCACGCCAGCCACGACGCGTCGTCGTGGTCCGGCTGCGACGGGTTCGGGTCCTCCGGGTTCACCACGATCCGGTAGTAGTACTCGGCCGCGTCCGGCGAGTCGCAGGCGACGACCACCCACGTGTCCTCGTCGTCGGTCGTGCACTCGCCCGCCACCGGCCGCCGCTCCACCCGCTCGTCGCCGGTCACCGGCGGCGGCGCCGTCGGCCCGGCCTCCTCCTCGACCTCCGGGCCCGTGGTCTCCTCGGCCGCGACACCGCTGCCCCCGCCGTCCTCGGGCCCGAACGCCGTCCACCCCAGGACCGCCGCCACCAGCAGCAGCGACGCCACCGGCGCGAGCAACGGCAAGAGCCGCGGCCCCGGCGCGCGCACCGCCGCCGGCGCGACCGGCTCCGGCGGCTCCGCGCGCAGCCGCTCCTGGATGTCCCGCAGGATCGGCAGCGCCGAACCCGCCTCCGTCACCCCCACCGTCTGCGCCAGCGCGTGCGCCAGCTCCCCGCACGTGCGGTACCGCCGTGCCGGGTCCACGTGCATCGCCTTGGCCACCACCGGGTCCAGGGCCGCCGGGAGATGCGGGTGCAGCAGCGTCACCGGCGTCAGGTCGCCCTCGCGCTGCGCCCGCTCCGCGGCGCTGTCATCCAGCTGGTCGAAGGGCCGCTGCCCGGTCAGGCAGTGGTACAGCACCGCGCCCAGCGAGTACACGTCGCCCGCCCGGTCCGCTTCGGACACCGGCCCGGCCGGGGCCTCCGGCGCGTCCGGGTCCGCCGGGCCCGCGCTGTACACCTCCGGCGCCGTGTACCGCCGCGTCCCGATGCTCTCGCCCGCCACCGTCAGGTCCGGGCCCGTGCGGTCCTTCGCCACTCCGAAATCGCTCAGGTACACGTGCCCCTCGGCCCCGAAGAGGAGGTTCGCGGGCTTGACGTCGCGGTGCACCACCCCGCGGTCGTGCGCGAAGTCCAGCGCCCGCGCCGTCTGGAGCACCACGTCCACCGCCGCGGCCAGGTCCAGCCGCTCGCGCCCCAGCCGCCGCCGCAGGTCGTCCTCCGCCCACGGCATCACCAGGTACAGCAGGTCCTCGTCCGCCGCCGAGGCCCGGATCAGGTACATGACGTTCGGGTGCTCCAGCTCCGTCATCAACTGGATCTCCCGCAGGAACCGCCGCCGGTACCCCGGGTGCATCGCCAGGTACCCGGCCATCGCCTTCACCGCCACCGGGCGGTGGTGCAGCCGCAGGTCCTCGGCCCGGAACACCTGGCTCAGGCCCGTGGTGCTCACCGGCTCCGCCTCCAGGCGGTACTCGGGCAGCAGCTCGGCGAGCCTGCGGCGAATGCGGGCGAACGGGTCGGACGTCTCGTCCATCGGAACCGCCTTCAAGGGGGAGGAGGGCACGGAACGGAAGGCGCGAACCGGTCCGAACCGGTGCCCCCCGCGGCCGCCTCCATGAAATCAGACCGCCCCGGCCCCCGGCGGGACCAGGTCCGGGACCCCTCCCGGGCGTTTCGGATAGACCCGAACCGACCGGCGGCCGACCGTGGGGCCCGGCCGCCGGTCCCTGTGACACCCGGCACCACCGGTCACACAAGTCCGCGCGCATCCGTCATGGCAGTGAATCCCAACGGAACGAAGGAGACCGCCATGGAAGCCCGCATCGACTACTACGCGAACCCCGTCGGCGCCAAGTTCGCCAAGCACCTCACCTCCGCCGCGCGGTCGCTCGAAGCCGCCCTGCCCGAGGGCGTCGGCGGCCTGGTGACCATCCGCGCCAGCCAGATCAACGGCTGCGGCGTATGCCTCGACATGCACACCAAGGACGCCGTCCACGCCGGGGAGACCGCCGTCCGCGTCGCCCTCGTCGGCGCCTGGCGCGACGCCGTGGTCTACACCGAGGCCGAGAAGGCCGCGCTGGCGCTCACCGAGGCGGGCACCCGCATCGCCGACGGCGCGGGCGTCCCCGAGGACGTGTGGGCCGACGCGCGCAAGCACTTCGACGACGACCAGCTCGCCGCGATCGTCTCGCTCATCGCCTCGATCAACGCCTACAACCGCCTGAACGCCATCACCCAGACCCCGGCCGGGAACTACACGCCCGGCCAGTGGGGCTAGGAGGTTCCGGCCGGGCCGGGCTCGACCGAGTCCGCGCCCGGCCGCACCCGGTCGCATAGGATCGGCCGCATGAGTACAGCGCTGGTCATCGGGTTGGGCGACATGGGGGAGCGGGTCGCCGCGGGCCTCGCCGCGAGCGGGTTCGTGCGGCGCCTCGTCATCGCCAGCCGCTCCGAACGCAACGTCCACCAGGCGGCGGCGGTCATCGCCAGCGCCGCCGACTGCCTCGTGGAGGCCGCGCCGCTCGACGCGACCCGCCTCGACGACGTGGCCGCGCTCCTGGACAGGGTCCGCCCCGACGTGGTCGTCCAGTGCGCCTCGCTGCGCAGCCCGTGGGGCCTGGCCGAGCGGGACGACCCGGCCGCGCACGCCGTCGTCTCGGCCGGGCTCGCGCTGCGCCTGCCGTACCAGGTCCCCGTGGTGCTCAACGTGATGCGCGCGGCCAAGGAGGTCGGCCTGGCCGCCCCGGTCGCGAACCTCTCGATCCCCGACGTGACCGGCCCGGTCCTGGAGCGCATCGGCTTCGCGCCCGCGCTGGGCCTGGGGAACGCGGGGATGATGCAGCGCCGGGCGAGCGCCGCGCTCCGCGCCGAGGCGGGCGGGGGCGTGCCGCCGCTGGTCCGCGTCGTCGGCCACCACTCGCAGCTCACCGGTGTCATGACCTCCGAGGACCCCGGCCCGGACGACCGCTGCCGCGTCTACCTCGGCGAGGACGGCCGCCGCGAGGACGAGCTGGCGTACCGCGCGCCCGCGATCGACGCGGGCCTGCGCTGGAACTTCCTCACCGCCGCCGTCGCGCTCCCGGTGATCGAGGCGCTCCTGCCGGACTCGAAGGTCCTGCGCTGGTCGGTGCCCGCCCCGGGCGGCCTGCCCGGCGGGTACCCCGTCAAGATCGACAAGGGCGCCGTCGAACTCGACCTGCCGCCCGGCACGTCCCTTGAGGACGCGGTGGCGTTCAACGAGCGGATGGCCCGCGCCGACGGGGTCGAGCGCATCGACCCGGACGGGACCGTCCACTTCACCGACGCGGCCCGCGAGGCGGTCGCCGACGTCGCGCCCGACCTCGCCGAGCCGCTCGCGCTCGCCGACATGGAGGCCCGCGGCGCGCTCCTCGACGAGGTCCTGGGCCTGTAGACCGCGGTCCCGGGCGACGGGCCGGTCAGTATCGTGGACCGAGGTGCCGCGTGCGCCCCGCTTCGCCGATCCCACGCTGCCGAGAGGAACGCACATGAGCAGGCTCGACGGGAAGACCGCCCTCATCACCGGAGCCGCCAACGGGATCGGGTACGCGGTGGCGGCGCGGTTCGCGGCCGAAGGCGCGCGGGTGGTCGTCGCCGACCGGGACGGCGAGGCGGCCGCGGCGGCCGCGGGCCGCATCGGCGACCGGGCCCGCGCGGTCACTGTGGACATCGCCGACGAGGCCGTCGTCATGGACGTGTTCGCCGAGCTGGACGCGAGCGGCTGGGCCCCCGACGCGGTGGTCGCCAACGCGGCGGTCCAGCTGATCGGCGAGGACGCGCCGATCGCCGACCTGAACACGGCGGTGTGGCGCCGCACGATGGAGGTGAACCTGACGGGCACGTTCATCACCGTCAAGCACGCCGTCAGGTCCATGCTGCGGCACGGCGGCGGCTCGATCGTCCTCACCGGCAGCCCGACCGGCCTCAGTGGCGAGGGCAGCGAGTTCGCCGCGTACAGCACCTCCAAGGCCGGCGTCCACGGCCTCGCCCGCACCGCCGCGGCCACTTACGCCCCCAACCGCATCCGCGTCAACACCGTGGTCCCCACCTACACCGAGACCAGCCTGACCGCCGCCCTCGCCGACGACGCCGAGGCCCGCGACGCGATCATCGGCCGCATCCCCCTCGGCCGCCCCGGCACGCCCGCCGACGTCGAGGGGATCATGGTGTTCCTCGCCAGCGACGAGAGCGCCTTCGCCACCGGCAGCCTCTTCGCCGTCGACGGCGGCATGTCGGCGCTCTGACATGGCCGACTGGAGGACCGAGTCCACGCCCTGGAGCCGCGGCCCCTGGTCGATCGAGCGCCGCGGCGCCGAACTCGCCGACATCGCCTTCGCGGGCCGCACGGTGCTCCGCAGCGTCCGGGCCGCGGCCCGCGACCGGGACTGGAACACCCCCGCCTGGGACGTCGCGCTCCTCGACGACGCCGAGACCCTGCGCCTCGGCCTGCGCTGGGGCCCGCTCGCGGGGACCCTCACCGCCCTGGTGCGGGACGCCGCCCTCGTGATCGACCTCGATCTCGAAGCGTCCGAACCGTTCCCGACGAACCGCACCGGCCTCGTCGCGCTCCACCCGCCGCGCCTCGCCGGGACCGCGCTGCGTGCCACCCACTCAGACGGGTCCGAAGAGGACACCTGGTTCCCGGCGGCGATCAGCCCGCACCAGCCCGTCCTCGACATCGCCGCCCTCGCATGGGAGCACGACGGCCTCGCCGTGGACCTCGCCTTCACCGGCGACGTGTTCGAGATGGAGGACCAGCGCAACTGGACGGACGCCTCCTTCAAGACCTACTCCCGGCCCCTCGCGCTGCCGGCCCCGTACGAACTGGCCGCGGGAGCCCGTGTGCGCCAGTCGATCACCGTCACCGCCGAGGCCCACCGCCCGCCCGCGCCGACCCCGGACGCCCCGCGCGTCGAACTCATCCCCGGCGGCCTGTTCCCGGAGATCTCCCTCGGCGCGGCGACCGCGCCCTCCTCCGAGGCCGACCCCGCCCCCGACGTCGCACCCCTCGGCGGCACCGTCCTCGTGGAGGTCGACCTCCGGGCCCCGAACTGGCCCGCCGCCCTCGACCGGGCCGCGGCCGCGGGCCTCCCGCTGGACGTGCGCGCCGTCGTCCCCAGGTCGGGCGCGAACCTCGCCGCCTTCGCGGAGTTCCTCGCGCCCCTGCCGATCGCGCGCGTCGCCGCGTTCGACCCCGACACCCACGTGACCGACGCGCCCGCCCTCGACGCCCTCCAAGGGGCCCTGGCCCGCGCCGGACTGCACCCGCCGCTCGTCGGCGGCTCCCGGGCGCACTTCACCGAGCTGAACCGCAACCTCGCCGCGATCCCCGACGCCGCCGAAGTGCTCGCGTTCGCCACCACGCCCCTGTTCCACGACACCAGTACGGAGCAGCTCCTCGAAGCGGTCGCCATGCAGCGCTTGGCCGCCCGCCAGGCGGTCGCCGAGAGCGGCGGCCGGATGGTCCTCATCGGACCTGTCACGCTGCGGCCCCGGTTCAACAACGCCACCGCCGACGCGCCGCTCATGTCGACCCGGTCCGACCTCGCCGACGGCTACGGCGCGGAGTTCACCGGCGCGGCCGACCCGCGCCAGAGCGACGACCCGCTGGCGGCGTGGACGATCGCGGCGGCCGCGGCCCTCGCCGTGCCCGGCGTCGCGGGCCTCGCCTGGTTCGAGGAGTGGGGACCGCGCGGCATCCGCTCGGCCGCGGGCGACGACTACCCGGTGGCGGCCGTCCTGGAGACCCTGGACGAGATGTCGGCGGGGGAGCTGCTGTGGGCCGAGCGCCCCGACGAGCACCTGTGGGCCCTCGGCTCGCGCGCCGGGGGCCGCGTCCGCATCGCGGCCGCCAACCTCGACCGCCGCCCCCGCTCGTTCACCGTCGCCGCCGGGGACGAGGAGTTCCGGCTGATCCTCGGCCCGCTCGGCTGGGCCGTCATCGACTGACGCCTGGTTCAGGCGTCGGCGTCGCGGACGAGCGACGTGATCGGCGCGGCGGCGGTCGCCGCCCGGCCGGTCCCCGCGCCGACGGCGCGGGGACCGTCAAGGACTGAGCGTCGTCCGCAGCTCGCCGAGGGCCGTTCGCATGAGCGCGCCCAGGTCTCCGGGGTCGTCGTCGGCGACCCATTGGAGGTGCGCCACTTTGAACACCGCGATCCCGGCCTCCGCGGCGAGGCTCGCGGCGGGCTCGGCGACGCCCCTCTCACGCAGGCCCGAGGCGAGCGCGTCGGCCAGCGAGGCGAGCTTGACGGCCTCCCTCTCGCGCAGCTCGGCGTTGGCGGCGATGACGGCCTGGCGGCGGCGCGAGAACCGGTGCCGGTCGGTGAAGAACGCGGCGGTCGTGTCGAGGACCGCCGCGACGGCCTCGATGGGGGTCGCCGTGTCGGGCGCGGCCGCGAGCGCGTCGGTGAGCCCCTGGTAGAGCGGGCTCGCGTCGGGGAACAGCACTTCGCGCTTGTCGCTGAAGTGCCGGTAGAAGGTCCGCTCGGTGAGCCCGGCGCGCGCGGCGATCTCGGCGACGGTGACCTGCTCGAACCCGTGCTCGGTGAACAGGTCCATCGCCGCCTGTTCGAGGCGTCCTCGCGCGTTCGGTTCCCACCTGGCCATGCCGCGATCATACCGATGTCATGGACTGACATGACCGTGCTATGTTTGATGTCAGGAACTGACATCATGGAGGTCATCTCATGCGCGTCTTCATCACCGGCGGCTCGGGCTGGATCGGCTCCGGCGTCGTCCCCGCTCTCATCGCTGCGGGCCACGAGGTCACCGGCCTCGCCCGCTCCGACGCCTCCGCCGCCGCGCTCACCGCGGCCGGGGCCGCGGTCCGCCGCGGCGACATCGGCGACCTGGCGGTCCTGCGCGAGGAGTCCCTCGCCGCCGACGCCGTCGTCCACCTCGCCTTCCGCCACGACATCGCGTTCTCCGGCCGCTTCGACGAGGCCGTGGACGCCGACCGCGCCGCCGCCGAGGCGATCGGCGAGGCCCTCGCCGGGACCGGCAAGGTCTTCGGCCTCGCTTCCGGCGTCCCCGTCACGGACGGCGCCGCCGCCACCGAGGCCGACGGCCACGACCTCGGCACCGACGCCTCCGGCCCCGCGCGCCGGTTCGCCGTCGCCGAGTACGTGCTCGGCCTCGCCGAGCGCGGCGTCCGCTCGATGGTCTTCCGCTTCCCGATCGTCTACGGCGCCGGCGACCCCGGCTTCACCGCGACGATGATCCAGGCCGACCGCGACAAGGGCCTGGCCGCGTGGATCGGCGAGGGGACCAACCGCTGGTCCGGCGTCCACCGCGACGACGCCGCCGAACTCATCCGCCTCGCCGTCGAGAACGCCCCGGCCGGGTCCACACTGCACGTCGTCGGCGACGAGGGCGTGGCGATCCGCGACCTGGCCGCCGTCGTGGGCGAGCGCCTCGGCATCCCGACCGGCTCCGTCGCGCCCGAGGACGCCGCCGCGCACTTCGGCTGGCTCGCGGGCTTCCTCGCCCACGACCGCGCCGCCTCCAGCGAGGCCACCCGTGCACTCCTCGGCTGGAGGCCCGAGCACCCGAGCTTCCTCGCCGACCTGGAGGAGGGCCACTACTTCAAGTCGTAGCGTCCCCCGCCCACTTCCCCCAGAACCGGGAGAGATCCCGCGCGAGCCCCCATACTGAGGTGGTTTCGCAGGTGAAAGGGGAGGTGGGCGGCATGCGCGCGTTGACCGTGGAGCCCGGCGTCAAGGGGTCGCTGGAGCTGGGGGAGATGGATGAGCCGGTGGCAGGCGAAGGGGAGCTGCTCGTCGACGCCATCGCGCTCGGCGTGTGCGGCACCGACAGGGAGCTCGCCGACGGCGAGTACGGCTGGGCCCCACCGGGGGCCGACCGGCTCGTCATCGGGCACGAGTCCCTCGGGCGGGTCCGCGAGGCCCCCGCGGGCAGCGGGTTCGCGCCCGGGGACCTCGTGGTCGGCGTGGTCCGCCGCCCCGACCCCGAGCCGTGCGGCGCGTGCGCGCGCGGCCTGTTCGACAACTGCCGCAACGGGAACTACACCGAGCGCGGCATCAAGGAGATCCACGGCTACGCCAGCGAGGTGTGGACCGTGGAGGCCGACTACGCCGTGAAGCTGGACCCGTCGCTCGCCGACGTCGGGGTGCTCCTGGAGCCGATGAGCGTGCTCGTCAAGGCCTGGGAGCAGATCGACAAGGTCGGCGGGCGCTCGTGGTTCGACCCGCAGTCGGTGCTCGTCACCGGCGCCGGGCCGATCGGGCTCCTCGCCGCGCTCATCGGCTCGCAGCGCGGGCTCGACGTCCACGTGCTCGACCGCGCCCCCGACGGCGCGAAGCCCGAACTCGTGGAGGCGCTCGGCGCGACCTACCACTACGAGGGCTTCCCGAAGGCGATCGAGGCGGTCGTCCCCGACATCGTCGTGGAGGCCACCGGGGCCGAGGCGCTCGTGTTCGACGCGATGGCCGCCACCGGGAACTTCGGCGTCACCTGCCTGACGGGCGTCTCGCCCGCCGGGCGGCGCGTGAACGTCGACGCCGGGAGCCTCAACCGCGACATCGTCCTGGAGAACGACGTGGTCGTGGGCTCGGTCAACGCGAACCTCGGCCACTGCGCGCGGGCCGCCGAGGTCCTCGCCGAGTCCGACCGCGACTGGCTGCGGCGCCTCATCACCAAGCGGGTGCCGCTCGCGGACTACCAGGAGGCCTTCCACGCCGGGTCCGGGGAAGTGAAGGTCGTCATCGACATCGAGGGCGCCTGACGGAACGCGCGGGCGGGGCGGGGCGCCGGCCCCGCCCCGTTCCGCATCCGTCCGCTTACGGGATTGCCTGTCGCCCGGCAGGTCCGTACGATCGGAGCCATGCATAAGAAAGCGCTTGCTCAAAGCGCAGTATTGCTCGATGGCGCCCATCCCGCCCGCTCCGTCCTCCGCCTCCTCGCCCGCCGCCCCTGGCGGCTCACCGCCGCGTTCGCCGCGTTCGCGGTCAAGGAGGTCCCGCTGTGGTTCCTCCCGGTCGTGACCGCCGCGATCATCGACCTGGTCTCCTCCGGCGGGTCTGTCGGCGCGGTCCTGGGCTGGCTCGCCGTCGCCGTGGCCCTCCTCGTCCAGAACTACCCCAACCACATCGTCTACACCCGCAACTTCATGACCGTCGTGCGCGACACCGGCGCCGACCTGCGCAACGCGCTGGCCGCGCGCCTCCAGAGCCTCTCGATCGGCTACTACACGCGCACCAGCGCCTCGATCGTGCAGAACAAGGTCGTGCGCGACGTCGAGAACGTCGAGCAGATGCTCCAGCAGATGACCCACCCGCTGCTGTCGTCCACGATGGTCCTCGTCGGCGCGATCACCATGACCGCCATCGCGGTCCCGCAGTTCCTCCCGATCTACGCGCTCACCGTCCCCATCGCGATCGGCCTGCGCGCGGCCCTGAAGCGCCGCTCGCGCGCCCGCAACGAGCGGTTCCGCCGCGAGATGGAGGGCTTCGCCGCGAGGGTCGGCGAGATGGCCTCGCTCATCCCCGTCACCCGCGCGCACGGCCTGGAGCAGACCGCGGTCTCGCGCGTCGCCTCCGGCGCCGACGGCGTGCGCCGCGCCGGGCTCCACCTCGACATGCTCAACGGGCACGTCGCCTCGATCTCGTGGGTCACCATGCAGATCCTCGGCGTCGGCTGCCTCGGGCTCGCCGCGGTCTTCGCGATCACCGGGTTCCTGCCGATCACGCCCGGCGAGGTCGTGCTCCTGTCCACGTACTTCGCGCTGCTGACGCAGGGCCTGACGAACCTGCTCATGCTCATCCCGATCGGCGCGCGCGGCATGGAGTCCGTGCGCTCGATCGCCGAGGTCCTCCAAGACCCCGACATCGAGCAGAACGAGGGCAAGCGCGCCGTCCCCGCCGTGGAGGGCCGCCTCGTCCTCGACCGCGTCTCGCACCGCTACGCCGGTGCCGACGCCGAAGCGGTGCAGGACGTCTCGCTCGACATCGCGGCGGGCACCACGGTCGCGTTCGTCGGCTCCTCCGGCTCCGGCAAGTCCACCCTGCTCAACCTCGTCCTCGGCTTCGTGCGGCCCACCTCCGGGCGCATCCTCCTGGACGGCACGGACATGCAGGAGCTCGACCTGCGCACGGCGCGGCGCTTCACCTCGGTGGTGCCGCAGGAGTCGGTCCTGTTCGAGGGCACGATCCGCGAGAACGTCGGGTATGGCATGGACGCCGACGAGGACCGGATCACCGCGGCCCTCAAGGACGCCAACGCCTGGGAGTTCGTGCGCGACCTCCCCGACGGCCTCGACACGGTCGTGGGCGAGCGGGGCGCTCGCCTCTCCGGCGGCCAGCGCCAGCGCCTCGCCATCGCCCGCGCCCTCGTCCGCGACCCGCGCATCCTCCTCCTCGACGAGGCCACCTCCGCGCTCGACCCCGAAGCGGAGGAACTCGTCAAGGAGGCCCTGGGCCGCCTCATGCGCGGACGCACCACCCTCGTCGTCGCCCACCGCCTCTCCACCATCCGCCAAGCCGACGTCATCGTCGTCCTCGACCGCGGCCGCATCGCCGAACAGGGCTCCCACGCCCAACTCCTCGACGCCGCCGGCCGCTACGCGAAGATGCACCTCACCCAGACCGGCGCCCGCTGACGAGAGCGGCCGGGGACCGTTCGGGTCCCCGGCCTGCGCCGTCAGAGGCGGTTCTTTCGGCCCCCGGTGCGGCCGGTCATTCGGGCCGGGATCGGCATTGATGAGCGGTAGAACTTGACGGGGCTGGAGCTGACGGCCTCTTTGTAGGCGACGGCGGCGCGGCCCTTGAGGTACCAGCGGCTCGGGGTGTCGTCGGGGTTGGTGAACTGGATGACGGCGTCGCGGCGGCCGAGGGAGACGGGCTGGTGGACGTAGCCGAAGCGGAAGGGCTTGGGGGCCTTGCCCTTGAGTTGGCGGACGATGGACTCGGCGGTGTGGGCGCCGGAGGGGATGCCGCTCTGGCAGGTGCCGTGGACGAGGCCGTAGGCCTGGCGGATCGCGGCGGCGTCGCCGATCGCGTAGACCTCCGGATGGGAGGTGGAGCGGAGGGTCGCGTCGACCACGACCCGGCCGTGCTCGTCGGTGGCGATCCCGGCCTCGGCGGCGAGGGGGGCCGTGCAGACGCCGGTGGTCCACAGGGTGACGTCGCTCGGGAGCCGTTCGCCCCCTTCGAGTTCCACCGCGTCGGGGAGCACCCGGGCCACGGTGACGCCGGTGCGGACCTCGACGCCGAGCCGGTCGAGGGCGGCCGCCAGGTGCGCGCGGGCCCTCGGGCCCATCATCGCGCCGGGCTCGCCGCGGCTGAGGAGCCGCACGTGCAGGTCCGGGTGGGCCTCGGCCGCCTCGGTGGCGGCCTCGATGCCCGTGAGGCCCGCCCCGGCGACGGTGAACGTCCCGGTCGGGTTGTCGCGCAGGGCGACCGCGAGTTTCGGGTCCTCGATCGTGAACGCGTTCGGGACGGCGGGCGTGCTCGATCCGAGCGCGTAGACCAGCGTGTCGTAGGGGAGTTCGCGGCCGTCGTCCAGGACCACGCGCCGCGCCGCGGTGTCGATCGCGGCGGCCCGGCCCTTGACGAACCGGACGCCCGCGGGCCCGACCAGGTCGGGGATGCGGAACTCGGCGAGCTCGTGGCCCGCGGCCGCCTGGTGCTGGCGCAGGCGCTCGTTGAAGCGCTCGACCGGGTTGAGGAGGGTGACGCGGGCGGCCTTGGTGCGGCGGGCGACGCCGACGGCCGCCATCATGCCGGTGTACCCGGCGCCGATGATGAGGATGTCGTTCATGCCCCAAGGACGGGCGCCGGGCCCCGGACGTGAGGTGCGGTGGCCCAGTTCACAGCGCGCCGAGCTTCTCGGGGTTGCTGACGAGGTGGATCTCCTCGATCGCGCCGTCCACGAGGTACAGCACGACGACGGCCGCCGCGACGCCGCCGGAGCGGACCACGACCGCCGGGCCCCCGTTGACCTCCTCGAACGCGATGCTCGGGTCCGGGGGCATCCGCCGCGTGAACGAGATGAGCGCGTTCGCCACCAGCTCCATGCCCGCGAGCGCCCGCCGCGGGGCCGGGGCGAGGCCGCCGCCGTCGCACACGAGCACCACGTCCGGCGCGAGCGTCCCCAGGAGCGCCGCGAGGTCCCCGCCCGCGCACGCCTCCATGAACGACGCCGTGGCCCGCCGCCGCGTGGCCTCGTCCGTGTCGTACCTGCGCCGCTTGGACTCCACGTGCTCGCGGGCCCGCATCGCGGTCTGCCGCACCGACGCCTCGCTGCGGTCCACGATCCGCGCGACCTCGGCGTGCGAGTACCCGAACGCCTCCCGCAGCACGAACACGGCCCGCTCCAGCGGCGAGAGCGCCTCCAGGACCAGCAGCATCGCCGACGACACGGTGTCGGCCAGCGCCAGCCGGTCCGAGGCGTCGCCCTCGGCGGGCGCCGGCTCGGGCAGCCACGGGCCCACATAGGACTCGCGCTTGGCCTTGGCGCTGCGGAGCCGGTCGATCGCCAGCCGCGTCGTGACGGTGACGAGGTACGCCTCCGGGTCCTCCACGGCCGCCGTGTCCACGCCGTTCCAGCGCAGCCACGCCTCCTGCACGACGTCCTCGGCGTCGGTGACCGTGCCGAGGACGCGGTAGGCGACCGCCTTCAGCAGGCCCCGCCGCTCCTCGAACACGTCCATGCGGCCGACCCTACAAAGGAGGCCGGGACCGCGCGTCCGCGGCCCCGGCCCCTCACCTCATGCGCCCCTTACGCGGGCAGCGTCCACACCTGCGTCCAGAGCCCGTTGCAGTCGTAGATCTGGAGCTTGGTGCCGTCGGCGGTGCCGCCCGCCGAGATGTCCAGGCACCGGCCCGACTGCGGGTTCAGCAGCGACCCGTTCGCCTGCGGCGTCCAGACCTGCGCGCCCGAGCCGTTGCACTCCCACAGCTGCACCTTCGTGCCGTTGGCGGTGCCCTGCGCGTCCACGTCGAGGCACTTGCCGAACGAGCGGATCGAGCCGTCGGAGTACCGCGACCAGTCCTGGCCCGAGGCGACCCCGCACGCGTAGATCTGCGCCCGGTTCCCGTTGGCCGCCGTGTTCGTGTCCACGTCGAGGCACTTGCCCGTCTGCGGGTTCACGACCGCGCCGGTCGCGCCAGGGACCGTGCCGATCCCGAACCGCACCTCGCACTGGTTGTTCTGGCCCAGCCAGGTCGCCGCGAGGTACAGGTAGCTCGTGCCGTCCTCGCGCGGGATCGCCGGGGTCGAGTACCCGGGGCACGACGGGACGCCGGAGGCGTACCCGCCGGTCGGGTTCACCGTCACCGGGGTGGTCGCCTCGAACCAGTCGCCCGCGCCGAGGTTCCGGTTGGCGAACAGCACCGTCCCGGACTCGGCGAGCACGGTCTTGTTCCCGGTGGGCCCGGCGACGACGCGCTGGCCGGAGATGAGCAGCGTCCCGTTCGGGCCGCCCGCGGGCGTCCACGACACGTACGGGGTGTGCAGCAGCTCGCGGTCGTCGGAGGTCTGCACGAGGGTGCCGCGGTCGCCCGCCGCGCCCCAGTTCAGGCCGTCGTCGGAGTACTTGATGTAGACCTCGCACGCGTGGTCGGCGTTGGTGGCGTCGCGGCACAGCTCGTAGCTCATGACGAAGCGCCCGTCGGGCAGCTCGGCGAAGGTCTGCATGCCCGGCCGCAGCAGGTTGTCGGCCGGGAACACGACGTCGTCCTGGATGCCGGAGCTCCAGCTCGCGCCGCCGTTGGTCGAGGTGTAGTGCGCGATCTTCTGGTTGTTGGTGGCGCCGCCGGAGGGCCGCTCGTCGGAGATGAAGCACGCGAGGGTGTTGTTGTCGGCCACCAGGAACGTGGGCTCCCAGATGCCGTGGCCCCACGTGTTCGGCTCGCCCGAGGTCTGGGTGCAGTTCGACAGGAACGTCCAGCTCGTGCCGCCGTTCGTGCTCTTGAAGACCTCGACCTTCTGCGCCGAGTAGTTCCCGACGTCCCAGGCGGTGCCCGCGGCGAGGAGGTCGCCCGCGTTGAGCCCGTTGATGTTCCGCGGGACCTCGAAGAGCGTGGGCGCCTCCAGGTCCCAGCCGGGGGTGTTCGAGGTGATCGTGGAGATCTGGGTCCAGCTCGTGCCGCCGTTGGTGGAGCGGTAGATCGGGAGGTTCGTGGGGACGCCGTGGCCGCCCTTGGCGAACGTGGCGAGCATCGTCTCGTTGGCCGAGCCGTCGTGTTCGAGGCCGATGGCGCGCGGGTAGCCCGCGGTGCCGCTCGGGTAGGTGGTCAGGTTGGGGGAGTAGAGCACCGTGCCCGGATACGCCGCCTGGGCCGGGGTCGCGACGAGGGCCTGCGCCCCGGCGGCCGCGAGGACCGCGGCCGCCAGCAGCACGGCCCAGCGGCGCGCCCGAGCGGCCAGCCGTCTAGTCACCGTCATGGGTTGCCTCCTGTGGAGTGGGTGCGCCCGCATCTTTGCAGACGTTGCAAACACCATGCCAGCAATTTGCCTACGTTGCAAGGGGGCAAATCGGACTCAGGAAGCGGTGGACTCCCGCACCACGAGCCGGTGCGGCGCCACGACCTCCTCGGCCGCGACGGACGGGTCGTCGATGCGGGCGACGATGCGGCGCACCGCCTCCCGCGCGATGAACGGCGTGTCCAGGGAGACCGTGCTCAGCGAGGGCCGCGCGAACCGGCCCTCCTCGATGTCGTCGATCCCGACGACCGCCACGTCCTCGGGGACGCTCAGCCCGGCGTCGAAGACCGCGCGCATCGCGCCGACCGCGAGGAGGTCGGAGAAGCAGAAGATCGCGTCGGGCCGCGGGTCGAGCGCCATGAGCGCCGTCGCCGCCTCGTACCCGTCGGTGCGGCTGTAGTGCGGCGCCGGGGTCGCGTACCCCGGCCGCGCCTGGAGTCCCGCCTCCTCAAGGGCCGCTTCGTATCCGGCGGTGCGCAGCAGCGGCGTCGAGTACTCCTCCAGGGGCTGCGCCCCGATCGCGGCGATCCGGGTCCGCCCGGCCGCCACCAGGTGCGACACGGCGTCCCGGGCGGCCTGCACGTTGTCGATCGCCACGTGGTCGAAGCGCCCGTCGAACTCGTGCTCGCCGAGCAGCACCAGCGGCATGTGCTCGGAGCGGTGCATGTCGAGCAGCTCGGACTTGGTCACGAGCGGGCTGAAGAGGATGCCGTCGAACAGCATCGTGCGGTCGTCGCCCATGAGGAGGCGCCGCTCGCGCTCGTGGTCGTGGCCGGTCTGGTCGATCATGACGCGGTATCCGAACTCGGCGGCCGCGTCGATCACGTCGCGGGCGAGTTCGCTGAAGTACGGTACGTCGATCTCGGGCACCACGAGCGCGAGCATCCCCGTGCGGCCGGTGCGGAGGGTGCGCGCGACGGGGTTCGCGCGGTAGTCGAGCTCCTCTATCGCGGCGAGCACGCGCTGGCGCATGCGCTCGCTGACGTGGGCGTATCCGCTCACGACATTGGACACGGTGCGGACGGAGACCTGCGCCAGTTCGGCGACGTCGCGAAGTGTTGCCGGCATACGGCCCATCCTACCGTTTGCAACGTCGGCAAAGGGTGCTAGGTTTTGCACACGTTGGAAAATCACACAAGGGAGTGTTCCATGCAACGCCATCTCCTCCGGCGACGCGCCCTGCTCGCGTCCGCCGCCCTCGCCGCCGGGGCCCCCGCCCTGGCCGCCTGCGGACCCGACATCGCCTCCGACGAGGAATCCGGCGCGTCGAGCCTCCTCAAGGCCCCCGACCGCACCGAAGGCGAGATCACCGTCTGGGACCGCTCCGGCGACCTCTTCGAGGTCTTCGAGGGCGTCATCGCCGACTTCAACGCCAAATATCCCGACATCAAGGTCAACCACGTCGCCGTCGACATCGACGCGAAGCTCCAGAACACGCTCATCACCGGCGCCGACGTGCCCGACGGCGTGTTCCTCGACGACGCCAAGGTCGGCGGCTTCACCGACTACCTGTGGGACCTCAGCGACGTGCTCGCCCCTTACGCCGCCGACATCGCCCCGCAGAAGCTCGACGTCAACACCGTCGGCGGCGGCGTCTACGGCGTCCCCTTCGACCTCGACCCGGGCCTGCTGTTCTACAACGCGACCGCCCTCGAAGCCGCCGGGATCGACGTCGAGGCGATCGAGACCTACGACGACCTGCTCCAGGCCGCCCGCGACTACCAGGCCGCCGTCCCCGGCTCGGCCCCGATCCACCTGGAGCAGTCCGCGTTCCTCGGCCAGCTCCAACTGGAGATGTACGCGAGCCAGCTCGGCACCTCCATCGCCGACGCCGACGGGAACCTCCGCCTCGACACCCCCGAGTTCGAGCGCATCCTCACGTTCCTCGACACCGTGCGGCAGGAGGGCCTGGGCACCCGCGCCGAGTACCTCACCCCCACCGACATCGCCGAACTCGACAACGGCAACCAGGTGTTCTACCCCTGGGCCATCTGGTTCTCGTTCGCGCCGCAGCAGGTCCTCACCGAGACCGCGGGCGACTGGCGCGCCACCCAGCTCCCCGCCTGGGACGCGGGCGGCGCCCGCTCCGGCGCCATGGGCGGCTCCTCGTTCGTCCTGCCCAAGGACGGCAAGAACGCCGACCTCGCCTGGCTGTTCTACGAGTTCCTCATGTTCGACGAGGCCGGGTACGCCGCCGTGTGGGGCCCCGGCGACGTCTACCCCGAGGGCCTCGCCACCTCCATCCCCAGCTACACGCCCGCCGCCGACCCCGCCAAGCCCCTCTACAGCGGCATCACCGCACTCGGCGGCCAGGACCTGTGGACCGTCGCCACCGAGGCCGGGGCCCAGATCCCCGGCGGCACCCCCACGCCCGCCTGGTGGACCGGCGCCGTCGACTACCTCGGCAACGACGTGCAGCGGATGCTCGACGGCGACCTGACCCCCCAAGAGGTCCTCGCCCAAGCGAGCGAGGACATCCAGACGAACCTGGTCGACCGCCAGTGACGGCCCTGACCACCGCACCCGCGACCCGGCGCGCCCCTCGCGCCGGGCGCGGCCCGCGCCTGCGGCGACGCCTCGCGCCGTACGTGTTCGTCCTGCCGTTCGTCGCGGTCTTCGCCGCGTTCAGCGTCTACCCGCTGTTCTTCACCGCCCGCCTGTCCTTCACCGACTGGCGCGGCACCGGCGCGGCCACCTGGGTCGGCTGGGACAACTACACGTACCTGCTCACCAACCCCGCGTTCTGGTCCTCCCTCGGGAACTCCGCGGTCCTGTGGCTGCTCATCGTGCCCGTCCAGATGGCCCTCGGCATCCTCGTGGCCGTCCTGCTCAACAACGCGAAACTGCGCCTGCGCGGCCTCTACCGGGTCGCCTTCATCGTCCCGTTCGTGACCCCGCTCGTGGCCGTCGCCCAGATCTGGGTCGTCCTGTTCGACCAGCGGTACGGCGCCGTCAACGCGTTCCTCGGCCTCTTCGGGCTCCCCGAGACCGGCTGGCTCACCACCAGCGCGTGGGCCAAGCCGACCCTCGCGCTCCTGTTCCTGTGGAAGACCACCGGGTTCATCGTCATCATCCTGCTCTCGGGCCTCCAGTCGATCAACAACTCGATCTACGAGGCCGCCGACCTCGACGGCGCCTCCAAGGCCCGCCAGCTGTGGAGCATCACCGTGCCGCTCCTGCGGCGCACCATCGGGTTCGCGGTGGTCCTCCAGACCCTCGCGGTGTTCCAGATGTTCGCCGAGCCGTTCGTGGTCACCCAGGGCGGCCCGTACAACTCCACCACCACCGCGGGCTACTACCTCTACAACCACATCACCCGGGCGGACCTCGGCACCGGCGCGGCGAACTCGTTCCTCCTGGTCGTCCTCGTCATGGCGCTGTCGCTCCTGTTCGTCCGCCTGCTGCGAGCGAAGGACTGACGATGGCCGCCAACCCAGAACGCACCCGGCCCCACGTCGGCTCCCACCTGCTCCTGACGCTCCTCGGCATCGCGTTCCTGTTCCCCGTGGGCTGGGCGCTCCTGTCCGCCTTCAAACCCGCCGACGACATCGTCAGGTCCCCGCTGACCTTCGACCTGTCCACGTTCACGCTCGACAACTACACCGCGATGTTCCAGGACGTGCCCATCGGACAGGGCTTCGTCAACACCGCCGTCGTGCTGCTCGTCAAGGGCGCGGCCACGATGTTCCTCGCCCCGCTCGCCGCCTTCGCCTTCGCGAAGTACCAGTGGATCGGCAAGAACCTCGTCTTCGGCGCGGTCCTCGTCACCCTCATGCTCCCCACGATCGTCCTCATCATCCCGCTGCTGCTGGAGATGAAGGAGCTCGGCTGGGTGAACACCTACCAGGCGCTCATCCTCCCCGGCGCGGTCGACGCCTTCGCGATCTTCTGGATGCGGCAGGTCATCAGCGCCGTCCCCGACGAGCTGCTGGACGCCGCCCGCGTCGACGGCTGCGGCGAGTTCGCCATCTTCTGGCGCGTCGTCGTCCCCGTCATCCGCCCCGGCCTCGCCGGACTCGCGGTCCTCACCGTCATGAACATCTACAACGACTTCGTCTGGCCCGTGGTGGCCGCGAGCTCCGAGCGCATGGCGACCCTCCAGGTCGTGCTCTCCACCCTCGCGCAGAACATCACCGGCAACCGCATCGGCGCCGA
Organism: Glycomyces mayteni; assembly: GCF_042428885.1. Lineage (NCBI taxonomy): Bacteria > Bacillati > Actinomycetota > Actinomycetes > Glycomycetales > Glycomycetaceae > Glycomyces > Glycomyces mayteni. The sequence goes on from NZ_JBHMBP010000002.1 coordinate 1,282,199, forward strand.
CTACGCCACGGTCACAGGCGAACTGCTCGCGGCGAGCTCCGTCGCACTCGTCCCGCTGCTGGTGCTATTCATCCTGCTCCAGCGGCACTTCATCAACGGCATCCTCGCCGGCAGCGTGAAAGGCTGACGCATGACCCTCCCACCCGAGACGCCGCGCCCCGAATACCCGCGGCCCGACCGTGACCGCTCCGCGCGCTGGCAGAACCTCAACGGCGCCTGGGACTTCGCCGCCGACGGCTACGAAGGCCCGATCACGGTCCCGTTCGCGTGGGAGAGCCGTGCCTCGGGGGTGCGGCGGACCTGGCTCGAACGCGGGACCTACCGCCGCACCGTCACCGCCCCCGCCGAGTGGGCCGGGTCTCGGGTCGTGCTCAGCTTCGGGGCCGTCCACCACCGCGCGGTCGTGCGCCTCGACGGCACCGTGGTCGGCGAGCACACCGGCGGCTACGAGTCCTTCGAGTTCGACGTCACCGACGCCCTCGCCCCCGGCGTCCCCGCCCTCCTCGAAGTCGAGGTCGAGGCGCCCGCCGACAAGCGCGCCATCGCCCACGGCAAGCAGCGGTCCCTCCCGCGCGACGACTACGACGGCGTCTCGTTCACGCCCACCTCCGGGATCTGGCAGACCGTGTGGCTCGAAGCCCGCGGCCGCACCCACGCCGCCTCCGTCGCCCTGCGCGGCGACAGCCTCACCGGCATCGACGTCACCGTCCGCCTCGCGGGCGACGCCCCCGCCGGGGCCGCCGTCACCGCCGCCGCCGACACCGGCGAGACGATCACCCTCACCGCCGACGCCGACGGCGTCGCCAAGGGCCGCATCGAGATCCGCGAGCCGCGCCTCTGGAGCCCCGCCGACCCCCACCTGTACCGCGTCGAGATCCGCACCGGCGAAGGGGACGCGGCCGACCTCGTCACCGCCGCCACCGGCCTGCGCCGCTTCGAGACCCGCGGCGAGGAACTGCACCTCAACGGCGAGCGGATCTACCTGCGCGGCGTCCTCGACCAGGGCTACTGGCCCGACACCGGCCTCACCGCCCCCGACGCCCCCGCGCTCCTGCGCGACCTCGAACTCGCCCGCGGCCTCGGCTACAACCTCGTGCGCAAGCACCTCAAGTTCGAAGAGCCCCTGTGGCTCCACGAGGCCGACCGCACCGGCATGCTCGTGTGGGCCGAACCCGCCTGCCCGAGCCGCTTCTCGCCCGAGGCCGCCGCCGCGTTCGAGGCCCAGCTCCCCGCCATGGTCGAACGCGACGGCAACCACCCCTCCATCGTCATCTGGGGCCTGTACAACGAGGAGTGGGGCCTCGACTGGGACATCCCCGGCAGCCCCGCCCGCGCCGAAGCCGCCGTCCACGCCTACGAGCGCCTGCGCGAACTCGACGCGACCCGCCCCATCGTGGAGAACTCCGGCTGGTCCCACGTGCGCACCGACCTCCTCGACTGGCACTACTACGAGCCGAGCATCGCCGGATGGAAGGACGCCGTCGCGCGCCTCGCCTCCGGCGAGCAGGAGGACTTCCCCGTCCGCCTCGGCCCCGACTTCATCGTCGACAAGTCCCTGTACGGCGACGCGTCGTTCCCGCGCGCGGGCGTCCCGATCATCAACAGCGAGTACGGCGAGGGCTTCACCAGCCTCGAACGCGCCTGGCACCTGCGCTGGGAGACCCAGGAGCTGCGCCGCCACGACCGGTTCGCCGGGTACGTGTACACCGAGTTCGCCGACGTCGAGCACGAGGCCGCGGGCCTCCTCGACGCCGACCGGCGGCCCAAGGACTGGGGCGGGGCCGTCCCCGCCGACGTCAACGCCGACACCGTCCTGGTCCTCGACCTGGTCCCGCTCGCCGCCGGCGCCGACATCGAACCGCCCGCCGCGCCCTTCGCGCTCGACGTCCACGTCTCCCACCACGGCCCCGACGCCGCCTCCGGCACGATTCAAGCCGCCTGGGTCCCCGCCGGGACCCCCGTCGGCACCGCCGTCCCGCAGGCCCAGACGACGACCGACCCGGTCAAGGCCGAGCCCTTCCGCCTCTCGCCCGCCGTCCAGCTCACCGTCCCAGCCCGCGAGACCCCCGGCCGCCTCATCCTCTGGCTCGCCGACGACCAGGGCCGCACCCTCGCCCGCGCCCACCTCGACGCCGCCGCGACCGAACCCCCGAACCGCCGCGGCGCCCGCCCCGGCGAATTCGAGGACGCCCCGGCCCCCGGCCTGGCCTGAGCCCCGCGACCGGCGCCCCCGATCCGGGGCGCCGGTCCGGAACCTGGGATCGCATTGACATGCCGCCGGACGCGACCTAGCTTGTACTGGCAAGCGTTATACCGGTAAAGCAGACCAGGCCCAAGGAGCACCCACCCGTGAACCGACCGATCGTCCGCCACGCGCCCGTCATCGGACGCGTCCCCCACCTCCTGCACGGCGGCGACTACAACCCCGACCAGTGGCTCCCCACCAAGGAGACCACCTGGAAAGAGGACATGCGGCTGGCCCGCCTCGCCGGGATCAACACCCTGTCCGTCGGCATCTTCTCCTGGGCCGCGCTCGAACCCGAAGAGGGCCGCTACGAGTTCGGCTGGCTCGACGAGATCCTCGACCTCATGGCCGAGAACGACATCACCGCCGTGCTCGCCACCCCCACCGGCGCCCGCCCCGGCTGGATGAGCCACAAGTACCCCGAGGTCCTGCGCGTCAACAAGGACCGCACCAAGAACCTCCACGGCGGCCGCCACAACCACTGCCTCACCTCCCCGGTCTACCGCGAGAAGACCACCGCGATCAACACCGCGCTGGCCGAGCGGTACAAGGACCACCCGGCGCTCGGCGTGTGGCACCTCTCCAACGAGTACGGCGGGGAGTGCCACTGCGACCTGTGCCAGGAGCGCTTCCGCACCTACCTCCAGGGCCGCTTCGACTCCCTGGACGAGCTGAACCAGGCGTGGTGGACCGGCTTCTGGGCCAAGACCTACACCCAGTGGTCCCACATCGAGTCGCCCTCCTCTCACGGCCGCGGCGAGCAGGACATCCACGGCCTCAACCTGGAGTGGATGCGGTTCACCACCGAGCAGTTCGTGGACTTCTACCTCCACGAGACCGCCCCGCTCAAGGCCGTCACCCCCGACGTGCCGTGCACGACGAACCTCATGGGCACCTACCCGGGCGTCGACTACTACCGGCTCGCGCAGGTCCTCGACGTCGTCTCCTGGGACTCCTACCCCGAGTGGACCGGCACCGACAAGGACGCGGCGAAGGGCGCCCGCGCCTCCTTCCTGCACGACCTGACGCGCGGTCTCAAGGGCAAGCCGTTCATGCTCATGGAGTCCTCGCCCTCGGCCACGAACTGGCGCCCCGTCGCCAAGCTCCACCGCCCCGGCGTCCACCTGCTCCAGTCGCTCCAGGCCGTGGCCCACGGCTCGGACACCGTGCAGTACTTCCAGTTCCGCAAGGGCCGCGGCGGCTCCGAGAAGTTCCACGGCGCCGTCGTGGACCACGAGGGCACCGAGCAGACCCGCGTCTTCAAGGACGTGGCCGAGGTCGGCGCCCGCCTCGCGGAGCTCGACGGCGTGGTCGGCACCGACACGCCCGCCGACGTCGCGGTGGTCTACGACTGGCACCTGCGCTGGGCCCTGGAGGACCAGAAGGGCATGCTCCAGGAGCGGACCGCCTACGAGCGCACCGTGATGGAGCACCACCGGGCCTTCTGGGAGCGCGGCGTCCCCACCGACGTCATCGATTCCTCGCTCATCGCCACCCCGGGCTACCTCGACCGGTACAAGGTCCTCGTCGCCCCGATGCTGTACATGCTGCGCCCCGGCGTGCCCGAGGCGATCGACGCGTTCGTGCAGCGCGGCGGCACGTTCGTCGCCACGTACGCGACGGGCTACGTGGACGAGCACGACCGCACGTTCCTGGGCGGCTTCCCCGGCCCGCTCCGCGAGACGCTCGGCGTGTGGGCCGAGGAGATCGACGCCCTGTACCCCGAGGACCGCAACGCGGTCGAGTGGAACGGCCAGTCCTACGAGGCCGTGGAGCTGTGCGAGCTGATCCACGCCGAGACCGCCGAGCCCCTGGGCGCGTACGGCGCCGACTTCTACGCGGGCCGTCCGGCCCTGACGGTGAACCGCCGCGGCGAGGGCAAGGCGTACTTCATCGCCGCCCGCACCGGGGCCGATTTCCTCGCGGACTTCTACGGCGGGCTCATCGCCGAGTCCGGTGTGGAGCGCGCCCTCGACGCGGACCTCCCCGCGGGCGTCACCGCGCAGGTCCGCACCGACGGGACCACGGACTACGTGTTCGTGCTCAACTTCACCCCGGAGGCGGTCGCGTTCGAGGCCGCTGGCGAGACCGTCGAACTCGCCCCGTTCGGCAACACCGTGATCGAGCGCCCGCGCGCTTAGTCGCACACGACAGGGCCCCGCCGAGTCGCCTCGGCGGGGCCCTGTCCCCTTCCCCTAGTTGATGATCAGCTCGAACGTCGTCGTGTTGTTCCGGATGTCCTCGTTGTTCCCGCTCAGTTCGAGGCCGTTGAAGACCGCCTCACCGACCGCCGGGCCCTGACCGGGCTCGGGCATCTCGTTGACCCAGATGCCGATGCCGGACTTGGACTGGAACTCGTCGCCGCTGAGCCGCGCGCCCGTGACCGAGACGTCGGTGAAGACCGTGTCCGCGACCGGGAACTCCGGCTGGCTGCCGGTGTACTTGGTCTGGAACATGATCCCCGAGTACGTCGGGTCCACGATGTCCACATCGCTCACCCTGATGCCCTGGAACACCTTGGACGCCGAGAACAGCCAGATCCCCGGGAACGTCTGCTGCCCCCAGAAGTGGCCGCCCGCCCTGACCACCGAGATGTTCTCGAAGTCGGTGGTCGGGCTCGATCCGAAGCCGTCCATCGGGTACCCGAAGTCCAGCGAGCTGATCGTGATCCCCGAGTACACGAGCGTGTCGGCGATGTGGATGTCGCGGAACGTGTTCCCGGTCCCGCCGTAGACCGCCAGGCCCGCGGCCCGCCACGTCAGGATCGAGGTCAGGTTCTCGTACACGTTCCCCGACTGGAGGCCGCCGCCGGAGTCGGTGGCCGCGAACAGCGCGAAGCTGTCGTCGCCCGAGGCCCGCGACTCCACGTTCTGCACCAGGTTGTCGGTGCTGCCGTTCGTCATGTTGATCGCGTCCGCGAACAGGTTCCGCGTCCTGGAGTCCGTGATCTGGATGCCGTCCATGTTGGAGCCCCAGAACATGCACACCTGGTGCTCGGTCCACGTATTGTCGATCGTCATGTCCGAGACGTTCTGCCAGTCGAAGACCTTGCCCGGCCCGTCGATCCGGCTGGTGTAGTTCCCGAAGTACGCGAACCCGGAGAACACGGAGCCGTTCGCGGTGGCCTCCGCGCGGAAGCCCACGTCGGTGTTCTCCTGGTTCTCCGGCGCGTAGAACCGGGTGTACCAGGGCCCGGCCCCGATGACCTCGACGGCCTTGCCGTACACCTGGAACTTCTGCGCGGTCGCGTAGTCGCCCGCGGGCAGGTACACGCCGTCGAGGTTCCCGGTGGTGTCCATGCGCACCTGGTCGAGCGCGTTCTGGACGGCCTGGTGCGTGAACCCGGAGGGCTCGACGTACCGGGCCGGGTCCGGGTTCCCCTGCGGCGCGACCTCTTCGAGGCTGATGAAGTCGATCGCGTAGTAGGCCGCGGTGTTCGCCGCGTCCTTCTGCAACCGGATCGTGGACCCCGCCGGGATCACGTCGTCGAGCAGCACGTTCGCCTCGTCGTAGATGTGCCTGGCCGGGCCGGAGCTCGGCGAGTTGTTCGGGCTCGCCTCGGCCCCGTACAGCCACGCGTACTTCGAGGTCAGCTCGACCGGCTGCACGAACTGCCCGTTCACGTACAGGTTCAGCGTCGAGTCGATGCCCCCGCCGCCCGCGGCGTCGGGGATCGCGAAGCGCGTCACCAGCGTGTTCGTGTCCGTGGTGGTGGTGAACTGGACGTACTCGCCGGTCCCGTCGAGGACCACGGCCTGGCGGCCGCTCGCCTCGCCCGCGAGGTCGCCGATCTTGCGGTTCGGGCTGAGGATCTGCGCGCCCCCGCCCGGAGTGGCGTGCTCCGCTTCGTCCAGCGTGTACGGCATGTCCGCGCCGCGCCCGACCGACAGGGTCCGGCTCGTGGTGTTGTTGCCCTGCTTCACTTCGTGCTCGTTGCCGTCCACGGCAACTGTGACCTCCACGGTGTACTGGCCGTCCACCGCGGTCCACGACCCGAGGCCGATCGAACCGGTGCTCGCGCCCGCCGCGATGACGCCGCTGTGCGAGCCGGTGAAGGTCCGCACGACCGCACCCGTGTCGCTGTCGATCAGCTTGAGCGTGACGCCGTGCGCGCCGCTCGCCGAGGCGAGGCTCCCCTGGTTCTGGATCACCACGCCGAACTCGACGGCGTCGCCCGCGGACGGGCTGCTCGGCGTCCACGTGACCGCGGAGGCCACCAGGTCCGACGTGGCGATCGCGCTGACCGCCAGCGGGTTCGCGTGCGTGTACTCGTTGTTCTCCTCGTCGCTCTCCACGACGGTCCCGTTCGGGTCCACCGCGGCGCCCACCTCGTGGTCGCCCGCCGTGAGTGAGCCGATCGGGACGCTCACCGTCTGGCCCGCACCGGCCGCGAGGCTCGCGACGGCGGCGCTGCCGACGACCTCGCCGTCCACGGTCAGGTCCACGGCGCTCGCGGGGGAGGAGACCTCGCCGGTGTTCTCGACGCGGGCCGAGAGGGTCACCGCGTCGGTCTCGCTCGGCGCGGCCGGGCTCCACGACATGCCGGTCACGAGCAGGTCCGCGGCGGGCGCGGCCTCGCCGAACACCTGGAACTCGGCGACCTGGCCGTTCGGGGCGCCCGTGTTCCCGGTGAACTGCAACCGGATCTCGCCGTACGTGCCCGAGACGGGGACGGTGACCGTGTTGCCCGAGGCCGGGTCGAACGCGTACGCCGCCGACGCCTTGATCTGCGCGAAGTCCCCGCCCGCGGCGTCGCGCGCGAGCACCGAGAACGTCTGCGTCCGCGCGCCCCACACCGGATCGGGGTTGAGCTTCACGACGACGCGGTCGAGCTCGGCGTTGATCCCCAGCGACACCGTGAGCGTGCTCGGGTAGGCCCCGTTCGCGCCCTCCCAGTACGTGGTGACGTCCCCGTCGTTGGCGTTCGCCGCCGCGAAGGTGTGCACTGTGGAGGAGGCGGTGATCGGCTTGTGCACGGCCAGCTCGCCGGTCTGCGAGGGCGCGCCGGACTGGCCGTACACCTCGAACTCGCTGATCTGCGCGGCGGGCCAGCCGGTGTTGGCGGTGACGACGAGCCTGACGTACTGCACGTCGGCGGCGTCGAGGTCGATGCTCACCGTGTTGCCGCTGTTGGGATTGAAGGTGTACCCCTGCGCCGCGGCGAGGGTGGTGAAGGCCGATCCGTCGGCGCTGCCGCGCACCTCGATCGTCTGGGTCCGGGTCTGCCAGGACGGGAGCGAGGGCAGGTCCAGGACCACCTCGGTCACGTCGGCGGCGGCGCCGAGGTCCACCTGGATCCACTGCGGGAAGGCGCCGTTGGCGCTCTCCCAGTAGGTGCCCTGGTTGCCGTCGGCGGCGTTGGCGGCCGTGTAGCCCTGCGTCTGGCTGCTGGCGGTCATCGTCCTTCCCGCCGCCAGGTTGTCGCCGCCGGCGGCCTGCACGGCCGCGGCGGGGACGAGCGCTGCCGCCGCGGCGACGACCGCAGTCGCCGCCGCGATGGCGAGGCGCGTGAGTTTCATGATGACTCCTTGTTCGGGGGAGGCGCTGTCCCGATCCATTTCGGGCGCTTTCCGGGCACCACACATTGGATCGACAAGCGTCGATCTCTTCGGGAATTTGGAGGTATGAAGTGGCTGGATGAGATAGGTTTAGCGCTATACCTAAGTGGTGATTCTAATCCCGGCAAATTACGCTTGTCAATACGTCGCTCCCGTCGGTCCCCATGGGAGCGATGGGCATAAAAAAGACCGGGTCCCGGGGCCGCCTGCACGGTGGCGGTTCCGGGACCCGGCCTGCTTCAGGCGGGGGTGCTACGCGAAGGGGTCGTCGTCCTCGTCCTCCGGGCCGCCGCCCCACGTGTCCTCTTCCTCGGCGAGCCAGTACTTCATCTCGTGGTCCTGGTCGTCGCCGGGCCCGCGGCCGCCGGGGCCGCCGCCGCCCATCATGCCGCCGTGGGCGCCCGCCGCGCCGGCGCCCTTGCCGCCGGCCGCACCGGCCGCGCCCGCG
>NZ_JBHMBP010000018.1:0-682 GCF_042428885.1 Glycomyces mayteni
GCAGATGACGCCCAAAGACCTCGGTAAGTTCGAGCCGCAGCGCCGCTACGCGACCCTGGCCGCCGTGGTGCTGGAGAGCACCGCGACCGTGATCGATGAGCTGGTCGATCTGCATGACCGCATCCTGGTCAAGCTGTTCAGCGGCGCGAAGCACAAGCATCAGCAGCAGTTCCAGAAGCAGGGCAAGGCGATCAACGACAAGGTGCGCCTGTACTCCAGGATCGGCCAGGCGCTGCTGGAAGCGAAGGAAAGCGGCAGCGACCCCTATGCCGCCATCGAGGCGGTGATTCCCTGGGACGAGTTCACCGAGAGCGTCAGCGAGGCCGAGCTGCTGGCCCGGCCGGAAGGCTTCGACCACCTGCACCTGGTCGGCGAGAACTTCGCCACCCTGCGCCGTTACACGCCGGCCTTGCTGGAGGTGCTGGAACTGCGCGCCGCGCCGGCCGCGCAAGGCGTGCTGGCAGCCGTGCAGACCCTGCGTGAGATGAACGCCGACAACCTGCGCAAGGTGCCGGCCGATGCACCCACGGCCTTCATCAAGCCGCGCTGGAAGCCGCTGGTGATCACCCCGGAAGGCCTCGACCGGAAATTCTACGAAATCTGCGCCCTGTCCGAGCTGAAGAACGCCCTGCGCTCCGGCGACATCTGGGTCAAGGGCTCGCGGCAGTTCCGCGACTTCGAC
>NZ_JBHMBP010000019.1:0-647 GCF_042428885.1 Glycomyces mayteni
GTATAAAGCTAACATCGCTGACAAGGAAAATAAGGCGTGGAAGAGTCAACTCACCGGGTTATTGACTTCTGTATTACAGCCTCATTTCAAACCACATGAATTTGCCGTTGATATTGTCTCCGACTGCGCCTTTAAAGACCTGGATAAAACCGAAGTTAAGCTTTTGGTGAAAGATCTTAAGAACCGCTACGAAATAAAACCGTTAATTGAATGTGGTGATAAGTTAAATCAGTATCAAATCATCAAATATTGCATTCGGGTATTTGTTGACCGCGATATCAAAGAACGCGTAACTCCTGAAATAATCTATAAAATCAATGAAATAGTGGTCAAGCAGATCGCGTTGCTGAATTGATGATGCCCGTCAGGGCAGCGATAAATCTATCAGGGGCTGGTTTTTTAACCGGCCCCTGAAGATAAGCGGTAAATCGTGGCGCATCCCCGCCATCGGTATAACTTACAACAGCGCGTTTACCCGAGACTAAACACCGCGCTGAGGCATAGATTCCCGCAGGGGAGCGGGTGGCTCAACAAAAACGCCGGCTCAGTATGGTTATTCCGCCAGCAGGGCGGCGAATTTCGCCAGCCACTGTGGATGAGCCGGCCAGGCGGGGGCGGTAACCAGGTTACCGTCCACATGCGCCTGG
>NZ_JBHMBP010000020.1:0-639 GCF_042428885.1 Glycomyces mayteni
AGGCCCATGGCCAGTGCCTGAGCGACAAAGGCGTCCGCCAGGCGCTTTTCTTCAGCGGGAGTCAGTTTCAGGTGCGTCATAGTGGCCTCCGGGCGTCTCAGGTTTCCCGAACAGTTTAACCGCAGGTCCTCTCCTCATGCCAGTTAGCTTTCAGATGTGTCTATACCATCTGAAATGTAAGTGTGATGAATGTCTTAAATAATAAAATTTGTTGCCATGAGAAATTTTCGGGAAAAGACGCGATCTGCTTACAGGTGGCTCCGGGCGCTTTTTTGTGCCTGAAGATGAGAACTAATCTCATATATTGACACCTGAAAACGGGAGGAGTAAGGTAATAATTATACTGTGTATATGTACAGTATGTTGGCTTTAATTTATTGTTTTAAATGTCAAAGAGGAAAACGGTATGAGTGGTGGAGACGGTCGAGGTCCGGGTAATTCAGGTCTGGGACATAATGGTGGTCAGGCCAGTGGGAATGTGAACGGTACGTCTGGTAAAGGTGGCCCTTCATCAGGTGGTGGTACGGATCCAAACAGCGGGCCGGGCTGGGGTACGACGCATACGCCGAATGGAGATATTCATAACTATAATCCGGGGGAGTTTGGTAACGGCGGGAGTAAACCCGGTGGTAATGGTGG
>NZ_JBHMBP010000021.1:0-618 GCF_042428885.1 Glycomyces mayteni
GGCAGCGCCGGTCAGCCAGTACGCGTAGTTCCAGACATGTCGCCGTGCCCTGACCATCCGCCCGGGTGAATCCAGCGAGGCCAGCACCGAAAATGGCACAGTCCGGTTATTATCGCGCTTATAGCGATCGGCATACTCCCGCCGCGCCTTATGGCTCAGCCCCACAAAACGCATTCGGCCGGCCCAGAGTTCAGCCAGACCGAAAAACAGGCCGATAACCAGAAAAAAACCGGCCAGACTGTAATACTCCCGGTACAGCCAGCTGACCCACGGGTAAATCTGCCGGGCCAGCTCCGGGATATGCCACTGCCAGGCAAGCGAATCCGTATTAAACATGCAATCTCTCTCCTTCAGACGACGGGTTTACCGGCGTGATGCGCAGCCCCCGCTGCACAAGCCGCGGACATGCCCCAAGGCATGGCGGCGGCGGTCACGTCCGTGGTGATTGCGTTCAGCTTTCACCGCGGAGGCCAGCCTCTTTCCGCCCCATGCGGAAAAGGCGCAGCCCCGGAGGAACAACGAGCACGCCCCAGCGTGTGAGAGGAAAAGGCGGCACCCCAGTGCGGTCTTTTCCGGTGTTCCGGCCCCCGTCAGAGTTCGCCATAGCGAGCGGCTGAC
>NZ_JBHMBP010000022.1:0-562 GCF_042428885.1 Glycomyces mayteni
GGCCGGTAAATCCGCTTCCAGGCGAAGAACAGCGCCACTAGCGCCGCGCCGATGAACAACGGTCGATAGGGTTCCAGCACCGTCAGGTTGCCGATCCAAGCACCGGAGAAGCCCAGGGCGACCAGTACTAGCGGCCCCAGGCAGCAGGTCGATGCAAGAATGGCGGCCAGCCCGCCGGCGAAGAGCGCACCGCGCCCGTTTTGTGGTTCAGACATACGTTGGCCCTTTTGAATTTGGATTGGATAGCGTAACCTTACTTCCGTACTCATGTACGGAGTCAAGCGATATGGAAAATAATTTGGAAAACCTGACCATTGGCGTTTTTGCCAAGGCGGCCGGGGTCAACGTGGAGACAATCCGCTTCTATCAGCGCAAGGGCCTGTTGCGGGAACCGGACAAGCCTTACGGCAGCATCCGCCGCTATGGGGAGGCGGACGTGGTTCGGGTGAAATTCGTGAAATCGGCACAGCGGCTGGGGTTCAGTCTGGACGAGATTGCCGAGCTGTTGCGGCTCGACGATGGCACCCACTGCGAGGAGGCCAGCAGCCTGGCCGAACACAAG
>NZ_JBHMBP010000023.1:0-556 GCF_042428885.1 Glycomyces mayteni
CAGGAAGCCGATAAAAAGGTAAAAGAGGCAGAGGCAAATAAAGATGATTTTGTGACTTATAACCCGCCTCATGAATATGGCTCCGGGTGGCAGGATCAGGTTCGCTATCTTGATAAGGATATTCAGAATCAGAATGAGAAATTAAAAGCGGCTCAGGCATCTTTAAACGCAATGAATGAATCCTTATCCAGAGATAAGGCTGCACTTACCGGGGCGATGGAGAGCCGGAAACAAAAGGAGAAAAAAGCGAAGGATGCAGAAAATAAGTTAAATGAGGAAAAGAACAAGCCTCGCAAGGGGACTAAAGACTACGGCCATGATTATCATCCAGTACCTAAAACAGAAGACATAAAGGGACTTGGAGAGTTAAAGCGAGGTGATCCTAAAACACCTAAACAAGGTGGTGGTGGTAAGCGGGCCCGATGGTATGGCGATAAAAAACGTAAAATTTATGAATGGGATTCCCAGCACGGTGAGCTTGAAGGGTATCGTGCCAGTGATGGCGAACACCTAGGCGCATTTGATCCCAAAACGGGTAAGCAGGTTAAAGGGCCAG
>NZ_JBHMBP010000003.1:0-562782 GCF_042428885.1 Glycomyces mayteni
GGCGCCGCCGCCGGGGCCGCCGCGACCGCCGCCGCGGGCACCGCGCGCGCCGCCGTCACGACCGCCGCCGGCCGGACGACCGGGCATCATGCCCGGGTTCGGGCGCGGAGGCATCATGCGCGGGCTGGGGCGGGGACCGCCGGGGCGCTCGGCGCCGCCGTCAGCGGGACGCGACTTCGGGGCGGGCGTGCCGCCGCCGACGCCGAACGGGTTCTTCGGGCCCGGCTTCGGCGCGCCCGGACGAGCGGCCGGGGCCGGAGCGGGCTTCGGGCCGGGCTTGGGAGCCGCCGCGGCGCGCTTGGCGGCCTCGGCCTGCTCCTGCTGGCGCTTGAGCAGCTCCTCGGCGCGCTTCTGCTCCGCGGCCACCTCGATGTCGCGGGCGGACGCGGGCTTGATCTCGGGCTGGAGCGGGGCCGGAGCGGGCTTGGGGCCCGGCTTCGGACCGGCGGCCGCACCCGGCTTCGGGGCGGCCTTCTTCGCGGCCTTCTTGGCCTCGGCCTCCGCCTTCGCTTCGGACTTGGCGTCCTTGGCGTCGACCTTGGCCTGCATGATCTTGGACGGGCTCGGCGCCGCCGGGCGCGGCTTGGACGCCGCGGGCTTCACGGGGGCGGCCGGCGTCGGGGTCTCGGTCTTCCCGGCCGACGCTGCCGGGGCGCCCTGTGCGGCGTCGTACTCCTGCCGCAGCCGACGCGCCACCGGCGCTTCGACCGTGCTCGACGCTGACTTCACGAACTCGCCCATCGAGCCGAGCTTCGCGAGCAAGTCCTTGCTCGTCGTGCCCAGTTCCTTGGCAAGTTCATGTACGCGGGGCTTTGCTGCCACTGCACTCCTCACATTCGAGGCCGTACGGGCAGCGCCCGCCGACCTCAGCCTTCCACTGACAACCAGTTCATCGGGAGAACTTCATCGCGTGGTCTTCATTCGGTCTCTACCTGCTTTTCGTGTGCGGGAGTCGGCCTCTCGGCCGACTCCGACTCGACAAGGGCTCGCACCATGGCGACGTCCACGGCTCCGTCTATCCTGAGGGCCCTGGCGAACGCACGCTTGCGAACTGCCTGGTCAAGGCAGTTCGTAGAGTGGTGCACATGGGCTCCGCGGCCGCTGAGGCGGCGCTGCAGGTCCGGAATCAAGCGATTCTGGGAACCCTCAGAGCGTTGGACGACGACGCGCAGCAGCTCGGAAGCGGAAGCGCGTCTGCGGCATCCCACACAGGTGCGGACTACCGCTGCGTCACGTTGCGATCCGTTAATAAGTCTACCTCCCGGAGCGGCGGCCGCCACCGGCCGGGCCGGTCTCCTCCTTCGTGCCGCCGGACACGTGCGCGTCGGACTTGATGTCGATCCGCCAACCGGTGAGCCTGGCCGCAAGGCGCGCGTTCTGCCCTTCCCGGCCGATCGCCAGCGAAAGCTGGTAGTCGGGGACGATCACCTCGGTGGAGCGCGTGGACTCGTCCACGACCCGCACCGACAGGGTCTTCGCCGGGGAGAGGGCGTTCGCGACGAACTGCGCGGGGTCGGCGCTCCAGTCGACGATGTCGATCTTCTCGCCGCCGAGCTCGCTCATGACGGCGCGCACGCGCGAGCCCATCGGGCCGATGCACGCGCCCTTCGCGTTGACGTCCTTCGTTGTGGCGCGCACCGCGATCTTGGAACGGTGACCGGCTTCACGTGCGATCGCCGGGATCTCGACGGCGCCCTCGTCGATCTCGGGGACCTCGAACGCGAACAGCTTCTTGACCAGGGCCGGGTGGGTGCGGGAGAGGGTGATCTGGGGTCCGCGGGCGGTCCGGTTCACCTGGATCACGATGGCGCGGATGCGCTTCCCGTGCTCGTAGGTCTCGCCGGGCACCTGCTCGTTCAACGGGAGGGTCGCCTCGATCTTGCCGAGGTCCACGGTGACGATGCCACGCTCGTTGCGCTCCCCGTGGGCCTGGACGACGCCGGTGACGATGTCGCCCTCCTTGCCGGAGTACTCGCCGTAGTTGACCTCGTCGGCCGCCTCGCGCAGCCGCTGGAGGATGACCTGCTTCGCGGTCTGGGCGGCGATCCGGCCGAAGCCCTCGGGGGTGTCGTCGCGCTCGGAGACGACCTCGTCCTCCTCGTCCAACACGGGTACCAAGACATTGGCGATCCCGCTGTCGCGGTTGACCACGACTCGTGCGCGCTCATCGGCCCCGGGGGTGTGCTTGTAGGCGGTCAGCAGCGCCGATTCGATAGCGCCGAGGATTGTCTCGAAAGGGATGTCGCGCTCGCGTTCCAGCGACCGCAGCGCGGCCAGGTCGATATGCACCCGTTCTCCTTAAGTCTTGAGTTGTCCTCACCGCGGCCGTTCAAGGCGTGCGAGCCGGTGGCGTCGCCTTCGGACGCTCATCGCAGCTCGATCTGCACCTTGCCGGGCCCCAGCTCGGCATAGGTGGCCGAACGGCGCACGCCGTCGGCCTCTAGTTCAATCCCCCGCTCGCTGGCATCCGCGATCCGCCCTTTCACGGGCTCCTCCCCGATGTTCACGGCTACCAAGCGCCCAATATTACGCCGCCAGTGCCGGGGCTCGGTCAGCGGACGGTCGACCCCCGGCGACGACACTTCCAGGGTATATGCGGTGTCCGCGAAGGGTCCTCCCGTGGACTCGGCCTCGTCCAGGGCCTTCGAGCACGCTTTCGAGACAACGGCCACATCGTCCAGACTGATCCCGCCGTCCTTGTCCACAAGGACCCTGACGAGGAGTCTGCGGCCGGCCTTGGTGACCGTCAGCCCCTCCAAGTCGTACCCCGCGGCGGACACCGCCGGGTCGAGGATCGATTCCACTTCGGCGCGCTGCTCGTTTCCCATGCGCACTCCTCTCCTATCGCCTAATTCGCCGAGATTAACCGCCCGGAGTCAGAATGGAAAGGCAGCCTGGGAAACTGGGTGTGTGTTCACGACTCGACGCGGACTCCTGGTAGGCGCGGCCGTCCTCACGGCCGCGGGCTGCACCGGTCAGACGGGCCAGATCATCACCGCAGACGCCGACCTCACCGCCGCGCTCCGCACCGCGCGCGCACTCGCGCAAGGAGCAGAAGCCTTGGGATACAACGAGATCGCCGAAGACCACCGCACACACGCCGCGACACTGGAGCGGCTGCTGCGCCCGAGCAGGGTCGCGGAGGAGGAGGAAGCGGCGGCCCTGGCCGACGCGGGCGCCCTCGCCGACGCCGAGACCGCCGGGAGCGCCGAGGCCGCCGAGGCGTGCATGACCACCCAGTCCGACTACGCCGTGCTCTTCGGCGAGATCGCCGCCAGCCGCGCGGCCCACGCGGCGGTGATCGCGTGACCGCGATCGACACCGGCCTGGCCGCCGAGTACGCCGCGATCTACGCCTACGGGGCCGCCGCCGTGCACCTCGACGGCGATCCGAGGGAGCGGGCCGAGGCCCTCGAATCCGAGCACCGGTCCCGGCGCGACGTGCTGCTGGACCACTACGCGGCCTCGGGCGCCGACGCGCCCCCGCCCGAGCCGTCCTACGACGTCGGCGTCATCGGCGACGCGGCGGCCGCGCAGGAGCTGCTGACGACCGTGGAGGAGAGCGTCGCCACCACGTGGCGGGCGGGCGTGGCCGCGTCCGACCCGGACGAGCGGCGGCTGTGCCTCGACATGTACTCGGCCGCGGCCGTCGCGCTCGCGCGGTGGCGGCTCGCCGTCGGCCAGGCCGTGGCCGACCCGTGGCCCGGACGGCCCGAGTAACCCGCTGACCTGGGATCGCATCAAGAACCCATACCGCGTATCCATCATTTGCATACCCGCTATACCCTACTGAGTATCTCTTCACGGTGAAGAGTGTCCCCAGCGATGCGAGGTTGCACATGAGTGTCAAGCACAGCCTCCTGGCGCTGCTCGAACGCGGACCCGCCTACGGGTACCAGCTCCGCTCCGCGTTCGAGAGCGCCACCGGCAACACCTGGCCGCTCAACATCGGCCAGGTCTACACCACCCTCAACCGGCTCGAACGCGACGAGCTCGTCGAGGCCCTCCCCGAGAACGACTCCGGCCAGCGCCCCTACCGGATCACCGACTCCGGGCGCCGCCACCTCGCGGGCTGGTTCGCCTCCCCCGTGCAGGCCGCCGACCGGCCCCGCGACGAGCTGACGATCAAGCTCGCCCTGGCCGTGACCACCCCCGGAGTGGACGTCGCCG
Organism: Glycomyces mayteni; assembly: GCF_042428885.1. NCBI lineage: Bacteria > Bacillati > Actinomycetota > Actinomycetes > Glycomycetales > Glycomycetaceae > Glycomyces > Glycomyces mayteni. The sequence goes on from NZ_JBHMBP010000003.1 coordinate 4,170, forward strand.
ACGTCATCCAGCGGCAGCGGACGGCCACCCTCCGGCTCCTTCAGGAGTACACCCGGCTCAAGGCCGCCGAGGACCAGCCCGAGCTGGCGTGGCGGCTGGTCCTGGAGTCGATGATCTTCCGCGCGGAGGCCGAGATCAGGTGGCTCGACCACACCGAGGCCGTCGTGGCCCGCACCGGCCGGCCCGAGCCCCGCCCGTTCCCCCAGCACGCCGACGAGTCCGAGACCGAAGTCCTCCAAGAGAAGCGGTGACCCCCACCATGTCCGTTCTGCAACTCCAGGGCGTCACCCGCGTCCACGGCGACGGCGACAACGCCGTCAACGCCCTCGTCGACACCGACCTGCGCATCGATGCCGGGGAGCTCGTGGCGATCATGGGCCCCTCCGGCTCCGGCAAGTCCACCCTCCTCAACCTGGCCGGGGGGCTCGACGCCCCGACGTCCGGCGCGGTCCTGGTCGAGGGCACGATCCTCGCGTCCCTGAACAAGAAGAAGCTCGCGGCGCTGCGCCGCCGCAGCGTCGGGTACGTGTTCCAGGACTACAACCTGGTGCCGAGTCTGACGGCTGCCGAGAACGCGGCCCTGCCGCTCGAACTCGACGGGATGGCCGCAGGCAAGGCGCGCACGTTGGCGCACGCCGCGCTCGAAGAGGTCGGCCTGGACGCCAAGCAGGGCGACCGGTTCCCTGACGAGCTGTCGGGCGGGCAGGCGCAGCGCGTCGCCATCGCCCGCGCGCTGATCGGGGACCGGCGGCTCGTGCTCGCCGACGAGCCGACCGGCGCGCTCGACTCGGTGACCGGCGAGGAGGTCCTCAAGCTGCTGCGCCGCCGCTGCGACGAGGGCGCCGCCGGGCTCCTGGTCACCCACGACGCCCGGCACGCCGGTTGGGCCGACCGGGTGGTGTTCCTGCGCGACGGCCGCGTCGTGGACTCGTCCGCGCCGCTCGCCGACGCCGAGACGCTCCTCGAAGGGGCCCAGTGATGTTCGCGAGCCAGCGGCTCGGATTCCGCATCGCCCGCCGCGAGGCGTGGCGCTACAAGGGCCGGTCGGCCCTGTCGATCACCCTCCTGGGCCTGCCGCTGCTCGCCGTCGCCATCGCCGCCAGCGCCTACGACACCACGGACCTCTCCGACGAGGAGACCGCCGCGCAGATCCTCGGCGAGAACGAGGCGTACATCGAGTTCGGCGTGCCCGGCGCGCCGATCGAGCAGCACAGCTGGAACGAGCTGTGGCCCTACTACGACATGGTCGACTGGGACGATCCCGGAAGGGGCGTCACCGACCAGGAGATCCTCGCTGAGCTGCCCGTCGGCTCCTGGATCGTGCCCTACACCCCCTACAACCAGTCCGGGACCTCCGTGCAGGTCGAGACCCCGGACGGGCTCGGCCAGATCTTCGGCTTCGCGTACAACCTCGGCGACTCGCTCTACGAGGACGCGGGCCTGGAGTACCTCGAAGGCTCCGCGCCGGGCCGCGGCGAGGTCGTCCTCAGCTCGGCCGCCGCGGCATACCTCGAACTCGGCGTCGGCGACGAGCTGTCGGTCGAGGAAGGCTCCGGCGCGGGGGCCCACGAGGTCAGCGGCATCGTGGAGCTGCCGTGGAACCTCAACGACCGCTACGCCATCGGCGGGATGTTCAGCGACGAGTCGAGCGGCTGGCTGGTCGACACGCCCGAGCCGCTCACGATGGAGCAGGCAGAAGCCCTCAACGCGCTCGGCATGACCGTCTGGTCGAAGTCGCTGCTGGACACGCCGCCCTCGGGCGACTACGCGGACACCGCGGCGGCCGTGAACGACTCGGAGCTGACGATCTACGGCCTCATCGTGATCGTCGTCGTCATGGAGGTCGTGCTCCTGGCCGGGCCCGCGTTCGCGATCAGCGCGCGGCGCCGCACCCGCGAGTTCGCGCTCATGAGCGCCAACGGCGCGACGCCTGCGCAGATCCGCACCACCGTGCTCGCCGGAGGCGTGCTGTTCGGGCTCCTCGCCGCCGTGGCGGCGCTGGTGATCGGCGTCGGCCTCGTCGCGGCGGGGCTCCCGTGGCTGGAGCAGCTCGTCGGCCACCGCAGCGCGGGGCTGAAGGTGATGCCCGCGCTCCAGGCGGCACTCGTGGGGGTGGCGATCGCGACGGGCCTCCTGTCGGCGCTCGCGGCGGCGGTCAGCGCCTCCCGCGTCAACGTCGTGGAGGCCCTGACGGGACGCGCGGGACGCCGCAAGGGCTCGAAGAAGTGGCTGTTCGGCGGCCTCGGTGTCCTCGCGGCGGGCATCGCCGCGGGCGTCGGCGGCGTCATCGTCTGGAACGTGCAGCTGCTCGCGGCGGCGATCGTCCTGGCGCAGCTCGGCCTGGTCGCGTGTACGCCCGCGCTGCTGATGTTCGCCGCGAGGCTCGGCAAGTGGCTGCCGCTGGCGCCGCGGATGGCGCTGCGGGAGGCGGGGCGCAACCGCGGCTCCGCGGCCCCGGCGATCGCCGCGGTGCTCGGCGTGGTCGCGGCGGGCATGGCGTTCTCAATGATCGTGACCGCGGACTCGGTGCGGCAGGAGCAGAGCCAGGAGCGGCTGCTCCCCCAGGGCGACATGACGCTGTCGCTGTACATGAACACCCCTGATCCGGAGACGATCGACTGGGACGCGGCGTCCGCCGAGGCCGAGACGCTCGTGGAGGCGAACCTCGGCGAGGTGCGCCTGGTGCCGGTGGCGATGTACTCGCCGTCCGACGGCTGCGGCGAGACCTCCGACGAGCCGGGCACGGCCGTGGACTGCCAGTGGCAGTTCGTGCGTCCCGAGGAGAACCGGTGCCCGTACTGGGAGACCGAGGTCTCGGACGACGACAGCATGCGGGCGGCCGTGGAGGCGGCGCGCGAGGACGAGCGGTGCGACGAGACGTCGGCCGACGCGGGATGGGGCTCGCTGTACAGCGTTCCCGGCTCGACCGACCCTGAGGTCGTGGCCGCCTACACCGACCTGGAGGGCGACGAGCTCGACCGGGCCGTGGCGATGCTGGAGGCCGGCGGGGTCCTGGTGGCCGACGAGCATGCGGTCACCGACGACGGCATGCTCACGATGGTGCGGTCCCTCACCGTCTACGACGAGGAGGAGGGGATCGTCGACGAGGGCACCGCGGAGACGAGCGAGCTCGCGGTCCCCGCGATGTACGTGGAGCGGGGCCAGCTCGGCTACAACCGCCTGTTCCTGAGCCCCGGCGCGGCCGAGGAGATGGGGATGACCGCGGGCCTGTGGGAGCAGAACTTCCTGGTGCGCGGCGCGGGCGAGGTGGACGAGGCCGCCGCGGAGGCGCTGGCGGCGGACTTCAGCCAGGAGCTGGCCGGCGGCGAGGTGTACGCGTACTTCTCGGTCGTGGACTACACGGACCCGTTCATGTTCTACTTCACGATCGCCGTGACGGGCCTGTGCGCGCTGGTCGCGCTGGGCGCGACGGCCGTGTCGACGGGCCTCATCATCGCGGAGCAGCGCAAGGACATGGCGACGCTCGGCGCGGTCGGGGCGGCGCCGGGGCTGCGCAAGCGGTTCGCGATGTGGCAGACGGCGGTGATCGCGCTGTTCGGCGCCGGGCTGGGCACGGTGGCGGGCGTGTTCGGGTACGCGGTGATCCGCGAGGCCCTGAACCGGCCGTACCGGTGGAGCTACCCGTTCGAGGTGATGTACGGCTGGGAGTTGCCGTGGGCGAGCTTCGCGATCATGCTGCTGGCGGTGCCGCTGGTGGCGGCCGCGGGGGCGCTGCTGTTCACGAAGGCGACGCTGCCGAGCGAGCGCCGGATCACGTAGTGCCGCAAGGAAAGTGAAGGCCCGGCCGCACATGCGGCCGGGCCTTTCGCTATGCCTGTCCGGCGGGGGTCCCCGCGGGGGCGCCCTCGGTGGGGAGGGTGAGGATCTCGAAGCCGTCGTCGGTGACCAGGAGCGTGTGCTCGAACTGGGCGGACCACTTGCGGTCCTTGGTGACGGCGGTCCAGCCGTCGTCCCACATGTCGTGGTCGGCGGTCCCGATGTTGATCATCGGCTCGATCGTGAACGTCATGCCGGTCTCGATCTCGACGGTGAGCTTCGGGTTGTCGTAGTGGGGCACGTAGAGGCCGGAGTGGAACGCGGTGCCGATGCCGTGGCCGGTGAACTGGCGGACCACGCCGTATCCGAAGCGGGCGGCGTACGCCTCGATGACCTTGCCGACGACGTTGAGCTGGCGGCCGGGCTTGACGGCCTTGATGCCGCGCCAGGTGGCCTTCCAGGTGCGCTCGACGAGGTCGCGGGCCTCCTGGGAGACGTCCCCGGCGAGGAACGTGGCGTTGCAGTCGCCGTGGACGCCGCCGATGAACGCGGTGATGTCGACGTTGACGATGTCGCCGTCGCGCACCACCGTGGAGTCGGGGATGCCGTGGCAGATGACCTCGTTGAGGGAGGTGCAGCAGGACTTGGTGAAGCCGCGGTACCCGAGCGTCGAGGGGTAGGCGCCCAGGTCGCACAGGTACTCGTGGGCGACGGCGTCGATCCGGTCGGTGGTGGCGCCCGGGACGGCGGCCTTCCCGGCCTCCACGAGCGCGTCGGCGGCGATCCGGCCCGCGATCCGCATCTTCTCGATCGTCTCGGCGTCCTTGACCTCGGTGCCGGTGAACGGGGCCGGGCCGGGCTTCCCGACGTACTCCGGGCGGCTGATCGCGTCGGGGACGCTGCGGCGGGGACTCTGCCTTCCGGGGCGCAGGGCGGGACGGGAACTCATCGGGCCATGCTAGCGACGGCCCGCGCGGGGCCCGCGGGGCGGCTGTTGCACCGTTACCGAGACGACGCGGAAAAGTGCGGTTCGCGAGGAGAAAACCTCTTGCGTTTCGAATCCCGAATGGGCATCCTGAGATCTCCGGTCCACTCCTTGAGCTGGGCCGGACCCCGCGAGGACTCTCTCCTACCGAGCCGACGCGGGGCGCTGCTCCCGCGGTAGTTCCGCCGTCCGGTTCCGACCGGGGCGGCGGTGTACGACACCTCCCGCGGTCGAGCGCCCCGCCTGTCCAACCCAGGCGGCGTGCAGTCGCCCTGCGTCGGCTCACCACTCCCCGCGAACGCCGAAGGCCCGCGTCCCCCCGTCAGGGGCGCGGGCCTCTCGGACGAAGCGGTCAGGCCGCTTCGAGCTCCTTGGTGGGCTCCTCCGCGTCGGCCTCCGCCGCCGCGGCAGCGGCCTCGGGGGCCGTGACCTCCTGCGCGAGCCGCTCCCACAGCATCCCGCCGGAGTGCGCGATCGCGCCGATGATCGAGGGCACGAACGGCAGCACCCAGTCGGCGAGGAACCCCGTGTGCGGCATGTTCAGCACCAGCATCGCCGAGCCCGCGCACAGCAGGCCCTGGAGGGTGCCGCGCCAGGCCGCGCGGGTGCCGTCGATGACGGCCTCGCGCCGCTCGGTCGCCGGGTCGTGGAACTCCGAGAGCCCCGCGGCGTCCCGGCGGCCGAGGTAGGCGCCGACGACCGCCTGGACCGCCGTGCCCGCCACGACCGCGGCGAGGAGCGTGTTCTTCGTGACGACGTAGATCAGCGCGAACAGCAGCCCGCCGCCGAGGAGCGTCAGGACGCCCCGGATCCAGTCGATCTTCTCTCCGGGGTACCAGTAGTACTTGGTGACGCCCTCGGATATCTGGCGCTCGATCTTGCCCATGTCGATGGCTCCCCTTCCACGGGTGCATGCACGACAGTCATTATGCGTGGCGCGCCGGGACGGGCAGGCGGAATCCCCCGAGTCACCAATGTGGAATTCTGCACATGATGGGCGGGATGTCCGGTTCGCACCCAGCTTGAACTGCCGCTGCTTCCCAGCGTAGGGAACCGTTCGATTGTCGGGAGTCGGCCATCCGACACTCAGTGGACCTTGACGACCGGCCCCGCGAGCTCCTTCAACTCGTCCGGCAGGTCGGCGCCCATCTCCTCGGCGAGGCGCACGGCCTCCTCGATGAGCACCTCCACGATCTGCGACTCGGGCACGGTGCGGATGACCTCGCCCTTGACGAAGATCTGGCCCTTGCCGTTGCCGCTCGCCACGCCCAGGTCGGCCTCGCGGGCCTCGCCGGGGCCGTTCACGACGCAGCCCATGACGGCCACGCGCAGCGGCACCGGCAGCCCTTCGAGACCGGCCGTGACCTGCTCGGCCAGGGTGTACACGTCGACCTGCGCGCGCCCGCACGAGGGGCACGAGACGATCTCCAGGCCGCGCTCGCGCAGGCCCAGGGACTCCAGGATCTGGTTGCCGACCTTGACCTCCTCGACCGGCGGGGCCGAGAGCGAGACGCGGATGGTGTCGCCGATGCCCTCCGACAGGAGCGCGCCGAACGCCGCCGCGGACTTGATCGTCCCCTGGAAGGCCGGTCCGGCCTCGGTGACGCCCAGGTGCAGCGGGTACTCGCACTGCTCGGAGAGCAGGCGGTACGCCTTGACCATGACGACCGGGTCGTTGTGCTTGACCGAGATCTTGATGTCGCGGAAGTCGTGCTCCTCGAACAGCGACGCCTCCCACAGCGCCGACTCGACGAGGGCCTCCGGGGTGGCCTTCCCGTACTTCTGGAGCAGGCGCTTGTCGAGCGAGCCCGCGTTGACGCCGATGCGGATCGGCGTCCCCGCGTCCTTCGCCGCCTTGGCGATCTCGCCGACCTTGTCGTCGAACTGCTTGATGTTCCCCGGGTTGACGCGCACCGCCGCGCAGCCCGCGTCGATCGCGGCGAACACGTACTTCGGCTGGAAGTGGATGTCCGCGATGACCGGGATCTGCGACTGCTTCGCGATGACCTTCAACGCGTCCGCGTCGTCCTGCGTCGGGCACGCGACCCGCACGATCTGGCAGCCCGCGGCGGTCAGCTCCGCGATCTGCTGGAGCGTCGGGCCGATGTCGGAGGTCCGGGTCGTGGTCATGGACTGGACGCTGATCGGCGCGCCGCCGCCCACCAGGACGCCGCCGACGTTGAGCTGGCGGGTCGTGCGGCGGGGCGCCAGGGGCTCGATCTCGTGATCGTGGCGCTTGGTGGGGATACCGAGGTTCACTGCGGTCATAGAGCTAGTCTCCACCCAGATTCGCTGGTCAGTTGAAGATAGTGATCGGGTTGACGATGTCGGCGGTGATGGTGAGCAGCATGAAGCCGCCCAGGAGGACGATCACAGCGTAGGTCAGCGGCATCAGCTTCAAGTAGTCCACTCGGCCCGGGTCGGGCCTGCCCCGCTTGGCGGCCACCCACGACCGGAACTTCTCGTACCAGGCGATGGCGATGTGTCCGCCGTCCATCGGCAGCAGCGGCAGCAGGTTGAACACGCCGATGAAGTAGTTCAGGACCACCAGCAGCATGAAGAACATCGCCCACTGGTCGTACTGGACCATCTCGCCGCCCAGGCGGGAGGCGCCCACGACGCTCACGGGGGTGTCCTCGGAGCGCTCCTCCCCCATGATCGCGTCCCACAGCGGCGGGATCTTCGAGGGCAGCTGGCCGAGCGCGACGAACGTCTCGCGGAACATGTCCCCGGTGTAGGAGACGGTCTCGCCGATCCCATCGATCGGCCCGGCGCCCGCGGCGGTGTAGGGGATCGCGGGGTCGACGTAGATGGTGACGCCAAGGCGCGCAACGGTCTCGACGGCGCCGTCGGCGTTCTCGGCCTCGGCGGCGTACGGGGTGACCTCGACGGTCTTCTCGGCGCCGTCGCGGTCGACGGTGACGGCCACGGCCTCGCCCGGCGTCAGGTCGGAGACGGTGGCGATGAGGGAGTCCCAGTCGGTGACGGCGGTCCCGCCCACGTTCACGATCCGGTCGCCGTCCTCGATCCCGGCGGTGGCGGCGGGGCCCTCGATCTGGCCCTCGGCGCAGTCCCCGGCGGTGCCGGTGGCCGGGTCCGAGGTGACGACGCACGGCGCCACGGTGACCGCGACGTCCTGCTCCGACTCGGCTGCGGCCGAAGCGTACGCGGGGTTGACGCCGATCCCGACGAAGGCCACGAGGATCCACAGGACGACGAACCCGAGGATGAAGTGGGTGACCGAGCCCGCGGCGAGCACGATCGTGCGCTGCCATAGCGGCTTGCGCCAGAAGACCCGCTTCTGGTCCTTCTCGTCGAGGTCTTCCTCCTCCTCTTCGAGGGGGGTCATGCCGACGATCTTGACGAAGCCGCCGAGGGGGACGCCCTTGACGCCGTACTCCGTCTCGCCCTTGCGGAAGGACCACAGGGTCGGCCCGAAGCCCACGAAGTAGCGGGTCACCTTCATGCCGAACGCCTTCGCGGTGAGCATGTGCCCGAACTCGTGGAGGCTCACGGAGATGAGGATCGCCAGCGCGAACAGGGCGATTCCGGTGATGTAAGCGGCCAACTTAGCTCCTTCTAACGCTCGGACGCTGCCAAGACTAGCCGTCGGGCGCTCGACCTCGCCCAGTTCTCCGCTTCGAGGACGTCGGCGACACTGGAGGGCCGCCCGAACTCCGGGGCGTCGTCGAGGACCCGCGCGACGGTGTCGACGATGCCGAGGAACGGGAGGCGCCCGTCGCGGAACGCCGCGACCGCTTCCTCGTTGGCGGCGTTGTAGACCGCGGGCGCGAGGCCCCCGGCGCGGCCGGCGTCCTTGGCGAGGGCGACGGCGGGGAACGCGGTCTCGTCGAGGGGCTCGAAGTGCCAGTCGGCGGCCTGGGTCCAGTCGACGGGGCGGGCCGAGCCGGGGAGGCGGTCGGGCCAGGCGAGGGCGTGGCCGATGGGCAGGCGCATGTCGGGCGGGGAGGCCTGGGCGATGGTGGAGCCGTCGGTGAACTCGACCATGGAGTGGATCACCGACTGCGGGTGGACGACCACGTCGATGTCGTCGTACGCGACGCCGAACAGCTCGTGGGCCTCGATGACTTCGAGGGCCTTGTTGACCATGGTCGCGGAGTTGATGGTGACGACCGGGCCCATGGCCCATGTGGGGTGGGCGAGGGCCTGCTCGACGGTGACTTCGGCGAGGTCGCCGCGGGTGCGGCCGCGGAAGGGGCCGCCGGAGGCGGTGAGGACGAGCTTGGCGACGCGCTCGGGCGCGCCGGAGCGCAGGCACTGGGCGAGCGCGGAGTGCTCGGAGTCGACGGGGACGAGCTGGCCGGGGGCGGCGGCCTCGGCGACGAGCGGGCCCCCGGCGACGAGGGACTCCTTGTTGGCAAGGGCCACTTGGCGTCCGGCCTTGAGGGCGGCGAGGGTCGGGGCGAGGCCGATGGACCCGGTGATGCCGTTGAGGACCGTGTGGGCCTGCCAGGCGGCGATCTCGGTCATGGCGTTCGGTCCGGCGATGAGCTTCGGCATCTTGAACCCGCCCGAGTCCCAGGCGCGCTCCTTCGCGGCGGCGAACAGGCGGAGCTGGACGGCTTCGAGGGCGGTCGCGTCGGCGACGGCCACGGCCTCGGCGCCCAGTTCCACGGCCTGCTCGGCGAGGAGGGCGGGGTTGGACCCGCCCGCGCCGATCGCGGTCACGCGGAAGCGGTCCGGATTGGCGCGGACGATGTCGATGGCCTGGGTGCCGATGGAGCCGGTGGACCCCAGGAGCACGATCTCGCGCTGCTCTTCTTTCGCGACTGTCACGCGGCCATTATCCGCTAGCGGAAAACGACCGTGGAATGCCCGTTCAGGAGAATCCTCTGATCGAGGTGGGCGGCGAGGCCGCGGGCGAGGCAGGTCGATTCGAGGTCGCGTCCGGCGGAGACGAAGTCCTCGGGGGTCATCGCGTGGTCGACGCGGGCGACCTCCTGGTCGATGATCGGGCCCTCGTCGAGGTCGGAGGTGACGTAGTGGCAGGTCGCGCCGATGAGCTTGACGCCGCGGGCGTGGGCCTGGTGGTAGGGGCGGGCGCCCTTGAAGCTCGGCAGGAACGAGTGGTGGATGTTGATGATGCGGCCGGGGAGCTTCGCGCAGAACTCGGGCGAGAGGATCTGCATGTAGCGGGCGAGGACCACGACGTCGATGTTCTCGGCCTCGATGAGGTCGAGGACCTCCTGCTCCTGGGCGGGCTTCCCGCCGGGGCCGACGGCCAGGTGGTGGAAGGGGACGCCGGAGGAGGCGGCGAGGTCGGCCCAGTCGGGGTGGTTGGAGACGACCGCGGCGGCCTCGCCGTGGAGGGCGCCGATGCGGAAGCGGTAGAGCAGGTCGTTGAGGCAGTGGCCCTGCTTGGAGGCCATGATGAGGACGCGGGGCTTGACGGCCCGGTCGGTGAGCTGCCAGTCCATGTCGTATTCGCGGGCGATCTCGGCGAAGCCGACGGCCAGTTCGTCGCGGGCGTGCTCGGTTCTGAACTCGACGCGCATGAAGAAGCGTCCGGAGCCGTGCTCGGAGAACTGCTGGGAGTCCTCGATGTTCGCGTCGCGGCGGGTGAGGAACCCGGAGACGGCGTACACGATGCCGAGGCGGTCGGGGCACGAGAGCGTGAGCACGAACTGGCTGGTCATCGCTCCAATGGTACCCGTGCGGCATGCGGGAGGGGACGGGCCGCGCCCGTCCCCTCCGGTCGTGCAGTGGTAGGGCGCCTAAGCGCCGATGGCGGTGTTGACCTGCTCGATGAAGGAGGCGGTCGACTCCTCGACGGTGGCGCTGCCGAACAGCAGGCCCTCGTAGACGCCGCGCATGATGTCGGCGGCGGCGCCGGAGCCGACCGGCGGGACCGCGGGGCCCTCGGACAGGTCGGGGGTGATCGCGGCGATGAAGTCCGCGCCGAGCTTCTGGTCGGCGGGGAGCTGCGGGAGGATGCGCTCGCGCTGGGCGATGTTGGCGGGCAGGCCGCGGTCGCCGAGCATGAGGTCGAGGGACTCGTCGCTGTTGAGCAGGAAGTCGATGAGCTCGCCCGCGGCGGCCTTGTCGGAGGTGGTGCGGGCGGCGGACCAGAACATGGCCGACTTCAGGAACAGGCCCGTCTGGGAGCCGGTGAACTCCCCCGGCGGGCGCAGCAGGACGAGGTCGGCCCCGAGCACGGTCTGGATCGCGCCGATCTGGTTGGTCCAGTAGAACTCCGAGGCGCCGGTGCCGGTCGCGAGCGGCGACTGGTCCTGGCCGGCGGCGGCGTACTCGACGATCTGGGAGGACTCGGGGATGCCCCCGGCGGCCTGGAGGTCGAGGACGAGCTGCCACCACTCGTTCATGGTGCCCTCGGTGAAGCCGAGGGTGCCCTCGTCGGTGTAGAGGCTCTCGCCCTTCTGGCGGGCGAACACGTTGAACAGGGACTCGTTGCTCAGCGAGAGGCCGGAGCTGCCGATCGCGTCGCCGCCCGCGGAGACGTCGGCGGTGAAGGCGAGGAAGTCCTCCCAGCTCCAGGCGGTGTCGTCCGGCATCGCGACGCCCGCGGCCTCGACGATCGCCGGGTTCACCAGGAGCGCGAACGCGTTGACGCCGGTGGGGATGCCGTAGGTCTTGCCGTCGAACTGCCCGGTCTTGAGGGTGGACTCCTCGATGTTCGACAGGTCGACGTCGAGTTCTTCGAGGGCCAGGAGGGCGTTCTTGTCGGCGTAGTCGCGCAGGTAGCGGTCGTCCTGCTGCATCACGTCGGGGGCGTTGTTGCCGGAGACGGAGACGTTGAGGGCGTCCCAGTAGGCGTCGAACTCGTTGGGGCTGGGCTTGATCGTGAGGCCCTCGTTCTTGGCGAGGAAGGCGTCCACGATCTTCTGGGTGTACTCGTGGCGGGGGTCGGAGCCCCACCACCAGAAGTCCAGCTCGCCGTCGCCGTCGTCGCCGCCGCCGCCGTCGTTGCCGCAGGCCGCGAGGAGGGGTGCGGCCGCCGCGCCGAAGATCCCGGCTTTGGCGAGCGTCCTCCGCGAGACGCCCGAGGGGTTGGGTTTGCGCATTCTTCCGTCCTTTCAGGACTATGTGAGGGAATGTATGCCGGATGTTACTTGATGCCGGTCGTGGCGATCCCCCGGACGAGGTACCGCTGGCCGGCGAGGAAGAACCCGAAGATCGGGCCCAGCGCGACGATCGACATCGCGAACAGGGCGCCCCAGTTGGTGGTGCCGGTGGAGTCCATGAACAGGCGCAGCGCCAGGGGCACGGTCTGGAGGTCCACGTCGCGCAGGTAGATCAGCTGCGAGTAGAAGTCGTTCCACGTCCAGATGAACGTGAAGATGGCGGTCGTCGCGAGCGCGGGCATGCACAGCGGCATGATGATCCGCAGGTAGGTGCCCCAGTAGCCGCAGCCGTCGATCGAGGCGGCCTCGTCGAGCTCGCGCGGCAGGCCGCGGATGAACTGGACCATGAGGAACACGAAGAACGCGTCGGTGGCGAGGAGTTTGGGGACGATGAGCGGCCAGAACGTGTCGACCCAGCCGAGGTTGTTGAACAGGATGTACTGCGGGATGATGACGACGTGGATCGGCAGCATGATCGTGCCGAGCATCACCGCGAACAGCATGCCGCGCAAGGGGAACCGCAGCCGTGCGAAGGCGTAGGCGGCCATCGAGCAGGACACCAGGTTCCCGACGATGGAGCCGGCCACGATGACCATCGAGTTCCAGATGTACTTCTCGAACGGGTGCGGCAGGGCGTTCCAGCCCTCGGAGTAGTTGGACCACACCCAGGTCGAGGGGAGCAGGCCCGGGTCGGCGAAGATCTCGTCGATCGGCTTGAAGGACGCCGAGAGCATCCACAGCAGCGGGTAGATCATCACCATCGCCGCGATGGTCAGGAGCAGGTGGAAGACGAAGCGCTTCAGGCCGATCGCGGGGCCGCGCTCGGCGCGGCGGCGGGCCGGGGCGGCGGGGGCCGCCGTCGTCTCAGTCGTTGTCGCCATAGAACACCCAGAATTTCGACATCAGGAAGTTGAGCGCGGTGAAGATCGCGATGATGGCCAGCAGGAGCCAGGCGATCGCGGAGGCGTAGCCCATGTCGAACTGGGTGAAGCCCTGGTCGTACAGGTAGAGCGTGAGGAACATCGTGGAGTCGGCCGGGCCGCCCTTGCCGCTGGAGATGATGAACGCCTGCGTGAACGACTGGAACGAGTTGATGATCTGGAGCACCAGGTTGAAGAAGATGATGGGCGTCAGGAGCGGGATCGTCACGCTCCAGAAGCGGCGCAGCGGCCCCGCGCCGTCCACTTTGGCGGCCTCGTAGTACATCTGCGGGATCTGGCGCAGCCCCGCGAGGAAGATGATCATCGGCGAGCCGAACGTCCACACGTGCAGGATGATCAGGGTGCCCAGGGCGTAGTCGGGGTGGGAGACCCAGCCCTCGCCCTGGACGCCGAAGATCGCCAGGACTTGGTTGACCAGGCCCTCGGTGCCGAAGATCTGGCGCCACATGATCGCGATCGCGACCGAGCCGCCGAGCAGCGAGGGCAGGTAGAACACCGAGCGGTAGAAGCTCATCCCGCGCAGGCCCCGGTCGAGGACGATCGCGAGGAGGAGCGCGGCGGCGAGCTGGAGCGGCACCGACACGAAGGTGTAGACCGCGGTGACCTTGACGGCGTTGGCGAGCCGCGGGTCCTCGAACATCCGGGCGTAGTTCTCGCCGCCCACCCATTCGCCGTAGCCGAGGCTGTAGTCGGTGAACGAGAGGTAGAACGAGGCGACCATGGGCCCGATGGTGATGGCCAGCAGGCCGATGATCCACGGGGACATGAAGCTCAGGGCGGCCCAGCGTTCGCGCGTGCGGATCGTCCCGCGGCCCTTGTTCGGGGCCGGGGGCGGCGCGGGTGCGGCGGTCTCGGGCGGTGGGCCCGAGCTGCGCCGCTTCGGGCGCACCACAGCGACATCGTTGTCGGTCATAGGGTATTGGGACCTTTCGGAGGGGGTTGGCTCCTAGATCACATCAATCTATGCAACCGCTTGCCTAAAGTCAATGGCTCAACTTAAATTCTTGGATATTGTTCGATGCCCCCTCTAGCAGGGGTGCGAACCGGGACGAGCAGCGCGTACGCCACTCCCGCAACGCGAACGGGCCCGCCCGGATCGCTCCGGACGGGCCCCTGGTTCCCTTGTGGTTCAGGCTTGGGCGGCGCTCACACCTTGACCGGGGTCCGCTCCTCGGCCGACGGGGCGGCCTCGTCGGACTCCTTGATGCCGTACTTGGCGTACAGGCGGCCCAGCGGGCCCGGGACCCACCAGTTGGCGCGGCCCAGCAGGCGCATCGTCGCGGGGACGAGGAGCATCCGGACCACGGTGGCGTCCAGGAGGATCGCCACGGCCATGCCGAGCCCGATCATCTTCATGAACGTGATGCCGCTGAATGCGAACGCCCCGACCACCACGATGAGGATCGCCGCCGCGGCGGTGATGATCGAGCCGGTGGACTGCATGCCGCGCAGGACGGCGGTCCGGTTGTCGGCCCCGCGGTCCCACTCCTCGCGGACCCGCGACAGCAGGAACACCTCGTAGTCGGTGGCCAGCGCGAACAGCAGCGCGATCATGAGCAGCAGGTTCGACGGGTCGATGTACCCCGAGGGCGTGAAGCCCAGGAGGTCCGAGAGGTGGCCCTCCTGGAAGATCCACACCACGACCCCGAGGGCGGCGCCCAGCGAGACGGCGTTCATCAGGACCGCCTTGATCGGCAGCACGATCGAGCCGAACGCGAGGAACAGCACGACCATCGTGACGATGACGATGTACCCGAGCATGTACGGCAGGCCGTCGCCGATCGCTTCGAGCATGTCGACGCGGTCGGACGCGCCGCCGGTGACGTACAGGTCGACCCCGTCGGCCTCGATGGCGCGGGCGTCCTCGATGAGGCCGCGGGCCTCGGCGCTGAACGGGTCGAGGTCGTAGAGGACCTCGAAGAGCATCGCGTCGGCGGTGGGCTCGGCGGCGGGCCGCACGCCGTCGACGAGGTCGAGGGCTTCGAGCTCGGTCTGGACCGCGGCGACGGCCGCCTGGTCGCCGACGGCCATGACCTGGAAGGTCTCCTCCTCGCCGCCGGGGAAGTCCTCGGCGATCGTCTCGGTGACCACGCGGGACTCGGCGTCCTCGGGCATGTCGCGCTCGTCGACGCCGCCGAACTGCATGTCGAGCATGGGGCTCGCCAGGAGCGCCATGAATGCGAGGACGGGGAGCAGGACGAGCACGGGGCGGCGCATGACGCCCGCGGCGAGGCCGTGCCAGAAGCCGGTGTCGGTCTTCGGGGCGGCGTTGCGCCGCCACGGCAGGCGGCCCTTGTCGACGTTGTGGCCCAGCAGGTACAGGACCGCGGGGAGGGCCACGAGCGCGGCGACCATGGCGACGCCGACGGCGGACATGACGCCGTACGCGATGCCGTGCAGGAACGGCACGTCGACCAGGAGCAGGCCGCCCATCGACAGGACGATGATGAGGCCCGAGACCATGACGGTGCGCCCGGCGGTGGCGACGGTGTTCATCACGGCGGTGCGCTTGTCGCGTCCCTGCGCGAGCTCTTCGCGGAAGCGGCGCAGCACGAACAGGGAGTAGTCGATGGACATGCCGAGGCCGATGATGGTGATGACGTTGGCGGCGAACACCGAGACGTCGGTGAACTCGGTGATGACGCGGGTGATCGCGAAGCCGCCGAGGATCGACATGCCGCCGATGAGCAGCGGCAGCGAGGCGGCCACGAGGGCGCCGAAGACCAGGATCATGATGAGCAGCAGGATCGGCATGGAGATCATCTCGGCGATCTCCAGGTCGTGCTGGACCTGCTCGTTCAGGTCGGCGAAGATCGCCGCGCCGCCGCCGAGCCGGACGTCCAGGTCGGCGGTGTCGCCCGCGTCGCGCAGCTCCTGCTCGATGCCGGAGAAGACGCCGGCGCGCTCCTCGTCGGAGGCGCCCGCGAGGGTGACCGGGACGAACGTGGCGTGGCGGTCCTCGGAGACCCAGCCCTCCTGGCCGGTCTCGTAGTAGGAGGCGGCGGTGTCGACGTCGTCGATGCCGTTGATGTCGGCCACGGCGCTCTGGACGGCGTCGGCGAAGGCCGGGTCGTCCACAGTAAGGGTGTCGGAGGAGTACAGGACCACGACTTCGGCGCCGATGGAGCCGAACTCCTCCTCGATGGCCTCGGCGTCGAGCACGGAGCGGGACTCCTGGGAGACGTACCCGCCGTCGGTGAACTCGTCGAAGACGCCGAGGCCCCAGGTCGCGCCGATGGCGAAGACCGCGGCGACGCCGGCGAGGATCGCCCAGCGGGTCTTGATGACCGCCCGGCCTAGCAGGGAATACATGAGGTTTCTCCTATGGGTGTTCAGCGGAGAGGGAGGCTGCGACCGCTGGTGCCGGAGGTCCGGTCGGCGGTACGATGGTAAGCGTTGATCATTTAGCTAACGCCGTTTACTCTAATGAACGCCCCTCATTGAGTCAACGCCGTTCACTAAAACGTAATTCGAGGAGAGCAGTGACTTCCAACACCGCGGGTGGCCCGACCCGTCGCGAGCGCATGCGCGCGGAGACCATCGCCGAGATCAAGGCGAGCGCCCGGCGCCAGCTCCAGGAGCACGGTCCGAGCGGGATCTCCCTCCGCGCCATCGCCCGGGAGGTGGGAGTCACCCCGGCGGCGCTCTACCGGTACTTCGACAACCTCGACGCGCTGCTCATCGCCACCTGCTGCGACCTCTACGACGAACTTATCGCCGAGACCCGCAAGGCCATGGACGCCTCCCCGCCGGACGCCCACCTCGAACGGATGAAGTCCTGGATCTGGGCGTTCCGGGCCTGGGCCGTGGGCAACCGGCGCGAGTTCGAGCTGATGATCTCCTACCCCGAGGCCAACAGCGCCATGTCGATCAACGGCGTGCGCCTGGAGCAGTCCCCCGAGAACGTCGACCCGGTGACCCTGAAGTCCCTGGAGCACTCGCAGCTGTGCGGGCGCGAGATGGCCGCGTTCTACCGCAAGACCGAGAACGGCGAGCTGCCCCCGGCCGGGCCCGTCGAGATGCCCGAGATCTCCGAGGGCCTCCAGAGCGAGCTGATGGACAAGTGCTCGGCGTTCATCGTGGGCGAGCCGCTGCCGCTGTCGTGGATCTTCACGTTCACCTCGGCGTGGGTGCGGGTGTTCGGCCTGGTCGTCATGGAGGCGTTCGGGTCCCTGCCGGTGCAGGACAACGTCGACGAGTTCTACAAGACCCAGATCCTCGCGATGATCCGCGAGTTCGGGATCGACGGCTAGCCGGTCCGATATCGGACAGCCCCCGCTTCGCCGACCGCCTGCGGCCGCATCGACGAGTCCCCATCATGGGACGGGGCCGGCGCTCGCCGGCCCGGGAGGGGATTTCATCATGCGGCAGGGCATCACAGGCAGGGGCACGGCGGCCAGGGCCGGGCTCGGCGTCGCGGCGGTCGGGGCGGCGCTGGTCTTCACGCTGTTCTCCGGCGGCGCCGCGGGCGCCGCACCGGCGCCGGAGGCGGAGGCCGCGCCCGCGGCCGTCGCCGAGGCGAACCCGCAGTGCGAGGCGATCGGATCGGTCACGACCCTGGCGGGCGTGAACCTGCGGCGCGAGCCGAACACGAACGCCCCGATCGACGGGATCATCCCGCAGGGCGTCTCCGTGCCCTGGTGCGGGATCGTCGAGGGCGGGCCCTACACCGTCTGCGGCGTCCAGGGCTGGACCTACTGGGACCACGTCAACTGGAACGGCCAGTCCGGCTACGTGGCGGGCGCCTGCACCACGCTCGACGAGTAGGGAGCGCGAAGGGCTCGGACCGAGCGGTCCGGGCCCTTCGCCGTGCGTCTAGGACCTGTCCTGCGAGGCCGCGGGGGCCTCGTCGGCCGGACAGGACCTGATGTCGTGTCCGACGGAGGTCATGCACTTGCCGGACTTCAGGTTCCACTTCCAGCCGTGCATCTGGCAGGTGAGGACGCCTTCCTCGATCTTCCCGAAGACCGACAGGTCGGCCTTGAGGTGCGGGCAGCGGCGCTGGAGCTGCCACCCGTTCATCGTGATGTCCTCGTCGTCGGGGCGCTGCTCGGCGTACCAGCCCTCGGCGTACTGGAGGCGCTCCTCGCTGAGGCACTTGAAGAACGCGTACACGTACTCGTTGTACTGGCCGATGCGCGCGGCCGTGAACCGGCACGACAGGAACAGCGAGTTGACCCAGTCGACCTCGCGGATGTGGAGCAGGTGCTCGATGAGGCGCCGCTCGGTGCGGAACCGGTAGCGGACCTTCCCGCCGTCGTCGTGGTGGATCTTCCGCTCCAGGAAGTCGAACACGATCGACTCGACGACCTGGTCGGAGTCGGGCGCGGTCAGGTCGAAGCGCACGGGGCCGCCGATGCCGGTGGCGATGTGCTCGGCGGACTCCATGAGCGGCTCGATGCGCTCGCGCAGGGTCTCCAGGACGTCGATCTCGGGGTGGGACCAGGACGCCTTCTCCGCGGCGATGCGCGGCTGCATCCGCTCCTTGAACTCGTCGAGGTGCTGCTTCTTGTTCTCGAACCAGACCTTGATGTCGTCCACGGGGTGGGCCACGGACCCGGAGCCGTCGGCGAGCACCTCGGCGACCGAGCCGGGCAGCAGGATGAGGTTGTTCTCGTGCCCCTGCCGCTCCAGCCACTCCACGTAGGACATCTGGTCGGGGAAGATGTTGCCCTCGTCGCCGAACACGTCGTTGAACTGGTACAGCGAGTCGTCCAGGAAGCAGGGCGGCCCGGCGATCGGGAAGACCCAGTCGCCCTTGACGTCGTCGATGTACCGCAGCGAGCGGTCGAACCCGCGCTCGCGCTTCTGCTTCCCGAAGGCGCGCTTGGCGTTGTCGGGCAGCTCGTAGACCATCGGGAACCAGATCGCGCCGGAGAACTGGAGCAGGTGGGCGTGGATTCTGCCGTGCTGGAGGAACACGCTCATGTCGGTGGGGCGGGCGTCGTTCTGGTTGAGCAGGCGCGTGCCGTCGGCGTCCTCGACCCACAGCGAGGAGTCGCCGATGGGGCCGTCGGTGGGGCTGGTGAGCGCCTGGATCATGACCTTGACGCCGCCGGGGAGCTCCACGATCTCCTCGGACACGGTCTTGATGAACTTGTGGAAGCCCAGCGCGCGCAGCTCGGACTCCAGTTCGGAGGTGGGGTACTCCGGCAGCAGGACCGTCGTGTCCTTGCTGATGTGCTTCGTGAGGTTCTCCTCGTCGAAGTGGTCCCGGTGGAGGTGCGAGACGTACAGGTAGTCGGCCTGCCCCAGCTCGTCCCAGTCCAGCTGCGAATTGTCGGGGAACGGGAACCACGACGCGAAGTACGCGGGGTTCACCCAGGGGTCGCACAGGATCGAACCCGCGGCGGTCTCGATGAACATGCTGGCGTGGCCGGTACCGGTGATTCGCACGGTTACCCTTCCGGACATGGGGACGACGACGCCTCAAGACTACAAGTCACAGCTCCGGCGGGGGCCGGGCGGCGGTGCTTGTGGCGTGGGAGACTGTGCGGGATCAAACGAACGGTTGGAGGAACCCGCATGGCTGCCGAAGAGCAGATTCTCTCGCCCGATCAGCGCAAGCCCACCAGCCGCAAGGCCCTCTACTCGGCGCTGACCGTCGCGATCGTCATCAACCTGGCGTACCTGTTCGGCAACCACCAGGGCTGGGTCGAGGACGCGTTCATCCTCATCACGGTCGCGGTCCTGCTGGCCGTCATGGTCACCGACGCGGCGCTCGTCAAGGCGGGCCTGCGCTAGCGCTTGAGACACGGAGAAGGGGCGGGGCCGCGTTCGCGGCCCCGCCCCTTCTCCGTTGCGTCTCAGCGCCTCTGCATCAGTGCATCATGCCGCGGCGGGCGAACATCTCGCGGACCTCGCGGAGCGCGGAGTCCACTTCGGCCTCGAAGTAGCCGCCCTGCACGAGCGAGAACTGGCTGGTGTCGAGCTCGCGGTCCGAGAGCGGGACCGGGTTGCGGCCGGTCATCGCCGCGGAGACGGCGTCGAACATGCCGTCGACCTGGGCCGGGTCGTACCCGGAGCCGAAGCGGCGCGGCTGGAAGGCGCGGCGGAGCTGTTCGAGGCGCTGCACGTCGTCGGGCGTGAAGGGGGAGTCCGACGCCCGCATCTCCGTGGTCATCTCCTCGCGGCCGTGGCGGCCGGGGGCCTCGAAGGCGCCGCGGCCCTCGTAGGGGTTGCGGCGGCCGAAGTCCGGCGGGGTGGCCGCGCCGCGCGGGCCGGGCCCGGGGGGCGGACCGGCGGGAGCGCCGCCGAAGCCGGACGGGTCGGGGCCGGGCGGCGGGCCCGCGGGGCCTCCGAAGCCGCCGGTGGGCTCGTGCTGCTGCGGACCGCCGAAGCCGCCGGTCGGCTCGTGCGGGGACCCGAAGCCGCCCTGGACGGGCGGGCTGGGGACGCCGCCGCGGCGGCCGTACCCGGTGTCCTCCTGCTGCGGCGGTTGGGAGCCGAAGCCGCCCTGCTGCCCGTACTCGCGGCCGCGCGGGGCCCCGTAGGGCTCGGGCTGCTGCGGTTCGGGACGGCCCATCGGGCCGCCCTGCTGCATGCCCTGGACCAGGTTCTGCGGAATCGCCTGGGTCGGGGCCGCGGGCGGCATGGGCTCGGGTTCGGGCTGGCCGTAGCGGTCGGCGCGCGGGATCGCGCCGGTCTGGTGCGGCGGCTGGCCCAGGGGGCCCTGCTGCATCGGCGACTGGTGCGGCGGGGCCGCGCGGCGGCTGCCGGTGTCGCTGAACTCGTCGTCGTAGGCGGCGCCGAACCCGGGGGGCGGCGGCTCGGGGGCGCCGCGGCGCGGGCCCTGGCCGTACACGCCCGGCTGGTCGGCGGGGCCGAAGCCGCCGCGGCGCGGGTCGGACTGGAGCGGGAGCTGCTCGGTGGCGCCGTGCGGGGGCCCTGCCTGGGGGCCGTCGTGGCCGCCCGCGCGCGGACCGGCCTGCGCCGGGGGCGCGAAGTCGCCGCGCATCGGCTCGGGGCCGCGCGGCGAGCCGTACTCGCCTCCGCCGCCACCGCCGCCGTAGACGCCCGCCTCGGGGCCGCCGCCGCGGGGGCCGTACCCGTTGGCGCCGTTGGGGCCGCGCTGCGGGAACTCGTCGCGGCCGAAGTCGTCGCGGGGTCCGGGCCCGAAGTCGTTCTGGGGGCCGCCGAAGTCGTCGCGCTGGGGTGCGAAGTCGTTCTGGGGTCCCCCGAAGTCGTCGCGGGGGCCGCCGAAGTCGTCACGCGGGCCGAAGTCGTTCTGCGGGCCGCCGAAGTCGCCGCGCCCGCCCTGGCCGCCGAAGTCCTGCTGGCCGCCGCGGGGGGCGCCGCCGCGCTTGGCGAACGGGTCGTCGTAGTCGTCCCCGGGAGGGCCGGCGAGGAAGCCGAAGCCCTCGTCGTCGCCGCCGCGGAGGTCGCCGAAGCCCTCGTCGTCGGGCGGTCCGGCGGCGGCCCTGACGGGTCCGCGGCCGCGGCCGACCGGTTCGGGGGCGGGCGGCGGGGGGGCCATCTCGCGGGCGGCCATCATCTCCTGCGCGGGGATGACCTGCGTCGCCTGGACCTCGGGGGCGCGTCGCGAACCCGGGCCCTGCTGCATCGGGGGCTCGTCGAAGCCGCGGCCCTGGGCGGCGGACTCGGGCTTGCCGTAGTCGGGGGCGGGGGCGGACCCGAGGACGCCGCGCTCCTCCAGTTCGGCGAGCTGCCGCGCGACCCGGTCGAGGTAGACGTCCACCTGCCACTCGTCGTATCCGCCGAAGCGGACCCTGAAGACGACGTCGTCGACCTCGTCCGCCGAGACGGGACTGCCCACCGGCTCACCGGCGAGCGTCGCCTCAACGCGGTCAAGGAACGCGTCGACCTCATCGACCTTGTAGCCCCGGCTCAACGCCCGGCGCCGGAACCGGTCACCATGACTCGCCACTACCAAGCCACCCTTTCCGCCTACTCCGCGGCGCCGGAGGCGCCGGGCGGCTCGGCAGCGGTGCGGCCGGGCGTACCGGCCTCCCGTACCGAAGCGGCCAGCTGCCCGCAAGCGCCGTCGATCTCTTGGCCGCGCGTATCGCGCACCGTCGTGGAGACGCCCGCATCCCGCAGCCGCCGCACGAACTCCGCCTCAACCGGCTTGGGACTCGCGTCCCACCGGCTCCCCGGCGTGGGGTTCAAGGGAATCAGGTTGACGTGGACCAGTCTGCCCTTCAGGAGCTTCCCGAGCAGGTCGGCCCGCCACGGCTGGTCGTTCACGTCCCTGATCATCGCGTACTCGATGGAGACGCGACGTTTCGTCACCCGAGCGTACTCCCAGGCCGCTCCGAGGACCTCGGCGACCTTCCAGCGGGTGTTGATGGGGACGAGCTCGTCGCGCAGCTCGTCGTCGGGCGCGTGGAGGGAGACCGCCAGGCGCACCGGCAGGCCCTCCGCCGCGAGCTTCTCGATGGTCGGCACCAGGCCGACGGTGGACACGGTGACGTTGCGGGCCGAGATCCCGATCCCGTCGGGCACCGGCTTGGTGATGAGGTGCAGGGCCGCCTTGAGGCGGTTCCAGTTCGCGAGCGGCTCGCCCATGCCCATGAACACGATGTTCGAGAGGCGGCCCAGGCCGCGCTCCTCGGCGAGGCGGGCGGCGTTGACGACCTGGTCGACGATCTCGGCGGTCGTCAGGTTGCGGTCGAGGCCGCCCTGGCCGGTGGCGCAGAACGGGCAGGCCATGCCGCATCCGGCCTGCGACGACACGCAGGCGGTCACCCGGTCGGGGTAGGCCATGATGACCGATTCGACCAGCGCGCCGTCGTACAGGCGCCAGACGGCCTTGACGGTCCGCCCGTCGTCGCACGAGTCGACGCGGATCGGCTGGAGGAGCCGCGGGAGCAGCGCCTCGCCGATGGCCTCGCGGGCGGCGGCGGGGAGGTCGGTCATCTGGGAGGCGTCGCCGACGTGGCGGCCGAAGTACTGCTGGCGCAGCTGCTTGGCGCGGAAGGCGGGCTGCCCGATCTCGGAGAGGACGGACTGGCACCCGGCCAGGTCGAGGTCGGCGAGGTGCCGTGGCGCGGCCTTGCGAGGGCGCGGTTCGGTCAACGTGAGTGCTACAGACATGTCACGACCTAGTCTCGCATGACAGGCCCGCGGCCCGCCAACCCCGGATCGTCGAATTCACCCCGGGCCCTCCTTCACCGGATACACCAATCAGGACACATCACCCGAGCAGGTAACGGAACCACACATAGGCCACCGGGGCCACCATGAGGATCGAGTCGAGCCGGTCCATCACCCCGCCGTGGCCGGGGATGAGATTGCTCATGTCCTTGATGCCCAGGTCCCGCTTCAGCAGCGAGACCGACAGGTCCCCCAACGTAGCGGCAAGGGCGACGCACACGCCGAACGCCACGCCCAGCGGGAAGGACACGCCGAAGAACGCCCAGAGGGTGATCGAGGCGCCGAGCGCGGCGGCGACGACGGACCCGGCCAGGCCCTCCCAGGACTTCTTGGGGCTGATGCGCGGCGTCATCTGGTGGCGGCCGAAGAGCACCCCGGCGGTGTACCCGCCGGTGTCGGACATGACGACGGCGAACAGGTAGATGAGGACCTGCGCGGCGGCGCCGTCGATGAGGCGGGCCTCGGAGGCCTCGGAGGTCGCCAGGAGCATCACGAACCCGGCCAGGAACGGGACCTGGATGAGCACGAGGGCCGCGGCGGGCACGTCGGTGCGGTAGCCGGTGGCGCCCTCGGAGAGCCGCCACACGTACAGGGCGGCGACGCTGACGGCGGTGCCCAGGAGCAGGCCGGTGGCCCCGCCGAACCAGGCGAGGACCACGATGAGGACCCCGGCGGCCGCGAGCGGGATCACGGGGACGTTCTTGCCGCCCTTGCGCATCGCGGTGCCGGTCTCCCAGCAGGCGACGCCGACGGCGACGACGGCGAGGACCAGG
This sequence comes from Glycomyces mayteni, assembly GCF_042428885.1. Classification (NCBI taxonomy): domain Bacteria; kingdom Bacillati; phylum Actinomycetota; class Actinomycetes; order Glycomycetales; family Glycomycetaceae; genus Glycomyces; species Glycomyces mayteni. The sequence continues at coordinate 27,865 of NZ_JBHMBP010000003.1, forward strand.
AACGCCATCGGCTGGATGAGGACCGAGGCGATGACGACCGCGGCCATGCCGAGCCCGGCGCCGATCGCGACGGGGAGGTTGCGTCCGGCCTTGGGCCGGGACGCGGGGACCGTCTCGGCGGTGCCGGGCCCGCTCCCGGGCCCGTCAGGCGACGGGTGGGGGCGACGGCCGGGCGAACCGTCGGGAATCGTGCTCATCAGATCTCAAGCAGCTCGGACTCTTTGGCGCTGACGAGGTCGTCGACGTGGCCGGTGAAGCGGCCGGTCAGGTCGTCGAGCTCCTTCTCGCCGGAGCGGCCCTCGTCCTCGGAGACCTCGCCGTCCTTGACGAACTTGCCGATCTCGTCCTTGGCCTTGCGGCGGACGTTGCGGATGGCGATCTTGGTGTCCTCGCCCTTGGTGCGGACGACCTTGATCATCTCGCGGCGCCGCTCCTCGGTCATCGGGGGCAGGTTCAGCCGCAGCTGGGTGCCCTCGTTGGAGGGGTTCACGCCGAGGTTGGAGTTGCGGATCGCGTCCTCGATGTCCTTCATCTGGGAGGCGTCGAAGGGCTTGACGATGACCATGCGCGGCTCGGGGATCGCGATGGAGGCGACCTGCGGGATGGGCGTGGGCGCACCGTAGTAGTCGACGGTGATCCGGTTGAACATGGCGGAGGAGGCGCGGCCGGTGCGGACCGCGGCGAACTCCTCCTTGGCGTGCTCGATGGCCCGCTCCATCTTCTCCTCGGCTTCGAGGAGGGTGTCGTCAATCACGGTTCTACTCGCATTCTCTCGCGGCCTGACAGCACTTCTGACCGTACCGTCCCGCCATGGGTCCTCGGTGGCGCGGAGGTCCCCGGGCGCGGGGTTCGCCGCTTCTGCTGGGTTCAGTCCTCGGCGGCGTGGATGAGGGTGCCGATGGGGTCGCCGACGATGGCGCGCCGCAGGTTCCCGTCGTCGTCGGCGCCGAAGACGCGCATGGGGAGGGAGTTGTCCTTGCAGAGGCTGAAGGCGGCCTGGTCGACGACCATGAGCTCGCGCTTGAGGGCCTCGTCGAAGGTGATGTCGTCGAGCCGCTGCGCGTCGGGGTCGGTGCGCGGGTCGGCGGTGTAGACGGCGTCGACGCCGTTCTTGGACACCAGGACCTCCTGCGCGCCGATCTCCAGGGCGCGCTGGGCGGCGACGGTGTCGGTGGAGAAGTACGGCATGCCGGCGCCGGCGCCGAAGATGACGACGCGGCCCTTCTCCAGGTGGCGGATGGCGCGCAGCGGCAGGTACGCCTCGGCGACCTGGGCCATGGCGATGGCGGTCTGGACGCGCGTGTCGACGCCTTCCTTCTCCAGGAAGTCCTGGAGGGCGAGGCAGTTCATGACGGTGCCGAGCATGCCCATGTAGTCGGCGCGGGCGCGCTCCATGCCGCGGCGCTGGAGTTCGGCGCCGCGGAAGAAGTTCCCGCCGCCGACGACCACGGCCACCTGGACGCCCGCGGCCACGCCCGCGGCGATCTGCCGGGCGACGCCCTGGACGACGTCGGGGTCGACGCCGACGGAACCGCCGCCGAAGGACTCACCGGACAGCTTCAGCACGACCCTGCGGAACGTGGCTTGACTCATGGGCTCTCCCCTGCTCTGTCTTTCCTCGCGGCCGGCCGGCCCGCTGTGGTGGTGCGGACATGGAACGAGGCGGCGGCCTGCGCCGCCGCCCCTTCCATGCTTACGGCTGGAGCCAGTGTAGTCCGCTCCCGCGGACTGCCTGCTACTCCTGGCCGACTTCGAAGCGGATGAAGCCGGTGACCTCGGTGCCGGCGTCGGCCAGCACCTGTCGCACGGTCTTCTTGTTGTCGAGGACCGAGGTCTGGTCGAGGAGGACGAAGTCGCGGTAGTAGGCGTTGACCTTGCCTTCCACGATCTTGTCCCAGGCGCGCTCGGGCTTGCCCTCTTCCTTGGCGGTCTCCAGTGCGACGCGCTTCTCGGTCTCCACGATCTCGGCCGGGACCTCGTCGCTGGTGAGGTACTTCGGACGCATCGCGGCGGCCTGCATGCCGGCCTGGCGGGCGGCCTCGGCGTCACCGGTGTAGGAGACGAGGATGCCGACGGCCGGCGGGAGGTCGGCGGCCTTGCGGTGCATGTACACCGAGACCTCGCCCTCCAGCGAGCCGACGCGGCCCAGGGCCAGCTTCTCGCCGAGCTTCACCGACTCCTCGGCGATGACCTCGGCGACGGTCTTTCCGTTGAGCTCGCTCTGCGCGAACGCGTCGCCGTCGGCGGCGCGGACCTCGTCGGCCCGCTCGACCAGGGTCTGCGCGAGCTCGATGAACGCGCCGTTCTTGGCGACGAAGTCGGTCTCGCACAGCAGTTCGAGGATGGTGTTGCCCGACTGGGCCACCAGGCCCTGGGCGGTGGTGCGCTCGGCGCGCTTGCCCACGTCCTTGGCGCCCTTGATGCGCAGGGCCTCAAGCGCGGTCTCGTAGTCGCCGTCAGCCGCTTCGAGGGCCTTCTTGACGTCCATCATCCCGGAGCCGGTGGCTTCCCGGAGCTTCTTGACGTCAGCCATCGTGAAGTTGGCCATTGCTCCCCTTCTTACTTCTCGTCTGGGATCGGTTACTCGGCGGAGGGCTGCTCGGTCGCCTCGGGCGCCGCAGCGGCCTCGGGCGCGGCGGCCTCGGCGGCCGGGGCCTCGGCCGGCTTGTCCTCGACGAGGAGCTCCTTCTCCCACTCGGCGAGGGGCTCGCCCTCGGCCTTCTCGCCGGTCTGGCCGCCGGAGCGGGCCAGCAGGCCCTCCGCGGCGCCGTCGGCGATGATCTTGGTCAGCAGCGCGACGGAGCGGATCGCGTCGTCGTTGCCGGGGATCGGGAAGTCGACCTCGTCGGGGTCGCAGTTGGTGTCGAGGATCGCGACGACGGGGATGCCGAGCTTGCGGGCCTCGTCGACGGCGATGTGCTCCTTCTTGGTGTCCACGATCCAGATCGCGGCCGGGGTCTTCTCCATGTCGCGGAGGCCGCCGAGCGTGCGCTCAAGCTTGTCCTTCTCGCGCATGAGCTGGAGCATTTCCTTCTTGGTGCGGTTCGCCGCGCCGTTGGCCTCGATGATCTCCAGCTCCTTGAGGCGCATGAGGCGCTTCTGGATGGTCTGGAAGTTCGTGAGCATGCCGCCGAGCCAGCGGTGGTTCACGAAGGGCATCCCGACGCGCTGGGCCTGCTCGGAGACGGCCTCCTGGGCCTGCTTCTTGGTGCCGACGAAGAGGACCTCGCCGCCCTCGGCGACGACGTTCTTGACGAAGTCGTGGGCCTTGGAGGCGTAGTCGACCGTCTGGCGCAGGTCGATCACGTAGATGCCGTTGCGGTCGGTGAGGATGAACCGCTTCATCTTCGGGTTCCAGCGACGGGTCTGGTGACCGAAGTGCACGCCGCTTTCGAGGAGCTGGCGCATGGTGACAACCGACACGGTTGTGTTCCTTTCGTTCCCTGGTTCATTCGCGGGAGCCGCCCGAAGTCCGGGCGTCCCGCGCCTGGCGAACGTCTCCGGCGATCCGCAACCGGGAAGGACCCGGACCTGGGGGATCGCGAGGGCCGGACCGCGCCACCGCAGTGCTCGGACACCGAGCGGGCGATGGAGGTCGGGCCGCGACGAACGCGCGAAGTCGGTTCGGCGCACAGTGGTGCCGTACCGCTTTGATCAGTGTACTTGGACCCGCGACCACCCCGTCGAGGCGGTGGACCGCAGTGACAGACGCAATGCGCCGACAGCGCGAACAAGCCGGGACGAACGAGTTATCCACAGGCCCAAAAGATTTTTCTGGACGATTCCGGGCACCCGCTCCAACCTTGAGTCATGCGCCAACTACACCACGCGATCATCATCGGCCTCATCACCACCGTGATCCTCGCCGGGGCCGCGCCCGCCGCCGCGGACCGGCCCTCCGCCTCCTGGGTCCCCCCGACCGGGACCCTCGACCTCCGCACCGGCTTCGACCCGCCGCCCCTCCCCTGGCTCCCCGGCCACCGCGGCGTCGACCTCGCCGCGGCCGACGACCGGACCGTGCTCGCCGCCGGGCCGGGACACGTCGTCTACGCGGGCGACCTCGCCGGACGGGGCGTGGTGAGCATCGCCCACGCGAACGGCCTGCGCACCACCTACGAACCGGTGGAACCCGCCGTCGCCGCGGGCGAGACCGTCACCGCGGGCCAGCCGATCGGCGCCCTCCAGCCGGGCCACGCCTCCTGCGGCGCCGCCGCCTGCCTCCACCTCGGCCTCAAACGCGGCCTCCGCTACCTCGACCCGATGCTCCTGTTCGGCAACGGCAAGGTCCGCCTCCTCCCCCGCCCCGGCCGCCCCCACGCCGCGCCCCTCACCGCGGGAGCCCAGTCATGACCGCGACCACCACAGGGACCGACCTGCACCGCCTGCGCCCGCACGAACTCGGCCGCCTCGGCGAACGGCTCGCCGCCGCCCACCTGCAACGCCACCGCATGCAGATCCTCGCCCGCAACTGGCGCCACCGCACCGGCGAACTCGACCTCGTCGCCCGGGCCGCCGACACCGTCGTCGTCTGCGAGGTGAAGACCCGCCGCTCCGACCGCTTCGGCGGCCCGCTCGGCGCCGTCGACGGCGAGAAGCTCCACCGCGTCGAACGACTCGCCCGCGCCTGGCTCCGCGAGCACTGCCGCCCCGACCAGCCCTGGCGCATCGACCGGCTCGCCCTCACCGTCACGGGCGCCGCGCAGCTCGCACTCGAACACCGCAGAGGAGAACGCCGTGGGTTACGCCCGAACCAACACCGTCTGCACCATCGGCGCCGCATCGGTCACCGTCACCGTCGAGGCCTCGGTCTTCAAGTCCTCCTCCAAGGGAGCCGACACGGTCCGCATGTCCGGCCTCCCCGACAGCGTCGTCAACCAGGCCCAGACCCGCGTCCGCTCCGCCATGGCGAACTCCGCGCTCCGCTTCCCCGACAAGTCGATCAGCGTCAACTTCGCACCGGCCTCGGTCCCCACCACCGGCTCCGCCGCCGACCTGGCCCTGGCCGTCACCATCATGTGCGCCGACGACCTCCTGCCCGTCGAACGCCTCGCCGACACCGTCCTCCTGGCCGAACTCGGCCTCGACGGCAGCCTCCGTCCCGTTCCCGGCACGCTCCCCGCGCTCATGGAGGCCCGCCGCAGCGGACTGCGCACCGCGATCGTCGCCCCCGCGAACGCCGCCGAAGCCTCCATCGTCGCGGACCTGACGATCCTCGCCCCGCCCGACCTCGCCACGCTCGTCGCCTGGATCTTCGGCCAGACCCCCCTCGACCCGGTCCCCCGCCCGCCCGAGCCCGCACCGCCCCGCCTCCCCGACCTCGCCGACGTCCGCGGCCAGCCACTCGCCAGGCGCGCCCTGGAGATCGCCGCCGCCGGAGGCCACCACATGTTCCTCGTGGGTCCGCCCGGAGCAGGAAAGACGATGCTCGCCGAACGCCTCCCGTCGATCCTGCCGCCGCTCACCGACACCGAAGCGGTCGAGGTGACCTCGCTCCACTCGCTCCGCGGCCGGTTCACCGGCGGCCCCGCCGCACTCATCCGCCACGCCCCCTTCGAGGCCCCGCATCACTCGATCACCATGCAGGCCCTGGTCGGCGGCGGCACCGGCGTGATCGGACCGGGCTCGCTCGCACTGGCCCACCGCGGCGTCCTCTTCATCGACGAGGCCCCCGAATGGCCCCGCTCGGTCCTCGACTCGCTCCGTCAACCGCTGGAGAGCGGGGCGGTCCACATCCGGAGGGCGAACACCGCGATCCGCTACCCGGCCAAGGTCACCCTCGTGCTGGCGGCGAACCCGTGCGCGTGCGCGCCGAACAAGCCGGTCGACTGCACCTGCCCGCCGCTGAAGCGCCGCGGCTACTTGGCGCGCATCTCCAGGCCGCTCCTCGACCGGATCGACCTCCGGGTGCACCTGCCGCCGGTCCCGCCCTCGGCGATCCTGACCGAGATCACGGAGGCGGAGCCGTCGGGCTCGGTGGCGAAGCGGGTCCTGCGGGCCCGCGAGGCGGCGGCCGCCCGCTGGTCGGAGGCGGGCGAGTCGTGGGGCCTGAACAGCGAGGTCCCGGGCCCGATCCTCCGCTCCGCGCAGTGGCGGCTCCCGGCCCCGGTCCGCGGATACGCGGACGACCTGCTCATGAAGGAGCGGATCACGGCCCGCGGCTACGACCGAATTCTCAAGCTGGCGTGGACGATCGCGGACCTGCGCGAACACGACAGCCCGACCGCCGACGACGTGGCCGAGGCGAGCGAACTGCGCCTGGGCTATCCCATCCGCTGACCGACGAGGAGGAACAGTGACCAACCTGCCGAACGACGACCGCCGGGCGCTGATGATGCTGTCCGAGCTCATCGAGCCCGGAGACGGCGAGCTCGACGACCTCCTGGCCGAGGTCGGCCCGATCGAGGCGGTGAAGCGCATCTGGGAGGGCGACGTCCCCGAACGCCTCCACCGGCTCACCAGCGCCTCGGTCTCCTGCACCCCGGACCCGGCCGCCCGCGCCGACCAGATCGCCGCCGCCACGGAGGCCGCCGGGGCCCGGGTCCTGATCCCGGGCGAACCGGGCTGGCCGGAGCAGCTCCGCGACCTCCAGACGGTCTGCGACGCCGACGAGCCGCACGTGCGGCCGCCGCGCTGCCTGTGGGTCAAAGGCCCGCACGACCTCGCGGAGCTCTGCGCCCGCTCGGTGGCGATCGTCGGGTCGAGGGCCGCGAGCGAGTACGGCCAGCATCTCGCCGACGACCTGGCCGCGGACCTGACCGCCTCCGGCTGGACGATCGTCTCCGGCGGGGCCCTGGGCATCGACCGGGCGGCCCACCTCGGCTCCCTCGCCCGGGGCGGGGCCACAGTAGCGGTGCTCGCCTGCGGCCTGGAGATGCCGTACCCGAAGGCGAACCACTCGATGTTCAACATGATCGCCGAGCAGGGCATGCTCCTCTCCGAGTGGCCGCCGGGCTCCACCGCGATGAAGCACCGCTTCCTGACCCGCAACCGGGTGATCGCCGCGCTGACGGCGGGCACCGTGGTGGTGGAGGCGGCCGACCGCTCGGGGGCGAGGAACACGGCGCGCTACGCGGCCGAGCTCGGCCGGGTCCTGATGTTCACCCCGGGCCCGGTGACCTCGTCCCAGTCGATCGGCGTCCACCGCCTCGCCCGGGAGCCGTGGGAGGCCCGCCTCGTCACCTGCGCCGAGGAGGTCATCGAGGACGTCACCGGCATCGGCGGCCCGCTCGCCAGCGCCCCGCCGCCGCAGCGCCGCCCGCTCGACCGCCTCACGGAGATCGAGGCCCGCCTGGTGGAGTCCCTCCCCCGCGGCTACGTCGTGGACACCGCCCGCCTCGCCGCAGCGGCCGGCCTCCCGACCGATCTCGCCTCCGAGACCCTCCACCGCCTCCAGCGCATGCGCTGGGTCGACCGAATAGACGACCGCTGGCGCCTCGCCAGGAACCCGCGCCCCTGACCCGCCGACAGCTTGCGACAGAAAGGAGTCCGCCATCACCCGAATCCGAGCCCCGCCCCGAGGGCCGCGTCAGGTCCCCGGCCGCGGTCCGGAGGGCCCCTGACGGTCGCGGCCCGACCGAACGCGCAAAAGCGCGGTTGGCAACCAGCGCAGTGCACTGCGTCCGAAAACGATGGGTGGGAGGGGTGGGGGCGGGGGGAGGGGCCCCCAAAGATGTTTCGCGTTTAGGGGATCGGCGGGGACGGGGGGACGGGGTATTCGGTGAGGATCGTGCGGGGGTCTTCGAGTTCGGCGAGGGGGGCCCAGCATTCGTAGACGCCGCGTTCGACGCAGGTGGCGTCGGCGGCCATGATCGCCTCGATGTCGGGTTGGCTCAGGCGCAGGCGGACCCAGTCCTCGTTGCGGCCGAGGGCGAGGACCTCGGTGTCGCGCCAGCGGGCGCGGGTGTGGAAGCGGCGCGGGGCGGTGATCGGGCTGCGGCTGGCGGCGCCGCGGGCGTAGGCGTGGAAGCCGTGGCCGGGGTCGGCGGTGATGGGGACGCGCTCGCCTTCGTGCTCGCCGGTGAGTCCGGCGTGGACGGAGGGGTTGACGCGGAAGAGGGTGCGGCCGGTCTCCAGGCCGGGGATGCGGTTGACGAGGTCGCGGTGGCGGGCGCCGGCGACGCGGTTCCACACGTTGGTCTGGGGCTGGTACTGGAACAGCGCGATCTCGGCGCCGTCGGGCGTGTACGCGAGGATCTCGGCGCGGGCGCTCAGCGGCAGGTCGGCGAGCCCGGCGGTGGCGTATTCGGGGATGAGGTGGGTGCCGCTGGGGAGGAAGCCGGTGCCGAGGACCATCGAGCCGCGCCGCTCGCGGCCGGGGATGCCGACGAGGCCGGGGAAGTTGACGAGTTCGCTGCTGGTGTAGTCGTCGGGGCCGATGGCGCGCCAGCGCAGGCCGAAGGCGATGTCGCGGACGTCGTCGGGGTCGCCGGAGAGGACGATGCGGTCGCCGGGGAAGCGGAGGTGGGCGACGTCGAACTCGCGGAAGCACAGGCCGCTGACGAGGGGCGCCGAGGTGAGCTGGCGGGAGACCTGGTGGCGGCTGAGGGGTTTGACCATGCGGGTGCCGGGGGTGATGAAGGCGGTGGCGCGCGTGGCGGAGACGAGGGCGCGTTCGGCGGGGCCGATGCGGGGGTTCTGGCTGTACTGGTGCACTGTGGACGCGGTGATCCCGGGCATGACCGGGATCGCCAGCGGTGCGACGCCGGCGAGGAGCATCTCCCCGCCGGAGCTGGTCACTTCGGAGGCGTGGACGAACCGGTGGAAGGTGGCCCCGGCGGGTTGGAACCCGGGTTCCGAAGTGTCCGAATAGATCTCGAATGCGGCGCCTCCGGCGGCCGCACGGGCCCGGTATCGCCTGTCATGCCAGACGATCTCGGTGATGCCGGTCTGCGCGGCAGGTGGGGCCTGCATGACGCTGAGTGTACGGAGGCGGGTGAACGTCTCGGTGAACCGAAGGTGAACAGCAGTTTGTGCACGCCTTCGGAGCTGGGATCACACCGTCTCCGTGACCTTTTTGAGACCCCTTGGGGCGTCGGGGTTCTCGCCCCGTTCAATTGCGAGGTGGAGCGCGAGGCGTTGCAGCGGAAGGATGTCGAGGAGGGACGCGATGCGCTCGTCCACGGCGGGGGTGGCGAGGCGGGCGGTCTGGCCGGGGACGTCGGCGGCGCCGACGATGACGACGTCGGCGCGCTGCTTCTCCAGGCGGGTGAGGACGTTCCACATGGCGTGGCCGCCGGGGCCGGAGCCGACGACGGCGAGGACGGGGACGCCGGGGTCGGCCATGGCGAGGGGGCCGTGGAGGAGGTCGGCGCCGGAGAAGGCGAGGGAGGGGAGGTAGGAGGTCTCCATGAGTTTGAGGGCGGTCTCGCGGGCGGTGGGGTAGGCGTAGCCGCGGCCGGTGGTGACGAAGCGGGAGGCGAAGCGGTAGCGGCCGGCGAGTTCGGCGGCGCCGGGGTCGTCGAGGACGCTCTGGGCGAGCTCGGGGAGCTTGTCGAGGGCGGCGGCCTCGGCGGCGTCGAGGCGGCCGGTGCCGGTGCGGATGCCTTCGATGAGGAGCAGGAGGGTGAGGAGTTCGGCGGTGTAGGTCTTGGTGGCGGCGACGGCGCGCTCGTGGCCGGCGCGGACGTCGAGGTGGAGTTCGGCCTCGTTGGCGAGGCGGGAGCCGGGGTTGTTGGTGACGGCGAGGGTGAGGGCGCCTCCGGCGCGGGCGGCGGCGACGACCTGGGCGAGGTCGGGGGAGCCGCCGGACTGGGAGACGGCGATGACGAGGCTGTCGGACCAGTCGGGGCGGGCGTCGTAGACGGTGACGACGGAGGGGCTGGCGAGGCTCGCGGGGAGGCCGAGGCGGATCTCGGTGAGGTAGGCGGCGTACAGGGCGGCGTGGTCGGAGGTGCCGCGGGCGGTGAACACGATCGAGCGCGGGCGCCGCTGGGCGATGAGGGCGGCGATGCGGGCGATCTCGGCGGCGCCGTGGTCGAGCACGTCGGCGTAGACGCCGGGCTGCTCGGCGATGTCGGCGGCCATGCCGACGCCGGGCTGCTCGTCGCCGGTGGGGTCGAGGGCGCCGGCCTGGGGCTGGTTCACGGGTCGCTCCTTGTCGGGTGTGTACCGCCTGGGTACCGCAGTAAATATTAAACAAACCTTCAAAATGAAGCCTAGTCCACGCGCGCCAGGGTCGTCCACCGCCGCCGGGGCTTCCCGCGGACCGGGCGGGAGCCCTTCGCACACCCCCCAAGGGTCCGTCGATTTCACCCCGTCGTCAACGCCCTCCGGACGGTCGCGCAGGTACCGGTAAGGTTGACCCACTGAATTCCCGACCACCGAGGAGGAAGCCATGGCGAAAGCAGCTCGCAAGCGCAAGTCGCGTAAGAAGAAGGCCGCGAACCACGGGAAGCGGCCGAACAGCTAGCGCTTGGCGGGGCAGGCGGCCGTGGCCGCGACTGCCCCGCGATGGCACTGGCCGAACCGGACAAGAACGAGACTTGCCCACATGACCGAGTCGCCGCGCGAACCGCGCGAGCAGAACCAGCCGAGCACCCGCGAGCGCATCCAGCAGACCGCGATCGCGCTCTTCAGCGAGCACGGCTACGAGCACACCTCTCTCAGGGAGATCGCCGAGCACCTCGGCGTCACCAAGGCCGCGCTGTACTACCACTTCAAGACGAAGGAAGACATCGCGGCGAGCTTCTTCGAGTCCTACGCGAACGACCTGGACGGCATCTGCGACTGGGGCGACACCCAGCCGAGGGTCCTGGGCACCCGCACCGAGCTGCTGCGCCGCTACGCGGAGGTCATCCGCGCGCACGTGCCGGTGCTGCGGTTCATGCAGAACAACCAGGCCGCGCTCACCCGCCTCGACCGCATGTCGGTGTTCCGGCTGCGCCAGCGCCGCCTCCACGGGCTGCTCGTCGACGGGGACGCGCCGCTGATCCACCGCATGCGCGCGTGGGACGCGATCACGACCCTCTACAGCAACTGGATCACGTACCCGCGGGTCGACGACTCGGAGGACGAGATCAGGGAGGCGTCGCTCCAGATCTCGATCGGGATGGTCGAGGCGAACGCCGCCTGAGCGGGGTGCGCCGGGCGGTCAGCGATCGCGCTCGGCGACCTCGCTGAACAGCTCGCTGACCTGCTCGATGGCGTGGAGCTTCTGGCGGAGGCGCTCCTTGACGTCGTCGGGGGCGACCTCCTTGGAGCAGCAGCGGTGCACGATGGCGCGCACCTCCTGCTCGATGCCGTACTCCGAGAGGCACGGCGAGCACTCTTCGAGGTGGTCCTTGATGACGCCGCGGCGCACGTCGGAGCATTCCTCGTCGAGGTAGAGGTAGACCTCTTCGAGCACCTCGCGACAGTCGAGGTGGGGCTTGTCCGCTTCGCTGGTCACGACTGGCCCTCCTGTGCGGGCGAGAGGCCGCGGTCGGCGGCGTAGGAGCTCAGCAGCTGGCGGAGCTGGCGCCGTCCGCGGTGGAGGCGGGACATGACGGTGCCGATGGGCGTGCCCATGATGTCGGCGATCTCCTTGTAGGAGAAGCCCTCGACGTCGGCGAGGTAGACGGTGAGGCGGAAGTCCTCGCCGAGGCGCTGGAGGGCGTCCTTGACGTCGGAGTCGGGCAGGTGGTCGAGGGCCTCGGTCTCGGCGGAGCGCAGGCCGGAGGCCGAGTGGGACTCGGCGTCGGCGAGCTGCCAGTCGGTGATCTCGTCGGTGGGCGAGGTGAGCGGCTGGCGCTTCTTCTTGCGGTACGAGTTGATGTACGTGTTGGTGAGGATCCGGTACAGCCACGCCTTGAGGTTGGTGCCCTCGCGGAACTGGTGGAACTTCGAGTAGGCCTTGAGGAAGGTCTCCTGGACGAGGTCCTCGGCGTCGGCCGGGTTGCGCGTCATGCGCAGGGCGGCGCCGTAGAGCTGGTCGATCAGGGGCATCGCGTCGCGTTCGAAACGCGCGCGCCGCTCCTGGGCGGTCTCGCTTCCTGCCTCGGTCACCGTCTCCCTCTCGTCGGCCTCAGAAGCCGAGCCTACGGCAGGGCCCTGGGCGGGGACGGCGGAAATACCTGCGGCGGTGACGCCGCCGACGGGATCGGACCCGTAGGCGGGGGACCATTCGGGTCCGCTCAGGAGAGCGGCCAGGCGCTCGTCTTCGCGGCCGCGGACGGTGGTGGTCATATGCGATGCGCTCCTTACAGCGAGGTCGGAGACTCACCGGGCTCAACAGCGGCGGGGGCGGGTTCATTCCGCCGGGAGCGGAATGCGGGAGTCGGATCGGCCACACTGCGGGAGCTGGGGCGCCGGGGCGGGGCGAAGCGGGGGAAGTGTTGAGGAACCATCCGAAATGATTACTTTGTGGATTGAATCGGTAACTTTCGGTGCGCGCGGTCGTTAACGACAGTGGGTCCGGAAGGGCCTTGATCGCCGCGGCGCGAGCCGGGGTGTGAACTCCCAGTACCTGCCCCGGGCCGGCGGACCAGACACCGCCGCCGGTCCGGGGAGGTTTCTCCCCCTTGCCCGGAGCAGCGAAATGGCCGCGACGGTCGCCCTGGGGCGGGGCGGTCGCGGCCGTTCGGGCCGGGGCGCTAGGCGCCGACGGCCAGGGGGTTGATGTCCTTCCAGACCTCGATCATGGCGCGGCGCTCGCGGGGCGCGGTGGCCCCCCAGACGCCGTGGCGGTCGCGGGCTTCGAGGGCGCGCACCAGGCAGGGCGTGCGGACCGGGCAGGACGCGCACATGGCCAGGGCCTCGTCGATGGGCTCGCGGGGCTCGGGGTACATGACGTCGGGCTCGGCCTCGGCGCAGTTGCCTCGGCGGAGCCAGTCGTCGCCGCTCATCCGGTACGAGCCCCCGAGGGACTCGTTGCGGTATTCGGCGGCGTCGAGCAGCCGGGGGTCCTTCCGGGCGCGGGCTACTTCCTCGGGGCGGATTCGCCGCATTGCTGCCTCCCTATTTCACTTGCCGCCGCAGCCCTTCCGGGCGTCTACGCCGAGACGCGGGGAAGCGTTCCCTTCAGCCGGCGACGGCTTGTACACGAAAGACCGACGAGTTGTGGTACAGATACCAATGCACTACTGTGATTGACTTCACAATCCAGGAAGTGTGGACGGCCCCTCCTCGCCGTCGGCCGGGCGGATCAGTTCCGGCCCGTCGTTCGAGGCGCGGCCGACGCCGCGGCCGACCTTCCGGATCTCCAGGTCCCCGGGCAGGGACGGGAGCGGACCCGCGAGGAGCTCCCCCTCGTCGGCGTCCTCCTCCCCCAGCCAGGCGGTGAACCGCTCGGGCGGGAGGACGTAGGGCATGCGGTCGTGGATGGTCTCCATCGCCTCGCCCATGGCCGGGCACGTGAGCACCGTGAAGGTCAGCAGGGTCAGGTCTCCGTCCTTCCAGGTGTCCCAGAGCCCGGCGAAGACCACGCCGCCGGGGCGGGTGAAGAAGTAGGGCTGCTTGCCGCCGCCGGGGAGCTTGCGCCACTCGTACCAGCCGTCGGCCGGGACGAGCGCGCGCCGCGTCGCGAACGGCCGCTTGTACGCGCGCGAGGACGCCACGGTCTCGATGCGCGCGTTGAACATCCGCGCCCCGATCGCCGGGTCCGAGGCCCACGGCGGGACCAGGCCCCACCGGGCCAGCTCCACCACCCGCTCCTCGCGGGACTTCGAGCGGCGGACCACCGGCGCCTGCACCGTGGGCGCGATGTTGAAGCTCGGGGTCCACGCGCCCGCGATGAGGTCCTCGGCGTCGAAGAGCGCCGCCATGCTGGGGCTCGACTTGCTGTTCGCGTACCTTCCGCACATGCCCGTACCGTAACCCCCGCCCCCGACAATCCGGCTCCTCCATTTCTGCCGGGACCGCGGGACGCCACCCCCGGCCCGGCGACCACCCGGTTCCCGCACACCGGACCACTAGACTGGCGGGCGTGAACGCAACCGCCGCCCCCGAGAAGCGCCGCTGGGAGGCCCCGTACGCGGAGGCCGAGCTCGACGCGGTCGTCCGCGTGCCCGGCTCGAAGTCGATGACGGCCCGCGCCCTCGTCCTCTCCGCGCTCGCCGCCGGACCCAGCACCATCGAGCGCCCTCTCATCGCCCGCGACACGCTCCTCATGGTCGAGGGCCTGCGGGCGATCGGCGTCGGCGTCGACACCGCCGACGACGACGCGTGGACCGTCGCACCCGGCCGGTTCAAGGGCGGCACCTCCGTGGACTGCGGGCTCGCAGGGACCGTCATGCGGTTCCTGCCGCCGGTCGCCGCGCTTGCCGACGGGCCCGTGGCCTTCGACGGCGACCCGCACGCGCGCAAGCGCCCCAACGACGGCGTCATCAAGGCCCTGCGCGACCTCGGCGTCGGCATCGAGGACGGCGGGCGCCTCGCCCTGCCGTTCACCGTCGAGGCCACCGGGAGCGTCCGCGGCGGCGCCCTCGAAGTGGACGCCGCCAAGACCTCGCAGCTCGTGTCCGCGCTGCTCATGGCCGCGCCGCGGTTCACCGAGGGGCTCGACCTGCGCCACACCGGCGACCGGCCCGTGCCCAGCCGCCCCTACCTCGACATGGTCGTCCACATGCTCCGCCAGGCCGGGGCCGACGTCGACGACTCCGAGCCGAACCGCTGGCGGGTCGCCCCCGGCGAGCTCCAGGGCCGCACCTGGACCATCGAGCCCGACCTCCAGAACGCCGCCCCGTTCCTCATCGCCGCCGCCACGGCGGGCGGCACCGTCACCGTCGAGGGCTGGCCCACCGAGACCACCCAGGCCGGGGACGCCGTCCGCGACCTCCTCGCGCAGCTCGGCGCCCGCGTCGAGTGGAGCCGCGGGGGCCTGACCGCCGTCGGCTCCGGCGAGCCGATCCCCGGCGAACTCGACCTCGCCGACGCCGCCGAACTCACCCCCGCGCTCGCCGCGCTCTTCGGCGTCAGCCAGGGCCCCTTCACGATCCGCGGCGTCGCCCACATCCGCGGCCACGAGACCGACCGCGTCTCGGCCCTGGTCACCGAGCTGCGCAAGATCGGCGCCGACGTCGACGAGTACGACGACGGCTTCCGCGTCAACTCCGGCGGCCGCGGCCCCGGCGGCACCTGGAGCACCTACGCCGACCACCGCATGGCCCATGCCGGGGCCGTCGCCGGACTCGTCGTCCCCGGACTCGTCCTCGACGACGTCGCCTGCACCTCCAAGACCTGGCCGGACTTCGCCGAGGTCTGGGAGCAGGCCGTGCGCGGGAAGGAATAGCCGTTGCCGAAGCCGGACTGGGACGTCGACCCCGACGACGATGACGAGGAGTGGGACGAGGACGACGTCAAGGTGCGCGCCTCCCGGCGCTCCCGCCCCCGCACCAAGATCCGGCCCAAGCACGCGAACGCCAAGGAAGGCTTCGTGACCGCCGTCGACCGCGGCCGCTACACCTGCCGCGTCGGCGAGACCACCGTGACCGCAATGAAGGCCCGCGAACTCGGCAAGCAGTCCATCGTGGTCGGCGACCGCGCGGGCCTCGTCGGCGACCTCACCGGCAGCCCCGGGACCCTCGCGCGCATCGTGCGGATCGAGGAGCGCCACGGCGAGCTGCGGCGCTCCGCCGACGACGAGAACGCCACCGAGCGCGTCGTCGTCGCCAACGTCGACCGCCTCGTCGTCGTCGCCTCCACCGTCGACCCGCCGCTGCGGTACGGGTTCGTGGACCGGTGCCTCGTCGCCGCCTACGACGCCGGCGTCGCGCCCATCCTGTGCCTCACCAAGAACGACCTCGCCCCCACCATGGTCGAAGAGGTGCGGGCCTACTACTCGCAGCTCGACCTCACCATCGTCGCCACCGAGCCCGACAGCCCCCTCGACGAACTCGTGGACCTCCTGCGCGACAAGGAGAACGTGTTCTTCGGGCACTCCGGCGTCGGCAAGTCCACCCTCGTCAACCGGCTCGTCCCCGGCGCCGGGCGCGCCGTCAGCGAGGTCCGGTCCATCGGCAAGGGCTCCCACACCTCCACCAGCACCGTCTCCTTCGAGCTGCCCGGCGGCGGCTGGGTCATCGACACCCCCGGCGTCCGCTCCTTCGGCCTCGCCCACGTCACCGCCGACTCGATCCTCAAGGCGTTCCCCGAACTCGCCGAGGTCGCCCGCGACTGCCCCCGCGGCTGCACCCACACCCCCGAGATCGGCGACTGCGCCCTCGACGCCGAGATCGGACCCGACGACCCGCGCGCCGGACGACTCGCCTCCTTCCGCCGCGTCCTCGCCTCGCTCCACGAAGCGGACTCGAAGAACTGAACACGGGGGCCGGGTCAGTAGGATGAGCCCATGCCCTCTTCCAGCTACAACGACGATCTCGGCCTCGCGCATCTGCTCGCGGACTCCGCGGCCCAGATCGGCACGAGCCGGTTCCGCTCCACGGACCTGCGCGTCTCGTCGAAACCGGACATGACCGAGGTCACCGACGCCGACACCACCATCGAAGAGGTGCTGCGCTCCACGCTCGGACGCGCCCGCCCCCGCGACGGCATCTACGGCGAGGAGTACGGCGACAACCCGGGCGCCTCCGGCCGCAAATGGGTCATCGACCCCATCGACGCCACCCGCAACTACGTGCGCGGCGTCCCCATCTGGGCCACGCTCATCGCCCTGTTCGACCGCGGCGAGCCCGTCGTCGGCGTCGTCTCCGCCCCCGCCCTCAACCGCCGCTGGTGGGCCATGAAGGGCGCCGGGGCCTTCGCCGGACGCGACCAGCGCGCCGGGAAGCGCATCAGCGTCTCCAAGGTCGGCAAGCTCGCCGACGCCTCCGTCAGCATCTCCTCGATCACCGGCTGGGCCAAGGTCGACCGCCAGGGCGCCATGCTCGGCCTCCTCCACGAGGCCTGGCGCGAACGCGGCTTCGGCGACTTCTACTCCTACTGCCTCCTCGCCGAGGGCGCCGTGGACATCGCCGCCGAACCCGAAGTGGCCCTGTGGGACCTGGCCCCGCTCGCCCTCATCGTCGAAGAGGCCGGCGGGACCTTCACCGACCTGCGCGGACGCCCCGGCCCCGACGGCGGGTCCGCGCTCGCCACCAACGGGCTCCTCCACGACGAGGCGCTGGAGCGGCTCAAGATCCGCGAGGCGTAGCGAAAGGGCGGGACCCGCAGGTCCCGCCCTTCCCCGTCTTCCGCCGCGGTCCGGCTAGCGGCGCTCGGCGAGGAACTTCAGGTGCTCGCCGCGCTGGTGGACGCCGCCGCCCTCGTGCTTGTTCCAGGGCCACACGGTGATCCGCTTCTCCCCCTGCCAGCGGTTGTACGCCGCGAAGACCGTGGACGGCGGGCAGACGTCGTCCATCAGGCCCACCGAGTACAGCGCGGGCGCGGTGCCGCGGGCCGCGAAGTGCAGGCCGTCGAAGTAGTTGAGCGTGGCGAAGACCCGGTCCTCGCGCAGGCGCTGGCCCGAGAGGAACTCGACGATCTCCTGGTACGGGAACGCGTCGGTGATCGTCACGGCCCGCTGGAAGTGCGTCAGGAACGGCACGTCGACGATCGCGCCCGCGAGGTCGGAGCGCAGGCCGCCCACGGCCTGGGTGATGCCGCCGCCCTGACTGCCGCCCGCGACCACGATCCGGTCGGGGTCGATCCCGTCGAGGCCCTTCGCGACGTCCACCGCGCGGTACGCGTCGGTGAAGACCCGCCGGTAGTAGTAGTGCTCGGGCGATTCGAGGCCCTGCGTCATCCACCCCTTGTTCGTGGGGCCGGTGGTGCCGTAGGGGTCGGCGGTGTCGCCGGGCTGCCAGTTGCCGTAGCCCTGGCCGCGGGTGTCCATGACGAAGTGCGCCCAGCCCGCCGCCGGGAACACGGTGTGCGCCCACGGGTAGGAGCGGCCGCCGGAGTAGCCGATGTACTCCACGACGCACGGGAGCGGGCCCTCGGCGCCCTTGGGCTTGACCAGCCACGCCTTGATCGGGTGGCCGCCCCACCCGGCGAACTCGACGTCGAGGACGTCGAGGCCGGGGAGACCGGCGTCGTACGGTTCGAGCCGCACGTCGAGGCCGAACCCGCCGGCCTCGCTGAGGGTCGTCTTCCAGAACTCGTCGAAGTCGGCCGGTTCGGGCACGTCGGGGCGGTACTCGCGGAGCTGTTCCAAGGGGAGGTCGAAAAGAGCCATGGGGAGTTTGTAGCACGACCCAACATTCCCGCCTACAGCAACCGGTTGCCGAACCGGGAGATCTGGGACGGACCCCTTGCAAACGCTGTCCGTTCCGGCTTACCGTGAGAAATAGACGCATATCGATATGTTGCGTCTCCCTCACCAACGAAAGGATGGTTCGTCAATGTCGACGATCGTCTCCCTCACGGCCAGACGGGTCCTCGGACTCGTCGCGGCGCTGGCGCTCGCCGCGCTCTCGGTCACCGCCTTCGACCCGGCACCCGCGTTCGCCCAGACCGGCCTCACCGGCTGGGCCACGCAGAACGGCGGCACCACCGGCGGCGCGGGCGGGCCCACCACCACGGTGTCCACCGCCTCGGCGTTCACCTCCGCGGTCGCCTCCAGCAGCGCCAAGATCGTCCGCGTCAGCGGCACGATCGCCCTGTCCGGCATGGTGAACGTCGGTTCCAACACCACCATCATCGGGAACTCGGGCGCCACCTTCACCGGCGGCGGCCTCAACTTCGACTCCGACCGCAACGTGATCGTGTTCAACATGCGGTTCAACAACTGGTCCGACGACGCGATCAACGTCCAGGACTCGTCAACGAACCTGTGGTTCGACAACAACACCTTCGGCACCGGCTACGACGGCGCGCTCGACATCAAGCGCGGCTCCGACTTCATCACCGTGTCGTGGAACCGGTTCAACGGCACCGACAAGACGATGCTGCTGGGCCACTCCGACTCCAACGGCGGCCAGGACATCGGCCACCTGCGGGTCACCTACCACCACAACTGGTTCAACGGCACGAACCAGCGCACCCCGCGCGTGCGGTTCGGCGAGACCGTCCACGTCTACAACAACTACTACTCGAACATCGGCTCGTACTGCGTCGCCACCACCGAGAACGCCGGCGTCCTGTTCGAGGGGAACTACCTGGAGAACGCCGACGACGCCGTCCACATCGGCGAGGGCTCCTCGGACCCGGGCCGGATCGTCTCCAGGAACAACTACCTGGTGAACACCTCGACGCCCGCGTCGAGCGGCTCGGTCGGCGGCGTCCCGTACGGGTACTCCCTGACCACGCCCTCGCAGGTGAAGTCCGTGGTCACCGCGTCCGCGGGCGCAGCGTGACCCTATGAGACGCGGGCCCCCGGGATCGTTCCCGGGGGCCCGTTCCCGTTCAGGCCCAGGGGAGGTCGAGCTCGCTGAAGAGCTTGCCCCGGGTGGCGGCGTCGACCACGGCCCGGTCGACGCCCTTGAGGATCGTCACGGGGTCGTCGCCGACGCGTTCGAGGTGCTTCTCGTCCACCAGGCGCGGGACGGGCGAGGTGAGGACCTGCTCCAGGACGCCGGTGAAGGGCTTGGCGCGGCGCAGGCCGGAGATGAGGCCGACGCCGCGGCGGCGGTGGGCCAGGAGGTTGTCGAGGAGGTTCGTGGTGCCGTACTGCTTGGCCTCGGTCTCGCCGGGGAGGCGCAGGAGGTCCTCGCGGAAGCCGTACCAGGCCTCGCCCTCGGTGCCCTTGATGTAGATGTCGCCCTCGACCTTCTCGTCGCCGCAGAGGGTCACGGCGACGGTGATGCGGACGCCGTTCTTGTTCACCGCGCGCCAGGCGGCGGTGTCGTCCACCTGGATCGACTCGCGGGTGCGGAGGCGTTCGAGCTCGACGGGGCCGTGGAGGGGCCAGTCCCCCGCGAGGGCGATGGCCTGCTGGGAGGCGTGGGCCCACGGGTTGGCGAGGGCGCCGTCGGCGACGAGCGTGCCGTTCAGCTCGCGCTTCCCAGCCCAGGCGGAGCGGCGGTAGTAGGAGTCGGGGCGCTGCCAGGACCCGGCGACGCCGATCGACTCGATCTCGCCGAAGCGGCCGGCCTCGATGGCGTCGCGGACGGCGTTGAACGCGTGGGAGCCGAGGGCCTGGAAGCCGACCTGCACGTTGCGGCCGGTCTCGGTCATGACGTCGTAGAGCTTCCGGTACTCGTCGAGGTTGGTGACCGGGGGCTTCTCCAGGTAGATGTCGGCGCCGTGGCGCATCGCGTCGCCCGCGATCGGCAGGTGCGAGGGCGGCGGGGTCGCGATGATGACCACGTCGGGGTCGGTGGCGTCGAGCATCGCCTTGTAGTCGTCGAAGACGGGCGTGTCGCCGATGAGGGCGCCGGGGCGCTCCTGGATCTCGGCGGTGTCGCACATGCCGACGAACGCGAGTTCGCCGCGTTCGACGCGGGGGGCGAGGTTGTGCTCGCGGTGGTGGAGGCCGAAGCCGTTGGCGCCCACGAGGGCGACGCGCGGGATGCTCGTTGTCACAGGTGCTCCAGGGTGGTGGCGACGCCGTGCCGGTCGAGTTCGCGCAGCCATTTGGCGGCGGCCCGGCGCAGCTGGTGGTTGTCGGCGAGGGGTTCGGGGACGACCTGGCGGATGCCGAGGATCGCGTCGATTCTCGCGGCCGGGTTCGGACCGGCGGCGGCGAGGCTCTGGCGCAGCACGTCGCGCAGCGGGTCGTCCAGCGGCAGGTCGGCGCCGTCGTCGGCCTTCCCGGCGCAGAAGCGCGTCCAGGCGGCGAGCGGCAGCGCGATCAGGTCGAGGTCGATCCCGGCGGCGGCGAGGTCGCCGATGGTGGCGAACAGGCGCTGCGGGAGCTTCTGCGAGCCGTCCATGGCGATCTGGATGCAGCGGTGGCGGATGCCGGGGTTCGCGAACCGCTCCAAGACGCTGTCGCCGTACGCGACGGTGTCCTGCCCGTCGGGCGGGGTGAACGAGGGCGCGATCTGCTCGGCGACGAGCCAGCGCGCGAAGTCCTCGGCGCCCGGGAGCGCGAGGGCCTCGGCGACGGTCTCGGTCCCGGCGAGCGCGCCGAGGTACGCGAGGGTGGAGTGGACGCCGTTGAGGGTGCGCAGTTTCAGGCGCTCCCATCCGGCGACGTCGGCGGTGTAGGTGGCGTCCCAGCCGGGGCGGGGCCCGGCGAAGTCGTCCTCGATGACCCACTGGGAGAACGGTTCGGCCTCGACGGCGGCGAGGTCGGTGACGCCGAGGACGCTGAGGGCGCGCTCGTAGGTGGCGCGCGTGGAGGCGGGGACGATGCGGTCGACCATGCTGGAGGGGAACGTCACGTGCGTCTCGGCCCAGGCGCGGGCGGCGTCGCCGAGGAGGGGTTCGACGGCGGCGCGGGTGGTCTTCCCGTTGTCGGGGAGGTTGTCGCAGCACAGGATCGTGAGCGGCGGGCCGTCGTCGGCGGCGCGGCGGGCGATGCCGTCGGCGAGGAGGCCGGGGACGCCGTGCGGGTCGCGGTAGGCCTTCTCGGTGACGGTGAGGGTGACGACGTGCGTGGCGGGGTCGGCGACGAGGCTGACGGCGCGGTCGCGTTCGGTGGCGATGTGGAGGGTGTCCACGATCGATCCGATGACGCGGAGGTCGGCGCCGCTGTCGTTGCCGGAACTGCGGCCGAGGGTGGCGACGGAGTAGAGGCCGTCCTGGGCGGCGAGGGCGTCGATGACGTCGCGGGAGCGCGGGGCGGCGACGGTGACGCCCCAGTCGGTGTCGTCGGTGTAGACGGCTTGGTGGGCGCGGTGGAACGCGCCGGCGCCGAGGTGGAGTATCCCGGAGCGGTCGGGGCGGTCCCCGGGGACGGTGACGTCCCCGGGGAGCCGCTTGAGGACTTCGTCGCTTAGGCGCTCCACGCCGGTCCGTCCGGGTAGGAGAACTCGGCGATGGACTCGGCCTTGAGGGTGACCGAGTAGCCGGGCTGCGTGGGGAGCCGGTAGCGGCCGTCCACGACGGTGACGGGGTCCGTGTAGTGCTCGTGCAGGTGGTCGACGTACTCGATCATGCGTCCCTCCAGGGTCTTCCCGATCCGAAGGTATTCGAACATGCCGAGGTGCTGCACGTATTCGCAGAGTCCGACTCCGCCCGAATGGGGGCATACGTCCACGCCGTGCTTGGCGGCCATGAGGAGGGTGGCGAGGACTTCGGGGATGCCGCCGACGCGGCAGGCATCGATCTGGCAGACCTTGATGGCCTCGGCCTGGAGGAGCTGCTTGAAGATGACTCGGTTGGCGGCGACTTCGCCGGTGGCGACGCGGATCGGGTCGACGGCCTTGGCGATCTTGGCGTGGCCGAGGATGTCGTCGGGGTGGGTGGGCTCCTCGATCCAGTAGGGGTCGAACGCGGCGAGCTGGCGCATGTTGTCGATGGCCTCGGGGACGGACCAGATCTGGTTGGCGTCCATCATGAGGAGCCGGTCGGGGCCGAGGACGTCGCGGATGATGCGGGCGCGGCGCACGTCGTCGGCGACGTCGGGCGAGCCGACTTTCATCTTGGCGGCGGTCCAGCCGTCGGCGACGGCCTGCTCGGTGAGGGCGCGGACCTTGTCGTCGGAGTAGCCGAGCCAGCCGACGGAGGTGGTGTAGGCCGGGAAGCCGTCGTGCTCCAGGACTTTGAGGCGGTCCTCGTAGCCGATGCGGCCTTCGTCGAGGATCGCGACGGCCTCGTCGTAGGTGAGCTCGTCCTCGATGTGGCGGTAGTCGACCTGCGCGGCGAGTTCGGCGGAGTCCATCTCGGCGAGGAGGCGCCACATGGGTTTGCCTTCGAGTTTGGCGCGCAGGTCCCACACGGCGTTGACGATCGCCCCGACGGCCATGTGGGTGGCGCCCTTCTCGGGGCCGAGCCAGCGGATCTGCGGCTCCTGGACGAGGGAGCGGGAGAACTCGACGGGGTTCGCGAAGATCGCTTCGACCGTGCGGCCGACGACGAGGGGCGCGTAGGCCTTGACGGCTTGGACGCAGATCTCGGTGCCGCGGCCGCCGGTGAAGGTGAAGCCGGTGCCGGTGGGGCCGCCGTCGGTGAACAGCTCCACGTAGCAGGCGGAGTAGTCGGCCCGGTTGATCGAGTCCGAGCCGTCGCCTGCGGTCGCGGTCGGGAACCGGACGTCGTGGACTTCGAGGCGTTCGATTCGAGTCGGCACTTACTGTTCCAATCCGTAGATCTTGCGGGGGAGGTGGTAGGCGAGGTCGATCGCCGTTTCGGCGGCCTCTGCGTCGGTCATGCGGTGCTCGGCGACGAGGCGCGCGAGGTAGGAGGCGTCGATGCGGCGGGCCAGGTCGTGGCGGGCCGGGATGGAGCAGAACGCGCGGGTGTCGTCGACGAACCCGGCGGTGTTGTAGAACCCGGCGGTCTCGTGGATCGCCTCCCTGAAGCGGCGCATGCCTTCCGGGGAGTCGAGGAACCACCAGGGGGCGCCCGCGAAGACCGCGGAGTAGCCGCCCGCGAGGGGCGCGATCTCGCGGCTGAAGACCGTCTCGTCCAGGGTGTAGAGGACGATGCGGAAGCGCGGGTGGTTGCCGAAGGCGTTCAGGAGCGGCTTGAGCCCGATCGTGTAATCGTTGGACGAGGGGATGTCGCCGCCGACGTCGCGGCCCCAGCCCTCGTAGAGCCACTTGTTGTGGTTCCGGTCCGCGCCGGGGTGCAGCTGCATGACCAGGCCGTCATCGACGCTCATGCGGGCGAACTCCACGAGCATGAGCGCGGGGAACTCCCACAGCTCACCGAAGTGGGCCTTCCCTTCGAGCGCCTTGTGGAAGATCTTCGCGGCCTTGGCGGGGTCGTCGATCGTGATGGCGGTCCGGTTGCCGTGGTCGGTGCAGGTGGCCCCGGCGGCGATGAAGTCCTGGCGGCGCTTGCGGAGGGCGGTGAGGAATCCGTCGAAGGTGGAGGTGTCCTCGCCGGTGATCTCGCCGAGCCGCTCGACGCGCTCCTTCCAGCCGGGCCAGTCGGGTTCGACCAGGTTGTCGGGCCGGAACGTGGTGACGACCTTGCCTCCAGGCCCGCCCCACTTGCGGCCGCCCGCCCCCGGGAGGGCTTCGAGGGCCGCGTGGGCCTCCAGTGAGTCCACGGGGGACTCGGTGGTGGCGAGGACTTCGATGTTGAACTTGTCGAACAGGGCCCGGGGGCGGAACGCCGGTTCGGCGAGGCGCGCGGAGAGGTGGTCGTAGAACTCGTCGGCGGTGTCGGGGCCGAGGTCCTTGTAGATGCCGAAGACCTCGGCGAACGTGTAGTCGAGCCACAGTTTCGAGGGCGTGCCGCGAAACAGCTTGTAGTGCTCGGCGAAGCGCCGCCAGATCGCGCGGCCGTCTACTTCGGAGGGTTCGCCGGTCGCGGAGGGGACGCCGAGCTCGTCGGGGCGCACGCCTTGCGCGTAGAGCATCCGGGTCAGGTAGTGGTCGGGGACGACGAACAGGCGGGCCGGGTCGGGGAACGGCCGGTTCTCCGACATGAGTCGCGGGTCGACGTGCCCGTGGGGGCTGACCAGCGGCAGGTCCGCGGTGTTGCGGTGGATCTCCCGCGCGATGGCGCGGGTGCGCTCGTCGGCGGGGAAGAGGCGGTCGGGATGGAGCGTCATCTACTCCCCCAGCTTGAAGAGGTCGGAGACGGCAACCGATTGCCCAGTGCGGATCGACTCGTTGGACGCCAGGCCCGCGGCCAGCGCGTTCACGCCGTCCTGCGCGTTCGCGGAGCGGTCGTGCGGGTCGGTGTCGCCGTCGAAGAGGACGCCGAGCATGCGGGTGTCGCCGCCGCCGTGCCCGGCGCGGTTGTACTCGCCGAGGTCGATCTTCTCGGGCTTGGCCCAGAACGGGTGGACCGTGAGCTCGTACCAGCCCTCTTCGGCCGCGGCGTGGGTGCCGTGGATGCTGGCGCCGTTGGGGCCCTTGAGGGCCGGGTTGACGTGGTCGTTCTCCACGACGAGGAGTTCGAGCCGCCCCTGGGTGCCGTTGAAGTGGACCCGGTAGCCCTCCCAGGGCGAGTAGGCGGTGAGCCGGTAGGAGAGCGTCACGCCGGAATCGTAGTCCACCAGGGACATCATGTCGTCGTAGATGGTGATGCCCGGCGCGAACACGGACTGGTCGCGGACGTAGCCGTCCTCGTCCTCGGCGTCGAGGTACAGGGCCTTGAGGGTCGGGTTCTCGGCCATGTGGAGCGCGAACGGGTCGTCCTTCGCGGCCTCGGCGCCGTGGACGCGCGCGTAGCCGAGGTCGTGGCCGTTGACCTTGCCGTTCTCGCCGTAGAACGCGAGCTTGCCCTTGGCGAAGGCGCGCACGGGGGCGGCGTCGAGCCACCAGTTGACGAGGTCGAAGTGGTGGCCGGACTTGTGGACGAGCAGCCCGCCCGAGTTGGCCTCCTCGCGGTGCCACCGGCGGAAGTAGTCCGCGCCGTGGCGGGTGTCGAGGAGCCAGTCGAAGCCCACGGAGGTGATCTCGCCGATCGCGCCCTCGCGCAGGAGCTCGGCGACCTTCTCGTGCAGGGGGTTGTAGCGGTAGTTGAAGGTGACGGTGACCGTCCCGGCCGAGTTGCGCTCGGCTTCGAGGATCTGCGCGGCGTGCTCGGCGGTGGTGGTCAGCGGCTTCTCGGAGATGACGTCCTTGCCCGCGGCGAGCGCGGCGAGGATGTACTCGTGGTGGGTGGCGTCGACCGAGGTGACGATGACGGTGTCGGGGTCGGTCTCGGCGAGGAGGCGCGCGAAGTCCGCGGCGGCGTAGAGCGCCGGGGCGGGCAGGCCCGCCTCGGCGACCGCGGCGGCGTGGTGGGCGATCCGCTTCGGGTTCGTGTCCGCCAGCGCGACGAGCGCGGTCCGGTCACCCCGCTCGATGATGGCCCTGACGTACATCGTGGCGCGCGATCCGGTCCCGACGATGGCATAGCGATGCGGGGTGCCTGACATGTGACTCCTTCGTCTGCGAGGTTCTGGTAAACGCTATCTGAGAACGTCGCGCCAGGCAAGGTCAGGGTTGGTCGCGGTCTATTTGGGAGTGGCTTTCGTGAAGGGGGGCTTGACGACCCGCACCGGCAGGCGCCGCCCGCGGACGTCGAGTTCGAGCTCCGCGCCGGGCTTGTACGCGGCGTCGAGGAGCGCGAGCGCGACCCCCTTCTTCAGGGTCGGCGCGTGGGTGCCGGAGGTGGTCTCGCCGACGACGGCGTCGCCGTCGAGGACGGTCATGTGGGCGCGCGGGACGCCCTTGCCGGTGGCCTCCAGGCCCCACAGGCGGCGGCGCGGCCCGGCGGCCTTCTCGGCGTCGAGGGCGGCCTTGCCCCAGTACTCGGGCTTGTCCCAGCCGACGGCCCAGCCGAGGCGGGCCTGCACGGGGGTGATGTCGAGGCTCAGGTCCTGGCCGTGGAGCGGGTAGCCCATCTCCAGGCGCAGGGTGTCGCGGGCGCCGAGCCCGCACGGGGCGGCCCCGGCGACGAGCATCGCGTCCCACAGGTCACCCGCGGCCTCGTTCGGGACGACCAGCTCGAAGCCGGTCTCGCCGGTGTAGCCGGAGCGGCAGACGATGACGTCGGCGTGGTCCACGAGGCGCTCGCGGAAGCTCATGTAGTCGTGCTCGTGGGGCAGGCCGAGGTATTCGAGGATGCGCGGCGACTCGGGGCCCTGGACGGCGATCACGGCGAAGGACCGGTGCACGTCGCGGACCTCGACGCCCTCGGGGGCCGCGGCGGCGAGACGGCGGGCGACCTCGGCCGTGTTGGCGGCGTTGGGGATCAGGAAGACCTGGTCGTCGCCGAAGCGGTAGGCGATGAGGTCGTCCACGACGCCGCCGGACTCGTCCAGGCACAGCGTGTACTGCGCGCCGCCGGGGCCGATCCGGTCAAGGTCGTTCGCGAGGCAGCGGTTGACGAACGCCGCGGCGCCCTCGCCGGTCACCCAGACCTTGCCGAGGTGCGAGACGTCGAAGACGCCGACCCCGGTGCGCACCGCTTGGTGCTCGGCGAGCACGCCGCTCGGGTACTGGAGGGGCATGTCCCAGCCGGCGAACTCGGCGAACTTGGCGCCGTGTTCGATGTGGCGGGAGTGCAGCGGTGAGGTGAGCAGCGACGGTTCGGACATGGGACAGAGCCTATCGTGCGCGTCCCAGTGGCTAGGATCGGAGCATTTGGTCCCCGAAACAGCTAAGGAACGATCGTGACTGATCTGCTGAGCGCCTCCGGCGACGCCGCGAACGCGGACGTCGAGGTCCTCGTCGTGGGCGTCTTCTCCGGCGAGGACGCGCCCGTGCTCCCCGAGAGCCTCTCCGGCGTCGACGCCGAGTTCGACGGGCGCCTCGCCGCGCAGCTCGCGGCCCTCGGGAACACCGGGGCCGCCGGGTCGCTCACCCGCCTGCCCGCGCCCGAGGGTCTCCACGCGGGCCTGGTGTACGCGGTGGGCCTGGGCGACGCCGACGACCTCGACGACGAGACGCTGCGCCGGGCCGCGGGCACCGCCGTGCGAGCCGCGTTCGGGAAGGCCACCGTCGCGATCGCGTTCGAGGGCGACCCGGAGGCGACGGCCACCGGCGCGGTCCTCGGCGCGTACAAGTACGAGGGCTTCAAGACCGACGGCGGCGGCGACGCGGCCCCCGAGTCGATCGCGGTCTACGGCGCGTCCGAGGCGGCCGCGGCGCGGGCGCGGGTCCTCGGCGAGAGCGTCGCCCTCGTCAAGGACTGGGTGTCCTCCCCCGCGAACCTGCTGCGCCCGCCGACGTTCGCCGTCGAGATCGAGCAGGCCGCCGTCGCGGCGGGCCTGGAGGTCGAGATCCTCGACGCCGAGGCGCTCTCGGCGGGCGGCTACGGCGGCGTGCTCGCCGTCGGCGGCGGGTCGGCCGCGGAGCCGCGCCTGGTGCGGCTGTCGTACCGGCCCGAGGGCGCGCGCAAGCACATCGCGCTCGTCGGCAAGGGCATCACGTTCGACTCCGGCGGCTACTCGATCAAGCCGGCCGCGGGCATGTGGGAGATGAAGTACGACATGGCCGGGGCCGCGGCCGTCGTCGGCGCGACCGTCGCCGCCGCGAAGCTGGGCCTGAACGTGAACGTGACGTGCACCGTCGCGCTCGCGGAGAACCTCGTCTCCGGCTCGGCCTACCGCCCCTCCGACGTGCTCACCATCCGCAACGGCATGACCGTCGAGGTCCTCAACACCGACGCCGAGGGCCGCCTGGTCCTCGCCGACGCGCTCTCGCGGGCCGTCGAGGACGAGCCCGACGCGGTCTACGACGTCGCCACCCTCACCGGCGGGCAGCTCATCGCGCTCGGCCGCCGCACCATGGGCCTGATGGGCACCGACTCTGAGACCGAGCGGGTCCGCCGCATCGGCGAGGAGACCGGCGAGCACGGCTGGCCCATGCCCTTCCCCGACGACATCGTCAAGCTCATGGAGTCCTCGATCGCCGACGTCTCGCAGTGCGCGGCGGGCCTCAAGCGCGACGGGCACATGATCCAGGGCGGGATCTTCCTGTCGAAGTTCGTGCCCGAGGAGATCCCGTGGGCGCACCTCGACATCGCGGGCCCCGCCGACTCGGACTCGGCGCACGGGTACACGGCGAAGGGCGCGACCGGGGTGCCGGTGCGCACGCTCGTGGCGCTCCTGGAGGAGCACGCCGCCTAGTTCACCGTCAGATGGCGGGACAGTGCGCGAGAATTCACGAACGGCCGGTCCGCGAGGGTCGGCCGTTCCGCGTCTACTGGCGGCGCTGCCGCTCCAGCTTCTTGCGGGCGTCGTAGTCCCGCTTGCGCTGGGGGTAGCCGACCTTCGCGACCTCGTACACCGGCACGTTGTGCTTGCGGCCCAGGGCGAACGCGCCCGCGGGGCCGTCGACGCGGCGCCGCGTCCACTCGCCGTCGTGCGCGATGAGCATGACCGTGGTCTCCGTGACGGTGGTCTTCGGCTCGACGTACGCCTCGACGCCGGTGCGCGTGCCGATGAACTCGACCAGGTGGCGCTGGTCGCCGTTGTCCGAGGCGCGGTCCAGTGTCCCGTCGCCCTGCTTCTTCTTCCGTCCGAACCAGCCCACGACCGCTCCTCACGCACCCGCCGATGTCGACTTTCAAGCGTACACATGCGCTATGACGCCTGTGTCCAGCCGCACACGAACTTGACTTTCCGAAGCTCCCAGCAAGCGGTTGAATGGTGTTGCACACTCCAAGCACCGGGTCTGGGCGACCACGAGTACCGGCCGGTGGAAGGATGGGCAGCGAACCTAAGCATCCGTTAAGTGGCAAGTGGGGAGAGCAATGAGCGACCCGAACGCAGGATACGACGTCGTCATCCTGGGCGGCGGCAGCGGCGGCTACGCGGCGGCGTTCCGCTCCGCTGAGCTGGGCCTGAAGGTGGCCCTCATCGAGAAGGACAAGGTCGGCGGCACCTGCCTGCACCGCGGCTGCATCCCCACCAAGGCGCTCCTCCACGCCGGCGAGGTCGCCGACACCGCCCGCGAGTCCGAGCAGTTCGGCATCCTCGCGGAGTTCAAGGGCGTCGACATGCCCGCGGTGAAGAAGTACAAGGACGACGTCGTCTCCAAGCTGTACAAGGGCCTCCAGGGCCTGGTCAAGGCCCACAAGGTCGACTTCATCCAGGGCACCGGCAAGCTCGTCGGCCCGAACGCGGTCCAGGTCGACGGCGGGCAGACCGTCACCGGCAAGCACGTGATCCTCGCGACCGGCTCGTACTCCAAGACCCTCCCCGGCCTTGAGATCGACGGCGAGAAGATCATCGCCTCCGAGCACGCGCTGGAGCTCACCGAGCTGCCGAACAAGGCCATCGTCATCGGCGGCGGCGTCATCGGCGTCGAGTTCGCTTCCGCCTGGAAGTCCCTGGGCGTCGAGGTCGAGATCATCGAGGGCCTCCCCCGCCTCATCGCGGCCGAGGACGCCGACTCCTCCAAGCAGCTGGAGCGCGCGTTCCGCAAGCGCGGCATCAAGTTCCACACCGGCAAGTTCTTCGAGAAGGTCGAGAGGACCGCCTCGGGCGTCCAGGTGACCATCCAGGGCGGCACCGTCGTCGAAGGCGACCTCGTGCTCGTGGCCGTCGGCCGCGGCCCGGTCACCGCCGACCTCGGCTACGAGGAGCAGGGCATCGCCCTCGACCGCGGCTTCGTCCCGGTCGACGAGCACCTCCAGACCGCGGTCCCCGGCGTCTACGCCGTCGGCGACATCGTCCCCGGCATCCAGCTCGCCCACCGCGGCTTCCTCCAGGGCATCTTCGTCGCCGAGCACATCGCGGGCCTGAACCCGGCCGTCATCGACGAGACCGGCATCCCGCGCGTCACCTTCACCGAGCCCGAGGTGGCCTCCATGGGCCTCAACGAGGACAAGGCCAAGGAGAAGTACGGCGCCGACAAGATCAAGTCGGTCAACTACAACCTCGCGGGCAACGGCAAGTCGAACATCCTCAAGACCCAGGGCTTCGTCAAGCTCGTCGCGGTCGAGGACGGCCCGATCGTCGGCGTCCACATGGTCGGCGCGCGCATCTCCGAGCAGATCGGTGAAGCGGAGCTGATCTACAACTGGGAGGCGTACGCGAACGACGTCGCCCAGCTGATCCACATGCACCCCACCCAGAACGAGGCGATCGGCGAAGCGGCGATGCTGCTGGCCGGCAAGCCGCTGCACGCCCACGACTAATCCACAACCGCAGGAGTTGAACGAACGATGCCGACATCGGTAACGATGCCCGCTCTCGGTGAGTCGGTCACCGAGGGCACTGTCACCCAGTGGCTCAAGAAGGAAGGCGACACCGTCGAGGTCGACGAGCCGCTCCTGGAGGTCTCGACCGACAAGGTCGACACCGAGGTTCCTTCCCCGGTTGCCGGCGTGCTGCTGAAGATCGTGGTCCCCGAGGACACCGACGTCGAGGTCGGCGGCGAGCTCGCCATCATCGGCGACCCGTCCGAGGCCGGGGACGCCCCCGCGGCCCCCGCGCCCGCGCCCGCCCAGGAGCCGCTCCCCGAGCCCGAGGCCCCCAAGGCCGAGGCCGCTCCGGCCCCCGCCGCCGAGCCCGCCGCGGCCCCGGCTCCGGCCGCCGCCGCGTCCGGCACCGAGGTGAAGCTCCCCGAGCTGGGCGAGTCCGTCACCGAGGGCACCGTGACCACTTGGCTCAAGGCCGTCGGCGACACCGTCGAGGTCGACGAACCGCTGCTGGAGATCTCGACCGACAAGGTCGACACGGAGATCCCGTCCCCGGCCGCCGGGACGCTGCTGGAGATCCGCGTCGCCGAGGACGAGACCACCGAGGTCGGTTCCGTCCTGGCGATCATCGGCTCCGGCGACGCCGCTGCCGCCGCCCCGGCCCCGGCCGCCGAGCCGACCCCGGCCGTGAAGTCCGAGCCGGAGCCCGCTCCGGCCCCGGCGCAGGCCGAGTCCACGCCGACCGCCCCGGCCCCGGCCGCCCCCGAGGTCGCCGAGGCCCCGGTCGCGGCCGCCGCCGCTCCGGCCGCCGCGCCGTCCGCGTCGAAGCCCTCGGGCTCCTATGTGACGCCGCTGGTGCGCAAGCTCGCCGCCGACAACGGGGTGGACCTCGCGTCCGTCTCCGGGTCCGGTGTGGGCGGACGCATCCGCAAGGAGGACGTCCAGGCGCTCATCGACGCCAAGAAGGTCGAGGCCCCCGCGGCCGCTGCCGCCCCGGCGAAGGCCGCTCCGGCCCCCGCCGAGGTCAGCCCGCTGCGCGGCCGCACCGAGAAGATGTCGCGCCTGCGCCAGGCCGCCGCCAAGGCGCTGCTCCAGTCGATGCAGACCACGGCGCAGCTCACCACGGTGCGCGAAGTGGACGTCACGAAGGTGGCGAAGCTCCGCGCGGCCAAGAAGGACGAGTTCCTCGCCCGCCACGGCGTGAAGCTCTCCTTCCTGCCGTTCTTCTCGATCGCCGCGATCGAGGCGCTCCAGCAGTACCCGGTCGTCAACGCCACCATGAACATGGAGGAGAAGACGATCACCTACCCCGAGGCCGAGCACGTTGGCTTCGCGGTGGACACGCCCAAGGGCCTCATCGTCCCGGTCGTCAAGAACGCCGGCGACCTGAACATCCCGGGCCTGGCCAAGCGGATCGCCGAGATCGCCAAGAAGGCCCGCGACGGCGGCCTCGCGCCCGACGACCTGTTCGGCGCGACGTTCACCATCACCAACACCGGCTCGGTCGGCGCGCTGTTCGACACGCCGATCGTCCCCGTCGGGCAGTCCGCGATCCTCGGCACCGCCGCGATCGTCAAGCGCCCCCGCGTGATCAACGACCCCGAGCTGGGCGAAGTGATCGCGGTGCGCTCGGTCATGCACCTGACGCTGAGCTACGACCACCGCCTGATCGACGGCGCCGACGCGGCCCGCTACCTCGAAGCGGTCACCAAGCGCATCGAAGAAGGCAACTTCGAGCACCAGCTCGGCCTGTAAGAACGCTGCAACGGGGGCGCGGCGGGATCACTCCCGCCGCGCCCCTTGGCGTTTCAGGAGTTACCCGCGAGGAACATGACCCATCCGCAAGTTTCCTCCCCAAACCGCGTCGATTACCCGTAACCGGAATCTCGTGTCTTCGTTGTTCCTACAACCCACCTTTTGTGACCCCACGCGGAAGTTAGGAACTCGAATGTCGATCGAGTACAACGAACTCCTCGCCATGCTGATGGAGACCCGCCCCGAATTCGCCACGGACCTGTACCAGTTCACCGACGGCCCCGACCTCCCCGACTACGACCACATCGCCGTCAGCCGCAGGACCCTCACCCTTCCCGAGCAGCCGGGCCGCCTGCGCGTGTGCGTGGCCGCGGCCTACTCCAAGGACGGCGAGCGCGTCATCGCGCTCCTCTTCGACGCCGTCCTCGAACCCGATCCGGCGCAGGCGGACTCGTGGCTCCAGTTCATGACCGACGCGCAGCGCGCGCTCAGCTGCATGGTGGCGTTCGTGGTCCTGTGCCGCGACGCCCGCACCGCCAAGTGGGCCCTCACCCGAAGTGAGGTCGGCGACATCGGCTGCTATGTACTGCCCGTGGTCATTCCCTCATTGCTCGCGAGCGCCTAGAATAGACCCGGCCCTCGCTGCCGCCCCCACCACGGCCGCGAGGGCCGCTTCATGC
Source organism: Glycomyces mayteni (assembly GCF_042428885.1). Classification (NCBI taxonomy): domain Bacteria; kingdom Bacillati; phylum Actinomycetota; class Actinomycetes; order Glycomycetales; family Glycomycetaceae; genus Glycomyces; species Glycomyces mayteni. The sequence goes on from NZ_JBHMBP010000003.1 coordinate 60,795, forward strand.
GCCAAAACCGATTGCGGGCCTGGTGAACAGCGGTCAGACTCTCCACATGTCCCGATTCGGCGAGACCGTCCCGTACGACCGCACCGCCATCCGCACCGGCTGGGAGGCCCTCCCGGAAGCCGTGCGCGCCACCGTGGTCAAGGAGCTCGGCGGCCCGCCCGCCGACATCCGCATGGCCGGCGGCGGCTTCAGCGGCGGCTTCGCCGCCCGCCTGCGCACCGACTCCGGCGCCGAGCTCTTCGTCAAGGCCGCGGGCGCCGACCGCTCCTGGGCCCTCGCCGCCTACCGCCAGGAGGCCCGCGTCAACACGGCCCTCCCCGCCGAGGTCCCCGCCCCCCGGCTCGAATTCGCCGCCGACCTGGACGACTGGACCGTCCTCGGCTTCGAGTGCGTCGAGGGCAAGGCCCCGACGTTCCCCATGGTCCCCGGGGACCTCGACCTGATGCTGGAGGCGTGGGCCAAGGCGGCGGAGGCCCTGACTCCGGCCCCGCAGGCCCTGCTGGACCTGGGCGTCAGGGCCGACCCGATCGACGGGAAGCTCCGCCAGTTCACAGGAGTGGCGGAGGGCGCCCAGGAGCGCTTCTTCGTCCCGGGACCCCTGGAGCATCGGCTCGCTGAACTGGTCGAGCTGGAATCGGGCATCGACAAGGCGATGGAGTCCGACGCCGCCATGCACTTCGACCTGCGCCCGGACAACATGATCGTGGGCGCGTCCCAGGCATGGATCTGCGACTGGAACTGGGTCCAGGTCCACTCCCCCTGGTTCGACACCGCCTGCTTCCTCGTCGCCGCCCACGGCGACGGCCACGACGCCGACGCCCTCTTCTGGGCCCACCCCACCGCCGCCGGCGTCGCCCCCGACCAGTTGGACACCGCCCTCGCCTCCATCACCGGCTACTACCTCGGCGAGTCCGCCCTCCCTCCGATCCCCGACGTCTCCCCCTACCTCCGCCCCCACCAACGCTGGAGCGGCCTCGCAGCGGCCGACTGGCTCGCCCAGCGGCGCGGATGGTGACCATATGGTGAAATCCTTCTCCCACTGATTGATACGGCGGAGGTAGTCTCTGCGCCATGGCACACGAGACTGCGAAGTACATCCACGGTCACCACGAATCGGTCCTGCGCTCGCACGCGTGGCGCACCGCCGAGAACTCGGCGGCGTACCTGCTGCCGTACCTCAAGACCGACCACGTGATCCTCGACATCGGCTGCGGGCCCGGCACGATCACCGCGGACTTCGCCGAGATCGCCCATGACGGGCGCGTGACCGGGGTGGACTACGTCGCGGACGTCCTCGCGAAGGCCGAGGCCGCGGCGGCCGAGCGCGGGCTCACCAACGCCGTGTTCGAGCAGGCCGACGTCCACGGCCTCCGGTTCGCCGACGACACGTTCGACGTCGTCCACGCGCACCAGGTGCTCCAGCACGTGAGCGACCCCGTCCAGGCGCTGCGCGAGATGCGCCGCGTCGCGAAGCCCGGCGGGCTGATCGCGGTGCGCGACAGCGACTACGCGGCGTTCACCTGGTTCCCCGGGTCCGAGGGGCTCACCGCGTGGCTCGACCTGTACGAGACGGTCGCCCGCGCGGGCGGCGGCGAGCCCGACGCGGGCCGGCGCCTCAAGTCCTGGGCCCTCAAGGCCGGGTTCCCCGAGACGGCGATCGAGGCGACCTCCTCCACCTGGACCTTCTCCGACGAGCCGGACCGGGCCTGGTGGGGCGGCCTCTGGGCCGACCGCAGCCTCCACTCCGACTTCGCCAAGCAGGCCCTCGACGGCGGCCACGCGAACGCCGAAGACCTCCAGGCGATCTCCGAGGCGTGGAAGGCCTGGGGCGCCTCCGAGGAGTCGTGGCTGATGATCCCCCACGGCGAGCTCCTCTGCCGCGCCTGACTCCCCCGACGGGCCCGGACGCCTCACGGCGTCCGGGCCTTTCGCGTCCGCCGAGGAGCTACCGGCGGGTACCTGAGCCAGCGCGAACCTCCTCGGACACAAGGGACGAAAGAGGGTCAGATTTTTCTATATAGAAACTTTACAATCTATTAATTTGCTCCTAGGCTGGGCGCGTGGCCACACCACAGTTCTCATCGACCTTTCGCATGACCTGCGAGAAAGGCATGAACATGAGTCCTCGAAGGAGCATCGCCGCCGTCGCGGCGGCGGTGCTGACCGGAAGCGGAGCGCTCATCCTCAGCGCACCGTTCACCGCCAACGCACAGACCCCTCCCCCCTCGCCCAACGTCGACCCCGCCGTGCTCGCCGCGATGGAGACCGACCTCGGCCTCACCACCGAAGCAGCCCTCGAACGCCTCGCGGCCGAGGACGCGGCGGTCGAGATCGAACACCTCGCCACCGTGCGGCTCGGCGCCGACTACGCGGGCACCTGGATCGACGCCGACGGACAGATCGTCGTCGCCGCCACCGAACCCTTCGCCACGACCCTCGACGCAGCGGGCTACGAGGCCGCGGTCGTCGAGCGCTCCACCGCGGACCTGTCGGCCCTGGCGGCCGACGTGACCGCCGCGGTCGAGGCCCTCGCCGCCGAGGAGGTCTACAGCTGGTACGTCGACCTCCCCGCCAACCGGATCGCCATCGTCGCCTCCGACGCCGAAGCGGCCGAACGGGTCGCGGAGGAGGCGGGTCTCGACGCGGACGCCTGGAGCGTCTCGGTCGAGGCCGAGCAGCCGATCCCCTACCAGGGGTCGATCCGCGGCGGCGACGCCTACAACATCGCCGGGCAGTCCCGCTGCTCCGTCGGCTTCTCCGCCACCCATCCGACGTACGGGCAGGGGTTCGTCACCGCGGGCCACTGCGACATCGGGTCCGGCCAGATCACCGGCGGCACCGGCGCGGGCGGGCAGTTCCGCCTCTCGCAGTTCCCCGGCGAGGACTGGGCGTGGGTCCAGGCCGGGACCGGCTGGCAGGTCTCCCCGAACGTCAACCGCTACGACAACACCAACGTCCAGGTCGCGAACGCCACCGAAGCGGTCGTCGGCGCCTCTGTGTGCCGGTCCGGTTCGACCACGGGCTGGTACTGCGGCGTCATCGAGGCCAAGGGCGTGCAGATCAGCTACCCCGAGGGCTCGCTCTCGGGCATGACCCGCACGACCGTCTGCGCCGAGCCGGGCGACTCCGGCGGCTCGTACATCTCCGGCAGCAGCGCGCAGGGCATCACGTCCGGCGGCGCGGGCACCTGCCCGAGCGGCTGGACCGTGTTCGAGCCGCTGAACCGGGCCCTCCAGCGCACCGGCGCGACCCTCACCACCACGGGCGGCACCCAGCCCGGCTTCACCATGTCGGTCTCCCCCGGCACCGCCACGGTCCGGCCGGGCCAGTCCGCCACCGCCACCGTCGCCACCCAGACGACCTCCGGCAGCGCCCAGTCGGTGAACCTCACCGTCACCGGCGCCCCCACCGGCGTCCAGGCCGCGGTCACCCCGAGCCAGGTCACCACCGGCGGCTCGGCGACCCTGACCCTCAACGTGGCGGCCACGGCCGCCACGGGAACCCACACGATCACCGTCACCGCCCAGGGGACGGTGACCCGCACGGCGACCTTCACCCTCGTCATCGGCGACGGCGGAGGAAGCGGCACCTGGAGCGCCGGCACCGCGTACGCCGTCGGCGCGCTCGTCACCTACAACGGCGTCGGCTACCGCTGCGTCATCGCCCACACGTCCCAGTCCACCTGGACCCCGGACGTGACCCCGGCCTTGTGGGCCCGAACCTGACCTGACCGCTCCTGAAACCAGGGCCCGAGGCGACGATCGCGCCTCGGGCCCTGTCCCTTTGCGACCCGCGTCACTCGACAGCGAGAACTGTCGGTGGTCGCCTCTACACTTTCCGCGACATCGATCCTTCGACGACCTCGCCACTACCAGCGACGCAGGAGACGCCAATGTCGACACCAGAACTCGACGACCTCGCCGACGCGATCACCACCCTCGCCGGCGCCCGCCACCGCATCCCGCTCCCCCTCCTCCTCCGCGAGACCGCCCTCAACATCCTCATCCTCTCCCGCATCGCCTCCAACCGCCTCCCCGACAAGCTCCGCAAAGAAGACATCGAAACCGCAGCAGACCACCTGGTAACCCAACTACGCCACGCAGCCTGGGAACTCCCCCCGCCCCCACCGCTCGATTCCCCGTCACCTCCAGACCCCGCTCCACCACCGCAGTGACGAGGCATGGGTTTTAGGTCAGACTGGCCGGCCAGCCGATGAATGCGGCGCCCTGTTCATAGACGAGTCCAATGCCGACTTCCTTGAGAAGTTGCTGAAGGTCTTCGAGCGGGGCTTCCGGCAATAGAACTGCCAGGGTTGGTCTGGGCTCGATGGATCGTTGATAGTCGAGAAGTTGGCCGATAGCCATCCTGATCGAGTTGCGGTCTGCCTGACCCTTGGCCTCATAGAGAACATGGTCGGTGACATCAAAGATGTCCGTCTGGAAGCCCGATCGGATCCCGGCCGGACTGACCAGCCATCGCTTTGCCTCGTGGCTCTGGCTTTCAAGGAAGGCCTTGAACCGGTCAACCAAGGCACCTTCCCGGCGCTCGAACACTGCTTCAGCGGAGGGGTTCCGCACGAAGGTGATGCCTGAGTTTCGTTCCGTTTCAATCAGGCGGCTCGTGGCTGGATCCTGGATCTCGTGGACTGGCTCGTCATGAACCTCGGTGTACGTCGCCTGAACGGGCACCGTCATGTAGTCAATCGAAGGTTTCTTGATGGAGTTGACAGCTCGCAGTCGGAACACGATGACCGTCCGGCTATTGCCATCCTTGTCCGGGGAGGTGCGGGTGAAGTATGGCTTCACCGGGTCAATCTCGAACTGACCCACATACTGATGGAGCCGGGTGTCGCTGCCCTTGAGCTTGCCAACGGCCCAGAACAAATGCAGAGCCCGGCCATCTTTCACATGGTTCAGGATTGCTTTGTTGCCATTTGTCATCTTCTGGGGGCCAGTCCGTCCCTCACCTGTGTAGTGAAACAGGGGCCCATGATCGTCCTCGATCGCGAAGCTGTCGAAATAGCCGTTGGCCTCGCCTTTCGACGCGTCCGAGTACAGCAAGACGTTCGGAGTGGTGTTCGAGGGGACAATCCCGCTGTACAGCGCGCCCCCGAAGATTTTGGAGAGTTCTATTCGAGTGAAGGTCTGACCTGGGGCGAGCTTATTGTCCTCTGTCATCGAGTGCCGTAACCTCCTGGAACAGGGCCGTAAGGGGATGCTCCAGCTTAGGGCACCAGAGCGATCGAGAGGATTCGGACGATGGACAGTGACGTCGTTGTCGTCGGGGGTGGTTTGGCGGGGTTGGTGGCTGCCTCGGAGTTGGTGGGGCTTGGGAAGAGTGTGACGCTGGTTGATCAGGAGGGCGGGCAGTCGCTTGGGGGGCAGGCGTTCTGGTCGTTCGGGGGGTTGTTCCTGGTGGACTCGCCGGAGCAGCGGTTCATGGGGATCAAGGACTCGCATGAGCTGGCGTGGCAGGACTGGGTGGGGACGGCGGGGTTCGATCGGGACGAGGACGCGTGGCCGCGGCAGTGGGCCGAGGCGTATGTGGAGTTCGCGTCCGGGGAGAAGCGGGCGTGGCTGCACTCGCTGGGGGTGCGGTTCTTCCCGGTGGTGGGGTGGGCCGAGCGGGGCGGGTACACCGCGCAGGGGCACGGGAACTCGGTGCCGCGGTTCCACATCACCTGGGGGACGGGGCCGGGGATCATCGCGCCGTTCGTGCGGCAGGTCGAGGAGGCCGCGCGGGACGGGCGCCTGAAGCTGCGGTTCCGGCACCGGGTGGACCGGCTGGACATGACGGACGGGCGGGTCACCGGGGTGTCCGGGACCTTGCTGTCACCGGACGAGTCGGCCCGCGGGGTGTCGACGAGCCGGGAGGCGCTCGGGGAGTTCTCGATCAGCGCGGGGGCGGTGCTCATCGCCTCGGGCGGGATCGGCGGGAACTTCGACCTGGTGCGGGCCAACTGGCCCGAGCGGCTCGGGAAGGCGCCGAAGCGGCTCATCTCCGGGGTGCCCGCGCACGTGGACGGGCGGATGCTCGGGATCGCCGAGGACGCCGGGGCGGACCTGATCAACCGGGACCGCATGTGGCACTACACCGAGGGCATCGAGAACTGGGACCCGATCTGGCCCCACCACGGCATCCGGATCCTCCCCGGGCCCTCGTCGCTGTGGCTGGACGCGACCGGGAAGCGGCTGCCCGCTCCTTACTTCCCCGGGTTCGACACGCTCGGGACGCTGGAGCACATCATGACGACCGGGCACGAGTACACGTGGTTCGTGCTCACGCAGAAGATCCTGGAGAAGGAGTTCGCCCTCTCCGGGTCGGAGCAGAACCCCGACCTCACCGGGAAGGACGTGAAGCTGCTGCTCAAGCGGGTCCTGCCGGGCGCGCCGGGGCCGGTGGAGGCGTTCAAGAAGCACGGGGCGGACTTCGCGGTCGCCCAGACGCTGCCGGAGCTGGTGGCGAAGATGAACGCGATCACCGGGGAGGGCCTGCTGGAGTACGAGACCGTGCGGGCCGCGGTCGAGGCGCGGGACGCCGAGATGGGGAACAAGTTCACGAAGGACTTGCAGGTCACGGCGTTGCGGGGCGCAAGGAACTACCGGGGCGACAAGCTCATCCGGGTCGCCTCGCCGCACCGGCTGCTGGACCCCAAGGCCGGGCCGCTGATCGGGGTGCGGCTGAACCTGCTCACCCGGAAGACCCTCGGCGGGCTGCACACCGACCTCGACGGGCGGGTGCTGCGAGGCGACGGGACGCCGCTGCCGGGTCTGTTCGCGGCCGGGGAGGCCGCCGGGTTCGGCGGGGGCGGGATGCACGGGTACCGGTCGCTGGAGGGGACGTTCCTGGGCGGGTGCCTGTTCTCGGGACGCCAGGCCGCGAGGGGCGCCGCCCGGTAACGGGTGAAATAAGTCACGGGAGCGGGCGTCCGTGAACGCATGGGGTGTCCGGAATGTCGGCGCGGGTGCCCGGACCAGGCACGGTGGGACGGAAGGAGAGTCGCACCGGCGGTCTAAGGTGGGCGATAAGCGGTGTTCCTCACCCGCGAATCCGAGCACTCCTCGCCTACCGGGCGTGGTCCGCTAGCATCCAAGGTTCTGCGGGTGCCGGCCGGACCCACCACCCTTCGGCAGCGCTCGCCGAAGCCGGCTCGGACCGCGCGTCGAGGACCGGCACCTCACAACTCGTGGATGGTTGAGCATGAGCGACGTTTACCGCCCCGCCCAAGGCCCCTCGGCCGGACCTCCCGGATCTCCCGCAGGGCCTCCGGCAGGGCCGCGACCCGGCTTCCAGGCGAGCCCGCCACCCGGGCTCCCGCCGGGACACGGCGCACCGCCGCCTCCGATGGGCCCGCCCGCGGGCCCGCCGCCCGGACCGCCCGCAGGCGCCCCCGGTCACGGCCCCGTTCCCGGACCCGGCCCCGTCCCCGCCGCGGCGGGACGCGCGGGCGTCGGCCGCGCCTCGGTCGTGGGCGCCGCCAGGCCGAAGTCCGGCCCCGGCACTCCCCCGCCCGGCGGCAAGAAGCGCAAGAAGAAGATCTCCGTGCGCCGCCGCCGCGTCTACGCGGCCCTCATCATGGTCTGCCTGATGATGCTCGGCGCGGTGACGGTGGCCGGCTCCTGGTTCTTCCAGAACGTGCCCGCCCCGAAGGACCTCAAGTTCGGCGAGTCCACCTCGATCACCTACTCGGACGGCACGCTCATCGCCGGGTACGGCGAGTACACCCGCAAGCTCGTCGACTCCTACGACAAGCTGCCCCCGCAGGTCGTCTGGTCGCTGCTGGCCCTGGAGGACAAGGACTTCTTCGAGCACGACGGCGTCGACTACAAGGGCACCATGCGCGCCCTGGTCAACAACGTCACCGGCGGCGACACCCAGGGCGCGTCCACGATCAGCCAGCAGTACGCGGGCATGGTCATGGACATCCGCGACGACCTCTCTTACGGCCGCAAGGCCAAAGAGGCCGTCATGGCCATGAAGCTGGAGCAGCAGTACTCCAAGGAGGAGATCCTGCTGCACTACCTGAACCTGAACTTCTACGGCCGCGGCAGCTACGGCATCGCCGCCGCCTCCGAGGTCTGGTTCGGCGTGCCGCTTGAAGAGCTCACCTGGGGCCAGGCCACCATGCTCACCATGCAGGTCAAGGCCGGCGACGGCTCCTTCGACCCGCTGCTGGCCGCCGAGGGCAGCACCGCGCCGCTCGACCGGTGGACGCACGGCATGGAGTCCCTGCTGACCATGACCGGCGAGGGCGAGCTCAGCGACGAGGACGTCGCCGCGGTCCAGGCCGAACTGGACGCCGGGATGCCCGAGACCCGTGCGGCCCTGGAGAACCCGGGCACGTGGGGCCACAACGTCGCGACGGGCTTCATCACCAACCCCAACGACGGCTACATCTGGGACGAGCTGGAGAGCCGCTACGGGCTCACCCAGAACGACTTCTACGGCAAGGACGCGAACACCGGCGGCTACACCGTGCAGCTCACCCTCGACCCGCAGATCCAGGAGCTCGCGAAGTCGACCGCCAGCCGCGGCGAGCTCAAACGCGTCACCGACGACGACGGCAACTACCTCAACGCCGACGGCGAGGTCGTCACCGACATCAACGAGGCCGAGGTGTACGTCAACGGCGACGGCTTCTTCGAGTTCACGAACTCCAACGACGACGCCGCCCTCGCCGACCAGAACAAGTCGATGGCCGACGCCGTCGTCGCCGTCGAGCCCGGCACCGGCCGGGTCCTCGGCTACTACGGCGGCGAGAACGGCCTCGGCGTCGACAAGGCCGGCATGGAGAACCCGCACCCGCCGTCCTCGACGTTCAAGATGATCACCGCCGCGACGGCCATCGAGAACGGCGCCTCCATCGACTCCTGGTGGAACTCGGACTCGCCGCGCGAGTTCGACACCATGGAGGGCATCGGCGACGGCACCATCTCGAACGCGGGCCGCAACGAGAACACCGACATGACCCTCACCGAGGCGGTCCGCAACTCCCGCAACACGCCCATGTACGCGATCGCCGAGAAGTACGGCGCCACCGCGATCCTGGAGAACGCCATCCAGATGGGCCTGCGGACCATGAGCCAGAACGAGGACGGCGTCTCCGTCACGTACCGGTTCTACATCGAGGGCGACGGCACGATCACCTACACGCGCCACGGCACCAAGGAGAACGAGGACGGCTCCTTCGTGACGGACTCGAACGGCAACGTCGACCCGCTCGCGCCGCTCGACGAGGTCGACGCGAACGGCGTGCCCGTGCGCACCCCGCTCGACCTGGACTCGCCGAACTCGCCGTTCTACTACCACATCGCGTTCGGGCAGTACCCGACCTCGGTGCTGGACATGGCGTCGGTGTACGCGACCATCGCGAACGACGGCACCTACAACGAGACCCACTTCGTGGAGAAGGTCCTCGACCGCAACGGCAACGAGGTCCCGCCGGTCCGCGAGCTGGAGGAGACCGCGGCCCTGGACGCGAGCATCGCCCGCAACCTCCAGTGGGTCGGTTCCGAGATCGACGGCGACGGCGGCGCGATCGACCGCCCCTACACCGGCAAGACCGGTACGTGGGAGGCCACCGCCGACGGCTACGAGAACGCCAACGCCCACACCTGGTACGTCGGCGCCATCCCGCAGCTGAGCATCGCCGCGTGGGTCGGCAACGCGACCGCCGAGTCGGCGCCGCTGCTGAACAAGGACGGCGGCACCGACAACGTCTTCGGTGGCACCCTGAGCTATCCCGTGTGGAAGCAGTTCATGGAGGGGGCCATCGACGCGAAGGGGTACGAGACCGAGAACTGGACCGAGGCCGAGAAGGTCGGGTCCGCGATCATCGACGACATCCTCAACGACCAGGGCATGGTCGACGCGGACAGTCCGTTCTGCCAGCGCAACCCGGCCGACACGCACTGCGCCTCGCCGACGCCGCCCGGAGGCGGCGGGGACGAGGAGTGCACGCCGATCATGGAGTGGCTGGGCCAGTGCACGACCGAGGGCGGCGGGAACGGCAACGGCGGCGGCCGCGGCAACGACGATTAAGACGGGGTGAGGCAGGCCCGGCGGGATTCCCGCCGGGCCTGCCTCGCATTGCGGCTCAGGCGAACGCGCGGCCCTCGCCGCGGTAGGTCGGGACCTCGTCGACGACCTCGCCGCGCTGGATGAGGTGGATCGTGTTGACACGCTCGGCGAGCTCCCCGGCCTTGGCGTGGCGCATCCAGACGCGGTCGCCGATGGCGAGCGCGTCGGCGGCGCGGCCGCGCAGGGGCGTCTGGACCTCCCCGGCGCCCTCGGTCTTGGAGTAGCGGAGCCCGGCGGGGAACGCGGGCTTGGGGAGGCGGTCGGGGCCGGGGACGCCGGAGGCGATCCAGCCGCCGCCGAGGGCGGTGACGATGCCGCGCTTGGGCCTGCGGACGACGGGGAGCGCGAAGAACGCGGCCGGGAGCGGCCGGATCGAGCGGTAGCCGTCGAACAGGGCGGGCGAGTAGAGGCCGGACCCGGCGGCGATCTCGGTGACCGAGGGGTCGGCGGCGGTGGAGATGACCGAGCCGGTGCCGCCTCCGTTGACGAATTCGAGGTCGGTGACGCGGCGGACGGCGGCGACGGCCTCGGCGCGGCGCTCGGCGAGCTCGGCTTTGGAGACGGTCTGCATGAGCCGCACCAGGGGCGAGCGCAGCGCAGCGGCACTGAAGGCGTCCTGGACGCCCGCGATCTGGCCCTCGTAGCCCATGATGCCGACGAGGTGGACGCCCGGCCGCTTGTCGATCTCGTGGGCCATGTCGAGGGCCTGGTCGGGGGTGCGGACCGGGGACCGGTAGGCGCCGATGTGGACGCGGCCGCCGAGGAGTTCGAGCGAGACGTCGAGTTCGAGGCACAGCCGCAGGGGCCGCGAGGGGTTCGGCTCGACGTGGCGGGCGAGGAAGTCGAGGTGCTCGACGGAGTCGACCATGAGGGTGATGCGGTGGGCGAGGCGGTCGTCGGCGGCGAGCGCGCGGAGCGCGTCGGTGTCGGCGGTGGGGTAGGCGACGACGACGTCGTCGAACTCCCCGTGCTCGTCGGCACCGGCGAGCCAGAGGGCTTCGGGGAGCGTGAACCCGAGGACGCCTTTGAAGCCGGGCTGGGCGAGCGCGCGCCGCATGAGAGGGCGGCAGCGCAGGGATTTGCTGGCGAGGCGCAGCGGTTTGCCGATGGCGTTGCGGCGCAGGATGGCCGCGTTGGTGTCGAAGGCGTCCAGATCGACCGCGGCGAACGGCGGCTGCAAGCCGCGTGTCGCCCGGTCGAGGACGCCGAACCGCTGGTCGGCGGCGCCTTGTGCGGCGGCCCCTGGCGAGCCCGTTACTCCCTGATAGCCCATCCGACTTCCCTTCCGCAGGTCAAGTGGGGTTAGATGAAAGCTACCGTGAAGTACACCTCGTATTCAACAGAGTCGTTGGAAGGACCGCCGCCATGGGGACCCCCGTCGCCGAGAACGAACGCTGGCAGAACTGGTCGCGAACCGAGGGCGCCGAGCCGGTGCGGACGGTGCGCCCGGCGACGTCCGAGGAGCTGGCGGCCGCGGTGGCCGCCGCGGCGGAGGACGGGCTGCGGGTGAAGGCGGTCGGCTCGGGGCACTCGTTCAGCGCGATCGCGGTGCCCGAGGGCGTGCGGGTGGACATGGGCGGGCTCGACCAGGTCGTGGCGGTGGACCCGAAGTCGGGGCTGGTCACGGTCGAGGCGGGGATGCGGCTGGAGGCGCTGAACGCGGTCCTGGACGCGCACGGCCTGGCCTTGGAGAACATGGGCGACATCGACGCGCAGACGATCTCGGGGGCGATCTCGACGGGGACGCACGGCACGGGCGACCGGTACCGGGGGTTCGCGTGGCAGGTCAAGGGCTTGAAGCTGGTGCTGGCGAGCGGTGAGGCCGTGCAGTGCACGGAGTTCGAGCGGCCGGAGCTGTTCGCGGCGGCGCGGCTGGGGCTGGGCGCGGTCGGGGTGATCACGGAGGTGACGCTCCAGTGCGTGCCGGCGTTCCGGCTGCACGCGGTGGAGCGGCCCGAGCGGCTCGGGGCGGTCCTGGAGGGCCTGGACGAGCTGGTCGCGGAGAACGACCACTTCGAGTTCTACTGGTTCCCGCACACGGACCGCACGCTGACGAAGCGGAACAACCGGCACGCGATGTCGGAGCCGTCGCGCGCGCCGAGCCGCCTGTCGTACTGGTGGAACGAGACGTTCACGGAGAACGCGCTGTTCTCGGCGAGCAACCGGGTCGGGGTGCGGTTCCCGTCGATGGTGCCGCGGCTGAACCGGGTGGCGGGGCGGGTGTGGAGCGCGCGGGAGTACACGGACCGGTCGCACCGGATCTTCACGTCGCCGCGGACGGTGCGGTTCCGGGAGATGGAGTACGCGCTGCCGCGGGAGGCGCTGCCGTCGGTGCTGCGGGAGCTGCGGGCGCTGGTGGAGCGGGAGGGGCACACGGTGTCGTTCCCGGTGGAGGTGCGGTTCGCGGCGGCGGACGACATCTGGCTGTCGACGGCGCAGGGGCGGCGGACGGCGTACGTGGCGGTGCACCAGTTCCACCGGCACGACCACGTGCCGTACTTCCGGGACTGCGAGGCGGTGTTCGACGCGGCGGAGGGGCGCCCGCACTGGGGGAAGATGCACACGCTGGGCGCAGAGCAGCTGTCGCGGCGGTACAAGCACTTCGAGGACTTCCGGCGGGTGCGCGACGAGGTGGACCCGCAGCGGCGCTTCGCGAACGCGTACCTGGACAGGGTGCTGGGGGCCTAGCCGTCCCAGTCGAAGGGGAGGATCTCGAAGGCGTCGAAGCCCGGTGTGAGCGGTTTCAGTGCTCGGAAGTCCCGCTGGTCGAGGGTGAAGATCCGGTTGGTCTCATAGCGGCCGGCGAGCGCGACGCCCACCGTGTCGGCGAGGTCGAGTTCCAGGCCGCGGTAGTCGAGCCGGAGCCGGTTGGCGGTCGCGAGGTCCTCGAACTTGACGGAGGCGAGCTGGTAGCGGCCGCGCTCGAACCGCGCCAGCAGCGATTCGGCGACCGCGATCGCGAAGTCGAAGCCGCCTTGGCGGTGGGCCAGGTGGTCGAGCTCGGTCATGACGAGCGGAGAGACGAGCAGCGGCTCGGTCTCCATGATCCGTTCGGCCGCTTCGTGGTGCGGCTGGCTCTCGTCGAACGCGGCGAGCACCGCGGAGGTGTCGGCGACGATGATCATCGCTTCTCGGCGCGCCGCTTCATGCTCTGGTAGATCGCCTCGTCCATCTCCTCGACGGTCATGGCGCGACCGCTGCTGAACTTCGGCAGCGGCGGGAGCGGTTCGCGTTCGCCTGACCGCAGCAGCCCTTCGTCCAGGAAGATCCGCATCAGTTCGGCTTTGGACACCCCGCGACGCCGGGCCTCGGCTTCAAGCCGCAGGTCCGCTCGCTCATCGAGGTAGACGGTGCTCTTCTTCCGCGTCATGCCACCGATGGTACCACCCGTGCGGGTTCCGGAGGCCGCTGTCGGAGGGGTGGGCTAGGTTTCAGCGGTGGCAGACGTGCTGTACCGAAAACTCGATGAACTGACCGACGACGAGGTCTACGCGGCGTATGCGCCGCCGGAGCCGGATTGGCTGCGGGTGAACTTCGTGTCCAGCGCCGACGGGGCGGCGACCCTGGAGGGCCTGTCGGGGCCGCTCTCGGGGGCGGAGGACAAGCGGGTCTTCAAGGTCCTGCGGGCGCGGTGCGACGTGCTCCTGGCCGGGTCGGGGACCGTCCGGGCCGAGGGGTACGGGCCGCTGGTGCTCTCGGAGGACCGGATGGCGTGGCGGCGGGCGCAGGGTCTGCCGGAGGTGCCGGTCATGGCGGTCGCCTCGCGCACGGCGAGCCTGGACCCGAAGGCGGGGATCTTCACGGAGGCGCCGCGGCGGCCGATCCTCATCGTCCCGGCGGACCTGCCGGAGGCGGCGGTCGAGCCGTTCCGGGACGTGGCGGACGTGATCGCGGCCGGCACCGGGGAAGTGGACTTCGCGGCGGCCCTCGCGGCGCTGCGCTCGCGCGGGCTGCGGCAGGTCCTGTGCGAGGGCGGACCGCACGTGTTCGGTTCGCTCATCGCGGCGGGGCTCGCGGACGAGCTGGACCTGACGGTGTCGCCGCTGCTCGTCGGCGCGGGCCCGATCCGCATCGCCGAGGGCGAGCAGGCGGCCGAGGCGGTGCCGCTGCGGCTGCGACACGTCCTCGAAGCCGGGGGCAACCTCATCCTGCGCTATCTGCGAGGATCGACCGATGAGTGAATCGGTGGGCCGCGTGCTGGGCACGGAGGACGCGACGCCCCTGTCGTTCTGGGTCGGGGTCGGGCCGGAGGCGTACGCGCAGCTCGACGACGTGCTCACCACCGAGCGGCAGGTCCCGGGGGTGGGCACGGTCCGCATCTCCGGGGTGGTCACGTCGGTGCGCAGCCGCCACGAGGGCGCCCAGTTCGACTCGGACGTGTTCGACATCGCCGGGGGACTGCTCCCCGCGCAGGTGCAGGAGGCCGCCGAGGTCACGGTGACCCGCGTCGAGCCCGAGGTGTTCGTGCCGCCGCGCCCGGGCGCCGAGGTGCAGCGGGCCTCCGGCGAGGACCGCGACCGGGCCCTGTACTTCGACGGCATGGCCCGCCAAGTTCCCCTTGGGTTCTCGCGCGACGGCCAGCCGGTGTTCCTGAACCCGGACTTCCTCGACGGCACGCGCGGCGCGCACGTGTCGATCTCGGGCATCTCCGGCGTCGCCACGAAGACCTCGTTCGCGACGTGGATGCTGTACTCGCTGCTGCACTCCGGGGCCCTGGGCGCGGAGGCCGCGAACACGAAGGCGCTCATCTTCAACGTCAAGGGCGAGGACCTGCTGCTCCTCGACCACGACAACACGAAGATCGACGAGACGGTCCGCGACTCGTACCGGCGCCTGGGCATGGAGCCGGGCGCGTTCAAGTCCGTGGAGGTGCTCGCGCCCCCGCGCGAGGGCGACTCCAACGGCATCCCCGACGTGGCGTGCCGGTCCACTGGGGTCGACGCGTTCTACTGGACGCTCGCGGAGTTCTGCCAGCTGAACCTGCTGCCGTTCGTGTTCGCCGACGGCGACGACGACCGCCAGCAGTACACGATGGTCGTGCACCAGGTCGCGGCGCGGCTGCGCAAGGAGGCCCGCCCCAAGGACAACGGCGCGATCAGCGTCGACGGGCGGCTCCTCACCAGCTACCGGGACCTCGTGGACCTCATCTGCGAGCGGCTCGCCGACGACGACACCCGCACCGAGTGGGCCGGGTCGGCGATCGGCCTGGGCACGGTGAACGCGTTCATCCGGCGGCTCATCGCCTCCGGGCGCGACATCGGCCGGCTCATCCGCGGCGACCTGCCGCCCCGCGGCGCGGCGCTGTCCTCTGACGCGCAGGTCACCGTCGTGGACCTGCACAATCTGCCCGACCGGGCGCAGCGGTTCGTCGTCGGTGTGGTGCTGCGCAGCGAGTTCGAGCGCAAGGAGAAGGCGGGCACGGCCCGGCCGCTCCAGTTCGTGGTCCTCGACGAGCTGAACAAGTACGCGCCGCGCGAGGGCACCAGCCCGATCAAGGACATCCTGCTCGACATCGCCGAGCGCGGCCGCTCGCTGGGGGTCATCCTCATCGGCGCCCAGCAGACCGCGTCCGAAGTGGAGCGGCGCATCGCGTCGAACTCGGCGATCCGCGTCGTCGGCCGCCTCGACGCGGCCGAGGCCACGCGCCCCGAGTACGGGTTCCTCACCCAGGCGCAGCGCATGCGCGTGCTCATGGCCAAGCCCGGCACCATGTTCGTGGCCCAGCCCGAGCTCCCCGTCCCCCTCGTGGTGAACTTCCCGTTCCCCGCGTGGGCCACCCGCCCCGCCGAGGCCGGGTCCGCCCCGGCCGCCACCGCACGGTCGGTTACCGCCAAGGTCGACCCCTTCGACCTCGCCGGAGACGACGAAGACGACATTCCGTTCTAGGGGTAGCAATGCGGATTCTCCACACGTCCGACTGGCACGTCGGCGTCACGTTGAAGGGCCGCCCGCGGCTCGACGAGCAGCGCGCGGTCTTCAAGCAGATCGTCGACGTCGCCAAGGCCGAGGACGTGGACCTCGTGATCGTCGCCGGGGACCTGTTCGACACCGCCTCGCCCTCCAGCGAGGCGCAGAAGCTCCTGACCGCGGCCCTCTCGGCGCTGCGCCGCACCGGCGCCGAAGTGGTCGTCGTGGCCGGGAACCACGACAACGGCAAGGCCCTCGACGCCCTGCGCGAATGGGCGCACGCGGCGGGCATCCATCTGCGCGGCAGCCTCGGCAAGGCCGCCGACCACCTCATCACCGGCGAGACGAGGGACGGCGAGCGGTGGAAGTGCGCGGCCCTGCCGTTCATCGCCCAGCGCCACGCCGTGCGCGCCGCCGAGCTGTTCGAGCTGGGCGCGGCCGGGGCCGAGGCGAACTACGCCGACCACCTGCGGCGCCTGGTCGCCGCGCTCACCCAGGACTTCGGCGCCGACACCGTCAACCTGTTCACCGGTCACCTCACGGTCGTCGGGGGCAAAGTGGGAGGCGGCGAGCGCGAGGTCCACACCGTGGCCGACTACGCCGTGCCCGCCGCGATCTTCCCGCCCACCACCTCCTATGTGGCCCTGGGACACCTGCACCGGGCCCAGTCGATCGTCGGGCCCTGCCCGATCCGGTACTCCGGCGCGCCGATCGCCGTGGACTTCGGCGAGGAGGACCACACCCCGGGCGTGGCGATCGTCGAGGTCAGCGCCGGGGTCCCCGCGAAGGTCCGGACCGTGCCGCTCACCGAGGCCGTGCCGCTCCAGACCGTGCGCGGGAACCTGGAGACGCTCGCGAAGACCGAGGCCGACGAACGCGCGTGGCTGCGCGTGTTCGTCACCGAGCCCGCGCGGGCCGGACTGCGCGCCGAGGTCGCCGACCTGTTCCCGGCGGCCGTCCAGATCCACATCGACCCGGTCATGCGCCTGGAGCAGAAGACGCCGCGCGAACGGCGGTCCGGGCGCAGCCCCGGCGAGCTGTTCGGCACGTACCTGACCGAGAACGGGCACGACGACCCGGCGGTCGCCAAGCTGTTCTCGGCGCTGTACGAGGACACCCAGACCGTCTCCGAGGAGGCCTGATGCGCCCGATCCGGCTGGACCTCAACGGCTTCGCGTCCTACACGGGCTCGGAGACCTTCGACTTCACCGACGTGGACTTCTTCGCGCTCACCGGGCCCACCGGGGCCGGGAAGTCCACCGTGCTCGACGCGATCTGCTTCGCGCTCTACGGGCGCACCCCGCGGTGGCGCGTGAACACCACCCAGAACGCCCTCGCGCCGTCCGCGGTGGAGGGACGCGTGCGGCTCGTGTTCGCCGCCGCCGGGACCCACTACGTGGCGACCCGCATCCTGCGCCGCGACCGCAACGGCAAGGTCAAGACCACCACGGCCGCACTGGAGCAGCTCCCCGAAGGCGTCGACCCCGCCGACGACGAGTCGCTCGTGGAGGGCCTCGGCCGCGCGCTCGCGGGCAGCCCCAGCGAAGTCTCGAATGCGGCCGAGCGCGTCATCGGCCTGCCGTTCGAGCAGTTCACCAAGTGCGTGCTCCTCCCCCAGGGCGAGTTCGCGGAGTTCCTCCACGCCTCCCCCGCCGACCGCCGCAAGATCCTGGAGAACCTCCTCGGGCACAGCGTGTACCGGCGGGTCCAGCAGCTCGCGGGCGCCAAGCGCGACGCCGCCACGACCGCGATGAAGACCCTGGAGGCGCAGCTCGCGCGCGTCCCGGCCGTCGCCGACGCCGAACTGGCGGCCGCCGCCGAGCGCGTCGAGCAGCTGGAGAAGCTCACCGAGCCCGTGCGCGACAAGGCGAACGCCCTCGACGGCCTCGCCGCCGCCGTGGACGCCGCCCGCAGGCGCCTGGCCGAGGCCGAGGCGAACCTCGCGTCCCTCACCTACATCAAGCGGCCCGAGGGCGTCGCCGACATCGCCGCGCAGGTCGCCGACGCGAACGCCGCCGCGGCCGCCAAGGCGACCGAGGTGGAGGCCACCGAGGCCGAGGACGAGCGGCTCCGCGGCGAACTCGACGGCCTCGACCTCGCGCTCATCGAACGCCAGCTCAAGGCCTGGGCCGAACTCGCCGAGACCCAGTCGAAGCTGAAGACCGGCCTGGAGCTCACCGAGGAGCTGCGCGACCAGTTCGCCGAGGCGAAGGAGCTGGAGGAGGCCGCCGGGGAGGAGGTCGAGATCCAGCACGCGTCCCTCCACAAGGTCCGGATGGCCGAACTGGCGGGGACCCTCCGCGCCGGGCTCGCCGTCGGCGACGAGTGCCCCGTGTGCGACCGGCCCGTCGAGACCGTGCCCGAGCACGACCTCTCCGAGTCGATGCAGCAGGCCGAGGAGGCCTCCCGCACCGCCACGATCGAGCACCGCGACGCGCAGGCCGCCGTCGTCGCGCTCCAGACGAAGCTGGAGAACTACGAGGAGCGCCTCACCGAGCTGCGCCTCGCCGAAGGGCGCCTGAAGAAGCGCCTCGAAGGCGTCGACGAGCCGCCCGCGCTCCAAGCGAAGCGCGCGTCCTCTGAAGAAGCTCGCCAGCAGCTCGCGGGCACCGGCGCGGCCCTGAAGGCCGCCCGCAGGGCCCTGCGCGAGGCCGAGAAGCGCAAGCAGGCCGCCGACGAGCGCCAGCAGCGGGCCTGGAAGGAGTTCCAGCACGCCCGCGACCAGGTCGCCGCGCTGGCCCCGCCCGCCGCCGGGGACGAGCTGGCCGCGAGCTGGGAGGCCCTCGTCGGCTGGGCCGCGGCCTCGCTGGAGCGGGCCGGGACCGAGCGCGAGGCGGCCCGCACCGAACTGGCCGGGCTCGACGGCCGCGCCGCCACGCTCCGCGGGGAGCTGCGGCTCTCCTTGGGCGAGTTCGACATCGACGTGCCGCGCACCGGCACCGGCGGCGACTACGTCGGGAGGCACGCCGCGGCCGTCGAGTCCGCGAAGGCCGCGTCCGCGCGGCTGCGCGACGCCCGCGCCCAGCGCGTGGACCTGGAGGCCGAGACCCGCCGCTTCGCGCACGAGGCCGAGGTCGCGAAGGCCCTCGCGTCCCACCTGGAGGCGCGGCGGTTCATGGAGTGGCTCCTGTCGGAGGCGCTCGACGAGCTCGTGGCGGGCGCGACGGTGATGCTCAACCAGATCACCGCGGGCCAGTACGACCTCATCTACCGGGAGCAGGACTTCTGGGTCGTGGACCACCACGACGCCGACATGGCGCGCCCGGCGCGGAGCCTCTCGGGCGGCGAGACGTTCGCGGCCTCGCTGTCGCTGGCGCTCGCGCTGAGCGACCAGCTCGCGAGCCTCGCGCGGCACGGCGCGTGCCTGGAGTCGATCATCCTCGACGAGGGCTTCGGGACGCTCGACCCGGAGACCCTCGACGCGGTCGCCACGACCCTGGAGGCCCTGACGCTGTCGGCCGGGCGCACCGTGGGCCTGGTGACGCACGTGCCGGAGCTCGCCGAGCGGGTGCCCGTGCGGTTCCGGATCACCAAGGACGCCAAGGGGTCCCACGTCGAGAAGAGCTTCACCTAGACGCCGGTGCGCGGCCCCCGCGTGCCGGGGGCCACATCGGATTCGTTCACCTCCCGTTCGCCCGCGCGGCAGGAGTATCCCTGAATCGTGAAATCACTCCACGTTTCCGGCAATCGCCGCAAGCTGCTCACCGGCACCGCGTCCATCGGCGCCGCCTCCGCCCTCGTGCTCGCCCTCGACGCCTGCTCCACCGACACCGGCGGCGCCGCCGCCTCCGAGACCGCCTCCACCGCAACCGAAGCGCCCGACTTCAAGAGCCTGGAGACGGCCGAGGAGATCTGGGACGCCCTCCTCGAAGGGAACCGGCGCTGGGCCGCCGGGGAGTCCGCCCACCCCGGCGCCGACGCCGAGACCCGGCAGGCGCTCGTCGAGGGCCAGGCCCCGCGCGCCGCCGTGTTCACCTGCGTCGACTCCCGCGTCGCCCCCGAACTGGTCTTCGACACCGGCGTCGGCGACATCATGGTCACCCGCACCGCCGCGAACACCTTCGACCCGCTCGTGTCCGAGTCCGTCTCCTACGGGCCCGCGGCCCTGGACGCCCCGCTGCTGGTCGTCCTCGGCCACCAGAAGTGCGGCGCCGTCACCGCCGCCCACGACGCCCTCGCCGCCGCCGAAGACGGCGAGGAGGCCGAGGACCACGGGTACGAGCTGCCCGAGATCGTCGCGTCCCTCACGCCCGCCTACGAGGCCGCCGAGACCGAGTCCGGCGACCCGGTCGACGCGATGATCAGTGCGAACGTGGCCCTCACCGTGCAGGCGCTCAAGGAGCACCCGAACCTCGCCGAACTCGTCGCCGACGGCGCGCTCACCGTCGTCGGCGCCGTCTACTCCCTGGAGACCGGCGCCGTCACCGAGATCGAGGCCTGACCCGGGGCCGGGGCCGGGGCCCGCGCCCCGGCCCGCCCTGCGGCCCGCGCGCATCGACGGCGGGAAGTAGGCTGGGCCGCAATCGACCTGAAAGCAGGTGCGCCTTGCAGATCACCGTCGACGCGTGGGACCCGTCCTTCGCCGACAACCCCGAGTCGCCCTCGCGCACCGGGGGGACCGTGCGCACCGAGATCGAACTCGACCCCGAGGACTGGCGCCCCATCGACGCCCCCGCCAAGGGCCCGCGCCGCATCGTCGTGGTCGACGGCGTGCGCCGCATCGACGCCCGCGTGGAACTCCTCGACAGCACCCCAGAGCACCCCGGCGAGCGCTGGCCGGGCCTGTGCGTCTCCTGGGCCGCCGGAGCGGTCGCCTGCGACCTCGACGGGCACGTCGCCGCCGTGGCCGAGGCCGACGTGGAGCGCGGCCTGTTCGCGGCCGTCGACCCCGGCGCCGACTTCGGGCGCTACCCCTACCGCAAGGTCGAGTCCGCCGACCCCGGCGAGCTCATCTCCGCGGCCCAGCACGCGATGGCCGCACTGGAGGCCAAGGTCGCCTCCATGGTCGCGATGGACGCCGAACTCGCGGTCCTCGACGGGCCCCTGCGCGGGCGCGACCAGCTCTCCAACTCCGTGGGCTACATCAAGAGCCACTCCCGGTCCTACCTCAAGGGCGAGCAGAACGCCGTGGTCGAGAAGCTCGCCCCCGGCCAGCGCACCCCCGTGTTCCACCTCGTGTCGGGCTGGCCGCGCTACACGTGGTACCTGCGGCTGCCCGGGACGAGCTCGCGCGGCTGGTCGGGCGTGGCCCGCCTCGAAGCCTCCGACGACCTCACCGACGAGGCGGCCATCAGCCTCGCCGACGCCACCGCCGCGGCGCTCCCGCCGCTGGGCTCGGCGGCCCACAAGGACGCCCGCGCGCCCCAGAACCTCACGCCGATAGCGGGACTGGAGCGGCGCCTGAAGCGGATGCTCGGCGACCCGCGGCTGCTGCTGCGCTCGGTGCGCGCGGCGTCCCTGGAGACCGGGGCCTGAGCGCGGGAAGACGCAGGGCCCGTTCCGCGTTGGCGCTTCCATGACACCCGACGCACCCGGCGCGCCCGTCCACGGGACCGTGGCCGTCTCCCGCGACCTGGCCGCCCCGCCCGAGCGGGTGTGGGCCGCGTTCGCCGACTTCGACGTGCGCCACGGCTGGTTCCACGTCCCCGGCCGCGAGCAGACCCACGAACTGGACTTCCGCGTCGGCGGCGGCGAGCGCTCGACCGGGGTCTTCGACGCCTCCGGCGAGCCCGAACTCGTCGAGTGGCGGTCGCGGATCTTCGACCTGGCCGAGCCCCGGCGGATCGTCTACGGCTACGAGCTGGTCGTGGAGGGCCTGCGCCGCAACGTCTCGCTGGTGACGGTGGCGCTGGCCCCGGCGGGCGGCGGCACGCGCCTGGACTACACCGAGCAGTACGTCCTCACGGCGCTCACCGGGGAGCCGGGCCAGGACGAGGGGCACCTGCGCGGGTCGCTCCAGTTCCTGCTGAACCGGCTCGAAGGGGCGCTGGGAGAACGACGGGAGGCCCCGGCGCGGTTGCGCTAGGGCCTCCCTGGGTCAGCGAACTCCGGGTCCGCTCGGTGGTTGAAGCTTAGGCGGCGGCTAGTACCAGCCGTTGGACTCGCTGTGCGACCATGCGCCGCACGGGCTGCCGTAGCGGCCCTCGATGTAGTCGAGGCCCCAGGCGATCTGGGTGGCCGGGTTGTCCTCCCAGTCGTCGCCGTTGGCGGCCATCTTGTCGCCGGGGAGCGACTGCGGGATGCCGTACGCGCCCGAACCGGAGTTGTAGGCGTGCTCGTCCCAGCCGGACTCGCGGTTCCACAGGTTCACGAGGCACTGGAACTCGCCCATGTCCCAGCCGGCGTCGAGGGTCATGGTGCAGCCGACGGCCTGGTTGCCGGAGTAGTCGGAGCACTCGCCGGAGACCTCGACGCTGGGGCCGGAGGACTCGTCGGAGGACTCCTCCTCGGCGGCGGGCTCCTCTTCCTCTGCGGGGACCTCGACGGGGTCGGACTGCGCGGTCTCGGGGGCGGCCTCCGCCTTCTCGGGCAGGATGCTCGTCATCGTGTCCACGTCGTCCCACTGGCGGTCGGCGTCCCCGGCGTCGGCGACGATCTGCTCGGCGAGCCGCTCCTCGGCGGTGGGGTCGTCGGTCGCGATGATCGCGGCGCTCGCGCTGCTCGCCGAGCCGACTGCGAGCAGTACGGCCGCCGAGGACACGAACACCCGGGTGCGCACCACGTGCCGGAGGCCCCGCGGGCGGGGCTCGTCGGACCGGTGCTTGGCTCGGGTCGTCTTCATGCGGGTAAACATCGGGGGCAACCCTAAGAGGCCCCGCAGCCGCGGTCGTACCGCTCGGTAACGGCGACATTACGGCACATCGACGCCTGTACCGCAACGGTTTCCGTGCCCGTCTCGCCCGATAGCGCGGGTATCGCGGCACCCGCCCGAAAGGCCGGGAACCCCGGCCGCTCCGCTCGTCCGAACGGGCCATTGACACCGGCCGGGCCGCTCCCTCTTTCTTCCACTTAGGTCCACCGAGAGCAATGTCACACCAGGCAACGCACCGGCCCCGCCGCGATGCGGACGGGGCCGGTGTGGCGGGTGGGGACTACTCGGTGGTGGGCTCGGCCTCGCTCGGCGTGGCCTCTGCGGTCGTCGGCTCCTCGGTCGTGGCCGGGTCGGTCGGGTCCTCCTCGGAGGCGGACCCGTCGCCGGGCTCGGCGGTCGGCGCCGCGGTGTCGTCCGCGTCGGACGGGTTCTGGAGGGCCTCCTCGGGGGTCGCGCACAGGGGGTACAGGTAGCCGTGCTCGGCGTACGGGTCCGCGTACTGGTCCTCGCTCGACTCGCACAGGTACGGGTCGCCGAGGAGCACCGGGTCCCCGTTCTGGTCGAAGAGGTAGAACCCCTCGATCGGCTCGCCGTTCTCGTCGTAGGCGCGGAGGTCCTCGATCTCCAGGGAGCCGTCGTCGTAGGAGTAGGACGAGGACGGGACGTACCGGTCCGGCAGCCCGCCGGTGTAGATCCATGCGAACTGGTAGGCGGCCAGGACCACCAGGCCCGCGCCGAGCCAGGCGGTCCACAGCTGCGAGGCGCGGCCCCAGCGGGTCGAGGCGGTGCCGATCCGCAGGGAGATCCAGACGCCGAGGAGGACCGCCGCGAGCCCGAAGACCAGGCCCGGGATCGCGCCGAAGATCCAGAAGTCGGTGAAGCCGTACTGCATCGAGGAGATCCAGTAGAGCAGGAGCAGCGCGCCGATCGCGCCGCGCACGGCCCACCAGCCGGGCCTGACCTTCTCGCGGAACTCGGCGAAGTCCCCCATGCCGGCCGAGCGGGTGGCCGCGTCGGCGGTCCTGGCCACGGCGGCGCGGGCCTCCGCGATCCGGTCGCGGCGCGGGGCGGCGGGCTCGGAGTCGCCTTCGACGACGACGGTCTCCCGGAGCTCCGCGGCGTACGCCGCCGGGGCGCCGAGGCGTCCGGCGAGCGTGGCGTCCGGTTCGAGGTCGGCGGCGACCTCGTTCAGGTGGGCTTCGAGGTCGGCGAGCAGGTCCTCGCGGACCGCGGGCGGCAGGTCGGCGAGGTGGCGGCGGACCTCCGCGAGGTAGGTCGCCGCCTCGGTGCCGCGGGGTGAGTCGGTCATCGTCAGCCTTTCTCGGGGGAGTCGAGGAGGGCGCGCATCTTGCCGCTGACGTCCTCCCATGCTTCGCGCATGGCGCGCAGGCGGGTGCGGCCGGTCGCGGTGAGCGCGTAGTACTTCCGGTGCGGTCCGGCGTCGCTGGGCATCACGTAGGTGGACAGGTGTCCGGCCTTGAACAGCCGCCGGAGCGTCCCGTACACCGTGGCGTCCCCGAGCTCCTCGAACCCGGCCTTGCGCAGGCGGTGGAGGATCTCGTAGCCGTAGGCGTCCTCGTCGGCGAGGACGCGCAGCACGATGATGTCGAGCAGTCCTTTGAGCAGTTGCGATCGGTCCACGCATACGACAGTACCATGCATTGCACAGTAGTGCGCTAAGCGGAACCCCAGGGAACGGAACCGGCCCCGCACTGCTGCGCGGGGCCGGTTCTCGTTGCGGTGCTTACAAGGTGGCGCGGGCGGCGCGCAGGCGCGCGAGGCTCACGTCCTTGCCGAGGAGCTCCATGGACTCGTACAGCGGCGGCGAGACGGTCTTGCCGCTGATGGCGACGCGGACCGGGCCGAAGGCCTTGCGGGGCTTGAGGCCCATGCCGTCGACGAGGGCGGCCTTGAGGGCCTCCTCGATGCCCGCGACGGTCCACTCGATGCCGTCGAGCGCGGCGATGGAGGCGTCGAGGACCTGCCCGGCGTCGTCCTTGAAGGTCTTCTTCGCGGAGTCCTCGTCGATGGCGACCTCGGTGCCGCAGAACAGGAAGCGGAGCATCTCCACGGCCTGCGCGAGCGTCGAGCAGCGCTCCTGGACGAGCGGCACGGCCACGTCGAGGACGTGGGCCTCCTCCGGGGTCGGGGCCTCGCCGATGAGCCCGGCGCCGCGCAGGCGCGGCAGGAGCAGGCGGGTGAGCTCCGCGGGGTCGGTCATGCGGAAGTGCTCGGCGCAGATCGCGTCGAACTTCTTCTCGTCGAACCGCGCCGGGTTGGACTTGACGTCGTGGAGGTCGAACGCCGACAGGAACTCCGCGACGGTGAACGTGTCGCGGTCGCCCGAGATGGACCAGCCGAGGGTCGCCACGTAGTTGAGGACGCCCTCGGGCAGGTACCCGGCCTCCTTGTACTGCAGCAGGTTCGAGCGGGGGTCGCGCTTGGACATCTTCTTGCCGCGCTCGTCCACGATGAGCGGCAGGTGCGCGTACTCCGGCTCGGCGTCGGCCAGGCCCAGCTCGATGAGCGCGCGCCACATGACGATCTGGCGGGGCGTCGAGGGCATGAGGTCCTCGCCGCGGGTGACCATGTCGACCTTCATGAGCGCGTCGTCCACCGGGTTGGTGAGCGTGTACAGCGGCGAGCCGTCGCCGCGCGCGATCACGTAGTCGGGGACGGTGCCCGCGGGCGTGCGGACCTCGCCGCGCACCGCGTCCTGGAACACGATGTCCTCGTTCGGCATCCGCATGCGGAACACGGGCTTGCGGCCCTCGGCGCGGAAGGCGGCCTTCTGCTCCTCGGTGAGGTCGCGGTCGAAGTTGTCGTACCCGAGCTTCGGGTCGCGGCCCGCGGCCCGGTGCCGGGCCTCCACTTCCTCGTTGGTGGAGAACGCCTCGTAGGCGTAGCCGCCGTCGAGGAGCCGCTTGATGACGTCGGCGTACACGTCGAGGCGCTGCGACTGCCGGTACGGCGCGTAGGGGCCGCCGATGTCGGGGCCCTCGTCCCAGGTCATGCCGAGCCACGAGAGCGCTTCGAGGAGCTGCTCGTACGACTCCTCGGAGTCGCGGGCGGCGTCGGTGTCCTCGATGCGGAACACGAACGAGCCGCCCTTGGCGCGGGCGTAGCCCCACGAGAACAAGCAGGTGCGCACCAGGCCGACGTGCGGGGTGCCGGTCGGGCTGGGGCAGAAGCGGGTGCGGGTGTTACTCACTGGCGATCACCTTGTTGGTCAGCGTGCCGATGCCGGCGACGGAAACGGAGACGGTCTCGCCGGCCTGGAGCGGCCCGACGCCCGCGGGCGTCCCGGTGAGCACCACGTCCCCGGGCAGCAGGGTCATGATCTGCGAGACGTACGCGATGAGCTGGGGCACGTCGAAGATCATGTCCTTCGTGGAGCCGAGCTGGCGCACCTCGCCGTTGACCTCGCAGCGGACCTCCGCGTCGGCGACCTCGGCGTCGGTCTCGATCCACGGGCCCAGCGGGCAGAACGAGTCGAAGCCCTTGGCGCGCGTGAACTGCACGTCCTGCTTCTGGAGGTCGCGCGCGGTGACGTCGTTGGCGCACGTGTAGCCGTAGATCGCGGACTTCGCCGCCTCGCGGTCGAGGCCGCGCGCGCCGTGCAGGCCGATGACGACCGCGAGCTCGGCCTCGTGCTCGACCTGGTCGGACACGGCCGGGATGCGGATCACCTCGCTGGGGCCGATGACCGAGGTCGAGGGCTTGAGGAAGATCAGCGGCTCCTTGGGGACCTCGTTGCCGAGTTCGGCGGCGTGCTCGGCGTAGTTGCGGCCCACGCACACGACCTTCGACGGGAGGATCGGGGCGAGCAGCCGCACGTCGTCGAGCGCCCAGCGTTGGCCGGTGAGCTTGATCTGCGCGAACGGGTGCCCCTCGATCTCCGCGGCGGTGGCCCCGGGCCCCTCCCCTTCGAGGACTGCGAACGACATGCCGGTGGGGTGAGCGATCCGCGCGATCCGCACAGTCGGCCCCTCTCTAAGACTGGTGTGAAACCTGGCGGGACCAGCTTAGTTCGCGGGGCGTCGCAGGGCGCGCCGCATTAGCGCGCCGGACTCGCCGGTCACGCTAGCGCAGGAGCAGGAAGAGCCCCGCGATGACGACGGTGGCGACGAGCGCGCCCACGACGATGCCCATGCCCATGCGGCGGACGCGGCCGAACATGCCGACGAAGAAGCCCAGGACGCACGTGAGCGGCGCGGCGACCAGCAGCGACAGCGAGGTCGCGCCCAGTCGCACCTTGAGGGTCTCGCCGAGGCCGCCGACGAGCACGAAGCCCAGGGCGAAGGCGAGGACCACGACGATCACGAGGCCCAGGAAGAACCCGGCGCCGAAGCGGCGGCGTCCGTACACGGCCGAGTCCGCGGCGAGAGCTGCCGCGCGGGCGCGATCGGTCTTGTAGGAAGTCACACCTCAACTGTAGTACGGCGGGGCAATCCGGCGGGTCACCGCATTCGGGTGCTCCCTCGTGACGCGCCGTCACGAATCCGACGCGCGGCGCGGTACGCGTGCGAGACTGCCGCAATGCGCCGTCTGATCACCATCTCAGCACTGTTCGCGGCCCTGCTGTTCGTACAGGCCCCCGCCGGGGCGATCGACTCGAACCTGCCGCAGGCGACCGCCTCCTTCAACGACCAGGTCGTCAAGGTCGCCTACAACGGCGACACCGTCTACTCCGGCGGCCTGTTCACCCGGGCCAAGCAGACCGACGGGACCTTCGCGAACCGCACGTACCTGGCCGCGGTGAACTCGCGGACCGGGGCGCTGCTGCCGTTCGCGCCGGTCCTCAACGGCACCGTCCACGAGGTGAAGACCGGCGGCGGGTACCTGTACGTCGCCGGGAAGTTCACCGAGATCGACGGCGTCGCCATCTCCCGCGCCGCCAGGTTCAACCTGTCCACCGGGAAGCTCGACACCGCGTGGCGGCCGAACCCGAGCGCCACGGTCTACTCGATCGAGCCGGTCGGGTCCACCGTGTACCTCGGCGGGACGTTCTCGAAGGTCGGCTCGCTCGCGCAGCCGCGCCTCGCGGCCGTCGACGCCGCGACCGGCGCGCCGGTCACCGCGTTCAAGCCCGTCGTGTCCGAGGGCGGCGTGCGCGACGTCCAGGCCGGGCACGGCCGCCTCTACGTCGCGGGCGTCTTCTCCGAGCTGGGCGGCGACAAGAAGTTCGGGAAGCTCGGCGCGGTCGACCCGGTCACGGGCGCGGTCGACACCGGCTTCCAGGCCAAGGTGTACGTGCTCACCCGCGAGGTCGTCGTCGCCGGGGACCGCGTGTACGCGGCGCTCGACGGGCGCGGCGGCGAGATCCGGGCGTTCACGACCACCGGCGAGACGCTCTGGTACCAGGCCGTGGACGGCGGGATGCAGACCGTCGCGGTGTGGGGCAGCACCGTCATCGGCGGCGGCCACTTCGACGAGGCGTGCAACACCAACCACGCCGGGCCCTTGGGGCAGTGCGTGGACGGCATCAAGGCGCACCGCGGGAAGCTCCTGGCGGTGGACATGGACGGGAACCTGCTGCCGTGGAACCCGGGCGCGAACGGCGTCGTCGGCGCGTGGGACGCCACGGTCCACCCGTCGGGCGCGAACATGACCGTCGGCGGGTCGTTCACGACGTTCGGCGGCGGCACGATGGAGCAGAAGCGCTTCGCGGTCTTCAACTGACGCAAGGCGAGCGATAAGGGGCCCGATCCGCGGATCGGGCCCCTTTTCCTTCGCCCTCCCGCACGATCGGCGCGGGCCGGGCAAGGGGGCGGGTCTCGTGGACCGCCCCCGGTCTTCGTGCCGCTCGTGGCGGTCTAGCGGCGGTTGAGCCCGTAGGCGAGGCCGTCCGCGAGGGCGTTCCAGGACGCCTCGATGAGGTTGGGGGCGACGCCGACCGTGGTCCACTCGGCCTCGCCGTCGCTCATGGAGATGAGGACGCGCGTGACGGCGTCGGTGCCCTTGGACCCGGCGAGGATGCGGACCTTGAAGTCCGAGAGCGTGAGCTCGGCCAGGCGCGGGTGGCGGGCGGCCAGCGCGGAGCGCAGCGCGGCGTCGAGGGCGTTGACCGGGCCGTTGCCCTGGGCGGTGGAGATGACGCGCTCGCCGTCGACGTGGACGCGGACGGTGGCCTCGGCGACGGTGGTGCCGTTCGGGTCGTGGTCGACGATGACGCGGTAGGTGTCGAGGGCGAAGGGCCGGGGCAGGCCGCCTTCGACCTCGTCGCGCACGAGCAGCTCGAAGGACGCGTCGGCGGCCTCGAAGGACCAGCCCTTGGATTCGAGCTCCTTGACGCGCTTGGTGATCCGGTCGAGGGCGGCCTTGTCGCCGGCGAGGTCGATGCCGAGTTCGCGGCCCTTGAGCTCGACGGAGGCGCGCCCGGCCATCTCGGTGACGAGGATGCGCATGTCGTTGCCGACGCGCTCGGGCTCGATGTGGTTGTACAGGGCCGGGTCGGCCTTGATGGCGGAGGCGTGGATGCCCGCCTTGTGGGCGAACGCGGCGTGCCCGGTGTAGGGGGCGTGCTCGTCGGGGGTCATGTTGGCGATCTCGGCGATGGCGTGGGAGACGCGGGTGAGCTTCTCCAGGCCGCCGTCGGGGAGGACCTTGCGGCCGAGCTTGGTCTCCAGGTTCGCGATGACGGTGAAGAGGTTCGCGTTGCCGGGGCGCTCGCCGTAGCCGTTGGCGGTGCCCTGGACGTGCATGGCTCCGGCCTCGACGGCGGCGACGGTGTTGGCGACGGCGCAGCCGGTGTCGTTCTGGGCGTGCATGCCGAGGCGGATGCGCTCGGGGGCGAGCCCGGCGCCGAGGAGGCGGGCGCGCAGGTCGGTGACGGCGGCGGTGATGTCGGAGGGGATGGAGCCGCCGTTGGTGTCGCACAGGACGACCGCTTCGGCGCCGGCGTCGAGGGCGGTCTTGACGACGAGGGTCGCGTAGACCGGGTCGTGGCGGTAGCCGTCGAAGAAGTGCTCGCAGTCGATGAAGACCTGGCGGTCGTGCTCGCGTCCGGTGCGGACGGAGTCGGTGATCATGGCGAGGTTCTCTTCGGGGGTGGTGCGCAGGGCCTGCTCGACGTGGCGCATGTCGGACTTGGCGACGAGGCACAGGACGGGCGCGCGGGAGTCGAGGAGGGCGCCGAAGCCGGGGTCCTCGGCCGCGGTGGAGGCGGCGCGGCGGGTCATGCCGAAGGCGACCAGCTTGGCGTGCTTGAAGTTCAGCTCGTCCGCGGCGCGGGCGAAGAATTCGGTGTCCGAGGGGATCGCGCCGGGCCAGCCGCCCTCGATGTAGTCGACGCCGAGCTCGTCGAGGAGCTCGGCCACCGCGAGCTTGTCGGCGACGGAGTAGCGCAGGCCCTCCATCTGGGCGCCGTCGCGGAGCGTGGTGTCGAAGACGTGGAAGTCCCCGGCGCCGGTGTTGTCAGCGGAGTCTGCTTGCGTCACTTGGTGCTCCAAGTCGTGTATGCCGATGGGTCCTGTGCTGCGCGCTGGACCTGAACGTTCGTTTGCCCTGAACGAAAAAGACCCCCTGCGGGCGCAGGAGGTCTGGCGTTCGGCGATGGCATCTATGGCCTCGCGGAACGCCCGCAGCTAATCATGAGCTGAAAAGTCACGAGACGAAGTATGCCACCGGCGGGCGGACCCGCCCAGCATTTCCCGGATCGTGGGATTCACTGTGTCGATGGCGCTGCGTCGATGCTCTGCGTTGAGTCGCTGCGTCGAAGTGGACTACCAGTCGGACCGCAGGGCCCGGCGGCGCTGCCACCACAGGACGAGCGCGGCGCCCCCGGCGAGGGCGACGGCGCCCGCGCCGATCGCGGCGCCGAGTCCGGCGCCGGTGGTCGGGAGCTGCGGCTGCGCGGCGGGCGGCGTGGTCGACGGGGCCTCGGAGGAGACCTCCTCCGACGGGGACGGGGAGGGCGTCTCGGGCGGGACGGCGGCGAAGAGCCACTCCTGGAAGTGGCGGCTCGGGCTCGCGCCGTCGGCGAGGTCCACGGAGACGACCTCAGCGCCTTCGACGGCGTCGGCGTCGTGGGCCAGGCCCAGGTAGTAGTCGTCGGTGGTGATGAACCGGAAGTCCGAATTGGACGGCACGTCGTCGAAGACGACGGTCCACACGTCGGCGCTGTCGCACTCGGCGAGGAACACCGGGGCGGTCTCGCCGCCGCCGGAAACGTCCGTGGACAGGCACTTGCCGTCGCTCTCGTGGACGATCTGGTACTCGCCGAGGTCCTGGAGGGCCTCGACGGCGCGGAGCGTCCACAGGTCGCCCTCGGCGGTGAGGCGCACCGCGCCGTCCTTCTGGGCGAGCGGGAGGTCCTGGTGGTCCTTGAGGAACATGCGGACCGGGCCCTCGGGGACCGGGTCGGCGGCGTGAGCGGGGACGGCGGGCACGAGGGCGGCCGCCGCCGTAGCAAAGAAAGAGAGAATCAGGGCTTTCACCCAGAAATTACACCAAATTAGACATTCTCATGTTCGCGGCCTCAGGCGCGCTGCTCGCCGATCCGGCCGCGGATCTCGCTCGCCGCGTCCCCCGCGGCGCGCAGCCGGTCGGCCGCGTCGGTGAGGAGATCGAGGGTCTCGTCCGCGCGGTGCGCGGTCAGCTCGTGCTGGAGGCCGATCGACCCGGCCAGGCACTCCCCCGCCGCGGTCACCATGTCCTCGTAGGCGGTCACCCCGGATTCGAGCCGCTCGACCATGCGGTCCAGCCCGTCCTGGAGGCCCGTGCGCTTCATCGACGGCGAGACGGCGAGGGCCTGCTCGACGTCCTTGACGCTGAGCGCGAGCTGGTACAGCTCCTGCCCGGCCCGGCTCGCACCGGCCAGGATCGCCACCGCTTCCTCGTTGCCCTGCAAGCGGTTCGCCATCCGCTCGGCCGCGATCGAGGCCTGCTCCAGGCGCTCGTAGGGCCGCAGGGCGCGGCTGCGCTTGAACTGGTCCCTGATGCGGCCCCGGCGGATCGCCTCGGCGGCCTCGCCGAACAGGCCCTTCGCCTCGCTCGCGAGCTTCGCCGGGCCGTGCAGCTCCAGGGACGCGCGCTCCGACTCGGGCAGGGCCCGCGCCAGGCGCCGGTAGTCGAGCCAGCGGACCACCGCCATCGCGGTGGAGAACCCGGCCACGGTCACCCAGATCCCGTCGGGGGCGCCGAGACCCGCGTACGGGATGAAGAAGGCACTGCCGGCGACGGCGCCGCCGGCAGTGGTGGTCCAGGACTTGGCGGAGGCCAGCCTGGACCGCAGGCGCTTGAACGCGCGCTTGCGGTCCTTGGCGTCCACGGGGGTTCCTTAGCTGTTGGTCTTGTCCGCCTCCGCGGTGCCCTCGTCGAGGGACGCGCGGATGTCGGCGAGCCGGGCGTTCGTGACCGACTCCTTGGACTCGATCTGCGCCTTCTCCTTGCCGCCCGAGAGCTGGTCGCCCTCAAGGGAGGCGCGGATCTGCTCCAGACGGGACGCGCCCGCCATGTCGCGGGTGGCGCGGTTCACTTCGAGGAGGCGGCCCTCGACCGAGTTCGAGGCGAGCTCGGCGCGGCCCATCGCGTTCGAGTACCGGCCCTCGATCTTGTCGCGGATCTCGTCGAAGTTCGGGACGTTCCCGGGAGCGGCCGTCTGCGACATCTGCTCCAGGGACGAGGCGATCGTCTCCTGCATCTTCGCCTGCTCCAGCTGGCCGAGGAGCTTCGTGCGCTCCTGGAGCTTCTGCTGGAGGATCATCTGGTTGTTCTCGACGGCCTTCTTCGCCTGGTCGGCGGCGGTGAGCGCCTGGTCGTGCATCACCTTCATGTCCTCAAGGGACTGCTCGGTGGAGACCAGCTGCCCGGCGAGGATCTCGGCGGTCGACTCGAACTGCTGCGCCTTCGCCTCGTCGCCGTCGGCACGGGCCTTGTCCGCCAGCACCAGCGCCTGGCGCGCCTGCGCCTGGAGCCGCTCCACCTCGGACATCGAGCGGTTCAGCTTCATCTCCAGCTGCCGCTGGTTCCCGATCACCGAGGCGGCCTGCCCCACCAGAGCCTGGTGCTGCTTCTGCGCTTCCTCGATCGCCTGCT
The DNA here is from genome assembly GCF_042428885.1 of Glycomyces mayteni. NCBI lineage: Bacteria > Bacillati > Actinomycetota > Actinomycetes > Glycomycetales > Glycomycetaceae > Glycomyces > Glycomyces mayteni. The sequence goes on from NZ_JBHMBP010000003.1 coordinate 93,631, forward strand.
GGATCTGGATCTTCGGGTCGGCGTACTCGTCGATCTTCGCACCGAAGAGCGCCATCATGTATTTCCAGCCCTTGACGAACGGATTGGCCATTATCGGGGTCCTTCCGGTGCTCACTTGGCGAAGCTTGCGAGCCATAAGTTTTGCAACTGCAACGCCGACTTGCCTCTAGTGTCGGACATCGGCGCCACTCGTGCGGGACAGGGGTGACGCCTACACGGCAAAACTACATCATCGGGCACGACGTTCCGGTACGCAGTCAGGCGGCCGCGCGGACCACCGAATCGGACACCTCGCCACGGCGGTGCCGGGACCGGACCTGCGAGACCGCGCCGGCCGGACGGCGGCGCCGCGACTCCTCCGCGGCGGCCTGCTCGCGGGTCGGCAGCAGCACCGGGACCTGCCTGGCCTGCGGGTGCTGCGGGGCCTCGTCGCCGCGCTCGTGCGCCGCGACCTCACGGGACACCTCGGCCAGGACCTCCGACAGGCGCACCTGGAGCGCCCCGCACACGGACGCCAGCAGCTCGCTCGACGGCTCCTTGTGGCCGCGCTCGATCTCCGAGAGGTAGCCCAAGCTCACATTCGCCTGCTTCGACACGTCACGCAGCGTCCGCTTCTGGGCGCGGCGGCGACGACGCAGGGTCTCTCCCAGCAGTTCCCTCAACAACACCATAGGGTTCTCCTCCACGCCGCGGTCGCTCATATGAGCCTAAACGGGTCCTGCAAGCCTAGCTCGACCGGTTCGGCTCGCTCTCCCTAGATTTGAATGCTTTCCAGAGGTAATCCATTCCCGTCAGGACCGTGAGGATCAGCGCCGCGTACATCAGCCACAGCCCCACCGCGTCCAGCGGCGACGGCCACGGGAACAGCATCCACGACACCGCCGTGATCTGGAGGACCGTCTTCAGCTTCCCGCCGCGGTCCGCCGCCACCACCGTCCGGTTGCGGATCGCCATGCGCCACAACGTGATCCCCAACTCCCGCGCCAGGATCACCACCGTCACCCACCACGGCAGCGCGTCGTACCAGCTCAGCAGCACCAGCGCCGTCCCGATCAGCGCCTTGTCCGCGATCGGGTCCGCCAGCTTGCCGAAATCGGTCACCAGCCCGCGCGAGCGCGCCAGCCACCCGTCCACGAAGTCCGTCGCCGAGATGAACACGAACAGCAGGCAGGCCGCGACCCGCCACCCCGTGTGCTCCATCCCCGACAGGACCACGAACACGGCGAACACCGGCACCAGGAAGATCCGGGCCACGGTCACCACGTTCGCGATGTTCCACGGCGACACCGGGGGGTCGGCGGTCACCACGCCTCCTCGACGAGCTCCGCCACCAGGTCCACGCCGTGCGAGTCCACGACCTTCGCGGTCACGAAGTCCCCGGGCTCCAGGCCCTCGACCTCGCCGACCAGGGCCACCGTGCCGTCGACCTCCGGCGCCTGATGGGCGCCGCGGCCGTCCACGCCGTCGTCCTCCACGGACTCGACGAGCACGGTCATCGTCTCCCCGACGCGGTCGGCGGCGCGCTGGCTCACCAGCTCGTCGACGAGCATCGCGACGCGGGTGTGGCGGTCCTGGACCTCGTCCTCGGGGACGTGGCCGTCGAGGTCCACGGCCTCGGTGCCGTCCTCGTCGGAGTACGCGAACACGCCCGTGGAGTCGAGGCGGGCCGCTTCGAGGAAGCCCATGAGCTCCTCCACGTCCTCCTCGGTCTCGCCGGGGAAGCCGACGATCACGTTGGTGCGGGCGCCCGCGAGCGGGGAGACCTCGCGGATCTGGTCGAGCAGCGCCAGGAAGTTCTCGGTGGAGCCGAAGCGGCGCATGCGGCGCAGGACCTTCGCCGAGGAGTGCTGGAACGACAGGTCGAAGTACGGGACGACCTTCTCGGTGCGGTGCATCGCCTCGATGAGGCTGGGGCGCAGCTCCGCGGGCTGGAGGTACGACAGGCGGATCCACTCGATCCCGTCGATCGCGGCCATGCCTTCGAGGAGGTGCTCCAGGGCCTGCGTGTCGGGGAGGTCCTTGCCGTAGGAGGTGGTGTTCTCCGAGACGAGGTTGAGCTCCTTGACGCCTTCGGAGGCGAGCCACGCGGCCTCGGCGAGGATCTCCTCGGGCGTGCGGGACACGAACGAGCCGCGGAAGGTCGGGATCGCGCAGAACGTGCAGCGGCGGTCGCACCCGGACGCGAGCTTGAGGTTGGCGACGGGGCCGTCGGTGAGGCGCTTGCGCACGACCGCGAGGTGCTGCGGGGCGCCCGCGGCGAGCGCGGCGCCGTCGGCCTGCGCGGCGCGCGTGTGGCCGGGGACGACCGCGGCGGACCCTTGGCGGGCGGCCGGGGCGAGCGGCAGGAGCTTGCGGCGGTCGCCGGGCTGGTGCGACTCGATCTTGCGTCCCGAGAGGATGTCGTCGAGGCGCGCGGCCATGTCCGGGTAGTGGTCGAAGCCGAGGACGGCGTCGGCCTCCGGGAGGCTCTCGGCGAGCTCGCGGCCGTAGCGCTCGGCCATGCACCCGGTCGCGACGACCTTGGCGCCGGTGTTCGCGGCCTCCAGCAGGACGTCGATGGACTCGGTCTTGGCCTGCTCGATGAACCCGCAGGTGTTGACCATGACCACGTCGGCGTTCTCGCCGTCGTCGCTGATGCTCCAGCCGCCCGCGGCCAGGCGCGCGGCCAGCTCCTCGGAGTCGGTCTCGTTGCGGGCGCAGCCGAGGGTCAGGAGCGCGACGCTCTTGGCGGCGCTGCCCGCCCGGTCGGCGGAGGTCTGGTCGGCGGTCGAATGAGCTGATGACACCAGGAAAGCGTACCCAGGGGCGGCCGGTGAACGCCCGGGGCGGCGGGCAGCGTCACCGTCGTCCGGGGCGTAGAGTGGCCGACCCCACGTCCCGGGCCGTCCGGGGCCGATCACGGACGGTATGCGCCGATTGCACCGCGGACGAAACCGGCCATTCGCGGCCCTCCTGCGCTGGGGCAACATCGGTTCACCGGGCGTCGCACCCATACTTTAGGCTGGTTCCATGTCCCCCAAAGGCATCGCCCCAGCCGACAGGAACCCCGCAAGCAGCGCCGCCCGCAGGGCCGCGCTGACGGTGCTCGCGGCGGCGTCCGCGCTCACCGCCGCCGCGTGCGGCGCGGTGCCCACGGGCACGCTGAACACCCGCGCGGGCTACACCGTCGCCAGCGACGACGTGCCCGTCTCGATCTGCCCGAGCGAGGGCGAGACGCGCTTCGAAGGCGACGAGGGCCTGCTGCTCGGCGCGCACTTCGCGCTCCGCGTCGAGTGCGTGGCCTCGTTCGACGCCGTCCCCGAGGGCTTCCAGCTGGAGTACCTCGTGGGCGAGGCGAACCCCATCACGATGCCGCCGCCGCCCGGGTACGAGTTCACGCTCGTGCAGTTCGCGCCCGAGCCGGGCGTGGAGGCCCCGTACGCGGTGGACGACCTCACGGAGCTGACCGGGAAGCTCGCCATCGGCTCCGAGGAGTGGGATTTCGCGGGCACCTCGCCGGTCCCCGGCGCCGCGTACCTGGCGGTGGTCGAGAAGGACGCGCCGGTGACGCTGGAGATGACCGACTCCGAGCGGACCCAGACCATGGACCTGCGGTCGCGCACCCGCGACGGGCTCGTCCAGGCCCTGTACAACGCGTCCACGGACTCGGTGACCACCGACGTCGTGGAGAACTCCGTCGACGGGTACACCTCGACCGGGTCCTACGAGTACTGGTTCGACGACTGGGTCTACTCCACGGAGTTCACCCTCACGCGTGAGGTGTACCAGCCCGGCGAGGGCTGGGTGGCCGAGAACGACGGCGCGGTCCTGGCCCTCCAGTTCGGGTGGCTCCAGTCCGGCTCGGGCCTGGAGTGGGACATCGACCCGCAGGAGGCCCTCAAGGTCGCGGACGCCAACGGGGCGCTCACGGCGGCCTCGGTGGACCACACCGACGAGGAGTGGGGCGACGGGATCTGGCGCACGTACTTCCTGGAGTACGCCGTCCCCGCCGACAGCCTCGTGTTCACGCTGACGTTCCACCCCGAAGGCCCCGTCGAGTGGCCCGAGGAGGGCATCTCGATGCCGATCACCGGCGACAAGACCCACGAGCTGACCGCGAGCTTCGAGTAGGGGCCCGGCGGGTCCGCTACAACTGCTCGCCCTGTATGGAGGCGATCACCGAGTCGAGCTCGTCGGGCTTGACGAGGACGTCGCGGGCCTTCGTGCCCTCCGAGGGGCCGACCACGCCGCGCGTCTCCATGAGGTCCATGAGCCGCCCGGCCTTCGCGAAGCCCACGCGCAGCTTGCGCTGGAGCATCGACGTGGACCCGAACTGGGTGGTGACGACCTGCTCGATCGCCTGGATGAGCACTTCGAGGTCGTCGCCGATGTCCGGGTCGATCTCGCGGGTCGAGCCGGGCGCGGCGGTGACCTCCTCGATGTACTGGGCGTCCATCTGGGCCTTCGCGTGCTCCACGACCGCCTCGATCTCCGCGTCGGAGACCCACGCGCCCTGGATGCGCTCGGGCTTGGACGCGCCCATCGGCAGGAACAGGCCGTCGCCGCGGCCCACGAGCTTCTCGGCGCCGGGCTGGTCGAGGATGACCCGCGAGTCCGCGAGCGAGGACGTCGAGAACGCGAGCCGCGAGGGCACGTTGGCCTTGATGAGGCCCGTGACGACGTCCACCGAGGGCCGCTGCGTCGCGAGCACCAGGTGGATGCCGGCGGCGCGCGCGAGCTGCGTGATGCGCACGACCGAGTCCTCCACGTCCCGCGCGGCGACCATCATCAGGTCCGCCAGCTCGTCCACGATGACCAGCAGGTACGGGTGCGGGCGGAACTCGCGGCCCGAGGCCGGGTGCACCTTGATCTCCCCGGAGCGGACCTTCCGGTTGAAGTCGTCCACGTGCCGCACGCCCGCCGAGGCGAGGTCCTCGTACCGCATGTCCATCTCCTTGACGACCCACTGGAGGGCGTCGGACGCCTTCTTCGGGTTGGTCACGATCGGGTGGACCAGGTGCGGGATGCCCTCGTAGTTCGAGAGCTCCACGCGCTTGGGGTCGATGAGCAGCAGGCGCACCTGCTCGGGGGTGGACCGCACCAGGATCGAGGTGAGGAGCGTGTTGATGCACGAGGACTTGCCCGAGCCGGTGGCGCCCGCGATGAGCATGTGCGGGGTCTTCGTCAGGTTCGTGAGGACGTACCCGCCCTCGACGTCCTTGCCCAGGCCCACGATCATCGGGTGCGCGTCGGCCTGCGCGGTCGGCGAGCGCAGCACGTCGCCCAGGGCCACGTCGTCGCGGTCGGTGTTCGGGATCTCCACGCCGACCGCGCTCTTGCCGGGGATCGGGTTGATGATCCGGATCTCGGCGCTCTTGACGGCGTACGCGATGTTCTTCGAGAGCTGGATGATCCGCTCCACTTTGACCGCCGGGCCCAGCTCCACTTCGTACCTCGTTACGGTGGGGCCGCGCGTGAACCCGGTGACGGCGGCGTCCACGTTGAACTGCGCGAACACCTCCTGGAGGGCCGCGATGACGGTCTCGTTGGCCTTCGAGCGCTTCTTCGCGACCGGCCCGGTCGGGAGCATGTCGAGCGGCGGCAGGCGGTAGTCGCCGTCCATCGCGCCGTCCGAGAGGGTCGGCTGCTCGATCTTCTTCGGCGCGGGCGTGTGCTTCGGGGGCTCGCGGACCGGCTCGGGCGCGGGGATCGGCGCGGACCGGCGCGGCGGCGGGGGCTCCTCCTGGCCGAGCTCGGGGACCTCCTCGGGCGCGAGCCGCGGCAGGACGGTCGTGGGCCGGTGGACCCGGCGGGCCTCCTCCTCCTTGAGGCGCTTGGCCTCCCGGCTCTCGGCGCGGGTGAGGCGCGGCTCGCCGCCGTCCTCCTCCTCGTCGTCCTCATAGGTCTCCACCTTGCCGGTGGCCAGGCCCCACAGGTGCATGAGCTTCGTCGGCACCTGGTTCAGGGGCGTCGCGGTGGCGACGAGGACCCCGAACAGCAGGAGCAGCACCAGCAGCGGGAACGCGACGTACGCCGAGACCGCGAGAGCGAGCCCGCCGCCGACGAGCCAGCCGAGCTGGCCGCCCGCGACCATGCGCTCGCCCATGTCGGCGGGGAGACCGGAGATGAGGTGGAGGAGGCCGAGGCTGGCGGCCCAGATGGCGGTCCAGCCGACGAGCGAGCGGCCGTGCGCGCCTTCGGGGGGTTCGAGGCGCATGACGCGGATGCCCCACAGCACCAGCAGGACCGGGAGCGCGCGGGTGGCGAGGCCGAGGAGCCAGTCGAGGATGAACGCGAACCGTTCGCCGACGGGCCCGGCCACGTCGAACCAGACGGCGCACGCGAGGACGATCGCGGTGGCGACCAGGAGCAGCCCGAGGCCGTCGCGGCGGTGCGCGGGGTCGATCTCGCGGGCCGTGGCGGCCTCCTTTCCGACGGAGCGGGCCATCCAGCCGGTGGTGCGGGCCGTGCCGACCCACAGGCCGCGCAGGCCCATGCCGAGGGCTTCGAGGGGGCCGGGGATCGCGTCGGCGCGGGTGCGCTTCTTGACGGCCTTCTTCGCGGTGCGCTTGGCGGCGTTCGCGGTGGTCTTCTTGACCGCGCGCTTCGCCGTCGCCTTCTTGGCGGCGGTCTTCTTGGCGGCACCGGTCGAGGCGGCCGGCTTGCGCCGCGCCGCGGGCGCACCGGACCGGCGGGCCGTGCCGCCCTTGCCGCTCGTCCTGGCCATCATGGTGCATACGTTACCGCCCGCACGCCGGTCGGCGTTGACGCGAAGGGCTTCACGGGAGGGGCTAATGTGACGGCATGTCAAAAACGATCCTGGTCACCGGCGCGGGGCGCGGCCTCGGCCGGACGCTGGCCGAGCGGTTGAGCGCGCGCGGCGACACCGTGATCGCGCACGCCCGCAGCGAGGCCGCGCTCGCGGGGGTGCCGCACGCGAAGGCCCTGGTGGCGGACCTCGCGGAGCCGGGGAGCCTGGCGGAGGCGGTGGCGGCCGCGGGCATCGACCGGCTGGACGCGCTGGTCCACAATGCCGGTGTCCTCAATGTCAGCGCGGTGGCCGACGAGACGCTCGAATGGTGGCAGCGGACGCTCGCGGTGAACGTGGTCGCGGTCGCGGAGCTGACGCGGCTGCTGCTGCCGGCGCTGCGGGCGGCGCGGGGGCACGTGGTGTTCCTGAACTCGGGCGCGGGCCTGAACGCGGCGCCGAAGCTGGCGTCGTACGCGGCGAGCAAGCACGCGCTCAAGGCGATCGCGGACGCGCTGCGCGCGGAGGAGCGCGGGAACGGGCTGCGGGTGACGAGCCTCTACCCGTCGCATTTCGACACCGACATGCAGCGGGGCCTGCGGGACCAGTACGACTCGGACTACGACCCGGCGCGGGCGATGAGCCCGGAGTCGGTGGCGGCCCAGATCGCCGCGGTCCTCGACACCCCGGCGGACATGGTCGTGAACGACCTCCGCTCGGAGCCCCCGAACCCGCTCCCGATCATCCCCAAAACCTAGCAAATCCCGCTTTAAGCCGATAAATCCCCCTTAAGGGACCCCTGGCGCAACAGTAGCGCGGGGGTACGACAGCGAGACGGGGCCGCTCCCTCCCGGGAGCGGCCCCGCCGCTTACATGAGACTCACTCAGACATCGGGGCGGAGCGCCCCGGTCGTTCTCTCATATGCCGAGGCCCTGCGGCCTCAAGTCCGTTCGCGCCGCGCCGAATGCACCGCCGTGGACCCACCGCCGAGGGGGACGCCTGACCGCGTCCCCTCGGACTCCGAGGCCGAACCTCGCGCGCCCTCAGACTTCGAGGACGTGGGGAACGATCATAGGCCGTCGCCGGTACGTGTCGTTGACCCACTTCCCCACAGTGCGGCGCAGGATCTGCTGGAGCTGGTGCGGGTCGGTGATCCCGTCCTGCGCGGCGCGCTCCATGGCGTCGCCGATCAGCGGCAGGACCCCGTCGAACGCCTTCGGGTCCTCGGAGAACCCGCGCGCCGACACCGTCGGCCCGCCGACGACCTTGCCGTTCTCGGAGTCGATCACCACGGTCGCGGCGATGAACCCGCCGTCGCCGAGGACGCGGCGCTCGTTGAGCACCGGCTCGCCGACGTCGCCGACCGACAGGCCGTCCACGTAGATCAGGTTGTTCGGGATGTGCCCGACCAGGCGCGCGCGCCCGTCGACCAGGTCCACCACGTCGCCGTTCTCGATGACGATGACCTGGTCGGCCGGGACGCCCGACTCGATCGCGAGGCGCGCGTGCGCCTGGAGGTGCCGGGCCTCGCCGTGCACCGGGATCATGTTCGAGGGCTTCACGACGTTGAGCACGTACAGCAGCTCCCCCGCGGGGGCGTGCCCGGACACGTGGACCTTCGCGACGTCCTTGTGGATCACGGTCGCGCCGGTGCGCGCCAGGCGGTTGATCACGCCGTACACGGCGGTCTCGTTGCCGGGCACCAGCGACGACGCGAGGATCACCGTGTCGTCGGGCTCGACGGTGATGTGCCGGTGGTCGCCGGAGGCCATGCGGCCCAGGGCGCTCATCGGCTCGCCCTGGGAGCCGGTGGACATGTACACGACCTCGTCGTTGGGCAGGCGCACCGCCTCGTCCATGCTCACCAGCAGCCCCTCGGGGACGTGCATGAGGCCGAGGTCGCGGGCGATCGCCATGTTGCGGACCATGGAGCGGCCCACGAACGCGACCTTGCGCCCGTGCGCGTGCGAGGCGTCGAGGACCTGCTGCACGCGGTGCACGTGGCTCGCGAAGGACGCGACGATGATGCGGCCCTTGACGTCCTCGAAGAGCTTGTCGAGGACCGCGCCGATCTGGCGCTCGGAGGTCACGAACCCGGGGATCTCCGCGTTCGTGGAGTCCGACAGGAGCAGGTCCACGCCCTGGTCGCCCAGGCGCGCGAACCCCGCGAGGTCGGTGATGCGCCCGTCGAGCGGCAGCTGGTCCATCTTGAAGTCGCCGGTGTGGAGCACCAGGCCGGCCTCGGTGCGCACCGCCACGGCGAGCGCGTCCGGGATGGAGTGGTTGACGGCGAGGAACTCGCACCCGAACGGGCCGAGCTGGAGCGTCTCGTTCTCGGCGACGACGATCCCGGCGGGCTTGATGCGCCGCTCGCGCAGCTTGGCCTCGACGAGCGCGACGGAGAAGCGGGAGCCGACGACGGGGATGTCGTTCTTGTGCTCCAGCAGGAACGGGATGGCCCCGATGTGGTCCTCGTGGCCGTGGGTGACGACGATGGCCTCGATGTCGTCGAGGCGGTCGAGGATCGGCGTGAAGTCCGGCAGGATCAGGTCGACGCCGGGCTGGTCGACGTCGGGGAAGAGCACCCCGCAGTCGACGATGAGCAGGCGGCCCTCGTACTCGAAGAGGGTCATGTTGCGGCCGATGGCGCCGAGGCCGCCGAGCGGGATGACCCGGAGGGCCCCGTCGGGGAGGGCGCCGGGTTCGCCGAGGTTCTTGGGTCGGGTCAGGCCCATCGGGCCTCCTTCAGGTCGGCGAGTCGGGCGGCGATGAGGGCGGAGAGGTCGGCGTCGGCGGGGAGCAGCGGCAGGCGCGGCTCCCCCGCGGGCAGGCCCGCGGTGGTGAGGCCGGATTTGACGGCGACGAGGCCGGGCCCGCTGAAGACCGCGTCGGTCAGGGGCAGGAGGGCGTCGTTGATCGCCTGCGCCTTGGCGGTGTCGCCGTCGTCGTAGGCGTCGAACATCGCGTTGATGTGGCGGCCGACGAGGTGGGCGGTCACGGAGACGACGCCGACCTGGCCGGTGGCGTACGCGGCGAGGTTGAGCTCGTCGACGCCGCAGTAGGCGGCGAGGCCGGTGTTCACGCGGACGCGCTGGGACTTGACGACGTCGCCGGTGGCGTCCTTGAACGCGATGATGTTCTCGTGCTTCGCGAGTCGCGCGAAGGTGTCCTCGGCGATGCCGAGGACCGAGCGCGGCGGGATGTCGTAGAGCATCGCCGGGAGCGCGGCGGCGTCGGCGATGGCCTCGAAGTGGGCGGCGATGCCTGCCTGGGTGGGCTTGTTGTAGTACGGGGTGACGAGGAGGAGCCCGTGCGCGCCGGCCTTCTCGGCGGCCTGCGCGAGGCGCACCGAGTGGCGGGTGTCGTAGGTCGAGGCGCCCGCGACGACATGGGCGCGGTCGCCGACGGCTTCGAGGACGGTCTCGATGACCTGGGTCTTCTCGGCGTCGGTGGTGGTGGGCGACTCGCCGGTGGTGCCGTTGAGGACGAGGCCCTCGCAGCCCTGCTCGTCGACGAGGTGGCGCGCGAGGGCGGCCGTGCCGGGGACGTCGAGCTCCCCTGAGGGCGTGAACGGCGTGATCATCGCCGCGAGTGTGCGCCCGAAGGGGCGCGTTGCGTTGCGCATCTGCTTTCACCAATGCTGGTTGCGGCGGCGGGGGCGCTGCGCCCGCCGCTCGTTTCGTATAACTGTCTCAAGTTCATGGAGCCCGCGGCTCGGAACCGGACCCCGCGGTGGCGCGGGGGCCGGAAGCTGCGGGCGGTGCGCCCTGCGGCTCTACCCCTCGGTCACGTAGGGGCTGGAGGCGACCTCGGTGCCGTCGTCGAGCTTCGAGATCTGGAAGTCGGCGAAGACGTTCGCGGCCTTGTCCTTGAGCTGCTTGAGGCACTCGACTGCCAGCGCCCGGATCTCGACGTCGGCGTGCTCGGAGGCGCGCATGGCGATGAAGTGCCGCCAGGCGCGGTAGTTGCCGGTCACGACGATGCGGGTCTCGGTGGCGTTGGGGAGGACCGATCGCGCCGCTTGGCGCGCCTGCTTTCGGCGGAGGGTGCCGTTCTTGACGTCGGCGAACTTCTTCTCCAGGCCTTCGAGGAGGTCGTCGTAGGCGCTCTGGGCGGCGTCGGCCGCGGCGAGGAAGCGCTCGTGGAGTTCGGGGTCGTTCGCGATCACTTCTGGCTCGACCATGTGCGCGTCGCGCTCGGGGACGTAGCGCTGCGAGAGCTGGGAGTACGAGAAGTGGCGGTGGCGGATCAGCTCGTGGGTGAGGGAGCGGGAGATGCCGCTGAGGTAGAAGCTGACGGTGCCGTGTTCGAGGACGGAGAGGTGTCCGACTTGGAGGATGTGGTCGAGGTATCCGGCGTTGGTGGCGGTCTTGGGGTTGGGCTTGGTCCACGACTGGTAGCAGGCGCGGCCGGCGAACTCGGCGAGGGCCTGTCCGCCGTCGGCGTCGGTGTCCCAGGGGACGTCTGCGGGCGCCTCGAAGTGCGTCCAGGCGATGAGTCGGACGTCCATCGGTACGATTTCGGGCATCCCCGCTCCCCCTCGTTCGTGTTCGGTGGCTGTTAGTGCTGGTTCTCGACTCCCTGAGGGTACTCGGCGGGGGAGTGTGGTCCTGCACGCGCCCGGCCGCGGGTGCGTCCGGGTGTGCTCTGTGGGGCGGGCGTGGCGGGGCGCCGCGTCCCGGCTCCAGCGCGCCGCTTGACAGACGTCAGAAATGATGTCATCATGGTGTCATGGACTTGACGCCGTACATCGAATCGCTCCGCCGGAGCCTCACCGCCGCCGCCGCGCCGGGCGGGGAGGACGCCGCGCGGACCGCGGAACTGCTGTCAGAAGCGCTCGACGCGGGTGCGCGCCTGGCGCTCATGGAGGCCCTCTCGGAGGCCGCCGCCGAGATCACCGCCGGGCTGGACCAGGCCGGTTCCCCGGCGTCGGTCGATCTGCGGGTGCGCGGCAAGGAGGTCGACCTGCGCGTCAGCGGCGGCGAGACCGCCGAGGCCGCGCCGCCTCCGGCCCCGCCGGTGGACGACGACGTCGCCCGCATCACGCTGCGCCTGCCGGAGTCGCTCAAGGAGGACGTCGAGCGCGTCGCCTCCAAGGACGGCGCCTCGGTCAACGCCTGGCTGGTGCGCGCGATCAACAACGCGGTCCACGCCTCTCGCACGTCGGGGCAGCCCGCCGGCGCGAAGTACAGCCAGCGCATCACCGGCTACGCCCGGGCTTAGGAGCAGCAAGGATGAACGAGTACACCGAATTCACCCACGACGGGCCGGTCACGGCGGCGATCACCCTCGCCGACGGCTCGGTCACCGTCACCGCCCACGAGCTGGACACGGTCCTCGTGGAGGTGAAGCCCGCGCAGCGCCGTTCGGAAGGCGACTCGGACGCGGCCGACCTCGCGAGCGTGTCGTTCGAGAACGGGCACCTGCGCGTGGTGGCCCCGGAGAAGGCGCAGAACTGGTTCTTCCGCAAGGAGATCGGCGTGCACCTGTCGGTGCGGGTGCCGGTCCGCTCGGAGGTGTCGGTCAAGACGACGTCGGCGCCGATCAGCCTGCACGGCAAGCTGGGCGCGGTCTCGATCAACACGGTGGCCGGGTCGGCGACCGTGGAGAGCGCGACGAGCGTGAAGGCGAACACCGTGTCGGGTTCGATCAGCGTCATCGACGCGATCGAGGACTTCCGCGCGAACACCGCGTCGGGGCAGGTCAAGGCCGACCACGTCGGCGGGGACTTCTCGGCGAAGACGGTGGCGGGCTCGATCTCGGCCGAGCGGCTGGACTCGAACGCGAACGTGAACACCCTGTCGGGCGGGATCGAGCTTGGCGCGCTGCGCTCGGGCTCGGTCCGGGCGAACACGGTCTCGGGGCGCATCAGCCTCGGCGTGGTCCCGGGCACCGACATCTGGGTGGACCTGGACGCGAAGGCCGGTTCGGTGACCTCGGAGCTGGCGACTGGCGACACGTCCCCGGCGCCGTCGAGCGACGGGACGAGCCTGGAGGTGCGGGCGCGGTCGGTGTCGGGCGACATCTACCTGCACCGTGCGAGCGCGTTCGCTTAGGACTTCACTCAACACCCACTAGCGGGCCCGGCTGCTTCGGCGGCCGGGCCGCTTCGCGTTCAGACGTAGAAGAACGTGAAGGGCGGCCAGGGGAGGTTGCGGAGGATGAAGAACGCGCCCCAGGCGGAGAGGAAGACGGTGACGAGCCCGGGGGTGAGGTGGAAGGTCGGGAGGCGCCAGGTGAGGCGGGGGAAGAGGCGCGGGACGGCCCAGGCGAGGTACATCCAGGCGATGAACGGGGCAGCGAAGACGGCCATCATGTGGTGGCGGGCGGCTTCGGGCAGGTTGAGGGTGAGCACATAGTAGAACGCGCGGGTGCCGCCGCAGCCGGGGCAGTCGAAGCCGGTGGCGAGTTTGAACAGGCAGGTGGTGGTGCCGGTGTCGTCGGTGGGGTTCGTGGCGACGACGCCCGCCGCGGCGCCCGCGAAGCAGGTGAGGATGAGCAGCGGCGCGAACCAGGGGCGCACGACGGCGTCGGTGACCCACCGTTTGACGGGGTTGCCGCGCCGCCGCTGCGGCTGCTCGGGTTCGGGCCGCGACTCCAGGGTCGCCTCATCGACTGCGCACACGGGTCCTCCTCCCCCACAGACTAGCGCGCACGGCGAGAGGCCTCGGGCCCCGTTCTGCGGGCCCCCGGTGCAACACCCTGACACGGGGGTATGACATTCGGGGATGCAGCGGGCACGGCGAGAGCCTTGGAGCGCCGTTCGGAGCGCCCCACTCAAGGACCGTGACACGGGGGTATGACATTCCGGGGGTGCGGTGTGGGCGAAAGCGCGGCTTCGTCCGTTTCGCGGGCTTAGGCTCGGGTCATGCGTGGGATTGCTCGCCGGGTGCTGACCGGTGCCGCCGCGGCGGGTCTGGTGGTCGTGGCCTCCGGGTGCGTCAGGCTCGACCTGGGGCTGGAGGTGCGGCCGGACGACACGGTGGGCGGGGAGTTCACGGCCGCGTGGAGCGACGAGTTCCTGGAGCAGGCGCAGGACGAGGGGCTGGGGCGGTCGGAGCTCGACGCGTTCCTGGACGCGCTGCTCGACGGGGTGCCGGGGACCGAGCGGGTGCCGTACGAGCAGGACGGGTTCACGGGGCAGACGGCCTCGTTCACCGACCGGCCGCTGTCGGACTTCGCGGAGTTCGGCGGCGACGAGTGGGGGTACCTGCGCATCGGGCACGACGGGCGCGAGTACGGGCTCGAAGGTTACTGGGACCTGCGGGCGGCCGGGTTCATCGACCCGGAGGCGTTCGAGGACGCCGAGATCCTCATCAGCGTCAACTTCCCGGCCACGGTGACCGAGCACAACGGGGAGCTCGACGGGCGCACCGTCACGTGGCGGATGGTCCCGGGCGAGGACTACGACCTGCACGCGACCGCCGTGGAGAACAACGGCTGGGCGTTCCTCATCGCCGGGGTCGGCTCGGTGGTCGTCATCGGGGCGCTGCTGTGGCTGTGGCAGTGGTACGCGCTGCGGCGCCACTCCACGGGCCGCACCGCCTGACCTGCGGGCGGCCCCGTTAGTTCGCGCACAAACCGTAGTCGCTCCGTACACGGCCCGTATCCTGGTGAGTCCGTCCGCGTCGCGGAACGATCACGACCACGGGGAGGGCCGTTGACTCAGTACCGCTCGAAGAGCAAGGGCCGCAAGGACAAAGAGCCCGGACTGGAACTGAGCATCGGTCAGGTCCTGGCCGCCGCCGGCGCCACCGTCATCGGCGCGCTCCTTGCGAAAGTCCTCAACATCTGGGGCACCGTCGCGGGCACCGCGGTCCTCAGCATCTGCTCCTCGATCGGCGCGGTCCTCATCCTCCGGGCCATGCGCTCCACCGGCGAGCGCATCAAGTCGCAGATCGCGGCCATGGCCCCCACCGCCCGCGGCAAGGTCACCGCCGCGACGGTCGAGACCACGGTCGAGGACACCACAGCGGGCGCCAGCGCGACCGCGAAGATCCCCGAGGCCGCGCAGCTCCACTCGACGCAGGACGAGACCGTCCCCATGGAGGTCCCCGACCTCGAACCCGAGGGCCACGTCACGGACGTGAACTCCCGCAAGAAGACCGTCCTGGCGATCGCGATCTCCAGCGTCCTCGTCTTCGGCCTCACCGTTGGCACCCTGTTCCTCCTCGGGATCTTCACCGGCGACCCGGGCCGGTTCATCCACGACGACAACCAGGCCACCGTCTCCGACACCCCCGACGAGACCGCCGACCCCACCGAGACCGCCACCGGTGACGCGGACGAGAGCGCCTCCGAGGACCCCACGGACGGCGCGACCACCGACGCCCCCAGCGGCGACCCGACCCCCTCCGAGTCGACCTCCCCCAGCGAGGAGGCGACGACCCCCGGCGAGGAGACGACCACCGAGTCCGGGCAGGGCGGGTCCGAGCCGACCCCGAGCACGAGCCCCGAAGAGGAAGCGGCCTCCGAGAGCGCGGCAACGGGCGAATAGCAGACGACGCGAAAGGCGCCCGCCGGATCGGCGGGCGCCTTTTCGCTTGCGTTGCAGCGCGGTTCAGTCGAGCAGGTCGTCCAGGCCCACCGTCAGGCCCTGGCGCTTGACGACCTCGCGGATCGCCAGGAGCACGCCGGGCATGAACGACTCGCGGTCGAGCGAGTCGTGGGAGATGACGAACCGCTCGCCGGGGCCGCCGAAGCGGACCTCCTGGCTCGCCACGTACCCCGCGGAGCGGATCGCGTGGACGCGCACGCCCTCGACGTCGGCGCCGCGCGCGCCCATCGGGTCGGTCTCGGTCGCGTCGGGCATCCCGTCGAGGCCGGCCTCGGCGCGCGCCGCGGCGATGACCCGCGCCGTGTGCACGGCCGTGCCCGAAGGGGCGTCGACCTTGCGCGGGTGGTGCGCCTCGATGATCTCCGCGGAGTCGAAATGCTTCGCGGCCTTCGCCGCGAACTGCATCATCAGGACCGCGCCGATCCCGAAGTTCGGGGCGATGACCGACCCGACCTCGGGGTCGGCGGCGAGGATGCCGCGGGCCGCGTCCAGGCGCTGCGCGTCGAACCCGGAGACGCCGACCACGGTGTGGATGCCGCGGTCGGTGCACCAGGCGAGGTTGTCCATGACGACGCCGGGGAGCGTGAAGTCCACGACCACGTCGCACCCGGCGACCTTGTCGAGGCTCTCGTCCCGGGCCACCGTCGCCGTCAGCTCCAGGTCGTCGGCCGCGTCCACGGCCTCGCACGCGGCCCGGCCCATGCGGCCGCGGGCGCCGAGCACCCCCACCTTGATCATCGGAAGTCCTTCTCGTCGAACGGCCCCACGGCCGCGATCGTCATCGGCTGGGACAGGATCTCCGCGGACACGGCCCGGATCTGCTCCGACGTGACCGCCTCGATGTCCGCGAGCTCACGCTCCAGGGACAGGTGCTCGCCGTACAGCAGCTCCGCGCGTCCCAGGGCGTTCATGCGCGAACCCGAGTCCTCCATCGACAGGACCATGCCGCCGCGGCTCATGCCCTTGCCGCGCAGCAGCTCGTCGTCGGTGACGCCGTCGGTCGCCATCCGCTCCAGCTCCGCGAGCACCAGCTCGCGCACCTGGTGGACCTTGTCGGGGTTCGACCCTGCGTAGACGCCGAACGAGCCCGTGTCCGCGAAGTACGACGTGAACGAGTACACCGTGTACGCCAGGCCGCGCTTCTCGCGCACGGACTGGAACAGCCGCGAGGACATGCCGCCGCCGAGGATGTTGTTCATGACCTCGAAGGCGTCCTTGCGGGGGTCGTGCCGCGAGAACAGGCGGCAGCCGACCACCAGGTGCGCCTGCTCGGTGTCGTGGTGCTCCACCAGGAGCGGCCGCGGCTCGGGCAGGACCGCCTCGTCGTGGCGGCGCTGGCGCGGGACGGCCGCGCCGCCGAGCAGCGGCCGGAAGGCCTCCTGCACGAGCTTCACGGTCTCGGCGTGGTCGACGCCGCCCGCGGCGCACACCGTCAGGTTCGGGGCCTGGTAGTGGTGCCGGTAGAACTCGTTGATCTGCGCGCGCGTCAGGGCGCGCACGGTCTTCGGGTCGCCGGCGATGTCGCGCCCGAGCGGGCCGTCGCCGAACAGCGCCTGCGAGAACAGCTCGTGGACGACGTCCGCGGGCTCGTCCGCCGAGGCGGCGATCTCTTCGAGGATCACGTCCCGCTCGACCTCCACGTCGGCGGGCGTCACCAGCGACGCGCACATGGCGTCGCCGAGCACGTCCACCGCGATCGGCAGGTCGTCGTCGAGGACCCGCGCGTAGAAGCAGGTCAGCTCCCGCGCGGTGTACGCGTTGGACTCGCCGCCGACCGCTTCGATCGCCTCGGCGATCTCCGTGGCCGTGCGCTTCGCGGTCCCCTTGAACAGCAGGTGTTCGAGGAAGTGCGAGACGCCGGCGAGCTCGGGGGCCTCGTCGCGGGCCCCCACCCCGACCCACACGCCGACAGAGGCCGAGCGCATGGTCGGGACGGTTTCGGTGAGCACACGCAAACCGCCGGGCAGCACGGTCACACGGACCGTGCCGCCCAGCGGGTCGTCTATGAGCGTGCGAGTCTGGGGACGACTCATCTACTCTTCCGAGCCTCCGGCATCGTCAGTGCGGCGGGTGCGGCGGCGGCGGCGCTCGCCGTCCCCGCCCTCGGCGGAGCGCTCAGGACGCTCGGAGCGCTCGCCCCGGTCGCGGCGCTCGCCGCCGCCGGAACGCTCGCCGCCGCGCTCGCGGTCGCGGCGCGGGCCGCGGTCGTCGCGGTCGCGGCGCGGGCCGCGGGACTCCTTGCGCTCGGCCGGGCGGCCCTTCTTGTAGCCCTCGGGCTCCTCGCCCTCCGGGTAGACCTTGTCGAGGTAGATCTTCCCGCGGTTGTCGATGTCGCCGATCTCGACCTCGATCTTGTCGCCGACGCCCAGGACGTCCTCGACCCGCTCGACGCGCTTGCCGTCGCCGACCTTCGAGATGTGCAGGAGGCCGTCGCGGCCCGGCACCAGCGAGATGAACGCGCCGAAGTCGGTGGTCTTGACGACCGTGCCCAGGAACCGGTCGCCCACGTTCGGGAGCGTCGGGTTCGCGATGGCGTTGATCGTCTCGACCGCGGCCTGCGCGGCCTCGCCGTTCTCCGCCGACACGTAGATCGTGCCGTCGTCCTCGACGGTGATGTCCGCGCCCGTGTCGTCCTGGATCTGGTTGATCGTCTGGCCCTTCGGGCCGATGATCGCGCCGATCTTGTCGACCGGGATCTTCAGGGTCGTGATCCGCGGGGCGGACGCGGCCAGCTCGCCAGGCTCGCTGATCGCGTCGAGCATGACGTCGAGGATCGCGTGGCGGGCGTCGTTGGCCTGCTGGAGCGCCTGCGCCAGCACGTCCGACGGCAGGCCATCGAGCTTCGTGTCCAGCTGGAGGGCCGTCACGAACTCGGCGGTCCCGGCGACCTTGAAGTCCATGTCGCCGTAGGCGTCCTCGGCGCCGAGGATGTCGGTGAGGGTCACGTACTTGGTGCCCTCCTCGGTCTCCTCGGAGATGAGGCCCATCGCGATGCCCGCGACCGGCGCCTTGATCGGCACGCCCGCGTTCATCAGCGACATCGTGGACGCGCAGACCGAGCCCATCGAGGTCGAGCCGTTCGACGCGAGCGCCTCGGAGACCTGGCGGATCGCGTACGGGAACTCCTCGCGGCTCGGCAGCACCGGCACGAGCGCCCGCTCGGCGAGCGCGCCGTGGCCGATCTCGCGGCGCTTGGGCGAGCCCACGCGGCCGGTCTCACCGGTCGAGTACGGCGGGAAGTTGTAGTTGTGCATGTAGCGCTTCTTGCTGACCGGCGACAGCGTGTCGATGGCCTGCTCCATGCGCAGCATGTTCAGCGTGGTGACGCCCATGATCTGGGTCTCGCCGCGCTCGAACAGGGCCGAGCCGTGGACGCGCGGCAGGATGCCGGCCTCCGCGCCCAGCGGGCGGATGTACGCGGGCAGGCGGCCGTCGATGCGGACGCCCTCGTTGATGACGCGCTTGCGGACCAGCTTCTTGGTGAGCGAGCGCAGCGAAGCGGACAGCTCGCCCTCGCGGCCCTCGAAGTCGGCGCCGAGCTTCTCCAGCATGACGGACTTGACGCGGTCCAGCTCGTCCTGGCGGTCGGTCTTGTCGGCGATCTGGAGCGCCTGGTCGAGCTCCGCGGTGACCGCGGCCTCGACGGCGGCGTACGCGTCGTCCTGGTAGTCGAGGAAGCGCGGGTAGTCGGCGACCGGCTTGGCGGCGACCGCGGCCAGTTCCGCCTGGGCGCGGACCAGCTCGGCGATGACCGGCTTGACGGCTTCGAGGCCCTCGGCCACGACCTCTTCGGTCGGCTTGGTGCCGCCCGAGGCGATGAGGCTGAGCGTGTTGTCGGTGGCCTCGGCCTCGACCATCATGATCGCGACGTCGCCCGAGTCGAGGACCCGGCCGGTGACGACCATGTCGAACGTGGCCTTCTCGATCTGCTCCAGGGTCGGGAACGCGACCCAGGTGCCGTCGATGAGGACGACGCGGGTCGAGCCCAGCGGGCCCGAGAACGGCAGCCCGGCGAGCTGCGTCGACATGGACGCGCCGTTCATGGCGACCACGTCGTACTCGTCCTTGGCGTCCACGGCGAGGATCGTGCCGATGACCTGGACCTCGTTGCGCAGGCCCGACACGAACGACGGGCGCAGCCCGCGGTCGATGAGGCGGCAGATGAGGATCGCGTTCTCCGAGGGGCGGCCCTCGCGGCGGAAGAACGAGCCGGGGATGCGGCCCGCGGCGTACATCCGCTCCTCGATGTCGACGGTCAGCGGGAAGAAGTCGAAGTGGTCCTTCGGGTTCTTCGAGGCCGACGTGGTCGAGAGGACCACGGTGTCGTCCATCTGGACGATCGCGGAGCCCTGGGCGAGCTTCGCCAGGCGGCCGGTGCTGAAGTGGATCTTGCGAATGCCGTACTCGCCGTTGTCGATGACGGCGGTGGCGTGGTGATCCCCGAGGTTGAACGCCTCGGGTGTCCGGTCGTTATCGGACATAGAGTGTCGATCTCCTTGTCGTGCCGAAGCACTGTGTAGTTCGGAACAGCGCGTCTCCCGCCACGCTTTCCGGTCTTCGATCGAAGCACTCGGATGTCCTGCCCCGTACGGGGTGATCCGGATGCCACTACCGAGGACCGGTGCGGTCTCAGGCGGGCCGCGCCGCGCCCCGTGCGGGGCGCTGCGGTGGAGCGTGTTGCTCAACTGCCACCTTACGTTACCCGGCAGACGCGGCGGCAGCCGCGAAGCGAAAGTGAGCCGGGTTAACGGCGGCGCCGGGTACGGCGAAGGGAGCGTCCCGGTACGGGGCGCTCCCTGTCGTCAAGCCGTGTGCTAGGCGTTGTCGCGGATGCCGAGGCGCTCGATGAGGCCGCGGTAGCGCGCGATGTCTTCCTTCTTCAGGTACTTGAGGAGGCGGCGGCGCTTGCCGACCAGCAGCAGCAGGCCACGACGCGAGTGGTGGTCGTGCTTGTGCGTCTGGACGTGGGCCGTGAGCTCCTTGATGCGGTGGGTCAGGATCGCCACCTGCACCTCGGTCGAGCCGGAGTCGCCCTCGTTGACGGCGTACTCCTTGATGATCTCGGCCTTCTTGACAGCGTCGAGCGCCATAGTCGAACACCCTTTCATTTCGATTCAAGGCCAGTCCGCGGTGTCGTGCAGGCTGGTCGATTGCAACCTTGCCAGGTTAGCAGGGCGTTAGTCCAGCTCCAAGGCCCGGCGGGTGTCTGCGACGTCCGTCTCGATCTGCTCGATCAGCGGCTCCATGCCGGTGAAGGCGATCTGGTCGCGCAGGCGGACGGTGAAGTCCACGCGCACGTGCTCGCCGTAGAGGTCGCCCTCGAAGTCGAGGACGTGGGCCTCGACGGTGCGCTCCTTGCCGTCGAACGTCGGGTTCGTGCCGACGCTCACCGCGGTCGGGTGGCGCTGGGAGCCGCGCACGAACCAGCCCGCGTAGACGCCGTCCGCGGGGATCGCCGTCCCGGCGGGGACGTCGAGGTTCGCGGTGGGGAAGCCCAGGGCCGTGCCGCCGCGGCCCGCGCCGTGGACGACGGTGCCCTCGACGCCGAAGTCGCGGCCGAGGACTTCGGCGGCGGCGGCCACGTCCCCCTCGGCGACGAGCTTGCGCACGCGCGTCGAGGAGTACACCTCGTCATCGGCGGTGAGGGTCTGCGGGAGGACCTCGAAGCCGTACTCGGCGCCGAGTTCGGCGAGGGTCTCCACGTTCCCGGCGGCCTTGTGGCCGAAGCGCCAGTTCTCCCCCACCACGACGGCCTTCGCGTGGAGGCCGCCGACGAGGACGTGGCGCACGAAGTACTCGGGGCTGAGCTGCGACAGCTCCTTCGTGAACGGCAGGACGCAGACCGCGTCCACCCCGAGCGATTCGAGCAGTTCGATGCGGCGCTCCACGGACGCGAGGCGGGCCGGGACCGCGTGCGGCGCGACCACGGCCGTCGGGTGCGGGTCGAAGGTGACGACGACGCAGCGGGCCTCGCGCTCGGCGGCGGCCTTCGCGGCCGTGCGGACGAGCGCGGCGTGGCCGCGGTGCACGCCGTCGAACACGCCGATCGCGACGACGGAAGCGGGCCAGCCCTCGGGAGTCGCGTCTATTCCGCGCCAGGTTTCCACGTGGACGATCTTCTCACTGCCCGAAGGCGACGGCCATCCGGACGCGACGGCAGTGAGGGTTCTCGCTCGGCGCTCCTCAGAGCATCATCGACGAGTCGGCGTTGCCGCCGGACGCGAAGATGAGGAGCATCAGGACGCCGACCGCGACCAGGAGGAGGATGCCCAGCATCAGCCAGGCGTTGCCGGCCAGTTCCGGCTGTCGGGGCTGGTCCTCCGCGAGGACCTGGGGTTCGCCGTGTTCGGACTCCTGCTTCACCGACTCGGTGAGCGTCTGACGGAACTCCTCTGGCAGTTCGCTTGCCGCATACGAGCTCATGGGTCTCTCCTGACGACGAATTCCGGGTTGCCGTTCAATTGTCGAGAGACCGTCGGCTATCCGACCGACGTTTCCCAGAATCCGCCTGACAACAACGCGATTTCGCCCTGGTGGAAATTACACCGCCGTGACCGCCCTACCTCGCCGAACGTCCTATAGCCGACAGAAGTCTCCCCGCGTCACGTAAGACGTGACATCTTCATGTCCAGTACGACCGACGGGAGTCCTGGCATGAACCGCAAGCTCCTCGCGCTGGCCGCGGCCGGCGCCCTCCTCATGGCCGCCGTCGTGCCCGCCCCGGCCCAGGCCGGGGTCACCGGGTGCGTCCGCACGGGCAGCTACACGGTGTGCCGCGCGAACCCGGGCGGCGACCGCAAGGACAGCACGATCATCGACGAGATCGTCAAGCAGATCAACGCGACCGGCAAGGGCGACACCGTGCGGGCCGCGGTCTACCAGTGGTCCCTCGACAAGCCCGTGACGCCGCTGGCCGAGGCGATGGTCGCGGCCGAGGGGCGCGGCGTGGACGTGCGGGCCGTCGTCGGCCAGCTCAGCACCAAGCCCTCCGCGAACGACCCGGTCATCAGGAAGCTGAAGAACGCGGGCGTCAAGGTCAAGCAGTGCGAGGGCGGGTGCCTGCCGAACGCGGACGGGACCCGGGGCGGCCCCGACCACAACCGGTTCTTCCTCATCGACAAGGGCGGGCAGCCCACGGTCCTGGTGACGAGCCTCAGCTTCGTGCGCTCGCACACGACGCAGGCGAACAACATGCTCGGCGTCCACGGCGACCGCGAGCTGTTCGACTTCTACACGGGGTTCTGGAACCGCCTGTACTCCGGGAGCTGGGACGGGTGGACCGACAAGAACAAGGCGACCACCACCGACCTCGCGCGGGCGTGGGTGTTCCCGCGCGGGACCGACCCCGTCGCCGAGCAGCTCGGGGAGATCACCAAGTGCGGCGAGGGCGACCGGGTCCTGGTGGGGCACGCGAACTTCCAGTCCAACCGGCCCGCGGTCCGGTCCCAGCTCGACCGCGTCCAGGGGCTCGGCTGCCAGGTGCGGGTCGTGGTCCTCGACGCGGCCACGAGCAGCCCCGGATGGCTGGAGGACAAGCTCGGGGCGTCCAATGTGCGCGTCCACGACTCGATGCGCAGCAAGTTCATCGTCGCGGAGGCCACCTTCGGGGGCACGCACCGCGCGGTCGTGTGGACCGGGACGCACAACCTCCAGGGCAACGCGATGAAGCACGCCGACGACAACCTGCTGCGCGTGGCGAACCAGGACGTCGCGGACCTGTACGCGGAGTTCTTCCAGGAGCTGTGGCGGGGCGCGAGATGACGGAGCGGGGAGGGGCCGCGGCCCCTCCCCGCCCTCGATGCAGTGCTAGCCCTTGACCGAGCCCGCGAGCAGCCCGCGCACGAAGAAGCGCTGGAGCAGCAGGAACACGACCAGGGGCACGATGATCGCGATGAACGCCGCGGCCGGGAGCCGCGTCCAGCCGAAGCCCCACGTGCCGGCCATGTCGCCGAGGACGGCGGTCAGCGGCCGGGTGGCCTCGCCGGGGGCGAACGTGCGGCCCACCAGGAAGTCGTTCCACACCCACAGGAACTGGAAGATCGCGATCGACGCGATCGCCGGGGTCACCAGCGGGAGCACGACCTTGCGGAAGATCTGCGAGTGGCTCGCGCCGTCGATGCGCGCGGCCTCCATGACGTCCGAGGGCAGCTCCCGCATGAAGTTGTGCAGCAGGAACACCGCCAGCGGCAGGCCGAAGATCGAGTGCGCGATCCACACCTGGATGAGCGTGTTCACCCCTTCGAGGTCCCAGGCCGGGATGAGGGTGATCCCCCCGATGTGCAGGCCCGAGCTGAAGATCGACAGCAGCGGGATCAGCGCCATCTGGAGCGGCACCACCTGGAGCGCGAAGATGCCCACGTACAGGACGTTGCGGCCGCGGAACTTGATCCACGACAGCGCGTACGCCGCGAGGGCCGCGAACGCGACCGGCACGACCACGCCCGGGATGGTGATGACGACGGTGTTGATCAGGTTGATGATCAGCCCGCCGCCCTGCGAGTCCGAGTAGAGGACGTAGTTGTAGTTGTACAGCGAGATCGAGCCCGGGTCGGCGAAGAAGTTCCACCACCCGGAGGTGCGGATGTCGTCGTCGGGGCGCAGCGAGGAGATGAACAGCCCCGCCGTCGGGATCGTCCACAGCGCCGCGATGAGGACCGCGACGACGCTGGCGACGCGGCTGGACAGGACCCGCCGCAGGCGCTCCCCGCGGGTCTCGCCGATGCGGGCGGCGGACTGTGCGGCCGGTTCGGCCGTGCGGGTGCTCATCGGGTCTCCATTTCCTGGCGGCGCATGTTCCGCACCTGGTAGATGACGACGGGGACGACGAGCAGGAACAGCAGGACGGCGAGGGTGGCGCCGCGGCCGCGCTCGAAGAGGCGGAACGCCTGCTCGACCATGTTGTGCGCGAGGACGTCGGTGCCGTGGTGGCCCTGGGTCATGGCGCGGACGATGTCGAACAGCTTCAGCGTCGCGATGAAGACCGTGACCGCCACGACGATGATCGCCGAGCGGATCGACGGGACCGTCACGTTCCAGAAGATCTCGCGCGGGTTGGCGCCGTCGATGCGGGCGGCCTCCACGATCTCCAGCGGGACGCCCTTGAGGGCGGCCGACAGGACGACCGTCGCGAAGCCGACCTCGATCCACACCAGGACGACCATGAGCAGCAGGTTGTTCCACGGCTGGGCGTTGAGCCAGTTGACCGGGTCGCCGCCGAGCCACACGAGGATCTGGTTGAGCAGGCCGATCTGCTCGCCGCCCGTGCCGTTGTACTGGTAGACGAACTTCCAGATGATGGAGGCGCCCACGAAGGAGATGCCCATCGGGAGGAAGACCAGCGCCTTGTAGACCTTCTCGCCCGCGCGGCCGTCGATGAGGACGGCGTACACGAGGCCGAGGGCGGTCGACACCAGCGGGACGATGACGATCCACAGCGCGGTGTTGACGAGGATCTGGAGGGCGTCGGGGTCGGTGACGGCCCAGACGTAGTTGTCGAGTCCGACGAAGTTCTCGGTCTTCGCGTCGTAGAACGACATGACGACCGTGCGGATCGCCGGGTAGACGAGGCCGATGAGCAGGAAGAGCACGGCCGGGGCGAGGAAGACGAACGCGACCGCGCGGTTGCGGTCGCGTCGCGAGGCGAGTTCGGCGAGGCCGTAGAGGGCCAGGAGGACCGCCGCGAAGGCGACCAGGCCGATGCCGAGCAGGCCGAAACGGTCGAGGATGGCGGAGATGTTCACGTCGAGCGGCTCCAGTTGTGTCCGGGCAATGGGCCGAGCGGGGCCGGTGGACCCCGCTCGGCTACTCGTTCAGTTGCACGGGCCGGCTACGGCCAGGAGGCCTCGATGTCGTCGGCCATCTGCTGCGAGGTCTTGTCGCCGTCGACCCACTGGACGATGCCGGTCCAGAAGGAGGACGCGCCGACCGCGCCGGGCATGAGGTCCGAGCCGTCGAAGCGGACGGTGACGGCCGGGTCGGTCAGGATCTCGGTCGCGAACTGGTTGATCGGCGTGGTGGCGTTCGCCGGGTCCACGCCCTGGCGGGCGGTGCTCCACGGGCCGGTCTGGAGGCGGGCGTTGTGGTACAGCTCGGAGGCCAGGAACTGGCGGAACGCCTCAGTGGCCTCGGAGTCGGAGAACGCGGCCACGAACTCGCCGCCGACGAGCATGGTGTTGTCGCCCTCGTTGGTCTCCGGGAAGCGGAACGCGAACACGTCCCCGTCCTCGGCGACGTTCGTCCCGGCCGGCCACATCGCGCCGTAGAAGGACGCCTGGCGCATGAACGCGCAGTCGCCGGTCTGGATCGGGAAGCCCGCCTCCTGGAAGGCGGTGGAGCTGATCGTGTCGGTGCCGCCGTAGACGTAGTCCTCGTTCTTGAGGATGGAGCCGGCCTTGTCGATGGCCGCGACGATCTGCGCGTCGTTGAACGGGATCTCGTGGTTGACCCACTGGTCGTACAGGTCGGTGCCCTCGCGGAGGACGATGTCCTCGATCCAGTCGGTGCCCGGCCAGCCGGTGGCGCCGCCGGACTCGAAGCCGGCGCACCACGGGGTGGTGCCGTTCGCGGCGATCTCGTCCGAGAGGGTGATCAGCTCGTCCCAGGTCTTGGGGACCTCGTAGCCGTTGTCGGCGAAGAAGGTCGGCGAGTACCAGATGAAGGACTTCGCGTTCGAGGAGTGCGGCGAGGCGTAGAGCGTGCCGTCGATGGTGCCGTAGTTGACCCAGTCCTCGGTCCAGCCCTCGGTGGTGAGCGCGGTGAGCTCCTCGGAGGCCGGGACCAGCGTATCGGTGAAGTTCGACATGAGGCCGGGCTGCGGGAACAGGGCCACGTCGGGCGCGTTGCCGCCGTCGACGCGGACGGCCATGTCGGACTCGAACTCGCCGGTGCCCTCGTACTGGACGTCGGCGCCGGTGCAGGACTCGAAGTACTCCCACGCCTCGGTCATCTCGTCGGCCTCGGCGTCGCGGATGGAGCCGAGGACCGTGACGGTCTCGCCCTCCAGGTCGCCGTAGGACTCGTAGTTGGCGCAGTCGGTGGCGTCGTCGGGGACGGCCCCGCGGTCGTTGTCCTCCTCCTCGGGTGCGCCGCACGCCGCCGCGGCGAGCGCGAGGACGCTGGCGGCAGCCGCTAGACAGGAGATTCTTCGGGTCTTGCTCATCGGGGTTTCCCTCTCTTCGCAGGTTTCACGCGCCCGGCAGGCCGGCTGCCTCCCTGCCCCAGACCCTCGGTGAAACCGCTCTCATCGGTTCCACCCCAGGTAGGGGCTGCCTCACCCGCCGCTGTGGCGACGCTGGCAATGGTGCTCTGGGTAACAGTGAATGTCAAGTGTGCATTGCCGAATCGTTACCGGGCGCGATTGGATCGATATGTGTGGCTACCCGTTCGATGGGAGCGATTCCAATGGCGTATCATTCCGGAGCCCGGCAACTCGTTTCCATCCAGCGCCGCGCCGCGGAGGAACCCCCGGCTGCGCGGCGGAGAAAGGTGCCTTCCGATGACGCAGCTGACCTTCCCCGAAGGATTCCTGTGGGGGACCGCGACCGCCTCCTACCAGATCGAGGGGGCGGCGAACGAGGACGGCCGGGGCCCGTCCATCTGGGACACGTTCTCGGCCACGCCCGGGAAGACCTGGCGCGGGCAGTCCGGGGCCGTGGCCTGCGACCACTACCACCGGCTCGACGAGGACGTGGCGCTCATGGCCTCGCTCGGCGTCGACACCTACCGGTTCTCCATCGCGTGGCCGCGCATCCAGCCCGACGGCTCCGGCCCGGCCAACCCCGCCGGGCTCGACTTCTACGACCGCCTCGTCGACAAGCTCGTCGCGGCCGGGATCAAGCCCATGCCGACGCTCTACCACTGGGACCTCCCGCAGGGCCTGGAGGACCGCGGCGGCTGGCCCGAGCGCGCCACCGCCGAGCGGTTCGGCGAGTACGCCGCGATCGTCGGCGCCCGCCTCTCCGACCGCGTCCACACCTGGTGGACCCTGAACGAGCCGTGGTGCGCCGCGTACCTCGGCTACGGCAACGGCCACCACGCCCCCGGGCGCACCGAGCCCGCCGCCGCGCTCGCGGCCGTCCACCACCTCAACCTCGGCCACGGCCTCGCCGTGCAGGCGCTGCGCGCCGCCGGGGCGGGCCAGGTGTCGATCGTGCTCAACCCGACGCAGGTCCGCGGCGAGGAGGAGGCCGTGCACACCGTGGACGGCATCGCCAACCGCGTGTTCTTCGACCCGATCCTGCGCGGCGAGTACCCGGCCGAGGTCATCAGCCGGACGCAGCACCACACCGACTGGTCGTTCGTGCAGGGCGGCGACCTCCAGGCGATCAACCAGCCGATCGACCTGCTCGGCGTCAACTACTACAGCCCGACCTGGGTGCGCGCCAAGGCGGGCGAGCCGGAGAGCCCGGTCGGCCCCGGCACCGTGGACGTGGAGACGTACACGCCGGAGGGCCTGGACGCCACCGACATGGGCTGGGCGATCGACGCGACCGGCCTGACCGACCTGCTGGTGCGCATCCACAAGGACTACGGCGTCGCCACGATGGTCACCGAGAACGGCGCGGCCTACCCGACCGGTCCCGGCGAGGACGGCGAGGTCGACGACGTCGAGCGCGTCGCCTACCTGCGCTCCCACATCGCGGCCGTCCACGACGCGATCGGGGCGGGGGCCGACGTGCGCGGCTACACCGCCTGGTCGCTCATGGACAACTTCGAGTGGGCCTTCGGGTACGACAAGCGGTTCGGCATCGTCCACGTCGACTACGCGACGCAGAAGCGCACCCCGAAGTCCAGCGCGAAGTTCTACTCGAAGGTCATCGCCGCCAACGGCCTCGACCGCTAGCGGCCGCGTCCGGAAGGCTCAGACCAGGGCGCCCCGGAGCGCGCGGACCGCGTGCTCCGGGTCGTCGGCGCGCATGACCGCGCCCATGACCGCGACCCCCGCCGCGCCCGCCTCCCGCGCGGCGAGGGCCCGGTCGGGGCCGTTCACGCCGCCGAGCGCGTACACCGGGACGGGGGTCCCAGCGCAGACCCCGGCCAGCGCGGCGGTCCCGATCGCGGGCCCGTAGCCGGGTTTGGAGTCGCTGGCCCACACTGGGGAGTACGTGCAGTAGTCGAGGTCCGGGTCGATGTCCTCCCCCGCGTGGACGGAGCGGCCGACGAGGACCGGTCGGGGTGCGGGGACGGGCCGGGCGGCCGAGAGGTGGGCCGCGGCGACGGGCGCGCCGGGGTCGGCGACGATGAGGACGCCGCCGTACTCGGCGACGAGGAGGCCCAGCTCGGCGGCGAGTTCGTGCCGCTCCTCCCATGGGAGGTCCTTGTCGCGCAGGACGAGTGCGAAGGGTCCGCCGCGCAGCGCGAGCGCGACCTGGTCGGCCAGGGGGCGCGGGCACCCGTGCCGGTCGGTGACGACGATGAGCCGGTGCTGCATCCCCCGAACTTACGCCCCGCACGGGAGTGCCCGGGGGACTCCCGTGGTGAACGATCCCATTGATGTCCGACTCGCCAGTGCTGGGCCGGTTTAACGCTTCTGTATCGGTCCACCGCCGAACTTGCGTAATTCACGACACAGGTGCGAAACTTCAGGGGATGAACATCGGCGATCAAATCAACGTGCTGCGGACCGAAGGGGAGCGGATCGCTGTCGCTGGTGGGGAACTCGCATTGAACGCGCTCGTGCCCACCTGCCCGGGCTGGATCGTCAAGGATCTCTTGACCCATATCGGGACCGTCCATCGCTGGGCGGCGGCGATCGTGGGCGGAGCCCTGCCCTACGATCCCCGAAAGCAGGACTTCCAGCGGATCGTGGGGCCCACGCCCCATGACGACCTGCTGGTCGACTGGGTCCGGGAGGGTCTCCTGCGGCTCGCCGCCGCGCTGGAGGCGGCTCCCGACGACCTTCAATGCTGGCAGGTGTTCCCCGCTCAGTCCTCACGGCGCTTCTGGGTCCGCAGACAGGCCCACGAGACGACCATCCACCGCGTCGACGCCGAACAGGCGCGAGGCGACGAGATATCACCGGTCGGCCCCGATTTCGCGGCCGACGGCATCGACGAGCTGCTGCTGGGGTTCCACGGCCGCCCGTCGAGCAGGGTGCGGGCACTGCGGCCTTCAGTGCTCCACATCCACGCCACCGATCTGCCGCCGGGACGCGGCGACTGGTACGTCCACCCCACCGACACGGGTCCGCTCGTGACGTTCAGCGAGGTCG
Source organism: Glycomyces mayteni (assembly GCF_042428885.1). Classification (NCBI taxonomy): domain Bacteria; kingdom Bacillati; phylum Actinomycetota; class Actinomycetes; order Glycomycetales; family Glycomycetaceae; genus Glycomyces; species Glycomyces mayteni. The sequence continues at coordinate 123,125 of NZ_JBHMBP010000003.1, forward strand.
AGTCCCCGCACTGCGTCATCGAGGGCCCGGTGGAGCTGCTGTACCTGGCGCTGTGGAACCGGCTTCCCTTCGACGACCTCGCCGTACACGGAGACCCGGCACTGCTCCACTTGTGGCGCAATTACTCCGCGGTCCGGTGGGTCGACCCGGTGGACGTCTGAGGCTCTGGCGTCCGAGGCCCTCACCCTCGGCGGCTGGAGCGCTGCAGGACGGGTCCGCAGGTGACCGGGGCGGTTCACGGCGTTCGTCCGCTGTGGGCGGCTCCGGGCGCGCTGCTGCGCGCCCGGGAGGGGGCGGGACCGTAAGCTCTCGGACGTGAACGACGATCCTGAGAAGCACGGGCCTTCGGGGCACACTCACGGCCACGTCATCCCCAACGACGCCGTTCCCCGTGCGGCGCTGTGGATCCTGATCCCCGCGGCGATCGCCACGGTCATCGGGATGGTCCTGCTGTGGCCGCAGGGGGTCGAGGACGCGGCGATCGACGAGTACGGCACGGAGGTCGACGGCCGGGTCATCGCCGTCACCGAGACCGAGTGCAGCGCCGAGGAGGCGGAGGTCGTCGACGCGTGCGGCGAGGTGGTCGTGACGATCACCAGCGGCGACCTCGCGGGCGAGGAGGCGGTGGTGGACCTCCCGAGCGGGCCGGGCGCGCCGGTGGTGGCCGCGGGCGACGACGTCATCCTCATCTACACGCCGGAGTCGGTGTCGGGCCAGCAGTTCCACATCATCGACCACGACCGGGCCGGGGCGCTGTGGGCGCTGGTGATCGCGTTCGCGCTCGCGGTGGTGGCGTTCGGGCGGTGGAAGGGGCTGCGGTCGCTGGTGAGCCTGGGCCTGACGTTCGCGGTGGTGCTGCTGTTCATGGTGCCCGCGGTGCTCGACGGGTCCTCGCCCGTGCTGGTGGCGATCGTCGGCGCGGCCGCGATCATGCTGGTGTCGCTGTACCTGGCGCACGGGTGGAACCGGACGACGACGGTGGCGGTGGTGGGGACGCTGGCGTCGCTGGTGCTGACGGTGCTGCTCGCGGAGGCGGCGGTGCGGCTCGCGGAGTTGAACGGGGTGCTCGACGAGAGCACGACGAACCTGGCGCTCCAGTACCCGATCGACATGTCGGGGCTGCTGCTGGCGGGCATCCTCATCGGCGCGCTCGGCGTCATCGACGACGTGACGGTCTCGCAGGCGGCCACGGTCGACGAGGTGGCGAAGGCGAACCCGAAGTGGGGGCCGGCGCGGCTGTACAAGTCGGGGATGCGGGTCGGGCGCGACCACCTGACGTCGGTGGTGAACACGCTGGTGCTCGCTTATGCGGGCGCGTCGCTGCCGCTGCTGGTGCTCATCGCGGCGGCGAACCGGCCGCTGGAGCAGGTGCTCACGAGCCAGACGATCGCCACGGAGATCGTCAGGTCGGTGGCGGGCACGCTGGGCCTGATCGCGGCGGTGCCGATCACGACGTGGCTCGCCGCGTACCTGGTGCGGTGGAGGCCGAAGCCGAAGGGCCCGAAGGAGCCCAGGGAGAAGGAACCGAAGCGGCCCCGGCCGAGGCCGGACCAGGGGTGGGACGCGGAGGAGTCGCCGTACCCGCCGTCGCACCTTTAGAATCGCTCGGCGGCGGTCATGAGTTTGCGGGCCGCCTGGTGGAGGGCCTGGAGGACCGTCATGACGGCGGGGCGGCCGGTGGAGGCGGTGCGGTGGACGACGTAGACGTCGCGGCCGGGGAGCTCCTCGGCGATGGCGCGGACGGCGACGTCGCGGCGTTCGGCGGCGGCCATCCACGGGGCGACGGTGACGCCGAGGCCCTTGGCGACGAGGGTGAGGATCGTGTCGAGGCCCTCGAACTCCGAGACCGGCGCGGAGATGCCCTCGGCGCGCCAGAGCCGGTCGAGCGCCGTGCGCGAGGGCTCGCCCGCCGGGGAGGCGATCCAGGACTCCCCCGCCAGCTCGTGCGCAGACAGGACCTCCTTCGAGGCCAGCCGGTGCTTCGCGGGCAGGACCGCCACGAGCGGGTCCTTCACGAGGTGGTGGAAGGTCAAGGGCCCCACGGCGGCCGGGCGGCGCTGGCCCGACCAGTCGTCGATGAGCGCCAGGTCGATCTCCCCCGAGCGCACGCGCGCGAGCGACTCCGAGACCGTGTGCTGCTGGCGCAGGACCATCTGGAGCTCGGGGTGGCGGCGCAGGCGGCGCACGATCGGGCCCGCCAGCGCGACGGCGACCGTGGGGAACGCGGTGACGGTGACCCTCCCGCGCGGTTCGGCGGACTCGGCGGCGAGGTCGGTCTCGGCGGCGTCGATGGCCTCCAGGATGAGGGCGGTGTGCTCGACGAGGCGGCGGCCCGCGTCGGTGAGCTGAGCGGAGCGGGCGGTGCGTTCGAGGAGCGAGACGCCGGCCTCTTTCTCCAAGGCGGCCAACTGCTGTGAGACCGCGGAGGCGGTCTGGCCGGTCGCGACGGCAGTGGCGGATATCGATCCCTGGGCGGCGAACTCGTAGAGGAGTCGCAGGCGGCGAACATCGAGCATAAGACAATCTTATCCTCGGCGAAAGATAGAAATACTTGCGATGATGCTCCGGTTGGAGGAGTCTGGGTCCCGTTCAGACAGTCTCCAACGAGGAGTCACCCGTGACCGTCTCCGCCACCCTCGCCGCCAACGAAGCGATCGCCGCCCGCCGCGCCGCCGGGCAGGAGGTGCTCGCGCTCGGGTTCGGGGAGGCGGGAATCCCCGTGCACCCCTTGCTGAGGCAGCGCCTCGCGCAGGCCGCCGGCCAGATCGCGTACGGCCCCGTCGCCGGGACCGACGCGGCCCGCGAGGCCGCCGCCGGGTACTGGACCCGCCGCGCGATCCCCACCGCCAAGGAGCAGGTGCTCCTCGGCCCCGGATCCAAGCCGCTGCTGTTCGCGCTCCTCCACGCCGCCGGGGGCGACGTGGTCCTCCCCAAGCCCGCGTGGGTGTCGTACGGCGCGCAGGCCGAGATGCTCGGCCGCGAGCCGATCCGCGTCCCCGTCCCGCAGGGCGAGGGGGGCGTGCCCGACGCCGACGCCTTGGACGCGGCCGTGCGTGCAGCCCGCGCCGCCGGGCGCGACCCGCGGATCGTCGTGGTCACCCTGCCCGACAACCCGACCGGGCGGCTCGCCTCCGAGCAGTCGGTGAAGGCCCTGTGCGAGGCCGCGCGGGAGCTCGACCTCATCATCGCGGCCGACGAGATCTACCGCGACCTCGTGTTCGAGGCCGGGACGTTCCCCTCCCCCTCGGCGTGGGCGCCCGAGCGCACCGTGTCCACGACGTCCCTGTCCAAGAACTACGCGCTCGGCGGCTGGCGCATCGGGGCGGCGCGCTTCCCGGACTCGCCGCTGGGCGAGCGCCTGCGGGAGTCGGTGCGCGGCACGGCCTCCGAGCTGTGGTCCTCGACGCCGATGCCGATGCAGCACGCCGCCGCGTACGCGTGGTCGGACCCGCAGGAGCTGGTCGACCGGGTCGCACTGGCGCGGCGCCTGCACGGGTCGGTGGCGAACGCGGTCGCGGAGGTGTTCGCGGGCGCGGGGTGCGAGGTGATGCCGCCGCAGGGCGGGTTCTACGTGTGGCCTGACTTCGGGCCGCTGCGGGCCTCGCTCGCCGCCCGCTGGGGCGTGGCCACGAGCGCGGACCTCGCGGAGGTCCTGCTGGAGCGGTTCGGCGTGGTGGTCCTGCCGGGCAGCGCGTTCGGGGACGACCCGGAGGCGCTGACAGTGCGCGTGGCGGTGCCGGGCCTGTACGGCGAGAACGACTCTGAGCGGCTCGCGGCCCTCGTCTCGGACGAGCCCGCGTCGATGCCGTGGATCGGCGACGCCCTGGAGGGGCTCGCGCAGAAGCTTCGGACGCTCACCGCGCCCGAGTGATCGCCGGGCGGCGCTGCCGAGGCCGATGCGGCAGCGCTGCCCGGTTCAATTCGCGTTGTCTCAGTTCACGTTGTTCGCGATGGCGACGACGCCCCAGACGACGACCGAGACGGCGATGAGCGCGGCGACGAGGAACGCGATGCCGACGAACCGCTGGATCTCCAGTTCGTGGCCTTCGCGCACGGGCCTGCGCCAGCGCCCGTAGCGCCAGTGGTCGCGGCCCTGCTCGTAGTCGGTGGCGAAGTCCTCAAGGAGGGCTTGGAGGTCGGCGAGGGTCTCGGCGCGGCGCACGAGCTGGCGGCGGAGGCGGAACTCGGCGGTGTCGATCGCGCCGCGGCGCCTGGCCTGCGCGAGGCGGTAGAGGGCCATGCGGCGGTGGGCCCTGGTGGGGCGGATGGCGAAGGCGTCGACTGCTTCCATGGCGTGTGCTCCCGAACGGCCGGTGTCCGGCGGGGTTCCCCGCCGGACCGGTCCGTACACATCGGGACGTCGCCCGGATCTCGTTGCGCGCCAGGGGCCTCGGATCGAGATCGATCGAGCGCGGAAACTCAGTCGAGGAGGCCGCAGGCCGATCGAGCGCGGAGACTCAGTCCAGGAGCGCGTTCACGGCTTGGGCCAGGTCCGTGTCCTTCGCGGAGACCTTGCTGCCCGCCGAGTGGGTGGTGACCGAGACGGTGAGCTTGTTGTAGTTGATCGTCAGGTCCGCGTGGTGGTTGCGGCGCTCGGAGAGCAGGCCGACGCCGGTGGCGGCGGCGAGGGCCTGGAGGTGGCCGTCGAAGGTCCAGGTGCTCTCCAGGCGGTCGTGCTCGTGGCTCCAGCCGGGCAGTTCGGAGAGGGCGAGTTCGATCTCGGCCCCGGTCAAGGGTTGGTCGCTCATACCCCGATTGTGACAGCCCGGGGCGGTCAGTTCTCCTCGATGAGCGTCACGCGGCCGGTGTCCAGGTCGTAGACGGCCCCGGCGATGAGGACGCCTTCGAGGTTCTCGCGGCGGCCGAGGTCGGCGACGGTGCGGCGGACCTGGAGGCGCAGGGCCTTCGGGGCCGCGTCCTCGCCGTCCGCGGTCTCGGCGAGCGCCTGGGACGCGGGCTGCCAGAGCTGCTCGACGAGGTAGTCGGTGCGCGGGTCGTGGGTGTCGTCCTCGACGGCGTGGAGGGCGGCGTTGATCGCGCCGCAGCGCTCGTGGCCGAGGACGATCACGAGGGAGACGCCGAGCTCGGCGGCCGCGAACTCCAGGGAGCCGACGGCGGCGCGGTCGGGCACGTGCCCGGCGGTGCGCACGACCAGGAGCTGCCCGAAGTCGCAGTCGAACACGGACTCGGCGGTGACGCGGGAGTCGATGCACGTGAAGACGGCGGCGGTGGGCTTCTGCCCGAGGGCGTGCTGGCGCGCGGAGGTGATGTCGCGCTTGAAGCGGGGCTCGCCGGCGACGAATCGGCCGTTGCCCTCCAGGAGCGCGACGAGCGTCTTGGCGGCTTCGTGGTGCTCCATCAGCGAGGAGGCGGTCAGTTCAGGCACGCCCTGAATGGTGCCGCATGATCCGAGGAGGCGCAAGCGCGACGGGCGGGACGTCACGCACCTTTTACCGACCGCACGTTACCGTTCCGAGATCTTGTGGTCATTTCCCAGGACTTGTCGCTCGCGGAACGGGACCATAGGATGAACGGGAACTACCGCGTTGCCGTTCACCTGCGGGTTGATTCCCTTTCCTGGAGGCCACCGTGCGCACCTACGGCGAAGGCTGCCCCGCGGCCCACGCACTCGACCTCGTCGGCGAGCGCTGGTCGCTCCTCATCGTCCGCGAGCTGCTGCTCGGCCCCAAGCGCTTCACCGACCTCCGCTCGGGCCTGCACGGCGCGAGCGCGAACGTGCTGTCACAGCGGCTGCGCGAGCTCGAAGCGGCCGGGGTCGTGGGGAAGCGGCGGCTGCCGCCGCCCGCGGCCTCGAAGGTGTACGAGCTGACCGAGTGGGGCCGGGAGCTGGAGGGCCCGATCGTGCTGCTGCTGCGGTGGGGCGCGCGGTCGGCGGCGATCCCCCTCGATGCGCCGATGGGCGCGGACGCGCTCATCCTGTCGATGCGGTCGCTGTTCATGCCGCAGGCGGCGCAGGGCTTCGACGCGGCGTTCGAGCTGTGGGTCGGGGACAGGCCGTTCATCGCGGAGATCATCGACGCGCAGCTCATCCTCGCGCCGGGCCGGCCCGAGCATCCGCACGCGGTCATCAGGACCGACGCGGAGACGCTCAAGCGGCTGACCCTGGGCGGGCGCAGCCTCGACGTGTCGATGCACGCCGGACGCGTCACCGTCCAGGGAGACCAGGCGATGGCAGAGCGGTTCCTGGGAATGTTCCGCCTCCCGGAGCCGGCCGCGGCCTCGGCCTCGGCGGGCGCGGTGTGACCGTGCCGCCGCTCATCGGACGGTCCTGAACTCGCCGGTGTCCGTCGCGCGGGCGCGGCGGTCGGTGATGAGCATGTGCCCGGGCGCGTGGGTGATCGCGAAGGGCAGCTTGGCCTTCACCACGGCCTCCTGGAGGGTCACGCCGCAGGCCCAGAACACGGGGACGTCGCCGTCGTGGAGGCGCACGGGGTCGCCGAAGTCGGGCTTCGCGAGGTCCCGGACGCCGATCATCGCGGGGCTGCCGACGTGGACGGGGGCGCCGTGGGCGAACGGGAGCTCCATGGTGATCTGGGCGGCGCGGGCGACGAGGTCGGTGGGGACCGGGCGCATCGACACGACGACGGGGCCGCGGAAGCGCCTGGCGCCCAGGCATTTGCGGTCGGTGCGGTACATGGGGACGTTGACGCCCTGCTCCTGGTGGCGCAGCGGGATGCCGGCGCGCTCCAGGAGCGGCTCGAACGTGAAGCTGCACCCCAGCAGGAACGTGACCAGGTCGCGGTCCCACAGGTCCGCGACGTCGGTGCGCTCGGCGACCATCTGGCCGCGGCTCCACACCTGGTAGGCGGGCAGGTCCCGGCGCAGGTCGGCACCCTCGGCGAGGTCCGTGGTGAAGCGCCCGGCGCCCACCACGTCCAGGAGGGGGCAGGCCCGCGGGTTGCGCACCGCGAAGCGCCGCAGACTGATCGCGTACCGGCGGGGCACGCTCACCAGGTTCGCCTGGACGTACCCGTGCGACCAGCCGCTGGTGTGGGCCACCAGCCCGTCCCTGAACCTGGCGCGGGCCTCGCGGGGGCTGGTCTGCGCTTCGGGACGTTGTCTCGTGAACATCGCTCCTCCTCGTTCTGCTGCTCGATGTGTCGAGAATCCGATACAAGGAGGTCAACACGTTCACGAGTGCTTCACGAGCAGGGTGCGCATGCAGGCCGCGCCGTGTGCGGCACCGCTTGTCCGCTGAGCGGATCGGCTTGCGAGCGTTCCCAAATGATCAAGATATGCCCATAGACTGGAGCGAACCGCTAATACCGGCCGGCCGCACCTCGACTCCCCCTGGAGGTGGCGCCCTTGGACTTCGGCATCCTCGGCCCGCTGCAAGTGGCATGGGAAGGCCTGCCCGTGCCGCTGCCCGGCCGGACCCTGCCCAGGCTCTTCGCCGTGCTCCTGCTGGAGCCCGGCAGTGTGATCCCCCTGCACCGCCTGGTGGACGCGGTGTGGGACGACGACCCGCCCGCGACGGCGAGGCGGCAGATCCAGAACACCGTGGCGACCGCGCGCGGGCTGTTGCTGCGGGCCGGGACGAGCGAGCTGGAGACCGTCGGCGACGGCTACCGGCTGCGGGTCGGCCCCGAGAAGCTCGACTCGCTGCGGTTCCAGCGGGCCGCGCGCATCGCCCGCGAGCAGGTCGCCGCGTCCGAACCCGAAGCGGGCCTTGAGAGCCTGCGCGAGGCCCTGGACCTGTGGCGGGGCCCGGCCCTCGCGGGCCTGAACGGGCGGCTCATCGAGGCGGGGGCGCTCCGGTGGGACGAGGAGCGCGCCGCCGCCGAGGAGGCCCGCGCGGAACTGGAGCTGCGGCTCGCGACCGGCGCGCCCGTCGTCGCGGACCTGCGGCGGGTCCTGGAGCGGCACCCGTACCGCCAGCACGCGGCCGAGCTGCTCATGACCGCGCTGTTCCGCGAGGACCGGTCCGCGGAGGCCCTCGACGCGTACGACGCGATCCGCCGCCAGCTCGCCGACGAGCTCGGCATCGACCCCGGGCAGCGCCTCAAGGACCTGTACACGGCGATCCTCCGCGACGACGCGTCCCTCAGGGCCGCACCGAAGGCCGCGTCCGGGCGGTCGCTCCCGGCGCCCGCGCAGCTCCCCGCCGACTCGATCCACTTCACCGGCCGCGCCGGCCAGCTCGCGGCCCTCGACGCGCTCACCGGGCCCGGCCCGCACGTCGCGGTCCTCTCCGGGATCGGCGGCTCCGGGAAGACCACCCTCGCCCTGCACTGGGCGCACCGGGTGCGCGAGCGGTTCCCCGACGGGCAGCTGTACGTGAACCTCCGCGGCTGGGACCGGACCGCGCCGCTCACCCCGCTGGACGTGCTCGCGGGGTTCCTGCGGGCCCTCGGCGTGCCCACCGAGGCGATCCCCTCCGACGTGGACGAGGCGTCGGCGCTGCTGCGCTCGCGCCTGGCCGACACGAAGACCCTCGTCGTCCTCGACAACGCCCGCAACTCGCAGCAGGTCCTGCCGCTGCTCCCGGGCACCGACGGATGCGTCGCGGTCGTCACCAGCCGGTCGAGGCTCCCCGATCTGGCCGCGCTGCGGGACGTGCGGCAGGTGACCGTGGGGACCCTCGGCACCCCCGACGCCGTGCGGCTCCTGGAGAGCCTCATCGGGGCCGCGCGCGTCGCCGCCGAACCCGAAGCGGCCGAGCGGATCGCGGAGCTGTGCGACGGGCTCCCCCTCGCCCTGCGGATCGTCGGCACCAACCTCGCCGCCCAGCACCTGACGCTCGCCGAGACCGCCGCGGCCCTCGCCGGGCGCGACCGGCTCGCGCACCTCGCCGTCGAAGGCGACCCCACGACCACCGTCGCCGCCGCGTTCGACCTGTCGTTCCAGGCCCTGGACCCCGAGGAGGAGCTGCTGTACCTCAACCTCGCGTTCCTGCCCGGCGCGGACTTCTCCAAGGGCCTGGCGACGTCCCTCGTGTCGTGGGACCCGCCCGCCGCCGAGCGGCTCCTCGCGCGCCTCGTCACCGCCCACCGGATCGACGAGTACCGGCCCGGCCGCTACCGCTTCCACGACCTGGTCCGCGAGTACGCCCGCCGCAAGGCCGAGACGGTCTTCGACCCCGCCGCGCTGCAAGGGCTCCGGGAGCAGGTCGTGGAGTGGTACTGCCGCGGGTCGGCGCGGCTGCCGGTCGAGGAGTACCGGAACATCGTGGCGACGTTCCTCGAATGGAACGGGCACGCGAAGGTCTCGCGGCTCCTCGCGCGGCTCATCGCGTTCGCCGACGCCGGGTACCGCGAGGAGGGCCCCGACCGGCGCACCCTCACCGAGTCGCTGTACGAGCTGCCCGAACTCGCGCACGTCGCCGAGCGCGGCATCGAGAGCGGCGTCAAGTCCGACGACCCGATGGACGCGGTGCGCGCGTACGCGCTCGCCGACGCCGTCGCGTACGCCTCCGGGGAGCTGCACCAGTCGCTCGCGTACGCGCAGAAGACCCTCGAATACCTCAGCCGAACCCCGCACGGCGACCGCACCGGCAAGGCCCGCAACGACCTCGGGACGACCCTCACGCACCTGGGCCGGTACCGGGAGGCCGTGTCGCTCCTGCGCGAGGCCGTGGGCGCGGCCGAGCGGTCCGGGAAGTGGTACGTCCACGTGGAGGTCCTCACCTCGCTGGGGACCGTACTGCGGCGCATGGGGATCTTCGCCGAGGCCGAGACGCTCCTGCTCCGGGCCCGGGACCTCGACGCGGCGTCCCCCGAAGGCCCGACCAGCGTCTACCCGCTGCTGTCGCTCTCGGAGCTGTACATCGACCAGGGGCGCGTCTCGGCGGCCGAGGAGCTGTGCCGCGAGATCGCCGAGCTGCTGCGCGACCACCCGTCGAAGTACTACCGGGCGCGGCTGTACTTCCGGCAGTCGGCGGTCCACCGCGCCGACGCGGACTTCGCGCGCGCCGAGGCCGCCGTGCTCCACGGCCTCGAACTCGTCGAGCAGGCCAACGGGTGGCGGCACGTCCTGGTGTACACGTACTGGCTCGCGGAGATGCACGTCGACTCCGGCCGCCTCGACCAGGCCCGCGACGCGCTCGACCGGGTCGCGCGCCTCGACCGGTTCCACACCTCCGAGACCCTCGCCGTCAAGGCCCGCGTGCTGTGCAAGCTGCACACCGAGGACGGGAACCTGCGCATGGCCGTCAAGATGGGGCGGCAGGCGTGCGACGTGTTCGGGGCGATGCCCGACCCGCTGCGCCAGGCCCGGAGCCTGCGCGCGCTCGCCCGCGCGTACGAGGCGGCGGGGGCGTCGTACGAGGCCGCGCAGTGCGCCGTCGAGGCGAGGGAGCTGTTCGAGGCGCTCGGCGTCGACCCCTCGCGCCAGGCGTGAGGAGGCTCCAGTCGGTCGACGGATGCGATGCCAGTCGGCCCGTCCCTACTGTTGCGGCACACCCACCGACATGGAAGAGGCACGACATGCACGCGATCCGGCACCACGAATTCGGCGGCCCCGAAGTCCTCCGGTACGAGGAGGTCGCCGACCCCGAGCCCGGCCCCGGTCAGGTCCGCATCGACAGCCGGGCCGCGGGGGTGCACCTGCTCGACACGAGCTTCCGCAAGGGCGCCAAGGACAGCCCCTACCCGCTGCCGGACCTGCCCGCCGTTCCCGGGCGCGAGGCCGCCGGGATCGTCGACGCCGTCGGCGAGGGCGTGGACCCCTCGTGGCTCGGCAAGCGCGTGGTCGCGCACCTCGGGTTCGCCTCGGGCGGGTACGCCGAGAAGGCCGTGCGCGAGGTCGAGTCCGTGCACGAGCTGGCCGAGGGCGTGGACTTCGGGGAGGCAGTGGCGATGATCGGCACCGGCCGGACCGCGCTGCTCATCCTCGCCGTCGGGCCCGTGAAGGAGGACGACGTGGTCGTCGTCCCCGCCGCCGCGGGCGGGCTCGGGACGCTCCTGGTGCAGGCCGCGAAGAACGCGGGCGCGTACGTGATCGGCCTGGCGGGCGGGATCGACAAGGTCCGGCAGGTCGCCGCCAACGGCGCCGACGCCGCGATCGACTACAAGGCCGCCGACTGGACCGACGTCCTCGACCGGGCTTTGGAAGGGCGCGAGGCGTCCCTGTTCTTCGACTCCGTGGGCGGCGAGGTCGGCCGCGCGGTGTTCGAGCGGCTCGGGTTCGGCGCGCGGATGGTCGTGTTCGGCTGGTCCGCGGGGAAGGCCACCGAGGCGACGGTGGCGGAGATCGTCGGCCGCGGGCTCGCCGTCTCCGGCGCGCTCGGGCCGAAGCTCGTGCAGCGGATGGGCGGCATCCGGGCCCTCGAAGAGCGCTCGCTCGCCGAACTGGCCGCGGGGCGGCTGCGCCCGGCCGTGCACACCTTCAAGCTCGCCGAGGCCGCCGAAGCCCATCGCGCCCTGGAGAACCGGGGCACCACCGGCAAGGTCGTGCTGATCCCCTGAGACACGCGGAAGGCCCCCGGCAGATGCCGGGGGCCTTCGCCGTGCGGTCTAGGAGGCGGTGACCAGGTCCGCGGGCTCGATGTCCGGGACCTGCGCCTCGGCGTGCGCGCGGGCCAGCGGGAACGACAGCACCAGGCCCGCCAGCGCGAGGCCGACGCCGACGAGGATCGGCGCGGTCAGGCTCAGGCCCAGCGAGAGCGCGAGGCCGCCGAGCCAGGCGCCGTTGGCGTTCGCGAGGTTGAAGGCCGCGTGGTGCAGCGAGGACGCCAGCGACGGGGCCGAGTGGGCGCCGTCGAGGAGCAGCCGCTGCATGATCGGGCCGACCAGGGACGAGGACGTCGCCATGAGCAGGACCCCCAGGACCGCCAGGGCCGGGTTGGCCATGGAGAAGTACATCGCCAGGAGCACGGTCGCGATCGTGGCGAACGCGGCGAACAGGCCCTGGATCGGGGCGGCGTCGGCGATGCGGCCGCCGATGACGTTGCCGAGCGTGAGGCCGACGCCGAAGACCGCGAGGGTGATCGCGATGGCGAGGGCGTTCATGCCGGTGACGTCTTCGAGGATCGGCGTCAGGTAGGTGTAGGCGGCGAACATGCCGCCGAAGCCGACCGCGCCGGTCACGAGCGGGAGCACGACGCGCTTGGAGCGGATCGCGCGGATCTCGTCGGAGGCCTTGGTGGCCACGATGACCCCGCGCGTGTCGGGGACGGTCGCCCAGATCGCGGCGGCGGCGACGACGCCGAGCGCGGCGACGGCCGCGAAGATCCAGCGCCACGAGATCTGGCCGATGAGCAGGGCGCTCACGGGGACGCCGACGATCGTGGCGACGGTGAGGCCCGACATGATCCCGGAGATCGCGCGGGCGCGGCGGTCGTAGGACACGAGGCTGGCGCCGACGACGGCGGCGGCCCCGAAGAACGCGCCGTGCGGCAGGCCCGCGACGAAGCGCGAGCCGAGCAGGAATCCGAAGTCGGGGGCGAGCGCGGTCGCGACGTTCGCGCCCGCGAACGCCAGCATCAGGCCGATGAGCAGCGGCTTGCGGGGGACGCGGGTGGTGGCGACGGTGAGCAGGGGCGCGCCGAGGACGACGCCGACCGCGTAGGCGGAGACGGCGAGGCCGGCCTGGGCGAGGGAGACGCCCTGGGAGGCGGCGACCTGGGGCAGGATGCCCATGATCGCGAACTCGGCGGTGCCGATGCCGAACGCGCCGATGGACATGGCGAAGAGAGGCATGCGCATGGTGTGCAGCTCCGGTGGGATGAGAAGGAGGGTGAGAACGCTGAGGCTGTCACCGGCTGCTTCCTTGCCGAACCGGTCGCTGTCATAACGGGGAGGAGGGCTCCTCCGCGTCCAAGCGTAATAACACTCGCCGCACGAGTAAAAGTCCCTGGAGTGAAATCCCGGCGTGATGTCCGTCGCGGCCGGGTTACCGAGATGAAGCGGGGGTTGCGGGAGTGACCTCCGCCAATCGCAGGAACGCCGCCGCGGTGGGCGAACCCGGCTGCGGCACATACATGACCAGCCGCAGCCCCGTCCCGGGCACGTCCAGGACCTGGCAGTCGAACTCCAGCGGGCCCACCTGCGGGTGGACGACGCGCTTGGTCTGTGCCCGGCGCGGGGCCACGCGGTGGTCGGCCCACAGCTCCCCGAACTCGGGGCTGACGCGCAGCAGCTCGTCCACGAGGCCCTTGAGCTTCCTGTCGCCGGGGTTGCGGGCGAGCGAGGCGCGCAGGTCGGAGACGGAGTCGGCGAGGAACCGGCGCACGGACGGGTCGGCGAGGCGCGCGGCGACGTCGCCTTGGGTGAAGTTGGTGCGCAGCACGTTGCGCTGCTCCGGGGTGAGGTCGGCGAGGTAGCCCATGAGGCGCTCGGCCATGCCGTTCCAGGCGATCATGTCGTAGCAGGCATCCATGGCGTACGCGGGGAAGTCGTCGAGCCCGTCGAGGAGGTTCCGGATCGCGTCGGGGACCTCCTTGACGGCGGTGCGGCACTCCGACTCGGGGAGCTCGTCGACGAGGTGGAACAGGTGGGCGCGCTCGTCGTGGTCGAGGACCAGCGCGCGGGCGAGCGCGCCGAGGACCTGCCGCGAGGGCTTGGGGCCGCGGGCCTGCTCCAGCCGGATGTAGTACTCGACGGAGATCCCGGCGAGCTGCGCGACCTCCTGCCGCCTGAGCCCAGGGGTGCGCCTGCGCGTCCCCGCGGGCAGGCCCACGCCTTCGGGCTTGATGGCGGCGCGGCGGGTGCGGAGGAAGTCGGCGAGCTGCTGGCGGTCCATCCGTCCATCCTCCCCCGCTTCGCGGGCCGCAACCAGGTACCGGATGTACCACCATAAGCAGTGCTCTTTGCAGGTCGGCGAAACCGGCGCAGGCTCGTGGCATGGAACAGAGGACGGCGCTCGTCACGGGCGCGAACAAGGGAATCGGATACGAGATCGCCAAGGGCCTGGCCCAGAAGGGCGTCAAGGTGTGGGCGGCGGCCCGCTCGGAGGAGCGGGGCATGGAAGCGGTCGAGCGACTCCGCGGAGAAGGAGCAGAGGCGGATTTCCTCCAGCTCGACGTCACGGACGAGGGTTCGATCGCGAAGGCGGTGGCGCAGGTTCAGTCATTGGACATCCTGGTGAACAACGCGGGGATCGCGCTCGCCGACGGAGGCTGGAACACGAGCGAGCTCACTGTCGCCACCGCGCGCAAGGTCTTCGAGACGAACGTGATCGGGGTGATCGCGGTGACGAACGCGTTCCTCCCGCTCCTGCGCGAGTCAGGGGCCCCGCGGATCGTGAACGTCTCCAGCGAGGTCGGCTCGCTGACCTTCATGACCGGCGACCACGAGTTCGCGAAGATGCAGGGCGGCGCCTACGGCGCCTCCAAGTCCGCCCTCAACATGCTCACCGTCTCCTACGCCAAGGAGTTCAAGGACGGCCCCGTCAAGGTCAACGCCATGACCCCCGGCTACACCAAGACCGACCTCAACCACAACCAGGGCTGGCGCGACCCCGCCCTCTCCGCCAAGGTCGCCATCGACCTCGCCCTCCTCCCCGAAGACGGCCCCAACGGCGGCTTCTTCCAAGAGGGCCTCGAATACCACGAGGGCACCACGGTCCCCTGGTAAACGGAGTCCGTTGGCGGACAAAGGAAGAGGAATTACGAAAGGCCCCGCAGAAGCGGGGCCTTCTGCGTAGGGCAGGCAGGACTTGAACCCGCGACCCAGGGATTATGAGTCCCCTGCTCTAACCAGCTGAGCTACTGCCCCGAGCGGGCAATATCCTCTCACACCCCGTGTCGGCGCGGTGGCCCCAGGGCAGCGGAGGGGGATAAATCGGGGTGCGGCGGCGGGCCGGGAGGCGGGGAAGTGTTCACTGGTGCCGAACGAGACCGAAACGGACGTGTGGCACGGGTGCCGAGGCGCAGGCGACGCGGCGGTAACATTCGCGCCACATTTGCAACGGTTCTATAACGACCCGTGCTGTTGTCAGGCAGGTCTCTTTAAGATCCGACTCACTCCCGCCGTTCCGTGTTTCTCGAACGTTGCACCCGGCGGGTTCCGACGCCCAAACCTCCCGAGGGGGCCCATTGAGACGAGCATTGTTGCTGCTGTCGGCTGCGCTGGCCGGCCTGTCGCTGTGTCTGGGGGTGAGCAGCAGTGCCGCCGCACAGGACGCGTTCGGCATCCACGGCACACTCGACGACCAGCAGGACCAGCCCGTACCAGGCGTGTCGATCACCGTGTCCGACGCGTCGGGGGCGGAGATCGCCACCGTCACCACCGGGGACGACGGCACCTGGGCCGTTCCGCTGGAAGCGGAAGGCGACTACGTCGTCACCCTGGACGAGTCCACCCTGCCCGAGGGACTCGTCGTGCGCAACTGCAAACCGCAGCTCGAAGTCAACGTCACCGGCGACCGCACCGCCCTGTTCCCGCTCGACACCCAGGTGGACGGCTGCACCCCGGGCGAGAGCCCCGGCGGCGAGACGCCCTCCTCCGACGACGCGAGCGGCGAGCCCGGCGAGGAGACCTCCGAGAGCGAGGACGCCGCCGCGGACGACGCCGCCGCCGACGAGGTGGGCGAGATCGAAGGCGAGGGCGGGGCGACCCGCGCCATCAGCCTCCTGGTCTCCGGCCTCCACTTCGGCCTCATGATCGCCCTCGCGGCCGTGGGCCTGTCCATGGTCTTCGGCACGACGGGCCTCACCAACTTCGCCCACGGCGACCTGGTCACCTTCGGCGGCGTCATGGCGCTGCTGTTCAACGTCACGCTCGGCGTGCCCGTGTGGCTCGCGGCCGTCGCCGCGGTCGTCCTGGGCGCCGCGTTCGGCTGGGCGCAGGACTGGGGCCTGTGGGCCCCCTTGCGCCGCAGAGGGACCGGTCTGGTCTCGATGATGATCATCTCGATCGGCGTGGCACTGCTCATCCGCAACGCGACGCTGTTCTTCGTCGGCGGCGAGCGCCAGCGCTACACCGAGTACGTCGGGCAGAAGCCCTGGGACTTCGGCTGGCTGGTCATCACCCCGAAGGAGGTCGTCACCGGCGCGATCGCGCTCGCGGTCTGCATCCTCGTCGGGCTGGCGCTGGTGTACACCCGCCTGGGCAAGGCGACGCGCGCGGTGTCGGACAACCCGTCGCTCGCGGCCTCCACCGGCATCGACGTGAACAAGGTCATCCGCCTGGTGTGGACGATCGGCGGCGCCCTCGCCGCCATGTCGGGCGTGTTCCTGTCGATCAGCGACGGCGTCAAGTTCGACATGGGCCAGCACCTGCTGCTGCTCGTGTTCGCGGCCGTGGTCCTCGGCGGGCTCGGCACCGCGTTCGGCGCGTTCGTCGGCGCGATGCTCATCGGCGTCTTCGTGCAGATGTCGACCCTCGTGGTGGCGCCCGAACTGAAGTACGTCGGCGCGCTGGCCGTCCTCATCATCATCATGCTCACCCGTCCCCAGGGCATCCTGGGCCGCCGCGAGCGAATCGGTTAGGGGGCCACGCGATGGATTGGCAATTCGTATTCAGCCAGGCGCTCACGCAGGCCATCGGCCCGACGATGCTCATTTACGCCCTCGGCGCGATCGGCCTGAACCTCCAGTTCGGGTACACGGGCCTGCTCAACTTCGGCCAGGCGGCGTTCGCCGCCATGGGCGCGTACGGACTCGCGCTCAGCGTGGTCGCGTGGGGCCTGCCGTTCTGGTGGGGCATCGTGATCGGGCTCCTGGCGGCGTGCGTCATGGCGCTGCTGCTCGGTATTCCGACACTGCGGCTGCGGGCCGACTACCTCGCGATCGTGACGATCGCGGCGGCCGAGATCGTGCGGCGCATCATGCGCGCGACGGTCTGGTCGGACACCACCGGCGGCTCGGACGGCATGCGCGGCTTCTCGGAGCCGTTCTTCGAGATGATCCCGTGGGCCCGCGACACGACCTGGTCGTTCCTGTTCGTGTCGATGGACAACGGCCGCCTGGCCGTGGACTTCGGGATCGTCACGCTCCAGTACTCGTACCGGGACACGTGGGTCATGGTCGTGGGGTGGGCGCTGGTGGCGGTCATCCTCCTGGTCATGATGCTGCTCATCCACAGCCCGTGGGGCCGGGTCCTCAAGGGCATCCGCGAGGACGAGGAGGCCGTGCGCAGCCTCGGCAAGAACGTCTTCGCGTACAAGATGCAGGCGCTGGTCCTGGGCGGGATCATCGGCGCGGTCGCGGGCTTCGTGTTCGCGCTGAGCCGCGCGAACGTCCAGCCGGACGGGTTCACCACGGACTTCACGTTCTACTTCTACGTGGTGCTCATCCTCGGCGGCGCGGCCCGGATCTTCGGGCCCGTGCTCGGCGCGGCGCTGTTCTGGTTCCTGTACAACATCCTCGCGCAGGGGCTCATCCAGGCGATCCAGGCCGAGGTGATCCCGTCGAGCGTGATCGACTCGACGCAGGTGGGCCCGCTGGTGTTCTTCCTGCTCGGGCTGGGAATGGTCCTGCTGCTGATCTTCCGGCCGCAGGGGCTCATCGGCAACCGGAAGGAGCTGATGTTCGATGTCCGATAAGGAGAAGGCGGGGATCGCCGCCGCGCGCGCGGCCCTGGCCGGCGTCCCGGCCGAGCCGGGCGCGCCGAAGCAGGACGCGATCCTGTCGGCGACCGGGGTGCGGCGCGCGTTCGGCGGCCTCGTGGCCGTGGACGTCGAGCACATCGAGGTCCAGCGGGGCGCGATCACCGCGCTCATCGGCCCGAACGGGGCGGGGAAGACGACGTTCTTCAACCTGCTCACCGGGTTCGACCGGCCCTCGAAGGGCTCGTGGGACTTCGACGGGCACCGGGCCGACCGGATGCGGTCGTACCAGGTGGCCCGCTCGGGCATGGTCCGCACGTTCCAGCTCACGAAGGCGCTCTCGCGCATGACGGTCCTGGAGAACATGCTCATCGGCGCCGCGGACCAGCGGGGCGAGCGCATGTGGGCGGCGATGTTCCGGGGCCTGTGGCGCGGCCAGGAGTACGCGAACGCCGAGCGGGCCATGGAGCTGCTGGAGCGGTTCAAGCTCATCGACAAGCGCGAGCACTACGCCGGGGAGCTCTCCGGCGGGCAGCGCAAGCTCCTGGAGATGGCGCGGGCGCTCATGCTGCGGCCCAAGATGATCATGCTGGACGAGCCGATGGCCGGGGTGAACCCGGCGCTGAAGCAGTCGCTGCTGGAGCACATCAAGGGCCTGCGCGAAGAGGGCATGACCGTGCTGTTCGTCGAGCACGACATGGACATGGTCCACGAGATCGCGGACTGGGTGGCCGTGATGGCGGCCGGGCAGCTCATCACCGAGGGGACGCCGGACCAGATCTCGGCGGACCAGCGGGTGATCGACGCGTACCTGGGCGCCCACCACGACGCGGCCCAGCATTAGGAGGCGGTATGAGCGACAACGAGACCGAGGGGATCGGCCCGACGGGCGCCCCGATCGACGAGACCGCCGAGTCGTCCACCGAGGTGTGCAGCCGTGAAGGGCACCTCGCGGCCTCGGCCGACGCGCTGCTGCGCGCCGACGAGGTCACCGCGGGGTACATCCCGGGCGTGTCCATCCTGAACGGGACCGACCTGTACGCGAACGAGGGCGAGCTCGTCGGCATCATCGGCCCGAACGGGGCCGGGAAGTCGACGCTGCTCAAGGCCATGTTCGGGCTGGTGGGGATCTCGTCGGGGAAGGTCGTGCTGCGCGGCCAGGACATCACCAACCGCAAGGCGCACCAGCTGGTGCCGCTGGGGGTGGGGTTCGTGCCGCAGACGAACAACGTGTTCGCGGCGCTCACGGTCGAGGAGAACCTCGAAATGGGGGTGTTCCTGCGGCCCAAGGCGTTCAAGGAGCGGTTCGAGTTCGTGACGGACCTGTTCCCGGTGCTCGGGGACCGGCGCGCGCAGCGGGCCGGGTCGCTCTCGGGCGGCGAGCGGCAGATGGTGGCGATGGGCCGGGCGCTCATGATGGAGCCGTCGGTGCTGCTGCTGGACGAGCCGTCGGCGGGCCTGTCCCCCGCGATGCAGGACGAGGTCTTCTTCAACACGAAGCAGATCAACCAGACCGGCGTCACGGTGGTCATGGTCGAGCAGAACGCGCGGCGGTGCCTCCAGATCTGCGACCGCGGCTACGTGCTGGACCAGGGCCGCAGCGCCTACACCGGCCCCGGCGACGGCCTGATCGACGACCCGAAGGTCGTGGAGCTGTACCTCGGCACGCTCGGCCGGGCCAGCTAGAGAACGCAAGAAGTAGCCCCCCGGGTCCTGTGGTCCCGGGGGGCTTTCGCTTGCGCGGCTTCGGTTAGCTCAGCTCACCGAAGCTGTAGGTGAGGTTCTCGTAGGTGTTGTCGGGCAGGTACTGGTAGACGCCGATCGTCGCCGCGGTGACGTCGCCCTCGGGCGAGAACTCGATCGGGCCGGAGTAGCCGTCGTAGTCGATGTCCGCGGTGTTGTCCTCGGCGAGCAGTTCAGCGCACTCGGTGAAGCCGGTGCACTTGGTGCCGCCGCTGGAGACGGCGACCAGGTTGTCCTTGATCGTCTCGGAGTCGATGCTGTCGCCGGCGATCGCCGCGAGCGCGACGAGCGAGGTGGCGTCGTAGGACTCGGGGCCGTACGTGAAGTCGGTCAGCTCGGGGTCGACTTCGAGGAGGCGGTCGCGGATCTCGGCCGGGTCGGCGCCCGGGAAGGTGCCCTTGGCGCCCTCCATGAAGCCGGCCGGGAAGGTCTCGCTGTAGTCGGCCAGGTTGCCGTCCACGAGGTACCAGGGGATGTCCTGGGCGCTCAGGCCGCCTTCGGCGAGGGCCGGGCCGAGGTTGACGATCTCGTTGAACGTGACGAGGACGATCGCGTCGGCGCCGGAGTCGGCGACGGCGGAGACCTCGGCGGAGAACTCGGTCGCGGTCGGGTCGTAGATCGTCTTGAGGACGACCTCGCCGCCGAACTCGGTGAAGTTCTGCTCGACGGAGTCGGCCAGGCCGGTCCCGTACGCGTCCTGGAGCGCGAGGATCGCGATCTTCTCGTGGCCGTCCTGGATGATCGTGTCGGCGAGGACGCGGCCCTGGAGCACGTCCGAGGGCGCGGTGCGGAAGTAGTAGTCGCCGCGCTCGTACGTGGTGAAGTCAGGGGACGTGTTCGCCGGGGACACCTGGACGATGCCCTCTTCGTACAGCTTGTCGATGAACTGGAAGGAGACGCCCGAGGAGGCCGCGCCGATGACCGCGTGCACGCCCTGGTTGATGAGGGCGTCGGCGGACTGGCTGGCGATGTCGGTCGAGGTGTCGCCCGAGTCCTGGTCCAGGACGGTGACACAGCTGCCGAGCACGCCGCCGTACTCGTTGATCTCCTGCTGGGCAAGGTGGACGCCGGCGAACTCGGGCGGGCCGAGGAACGCGAGCGAACCGGTCTGCGGGAGGATCGTGCCGATCTTCAGCGCCTCGTCGCTCTCGGTGCATTCACCGCCGGACGACGAAGGGTCTTCGTCTTCACCGCAGGCGGCCAGCGAAAAGGCCGTGACACCGGCGGTGGCTACGGCGAGCAGTGCTCGGGGAAAGCGAGCCATGGTTTCTCCTATTGAGTGTTCGAGATGGATCCGCAGGTAGATATGGAGGTTGACGTGATCCGAGTTACAGCCTATGGCAGCGGAGGTGCCTCCGCCATGCGCCGTGACCGGACCCGTTCCTGTTTGTGATGGCTCCGTGACCTTCCCGATCCGGTATTGCAATCGCTTTGCGGGGAAGGGAAGCGCACGTTTCGCGCCGGGCTCCCCCGGGTGGTTCCCCCGCGAGGGGGAGGCGGTTCGCCCCCGCGCGGGAGGGAACCGGGCCCGCCCGCGGCGAGGCTGAAGGCATGACAACCCGCACCGACACCCAGCGCCCCGACACGCGGCGCCGCACCGGACGCACCGCCCTCGCGGCGTTCCTCTGGTCCCTCACCGTCATCCCCATCGGCCTGTGGCAGCTCCTCGACCCGGCCACCGGACCGTTCTCGCACGAGCTGTACGAGCCCACGATCCGCCTCCCCGAGGCCGTCCCCGACTGGGCCGGGCCCGCCGCGCTCATCGCCGCCGGGGTCCTCGGGCTCCTCGCGTCCCGCGCGACCCGGTGGGCCGTCCCGGCCCTGTTCGCCGTCGTCTTCGGCGTCCTCATGAGCACCACCGCCCCGATGTCCTTCGCCGGATACCTGTGCGCGCTCTTCATCCCGCTCCTGATCGCCGCCGGTCCGGTGCTCATCGCCCGCGGCCGCCTCGCCAAGACCGTCGCCGCGATCGCCGTCGTCGGCCTCCTCACGGCCCTCGGGTTCAGCGGGGTCGTGGACTACGCCGCGGCCGGGGACTTCCTGTCGATGCTCGGCGGGCGCTTCGCCGACATCGCCGCCTACATGCTCGTCCAGGTGTGGCTCACCGTCGGCGGCGGCATCTGGGCGGCCCTCGTCCTGCACCTGGTCCTCCACGACCGCGGCGACGGTCCCGCCCGCGCCTGGCTCGCCCCCGACCGCGCCGCCCGCTGGGGCCGCACCGCCGCGTGGATCGCGTTCGCCTGTTCGCTCCCCTACGGGCTCGTGCGCATGTCGTGGCTGACGCCCTGGGCGTGGATCGGCGGCCCCCTCGACAGCTCCATGATCGACCCGGCCACCCGCGTGTGGGGCCTGTGCCTGGGCCTGGCGGCCCTCGGCGGCGGCGTCCTGTGCCTGGGCATGAGCTACCGGTGGGGCACCCGCTGGCCCTTCTGGATGCCGGGCCTCAAGGGCCGCCCCGTCCCGCCGATGGTCGCGATCGTCCCCGCCTCGGTCATGGCCGCGATGTTCACGTTCATGGCGCTCCCCTTCGCGGCCTTGGCGATCCGCCAAGACGCCCTGGAGCTGATCTGGTCCTTCCCGTTCTACGTCTGGGGACCGGCCCTGGGCGCGGCGACCCTCGCCTACGCGATCCGCCGCGGCGTCGTCCGACCGGGCTAGCAGCACAGAGCAGGGCCCCGGGGTCTCCCCCCGGGGCCCTGCCGCGTGCGTTCAGCCGTGCAGGCGCCTCGCGATCGACACCACGCGCTTGGTCTGGATCGCCACCGCCACGCGGTTCTTCTCGCTCACCGGGCCGTTGAGCCCGATGTGGCTGGCGCCGTACGGGTTCCCGATCTCCACGTCGAACTGGAGCGGGTCCGTGTAGCCGGGCGAGACGATGATCGCCCCCCAGTGGTAGAACGTGTTGTTCAACGCGAGGATCGTCGACTCCTGGCCGCCGTGGCTCGTCTGCGTCGAGGTGAACGTCGACATCACCTTGTCGGCGAGCTTCCCCTGCTGCCACAGCGGACCGGTCGTGTCGATGAACTGCTTGATCTGCGCGGTCGGCAGCCCGTACCGCGTCGGCGTGCCCCACAGGACCGCGTCGGCCCAGTCGAGGTCGTCGAGCGTCGCCTCCAGGACGTCGGCGCTGGCCTCGAAGTGATTGGCCCACGCCTCGTTCGAGGCGACAGCCTCGGGCGGGGCGAGTTCGCGCACCTTCCGCAGGCGCACTTCGGCCCCGGCGTCCTGGCTCTCCCTCGCGGCGGTGCGCGCCATCTCGTAGACGTTCCCGGTCTGCGAATAGTGGATGACGGCCAGCTTGACCATGGTGCCTCCCCTTGCATGAGAATCGGTATTGACCCTGGCACAGTCGTTCCCATAGGGTTGCCCTCGCAACAGATTCCACACAATCCCGCAAAATCTTTCAAAGGAAGCAATCACATGCTGGACATCCTGGTCGTCGGCGGCGTCGGCGTCGACACCATCGTGCGCGTCCCGGAGATCGCGATCGGCGAAGGCGACTCGCTCGGCGTGGAGCCGATCCTCGACTACGTGGCGCACACCGGGAACGGGGTCGCGCTCGGGTGCCTCCACCTCGGGCTCGCGACCCGGTTCATCGACTACATCGGCGAGGACGAGCAGGGCGCGCTCGTCCGCCGCCACTACGACGCGCACGGCCTGGACTTCCGGTACCTGATCTCCCCGAACGGGACCTCGCGCTCGGTGAACCTCGTCGACGCCGGGGGCCGCCGCTACTCCTTCTACGACTACCGCCACGCCCCCGAGCTGCGGATGCCCGCGTCGTTCTTCGGACCCCATGTGGCCGAGGCGAAGCACGTCCACGTCTCGATCCCCAACCACACCCGCGACGTGCTGACGGCGATCCCCGAGGGCGTCACGGTCTCCACCGACCTGCACGGCTGGGACGGCGAGGCCGAGCACCAGAAGGACTTCGCGCGCCGCGCCGACCTCGTGACGCTCTCGGCGGCCCGCCTCGGCGGCGACCCGGAGAAGGCCATGCGCTGGATCATCGACAACGGCCGCGCCTCGGTCGTCATCGCGACCGACGGCGAGCACGGCGGGTACGTCCTCGAACGCGGCGGCTCGGTCGAGCGGTACCGGGCCATCCACCCGGTGGCCGAGCTCGGCGCGGTCGCGCCGGAGTGGGCCGAGTGGGCGCCGGTGGACTCCAACGGCGCGGGCGACGCGTTCGTGTCGGGCCTGCTGTGGGCCCGCGGCCGCGGCGAGGACCTCGCTGGCGCGCTCGCGGCGGGCCGGGTCGCGGGCGCCTACGCGTGCCGGTCGAAGGGCACGAGCACGGCGCTCATCACCGAGGCGCTCATGATCGAGAGCCTTGCGGCCCTGAAGTGATGCGAGCGGCCGCCGGCCCCCGGGGGGTCGGCGGCCCCGTCGCGCTACTGCTGCTCGGGCCCGCGGTTGGCCGTCATGGCCTTCGCGCGGGCGATCACGTCGTCGAACGGGGACGGCTCGGCCGGGTTCGGGCGCACCGCGTCGCGGTGCTCGGGCTGGACCACCAGCATGAACAGGCACCCGACCGCGGCGGCCACGACGGGCGCGCCGATGCCGATCTCGGCGACCGGCCAGTTCCCGGCGTGCGCGCCGGTCGCGATCATGAACGCCGCCCACACCGGGACCGCCCAGCCGCCCGCGAGGACCATGAGGTCGCGGCGGCGGCGCAGCTCGGGCCGGATGAGCCAGATGAGGAAGTCGAGCCACGCGCCCGACAGGAGCAGCACCCACACGTAGGCGCCGTTCTCGAAGCCGGTGAACGCCCCGGCCATGATGCACGGGTACGCGAACGCGACGGTGAAGAACCCGAGCGGCAGCCGGAACCGGCCGGTCGTGAACACCGCCAGCGCGAGCACCAGCACGGTCGTGAACACCATGCCCGCGACCGGGCCCGACTCGAAGCCGAAGCGGCCTTCGAGGGCCACGCCGGTGGCGAACGGGGTGTCGGTGAACGGGACCAGGTAGTTGAGGAACAGCACGAGGGTGGCGATCGCGAAGCCGAGGGACAGCGCGGGCGCGGCGAGTCGCGCTTCGAGCGGGATCGGCTCGGGTTCGACGGAGAGGACCTCGCGGCGCCACGCGGACAGCCACGGCGCCAGGGCGATGAGGCACCCGGCGACGGCGAGGCCGAGGTGGGAGGGGCTGAAGAAGATGTCGAGGTCGGCTTCGACGCCGAGCAGCTCGTGCCAGATCATGTCGGCGATCCCGGAGGCCAGGAACAGCGGCACGCCGACGATCGCGGGGCCGTAGCCGTGCGGCACGGCGGCCATGCCGGTGCGGCCGTCGGCGCGGTGCGCGCGCACGAGCATCCAGGCGATCCATGCGGCGGTGGCGGCGAACCCGGTGTAGAACGCCAGGTGCCACCAGGTGAAGAAGGACTCGGCCCAGCCTTGGGCGTGGGCGTTGACGTCGAGGATCAGCCCGCCGATGAACCACGCCGAGAACGCGGCGGTGGTGAGGTCCTGCCACCAGGCGGCGAAGACGCGGGGCTGCCGGGAGTCGGCCAAGAGGTGCATCTTGTACTCCAGCAATCGGTCAAGGGGTGTGAGGGCCATGAGGTCATCATGGCCCACCTCGACCAGCGGCGCAATCGCGGAATTGTCACGGTCTGCGCACTGTGCACACGGGATCAGACGAAGCGCACGAGGAACAGCTTCGGCCAAAGCTTCCCGGTGATGTAGAAGGTGCCCTCTTCTTCGGCGGCGGCGATGCCGTTGAGGACGTCGGCTCCGGCGGAGTCCTCGGGGGCGAGGAGGCCGGAGGCGTCGACGGTGGCCTGGACGGCCCCGGTCGCGGGGTCGATCGCGATGATCTGGTCGGTCTGCCAGACGTTCGCCCACACCGACCCGCCGCTGCATTCGAGCTCGTTGATCGAGTAGACCGGGGTGCCGCTCTCGTCCTTGACCTGGACGGTGCCGGTCTCCTCGAAGGTAGCCGGGTCGCGGAAGGTGAGGGTGTCGGAGCCGTCGCTCATGACGAGCCGCTCGCCGTCGTAGCAGATGCCCCAGCCCTCGCCCTCGTAGTCGACGGTCTCGATGACGTCGAGGGTGGCGGGGTCCCGCTTGTAGGCGTGGTGCTCCTGCCAGGTGATCTGCCAGACCGCGTCGTCGGTGAGGGTGAGGCCCTCGGCGAAGTCCTCGGCGGGGAGGTCCTGGGAGGCGAGGACGTCGCCGGTGGCGGGGTCGGTGATGCGCACGTCGGACTCGCCGTAGAGGCCCGCGGACTCGTAGAGGACGGTGCCGTACTCGGGGTGCTCGGCGAGTTCGAGGCCCTGGGTGAAGGAGCCGGGGTCGTGGTCGTAGGTCTCGACGACCTCGACGGTCAGGTTCCCTTCCGGGGCCGGGATCTCGTGGTCGCTCTCGTCGGCCGCGGCGTCGCCCGCCGAGCATCCGGCGAGCGCGAGGAGGCCCGCTGCCGTGAGGGCGAGGCCGTGCCGGGCCGCCCGCTTCTCATCGAACATTGAACTCGTCTCCAGGTCCCTCGGGGGTGATGCCTCGTACCGTATCGGTCATGGCAAACGAGGACAAGACTTCCGTGCGAAGCGTTTGCCGTGCAACGGGGCGCGCATCGGGGGCCGACCTCGTCCGCGGCACCGGAAGGGGTCGGCTCGCAGGCCGCTCTCAGCCCTTCGGGAGCCAGCGGGCGACGGTCGCCGCGACGGTGACGTCGATCCGCTCGGGGAGCGCGGCCACGGCCGCGTCGAGTTCGGCGGGGCCGTGGTGGCGGGCGCTCGGGCCCATGCCCACGAGCCGGCGCACGTCCTCGTGTCCGAGGCCAATCGAATAGGAGATCTCGTCGGCCCGCTCGGCCTCGAACGCCGAGCCGAGCTGGTCGGCGGTCCGCTGCGGTTTAGCGGGGTCGACGCTCAGCAAGTCCAAGGCGTCGACGAGTTCGCGGAGGTGGTCCAGCCGGGGGGTCAGGACCACTAGAGCGCCTCTTGGGTGGAGGACGCGTGCGAGCTCGTCGGCGTTGCGGGGGGCGAAGACGTTCAGCACCGCGGCGGCGGCGCCGTCGCGTACAGGGAGTCGATTCCACGCGTCGGCGAGCACCGCGGCGAGTCGCGCCTGAGTTCCGGCGGCTCGCCGCGGTTCGTCCGTCTCCGGCGCTTCCAGTTGCGGGACTTCGCGTTTCGCGCAGCGGCGCAGCGCGTACTTGGAGGTGTCGAGGCCGATGCCCTCGCGTGCGGGGTCGGCCGCGAGCGCGGCGGCGAGGTAGTGGCCGGTGCCGCAGCCGGGTTCGACCACGACGCCGGGGGCGTCGGTGAGCGAGGCGTCGGCGACGGCCTTCAGGAGCGGGTCGTAGAAGCCCGCGGAGAGGAACTCCTCGCGGGCGGCGACCTGGTCGGCGGTGTCGCCGGTGGTGGCGTTCGAGCCGGGGGCGAGCAGGGGCGCGTAGCCCTGCTTGGCGAGGTCGAAGGAGTGGCCGGACGGGCAGGAGAGGCGCCGGTCGGCCTGGTCGAGGGCCTGGCCGCAGTTGGGGCAGGCGAGCGCGTCGAGCGCGGGCAGCGTCACGCGGCGGCCTCGGGATCGATGAGGCGCAGGAACGCGCGGAATGATGCGGGCATGTCGACGCCTTCGGGTTCGTGGAGCCACTGGAACTGGAGACCGTCCATGATCGCGACGACCAGCGGCGCGGCCTCCTCCGGGGTGAGCCCGGAAGGGAGCCGGTCACCCCACTGCCCGCGCAGCGTGGAGGCCATCTCTCGGCGCACCCGCCGGTAGCGCTCGCGGAAGTAGGGCTCGGCGGGGTGGTCCTCGGTGACGGACTCGCCGAGCAGGGCAGAGAAGGTGCGGATGATCGCGGCCCGGTGCGCGTTGGCCTCGACGACGCCGATCGTCTGGGCCACGGTCATCGGGTTGCTGTCGCCGGTGCGGTCGCCGCGGTCCCACTCGTCGCGCATGGTGAGCACCGCGACCAGGAGGTCCTCTTTGGACGGGAAGTAGTGGAGGAGGCCCTGCTGGGTGAGGCCCACCTTCTCCGCGACGGCGGCGAGGCTGGCGCCGCGGTAGCCGCGTTCGGCGATGACCTCCATGGCGGCGCGCACGATCTCCTCGCGGCGGGCCTGCCCGCGGGCGCCGTGGCGGACGCCGTGCGGTCTCGGCGGGTTCGGCATGGCGTGGCCCCGATCCTGGGCTCGGTCTCGATGGCACTCCAGCATAGGTAATCACGATTCGGTAACAAGCACTACCGGTCGCTCGGTAGCGGTGTCAGACTCGACCACGGCGCACCGCCGCGCAGACCGAAGAGAGGCACGCCATGAGCGACTGGACCATCCCCGCCGACGGACCCGACTACGACGAGGCCGTCGAGGCGGCGCTCGCGAAGCTGGACCTGGAGACCAAGGCCGACCTGCTGGCCGGCATCGACATGTGGCGCACCCTCGCCGCCCCTGAAGCGGGCCTGCGCTCGATGACCGTCTCCGACGGCCCCATCGGCGTGCGCGGCCGCTTCTGGACCGCCGCCGACCCGTCCCTGGCGCTGCCCAGCCCCACTGCGCAGGCCGCCTCCTGGGACCCGGCCCTGGTGCGCCGCATCGGGAACCTCCTCGCCGCCGAGGCCCGCCGCAAGGACGTCGACGTGCTCCTGGCGCCCACGATCAACCTGCACCGCTCGCCCCTGGGCGGGCGCCACTTCGAGGCGTTCAGCGAGGACCCGTACCTGACCGGGCGCATCGCGGAGGCGTACGTCGCGGGCGTGCAGGAGCGCGGCGTGGGCACCACCATGAAGCACTACGTCGCCAACGACGCCGAGACCGACCGGTTCACCGTCGACAACGTCATCGGCGAGCGGGCCATGCGCGAGCTGTACCTGCGGCCCTTCGAGATGGTCGCCGCCGCGGTCAACCCGTGGGGGGTCATGACCGCGTACAACACCGTCAACGGCACCACCATGACCGCGCACCGGGAGCTCATGGACGTCCTCCGCGAGGAGTTCGGCTTCGACGGCTTCAACGTCTCCGACTGGGGCGCCGCGCGGCACACCGTCGAGGACGTCGAGGCGGGCCTGGACCTCGCGATGCCGGGGCCGCTCACCGTGTTCGGCAAGGCCCTGGTCGACGCGGTCCGCGAGGGCCGCACCACCGAGGCGGCCGTGGACGCGAACGTCCGCCGCATCCTCAAGCTCGCCGCCCGCGTGGGCGCCCTCGACGGCGTCGACGCCGCGGTCACCGGCCGCCTGGAGGCGATCGAGGACCCCGACGCGCTGCTCCGCGAGATCGCGCGCCGCTCCTTCGTCCTCGCCAAGAACGACGTCCCCGCCGGCGACGAGACGACAATCCTGCCGCTCCACAACGACGTCGTCCACAGCCTCGCCCTCATCGGCCCCGCCGCCGACGAGGCCCGCATCCTCGGCGGCGGCTCCGCGACGGTGTTCCCGCCGCACGTGGTCTCACCGCTCGACGGCCTGCGCGCCGAGCTCGGCGACCGCGTCGTCTACGCCCAGGGCGTCGACCTGTTCGAGCAGATCCAGGCCGCGAACCGCGGCTTCACGCTCACCGCGCGGCCCGTCAAGAAGGACGGGACGGCTCTGCCCGCCGAGCCGCTCGCCAACGGCGACGTCAAGTGGATGGGGTACGTCCCCGGCGGCCTCAGCGCCGACGAGTTCGACCACGCGCTCGTCGAGGGCGGCTACGTCGCGACCAAGACCGGCGAGCACGTCTTCGGCACCCGCGGCTTCGGGCACCACAAGCTCGTGATCGACGGCGAGACCGTGTTCGACCAGGACCAGGAGTTCACCGGCGACGACCCGTTCGAGGCGTTCTTCGGCCCCGGCGTCGAGCGGGTCCGCCTCCACCTCAAGGAGGGCCAGGAGGTCGCGCTCCGGCACGAGTTCACTCCGTTCGACTTCCCGCCCGGCTTCCCGCCCTCGGTCCTGTTCGGCCTCATGCACACCGAGCCCCGGCCCGACGAGCAGACCCTCATCGAGGAGGCCGTCGCCGCCGCGCGCGCCGCCGAGATCGCCGTGGTCGTCGTCTCCACCACCGCCCTCACCGAATCCGAGGGCTTCGACCGCGCCGACCTGCGCCTCCCCGGCCGCCAGGACGAACTCGTCGCCGCCGTCGCCGCCGCCAACCCCAACACGGTCGTCGTCGTCAACACCGGCTCCCCGGTCGAGATGCCCTGGGCCGACGACGTCGCGGGCATCCTCCTCACCTGGTTCCCCGGCCAGGAGGGCGGCAGCGCCCTCGCCGAAGTCCTCCTCGGCGCCGAACCCGGCGGCCGCCTCACGACCACCTGGCCGAAGACCCTCGCCGACGCCCCCGTCACCCAGGTCGTCCCCGACGACGCGGGCAGGCTCCACTACGACGAGGGCGTCTTCATCGGCTACCGCGCCTGGCAGCGCCGGGGCACCGTCGAGCCCGCGTTCTGGTTCGGCCACGGCCTCTCCTACGCCGAGTGGACGTACGAGTCGATCGAGGCGGTCGAGGGCGCGGTGAAGGTCACGGTGCGGAACACGGGGGCCGTGGCGGGCCGGGAAGTGGTCCAGGTCTACGTGTCCCCCGACGACGCCGCAAGCGTGAAGGGCGGCATCGAGCAGACCCGCCTCGCGGGCTTCGCGGCCGTCGAAGCCGCTCCCGGCGAACAGGTGGAAGTGGTCGTCCCCCTGGAGGAGCGCTCGTTCCAGTTCTGGAACGAGGAGGACCACGCCTGGGAAACCGTTCCGGGCGCCTGGACGGCGAAAGCCGGAAGGAACGTGGCGGACCTCCCGCTGGAGACCGTGCTGCCGTAGCGAAAGAGAAGGGCGGGACCCGGAGGCCCCGCCCTTCGTCATCGCATCGCTAGAAACCCGGTGAGTCCTCGCGAAGGGCCCGTTCACTCCGCGCAGGGGTGGTGACCCCGGCGGAGTCCCAGGGCTCGGCCTTCGGGGGCTCGTCGGCGCTCGTGGTGAAGTTCTCGATGATCTCGCCGAACTTCGTGTCCTTGATCTTGTCCTGCGCCGCGTTCACGGCCTTCCCCGCCTGGCTGCGCACCGACGAGGCGACCTGCTGCACCTTGTCGTTCCCGGTCACCCGGCGCGTGTAGTCGACGATCTGGTCGTACCGCTCCCGGCCCGCCTTCGCACCCAGGATGTACCCGACCGCGAACCCGGCCACGAGATACCACTTCCGCATATTTGCCTCCCCGGCCGGCCCTCGGGCCGGACGCTGCCTCGTCATCCGTGCGTCCCCCGCACACAGCGGCCATTCTGCCGCATTCCGGGGTGCCCCGCCTGCCCAAGCACGAAACGCACCCCCGATTCCACCCACCCGAGGACCCACACCACACCGACCCCGGTGGCACCCGCTCCCTCCCCTCCTGTAGTCTCGTATCCGGTTCGCCACCACGGCAGAACCCCTTCCCCAATAGCTCAATTGGCAGAGCAGCCGACTGTTAATCGGCAGGTTCTTGGTTCGAGTCCAAGTTGGGGAGCCATCCCAGAAAGGCCGGTCGTTTTCGACCGGCCTTTTTTGATGTCCTTTCCCTTCTCGACCCCGGCCGCCGGAAATCCGGGGACCCCGCCGGGTTCCCGGAGTCCATAGGCTGGGGTGATGAAGGACTTTGACGATGAGATCGAGAAGGCGGTCAAGCGGGCGGGGAGGGCCGCCGGGTGGATGTTCGCCTTCGGGGTGCTGACGCTGCTGCTGGGGCTCTTCACGAGCTTCGGACCGTTCGGCGTCGGGTTCCTGGTGGCGCTGCCGGGCGCCGGGCTGATGTTCGCCATGGGGGTCATCATCAATCTGCAAGGCATGCAGCTCATGGAGACCTGGCGTCAGGGCCGGCGCGACCGGGCGGGCACGCCGGAGGCGTGAGGACCGACCTCAGAGGCGGGAGAGGGCGTCTTCTACTGCTCGGTGGAAGGTCGGGTAGGCGTAGATCATTTGGCGGAGGCGGGTGATCGGGGTGCGTTCGTGGACGGCGAGGGTGAGCATGGAGAGGACTTCGCCGCCGGTGGGGCCCGCGGAGGTGGCGCCGACGAGGATGCCGCGGTCGGTGTCGGCGACGAGTTTGATGAAGCCCTCGTTGCCGGTCTTGTGGATCCAGCCCCTTGAGGACGACGGGATCTCGGAAACGGACGTCGCGATCTGGAGGCCCTGGTCCTTGGCCTGCTTTTCGGTGAGGCCGACCGCGCCGACCTCGGGGTCGGTGAAGGTCACACGCGGGACGGCGTGGTATTCGGCGCCCGGGTTGTCGTTGCCGAGGACGTGGTCGGTGGCGATCTTGGCCTGGTACATGGACATGTGGGTGAAGGCGCCGTGGCCCGCGATGTCGCCGATGGCGTAGACGCCGTCGGCGACGCGCATGTGCTCGTCCGGCGAGAGGGACCGGCCCGAGGCGTCGACGCCGACCGTGTCGAGTCCGAGGCCGCCGATGTTGGGCTTGCGGCCGGTGGCGACGAGGAGGCGGTCGGCCTCGACGGTCACGGTGCCGGCCTTGACGGCGAAGCGGCCGTCGTCGTGGGAGACGTGCTCCACGGCCGCGCCGGTGTGGAGGGCGATGCCCTCGGTGCGGAAGACCCCGGCGATCAGGTCGCCGGACTCGGGCTCTTCGAGGGCCAGGAGGCGGTCGGCGGCCTCGAAGACGGTGACCTGGGTGCCGAAGCGGGAGAACGCCTGGGCCATTTCGAGGCCGATGGCGCCGCCGCCGAGGACGATGAGCGAGTGGGGCGCCTCGGTGGCCGCGACGGCGTCGCGGTTGGTCCAGTAGGGGGTGTCGGCGAGGCCGGGGATCGGGGGGACGGCCGGTTCGGTGCCGGTGTTGAGGATGATCGCCTTGGCGACGGTGAAGTCCTGGTCGCCGACGCGGACGGCGCCGGGGCCGGTGACGACGGCCTCGCCGCGGACGAGGCGGCCGCCGGCGTCGGTGAAGCGGTCGGCGGCGACCTGGTCGTTCCAGTCGTCGGTGGCCTCGCCGCGGATGCGGGCGGCGACGGGCGCGAAGTCGGGGGTGACGTCGGCGGCGCCGGAGAGGGCGGGGACGCGGCGGGCCTCGGCGAGCGCGTCGGAGCCGCGGACCATCATCTTGGTGGGGATGCACCCGTAGTAGGGGCATTCGCCGCCGACGAGGCGCCGTTCGACGCCGACGACGGTCAGCCCGGCGCGGGCCAGCGTCGCCGCCGCCGATTCGCCTCCGGGGCCCATGCCCACGACGACCGCGTCCACTTGCTCCGCCATGTCCGGCTCCTCTCCGTTCGTTTGCGCCCCACCATACCGGCGCGGGCGAGCGAAGTATCCGAGTCGAACACTCTGTTTCGGAAAACGTAAGCGCGGAGGAAGGGTAGGGCTGGTGCAAATCGGGTAGTGTCGCGTGAGCGCCCGGACCCATAGGAGGAGCCCGATGATCGAGTTCCGCAACGTCACCAAGCGATTCCCCGACGGGACGGTCGCCGTCGACTCGTTCGACCTGGTGATCCCGTCGCGGAAGACCACGGTGTTCGTGGGCTCTTCGGGCTGCGGGAAGACGACGCTGCTGCGGATGATCAACCGGATGGTCGAGCCGACCTCCGGGACCGTCGAGATCGACGGCGAGGACGTCGCGGCCAAGAAGGCCGTCGCACTGCGCCGGAGCATCGGCTACGTCATGCAGAACAGCGGCCTCATGCCGCACTTCACCGTCGCCGAGAACATCGCGACCGTGCCGCGGCTCAACGGCGGGACGAGGCGGGCCGCGCGGGCCCGGGCCCTCGAACTCATGGAGACCGTCGGCCTCGACGCGACGATGGCCGACCGGTACCCCAGCCAGCTCTCGGGCGGGCAGCAGCAGCGCGTGGGCGTCGCCCGCGGGCTCGCCGCCGACCCGAACATCCTGCTCATGGACGAGCCGTTCGGCGCGGTCGACCCGATCGTGCGCGCCGAGCTCCAGACGGAGCTCATCCGGTTGCAGCAGGAGCTCGACAAGACCGTGGTGTTCGTGACGCACGACATCGACGAGGCGTTCCTCCTGGGCGACCAGGTCGCGATCCTCGCCGCGGGCGCGCAGCGGCTCCAGGTCGGCAGCCCCAGCGAGATCACCGAGAACCCCGCGGACGAGTTCGTGGCGGCGTTCATCGGCGCCGAGCGCGGCAAGAGGGCGCTGCGGGTCAAGCAGACCCCGCACGGGCCGGTGCTCGTGGACGCCGAGGGGCGCACGCAGGGCGTCCTCGTCGAAGGCGGGGCCTGAATGGACTGGGTGTCCGACAACCTCGACCTGATCGGCACCCTGACGCTCGACCACCTGCGGCAGAGCGTCATCGCGATCGTCGCCGGGTTCCTCCTGTCCCTGCCCCTGGGGTGGGTGGCGTGGCGGTACCGGCTCCTGCGCGGGTGGGTCATCACCGTGACCGGCCTGCTGTACACGATCCCGTCGCTGGCGCTGCTCATGATCCTCCCGGTCGTCGCGGGCTATCCGGCGACGAGCGAGACGAACCTGGTGATCGCCTTGACGATCTACGCCATCGCGATCATGGTCCGGGCCGTCACCGACGGCCTCGACTCGGTCGACCCCGCGGTGCGCCGCTCGGCCACCGCCGTCGGGTACGGCGACGGACGCCGGTTCTGGGCCGTGGACCTGCCGCTCGCCGGGCCCGTGATCCTCGCGGGCCTGCGGGTCACCGCGGTCAGCACGATCTCGCTGGCGACCGTGGGCATCCTCGTGGGCGTCACGAACCTCGGCTACCTGTTCACCAACGGCCTCCAGCGCCGCATCATCCCCGAGGTCCTCGCCGGAATCGTCGCGGTCGCGCTCATCGCGCTGCTCGTGGACCTCCTGCTCATGCTCGCCGGGCGGGCCCTGATGCCCTGGG
Organism: Glycomyces mayteni; assembly: GCF_042428885.1. Lineage (NCBI taxonomy): Bacteria > Bacillati > Actinomycetota > Actinomycetes > Glycomycetales > Glycomycetaceae > Glycomyces > Glycomyces mayteni. The sequence continues at coordinate 157,082 of NZ_JBHMBP010000003.1, forward strand.
CGCGAAGCAAAGCCCCGGCCAAGCGGAAGCCCGCCGCCGAACCGACCGCGGAGGCCGCCGCGTGAACCTCCTCTCCGAAGCCTTCAAGTGGCTCACCGACCCCGAGCAGTGGACCGGGCCCAACGCGCTGCAGCACCTGCTGCTCCAGCAGCTGTACTTCACCGCGATCGCCGTCGGCATCGCCGCGGTCCTCGCCGTCCCGCTCGGGTGGGCCATCGGCCACACCGGGAAGGGCCGCGAGGTCGCCGTGGCGTTCGCGGGCGCCGCGCGCGCCGTCCCCTCGTTCGGCCTGCTGGTCCTGCTCGTGCTCCTGTTCGGCGTGCTCCACAAGCCCGAAGCGGCGGTCGTGACGTTCGTGATCCTCGCGATCCCGCCGCTGCTCGCAGGGGCCTACGCGGGGTTCGAGGCCATCGACCGGCGCACCGTCGACGCCGCGCGCGCCGTCGGCATGACCGAGGCGCAGATCCTGTGGCGCGTGGAGGTCCCGCTCGGGCTGCCGCTGCTCGTCGGCGGGTTCCGCTCCGCGGTGCTGCAAGTGGTCGCCACGGTGACCATCGCGGCGTACGTCAACCTCGGCGGCCTGGGCCTGCCGATCATCACCGGACTGAGCCTGCGCCGGTACGAGGTCGTCCTCGGCGGAGCCGTGCTCGTCGCCGTCCTCGCACTCGTCCTCGACGCGCTCCTGGCCCTCGCCCAGTGGGCCGCCGTCCCGCACGGCGTGCTCGCCGCCCAGGGCCTCGCGCCCAGGCGCCGCGCCGAGAACGCCACCTGACCCGACACCCACCCACCCGAGCCAGACCCATCAGTGGAAGGAAGACCCATGTTCAGAATGCGGGGCATACGCACTGGACTCGCCGCCGCGGCGGTCCTCGGCACCGCCATCGCGATGACCGGCTGCTCCTCCGAGGACCCGCTCGGCGAGAACGAGTCGACCGGCGAGTCCGCGAACGGCGCCATCGTCATCGGCTCCCAGGCCTACTACTCCAACGAGATCGTCGCCGAGATCTACGCCCAGGCCCTCGAAGGGGCCGGGCAGGAGGTCGAGCGGCGCTTCAGCATCGGCCAGCGCGACGCCTACATCCCGGAGCTGGAGAGCGGCGCGATCACGCTGTTCCCCGAGTACACCGGGAACCTCCTCCAGTTCTTCGACGCCGAGACCGAGGCCCGCTCCCCCGAGGACGTCTACGCCGCGCTGCAAGGGGCCCTGCCCGAGGGCCTCACGGTGCTGGAGCAGTCGACCGCGAGCGACCAGGACTCCTACACCGTGACCAAGGCGTTCGCCGACGAGAACGGCCTCGCCTCGATCGCCGACCTCGCGAACGTCTCCGAGACGCTCACCCTCGGCGGCCCGCCCGAGCTCGCCGAGCGCCCCTACGGGCCGACCGGGCTCGAAGACGTCTACGGCGTGCAGGTCGAGTTCTCGGCGACCGGCGACACCACCGTGGAGGACCTGGTGGCCGGGACCGTGAACGTCGCGAACGTGTTCACCGCGGACCCGCGCATCCAGACCGACGACCTCGTGGTCCTGGAGGACCCCGAGTCGCTGTTCCTGGCGTCGAACGTGGTCCCGCTGGTCAGCGAGGACATCGCCGACGAGGTGTCCGAGGTGATCAACGCGGTGAGCGCCGCGCTCACCCCGGAGGGCCTGGTCGGGCTGAACGTGCAGAGCACGGTCGACCAGATGTCGACGCCCGACATCGCGAAGCAGTGGCTCGCCGACAACGGGCTGAGCTAGGACGCGAGGGGAAGGGCCGGTCGCGGTGCGACCGGCCCTTCCTCATGCGGTGAGCTGCGCGCGGGCCTCCATGAGGGCCCGGCCCAGGAGGTTCAGGCCGAGCCACGCGTCCGGGTCGGCCGCGCGCGGGTCGTCCCCGGCGAGGCCGATGCCCCAGATGCGGTCCTTGGGGCTCGCCTCGACCAGGACGCGGTCGCTGGTCGAGCGGAGGAATTCGAGGAGGTCGGGGTGCTGGCCGAACTTGAGCACGTTGCCGCGCACGACGATCGCGAGCCGCGCGGCCTCCCACCCGTCCTGGGTGTAGCCGCGGACCTGGCGGCCGAGCTTCTGGGCGTTGCGCGGGTGGCCGGAGGCGAGGATGCGGTCGGCGGCCTCGGTGTCGCCGAACAGCCATGCCTTGTGCGCCATCATGTAGTGCTCGGCGGTGTCGTACCGGTGGCCGTCGTCGGTGAACGCCGAGGGCCACCACTGGCTCAGGCAGCCGCGGCCGGGGCCGTCGGACTCGGGCTTCTCGTTCCAGAAGAACAGATGGTCGGGGGTCGGCATCGGGCCAGCTTCGCACGGGCGGGGGCCGCGCGCAACGCGGTAAAGTTGAGGCCGCTGTCAAGATGAGGCAGTCGAGATGAAGGGGGCGGCCGTGGGCGAGGCGCGGACGGTGCGGGCGGACGCCCGCCGGAACATCGAGAAGCTGCTGTGCGCCGCCGCCGAGGTCTTCGGCGAGCGCGGCCTGCACGCGCCCCTCGACGCGATCGCGCAGCGCGCCGGGGTGAGCACCGGGACGATCTACCACCGGTTCGGCAGCCGCGAGGGCCTCATCGACGCCGTGGTCCCCCAGTACGCGGAGGAGCGGCTCGACACCGCCGCGGGGCGGGCGCTGGCGTGCGCGGACCCGTGGGAGGGGTTCGCGCAGTACGTGGAGCGGGTGTGCGAGCTCCAGGTGCAGAACCTGGCGCTGAACGACGTGATCTCGCGGAGCCATCCGGGGACGGCGCGGCTCGCGGAGGTCTGCCACCGGTCGCAGGAGCAGGCGCGGCGGATCGCGGAGCGGGCGCAGGCCGACGGGTCGCTGCGGGCGGACTTCGCCGCGGAGGACCTGCTGTTCGTGTTCTGGTCCAACGCGATGCTGGTGCGGTTCACCAGGGGCGCGGCGCCGGACGCGTGGCGGCGGAACCTGGCGTTCACGCTGGACGGGCTCCGGTCGGAGGGGGCGCGCCCGCTGCCGACCGCGGCCCTGACGCCCGAGCAGGTCGAGCAGGTCATGGAGGGCCGCGGCCGGTCTGGCTAGCGGTTGGACCAGGCGGTGTCGAGGGCCTGGAGGAACGCCTCGACGGGCTGGGCGCCGGAGACGCCGTACTTGCCGTCGATCACGAAGAACGGGACGCCGGTGACGCGCAGCTCGCGGGCCTGGCGGATGTCGGCGTCCACGGCGTCGTCGTAGTCGCCGTTCTTGAGGGCGGTCAGGGCCGCGGCGCGGTCGAGGCCGGTGTCGGCGGCGAGGTCGGCGAGCACGTCGTGGTCGGCGACGTTGAGGCCGTCGGTGAAGAAGGCCTTGAACAGGCGGTGGACCACGTCGGTCTGGCTGCCGTGCTCGGCGGCGAAGTGGGAGAGCCGGTGGGCGTCGCGGGTGTTGACCGCGAGCGCGGTGTCGAAGCGGTAGTCGAGTCCCAGGGTCTTGCCGCGCTCGGCGACCTGCGCGTTCATGGCCGCGGCCTGCTCGCGCGGGAAGCCCTTCTCCTTCTCCAGGATGTCGAGCACGTTCGCTGGCTTGTCGCTCGGCAGGTCCGGCATGAGCTGGAACGCGTGGTAGCGGGTGACGGTCTCGTGGGGGAAGCGTTCGAGGGCCTGGCCCAGGAGCGCGTCGCCCATGTAGCAGAAGGGGCACATGACGTCGGACCAGACGTCGATGGTCACGGGTGCGGCGCCACGGCCGAAGACCTCGCCGGCCATCACTCGCACACTCCGTCCGCGCCGCACACGCCGTACGCCTCGTCGGAGGTCACGAGCAGGAGCGGTGCCTTGAGCGCGGCCGGCCGCTGCGGCTCGGGCGCGTCGGTCTCGGGAGCCTCGGGCTCCTCCGTCGCTGTTGCGTTCTCATAAGTTGACGCCATAGTCAAAAACGGTACCGCAACTTGAGGCCGCCGCCAAGTTAGCCGGGCCCGGAACGCTTGCTTGCCGGGCGGCTAGCGGGGGCAGTAGGGTCGGGGCACCTCAGAATCGGAAAGGTGCACATGGGCGATCCGCAGCTCGCTGCGCTGGCGCAGCGGTACTTCGACTTTCATCTGGCCGACAACCCCATGTCGGCGAGCTTCTACGGGATTCCCGGCTACGACCACCTCTTGGGCGACCCGAGCCGGGACGGCGACGCGGTGCGCCTCGCCCACCACGCGGAGGTCCGCGAGGGCCTCGCCGCGATCGACGCGGCGTCCCTGGAGGGCCAGGACCGGATCACGCACTCGATGCTCGGGCGGCTCGTCGACGACCAGTCCGCGGTGATCGAGGCGCGCCTGGGCGAGGTCGCGCTCAGCAACACCATCAGCGGGCCCGTCACCTCCATGCTGTCCTCGCTGCCGCGCCAGAGCCTCGACACCGAGCAGCGCAGCCGCGACTACCTCGTCAGGCTCGGGAAGCTCGGCGACCACTTCGACGCGGTTCTGGACCGGTACCGGCAGGCCGGGGCCGAAGGGCGGCACCAGACCCGGAGCGGCGTGCTCGGGGTCGTGGAGCAGGTGGGCGATTACCTTGCGACCGATATAGAACGAGACGTCCTCGCCGCGCCGGTGCCGTCCGGAGTGGACGCCGACGAGTGGCGCGCCGAGGCCCGCGCGCTCGTCGCGGAGCGGGTCCGGCCCGCGCTCGCGCGGTGGCGCGAGGCCCTGGAGTCGGAGTTCCTGCCCCTCGCCCGCGGCGACGAGGCCGTCGGCGTGTGCAACGTGCCGGGCGGCGAGGAGGGGTACCGGGCCGCCTCGCGGCAGTTCACCACCACCGACCTCGACCCCGAGGCGGTGCACCGGATCGGGCTCGAAGAGGTCGAGCGGAACCGGGCCGAGTTCGCCGAGATCGGGGCCCGCGAGCTGGGCACCGGGGACGTCGCCGAGGTCGTGGACCGGCTGCGCAGCGACGCCTCGCTGCGGTACGACACCGCGGAGGAGATCGTCGCGGACGTGACCGGGGCGCTGCGCCGGGCCGAGGCTGCGCTCCCGGCGGCGTTCCTGGAGTACGACTTCGCGCCGTGCTCGGTCGAGGTCATCCCCGAGCACGCGGCCAAGGGCTCGACCCTCGCGTACTACACCGTCCCGGCCTCCGACGGGTCGCGGCCGGGCACGCACTGGGTGAACACCTATGCGCCGCAGACGAGGTCGCGGTACGAGTACGAGGCGCTCGCATTCCACGAGAGCGTCCCCGGGCACCACCTCCAGTTCGCGCTGGGCCAGACCCTGAAGGACCTGCCGCAGTTCCGCCAGTTCGGGTACGTGACGGCGTTCGGCGAGGGCTGGGGCCTGTACACCGAGCGGCTGTGCGACGAGATCGGGCTCTACAGCGGCGATCTGGCGCGGCTCGGGATGGTCTCGTTCGACGCGTGGCGGGCCTGCCGGCTCGTGGTGGACACCGGGATGCACGCGTTCGGGTGGTCGCGGGAGAAGGCCGTGCAGTACATGCGCGACAACACCGCCCTGTCCGAGGTGAACATCGCCAACGAGGTCGACCGGTACATCGCCTGGCCCGGCCAGGCCCTCGCGTACATGATCGGCCGCAGGCACATCCAGGGCCTGCGCGCCAAGGCCGAGCGGGAGCTGGGGGACGGGTTCGACCTGCGGCACTTCCACGACCGCGTCCTCAGCAGCGGGTCGATCCCGCTGGAGACGATGACGGGCGTCGTGGACGCCTGGATCGCGGAGGGCCGGTAGTCCCCCGAGCGCTGTCGGATCGCTGACAGACAGCGACCGGACGGTCCTAGATGATGTGAACGCGGCGGCGACTCCCCCCGGGCGCCGCCGCGATCTTCTTCCACCGCCGCCGCGCGGACGGCGGACCGGCTGCGGCGCAGCATGTCCCGTCCCTCCACAATGGAGGTAAGACGGCGTTGGCCGCAATTTCACGCAAAAGCCGATTAGCGGCCGTTCCAGCAGAGAACCGTGGAGAACATCACCATTCGGGATGACCCCTTTCGCTCTTCGTGAGCTTAGGTTAGCCTAACCTACACGCTCCCCGGGTTCCCGTCCGCGTCGTTCCACAACGCCGCACTCCGCCGTCCCTCCAAGAAAGGTGACCCTCCGTGCCGACAAGCGCCGACCTCCGTCCGGCCCCCGCGCCGCTCGACCGCACCGCTCCCCCGGCCCTCCTCGGCCGCGACACGGCGACCGCCTACCGCGGCCTCGTCGCCGACGTCGCCGCCCGCCTGGCCGAGCGGTTCGCCGCCGTCGAGCGGCCCTGGACCGGAGCCGCACCGGCGGACCTCGCTCCCGCCGTCGCGGCCGTGGACCTCGACCGGCCCCTGGAGTCCTTCGAGGCCGCGTTCGAGGAGGTCGGCGGGCTCTACCTCGACGACGCCGTCTGGTTCCACCACCCGCGCTACCTCGCCCACCTCAACTGCCCCGTCGCGCTCCCGGCCGTCGCCGCCGAGACCGTCCTCGCGGCCGTGAACACCTCCGTGGACACCTGGGACCAGAGCGCCGGGGGCACCCTCATCGAGCAGCGGCTCATCGAGTGGACCGCGCGGCGGATCGGCTTCGGCGCGAGCGCCGACGGCGTGTTCACCTCCGGTGGGACGCAGTCGAACCTGCACGCGCTGCTCCTCGCCCGCGAAGAGGCCGTGGAGGCCGTGCTCCTCAAGCACCGCGTCGAGTCCGGGACCCCGCTGCGGGGCGTCGAGGTCCTGCCGCGCCTGCGGTTCTTCGCCTCCCCGCACTCGCACTTCTCGGTCGTCAAGGCCGCCAGGCTCCTCGGGCTCGGCGAGGAGGCGGTGGTGACCGTGCCCGCCGACGACTGGTTCCGCATGAACCCCGCGGCCCTCGACGCCGCGATCGAGACCTGCCGCGAGCAGGGGGACGTGCCCGCCGCGGTCGTCGCCACCGCCGGGACCACCGACTTCGGGTCCGTCGACCCCCTCGGGCCGATCGCGGAGATCGCCGCCGCGCACCGGGTCTGGCTGCACGTGGACGCCGCGTACGGGTGCGGCCTCCTCGTCTCGCTGGAGCACCGCGCGCTCCTCGACAGCGCCGCGCACGCGGACTCGGTCACCGTGGACTACCACAAGTCGTTCTTCCAGCCCGTCAGCTCCTCCGCGCTCATCGTCAAGGACCGGGCCGCGCTTCGCCACGTCACGCACCACGCCGACTACCTCAACCCCGCCGAGGGCGCGCTGCCGAACCAGGTGGACAAGAGCCTCCAGACCACGCGCCGCTTCGACGCGCTGAAGCTGTGGATGACACTGCGCACCTTGGGGCCCGACGCCGTCGGCGCCATGTTCGACCGGGTCTGCGCGCTCGCCGACGAGACCTGGGACTGGCTCGCCGCCGACCCGCGCTTCGAGGTCGCCGCGCCGCCCTCGCAGCTCTCGACCGTCCTGTTCCGGCTCGCGGGCGCCGACGACGACCGGCACCGCCTCGCCCGCGAGGCCCTCGCCGCCTCCGGGGAGGGCATGGTCGCCGCGACCCGCGTCGAGGGCCGCATCGCCCTCAAGCTCACCCTGCTCAACCCCGAGACGTCCCTTGAGGACGTCGTCCCGGTGCTGGAGGCGCTCGCGCGCCACGGCAAGGAGGCCAAGTGACCGTCCGCGACTTCATCGGCATCGGCCTCGGGCCGTTCAACCTCGGGCTCGCCGCGCTCACCGGCCCGCTCGACCTCGACGGGCTGTTCCTGGAGCGCAAGCCGAACGTCGACTGGCACCCCGGGATGCTCATCGAGGGCACCACCATGCAGGTCCCGTTCATGGCCGACCTCGTGACGCTCGCCGACCCGACCTCGCCGTACTCGTTCCTGAACTACCTCAAGGAGACCGGGCGGATCTACCCGTTCTACATCCGCGAGTCGTTCTTCCAGCTCCGCGCCGAGTTCCAGGACTACCTGCGCTGGGCCGCGAAGCGGATGGACGGCCTGGAGTTCGAGCGGGAGGTCACCGCCGTGGCCTGGGAGGAGGGCGCGTACGCCGTCACCTCCGAGGGGCCGGGCGGGACGCGCACCGACCGCGCCCGGCGCCTGGTGCTCGGCACCGGGACGCCGCCGTGGGTGCCGCCCGCGTGCCGGGAGCTGGAGTCCGGGACCGTATGCCACGCCTCGTCCTATCTGGAGCACCGCGAGAAGCTCAAGGGCTGCAAGTCGATCACCGTGGTCGGCTCGGGCCAGTCCGCGGCCGAGATCTACCGGGACCTCCTGGGCGGCATCGAGGAGGGCGGGTACGAGCTCAACTGGGTGACCCGCTCGCCCCGGTTCTTCCCGCTCGAATACACGAAGCTGACGCTGGAGATGACCAGCCCGGAGTACGTGGACTACTTCCACGGTCTCCCGGCGGCGAAGCGCGACGAGCTCAACCAGGCCCACAAGGGGCTCTACAAGGGCATCAACGCGGAGCTCATCGACGACATCTTCGACGTGCTGTACGAGAAGCGGTTCACCATGGGGTCGGTGCCCACGCGCCTGTTCACCAACTGCACCGTCGAGAAGGCAACCGGGAGCGGGAGCGTGCGGCTCGGTGTGCGCCAGCACGAGCAGGACCGGAGCTTCGAGCTGGTCACCGAGGGCCTGGTGCTCGCCACCGGCTACAGTTACCGCGTTCCGGCCTTCCTCGACCAGGTCCGGGACCGGCTCCGCTTCGACGCGACCGGCCGCCTGGAGCCCCGCCGCGACTACAGCGTCGACAAGGCGGGCGCGGGCGAGGTCTTCGTGCAGAACGCCGAACTCGCGACCCACGGGTTCACCGCCCCCGACCTGGGCATGGCCGCCCACCGCAACTCCTGGATCATCCGGTCGATGACCGGCCGGGAGGTCTACCCCATCGAGCAGCGAATCGGCTTCCAGGAGTTCGGAGCACCCACGCCATGATCACCGCGACCGCCCCCAAGTCCTTCTACCACCTGCATCCGAGCCTCGGCGACTTCGGGCTGCGCCCGGTCGACCCGCCGACCGACTCGCCGCTGCTGCACGAGTGGGTCACGCACCCCAAGGCGCGCTACTGGATGATGCAGGACGCCGCCGTGGCCGACGTGCTCGCCGAGCACGAGTCCATCCAGGACGATCCGCACCACTTCGCGTACATGGGGCTGTACCACTACCGGGCCCGGTTCCTCGTCGAGGTCTACGACCCGGCCCACTCGGAGCTGGCGTCGGTGTACGACCCGCTGCCGGGCGACGTCGGCATGCACGTGCTCACGGCCCCCACGGACAAGCCGATCCCCGGGTTCACGCGCGGCGTCATGACCGCGGTGATGCACCTGCTGTTCGACGGGTTCCGCGCCGAGCGCGTCGTGGTCGAGCCCGACTCCGGCAACGAGGCCATCCACCGGCTGAACGCGTTCGCCGGTTTCAGTCCCGAGAGGACGGTGGCGCTCAAGGACAAGGAGGCGCTGCTGAGCTTCTGCACCCGCATGGACTTCGAGCGGTCCGAAGCCAAAGGAGTGAACGCGTGAGCGCGATCGACCACCTGACCCCGGCCCTGTGGGGCCGGGCCACCCGCAACCTGCTGGCCAAGGCCATCGGCGAGTTCGCCCACGAGCGGCTGCTCGTGCCCGTCAGGGACGGGGAGGCTTACGTGCTCAACGCCTCCGGCGAGCGGTACCGGTTCACCGCGCGGCGGTTCAAGCTCGACCACTGGGTCGTGGACCCGGACTCGCTGGAGCGGACCGGCGCCGGCGGCGCGGCCCTCGAACCGGACGCGGCCGCGTTCTTCCTGGCGTTCAAGGGCGAGCTGGGCCTGAGCGACACCGTGCTGCCGGTGTACCTCGAAGAGGTCGCCGCCACCGTCAACCGCGGGGCGTTCCAGCTCGCGGAGGACCAGCCGACCGCCGCGGCGCTCGTGGGCGCGGGCTTCCAGGCGATCGAGGCGGCCATGACCGGCGGGCACCCGTGCTTCGTGGCCGGGTCGGGGCGGCTCGGGTTCACCTCGGAGGACTACCGGGCCTACGCGCCCGAGGCCGGGGCGGGCGTGCGGCTCATGTGGCTCGCCGCGAGGCGCGAGCACGCGATGTTCGCGGCCTCGCCGGAGCTGGACTTCCAGTGGCTCCTCGACACCCAGGTCGACGCCGACTCCCGCGAGTACTTCGCGTCGGTGCTCACCGACCGCGGACTGTCCTACGAGGACGTGTACCTGATCCCGGTGCACCCGTGGCAGTGGCGCAACAAGATCTCCGTGACGTTCGCGCCCGAGATCGCCGCCGGGCGGCTCATCCCCCTCGGCGAGGGCCACGACGAGTTCCAGGCGCAGCAGTCGATCCGCACGTTCTTCGACCGCACCGAGCCGGGCCGCGACTACGTCAAGACCGCCCTGTCGGTCCTGAACATGGGCTTCATGCGGGGCCTGTCGACCGAGTACATGGAGGTCACGCCCGCGATCTGCGACTGGGTGGCCGACCTCGTCCACGGCGACCCGACCCTGAAGCGCCACGGCGTCACGGTCCTGCGCGAGCGGGCCGCCGTCGGGTACCGGCACCCCGCCTACACGGCCGGGGCGCCGAAGGGCTCCCCGTACCGGAAGATGCTCGCGGCGCTGTGGCGCGAGAGCCCGGTCCCCAAGCTGGCCAAGGGGGAGCGCGCGGCGACGATGGCCTCGCTGCTGCACGTCGACCGCGACGGCAGGCCGTTCGCGTCGGCGCTCATCCGCCGCTCGGGCCTGCGCCCGGCCGACTGGCTGCGCGGGTACCTCGACGCGTACCTGGTGCCGCTCGTCCACTGCCTGTACCGGTACGGGCTGGTGTTCATGCCCCACGGCGAGAACATCATCCTGGTGCTCAAGGACGGGGCCGTGGAGCGGGTGTTCCTCAAGGACATCGGCGAGGAGTGCGCGGTCCTGGAACCGGCCACGGAGGTGCCCGAGGCGATCGGGCGCATCCGGGCCGAGGTGCCCGACGGGGTGCGGGCGCTGTCGATCCTCACCGACGTGGCCGACTGCTTCCTGCGGTTCCTCGCCGGAATCCTGCACATTGACGGGGTGCTCAGCGAGGACGAGTTCTGGCGGATCGCCGCGGAGGCGCTCAAGGACTATGAGAAGTCCCACCCCGAGCTGGAAGCAGCCTTCGCGCGGTTCCCGCTGTTCGAGGACGCGTTCCCGCTCTCGTGCCTGAACCGCTTGCAGCTCAAGGACAACCAGCAGATGGTGAACATCGAGAACCAGGAGGAGAGCCTGATCTACGCGGGCCGCCTGGACAATCCTCTATCCGCCTGGCGTTAGACGTGCTCGGCACCGCGGGCGGGGCGAAGTGCCGCGCCCGGTGGATCCGCGGTGCTCACCGCGGAAGGCCCGACCGGCGGGGCGGCCCCCGCCGGTCGGACGTGGACCGGACGAGACACGGCAGGTCAAAATGAACGGCATGCAACTCAACAGTCCTGTCCTCATCACCGGAGCGAGCCACGGCCTCGGCCAGGCCACGGCCGAACTCCTGGCCTCCCAAGGCGTCCCGCTGGCACTGTGCGCGAGGAACGCCGCCCCGCTCCACGAGTTCGCGGCGAAGCTGCGCGCCGAGTACGACGTGCAGGTCGCCTCGCGCGCGCTCGACGTCAACGACGCGGAGCTGCTGGTCGACTTCGTGCACGAGGCGGGCCGGCGCCTCGGGGACCTCGGCGGGGTCGTCGCGAACGTCGGCGGCGCCCGCGGCCGCAGCCTCGCCGACACCGAGCCCGACGACTGGGCCTACACGCTCAACGTCAACGTCGTGAACGCCATGACCGTGCTCAAGGCGGCCCTGCCGCAGCTGCGGCGCCGCGGCGGCGCGGCCGTGCTGGTCTCCTCGATCTCCGGGTCCAAGCCCTCCCCCGGCCTGGCGTACGGCTCCACGAAGGCCGCGCTCAACCACGCCGCGACGATCCTCGGCCGCGAGCTGGGGCCGACGGGCGTGCGCGTCAACGCGGTCGCGCCCGGGTCGATGCTCATCCCCGACCGCAACTGGGACCGGCTGCGCGTGGCGGACCCCGGCCGCTACGAGGCGTTCCTCGACGAGTTCCCCGCGAAGGAGCTGGTGGACCCCAAGGACGTGGCGGAGGTCATCTCGTTCCTCTTGTCGGACAAGGCGAGAGCGGTGAACGGCGCCGTCGTGCCGGTCGACGGCGGCCAGAACGCGCCCAGCGCCTACGGCTACTGAATGCTATATCCTATATCCTATATCCTATAGGATATAGGCCTTAAGCGGATTCCTCGGCGGGCTTCGGGCCAGCGAAGCCGCCCATGAGGAACGGGACGACGCACAGCGCCACGACGGCGCAGAAGACGCACAGGATGCCGTAGCCCCAGTACTCCACGATCGGGCCCGAGGCGATGCCCGCACCCATGGCCGCCAGGCCCATGACCAGGTCCGAGAAGCCCTGCGTGGACGGACGCTGCGCCGGGGTGACCGCGCCGGTGACGAGCGCGGCCGAGCCCACCGTCATCGCGGACCAGCCGAGGCCGAGCAGGACCAGCCCGATGCTGATGCGCACGTGGTCGTCCGCGGGCGCCGAGCCCGCGACCGCGCACGCCGCGACGAGGACCGCGGTGCCGCCCACCAGGACCGGGCGCGAGCCGTGGCGGTCCACGAGGCGCCCGACGACCGGCGCGAGGGCGTACATGCCGCCGATGTGGAGGCCGAGGATCACGCCGACGACGGTGAGGGCCTGGTCGGGGTCGGCCATGCCGTGCCTGATGTGCAGGGCCGTCATCGCCATGACGCCGACCATGACGAAGTGTCCGAGGGCCGCGGCGACGACGCCGGTGCGCACGGCCGGGTTGGCCTTCGCGGTGCGGTACCCGTCGGCGATGGAGCGGCGCGGCGCGTCGGTCTCGCCGCTGATCCGGCGGGCGGTGAGCAGCGGGTCGGGGCGCAGGAACACGCCGATGACGGCGGCCGTGACGACGCACAGGACGCCGATCGCGGCCATCGAGCCGACGTACTCGGGGCCGCCGAACCAGTCGGCCCAGGCGCGCTCGGCGAGCCCGGCGACCGAGGGGCCGACGACGGAGCCGAGCGTGGTGGCCCACACGACGATCGCCAGGTGGGAGCCGCGGCGCGCTTCGGGCGCGAGATCGGCTGCGGCGTAGCGGGACTGGAGTCCGGCGAACGAGGCCGAGCCGAGCAGGAAGTAGCCGAGGACGGCGACCACGGCGTTGTCGAGGTGGATCGCCGTGATGATGACCAGGGTGCCGAGGACGGCGCACGCGTAGCCGAAGGCGAGGCCGCCGCGGCGGCCGTACCGCTCGGTGATGCGCACGGCGGGGACCACGACGAGCGCGGAGCCGCCGACGAAGAGGCTCTGCGCGAGGCCCGCGTACGTCGAGGAGTCCGTCATGTCCTCGATGAGGAGGGCGCCGACGGCGATGCCGATGCCCACGGCGAGGCCGCCGAGCACCTGCGTGGCGAAGAGGGTCCGCAGGACCCGCTTCTGGATCTGGGTCGTGTCCGGCTGTGCAGTAGCGGTCACGGGGTGTCCTTTCTGGAGTTGTCGGCCGGATCGGGTGGTTCGGCCGTGCCGGGCCTGAGGAGGGCCCGGACCCGGTCAGACCGGTGGTGCGGCCGGACCGGAGGCGTAGGCGATCGCGTCGGCGACCGCGGGGGCGGCGTCGGGTTCGAGGCGGGCCGTGCTCACCCGGATGCCCTGGTCGCCGTGGAAGGAGAAGCCGCGGCCGGGGGCGACGGCGTACCCGGCGTCGCGCAGGGAGACGACCGCGGCCGTCTCGTCGGCGACGGGCACCCACAGGTTGAGGCCGGAGGTCCCCCACGTCGCGATCCCGCGGGCGGCCAGGGCCTCCCGCAGCGCGGTCTGGCGCTCGACGTAGGTGCGCCCGGCCCGGCGGATCGTCTCGGCGACGCCGTCGTCGGTCCACGCGGCGATCACGAAGTGCTGGAGGAGCCGCGAGACCCAGCCGTGGCCGAGGGCCATGCGGCCCTGGACGCGGGCCTTGGTGTCGGCGTCGGCGGCGACGAGGGCGGTGCGCAGGTCGGGGCCGTAGGGCTTGGAGACCGAGCGGACGAACATCCACCGGTCGGCGGCGTCGGCGACGAAGTGCAGCGGCGTCTGCGACAGCTCGGCCCAGTGGTCGTCCTCGATGACGAAGACGCCCCGGTGGCGGGCGATCACGTCGCGGAGCTGCTGCGCGCGTTCGGCGGAGACCGTTGCGCCCGTGGGGTTCTGGCCCCGCGAGGTGAGGATGAACGCGCGGGCGCCTGAGGCGAGCGCCGTGTCGAGCTGGCCGGGGAGCGGGCCCTCGCCGTCGATGGCGATCGGCGCGACCTGGTACCCGGCGGCCAGGAGGAGGTCGCGGCCGCTGGCCCAGGTGGGCTCCTCGATCGCGATGGTGTCGCCGGGTTCGAGGCGGGCGGCGAGGCCGCGCTCGAACGCGTCGAGCGCGCCGGAGGCGACGGTGAGCTCGCCGCGGACGCCGTCGGCGGCGAAGCGGTCGCGGGCGAGGTCGAGCAGGTCGGGGCAGGGGCCGCCGTCCCGGTAGTTGCCGCCGCTGATCTCGACCTTCCCGCGCAGGAGGCTCAGGTCGGGCAGGAGCGCGGGGTCGGGCTCGCCGGAGACGAGGTCGCGGACCCCGGCGGGGACGGTGAGCGTGCCGACGGGCGTGAACGCGGACCGCTGGCGCACGAAGGTGCCCGCGCGGCCGCCGGTCTCGACCACGCCGCGCTCGCGCAGCCGCCGGTAGGCGGAGGCGACGGTGCCGGGCGCGACGCCGAGGTCGGCGGCGAGTTTGCGGACGGGGGGCAGGGTGCGGCCGGGCGCGAGCTCGCCGGAGCGCACGCCGGCCTCGACGCTGGCGGCGATCTCGGTTGCCGCGGCACCGGTGATCTGATACTGTACCGACATAACTCAAGTATTGTATCAGTACAGAAAATCCAGATGGGAGCCCCCCTCGATGTCCACCCTCGAATGCCCCTCCACCGGCCGGTTCGAGCAGACGGAGCGCACGACGCCGAAGCGCTCGCGCGAGCGGGTCACCTACGAGCGGGCCGAGTCCTACCGGGTCCTCGACGAGGCGCTGTTCTGCGACCTCGCGTTCGTCGGCCCCGACGGCGCGCCCCGCATCCTCCCGACGTTCCATGTGCGCGTGGGCGACACGCTCTACGTCCACGGCTCCACCGGCGGGAGCATGGGTCTGGGCGCGCGCGGACCGTTCCCGGTCACGGTGAGCGCCACCGTGGTCGACGGGCTCGTGTTCTCCAAGTCCTGGTTCCACCACTCGATGAACTACCGGAGCGTGGTCGTGCACGCCGAGGCCCGGCTCGTGGAGGACGGGGATGAGCGATGGAACACGTTCAAGGCCCTCATCGACCGGTTCGCGGAGGGGCGCTCCGAGCGGTCGCGCGAGGCCAGCGAGAAGGAGAACGCGATGTCCGCCCTGCTCGCGATCCCGCTCGAAGAGGTCTCGATCAAGCAGCGCTCGGGCGGGCCGAAGGAGGAGCCCGAGGACGAGGACCTGCCCTTCGAGAACGGCGTCGCGAATGTGCGAACCCTGGTGACCGGGCGGTTGTAGACTCCGATCCGCGCGGTGCCGGACGCGGCTCGGCCCCCTGGGCCGTATGGGCGCTCCGGGGGTGATGAGCGGGTCGTGGGAACTTCTTGCTCCGAGCGGTCCGGCACCGTGCGCGAGACGAGAGAAGGGCGGGCCTTAGGGCCCGCCCTTTCCGCTTGCGGTGCTCAAGTGCCGGCGCTCTGGGCGGCTTCGGCCTCTTCCTCGCGCCGGGTCTCGTCCTTGTCCAGGCGCCACACGGCGATCGAGCCGCCGCCGGCGACCGCGACGACGAAGAACGCGAACGTCCAGGTGTAGGGCCATTCGGGGGCCGCGTCGTCGGAGTTCTGGAGGAGCACGCCCTCTTCGCCTGCGGCCCACCAGATGGCCTGGCGGATGAGCTGGAGGAAGTCGCGGTCGCCCCAGGTCTTGCCCTCGCCGCCCGGGGAGGCGTAGAACGCGCGGTGGTCCTCGGAGCTCCAGGCGACCGGGTCGCCCGAGCCGAGCTGCGCGAGGATCGTCGAGTCCGGTTGCACCGGTTCGGGATCGAAGAAGTACCAGCGCTCGTTGAGGGTGAGGTCCTCGTCCAGGCCGTCGGTGATCGGCGAGCCCGAGTTGAAGGAGACGTCCTGGTCGGTGGCGGGCTCCTGCGGCGGCGTGAGCGCCGTGGCGCCGATGAGCTCGCCGTAGAAGTTCCAGTCCGGTTCGCTGAGCGCGGCCGCGTTCGTGGCGACGAACCCGCCCCCGCGCGTGATGAACGACTGGAGCGACGCCTCCTGCGACTGGTCGAGGATGTCCGCGCCGGTGTTGACGAACACGACCACGTCGACCTCGCCGAGGTCCTCCAGGTCGGCGGGCTCCCCCTCGGTGAGGGTGAAGTTCCAGCGCCGCGCCTCCATCTGGAGGCGCTCCACGGCGTAGTCGGCCACGTCCCGGGCCTCGGCGCCGGTCGTCAGCACCAGGACCTGCGGGCCGGACGCGGCGAAGGCCGCGGAAGGGGCGAAGGCGGGCGCGCAGGCCATCACGACGACGATGCACAGTCGCAGGAGGGTTCTCACGCGCCCACCCTATCGGCGAAGCTTGCGAGCCGATCAATTGGCACGGTGGGCTTCGCTCTGCGGCGGGTCAGCCGCAATGGCTCCAGCCGCTCGTCCAGGTGGTCGAGCCGACCGAGCCGCCCCATTTGACGCAGGTGTTGGGGGCGGACTTCTTGACGGGGCCGGCGTAGTAGGAGAAGTTGCCGGAGTCCTTCGTGGTCGTGCCTCCCTCGGCCTGGAGGGTCGCGGAGACCGCGGAGGCGGTGCCGACGCTGGTGTACTTCAGGGTCACGACGCAGTTGTAGCCGTTGGAGCTGTTGTACATCAGGAAGATGGCGCCGACCGAGCCGAGGGCGTGCTGGTTGATCTGGGAGTAGCCGGAGCCGCAGACCTCGCCCGGGGTGTACGGGTTGCCGCCGCCGGAGCAGCCGTTGGAGGAGGTGACGGCCTTCTTGGAGCCCAAGGGGACCGAGACGCCCTCGACGACGGGGCTGACGACGCTGCCGCTGGCGTTGCGCTGCTCGTAGTGGAGGTGGGGGGCGGTGGAGCCGCCGGTGGAGCCGACGGTGCCGATGATGGTGCCCTGGGAGACGGACATGGAGGAGCCGGGGGACTTCACCTGGGTGGCGAGGTGGGCGTAGCGGGTCTGGGTGCCGTCGGAGTGGACGACCTTGACCCACCGGCCGTAGCTGGTGCTGCCCTCGTTGTAGAAGTAGGCGGTGCCCGCGGCGGTGGCCCGGACGGTCTCGCCGTTGATGGCGTCGGACCCGTAGGTCTGCCAGTCGATGGAGTTGCTCGGGTTGTGCCCGCCCGACCAGTTGTTCGCGTAGAACGTCTTGTTGCAGTTGAACGGGCTCTTGTGGGAGACGGCCTGCGCCGTGAAGTCGTCGGCGTTCGAGACCAGGGTCGGCGCGAAGGAGGCGGCGACCGCGGTGAGGAGCGCCGCGACGAGGAGTGCGATTCGTCGGTTTCGGTGTCTCATAAGGGGAACGTACCGAAGATTTCCTTCGTTGTGAAGATCACATCTGAAGAAAACTTTCTTACAAACAGGTCAGCCGCGCCCCCGCGGACGGGGGCGCGGCCTGCTGCTTGACCACTGCTACTTATACAGAGCCCGTGCAAGTCGGCGCTGCGCGATCCACATGCCGCCCACCGCGAGGGCGAGCAGGTACCCGATGTGCACCAGCATCATCGGGCCGAGCTGGCCGAGGCTGATGCCGCGGACGAGCTCGATGCCGTGGTAGAGCGGCATGACGTAGACGATCGGCTGGGCGAACGCGGGGTACGCCTCGACGGGCGTGAACGTGCCGCCGAACAGGAACATCGCGAAGACGACGGCGTTCATCCAGTCGAAGTCGGTCCAGTCGCGGAAGAGCGTGGCGAGCGTGAGGCCGATCCCGGCGAACGCCAGCGCGATGAACACGCACGCGGGGATCGCCAGGAGGGCCCACCAGGAGTCGAGGAGTCCGAAGAGCCCCATGACGACCACGAACGCGCCGATGTAGGTGAAGCCGCGGATGAGGGCCCACCAGACCTCGCCGAGGGCGACGTCCCAGGGGCGCAGCGGGGTGTTGAGGATGCCGTCGTAGACCTTCATCCACTTGAACTTGGCGAACACGTTGATGGAGGTCTCGGCGAGGACGCCCATCATGGCGGCGTTCGCGAGGATCGCGGGCGCCACGTAGGCGGTGTAGGAGACGGTGGTGCCGTTGGGGAGCGTGATGTCCCCGACGAGGGCGCCGACGCCGAATCCGAAGGCGAACAGGAACAGCAGCGACTCGACGGCGCCGGAGAGGATGAGGATCCAGGCGCGGCGCATGGCGACCCAGTTGCGGTTGAGCAGGGCCCCGGAGTTGCGGAGGCCGGCGCGGGCGGCGCCGTAGGCGATGACGGACACGCGGACTCCCTAGAAGTTGAGGCGTCGCTCGATGACGCGGCGGGCGGCGAACCACCCGGTCACGGCGAGCAGCGCGAGGTAGGCGATGTGGGCGTAGGGGGGCAGCGCGGGCGCGACGTCGGCGGTGGCGGCGCGGGCGAGCTCGGTGCCGTGCCACAGGGGCGAGATCCACACGAGCGGCTGGAGGAAGCCCGGCATCTGGTCGGCGGGGAAGAAGACCCCGGAGAACAGGGAGATGGGCATGACGGCGAACCGGAAGATCATGTTGAGGTTCGAGTCGTTCTTGAGCGTGGAGGCCCAGGCGTGCATCCAGGGGGCCATCGCGGCGGAGACGAGGGCGGCGGCGATGACGGCGAACGCGGCCCACCAGGAGGCGTAGACGCCGAAGAACGCGAGGACGACCGCGACGATGGTGCAGTTGGTGAAGGGGCGGAACAGGACCGCGTACGCGAGGTGGCCGTTGAGGATGTCGACGGGGCGCAGCGGGGTGGCCCGCTGGGCGAGGTAGCCGCCGCCCCAGTCGGCGTAGCCGCCGAAGACGGGGAAGACCATGTCGTTGCCGAGCATCATGACGGCGACGGAGCAGATGAGGCCGGGGGCGATGAACGCGGCGTAGTCGAGGCCGCCGAGGGACGACGGGTCGATGTAGGCGCCGACGCCGATGCCGATGGACACCATGTAGAGGACCGGCAGGAGCACGGAGGTGAAGACCGTGCCGTGCCAGACGTGCTTGAAGAGCGCGAGCTGGAGGGTGAAGGCGCGCCAGGCGCCGGTGAGGGCGGTGGGGGCCTCGCGGTCGGCGGCGGTCGCGGGTTCGGTGGTGGTCGCGGTGGTCACGCCTCGTCCTCCACGAGGGCGCGGCCGGTGAGGCGCAGGAAGACGTCTTCGAGGGTGGCGCGGCGGGCGAGGACCGAGGACGGGTGGATGTCGCGGGCTTCGAGGGCGGCGCTGGTGTCGTCGGCGTCGTCGGTGTAGACGAGGATCTTGTCGGGGAGGGGCTCGATCTGGGCGCCGACGCCGTCGAGGGTGTGGGCGAGGGCGGCGAGCTCGGCGGTGTGGGCGGTGCCGAAGCGCAGTTCGACGACCTCTTTGGTGACGTGGGTGTCGATGAGCTCGCGGGGGGAGCCGGAGGCGATGATGCGGCCCTCGTCCATGACGACGAGGCGGTCGCAGAGCTGCTCGGCCTCGTCCATGTAGTGG
Organism: Glycomyces mayteni; assembly: GCF_042428885.1. Lineage (NCBI taxonomy): Bacteria > Bacillati > Actinomycetota > Actinomycetes > Glycomycetales > Glycomycetaceae > Glycomyces > Glycomyces mayteni. The sequence goes on from NZ_JBHMBP010000003.1 coordinate 176,578, forward strand.
GTGGTGAGGAGGATGGAGACGCCGCGGTGCTTGAGCTGGAAGAGGCGCTCCCAGACGAGGTGGCGGGCCTGGGGGTCGAGGCCGGTGGTGGGCTCGTCGAGGATGACCAGTTCGGGGTCGTTGATGAGGGAGCGCGCGATGGCGAGGCGGCGCTGCATGCCGCCGGAGAGGTCGGAGACCTGGTCCTTGGCGCGGGCGGTGAGCTGCACGAAGTCGAGGAGTTCGGTGGCCTTGGCGCGGGCGGCCTTCTTCCTGATGCCGAAGTACCCGGCGTAGACGACGAGGTTCTCGAAGACGGTGAGCATGTCGTCGAGGGTGTTGTCCTGGGGGACGACGCCGAGGCGGGCGCGGATGGCGGGGCCTTCGGTGTGCGGGTCGCGGCCGAAGACCTCCAGGGTGCCGCCGGTGGGTTGCGAGACGCAGCCGATCATCCGCATGGTGGTGGACTTCCCGGCCCCGTTGGCGCCGAGGAAGCCGAACGCCTCCCCGCGGCGGATGGCGAAGTCGACGCCGCGCACGGCCTCGTGCTCGCCGTAGCTCTTCCGCAGGTCGGCGGCGCTGACCAGGATCTCGTTGTCATCAGGCATGCCTTCGAGCCTAGATCCCTCATGTGACATCGTTCCACTCCTTACTCTTCGTGTGGCCCCTTACGCGATCCGGAGCCGTCCCTTACGCTGCGCTGCCCCAAGCTGGGAGCCGGCTGGGAAAGGTAGGGCAAGCACTACCTTTTTTGACGGGTCAGCGGTAGCGACTTGCGGGCTCGGAACCGGAAGGCTTAAGGGGTCGAGCACAACCCCGACAGATCGGAAGCTTCCATGACGCTCACCGCCGAGGCCCCGCAGCGGACCGGCAGCGATTTCGCCCAGCTGTCCAAGCGCATCAGCGCGGCCGGGCTCATGAACCGCCGCCCCGCGTACTACGTCATCCGCTTCGCCCTCACGGGCGCGGTGTTCATCGGGGGCTGGGTCGCGTTCGCGCTCATCGGGAACACCTGGTGGCAGCTCCTGACGGGGGTGTTCCTCGCGATCGTGAGCGCGCAGGTCGCGTTCCTCGGCCACGACCTGGCGCACCGCCAGGTGGTGCGCAGCCGCTCGGCGTCGCAGAAGATCGGCTGGTTCACCGGGAACCTCGCCAACGGCATGGGCTACGGCTGGTGGAACGACAAGCACAACCGCCACCACGCGAACCCCAACCACGAGGAGCTCGACCCCGACGTGGCTCCGGGCCTGTTCGTGTGGTCGAAGCGCCAGGCGGGCTTCGCGCAGGGCATCGCGACCTGGTTCGGCAAGTACCAGGCGCAGCTGTTCTTCCCGGTCCTCACCCTGGAGGGCCTGAACCTGAACTGGTCGGGCATCAAGTCGGTCCTCAAGCCGGGCCTGAAGAACCGCGGCATGGAAGCCCTGTTCCTGGCCCTGCACTGGGCCGCGTACCTGACGATGGTCTTCATGTTCCTGTCCCCGGGCAAGGCCGTCGTGTTCATCCTGGTGCACAAGGCCGCGTGGGGCGTGTACATGGGCTCGGTCTTCGCGCCGAACCACAAGGGCATGCCGACGTTCGTGGGCGACACCGAGCTGGACTTCCTCCGCAAGCAGGTGCTGACCTCCCGGAACGTCAAGGGCGGCTGGTTCACCGACTTCGCGCTCGGCGGCCTGAACTACCAGATCGAGCACCACCTGTTCCCGGCGATGCCGTCGGTGCACCTGAAGTACGCGCAGCCGATCGTGGAGCAGTTCTGCAACGAGAAGGGCATCCCCTACCACGCGACGGGCCTGATCCAGTCGTGGAAGGAAGCCCTCGGCGAGCTCCACGCCCACGGCGAGCCGCTGCGCAACCCGCGTCCGCAGCCGGTCAAGGCCGCGCTCTAGCGCCTCTCTGAGTCTTCAAGGCCGCTCCCGGCGACGGGGGCGGCCTTTCGGCTACTCGAAGGCGTTCGCGGCCTGGTCGCGCAGGGACCGCACGTGCTGTTCGAGGCCCATGAGCTGCCCGAACAGGGTCATGTACTGGTCCTTGTCGGTGCTGGGGTTGATGCGCTGGAGGCGGCGCTTGAGGTCGGCGACCTCGGCTTCGACGACGGGCCGCTGGATGCGGGCGAGGATCGTGCGCACGTACAGCGCGTCCGGTTCGCCCGCGAGCCGCAGCTCCTCGACGGCGAGTTCGGAGACGAGGGCCCCGGCGGCGATCTCGGCGCACGCGGCCTGGACGGCGGCGACCCAGTTGGGTCCGGCCGTCGCGTGCGCGGCGCCCCCGGCGGCGGCGACGGCCTCGCGCACGGCCCGGTAGTTCGGGTCGGTGTAGGGCGCGGCGTCCACGGCGTCGAAGTAGGGCCCGGCGATCTGCGGCTGCTGCAACGCGACCTTGAGGACCTCGCGCTGGGCGCGCAGCTGCATCGAGTCGACGCGGGCCTCGCGCCGCGGCTGCGGCGGGGCCTCGGCGGGGGCCTGCCCGGCGGCGGCGCCCTGGACGGCGCGGCGCAGCTCGGCCTTCTCCTTGCCGAGGCGACCGGCGTACACGCCGAGGTACTCCTCGACGAGGCCGCGGTCCTTGACGCGCGCGAGCAGCGGCGCGATCGCACGGGTGGCGTGGAGGCGGCCCTCGGCGGTGTCGAGGTCGTGCTTGGCGATGGCGCGCTCGATCGCGAACTGCACGAGCGGCGTGTGCCGCTCGATGAGCTCGCGCACGGCGGTGTCGCCCGCGGACTGGCGCAGCTCGCACGGGTCCTGCCCGCCCGGGGTGACCGCGATGTACGTCTGCGAGACGAACCGCTGCTCCTCGTCGAAGGCCTTCAGGGCGGCCCGCTGGCCCGCCTCGTCGCCGTCGAACGTGAAGATGATCCGCCCGTCTGCGGACTCGGAGTCGAACAGGAACCGGCGCAGCACCCGGATGTGCTCGGCGCCGAACGCGGTGCCGCAGGTGGCGACGGCCATCGGCACGCCCGCGAGGTGGCAGGCCATGACGTCGGTGTACCCCTCGACGATCACGACCCGGCCGGTCTTCGCGATCTCCTTGCGCGCCAAGTCGATCCCGTAGAGCACCTGCGACTTCTTGTACAGGGGCGTCTCGGGCGTGTTCAGGTACTTCGGGCCCTGGTCGTCGTCGAAGAGCTTGCGCGCCCCGAAGCCGATCACCGCGCTGGACGAGTCGCGGATCGGCCACACGAGGCGGCGGCGGAACCGGTCGATGAGGCTGCCGCTGCGAGAGGGCTTCGCCAGGCCCGCCTGGGTCAGCTCCTCGGCGGTGAAGCCCTTGGCGCGCAGGTGCTTCGCGAGCGCGTCCCACGCGTCGGGCGCGTACCCGCAGCCGAAGGTGGCCGCCGCGTCCCGGTCGAAGCCGCGCGCGGACAGGAACTGCCGCGCCGTCATCGCCTCGGGCGACAGGAGCTTCCCGGTGTAGAACTCGGCGGCGGCGGTGTGCGCGTCGAGGAGCCGCTGCTTCATGCCGGGCGCGCCCGAGGGGCCGCGCTGCACGCGCCCGTCGACGTCCTCGTACGTGAGCTTCAGCCCGGCCTTGCCCGCGAGCCGCTCGACCGCCTCCACGAACGTGAGCCCGTCGAGCTCGGTGAGGAACGTGATGGCGTCGCCGCCCACGCCGCAGCCGAAGCAGTGGTACACGCCGCGCGCGGGGGTGACGTTGAAGCTCGGGGAGCGCTCGTCGTGGAAGGGGCACAGGCCCTTGAGGTTGCCGCCGCCCGCGTTGCGCAGGGTGACGCGCTCGCCGATGACCTCGGCGATGTCCACCCGCTCGCGCACGAGCTGGATGTCGGCGTCCCGGATTCGCCCCGCCACTGTTCACCTCTTTCGCTGCCTTCACCATTCTGCCCGGTGGGTCCGACACCGCGGCGGCGGACGCGGCGGTTGTGAGGCGGCCGGGCGACACGCCCGCGGCGAAGGTCACGTCCCCTTCGGGCATCCCCGAACCGCTTGTCGCCGAAGAACATCCAGGTGGAGGCCCCGCTGTACCATGTTCCTCGACAACATCTTTCCCGACCACGCCTCACGGTTGCGCGTCCCGATCAGCTAGAGTCGCCTATCATGCCGGACCCATCGCCCGAGCAGCCGCCCTCCTGGCCTCCCACCAGCGAACCCGCGGCCACACCCACGAATCCGCCCCGAATCACCGCGCGCGGGGTGGGTCACCTGCCTTCCGCAGCGCCGGAGGAAGAGGCGTCGTCCGATCCCCGTCCGCCCGCGGGCCCGAACCTGTTCGGCGACCCCGCGGCCCGCGACGACCTCGACCCCGAAGCGCGGCGGAACGAGTGGGCGGCCGACCTCGGCGGCGGCGAGCCGCCGCGCGTCGGCGAAGTCCGTGGGACGCTCTTCGAGACCCCGGGCGCGCCCGCGAGCGCGCCCCCGCAGCAGCAGGGCGACTGGGGCGAGTCCGCCGACTGGCCGCCCCGCTCGAACCAGGACTGGATCTCCCAGCAGGGCCACACGCCCCGCGGCCTCTCCGGCGGCGGCGCGGCGTGGCCCCCGCCGGGCGTCCCGGGCCAGGCCGGACCCGCCGACCCGGGCGCCGCCCCCGCGTCCGGGCCGGGCTTCAACGCGCTCGACCCGCAGCAGGGCGGGAGCCTGGAGTTCCCGGAGCTGCGCGCCGACCCGTACGAGGCCGACGTGTACGGCCAGACCCAGTACCGCGGCGACTCCGGCGGGCAGGACCTCTACCAGTCCGACCCGTACCAGGCCGACCGCCTCGCCGCGGAGGCCCAGGCCGCCCGCGAGGCGTACCAGGCCGAGCAGCAGCAGTACCAGGCCGACCCGTTCCCGGCCGCGCCCCAGGGCGCGTACCCCGAGCAGCCGCAGTACCAGGAGCAGGCCGCCTTCGGGCAGGCCCCGCAGGACGCCTACCAGGACCTGTCCCCGGCCCCGGGCGCGTTCGGCGAGCAGCAGCCCCAGGGCGCGTTCCCGGAGCAGGCGTTCGGCGACCAGCAGCAGTACGCGGAGCAGCAGCCCGCCGGGTTCCCCGAGGCCCCGCAGAGCGCCTACGGCGCCGAGCGGTTCCCCGCGGACGCCCCGCAGCCCTTCGGGGAGCAGGCCGCCGCCACCGAGACCGTCCCCGCCGAGGCCGTCCCCGCGCAGCGCCGCAGTGAGGAGACGGCCGCCGAGCCGGAGCCCTCGCAGGCCCCGCCGGTGCGCGCCGCGCCGCCGACGCACCGCGGCGTCCGCTACGCCATCTACGGCATCGGCGGTCTCATCACGCTCGGCCTCATCATCGGCATCGTCCTCATGCTGGGCGCGGCCCCGCCGAGCGAGCCGTCCAACCCCGGCGACGACTCCACCGACGGCGGCGCGAGCGAGAGCCCCGGCGCCGACGAGGCCCTGAGCGCCGAGCAGTACGCGCAGCTCGCCGGGGCCGCGGGCACCGCCGAGTGGTTCGCGTGGCGCTACGGCGAGGCCGGCGCCCCCTCGGGCGCCGAGGAAGTGGCCGCGACCGGCGGCGACGCCCTCGCCACCGCGCCGCTCCTGGGCGACGCGGACCGCAGCGTCCAGGGCCAGCTCGGATACCTCGCCGACGACGACGGGCTCAGCGGCGTCGACCACGTCACCGCCGTCGAGTCCACCGACGACCTCATCGGCCTCACGCCCCGCGCGGGCGGCCGGTTCTCCGAGGACGGCACGCCCGAACTCGAACTCCAGGAGGGCTCGACCGCCGAGTGCGTCGCCGGGCTCGGCGTGGACCTCGGCCGCCCGGTCGCGCTCGCGCGGCCCGAGCAGAGCGGCGAGGTCAGCGCCCACTCGGTGATCGCGTTCTCGTCCGGGGTCATCGCGACCGCGGGCATCTCGGGGGCGCAGGGCGGCACGTGCCTGCTCCTGCCCGACGGGCAGGTCCCGACCGACGTCGCGCTCACCGACGGGAACGAGCTGGCGCTCGTGACCACCTGGAACCCGGCGTCGCAGACCGGCGCGCTCGTGGTGATCGCCATGGGCGACAAGAGCGGCTCGTACTCGTCGAGCTGGTCGGAGTCCTACCCCGGCCTGCCCAACCCCGGGCACTTCGCCTCGGCGCAGGTCCTCGGGACCGTCGCGCTGCCGTTCACCGCGCCGACCTCGGTCGACGCGTGGTCGGACTCGTCCGGCTCGCTCGCGCTGGAGCGCGGGACCGTGGAGGACGGGGCGCACCGCGACACGGTCGCGGGCTCGGGGTACGCGGTCGTGGGCGACCTGAGCGCGAGCCAGGTCGCGGTCGTGGACCTGACCTCGACGCTCCAGGGGATCGCGGCGCAGTACTACGACGGCACGGCGCTCGCGTTCGACGCCGCCGCGGGCGAGGCGCTGCCGTTCGACGGCGGCGTGGCCGACGTCGCCGCCGCGGAGGCCGGTCCGGCCGTCGCGACGAGCGACGGGAAGGTCCACGAACTGGACCGGGAGCTCGCCGAGACCGCGGCGACGGACGTCGGGGCGAACCCGACGTGCCTGGTCGTGGGCGCGCAGAGCGGCCAGTTCATCGCGACGAGCCGCGGCGCGGGGACGATCAGCTGGGTCGCGGGCGGCGAGGTCGCCAAGCAGCTCGCGGACTCGCGCCTGACCGACCCGCTGTGCGCTTCGGAGACGCCCGCGCTCGACGTGAAGAACTACGCCGGGACCGCCGCGGTGGTCCTGGTCTCGGACTTCGAGGGCAAGAAGCTCCACGCCTACCTCGACGGCCAGGCGACGATCCCCGGCGGCGCGGCCGTCGGCGGCGACGGCTTCAGCTACGCGGGGGCCTACGACGTCGCCGGGAAGCCGTGGGCCGCCTCGGTCACGGTCGACCTGGAGTAGCGCCCGTTAAAAGCTTAAGGCCGTATACCGTCCCCAGCCCCCACCCTCCCAGAGGGGACCGTGGCCGCCAGCTTTGCTCGCGGGTCCGACAAGAATCGGGCCCGCGAGCGGTTTTGTCCCCCGAAAGAGGTCACGTCGCCGGGCATTGGCGCTCGCGCCGGGCGCTGGGATAATCGAGCGGTGACGAATCAGCTCTCGCTCGCGGGCAAGACCGTGTCCCCGCCCGTGGTCCTCGCCCCGATGGCCGGGATCACGAACCTGCCGTTCCGCAAGCTCTGCCGCGAGCAGGGCGCGGGGATCTACGTGTGCGAGATGATCACGACGGTGGCGCTCACCGAGCGCAACCCGAAGACGATGCGGCTCATCGAGTTCGACCCCGACGAGGAGACGCGCAGCCTCCAGCTCTACGGCGTGGACCCCGAGGGGGTGCGCAAGGCCGTGCGGATGGTCGTGGAGGAGGACCTCGCCGACCACGTGGACCTGAACTTCGGCTGCCCCGTCCCGAAGGTGACCCGCCGCGGCGGCGGGTCGGCGCTGCCGTGGAAGCGGCGGCTGTTCGAGGAGATCGTGACCGCCGCCGTGGACACCGCCGCGGAGCGGGGCATCCCCGTGACCGTGAAGATGCGCAAGGGCATCGACGACGACCACCTCACCTACCGGGAGGCGGGCCTGATCGCGCAGGACGCCGGGGTCGCGTGGGTGGCGCTGCACGGGCGCACCGCGGCCGAGCGGTACTCCGGGACCGCCGACTGGGACGCCATCGCCGACCTCAAGGAGCTCCTGGACGTCCCGGTGCTCGGCAACGGCGACGTCTGGGAGGCCGACGACGCGGTGCGCATGGCCGCCCAGACGGGCTGCGACGGCGTCGTGGTCGGCCGGGGGTGCCTGGGGCGGCCCTGGCTCTTCGGGGACCTGGAGGCGGCGTTCAGCGGGCGGCGGACGCGCCTCATGCCGTCCCTCGGGGAGGTCGCGAAGGTCATGCTGCGGCACGCGCAGCTCCTCGTGGAGTGGATCGCGGGCGCCGAGTCGTACGAGGCGCGGCGCAACATCGACGCGGAGGAGCACGGCTGCCGCGAGTTCCGCAAGCACGTCGCCTGGTACCTCAAGGGGTTCCCGGTCGGCGGCGAGCTGCGCCGCTCGCTCGCGATGGTCTCCACCTTGAACGAGCTGGAGGACCTGCTCGGGAAGCTCGACGCGGACGCGCCGTTCCCCGAGTCCACGATCGGCAAGCCGCGCGGGCGCACCAACTCCCCCGGCAAGGTCTCGCTGCCCGACGGGTGGCTCGACGACCGCGACGACCGGACGGTCCCCGTCGGGGCCGAGATCGACTCCTCCGGCGGCTGATCCGGATCGTGCATCCTATTTCCTATAGGATATAGGGTTCAGATACGACAGCAGGGCCTCCCGGTGCCGGGAGGCCCTGCTGCGGTCGCTGCCGCTACTTGCCCTTCTGGCCGTAGCGCTTGTAGAACTTGGCGACGCGGCCCTCGTCGTCCAGGACGCGGCTCTTGCCGGTCCAGAACGGGTGCGAGGCCGAGGAGATCTGGACGTCGATCACCGGGTAGGTCCGGCCGTCCTCCCACTCGACGGTCTCGGCCGAGGTGGCCGTGGACCGCGTGAGGAAGGCGAAGTCGGCGCCGCGGTCGCGGAAGACCACGTAGTCGTAGTTCGGGTGTATGCCTTGCTTCATTCCTCAATCCCTTCCTTGCCTTCGAGACAACCCTCGAACGGGTCCGCGTATTCCCGCCATGCGTCCGGTCCGGCGGCGGCCTCCTCGTCGGTGAGGAGGCACGCGTCGAGGACGGCGGCCAGCTCGTCGGCCGCGAAGTGCAGGCCGACGAACGCGAGCTGGATCTCCCGGTCGCCGTAGTCGGCGTCCCAGTGCAGGTCGGCGTTGACGCGGCGCTCGGGGCTCGACTCGTCCCACTCCGCGTCGGGGGTGGCCGCGAGCCAGCGCCCGAGGCCGCCCATGGAGACGCCGCCGCCGCTCGACTCCCACGCCGCGATCGCGTCGGGCTGGGACGCGAGCCACAGGTGGCCGCGGCCGCGGAGCGTGGTGCCCGCGATCTGCGGGAGGGCCGCGTGGAAGCGGGCGGGGTGGAACGGGCGGCGGGCCCGGTAGAGGACGGCGACGACGCCGCAGTCCGGTTCGGGCTCATGGCATCCGACGGCGTAGCCCTCCAGGCCGCGGCCGTAGGGCTCGGGGCCGTCGGGGTCGAAGCGGCCGCTGCGGCGCAGGCGGGCGGACAGCGCCGCCGCGTGCGCGGCGGACTCGGGGCCGGGGGCGGCGGGCTCGTCGTGGTCGGCGGCGAGGTGGCGGGCCCAGGGGTTGAGCCGCCGGAGGAGGACGGCGAGGCGGGTGTGCTCGTAGGTGTTGAAGGCGCTGTCGGCGGCGGTGCCGGGGGCCCAGAGGAGGACGGTGTCGGCGTACTCGATCTGGCGGGCGGCGGTGTCGGCGACGGTGCGGGCGTCGTCGGCGGCGGCGTGGAGGCCGCGGTCGGCGAGGTCCTGGTCGGAGTCGAGGGTGTCGAGGAGGGTCGCGGGGTCGCAGACGGCGACGACGGAGTCGATGCGGACGGCGTCGGCGACGGGCCTGCCGTCGATCTCGCACCAGGCGCACGCGGCGGTGACCGTGTCGGGCTCCATGGACGGCGGCAGGACCAGGGCGATGTCGGAGCCGGGCCGGTCGCGGGCGAGGCGCACGAGCGCCGGGAGGAGGTCGTCGCGGACGGTGCAGGAGAGGCACCCGTGGGCGAGGACGGTGCGCTCGTCCTCGACGGTCCCGCGGCCGTCGCGCACGGTGCGGCGGACGGCCCCGTCGGCGGCGAGCGCGGTGAGGTCGTAGCCGACGACGAGGAGGGTCGGGTCGGCGCGGGCGAGCAGGTCGGCGGCGGCCTCGACGGCGTCCGGGGCGAAGCCGGTGAGGAGGGTCAGGGCCGGGCGCAGGTCGGCGCGGGTGCCGGCGGGTCCGGGTTGTGCGAGCTGGGACATGGGACCTCCGATCTAACTGAAAACGATTGTCATTATAGTAGTGGTGATCGAGAGGAGTGCACCGTGTCCAGAACTTGCGACGTGACCGGGGCCGGGCCGGGCTTCGGCAACAACGTGCCGTGGTCCAAGCACAAGACCCGGCGCCGCTGGGACGTGAACTTGCAGACGAAGCGGTACTACCTGCCCAGTGAGGGGCGGTGGGTGCGGCTGCGCCTGTCCGCCAAGGGGATCAAGATCGTCGACCGCGACGGCGTCGAGGCCGTCGTGCAGCGCATGAGGAATGCGGGAAGGAAGGTCTGAGATGGCGAAGAAGAGCGCGATCGCGCGGCAGCGGCGGCGCGAGGTCCTGGTGGACCGGCACCGGGAGCGGCGGGCGGAGCTGAAGCGCCTGGTCGCGGCCCCGGGGACGCCGCCGCAGGAGCGGGCGGCGGCGGTGCGGGCGCTTCAGCGGCTCCCGCGGGACTCCTCGCCGGTGCGGCTGCGGAGCCGCGACGCCGTGGACGGGCGGCCGCGTGGCGTATACCGCAGGTTCCAACTGTCGCGTGTCCGACTCAGGGCGATGGCGCACCGCGGAGAATTGCCCGGAATACGGAAATCGTCCTGGTAGGAGCCTCACCTGAACGGTTGATAAGGCGACCCTGACCTGCACCCCCGGCGATCCATTGGCATGAAACCGTTATGTGCCCGTCGCCGGGGGGCGCTAACCTGGGCGGTGCGAGTGCGCTGTGAAACTGCTCTCAAGCCCGGAACCATGCGAGCCGTTTCTGCGTTTGACTCGGATAGAGACAAAGGAGCGATGAACGCAATGGTCCAGCAATTGGAGACCGCCCCGGCCGAGGCGCCCGAACCCGTCGAACTCTCGCACGAGGTCGAAGCCGCCGTACCGGCCAGCCCCGCGTCCCTCTGGGCGTCGGAGAGCCGCGGCCACTACTCCATCACCCACACCGACCGCGCCGCGGCGCCCGCGTGGGTCGACTGCGACTGCGTCATCCACAGCGACTGACGTTCCGGACCACTGAGCTGCGCGGCCCCGTGCCGCACGGTCGCCGCGCCGCGCCTCAGTCCACTTCCACGAGCGAACTGCACCGTTCGAGCGTCGTGCCGTCGGGCCGGTGGATCGCCGCCCCGCCCTGGAAGTCCAGGTCCGCGTAGAGGCCGTCGGCCCACACCGGGCAGCTCGCCACCGCGTCCCGGGCCCTCCCGTCCTCGGTGACCACGACCGGGATGCGCGCCTCGCCGGGCACGGTCGTCACCAGGACGAAGCCCTGGAGCAGCTCGTACCCCCACCACTGCGCCCGGACCTCCGGGTAGGCGGTGATCTCCCAGGCCGCCCCGGGCGCGGGCGCGACGGCGCGGGACGCGTCGTCGGGGAACGCGAACGGGCAGTCCACCGGGTCGGGGTCGATCGCGCACCGGTCGAGGTGCGCGCGCAGAGCCTCCTCGATGAGCGCCTCCCCCTCGGGCGAGACCGTCGGCCACGGGATCGGCAGCCACTCGTCCGCGTACTCGGCGCCGAGCGGGATGAACCGGTTCCCGAGCGTCAGCAGGACCCCCTCGGTCTCCAGCTCCATCGTGGACGGCAGTTCGGGGTAGAACTCGTAGATCCCCGGCAGCAGCACGATGTTCGTGATCCCCATGGCCTCGTCCACGGGGACGGTGACGCCGTTGACGTCGAGGTGGTCGAAGGCCGGGTACGCCTCGGAGCCGCTGAGCGCGTTCTCGATGCGGACCTCGCCGTCCTCGATGCCCACGAAGTACCGGAACCCGATGCGGGTCCCGTCGAACGCCTCGATCTCGGCGTACACCTGCGACACGTACCGGCCCTCGCGGGCGCTCGCCGCGCTCGCGACCTGCCCGACCTCGACGATGCTCCAGCGGGTGTCGAGCGCCTCGTCCACGAGGAAGTCGCCGGTGGCGTGCGGCTGGTCGGTGAAGGCCAGGGCCCCTTCGATGTCGCCCGCCTGCGCGGCCTCCAGGAACCCGGTGACGACGCCCTCGGCGTCGCGATTGCCGAACGGCGCCCACTTGGCGACGGCGACCGCGCCCGCCGCGACGAGCAGCAGGACCGCGGCGAGGGCCATGGCGGCGTTGGGGAAGCGGAAGCGGCGCTTCGGCGCGTCCTCAGTGGACGGCGGCTCGGGGGCCTCCTCGGCGGTCGCGTCGACCGCGCCGAGGTCGATCGCGTGCTCGTCGCCCCAGCGGTCGGGTGTCGCCGCTCCGGACACTCTGGCTCCTCGACTGCTACCGTGGTCCACAAAGTGTAGCGTTCTCACTCGGGACCCCCGATGCCCAAGACCAGGTGGATCAGCGCCCCCGCACGGGGGCTGCGGCGGCTCGCGGCGCGCGTCGTCCACCGCACCGCGCCCATGCCGCGCCTGCCGTTCGCGGTCGCCCTCGCGGCCTGCGCGGCGGCCCTGGCGGTGTCGCTCGAATGGCAGCCGCTCCCCGACGACGGCGTCGCCGACGTCTCCGAACTGGGCACCGCGCCCGCGCTCGCCCCCGACTTCACCTCGGGGCCGCAGGTCGAGTTCGAGATCCTCGAATACGGGTTCAGCCCCGTGGTCGACGAGCTGGGCACGCCGCGGGTGATCCTCGGCGCGGTCCTGCGCAACCCCTACGACACGGCGATGGTCACGCCCGGCTCGCTCGACGTGTGGGCCCTCGCCGCCGACGGCACCGAGGACGACCTGGAGAGCTTCTACCCCAACCCGATCCCCGCCGACACCACCGTGCAGCTCGGGTTCGTGCTCTCCGCGGCCCTGTTCGACACCCCCGTGGAGCGCCTCCGCGTGACCTCGCGCGAGCCGTCGTTCCTCGCCCCCGAGCCCGCGGACCTCACCCCCGAGCAGCGCGACTGGGTGTTCGTCGAGCCCCTCCCGGAGCTGTCGGTGCTCGCCGTGGACCCGCTGCTCAGCCCCGACGGCTACCGCGTCCACTACTCCGTGACGAGCGCCGTCGAGCAGGAGATCCGGATCTCGATCATGTTCCGCGACGAGGAGGGGACGCTGATCGGCGGCCTCCCCGCCGGGCAGGACCCGTTCTCGTTCGACCTCGGCTCCGCGGGCTGGCGCACCGTCGCCGCGGGCGAGTCGGTGCAGGAGCTGGACCTGCACGCCTCCTGGATACCCGAAGGGGCCGACCTCGACAGGATCGAGATCGGCCCCCGGAGGTTCGGCGGCTAGAGCCGTTCGAGGAGGTAGCGCTCGACCTGGTCGAGGGCCACGCGCTCCTGCTTCATCGAGTCGCGGTCGCGGATCGTCACGGCCTGGTCTTCGAGCGTGTCGAAGTCCACGGTGATGCAGTACGGCGTGCCGATCTCGTCGGCGCGGCGGTAGCGGCGGCCGATCGCGCCGGCGTCGTCGAAGTCGACGTTCCAGTGGCGGCGCAGGCGCGCGGCCAGGTCCTTCGCCTTCGGCGACAGGTCCTCGTTGCGGCTCAGCGGCAGCACCGCGGCCTTGACGGGGGCCAGGCGCGGGTCGAACCGCAGGACCGTGCGCTTGTCGACGCCGCCCTTGGTGTTCGGGGCCTCGTCCACGTCGTACGCCTCCAGCAGGAACGCCAGCACCGAGCGGGTCAGGCCCGCCGCGGGCTCGATGACGTACGGCGTCCACCGCTCGCCCTTGGCCTGGTCGAAGTACGACAGGTCCGCGCCCGAGTGCTTCGAGTGCGTCGACAGGTCGAAGTCGGTGCGGTTCGCGATGCCCTCAAGCTCGCCGAACTCGCTGCCCGCGAAGTTGAAGCGGTACTCGATGTCGACGGTGCGCTTCGAGTAGTGCGACAGCTTGTCCTGCGGGTGCTCGAAGCGTCGCAGGTTCGCCTCGGACAGGCCGAGGTCCACATACCACTTCCAGCGCTCGTTCAGCCAGTACTCGTGCCACTCCTCGTCCGTGCCCGGCTCGACGAAGAACTCCATCTCCATCTGCTCGAACTCGCGGGTGCGGAAGATGAAGTTGCCCGGCGTGATCTCGTTGCGGAAGCTCTTGCCGGTCTGCGCGATGCCGAACGGCGGCTTGCGGCGCGAGGCCGTCATCACGTTCGTGAAGTTCACGAAGATGCCCTGCGCGGTCTCCGGACGCAGGTAGTGCGTGTTCTCGGAGTCCTCGACGGCGCCCAGGAACGTCTTCATCATGCCGTTGAACATGCGCGGCTCGGTGAAGGAGCCGCGGGCCCCGCAGTGCGGGCACGCGAGGTCGGCGAGGCCGTTCTCGGGCTCGGCGCCGTCGTGCTTCTCCTGGTACGCCTCCACGAGGTGGTCGGCGCGGAAGCGCTTGTGGCACGACTGGCACTCGGTGAGCGGGTCGGTGAACTCCTCCAGGTGGCCGCTGGCGACCCACACCTGCGGGTTGAGGACCACGGCGGAGTCGAGGCCGACGACGTCGTCGCGCTCCCGGACCATCGCGTTCCACCACTCGCGGCGGATGTTCTCCTTCAGCTCCACACCGAGCGGGCCGTAGTCCCAAGCAGAGCGGGTGCCTCCGTAGATCTCCGAACTGGGGAAGACGAAGCCGCGGCGTTTGGACAGGCTGATGAGCGCTTCGGTGCGGTCCTGGGACACGATGATTCCTCTCGATCCGGCTGGCGGTCGGTGAGACTGCGGATAGGTTCCGCGAACAGACTGTTCGCTTTTCGGCGGATGTTCAACCCAGTTTCGACCAGGTGCAGAACACTCGGGCACACCGCGTGTGCGCCCATGCCGCCAGTGCGCAAGCGTACCTCGCGCGGGCGGCCCCGCCGCCGTCAGGCCCGCCGCGTCAAACCGCGCCGCCGCCGCCGCGCAGATCCGCGAGGTGCTGCACGAACCCCTCCCGCGCCTCCGCGTGCTCCGGGGACGCCAGCCAGCCGAGGGCCTCCTCCCCCGTCTCCACCGCGCCCGCCGCGTCCCCCAGCTCCGACAGCAGCCACATCGTCTGGTGCGCCGTCAACGACGCCCGCTCCAGCAGCAGCGGCCCGTCCCGGAACACGGCGAGCGCCCGCCGCTGGAGGTCGAGCACCGGCTCCGCCTCGTCGCGCCGCAGCCCCGGCTCCCCCGCCTGCGACTCCAGGAACTGGAACGTCAGCTGCGCGTGCTGCCGGTAGGTCTCCCCCAGCTCGAAGCGGGCCGCCTCGCGGACCTCCTCGGGCAGGCCCCGGTCGGCGCGCTGCGCGATCAGGCCCGCGGCGATGTGCGCCATCGACTGGAGGCCCTCGCCGAACGCGGCGTCCCCGGAGATGGTGCGCAGCAGCCACACCCGGGCGCGGCTCACCCGCGCCCACGACGTGAGGTCCCCGATCTCCTCGGCGGCCTCGGCGGCGCGCGTGTACACCTCCAGGGCGTGGTCGTGCTCGCCGAGCTTCTCCAGCAGCTCCCCGGTGAGGAACAGCGTGTCCGCGTACAACGGGGCCCTGCCGAGCTCGGGGCGGGTCTCCATGAGGGCGAGCGCGGCGAGGCCGTGCTCGACGCCGCGGCGCGTGTCGTCCTGCTTGTCGTACGCCTCGGCGAGGTTGAAGCGGATGTTGCAGGCCCGCCACGCCTCCGCGTCGGGCAGGTCGTCGAGGGCCGCTTCGAGGATCGGGACGGCCTCGGCGCGCCGGTCCAGCTCCACGAGCGCCGTGCCCATGAGGTGGCGGGCCACGGCCCCGGGGACGGCCATGCCGACCGCGTCGCAGTGCACGGACGCGGCGAGGGCGTGCTCGTAGGTGCCCTCGTGGTCGCCCTGGCGCATCCGGAACTCCGCGGCCTGGAGGTGCAGCTTCGCGGCGATGGTGCGGCTCGGCTCGTCGCCGAGGGCGGTGAGGCCGTCGCGGGTGACCGCGTACGCCGCCTCGAAGTCCCCGGCGAGGCCGATCTGGTCGGCGAGGTCGGCGCTGGCGCGGGCCACGGCCCATCCGGCGTCGGCGGCGCGGGCGACGTCGCGTTCGGCGGTGAGCAGCCACGTCTTGGCGTCGGTGTCGTCGGTGAGGCGGGCGCGCAGGTCGAGGAGGTCGCAGCGGCGGATGAGCGCGTAGCGGCGGTCGGGCAGGTCGGCGAGCTCGGCGTCGAGGGCCTCGGCGCGGGCGTCCAGGTCGGGCGCGGGGTCGCCGGTGAGGTACTCGGCGCGCATGGCGAGGACCTGGCTGGTGTGCAGGCTGCGGTCGTCGATGCGGTGCTCGCCGCGCAGCCGCAGGGCCGTGGCGGCGACCTGCGCGGCCCCGGCCCTCACCTCGTCGGGGGCGGTCTCGGCGCGGTGGATGAGCAGGAACGCCTCCGCGACGAGCGCGCGGCCCGGCTGGCCCGCGGTGCCGAACAGGGCCACGGCGCGGCGCAGGCCCGACTCCACGGCCTCGGGGTCGTCGGCGCGCGCGGACTCGGCGTGCGCGATCTCGGCGCGGTGCTCGGCGATCAGCTCGATGCCGAGCCGGTCGGCGATCGCGCCGACCTTGAGCCAGGCCTTCCACGTGTCCGGGGAGCACGCGTCGTACGCGGCGTAGGCGGCGTCGATGGCCGCGTCGAGCGCGGGGCCCTCGACCGGCTCGTCCGCGGGCAGCTCCACGCGGGCCTCGACCGCACGGGGCTCCTTGAGGCCCAGGTGGACCGGTTCGTCGTAGGGCGTGGACTCCACGACGCACGCGGACATGCGGGAGTGGTGGTCGCTGCCGTTGCGGGCGTCGAAGCGCGCGCAGATCGCCTGCCGCTCGGCCTCGGCCCAGTCGTGCAGCCCGGAGGCGGTCCACTCGCGCCCGCCCGGGCCCGGCACGGCCGCGTCCGCGAACCCGAGGGCCGCGAGGCGGCGGCAGGTGAGCACGGCGACCTCAAGGAGCCGCTGGCGCTCGCGCACCCCCAGGTCGAGGTCGAAGAAGCGGGCGTGGTCGGCGAGGATCTCCACGGCCCGGTGCTCGTTCCCGGTGAGCGCGCAGAACTCGATGTGCAGCGCGATCATCGGGACCATGTCCTCCTTGCCGCGGCACATCTGGTAGCCGCGCAGGTGGTTCGCGCGGGCCTCGGCCGGTCGGCCCAGCTCCACGAGCGGCAGCAGCGACAGGGCCAGCCCGTAGTGCGGCTCGTGGGCGCACGAGTGCTCGCCCGCCAGGACCGGCTCCAGCATCTCCATGGCCGCGTCCGCGGAGTCCTCCTCCGCGTAGAACACGATCGTCGCGAGGGTCGTGAACTGGCATGCGGTGCAGTCGGACATGTCGTCCTCCTCGGCCTCGCCGAGGGCCTCGATGGCGCGCGCGACCCGGTCGTAGTCGCCGGTGTGGAACGCCAGCTGCATCTCGTAGGCCGCGGGCGCGTGCATCGAGTACCCGGCCTCGGCGTAGCGGCGGCGCATCTCCTGGAGCCAGTGCTCGATCGATTCGAGCGGCACGTCGGGCTGCTCGATCATCGAGTCGACGATCCACTTGAACGTCCAGTACAGCGAGCGCGTCAAGTAGGCGTCGAAGTGCTCGGGGCGGGTGTCGAAGGAGCGCAGGAGCCGCGCGAACGGGACGAGCAGGCGCGTGGAGTCGCGGGAGAACTCGTACGCGTCGACCAGGCCGTTGAGCGCGTAGTTGACCAGCTCGGGGTCGCCGACCGCGTCCGCGGCCTCGACGGCCCGCTCCAGTGCCGCGACCTTCGCCTCGCCGGCCTCCTCGAAGCGGGCCTCGTTGAGCAGACGCCAGATCGCGTCGGGGTCGGGAGTGGCCATCGCGGGTCCTCGGTCTTTCTCGGCGGGGGTTCGTCTAATCCTTTGTAACGTGTTCCAGCAGATTCATGAAGGAGCGGTTGAGGAGCGCGGTGTCGGCGCTGCGCAGCGGCCGGTGGCTCATGAGCAGGGCCTGCCCGTACAGCGACTCGACGGCGGTCCCGGCCAGGTCGGCGTCGGCGATGCCGCTGACGCGCCGCACGGTGGGGTTGCGGTGGTTGAGGACGAGCTGCGCACGCGGGGCGTGCTGCTTGATGGAGGCGAGGATGCCGCCCCACAGGTCGTCGGCCTGCGCCTCGGCCTCGGCGCGCTGGCGCTCGCGGCGGGCCTCGCGGTCGTCGAGGAGCAGCGCGGGCACCGAGACGGGGTTGAACTCGCGGACGACGACGTCCACGTCGACCGCGTCGAGGCGGGCGCGCGCGGCGGCGAGGAACGACTGGAGGGCCAGCTCCTCGCGGGCGGGGACCGGGTCGAGGCTCGCGGAGATGACGCCGGGCTGGAGGTGCTCGATCTTGACGTCGGGGTCGAGGCGCGGCAGGGCCTGCACGAGCTCGGCGTCGTACGTGTAGCCGCCGTTGACGACGCCGATGCCCTGGGCGGCGGCGATCTGGGCGACCTGCCGGAACTCGTCCACGGTGGAAGCGAGGTAGACCGGCTGGTGGGCGCGGGCGAACTCGGGGAGGCCGGTGCGCCCGGCGGTGGTCTCGAACCGCAGCCACGGGAGCATCGCGGCGAGCAGCTCCTCGTCGTGGCGGGCGAGGGCCTTGACGCCGAGCTCGTGGACGGCGAGGAACGCCTCCAGGCGGGTCGGGTCCTCGGCGGCGAGGCGGGAGATCCACTCGCGGATCTGCGCGCCGATCGCGTCGCGGGCGACGGCGAGGGCCTCGTCGTCGTAGAGGGACTCGCGGGAGGCGGTGGGCCGCAAGGAGTCCGTGTCGACCACGCAGCGCACGAAGAACGCCCACTCGGGGACCAGGTTGTCGGCGGTCTCGGTGAGCAGCATGCGCTTGAGGTGCACGCGGTGCGCGGGCCGGGCCGAGGGGGACGCGGCGTGCGGGAGCACGAACGCGACGCCCTTGAGACCGGACAGGGGCACGTCGAGGTCGATGACGTCGAGGGGCGGGAAGCCCATGACGTTCTCGCAGTAGCGGTTGAGGGCGAGCCGCCGCGCGGTCGCGTTGGGGTGCCGCCGCTCCCACAGCGGCGGCGTGTCGGTGATCCGCTCGGGCGCGCCGCCGCCGAACACGGTGACCTCGACCGGCAGCAGGGAGCCGTACTCGCGGGCGAGCTGGACGACGCGGTGCGGCTGGAGCCAGTCCTCGCCGGGGCGGGCGGTCAGCTCCACGGTGGTGCCGGGCTCGGGGTGCTCGGCGTCGGGGACCTCGGTGACGGTGTAGGAGCCGTCGTCGCGCGCGGACCAGCGGACCACGGGCGCGGCGGGGTCCTTCGCGGACTTGGAGGTCACGGTGATGACCGACGCGACGGTGAAGCACGCGAGGAGGCCGATCCCGAACTGCCCCAGGAAGTCCCGGCGCGCGCCCTCGATCTCCTCGTCCCGCTTGGACGAGCCGCCGATCGTGGCGAGGAGCTTGTGGACCTCCGCGACCGTCAGGCCCACACCGGGATCGGTGACGAGCAGCCGCGTCCCCTCGGCGGTGATCCGCACCGGGGCGCCCTCGGCGGCGAAGCCGGGGTCGATCTGGCGGCGCGCGGTGACGGCGTCCACCGCGTTCTGGAGGAGCTCGCGCACGTACACCTTCGGCGAGGAGTACAGGTGGTGCGAGAGCAGGTCCACCAGTCCGCGCAGGTCCACTTGGAACGTATGGGAAGTGGGCGTTGTCTCAGACACGGCGCGTCCTGCTCTGATCGGAGGTCGTTCAGCGTCAGTCAGACTAGCAAACCGCCGCATCCCCGGGACGCGTGAAAACCCCGCTCCGAGCGGACGCCTCCGCTGGTCCGCTTCCGGTAAGGTGACCGCTACCGAACACCCGGCCGCGCCGTCGGCCGCGTGCCGCCGACCGCGCCCCACGACCCGCGAGGAACCCGCCCCGATGACCTTCCCGCCCCCGCCGCCCGACCGGATGCACCTCCAGTACCAGCCCGCCCCCGCGCCGCCGCAGCAGCAGGCGGGCCCGGGCGGCGCGTACGGGCCGGTGCACCACAACCCGGACCAGCCGGTCCCCGGGCAGCTCCCGCCGCCCGCGATGACGATGGCCAAGCCCGGGACGATCACCGGCGTCCAGGTCATCCTGTGGATCTTCACGGCCCTCGCCGGGATCGGCGACATCGGCTCGGCGATCGGCCTGGTCAACTACTTCAACCCGTTCAGCCTCATCGGGCTCGCATTCGCCGTGTACTCGACGGTCCAGGCGCTCGCCTCCGGCATCCACATCACCCGCGGCAAGCGCTGGGCGTGGATCTGGTCGCTCGTCTCGGCGATCCTCGGCCTCGCCATCAGCGCCGTCGCGATCGTCTTCGGGATCGTCTACATCGAGACCGGGTGGGTCTCGCTCCTCGTCGGCATCGCCCTCGGCGGCCTGTACGGGACGCTCCTGGGCCTCCTGTGCTCCAAGTCCGCGCGGCAGTGGATCCTCATGCACCGCATCCAGCGGGGCGAGGTGCGGCTCCCGGGCGCGCCGGGCGGGTTCGCGCAGGGCGCGGCCCCGGAGCGGCCCGCGACGCGGCCGGGCGCGGCGACGTTCGCGGCGATCCTCGCGGGCCTGGTCGTCGCCCTCGCCGCGTGGACCGCGTTCGGCACGATCCGGACCCTGGTCGCGCTCCACAACGGCGGCTTCGGCGTCGAGTACATGGCGATGGGGTACGGGACCGGGCTCACCATGGTCACCGCCGCGACGGCGGTCCTGACCGTCGCCTTCGGGATCGTCGCGGCGCTCGGCGTCCTGCGCGGTTCGTTCGGCGCGCGCGTGTTCACCGTCGTGTGGACCTCGGTCCTGGTCCTGCCGTGGGGGCTCATCGCCGTCGCGCAGACCATGGACTACGTCAGGTACAGCGAGTACACGCTCCCGCCGGACAAGGCGAACTGGACCGTGACCCTGGTCCGCCAGGACCTCGTCGCGCTGCTCGTCATCGCCCTGTTCATCGCGGTGCTCACGCCCGCCGTGCGGTCCTGGACGCCCGGGAAGGGCGGGACGGCCCTGATCGTGGTCGTGCCGCAGGCGCAGTACGGGACGCAGCCGCAGGGCCAGTACGGGCCGCCGCAGCAGTACCCGCCGCAAGGGCCGGGAGCCCAACCGCCGCAGCCGTACTCGCCGCAGCCCCCGTACAGCGGCTAGGCGCGCGCCTCAGCCTTCGACGTCGTACCAGCCGCAGACGCTGGTGCCGATGGTCTGCGCGGTCTGCTCGACGGGGACGACGAGCGCGATCTGCGAGCCGTCCGCGAGGCGCACCCGCACGTCGAGGTCGTTGTAGCCCAGCGGCTGGACCTCGGCGGTGGCCGCGTCCCAGGACTCCCATTCGGCGATGTAGTCCTCGGCGGGGCGGTCGCGCATCTCGGCGCAGAGCATCGCGTACGCGCCGTCCCAGTCCTCGTCGGCGAGCTCGGCGACGAAGTCCCCGGCCGTGGCCTCGATCTGGTCGGTCACGGAGTTCGTGAAGGTCGCGAACGCCATGAACAGGGCGATGGCGACCGCGGTCACGAGCGCGGTGCCGCCGCCGATGCCCAGGACCAGCTTGAGCGCGAAGCGACCGCCGTTGCGCTCGGTGGGCGGGGCCGCGAACGGCACCGGGACGCCCGTGGGGGGCGGCGGCGCGGAGGAGACCACGGGGGGCGTGGGCTCGACGGCCGCGGTGGTCGGCGGGAGCGCGAGCGTGTCGGCGGTCCCCAGGTCGGCGCCCGCCTCGGGGTTGAGGGCGGCGTCGATGCCGCTCTCAAGCGCCACCGGCGGGACGGCCCCGGCCGGTTCGGGGACGGACGGCTCGGGCTCGAACGGGATCGGGGCGGCCCCGGGCTCGGGGGCGACCTGCGCGGGCGCGGCCGGTTCGGCGACGGCCTCGACGGAGGTGTGCGGCTCGATCTCGATCGGCCCGGTGTCATGGGTCGCGGGCGCCTCGGGCTCGGGGGCGGGCTCGCGGTCGGGGACCGGTTCCAGCGGCGGCTCGACGTGCTCGACCAGCTCGGGCTCCGGCGCGGGGTCCTGCACCTGCTCGGGGACCGGGACGTGCTCCGACGCGGGGACGGGCTCGGGGGCCGGTCCGGGGTCCGGGACGTGCTCGGGGGCCGGTGCGGCGGGGACGGCTCCAGGGTCGGGCGGCGCGGCCCCGTCGGGGCGCGCGGCGTCGCGGTCGCTCATCGGGCGGCCTCCCGGCGGGCGGCCTCGGGGTCGGCCTCGCGGTCGGAGTCGGTGCGGTAGGGCGTCCCGCCCGGCGCGCACTCGGCGAGGACCTCGAAGCCCGACGCCTCGGGCAGGGCCCGCGACAGGAGCGGCGTGGCCATCTTGACCTGGAAGTTCGAGAGCGAGCGGCGGTAGGAGCCGACGTCGTCCCACTCGGTCCACAGCATCCAGACCTCGTCGGCGGCGTCGAAGTCGTCGAGCGCGCGGCCGAGCCCCCCGCGCGCGTAGCCGCCGCAGGAGGCGAGCGCCGCGAGGGCGTCCTCGGCGTCGCGCGAGAAGCTCTCCGTCTCGCCTTCGGTTACGGCGAAACGATATACAACCAGCACGGTGCCCACCCTACTGTCCGGCCGCGGTACGCGAGCAGTCGGCGCAGAGGCCGTGGAGTTCGAGCGTGTGCCCGACGTCGGTGAAGCCGTGCTCGGCCGCGACCTTGTTGGCCCAGCGCTCCACGGTCGGCCCGGCGACCTCCGCGGTCTTGCCGCACGAGCGGCAGACCAGGTGGTGGTGGTGCTCCTCGGCGGCGCACAGCCGGTACAGGTGGTCGCCGCCGGGCAGGCGCATGACGTCGACGATGTCGGCCTCGGCGAACGCCTGGAGGGTGCGGTAGACCGTGGTCAGGCCGATCTTGGACCCGGCGTCGCGGAGGATCGCGTGGAGGTCCTGGGCGCTGCGGAAGGCGTCGTCGTGTTCGAGCAGGTCGAGGATCGCGGTCCGCTGCTTCGTGGACCTGGCCATGTTCTCGGCCGGGGGCTTGGCGGTCACTGGTGCTCCTCCCTGGCGTGGTTGACGGCGTCGGTGACGATGTGCGCGATGTGGTCGTCGATGAGCGAGTACGAGATCTCCCGGCCCGACCTGGTGCCGCGCACGATGCCCGCGCCGCGCAGGACCCGCAGGTGCTGCGAGACGAGCGGCTGCGTGACGCCGAGGGTCTCGACGATCTGGTGCACGTACTTGGGGCCCGCGGCCAGCTCCATGACGATCGCGATCCGCAGCGGCGCCGCGAGCGCGCGCAGCAGCTCCCCCGCCGACTCGTAGTCGGCGGGCGTGGATTCTTCGGCTAGCTCGGTCTCGGTCCGCACTCCGCAAAAATATCGCGTCGCCGGCCCCGGTGAGGTCCCAGGTGCCGCGGCGGTCATGCTTTCGCGGGCAGTTCGACTTCGAGCGGCTCGCCTTCGGGGGGCAGATGGCGGCGGCGGGTCTGGCGGACGCGCCGGGTCAGGGCCGCGAGGACGGCGGTGGCGACGAACACGGCGACACCGATGAGCACGATGGTCGCGCCCGGCGGCACGTCCTGGGCGGCCGAGGTGAGGACGCCCGCGCCGGAGATGAGGAACCCGGCGGCCATCGACGCGAACATGGTGGTCTTGAACGAGCGCGTGAACTGCTGGACGGTGACCACGGGGATCACCAGGAGCGCGCTCACCAGGAGGATGCCGACCGCGCGCATCGACACCGAGACGGTCACGGCGGTGGTGATCAGGAGCAGCAGGTTGAGCGCGGCCACGGGCAGGCCCGAGACGCGCGCGTACTGCTCGTCGGCGCAGATCGCGGTGAGCCAGGGCCGCAGCACCAGCATGAGGGCGGCGACGGCCGCGCCGCCGACGACGATCGTCCACACCTCGGACCACCCGGC
Organism: Glycomyces mayteni; assembly: GCF_042428885.1. NCBI lineage: Bacteria > Bacillati > Actinomycetota > Actinomycetes > Glycomycetales > Glycomycetaceae > Glycomyces > Glycomyces mayteni. Next base: position 199,946 of record NZ_JBHMBP010000003.1, read on the forward strand.
GGTGAGCAGCGACCCGAACAGGTACTGCTGGAGGTTCGCGACGCCCTTGTCGGAGGCGATGCCGGTGAGATAGACGCCGCCCGCGAGGCCGCCGTAGAACAGCATCGCGAGGGCCACGTCCCCGGAGGTCTTGGACTTGGCGCGCAGCAGCTCCATGACGACGGCGGCGGCGACGGTGACCGCGAGCGTCGTCCACACGGGCGCGGCGCCGGTGAGGAACCCGACTGCGACGCCGGTGAGGGCGACGTGGCCGAGGCCGTCGCCGATGAGCGCGAGGCGCTTCTGGACGAGGAACACGCCGACGGTGGGCGCGCAGAGGCCGACGACGAGCGCGCTGAGCAGGGCGCGCTGCATGAACTCGTACTGGAAGTACTCGAAGATCACTTGCCGCCCCAGAGGTCGTCGGTGCCGTCGGGGCCGTTGTGGCCGTTGGCGTGCGGGTGGAGGTGCTCATGGGCGGGGTCGGCGTGCTCGCCGACCGGGCGCGGGGGCGCGCCGTCGTGGACGACCTTCCCGTCGGCGAGGACCACGGCGCGGTCGAGGCGGTCGGTGAGCGGGCCGAGTTCGTGGGTGACGAGCAGGACCGCGCACCCGGCGTCGATCCGGTCGGCGACGACGGCGGCGAGCGCGGTCTGCGTCTCGGCGTCCACGCCCACGGTGGGCTCGTCCATGATGAGCAGGTCGGGGTCGGTGGCGAGGGCGCGGGCGATGAGGACGCGCTGCTGCTGGCCGCCGGAGAGCGTGTCCACGGAGCAGTGGGCGTGGTCGGCGAGGCCGACTTCGGCGAGGGAGCGGGCGACGGCGTCGCGGTCGGCGCGGCGCGCGGGCATCCCGAGGAGGCGGTGGGCGAGGCGGCCCTGGGAGACGACCTCGGCGGCGGTGGAGGGGACGCCGGAGGCCGCGCCGGTGCGCTGGGGAACGTAGCCGATGCGCTTCCAGTCGCGGAAGCGCTTCTGCGGGGTGCCGAACAGCTCGATCGCGCCTCCCGCGAGGGGCACGAGCCCGGCGACGGCCTTGATGAGCGTGGACTTCCCGGAGCCGTTGGCGCCCATGAGGGCCACGGCCTCTCCGGGGGCGACGGCGAGGTCGGCGCCGCGCACGACGGCGCGGCCGCCGTAGGAGACGGTCGCGCCGCGGACGGTGAGGACGGGCATCTGGGTAATGCTGCCTTACGCCGCGCCGAGGGCGGTCTGCAACGCGGCCAGGTTCTCCCGCATCACAGTGAAGTAGTCGTCCCCGGCGTCGGCCTGGTCGTCGGTGAGCCCTTCGAGGGGGTTGAGGACGGCGGTGGTCGCGCCGGACTCGGCGGCGAGGGTGTCGGCGATGTCGGGGGACACGAGGGTCTCGAAGAAGATCGTCGTGACCCCGTTCTCCTCGACGTAGTGGGCGACGTCGGCCATGCGCTGCGAGTCGGGCTCCTGGTCGGGGCTGAGGCCGGAGATGGCGACCTGGGTGAGGCCGTAGCGGTCGGCGAGGTAGCCGAACGCGGCGTGGGAGGTGACGATGGCGTCGCTGGTGCGGGCGGCGAGGCCGTCGGTGAACTCGGCGTCGAGGTCGGCGAGGTCTGCGGTGAACTGCTCCGCGGCGGCGGTGTAGTCGGCGGCGTTGGCCTCGTCGATCCCGGCGAGGCCGTCGGCGACGGCGGTGCCGATCTGGGCGAAGCGGGTCGGGTCGAGCCACACGTGCGGGTCGGTGCCTTCGAGCCCCTCGTGGTCGTGGTCCTCGCCCTCCTCCTCGGCGTGGTCCTCGTCCTCGGCGTGGTCGTGGTCGTCCTCGGCGAGGGCCTGGGTGGCGTCGTAGCCGATGGTGTCGACGGCGGTGGACACGTCGAGGGCCTTGTCGGAGGCGTACTGCTCGATGGCGGCGTCGAGTTCGGGGATGAAGCCCTTGAGGTAGACGACGTAGTCGGCCTCTTCGATGGCGGCGATGTCGGAGGGGGCGAGTTCGAGGTCGTGGGGCTCCTGGCCGGCGGGGGTGAGGTTGGTGACCGCGACGTCGTCGCCGCCGACCTGCTCGGTGGCGTAGGCGAGGGGGTAGAACGCGGCGACGACGCTGGTGGTGCCGTCGTCGGAGCCGCCTTCCCCGCCGCACGCGGCGAGGGTGCCGGCGGCGGCGAGGCCGGCGATGGGGAGGATGAGCAAGCTGGATCGGCGCATGCTTGAACCCTGCTCCGTCATGACAATCATTGTCAACATCTAATATGAGCGGCGCGCCGCGGCCGGTCGGCCGCGAGCTGCGGGAACGCCTCACGTTCAGGGTCGCACGGCCGCGGCCGCATGACCCGGATCACGCGAAAGAGTGACGGGCTACTGGTACTCGTTGTCGGGGGCGGGGATGCCGGTGACCGACTCGACCTCGATGTACGGGACGAGCTCGCCGTTGATCTCGTCGCGGCCCTGCCTGGGGGTGTACTCCCCCACGACCTCGACCCACTGGTCCGGCTCCAGGCCGGCGGGCACGTCGCCCTCGAAGCCGATCTTCACGGGCCGGGCGTCGGCGGCGCAGCAGGAGACGACCATGCGCGCGAGCTGCGGCTCGTCACCCTCGTAGAGGATGAAGCCGCGCAACTGGATGCGGTGGCCCTCCAGGGTCTGGCCCTCGTCGAAGATCGCGCGCGCGGCGTAGTCGAGGAGGGTGAGCGGCACCGGGTCCACGTCGTCGGGCAGCGCCGGGTAGCTCGACCGGGACTCCTCGGCTCCCACGACGGTGCCCGTCCGCTCCGCCTCGTACGACCCGAGCGCGTCGGGGGCCACCAGCAGCATCCCGACCACCGGCGCGAGCAGCAGCCACGCCACCTTCGGCTCGCCGTGCCCGTGCCCGTGCCCGTCGTCGGCCTCCCCGCGGCCCTGCCACGCCTGGACGCCCGTGATCGCGGCGACCGCGATGAGCAGCACCCCGGCGGGCACGATGAGCCAGAACGCGTAGGGCTTGACGTAGTCGAGGTAGTCGCCGGTCCAGGCCAGGCGCAGCATCCCGCCGCCGACCAGGAGCAGGACGACCGCCTGCGCGTCGCGTCTCACAGCCAGACCACTCCCATCAGCGCGGCGGCGGCGAGCGCCGCGAGGAATGCCGCCGGGGCGAACCGGACCGCGAAGCGGCGGCCGAACGTCCCGGCCTGCATGGCCGCGAGCTTCACGTCGATGAACGGGCCCACGACCATGAACGCGAGCTTCGCGGTGGGCGAGAACTGGGTCAGGGACGCGGCCACGAACGCGTCCGACTCCGAGCAGATCGACACGAGCACCGCGAGGACCGCCAGCGCGAGGACGCCGAGGACGGGGCTGTCGGCGATGGGCGCGAGCCACGTCTCGGGGACGAGGGTGTTCAGGCTGGCGGCGATGGCGGCGCCGATGACGAGGTAGCCGCCGGCGTGGAGGAAGTCGTGGCGGATCGCGGCCCAGTACGCGGCCCATCTGCCGTCGTCGTGGTGGCGGTGCTCGGGCAGGCGCAGCCACTCGGTGCGGCCGAGCTTCGCCCACAGCCATCCGATGCCGATCGCGGCGGCCAGGGAGGCGCACACGCGCGCGGCGACCATCTCCGGGTTGCCGGGGAAGGCCACGAACGTGGAGACGACGACGATCGGGTTGATGGCCGGGGACGCGAGCATGAACGTGAACGCGGCGGCGGGGGCGACGCCGCGGCGCACGAGGGCCCCGGCGACGGGCACGGAGGCGCATTCGCAGGCGGGGAGGACGGCTCCGGCGACGCCCGCGACGGGGACGGCGAGCGCGGCTCGCTTGGGGACGGCCCGGTGGAAGAACCCGGCGGGCACGAACGCGCTGATGGCGGCGGAGAGGGCGACGCCGAGGACGAGGAAGGGGAACGCCTGGACGCAGACGGCGACGAATCTCGCGGCCCAGGCCTGGGCGGCGGGGGCGGCGAAGAGGTCGGTGAGGCCGGGCCTGGCGGTGAGGCCGAAGACGAGGAGCAGCCCGAGGGCCTCGATGGAGGTGAGCCCGCGGCGGGCGCGCGGGGGGCGCTCGGCGGCGGGGGCGTCGGTGTCGGCGAGGTCGGCGCTCACGGCCCCATTGTGCGGCATGGGGTGCGCCGAATGCGTCACCGGCCCGCTCACCTCCGCAGTCGGCGGGTGTACGGGCTTACTACTCTTGTGCGGTGCGCGTTCCCACCCTTGGTACCGACCCCAGCCGTATCCCCGCCGCCTGCAGGGCCCTGCTGGCGAGCCCTCGGTTCCAGACGGTGTCGATGGTGGTCATCCTCGTCAACGCGGCGGCGCTGGGCGCGATGACGTTCCCGCACTCGGCGGCGACCGCAGAGTTCCTGCACTGGGTCGACTACGTGTGCCTGGGGTTCTTCACGTTCGAGGTGCTGGCGGGGCTGGTGTCGTTCGGGCGGCGGCCGCTGCGGTTCTTCAAGGACGCCTGGAACGTCTTCGACTTCGTGATCGTGGTGGCGTCGTTCATGCCGGGTCTGCGCGAGAACGTGACGATCCTGCGGATGCTGCGGCTGGCGCGGATCGTGCGGATCTTCCGGTCGCTGCCGTCGCTGCGGATCATCCTGGTCGCGGCCGGGAAGGCGCTGCCGAAGTCGGCGGGCGTGTTCGCGCTGACGGGCGTGGTCATGTACCTGTGGGCGATGGTCGGGTGGATCGCGTTCAGCGCCTCCGACCCCGAGCACTTCGGCACCGTCGGGAAGACCCTGCTCAACCTGTTCCAGCTGGTGGCGTTCGACGACATGGGCAACGTCATGCGCAACAGCATGGAGCACAACATATGGACGCTGCCGTACTACCTGGTGTTCATCCTGTTCGGCGCGTTCGTGCTGGTGAACCTGCTCCTCGGCGTGGTGCTCGCGTCCATGGAGGAGGCGCAGCGCCTCGACGACCTGGACGAGCAGGTCTCGGCGGACACCGCGCTCATCCTGGAGCGGATCGACCGGCTCCAGACCACGGTCGACAAGCTCCAGGCCGACCAGGAGCGCGGCCGGGGCTTCACGCCGTTCAGCTAGCGGCGACCGGGTTGGGCTCGGCGCCGCCGAAGCGGCGGTCGCGGCGGGCGTAGATCTCGCACGCGCGCCACAGGTCGCGGCGGTCGAAGTCGGGCCACAGGACGTCCATGTAGACGAGCTCGGCGTACGCGGACTGCCAGGGCAGGAAGTTCGAGGTGCGCTGCTCGCCGGAGGGGCGCAGGAACAGGTCCACGTCGGGCAGGTCCGGGTTGTACAGGTAGCGGGCGAAGGTCTTCTCGGTGACGCGCTCGGGGTTGAGGCGCCCGGCCTTGACGTCGCGGGCGAGGGCCGCGGCGGCGTCGGCGATCTCGGCGCGGCCGCCGTAGTTCACGCAGAACTGGAGCGTGATCTTGTCGTTGTCCTTCGACATCTCCTCGGCCACTTCGAGTTCCTTGATGACGCTCTTCCACAGTTTCGGGCGGCGCCCGGCCCAGCGGATGCGCACGCCCATGGCGTGGAGCTCGTCGCGGCGGCGGTGGATGACGTCCCGGTTGAAGCCCATGAGCCACCGCACCTCGTCGGGGCTGCGCCGCCAGTTCTCGGTCGAGAACGCGTACGCGGAGAGGGTGCCCACGCCCATCTCGATCGCGCCCTCGATCGTGTCGAACAGCGACGCCTCGCCCATCGTGTGGCCCTCGGTGCGCTTGAGCCCGCGCTCCTTGGCCCACCGGCCGTTCCCGTCCATCACGAGCGCCACGTGCCTCGGCACCAGGTCGCGCGGCAGCTCGGGCGGCACCGCGCCCGACGGGTGCGGCTTCGGCGGCTCGTACGTGCGGCTCACTGGACCTCCAACTCGGCGGGGAGACCGCCTGCGCGGCGGCGCCCGGCGGGGCCTCGATCGTAGTCCCGCCCCGAGCGCTCCTCGCCCCGGCCGCCCCCGACCGACGGCCCGACCGCCGTCGTCGCGACCGCTGTCGCAGTCACGGCCGCAGCCGCCTCGACTGCCGCCGCGACCGCAGTCGCGGCCGCCGCTGTCGGACCCACCGGGCACGCTTGAAAGCGGGGGCGCCAGCGAACCCGCGAATCCCTCGCGTTCGCCCGCGGCGTGCGCGAGCGCGCCCCTCAGAGACCGCCGCGGCCGTGGGGGACGTACTTGAGGGTGCGCAGGGGCCGCTCGGAGTGCCATTGGAAGTGGGCGGCGATGAGGCCCGCGGCCTCGCTGCGCTGGCGGGGGTCGGCGGCGACGGCGTTGCCCCAGTCGCCGGACTCCAAGGCGCGCATGAGCTCCAGGGACGAGGGCGCGGGGACGGAGGCGCCGCCGGGGCGGCAGTCGCCGCAGACGGCGCCGCCCGCGGCGACGGCGAACGCGCGGTGGCGGCCGTCGGCGCCGCACACGGCGCACTGGTCGAGCGAGGGCGCCCAGCCCGCGGACTTCATGCCGCGCAGCAGGTACGAGTCCATGACGAGCACCGGCGGCAGCTCGGTCTCGGCGAGCGCGCGGAAGGCGCCGAGGGTCAGCTGGAACACGTCGAGGTCGGGCTGGTGGTCCTCGGGGACGAGCCGCTCGGCGGCCTCGGCGATGACGCACGCGGCGGTGTACGCGGCCCAGTCGGAGCTGATCGCGCCGCCCGAGAGGTGCAGGCCGACGGCCTGGGTGACGGTGTGGAGCTCGGCGCGGCCCTCGATGAGCTGGAGGTCGACGTGGCTGAAGGGGGCGAGGCGGGCCCCGAACTTCGAGGAGGTGCGGCGCAGGCCCTTGGCCATGGCGCGGTAGCGGCCGCGGGTGCGGCCCAGGAGCGACACGATCGCGTCGGCCTCGCCGAGTTTGAAGGTGCGCAGGACCACCGCGTCGTCGCGGAACAGCTTCCGAGTGCTCACCCCCACGCCGCAAGCCTAGCGGGGGGCTCCGACACCGCAAATGCGGTTGAGGCGCACGCCGCCCGGGGATACGCTCCGGCGCGTGAAGATCCTCTCGGTGAACGTCGGCCGCCCGCGGGCGAACCCGTGGAAGGGCCTCGCGGCCACGTACATCGACAAGCGGCCCGTGGACGGCCCCGTCCGGGTGACCTCGCCGGGGCCGAAGGGCGACGGCTCGGTGGGGCTCGCAGGCGACCGCGTCGGCGACGTGGCGAACCACGGCGGGACCGACCAGGCCGTGTACGTGTTCGGGAGCGAGGACTACGCGCATTTCGGGGCCCTGGTGGGCCGCGAGTTCGGGCCGGGCGCGTTCGGGGAGAACCTGACGACGAGCGGCTACGACGTGAACGCGGCGCTCATCGGCGAGCGGTGGGCCGGGCCCGGCGGGCTGGTGCTCCAGGTGACCGGGGCGCGCATCCCGTGCGGCACGTTCCGCGGGTGGATCGACGAGCGCGGCTGGCTGAAGACGTTCGCGCGCGAGGCCCGGCCGGGCCCGTACCTGCGGGTGGTCGAGCCGGGCCACGTCGAGGCCGGGGCCGAGCTCGACGTGGTGCACCGGCCCGGCCACGGGGTGACGGCCGCGATGTTCTTCCGCGCCGCCATGGGCGAGCGGGACCTGATCGAGGAGGTCGCGTCGGTCCCGGACCTCGCGCCGGGCGACGCCGCGTGGCTGCGGGGGCGTTAGGCCGCGACGGCCGCCGCGGGCTCGGCGGGCTTCTTGAAGTAGGCGTTCGCACTGGGGCTGAACATGACGATGGTCGCGGTGAGCACGGCCGCGACGTGCAGCATGCGGGCGACGAAGATCCCCATCATGAGCCGGCCGTCGCCGCCGAACGCTTCGAGGAACGGGGCGCCGTCCATGAGCTGCTGCGCGGGTTCGACGACGAGCGAGGCGAGGCCGATCACGGACAGGAGCCCGGCGAGCGCCCAGCGGGCCCAGCGGCGGCCCGTCGCGAAGACGACGATGAGGGCCATGACGGCGAGGTAGATCAGGCCGCGGACGGCGACGGCGGTCCAGACGCCCGAGTCGAGCCCGGTGTCCTGGGCGGTCTGGCTGACGACGAAGACGGCTTCGATGACGCCGGCGACGACCGCGGTCGTCCACAGCAGGGCGGCGTTCGTGACGGACTGGGGTTTCTCCATGCCCTCAACGCTAGGGGGAAAGCCCACCGGCGGCGATCCTGCGGGCGGGCCGGTCGGGGGTGGGGTGGGCCCTACCTCGTCTCGGCGAGTCGCTTGCGGCCCAACTGGTCCGCGGCTCGGATGGGTTCGGGGAGGCGGTAGCGGGGCGCGAGTTCGAGGACGAGGTCGCGGGCCGAGGCGAGGGTGCGGCGGTGGCCCACGGACACGAACACGGGCTTGACGCCGTCGCGGGTGCGCAGCGCGCACCCGACGGTCTCCTCCCCCGCGTCGATCGGCGACCAGTCGCCGCGGGCCGGGCCCGGGTCGGCGACGGGCAGGTGCGGCGGGTTCTTCGCGACGCCGATCGCGGGCGCGTCGAGCACGACGCCGAGGTGGCAGGCGAGGCCGAAGCGGCGCGGGTGGGTGAGGCCGTAGCCGTCGCACACGTACAGGTCGGGGGCGACGGTGAGCGCTTCGATCGCTTTGAGCAGCAACGGGAGTTCGCGGAAGGCGAGGAGGCCGGGCACGTACGGGAAGTCGGAGGCGCCCTGCACGACGGCCTCGTCGAGGACGGCGAGGTCGCCGCGGCGCAGGACGACCGCGGTGGCGACGGCGGTGTCCGAGGCGGTGTCGTAGGCGATGTCAAGGCCCGCAACGGTGTCGATGGGCCGGTCGTCGTCGGCGACGACCACGCACCCGGCGAGCTCGGTCTGCATGGCGACCGCCTCGGCCTCGTCCCGAGGCATCCGCACGTGTGCTGCTATTTCCATCCCTAACCCCCACCCACCCGGGGACCGTAGGGGCGAGCCTCCCCCGGGGGTACGACAAGAACCGGCGCTCCGAGCGATCTTGTCACCCGAAGCAGTGACACCGCCCCCGGGGTCGGGCCGGGGCCCGCGGAGTGGACGCGACCGGCGCGAACGCGAAGGATGCGCGGGTTCGCAGTCGCCCCCGCTTGCAAGCGTGCCCGAGGGGACCGACAGCGGCGGGCGGTCCGAGGACGCGGCACGGCCCAAGAGCGGCAGGCGGTCCGAGGGCACGGGCCGGTCAGCCTTCGCCTCCGACGTCGAAGTCGAGGTCGAAGGGGAAGTCGGCGTCGGTGAAGTCGTCGGGCCCGGGCGCGTCAGGCGTGTCCGGGGAGTCGGCGGCGGCGGTTTCGAAGGTGCCGTCGCCTTCGGCCTCGTAGAAGTACTCGTCGGGGCCGTCGGCGGCGAAGAGGTCCTCGGCGCCCGTGTCCGTGCCGGGCGCGGACTCCAGGTCTGCGAAGAAGTCGTCGCCGAAGCCGCCGGCGGCGGCGCCGGCGTCCGCGCCGCCCGCCGTGCCGAAATCCGCGCCGAAATCCGCGTCGTCGGCCGCGGCGTCCCAATCGTCGGTCATGGCGCCCTCCCCGGGTCTCTTCCCAGCATATTGAGCCCGCGCGCGCCCCGCCGCAAGACCGCCGCGATGCCATCCTGAAACCCCGGCCGCCCCGCCCGCTGCTGTGAGCGGATGCGCCGTGGGCGAACGCCCTTGCCCGCCGGCCGGTCGGCCGCCATGCTCAAGGGCATGAGCACGCAACCGAAGCGGGTCCTCGTCCTCGGCGGGACCGTCTACCTCTCGCACAAGATCGCCGCGCTCGCACTCGAACGCGGCCACCGGGTCACCGTCGCCTCCCGCGGCGCCAGCGGGGAACCCCCCGAGGGTGCCGAGTTCGTCGCGATCGACCGCAGCGTCGAAGGCGGCGTGGACGCCCTGCGCGGCAGGGAGTTCGACGCGGTCTTCGACGTGGCGCGCATCCCCGCGCACGTCGGGCCGGTCCTCGACGCCCTCGCCGACGGCGCCGGGCACTGGTCGTTCATCTCCTCGATCTCGGCCTACGCCGAGCACGCCACGGTCACGGACGAGCTGTACGAGCCCGCCCCCGACGACTCCACCGACCCGTCCGTGGAGGTCTACGGCGCCAGCAAGGTCGCCATCGAGAACATGGTGCGCGACCGCCTCGGCGACCGCGCGCTCGTCACCCGCCCCGGCCTCATCGTCGGCGCCGGGGACCCGGTCGACCGGCTCGGCTACTGGCCGCTGCGCTTCAGCGAGGGCGGCGAGATCCTCGCCCCCGGGCCGCGGGAGCGCCCGGTCCAGTGGATCGACGTCGAGGACTACGCGACCTGGCTCCTGGACGCCGCCGACGCGGGGCTCACCGGCACGTTCGACGCCATCGGCGACCACATCGGCATGGAGGCGTTCTTCGACGGCATCGCCGACGCCCTCATCGAGCAGGGCGTCCTCAAGGAGCGCCCCGACCTCACGTGGGTCTCGCAGGAGTTCATCCTCGAACAGGAGGTGACCGCCTGGGCCGGACACGAATCGCTCGGCTTCTGGGCGCCCTCGCCCGACTACGACGGGCACGGCAGCCGCCCCTCCGCCCCGGCCGTCGCGGCCGGGCTGCGGCTCTCGACGCTCGCCACCACCATCGAGCGGTGGTGGAACACCAACTCGGCCGCGCCCACCCTGCGCGCGGGCCTGAGCCGCAGGCGCGAAGGCGAACTGCTCGCGGCCTGGCACGGGACGGAGGCCGACGCCGAGGCCCTGGAGCGGTACGACCGGGAGCGGTCGTTCAAGGTCCCGCCCCCCACCGCGCCCCCCGGTTAACCCTGCGGGGCAACGGAACGCGGAACGGCCCCGCCCGGAGGCGGGGCCGTTCCCGATGTGTCTGTCGTTGCGCCGCTAGACGGTCGGCGGCCCGGGCGGCTGCTGGCCGTACGGGGGCTGGCCGGGCTGACCGGGCTGGCCGGGCTGGCCGGGCTGGCCGGGCTGGCCGGGCTGGCCGGGCTGCTGGCCGTAGGGCGGCTGGCCCTGGTACGGGCCCGCGCCCAGGTCCTCCTTGCGGAAGAACTCGTTCGAGGCCGGGATCGCGAGGAGGATGACCACGAGGAGCGAGCCGACGATGAACATGAGGATCGTGATCCAGTCGAGGGCGTTCACCCACGCCGGCGTCGCGTTCTCCACCGCCGTCGTCATCTCGTCCTGGTACTCGGTGCCGTTGACGTTGTAGGTGGTCTCGCCGACCTTGCCGATGAGCCCGAACAGGCCGCAGCACAGCAGCGCGATGCCCGAGAGCACCCACGACAGGATGCGACCGGCCCGGTTGCCCTTGCCGTTGAGGATGCCCAGGATCACGTAGAACACCGCGAACAGCAGGTAGACGCCCGCGACGGCCGCGAACGTGACCGTCATGATCGTGGAGACGTCGTCGGCGGTAATGCCCGCGTCGGAGAGGGAGGGGTCGTTGAGGACCTCGTCGCTGACGACGTCCTTGACCGCCGACATGACCGAGAACATCGCGATCCCGGTGACGACGAGGAGCGCCGCCGTCAGGTACTGGATCCACACCACGGCCGTGACCGACCCCGGCCTGGTCTTCGGTCCCTGCGGCAGCGGCTGCTGCGGGTACTGGGGCGCTGGCGGGTACGCCATGGCGTCCTCCGATTCAGATTGCAGGCGGTAACTCGGGCTCCCTCATCGTACAAAGGGATGCCCTTCCCCGCACACCCCTCACACTTCGAGGTTCAGGCGGTACCCGCGCTTGATCACCGTCTCCACACAGGACCGCAGGCGCACGGCGTCGCGCAGCCGCGTCACCGCCATCTCGACCGCGTGGCCGTCGGCGCCCCGCGGCAGGTGCCCCAGCAGCTCCGCTCTGGACAGGACCTTCCCGTTGGCGGAGGCCAGCGCCCGGATGACCGCCATCGGGGCGGGCGGGAGCTGGAACGGCTGGTCGTCGAGGAGGACCATGTGGCCGCGCAGCTCGATGCGGTGGCCGGTGGCGAGCTGGAGCCGCCGGGAGCGCTTGGGGAGCGCGGAGGCGACGGTGCGCACGAGCGAGCCGAGGCGGGCGCGCTGCGGCTGGACCATGTCGACCCCCAAGCGGGACAGGGGGGAGGCGGTGACGGGGCCGACCGCGACGGGGAGGACGCCGTTGTCCTCGGCGGGGGCGCGGAACGCCTCCAGCATGTCGGCGGCCTGGTCGCCCGCGATGCGCAGGAGCGCGTTCGCGGCGGGCGCGGAGGTGAAGGTGACGGCGTCGATGCGGCGGGCGCAGATGGCGTCGACGAGGCGCTGGACGGGGGTGATGTCGGTGGGGAGGGTCCAGCGGTAGACGGGGACGGGGACGGCGGCGCCGCCTCCGGCGCGGACGGTGCGGATGAAGTCCTCGGCGGGGTCGCCGTGGAGCTGGATCGCGACCCGCTGGCCCGAGACGCCGCGTTCGCGGAGGTACTCCACGACCTCGTCGCCGGTCTCGGAGGGCGCGGTCCACTCCTCGGTGAGCCCGGCGGCGCGGACGGCGCCGAGGGCTTTGGGGCCGCGGCAGAGGATGCGGGCGCGGGCGAGGACGTCGAGCAGGTCCTCGCCCATGCCCCATCCTTCGGCGGCCTCCAGCCAGCCGCGGAAGCCGATGCCGGTGGTGGCGACGACGAGGTCGGGGGCCTCGCGGATGAGTTCGACGGTGGCCGCGCGGAGGGCCTCGTCGTCGGGGAGCGGGACGATCCGCAGCGTCGGGGCGACGATCGTGCGGGCGCCGCGGCGCTCCAGCAGGGTCGCGAGCTCGTCGGCGCGGCGCTGCGCGGTGACGGCCACGGTGTAGCCGGTCAGGGGCGCGAGCGTCGTCTCGGCCTCGCGGACGGGGGCTCCGGCGGCGGCCATCAGGCGGCGACTTCCGCTTCGGTGCGGGCGCCCACGCGGATCTCGCCGTCGCGAACTTCCACGGCGTAGACCTCCAGGGCGACGGCGGGGTCGTCGAGGCAGGCGCCGGTGGTGAGGGAGAACGCCTGCTTGAGGAGGGGGCTGACGACGACGGGTTCGCCGCCGCGGTCGCCCACGAGCCCGCGGGAGAGGACGTTGGCGCCGGTGAACGGGTCGCGGTTGGCGACGGCGTGGAGGCTGTCGTCGAGGAGGCGGAACAGGGCGACCTGGGCGCCGTCGGCGAGGAGTGCGGCGACGCCGCGCCCGGGGACGAGCCGGTCGAATGCGCAGATGGGTTCCACGTGGATCACTTCCCTTGGGACGAGCGGATGGCGGGCGTGCCGAGCAGGACGGGCCGGGAGCGCTCGGTGCTCCCGGCGGGGAACTTCTGGCCGCGGACCTCTTCGAACTCGATGGTGGGGTCGGGGGTCTCGGGGGCGTTGACGAAGGAGACGAACCGCTGGAGCTTCTCGGGGTCGTCGATGACGCCCTTCCACTCGTCGGCGTAGTGCTCGACGTGCTTGGCCATCATGGCGTCGAGGTCGGCGCAGATGCCGAGCCGGTCGTCGACGATGACGCCGCGGAGGTAGCCGAGGCCGCCGTCGAGGGCCTCGACCCATTTGGAGGTGCGCTGGAGCCGGTCGGCGGTGGAGATGTAGAACATGAGGAACCGGTCGATGGTGCGGACCAGGGTCTCGGTGTCCACGTCGGACAGGAGGAGGTCGGCGTGGCGGGGCGTGAAGCCGCCGTTGCCGCCGACGTAGAGGTTCCAGCCGTGCTCGGTGGCGATGACGCCGAAGTCCTTGCTGCGGGCCTCGGCGCATTCGCGGGCGCAGCCGGAGACGGCGGATTTGAGCTTGTGGGGGCTGCGCAGGCCCCGGTAGCGCAGTTCGAGGTCGATGGCCATCTTGACGGAGTCCTGGACGCCGTAGCGGCACCAGTCGGTGCCGACGCAGGACTTGACGGTGCGCAGGGCCTTGCCGTAGGCGTGGCCGGACTCGAAGCCGGCGTCCACGAGCTTGCGCCAGATCTTGGGGAGGTCTTCGACGCGGGCGCCGAACATGTCGATGCGCTGGCCGCCGGTGATCTTGGTGTAGAGGTCGAACTCCTTGGCGACCTCGCCGATGACGATGAGCTTGTCGGGGGTGATCTCGCCGCCGGGGATGCGCGGGACGACGGAGTAGGTGCCGTTGCGCTGCATGTTGGCGAGGAAGTGGTCGTTGGTGTCCTGGAGGGCGGCCTGCTCGCCGTCGAGGATGTGGCCGTTGGACAGTGAGGCGAGGATGGAGGCAACGGCGGGTTTGCACAGGTCGCAGCCGGAGCCGGCGCCGTGGCGGGCGATGAGCTCGGAGAAGGTGGTGATGCCGGTGACCTTGACGATGTCGAACAGTTCGGCGCGCGACTGCGCGAAGTGCTCGCACACGGCCTTGGAGACCTCGACGCCGCCTTCGGCGAGGAGCTGCTTGAGCATGGGGACGCATGAGCCGCAGGAGGTCCCGGCCTTGGTGCAGGACTTGAGGTCGGCGACGTCGTGGCAGCCTTCGCGGATGGCGCCCATGATCTCGCCCTTGGTGACGGCGTTGCAGGAGCAGACCTGCGCGCCGTCGGGGAGGGAGCCTTGGACCTCGCCGCCGCCGAGGAGGTCGGCGAGGGTGCCGGGGACCTTCCCGCCGACGCTGGCGCGCAGCAGCGGGTAGGGCTCGGCGTCGCCGACGAGCATGCCTCCCAGGAGCGTCTGGGCGTCGTCGGAGAGGACGAGTTTCGCGTAGGTGCCGTTCGCGGGGTCGAGGTAGGTGGTGGCGAGGGGCCCGTCGAAGGCCCCGAACTGGGCGACGTCGACGCCGAGGAGCTTGAGCTTGGTGGACATGTCGGCGCCGGGGAACGTGGCCTCGCCGCCCGCGAGGCGGTCGGCGACGGTCTCGGCCATCGCGTACCCGGGGGCGACGAGCCCGTAGCAGACGCCTTCCATGGCGGCCACTTCGCCGATCGCGTACACGTCGGGGTCGGAGGTGGCGCAGGAGGCGTCGGTGACGATGCCGCCGCGCTCGCCGACCTCGATGCCGCAGTCGCGGGCGAGCTGGTCGCGGGGGCGCACGCCCGCGGCGAAGACGATGAGGTCGGTGTCGTAGGCGACGCCCTCGCGGTTGGTGTCCATGCGCAGGCGCCCCGCGAACGAAGAGATCCTCGTGCCGCCGGTGCCGCAGTCGACGCCGATGCCGAGCCGCTCGATGTGCTGCTTGAGGACGCCGCCGCCGGCCTCGTCGAGCTGGCGGGCCATGAGCCAGGGCGCGAACTCCACGATCTGCACGTCGAGGCCGAGGAGCTTGAGGGCGTTGGCCGCTTCGAGGCCGAGGAGCCCGCCGCCGATGACGGTGCCGTGGCGGCGGCCCTCGGCGTGGGCCTTGATCCCTTCGAGGTCCTCGATGGTGCGGTACACGAACACGCCGGGCAGGTCGGCGCCCTCGACGGGCGGGACGAACGCGTACGAGCCGGTCGCGAACACGAGCTTGTCGTACGGGTACTCGCCTGCGGCGGAGCGGACCACCTTGGACTCGCGGTCCACTTCGGTCGCGGCCTCGCCGAGGCGGACCTCCACGCCGTCGAGGTCCGAGGCGAGCGAGAGCTCCTCGGCGCTGACGCCGTCGAAGAACGCCGAGAGGCGGACCCGGTCGTAGGCGGGGCGGGGCTCCTCGCACAGGACCGTGACGTCCCATGACGGGTCGCGCTGGGCGACCGCCTCCAGGAACCGGCGGCCGACCATGCCGTCGCCGATGACAACGAGTTTGCTCATGCTGACACCTCATCGAGTTGTTCCGCGGCCCGTCCGAGGCCAGCGACGGTGCCGGCCAGCCACTTGCAGAGTCCGGCGACGTCCTCGGCGCAGGTACCGCAGCCGGTGGACGCCTGGGTCGCGTCGGACAGGGCCTGGGGCGTGCGCGCGCCGCCTGCGAACGCGGCGCGCAGCTCGCCCTTGGTGACGTTGTTGCAGCGGCAGACCACGACCTCGTCGGGCATGGACGCCGGGGTTTCGGGGGCCACCGACACGGATTCGCCGGGGCGGCCCATGAGGAGGGTGCGGCGGTCGTGCGGCACCGGGTCGCCGGTGTCGAACAACTGGACCACCTGGCCCACCATCGGGTTGTCGCCGAGCATGACCGCGCCCGCGAGGCGGCCCTCGGCGTCGATCACCAGGCGCGCGTACGTGCCGCGGCGCGGGTCGGCGAAGGAGACGACCTCGTCGCCGTCCACCTCGCCCATCGCGGCCAGGTCGATCCCGGCGGCCTTGAGGCGGGTGACGAGGCGCGAGCCCTCGTAGGCGGCGTCGGGGTTGACGCCGGAGAGGAGGTCGGTGACGACGTCGGCCTGCTCCCACGCGGGCCCGACGAGCCCGTACGTGCCGCCGCGGTGCTCGGCGCAGTCGCCGACCGCGAACACGTCGGGGTGGGAGGTGCGGCACCGGTCGTCGATGACGACGCCGCGGCCGGTCTCCAGGCCCATCGCCCGCGCCAGGTCCACATTGGGCTTGATGCCGCAGGAGACGACCATGAGCTGGCCGGTGACGGTGCGCCCGTCGGCGAGCACGAGCGTGAGCCCGTCGTCGCCGTGGACGATCCGCACGGTGCGCGCGTCGGTCACCGAGGCGACCCCGAGCTCGGCGTACGCGTCCGCGAGGACCCGCGCGCCGAGGGAGTCGAGCTGGCGGTCCATGAGGTGGCCGCCGGAGTGGACGACGGTGACGTCCATGCCGCGCCCGGCCAGGCCCCGCGCGGCCTCCAGGCCGAGGAGCCCGCCTCCGAGGACGACGGCGCTGGCGCGGTTCGCGGCCTCGTCGAGGATGGACCGGGCGTCCTCGACGGTGCGCAGGACGTAGGCCCCGGTGGGGAGGGGGTCGAGACCGGGGACCGGAGGGACGAACGCCTCGGCGCCCGTGGCGAGCACGAGCTTGTCGAAGGGGGTCCCGTCGACGGTCTTCGCGTCGAGGTCCACGGATTCGACGGCCTCCCCGAGGCGCAGCTCGACGTGGTCGGGCGGCACGGGCAGGGCGATCTCGGCCTCGGTCTGCTTGCCCGCGATCATGCTGGAGAGCAGGATGCGGTTGTACGCGGCCGACGGCTCGGCGCCGAAGACGGTGACGTCGACGCCGCGGCGGCCGAGCTCGCGGGCGATGCGGGCCCCGGCCATGCCGTAGCCGACGATGGCGACCTTCACGCGCTGGACCTCCAGGTGCTGGGCTGACTGCGGACTCGGCCCGGGGGCGTGCACCCCCTGGGGCCGGGCCGTCGGAGCGACGGCGCTGTCAGCCCCCGACTGGCGTCCAGGTTCGCCCGGGGCTGTTTCGCGATCGGGCGGTCAATGTTTCGCGCGTGCTAAGTAGTGCGCACGCTTCGGCGCCTCGGTCTGGACGGTTCGTGCACGTCACCCGACAGGGTGTAGCGACGGCCTCACCGTTGCACCTACAGTGAAATCTGCCTTGCAGGACAGGTTTCACCCAAAGGGACACGTATGACAGAAAACCACCCGTTCGTGTTGCCGACGTTCTACCTCCCGTACCCCGCCCGGCTGAATCCGCACGTCGAGGGCGCCCGCGCCCACGCGCGGACCTGGGCCAAGGAGATGGGGATGCTCGACGCCCCCGCCGAAGGGGGCGGGGTGATCTGGGACGAGGCCGAGCTCGACCGCCACGACTACGGGCTGCTGTGCGCGTACACGCACCCCGACTGCGGCGCGCCCGCGCTCGACCTGGTCACCGACTGGTACGTGTGGGTGTTCTTCTTCGACGACCACTTCCTCGACGCGTTCAAGCGCACCCGCGACAAGGCCGGGGCGAAGGCGTACCTCGACCGCATCCCCCTGTTCATGCCCCTCGACCTGGGCCCGAGCCCGGAGCCGGAGAACCCGGTCGAGCTGGGGCTGCGGGACCTGTGGGACCGGACCGCGCCCTCGATGTCCATGGGCTGGCGCGAGCGCTTCCTCGTGTCCACGGTGAACCTCCTGTTCGAGTCGCTGTGGGAGCTCGACAACATCACCTCCGAGCGCGTGGCGAACCCGATCGAGTACATCGAGATGCGCCGCAAGGTCGGCGGCGCCCCGTGGTCGGCGGGGATCGTCGAGTACGCCGTGGGCGCGGAGGTCCCCGACCAGGTCGCGGACTCCCGGCCCCTGAAGGTCCTGCGCGACACCTTCTCCGACGCCGTCCACCTGCGCAACGACCTGTTCTCGTACGAACGGGAGGTCACCAGCGAGGGCGAGAACGCGAACGCGGTCCTCGTCTTCGAGCGGTTCCTGGGCCTGGACACGCAGCCCGCCGCCGAGCTCGTCAACGACGTGCTCACCTCGCGGCTCCACCAGTTCGAGAACACCGCGCTCACCGAGATCCCCGTCCTGTGCGCCTCCGAAGGGGTCACGCCGCCCGAGCAGGTCGCGATCGCCTTGTACGCCAAGGGACTCCAGGACTGGCAGGCCGGGGGCCACGAGTGGCACATGCGCTCCAGCAGGTATATGAACGACGCCGCCGACCGAGTCCTCAGCGGCCCCAACGGGATCGGCACGTCCCAGGCGCGCATCGCCGCCTCCGCGCTCAAGCAGCACACGCGGTCCCCGTTCAAACAGGTCGGGCCCACGGCGCTGCCCGCGTTCCACCAGCCGTTCGCGCTGCGGCTCAACCCGAACCTCGACGCGTCCCGCGAGCACGCCGTGGCGTGGGCCGCGGACATGGGGTTCCTCGCACCCGACCCGGCCCTGCCGGGCTCGGGGCTGTGGAACCGGCGCCAGTTCCTCGGCTTCGACTTCGCCCTGTGCTCGGCCGGGATCGACCCCGAGGGCACCGCGGAGGAGCTCGACGCCTCAGCCGACTGGCTCGCGTGGGGCACCTACGGCGACGACTACTACCCGGCCGCGTTCGGGCGCGGCCGCGACCTCAGCGCCGCCATCGCGCAGCACCGTCGGCTCCTGGCGTTCATGCCGGTGGACCTCGGCGCGGCCCCCGTCCCCGGCAACCCGCTGGAGCAAGGTCTCGACGACCTGTGGCGGCGCACCGCGCCCGCGTTCGACGAGCGCGGCCGCGGCGAGTTCCGCGCGGCCGTGGAGAAGATGCTCGAAGGCTGGCTGTGGGAGCTGCACTCCGAGGGGCAGAACCGCGTGCCCGACCCGGTCGACTACGTGGAGATGCGCCGCGACTCGTTCGGCTCGGACCTGACGATGTCCCTCGCGCGCCTGCGGGCCGGGCGCGAGGTGCCCGACGAGGTGTGGCGCTCGCGCCCCCTCCAGTGGATGGAGGCGTGCGCGATGGACGCGGTGTGCCTGCTCAACGACGTGTGCTCGTACCACAAGGAGGTCGAGTACGAGGGCCAGCTCGCCAACGGCGTCGTCGTCGTCGAGGAGTACCTCGGGGTCGGCCGCGACGAGGCCGTGCGCGTCGCCGCGGCGCTCGCCGACGCCCGCATCGAGCAGTTCCAGATGGTCGAGGCGAACGACCTGCCCGGCCTGGCCGCCGAGCACGGGCTCGACGCCGCCGCGCAGGCCGCGCTCGCGTCCTACGTGGAGGACCTGAAGAACTGGATCGCCGCGATCCACAAGTGGCACCTGGACGGCACCGACCGGTACGACGAGGCGGCCCTGCGCCGCCTCGGCGACGCCGCACCCGGCGCGACCTCGGCCCACGGGGTCGGCCGGTTCCTGGAGGCGGGCAGGCCCGAGGAGGCCCCGGTCCCGGCGCGGAGCCGGGTCCCGGGGCCGCCCTCGTGGCGCGACTACCTGCCCGCGCGGCCCGAGAACGCGGCCCCGGCGCCCATCGCGGCGACGAACGCGAGCATCGCGGCCGCCATGCGCTTCTTAAGGACCTCGGAGCCGTCGTCCTCCTCCGCGGGGACCGGGGCCGCCGCCTCCTCGACCGCGAGAGCGCCGGGCAGCGGACCGGGGTCCGGCGGCGGCGCCGGGGCCTCGGACTCGGGCGCGGCGCTCGCCGGGGGCTCCTCACTGGACGGCGCCGGCTGCGCCGGGGCCTCGGACTCGGAAGGGGACGGCGATGGACCGGGGGACGCGGACGGCGGCGGCTCGGACGGCGCTGCCGACGGCGTCGGGCTCGACGGCGGCTCGGCGGGGGTGGACGGCTCGGGTTCCTCCGTCTCGCAGTGCGGGTGCGGGGGATGCGGCGGGTGCGGGGGATGCGGTCCGGCGAAGGTCGGATACGGCGGGTACTCGGGGTAGGTCCAGCACGGGAACCCCGGGTACGTCGGATAGCCCGGGTACGTCGGGTGGTCCGGATGCCCGGCCTCGTCCGCTTCCGAAGGCGTCCAACCGTAGTCGAGGGCCAGCGCGACCCCGGAGAAGCCCATGAGCGCGACGGCCGCGATGACCAAGGCCACTAGGCGACGCACGTATCCCACCGCAATCTTCTGCGTTGTTCATCACTGTTCATGCCTTTTATTTTGCTTTACGAAGTTTGGTGAGGTCAATGCCCATCTGGCTCCAGGGACTCCTGTTCACCCTCATGGTGGTCGCCGCCGCTTGCGTGGTCATCGCGCTGCTCCAGCGGTTCGCGCCGCCGACCAACCGCGCCCACAACAACGAGCTCGGGACGACGATCTTCGAGCTGCTCACCGTGCTCTACGCGATCGTCCTCGCGTTCGTCCTCATCACCGCTTGGGAGAACAAGGAGGAGGCGGGGCAGGTGACGTACCGGGAGGCGAACGAGCTGGTCGACGTGTACTGGTCGGCGGCGGCGCTGGAGCCGGGGCAGCGGGACCTGGTGCGGGAGGCGGTGCGGGCCTACACCGACGAGGTGATCGAGGAGGAGTGGCCGGCGATGCGCGACCAGGAGCCGGTGTCGGCGGACGGGCTGATGCTGCTCGACGCGATGCGGGCGCCGGTGGCGGGTGCGCAGACCGACGACGACGTGGTGCAGGCGCGGCTGACGGACGCGGAGGACGGGGTCCTGGCGATCACCGAGTTCCGCACGGACCGGCTGCTCCAGGCGGAGCGGGGGCTGAGCGCGGCGATGTGGACGGTGCTGGTGCCGGGCGCGATCCTGGTGTTCGCGGTGATGCTGACGCTGGGGACGCCGACGCGGAAGTACCAGTACGTGCTGGTGGGGCTGATCTCGGGGATGGTGGCGCTCATGCTGTTCGCGACGTACCAGCTGGAGTACCCGTTCAGCCGCAGTGGGGCCAGTGATCCGGTGGCGTACCAGACTGCCGTGGAGCGCTTCGACTACATCGATGCGAACTATGCTCCTGATCAACTCTTTTGAGTGATTTATTGGGTTTTACCACCCAGTAGCCAATAAAATGCTATTCGAGCCTTAACCGCCTCGAAGCGAGACCTCGAACCGGAAGGACGTGTTCGCATGACCGACGCCGTCGTCAGCAACCCGGCAGTCCCCCAGCAGACCTCCAACGGACAGCACCCCCAGACCAGCCTCAGCACCGCCGCCGCCCGCAACCTCGCCACCACCACCAAGTCCGTGCCCCAGATGCAGGAGATCACCTCCCGGTGGCTCCTGCGGCTGCTCCCGTGGGTGCAGACCCAGGGCGGGGCCTACCGCGTCAACCGGCGCCTGACGCACGTCGTCGGCGACGGCCGCGTCGAGTTCACGACCGAGGGCGACGCCGTCCGGGTGATCCCCACCGAGCTCGGCGAGATCGCGCAGCTGCGCGGCATCGCCGACGAGGAGGTCCTCGCGGCGCTCGCCGACCGGTTCGAGCAGCGCGAGATCCGCTCGGGCGAGCACCTCGCGCAGCAGGGCGCGCCGGTCGACGGCCTGCACCTGATCGCGCACGGGCGCGTCGAGCAGTTCGGCGAGGGCAAGTTCGGCGACCGGTTCTCCCTCGGGGTCCTGGTCGACGGCGACCACTTCGGCGAGGAGCTGCTCACCGAGTCCGGGCCGGTGTGGGGCCACGACGTCATCGCGGCCACGCCGGTGACGGTGCTGACGCTGCCGACCGCGGCGGTCGCGGAGCTGGTGGAGCGCATCCCGTCGCTGGCGGCGCACCTGGAGCAGTACCGGGCGGGGCGCTCGGCGAAGCAGAACAAGCACGGCGAGTCGGCGATCGACATCGCCGCGGGCCACACCGGGGAGCCGGACCTGCCGACGACGTTCGTGGACTACGAGCTGGCGCCGCGCGAGTACGAGCTGTCGGTGGCGCAGACGGTCCTGCGCGTCCACACCCGCGTCGCCGACCTGTACAACCAGCCGATGAACCAGATGGAGCAGCAGCTGCGGCTCACCGTCCAGGCCCTGCGCGAGCAGCAGGAGGACCAGATGGTGAACAACCGCGAGTTCGGGCTCCTGCACAACGCGGCGCTGAGCCAGCGCATCCCGACCCGCTCGGGCCCGCCGACCCCCGACGACCTGGACGAGCTGATCTCGCGCCGCCGGGACACGCGGGTGATCCTGGCGCACCCGAAGGCCATCGCGGCGATCGGGCGCGAGTGCAGCAAGCGGGGCCTGTACCCGACGCCGACGG
The DNA here is from genome assembly GCF_042428885.1 of Glycomyces mayteni. NCBI lineage: Bacteria > Bacillati > Actinomycetota > Actinomycetes > Glycomycetales > Glycomycetaceae > Glycomyces > Glycomyces mayteni. Next base: position 222,073 of record NZ_JBHMBP010000003.1, read on the forward strand.
AGTACGACGGGCACCACATGCCGGCGTGGCGGGGCGTCCCGATCCTGCCGTGCAACAAGATCCCGATCACCGCGGCGGGCACGACCTCGATCATGGCGATGCGCCTGGGCGAGGCCGAGCAGGGCGTGGTGGGCCTGCACCAGACGGGCCTGCCGGACGAGTACGAGCCGGGGCTCTCGGTGCGGTTCATGGGCATCGACGAGAAGGCGGTCATGTCGTACCTGGTGAGCGCCTACTTCTCGGCGGCGGTGCTGGTGCCCGACGCGCTCGGCATCCTCGAACACGTCGAGATCGGACGCTAGTGAGCCCCGGGCGGCCGCGGAGCGCACCGCCGCGGCCGCCCGGGCCCGTACCCCGAGATTGGGAGGCCCCCGCATGACCGTCCTGACCGACCAGTACACCGCCGAGCGCGAGGCCGTCGACGCGGGCCTGCGGGCCGCCGCGGCCAGGCTCCCCGCCCCGGCCGCGCGCATCGCGGCCTACCACTTCGGATGGACCGACGAGGCCGGGAACCCGGTCGAGGCGAACTCCGGGAAGGCCCTGCGGCCGCTCCTGACGCTCCTGGCGGCGAAGACCGTCTCGGGCGACTGGCGGGCCGCCGTCCCGGCCGCCGTCGCGGTCGAGATGGTCCACAACTTCTCCCTCATCCACGACGACATCATCGACCGCGACGGCCTGCGGCGGCACCGCCCGACCGCGTGGAAGGTCTTCGGGGTCAACGACGCGATCCTGGTCGGCGACGCCCTGCACGCGCTCGCGTTCGAGGTGATCGCGGAGGCGGGCGGCGACCGGGCCCCGGCGGGCGCGGGGCTGCTCGCGCAGACCGTGCGGGCGCTCATCGAGGGGCAGCTCGCCGACACGCGGTTCGAGGACCGCGAGCACGTGGAGCTGGCCGAGTGCGTGGCGATGAGCGAGGCGAAGACGGCCTCGCTCATGGGCTGCGCGACGGCCCTGGGGGCCCTGTTCGGCGGCGGCACGCCGGAGCAGGTGGAGGCGCTGCGGGACTTCGGGTTCCGGCTCGGGCTGGCGTTCCAGCACGTGGACGACCTGCTGGGGATCTGGGGCGACCCGGCGGTCACCGGCAAGGCCGTCTACTCGGACCTGCGCAACCGCAAGAAGTCCCTGCCGGTGACGGCCGCGCTCGGGTCGGGGCACGCCGACGCGCCCGAGCTGGCGGCCCTGTATCGGGCCGGGGTCCCCCTGGACGAGGACGGGCTGCGGCGCGCGGCGGCGCTCGTCGAGTCGTGCGGGGGCCGCCTCGCAAGCCAGCGCGCGGCCGAGACGCTGACGGCGGCGGCGGCCGAGGGGCTGGCGGACCGGCGGCTGCACGGCGGGGCGGTCGCGGAGCTGACGAGCCTGGCCGCGAGCACCGTCGGCAGGGCGTGGTGACCACGCGCAAGGTCCTGCTGCCGTCGCCGCGGTCGTTCTGCGCGGGCGTGGAGCGGGCGATCGAGATCGTGGAGCGGCTGCTGGAGCGGCACGGCCCGCCGGTGTACGTGCGCAACCAGATCGTCCACAACGCGCAGGTCGTGGCGGGCCTGGAGGCCCGCGGGGCCGTGTTCGTGTCCGAGCTGGACGAGGTGCCCGCGGATGCGCTGGTGGTGTTCTCGGCGCACGGGGTGGCCCCGGCGGTGGAGGCCGAGGCGCGGCGGCGGGGCCTGGACGCGGTGGACGCGACGTGCCCGCTGGTCGCGAAGGTCCACGCGGAGGCGAAGCGGGCCGCGGACGCGGGCGACACGGTGGTGCTCATCGGGCACGAGGGCCACGAGGAGGTGGTCGGCACGATGGGGGTCGCGCCGGACCGGACGGTCCTGGTGGAGAGCGCCGCGGAGGTGGCGGCGCTGCGCGTCGCCGACGAGCGGCGGGTCACGTACCTGAGCCAGACGACCCTCGCGGTGACCGAGGTCGAGTCGATCGCGGCCGCGCTGCGGGACCGGTTCCCGCACATCAGGGGCCAGGGGGCCGAGGACATCTGCTACGCGACGAGCAACCGGCAGGCGGCGGTCGCGGCGGTCGTCGGGGAGGCGGACCTGGTGCTCGTGGTCGGGTCGGCGAACTCGTCGAACTCGAACCGGCTCGTGGAGCTGGCGCAGGCCGCCGGGGTGGCCGCGCACCTGGTGGAGACGGCCGCGGCGGTCGATCCGGCGTGGCTCGACGGGGCGGCGACGGTGGCGGTGACCGCGGGGGCCTCGGCGCCGCCGCGGCTCGTGGACGAGGTGGTGGCGATGATCGCGGCCCTCGGCCCGGTCGAGGTCGCCGAGCGTCAGGTCGCCGAGGAGACGCAGGAGTTCCTCCTCCCCCAGCGGCTCCGGGGGGCGTGAGGTCGGCCCGGCCGCGCGCGGTGAGCGGCCGGGCCTCCTGGTTTCCCTTGCGGGTCTTGCAGGTCGGGGCCCTACCTGTGGTGGAACTCGACCTCGGGGAACTCGGCGCTGGGACCGTCGAGGACCGGTTCGTCCTCGCAGCGCAGGTGCGCGTCGAGGAAGGCCGTGATGTAGGTCCGCGCGATGTCGCTGGAGCGGAAGCCGTCGGTGGCGTCCTCGTTGAGGCCGGCCTGCTCGGCGAGCGGGGCGAGGTCGGTCATGGCGCTGTGTCCGGTGCCGTCCACGGTGATCCACCGCTTCCAGTCGCGGAGCTTCCTCCAGGCCCGGTCCCAGGTGTCGTCCGCGCCGGGCTGCCCGTGGACCTCGGCGCCGACCATGAGGAACGGCTCGCGGACGGGCTTGGGGTCGAGCGCGAAGAAGGTGCCGTCGAGGTTGAACCCGGCGTCGAAGCGCTCGAAGTCGGCGAGGGCGCGGTGCGCGGAGGCGCCGCCGATCGAGTGGCCGCCGACGGCGATCCGGTCGAAGTCGATGCGGTCGGCGCCGTCCCAGGCGCCCGCTTCGAGCTCGGCGACGACGAAGTCGAGGTCCGCGGCCCGGTTGGGCACGAGGGTGTCCCCGTCGATGTCGTCCTCGCAGGTGATGCACTCGGTGGTGCGGTCGGGGAAGGAGATCGGGGCCTCGTAGTTGTGGCCGACCGCGGCCACGGCGTACCCCTGGCTGGCGAGCTCCTCAGCGAGGCCGGTGAGGGTGGCGCGCGGGAAGGAGAACCCGGGCGACAGGACCACCAGCGGCAGGGAGCCGTCGGCGGCGATCGGCTCGGCGCCGTCCACGGAGTTGGTCTCGACGCCGGCGAGGAGGTCGCCGGGGACGCCGAGCTGGGTGCCGAACAGCGCCGACTCCTCGGCGGTCATGTAGGGGGCGGTGGGGCCGTCGTCGTCGGTCGGGTACCAGAGGGTGACCATGAGCTCGCGGCGCTCGGCCGGGACCCAGACGTCGGCGCGGTCCTCGTCGACGAGGTGGATCGCGGTGGTGCCGGTGGCGTAGTCGCCGGTCGGCTCGGGGATCGCGAGCGGCGCTTGCGGTGCGGGCCCCTGGGCGGCCGCCGGGACGGCCCCGAGGCCGAGCGCGGCCGCGGCGGCGGCCGCGACGAGGACGGTGCGTCTCGTGCTGCGTTGCAAGATGCGTCCAATCGGGAGTGGGTGGCGCGGGCCCGGTCGGGCCCGCACCGTCAACTCTGGCCGCTGGAACGCCCGCCGCCCTGGGCAATTCGTCCGGAGTCCCTCCGTCTTTCGACGGATATTCGGGGCCGCGGACCCCTGACGTTCGTCAGGGGCGGGTTCAGCGCGGGCCGGGCGCGGGGGCGATCTTGACGGCGCAGACCTTGAACTCGGGCATGCGGGAGATCGGGTCGAGCACGTCGGAGACGGCGGCGTTCGCGTTGGCGGCGCCGGGGAAGTGGAACGGGCTGAACACGGTGTCGGGCCGGATGTCGGCGCTGAGCCGGGCCGGGGCGGTGTAGGAGCCGCGCCGGGAGGTGACGCGGACCAGGTCGCCGTCGCCGATGCCGTGGCGCACGGCGGTGTCGGGGTGGATCTGGAGGAACTGTTCGCCGTCGAGGGAGCCGATGCGGCGGGTCTGGGCCCCGGACTGGTACTGCGTGAGGATGCGGCCCGTCGTCAGGTACAGCGGGTACACCGAGTCGCGGCGCTCGGCGGGGTGGCGGTGGTCCACTGCCGTGAACCGGGCCCGGCCGTCCGGGGTGAAGAACCTGAGGTCGGTGAACATGCGCGGCGTGCCGTCGTGGTCCGGGGCCGGGACGGGCCACTGGAACGACTGGGTCTCCATGCGCCCGTAGGTGATCCCCGAGTAGTCGGCCTTGCCGCCCGCGGAGGCGCGGCCGAGTTCGGCGAAGACCGCCTCCGGGTCGGTCGAGTAGGCGCCGGGCGCGTCGAGGCGCGCGGCGAGCTCGCTCATGATCCACAGGTCGGAGCGGACCTCCCCGGGGGCGGGCCGCAGCGACCGGCGGCGGATGACGCGGCCTTCGAGGTTCGTCATGGTGCCGTCCTCCTCTGCCCACTGCGTCACCGGCAGCACGACCTCGGCGAGGCGCGCGGTCTCGGACATGACGAAGTCGAGCGACACGAGGCAGTCGAGGTCCTTGAGCCGGTCGGCGACCCGCGCGGCCCGCGGCGCTGACACGACCGGGTTGGAGCCGAGCACGAACAGCATCCGCACCTCCTCGCCGCACTTGCGCAGCAGCTCCACGGCCGAGACCCCGGGGCCGGGGATCGTCTCGGGATCGACGCCCCACACGCCCGCGACGTGCTCGCGCGCAGCGGGATCGGTGATCATCCGGTACCCGGGGAGCTGGTCGGCCTTCTGCCCGTGCTCGCGCCCGCCCTGCCCGTTCCCCTGCCCCGTGAGGCACCCGTACCCCGAGGACGGGCGTCCCGGCAGGCCCAGGGCCAGCGCCAGGTTGATCCACGCGGTGACCGTGTCGACGCCCTTGGCGTGCTGCTCGGAGCCGCGCGCGGTGAGGATCGCGGTCTTCCTGCCCGCCATGAGGCGCGCGGCGGCGTACAGGTCGGGGACGGAGACGCCGGTGATCCGCTCGACGAACGCGGGCCAGTACCCGGCGGCGGTCTGGCGGACCTCGTCGAACCCGGACGTGTGGTCGGCGATGTAGGCGCGGTCGAGGAAGCCCTGCTCGATCGCGATGTGCAGCAGGCCGTTCGCGAGCGCGAGGTCGGTGCCGGGGGCGGTCTGGAGGTGGAGCTGCGCGGCCTCGGCGGTGGCGGTGCGCCGCGGGTCCACGACGATGAGCTCGGCGTTCTGGAGGAACCGCATGAACGGCGGCATGGTCTCGGCGGGGTTCGCGCCGACGAGCACCACGACCTCGGCGTCCTTCAGGTCCTCGGCGGGGAAGGGCAGGCCGCGGTCGACGCCGAACGCGCGGTTGAGGGCCGCGGCGGCCGAGGACATGCAGAACCGGCCGTTGTAGTCGATGTGCTTGGTGCCCAATGCGAGCCGGGTCCACTTGCCGAGCTGGTAGACCTTCTCGTTGGTGAGCCCGCCGCCGCCGAAGACCCCGACGGCGTCCTTCCCGTGCGCGGCCTGCACGGCCTTGACGCGGGCCGCGACGTGGTCGAGGGCCTCGTCCCAGGACACGGGCCTCCCGCGAAGGAGCGGGGTCGTGATCCGGTCGGGGTGGTCGAGCAGCTCGGGGGAGGTCCACCCCTTCTTGCACATCCCGCCGCCGCGCGGCGCGGCCGTGACCGTGCCGTCCGCGTCCTCTTCGAGCCGCATGCCGCACTGGAGCGCGCAGTACGGGCAGTGCGTGTCGGCGCTGCGGAGGACGGGGAGGCGGGTGCGGGAAGAGTCCTGCATGGCGGAGCCATTCCGGTTCGGGGAAGCGAGCGAAGCGAGCGGCTGGGTGGGGCGACGGGTGCGGGACATTGGGCGAGTGTGCCCAGGGGGCGTTTCACGTTCACGTGAGCGGTGTTTCAGGAATGCTAAGTGGCCCGCAATCGCCGGGAGGCGGCGATTGCGGGCCGTGCGCGAAGGGTCAGACCTTGGCGTACGCGAGGCTCGGGGCCTTCGCGACGAGCACGGTGCGCTGGTAGCACCACCAGTTGAGGACCAGGAAGAACGCGTACGCGCCGACGAACGCCCACATCGCGGGGACCACCGACCCGGTCGTCTCGTTCGCGATCCGGAAGCCCTGGTTGATGAGGAACCCGCCGAACGCGCCGATCGCGGAGATCCACCCGAGCGCGGCCGCGGTGATCTTCTTGGCCTGCAGCACTTCCGCCTCGCTCGCCCGGCCGCCCGCCGCGGCGGCGGCCTCGGCCTGGAAGATCGCCGGGATCGACCGGTACGTGGAGCCGTTTGCGACCCCGGAGCAGACGAACAGGACCATGAACGAGGCGAAGAACAGCGCGAACGAGCCCGCGTTGATGCCCCAGATCGCGCCCATCGCGCCCACGGCCATGAGCGCGAACGCGCCGGAGGTGATCGGGGCGCCCGCGAGCCGGTCGGCGAACCAGCCGCCGACCGGGCGCGCCAGGGAGCCGACGAGCGGGCCGAGCGCGGCGATCCACAGGGCGTTGAACTCCGGGAACGCGAGCTTGATGACCAGCGGGAACGCGAACGAGTAGCCGATGAACGACCCGAACGTGCCGATGTACAGGACCGACATGATCCACGTGTGGCGCTTCGCCAGCGCCGGGACCTGCTCGCGCAGCGGCGTCCGCGACACCGCCAGGTTGTCCATCGCGCGCCAGGCCATGACCGCGGCGAACACGGACAGGACCAGCCACAGCAGCGGCACGTTGTGCAGGTAGAACGCCTGCCCGGTGTCGGTGGTCCCCTGCGAGGAGCCGAGGACGGCCGCGCCGATCACCAAGGGCCCGAAGAACTGCACGGCCGCGACGCCGATGTTCCCGCCCGCGGCGTTGACGCCGAGCGCGGAGCCGCGGTGGCGCTCCGGGTAGAAGTACGAGATGTTCGCCATCGACGACGCGAAGTTCCCGCCGCCGAACCCGGCCGTGACGCCCGCGACGACGAACAGCCAGTAGGGCGTGCCCGGCGTCATCACGCAGTACGCGAGGAGCCCGGTCGGGACCACCAGCAGCGCCGCCGAGACGATCGTCCAGTTCCGGCCGCCGAACAGGGCCACTGCCGCGGTGTAGGGGATGCGCAGGAACGCGCCGACGAGGTTCGGGACCGCGGTGAGCCAGAACAGCTGGCTGACGGTGAAGTCGTACCCCGAGGCCGCCAGGTACGGGGTGATGATGCTGAACATCGTCCACACCGAGAAGCCGAGGTGCTCGGCGAGCACGGACCACACCAGGTTGCGCCGGGCGGTCCTCCGGCCGGTCGACTGCCAGAAGCCCTCGTCGTCGGGGCGCCAGTTCGAGATCCAGCCTCTGCGGGGGGCGGCCGTGCCGGCCGGGGGCGTCAGTGTCGAAGTCATGGCGACAGCCTCTGCGGGCGGCGTTGCCTGGAGGTGCGGCGGCCGTGCCGGGCCCGTGAAGTTCACCTCACGGTCCTGTTACGGGCGGTGTGAACGCCGGGGCCGAGAACCCCGTCACATCGGCCGATGCCATAGGTTGGCCTCTATGGAAGCCGCCATCGAGGTCGCCGACCTCCGCAAGACCTACCGCGGCCGCCGGACCGGCGAGGTCCGCGCGGTCGACGGCGTCAGCTTCCGCGTCGAGCGCGGCGAGTTCTTCGGCATCCTCGGCCCCAACGGGGCCGGGAAGACCACCACCCTGGAGATCGTCGAGGGCCTGCGCCGGCCCGACTCCGGGGACGTGCGCCTCCTCGGCCGCTCGCCGTGGCCCCACTCCCCCGAGCTGACCCGCCGCCTCGGCGTGCAGCTCCAGGCGTCCGCGTTCTTCGAGTTCCTCACCGTCGCCGAGCAGATCGGGACGTTCGCGGAGCTGTACGGCGCGACGAAGGCGCGCGCCGCCGAGATGCTCGACCTGGTCGGCCTCTCCGAGCACGTGCACATGCGCTGCGAGAAGCTCTCCGGCGGCCAGCAGCAGCGCCTCTCGATCGCGTGCGCGCTCGTGGGCGACCCCGAGCTGGTGTTCCTCGACGAGCCGACCGCCGCGCTCGACCCGCAGGCCCGCCGCAACCTCTGGGACCTCATGCGCGCCATCAACGACGAGGGCCGCACCGTGGTGCTCACCACGCACTACATGGAGGAGGCCGAGGCGCTCTGCGACCGGGTCGCCATCATGGACGCCGGGCGCATCAAGGCCGTGGACTCCCCCGCCGAGTTCGTGCGGAAGCTCGACGCGCCCACCAGGGTCACCGTCGCCGCCGGGCAGCTCGACGACGCCCGCATCGCCGAGCTGGCGATCGACGGGACGGCCGCCGCCGCGGACGGCGCGGTCGTGTTCGAGACCCGCGACCCGCGCAAGCTCTTGACCGCGCTGGCCTCCGACGGGGCCCTGGAGGGCCTGGCGGTGCGCACGGCGAACCTCGAAGACGTGTTCCTGCACGTCACCGGACGGGAGTGGCGCGGATGAGCGCGGTGACCGAGGAGCGCACCGGGCGCGAGGCCCCGGCGGGCACGCGCGGCCGGGCGTTCTGGAGCCTGTTCAAGGCCCTGGGCCGCGGGTGGGTCCGCGACCGCAGCCAGATCTTCTTCACGATGCTCCTGCCGCTCATGTTCATGGTGCTGCTCGCGAGCGTCTTCGGCTCCGGCGACACCGCGGCCTCCCGGATCGTCGCCGTCGGCGACGTCGCGGTCCTGGAGGGCGCGGACGCCGACGAGTTCGCCGTGTCCGAGGCGCCCGACCTGGACGCGGCCCTGGAGATGCTCCGCGAGGGCGACGCGGACGCCGCGGTCGTCCAGGACGGCGCGACGGTGAGGATCTACCCGTCGGGGACGAACTCGACGTCCGGCGCGATCGCCGAAGGGCGGCTCTCGGCGCTCGTGGACGACGTGAACGTCGAGGTCCTCTCGGCCGCGGCGCCGGACGAGCCGGTGCTCGCCGCCGACGTCGAGGAGGCCGACGGCGGCGCGCTCCAGCCGATCCAGTACCTCGCCCCGGGCATCCTCGCGTGGGGCGTCGCCATCTCGGGCGTGTTCGGCGCGGCCGGCACGATCGTGGACTGGAAGCGCGACAAGCTCATGCGCCGCCTGCGCCTGACCCCCGCCTCGGTGGGCACGTTCCTGGGCGCGAAGGTCTCGGTGAACCTCGTGGTCGCGGTCGCGCAGACCGCGGTGTTCCTGGCCGTCGCGGCGCTCGGGTTCGGGCTGCACCTGTCGGCGTGGACGTGGTTCGCCGCGCCGCTGGTCCTGCTCGGCACGTTCGCGTTCCTGGCGATCGGCGTGGTCATCGGCGGCATCGCCCAGACCAGCCCGGCCGCGGCGGGCCTGTCGAACCTGGTGACGATGCCGATGGCGTTCGTCTCCGGCGCGTTCTACCCGCTCGCCCTCTCTCCGCAGTGGGTCCAGTGGCTCTCGTACGCCTCCCCGATGCGCTACCTCAACGAGGCCCTCCAGTCGGTCGTCGTCTACGGCGAGTCCCCGGCCGCGGTCCTCCCCCAGATCGGCTTCCTCGCGGCCTTCGCCGTCCTGGTCGCCCTCGTCTCCTGGAAGACCTTCAAATTCGACGAGCTGTGAGCACCGCGTCGTAGACGTCCCTGCGGGTGACGCCGAAGCGGACCGCGACCTCCTTCATGGCGGTCTTGCGGTCGGTTCCGGCGTCCTCCAGGGCGGCGACGGCGGCGGCCATGGCCTCGGGGGTGGCTTCGCTGGCGTCGGGGCCGGTCCAGCCGGAGAGGACGAGGGTGATCTCGCCGCGGGGCGGGTCGGCCTCGGCGCCTTCGGCGAGTTCGGCGAGGGTGCCGCGGCGGATCTCCTCGTGGGTCTTGGTGAGCTCGCGGCACAGGGCCACGGGGCGGTCGGGGCCGAAGGTTTCGGACATCGCCCGCAAGGTATCCGCTACACGGCGCGGCGACTCGAAGAACACCATCGTGCGCTTCTCCTCGGCGAGGTCGCCGAAGAGGCGGCGGCGCTCGCCGTCCTTGCGGGGCGCGAAGCCCTCGAAGCAGAACCGGTCGCACGGCATCCCCGAGAGGGCGAGGGCGGTCGTCACGGCGCTCGCGCCGGGCGCGCATGTGACGGGAACACCGGCGTCGATGGCGGCGCGGACGAGGCGGAAGCCGGGGTCGGAGACCGAGGGCATGCCGCCGTCGGTGATGACCGCGACCCGCTTGCCTTCGCGCAGCTGTTCGAGGAGGGTGTCGGTTCGCCCCGCCTCGTTCGCCTCGAAATACGAGGTGATCTGCGCCCCTGGGACCACATCCAGCTCACTGAGGAGCCGCCGCAGCCGCCGGGTATCCTCTGCGGCGATGACGTCGGCCCGGCCCAGCTCGGTCCGCAGACGTGATGAGGCGTCCTCTGGATTTCCCAGGGGCGCACCGAGAAGCACCAAAACGCCCGAATCAAGTGTCGACACCGGGACAGTATCCCCCACCAACGGCGGCGGGGGCCCGGGCCGGTGAACGCGCCGCGACGGGCCGCACATGCAGGATGCCGCGTCATGCTGTCGGGTACCGGACATTGCCCTTACGCGTGAGCGAACGGTAACGGATACTCGTAGTGACAACACAGGCGACATAACGCTAACCGCAAGCCCTCTGAACCCAATGGAGGCCGCCTTGTCCGTGATCCTCAGAGTAGGAGCGGGTCTCGCCGCTCTCATCATCGGCTACTACGTTCTGAGTTTCGTAGCGGACCATTGGGCATGGTTCGCTTCGGTGGCGATCCTGTTGGGGGGCACGGCGATAGCGGGATGGGTCCTGTTCCGCAGCCGCGGCCACGAGCACCGCGACCGCACGCTCACCGCCGAGCGCCACGAGCTCATGCGCAACGTCGACCGGATGAACATGCCCACGTTCGACGCCATGGTCGGCCAGCTCCTGGTGGGCCTGGACGCCAAGCGCGTCAAGAAGTTCGGCCACCGCAAGAACGACCTCGGCTGCAACTTCGTCGTCACCTTCAACAACGGCAAGCGCATCATCGTGCGCGCCAAGAAGGACGACAAGCAGCTGCGCCGCCGCAACGGCAACCGCCACGTGCAGATCCTCGGCGGGGAGATCAAGGCCCGCTGGGACTGCGACGCCGGCGTCATCATCACCAACGCGAACCTGCACTGGATGCACCACGCGGCCCGCAACGAAGCGGTCGCGCGCCAGCTGGGGGTCCTCATCGTGGACCGCGACCGCCTCGCGGAGTGGATCGACACCGGCCAGCCGCCGGCCGAGCTGCGCCCCGTGCGGGCCGCGATCCAGGCCGGGACCGGCGCGGCGCAATGACACGGCCGCGGCCCCGGGCTCTCGCCCGGGGCCGCGTCTGCGCGTGTCCGCGTTCAGGTGTCACGAGGCCGCGAGCGTCGCGTCCGCGGTCGCCTCCTGGCCGTCGCGCGTGTACGTGATGGCGACCTTCGTGCCCGAGGCCGTGCCCTGCACCGCCGCGACCACCTCGGAGGCGCTGGTGATCGGGTTGCCGTCCACGGCGGTGATGATGTCGCCCTCCTTCAGGCCCGCGGACTCGGCGGGCGAGCCGCCCTCCACGGACAGGACCATCGCGCCGTTGCCGTCGGTGTCGGCCACCGAGACCCCGAGGTAGCCCTGCTCGACCGAGCCGCCCTCGATGAGCTGCTCCACGACGCTCTGCACGGTGTTCGACGGGATCGCGAAGCCGAGGCCGATCGAGCCGGAGTCGGTGGTCGCGATCGCGGTGTTGATGCCGATGAGCTCGCCGTTGCCGTTGACGAGCGCGCCGCCGGAGTTCCCGGAGTTGATGGCCGCGTCGGTCTGGATGAGGCCGGTGAGCGTCGAGCTCGACTGCTGCTGGAAGCCCTGCTGCTCCTCGCCCGCGACGGTCATGGACCGGTCCAGGGCCGAGACGATCCCGGTGGTGACGGTCCCTTCGAGGCCCAGCGGCGAGCCGAGGGCCACGGCGGCGTCGCCGACCTGGATCGAGTCGGAGTCGCCGAACGTGATCGGCGTCAGGTTGTCCACGCCCGACACCTGGATGACCGCGAGGTCCTGGGTGGTGTCGGTGGCGATGATCTGCGCGTCGGCGGTGGTGCCGTCCGAGAAGCGGACCTCCACGGTCTGCGCGCCGTCGACCACGTGGTTGTTCGTGACGATGTAGCCGTCGTCGGAGTAGACGACGCCCGAGCCCTCCGCGGAGTCGGTGACGATCGTGACGACCGACGGGCTGACCTTGTTGACGATGTCGGTGTAGGTGAGGCCGTCCCCGGCGTTCATCGACACGGACTCGACCACGGTGGTGCCCGAGTTCCCGTCGTTGAGGAACCACCCGGCGACGCCCCCGGCGCCCCCGGCGACGAGCGCGAGGGCCAGCGCCCCGGCGACGATCCTGCCGCGGCCGCGCCGCGGCGGGGCGACGGCCGCGCCGTGGCCCTGGTACATCGGCGGGACCTGCGAGGGCTGCCAGCCAGGGGCGGGGGCGGCCATGTGCGGCGCGCCGACCGGGGCCGGTGCGGGCGCGCCCGCGGGGAGGACGCGGGTCTGGTCGGTGGCCGGGCCCTGGGGGCCCTGCGGGGCGGGCGCCTGGTGGACCGGCGGGTGGGCCGGGGCCTCCGGGTAGGCGGCGGGCGGGGCGGGCGGGAGGCTCGCCTCGGGGGCCGCGGGCGCGGCGGGGTGCTGGTCGGCGGAGGCGTGGTCGTGGAAGTGCTCGGGGAGCGGCTGGTCCGCGGCGGACGCGGCCTCAGCGGGGTTCGGAGCCCCGTCGGGGCCCTCCGGCGCGGTCCCCTCGGGGCCCTTGGTGCTCTCAGTGTTGCTCATGTAAGCAGCTTGCAGGGCCCAGCTCTCGGCCCGCTGCGAAAACGCCTTAAAACCCTTTAATGAACCGAGTCCCGCGCAGAGGCGGGCGCACTGGTCAGACGGGTCGGGCAGGCGCGGGCAAGCGCTGCCCTCGCGGAGCGCGCCTCAGAGGTTCCCAAGAATCGGCTCGGAGGGGCCTAGTCGTCCTGCTCGGCGGGCTCGGCCGCGAGGCGCACCGTGAACGCCGTGCCCTCGCCGGGCCGGGACGCGACCTGGACGGTCCCGCCGTGCGCCTTGACGATGGCCGCGACGATCGCCAGGCCCAGCCCCGAACCGGGGTGGACGACCGCGTCGGAGCGGAAGAACCGCTCGAAGACCCGGTCGGCGGTCTCCTGCTCCATGCCCGGCCCGTCGTCGGCGACGGTGAGGAGCACCGTCCCGTCCTCCGAGGCGAGCTCGACGCGCACGATCGTGCCCGCGGGCGTGTGCCGCAGCGCGTTCGACAGGAGGTTGTCGAGGACCTGCCGCATCCGGGCCCGGTCCGCGGCGACCACCGTCGCCGACCCCGGGACGCACGTGAAGCTCAGCTCGTGGTCCTCGGTCATGACCGCGTGCGCCGCGACCGCCTCGTGCGCGAGCGGCGCGAGGTCCACCGGCTCGGTCTCCACCGGCCGCTCCTGGCCCAGGCGCGCCAGGTGCAGGAGGTCGCCCACGAGCAGGCCCATGCGCTTGGCGGCCTCCTCGATCTGGCGGATGTAGTGCTGCCGGTCGGCCTCGGGCATCTGCGGGTTCGAGCGCACCAGCTCCGCGTACCCGCGCACGCTCGTCAGCGGCGTGCGCAGCTCGTGCGAGGCGTCGGCGATGAACTCGCGCATCCGCTCCTCGGAGTCGTGCGCGCGCTGCTCGGAGTACTCGCGGGCCCGAAGGGCCCCTTCGACCTTGGTGAGCATCGAGTTGATGGCCCGGCCCACCCGGCCGACCTCGGTCGCCGGGTCGTGCTCGGGGACGCGCCGCGAGTAGTTCCCCGCGGCGATCATCGCCGCGGTGTTCTCGATCTGCCGCAGCGGCGAGAGGCTCGCCCGCACCAGGCCCACGCCGATCGCCGCGAGGCCCGCGAGGACGCCCGCGCCGATGAGCAGGTCCACCCACACCAGGCCCGCGACGGTCTTGTCGAAGTGCGCGAGCTTGTACGACAGCACGTAGTAGGCGTCGCCCTGGAGGTTGTGGTCCTCGGGGTCGTACTCGGGGTCGTTGGTGCCGACCATGGACCCGGTCAGGCCCAGGACCCGCCACCGGGTGGTCCCGTCGGCCGAGAGCGCGGTGAACGCCTCCCCGTCGGCGGCCACCAGGTCCTCGTAGTCGAACACCGGGTAGTCGGCGCGGTCGGTGGGCCGGTCGAACCGGTTGCCCTCGCCGTAGAGGATCGAGAAGACGTACTGCTCGGGCCGCACGGTCGGGGTGCCCTCGTCCTCCATGTCCTCGGGGTCGAACACGTCGGGGCTGAAGTTGAGGAGCTGCGCCTCCAGCTCCTCGTCCACCGTGCCCAGGAAGTAGGAGTGCAGCGCCAGGATCGTGGACACGCTGATGAGGATGAGGGACCCGGCCACGAGGACGAGCACGGCCGCGGTGAGCCGGACCCTCAGCGGGGTGCGGTCCCACTTGTCGCGGGCGCCTTCAAGGACGCGCGGTGCGCTCAACGATGCTGCTCCCGCAGGACGTACCCGATGCCCCGGAGGGTCTGGATGAGCTTCGGCTCCCCCGTGTCGATCTTGCGCCGCAGGTACGACACGTACGACTCCACGATCCCGTCGTCGCCGCGGAAGTCGTAGCGCCACACGTGGTCGAGGATCTGCGCCTTCGACAGCACCCGCCCGGCGTTGATCATGAAGTACCGCAGCAGCTTGAACTCGGTGGGCGACAGCTGCACGGCCTTGCCCGCGCGCCACACCTCGTGCGTCTCCTCGTCGAGTTCGAGGTCCGCGTACTGGAGGCGCGAGGGCCGCGGCAGCTCGCCGGAGGAGCGGCGCAGCACCGCGCGGATGCGCGCCACGACCTCTTCGAGCGCGAACGGCTTGGTGATGTAGTCGTCGCCGCCGACCGACAGGCCCGTGACGGTGTCGGCGGTGTCGTCGCGGGCGGTGAGGAAGAGCACCGGCGTGTGGTCCGAGCCCGACCGCATCCGGCGCACCACCTCGAAGCCGTCGAAGTCCGGCAGGTTCACGTCGAGGACCACCAGGTCGGGGCGGTGGCGGGCCACCGAGCGGAGCGCCTCGTCGCCCGAGCCCACGGCGTGGACGGCGAACCCGGCGTACCGCAGCGACGTCGCGAGCAGCTCGCAGATGTTCTCGTCGTCCTCCACGACCAGGAGGGTCGCTTCGGTCTCGGCGCTCGGCTGGCTGGTCGAAAGCGGCATGTGCCTCATCTTCGCGGTCGGGGCGGGCCGGTCGGCACGACGGGCCGGTGCTCCGCTGGTCACAGGTGGTCCTGAAGCATACGCCGGGCGCCATGGCGTGCCAAGCGGTCGCGGCCCGCGCCCGCGGTGGGTGACCGTCCGCACTGATGCGGATCACGTTCGTGTGACCTTTTTCTGAAGAGTGCGTGGCTTTGCGGTCGTCCGGCGCGCGCGAGCTGTTTTCGGTCGGAGCCGTCGGATAGACTTCGTATTCCAGCCGAGTACGGCAGGTGTGCTCGGGCAAGGATCCCAACAGGGGCGAGGATCGCAATATGACGCTGTCTATCGAGACCGCCACCACCGACACCGGTGTCGTCACCGTCGAGCTCTCCGGCGAAGTCGACTACGCCACGGCGCCCCAGATCCGGGAGACGATCACCAACGCTCTCGAAGCGGGCGGCGCCACCGCCATCCGGGTCGACGTCGCGAAGGTGACGGTCCTCGACTCCACCGGCATCGGCACCATCGTCGTGGCCTACCGCATCGCCCGCGAGATGGGCGTCGCGCTGGCCGTCGTCAACCCCAACCGCTTCATCACGCGGCTGTTCACCGTCGTCGGCGCCGAGGAGCTCCTGGAGGAGCCGACCGAGACGTTCTCCGGCAAGGAGCCCAGCGCGGCGGGCTAGCGCGCGCCACCCCCGCACGCAGCGTGCCGAGAGGCTCCCGCAGGGCGCACCGCGCCGGTGTGTCGAAACAGACTTCCACCCGTATCCACCTGCTGCGCAGCACATACGCGACGGTCCTAGTGACCGGACCCGCAACGGCGTTACCGGTACTACAGTTCCTCCCCCTCCCGGTTACCCTTGAGTCCGGGGACTGCCGTCCCCGTCCACGCAGCGTCAAAGAAGAGGCGATTCAGTCGTGTCGAGTGCGACTCCGGGCAATCCGCTGACCGATTTCGGTGCCAATGAGTGGCTGGTCAACGAGATGTACGAGCGATACCGCGAAAACCCCGACAGTGTGAGCGCCGGGTGGCGCGAGTTCTTCGGGGGCGATCCGACGACCGCGCACCTCAACGGCGGGAAGCCGGCCGCGCAGGCCGCTCCCGAGCCGGCGGCTGCCGCACCGGCCCCCGTCAAGGCCGAGCCGGTCGCGCAGGCCGCGCCGCCGGTCGCGGCGGAGCCCGTGAAGCCCGCGCCCGCTGCCGTGGCACCCGAAGCTTCGACCGAGAAGGCGACCCCAGACGTGAACGAACCCGGTACCAAGCCGCTCAAAGGCGTCGCGGCCAAGGTAGCCCAGAACATGGACGCGTCCCTGGAGATCCCGACGGCCACGTCCGTCCGCGCGGTCCCCGCGAAGCTCCTGTTCGACAACCGGATCGTCATCAACAACCACCTCAAGCGCGGCCAGGGCGGGAAGGTCTCCTTCACGCACCTCATCGGCTACGCGCTGGTGCAGGCGGTCAAGGCCCACCCGGGCATGAACGCCTCCTACAAGGTGGTCGACGGCAAGCCGCAGCTCGTCACCCCCGAGCACGTCAACCTGGGGCTGGCGATCGACCTCGCCAAGCCCGACGGCTCGCGCACCCTCGTGGTGCCGTCCATCAAGAACACCGAGACCATGGACTTCCGCGAGTTCTGGCAGGCCTACGAGGACCTGGTCCGCAAGGCCCGCAACGGGAAGCTCACGATGGAGGACCACGCCGGGGCGACGCTCACGCTGACGAACCCGGGCGGCATCGGCACCGTCCACTCCGTCCCGCGCCTGATGAAGGGCCAGGGCCTCATCGTCGGCGTCGGCGCCATGGAGGTGCCCGCGGAGTTCGCCGGGGCCTCCGACGAGACCCTCTCGGACCTGGGCGTCTCCCGGATCATGACGGTCACCTCGACGTACGACCACCGGATCATCCAGGGCGCCGAGTCCGGCCAGTTCCTGGCGACCCTCCACAAGCTCCTGCTCGGCGACGGCTTCTTCGACGAGGTCTTCCGCTCGCTGCTCATCCCGTACGAGCCGGTCCGCTGGGTCCGCGACGTGTCGAAGACCCACGAGGGCCAGATCGACAAGAACGCGCGCGTCATCGAGCTCATCCACGCGTACCGGGTCCGCGGCCACCTCATGGCCGACACGAACCCGCTGCACTACGAGATCCGCCGCCACCCCGACCTCGACATCCTGTCGCACGGCCTCACCCTGTGGGACCTCGACCGGACGTTCCCCGTCGGCGGCTTCGCGGGCCAGCAGCGCATGAAGCTGCGCGACATCCTCGGCGTCCTGCGCGACTCCTACTGCCGCCGCATCGGCGTGGAGTACATGCACATCCAGGACCCGGAGGAGCGCGCCTGGCTCCAGCGGCGCATCGAGGTCCCCTTCGAGAAGCCGAAGGTCGAGGAGCAGAAGCACATCCTGGGCCGCCTCAACGCCGCCGAGGCGTTCGAGACGTTCCTCCAGACGAAGTTCGTGGGCCAGAAGCGGTTCAGCCTCGAAGGCGGCGAGTCGCTCATCCCGCTGCTCGACCGCATCCTCAACGAGGCCGCGGGCGCCGAGCTCGACGAGGTCGTCATCGGGATGCCCCACCGCGGGCGCCTGAACGTCCTCGCGAACATCGTCGGTAAGAAGCTCTCCAAGATCTTCACCGAGTTCGAGGGGCACATCGACCCCAAGAGCATCGGCGGCTCCGGCGACGTCAAGTACCACCTGGGCCTCAAGGGCCGGTTCACGTCCCCGAACGGCCGCGACGGCATCACGGTCTCCGTGGCCGCCAACCCGTCCCACCTCGAAGCGGTGAACCCGGTCCTCGAAGGCGTCGTGCGCGCCAAGCAGGACCGCCTCAACCTCGGCGAGGAGGGCTTCACGGTCCTGCCCGTCGCCATCCACGGCGACGCGGCGTTCGCGGGCCAGGGCGTGGTCGCCGAGACCC
Source organism: Glycomyces mayteni (assembly GCF_042428885.1). NCBI lineage: Bacteria > Bacillati > Actinomycetota > Actinomycetes > Glycomycetales > Glycomycetaceae > Glycomyces > Glycomyces mayteni. Next base: position 240,020 of record NZ_JBHMBP010000003.1, read on the forward strand.
TGAACCTGTCGCAGCTGCGCGGCTACCGCACCGGCGGCACCGTCCACGCCGTCGTCAACAACCAGGTCGGCTTCACCACCGCGCCCGCGCACTCGCGCTCGTCGCTGTACTGCACCGACGTGGCCCGCATGATCCAGGCGCCGATCTTCCACGTCAACGGCGACGACCCCGAGGCCGTCACCGAGGTCGCCAAGCTCGCGTTCGCCTACCGGCAGCAGTTCCGCAAGGACGTCGTCATCGACATGGTCTGCTACCGCCGCCGCGGCCACAACGAGGGCGACGACCCGAAGATGACCAACCCGGAGATGTACCAGGTCATCGACGCGAAGCAGTCGGTCCGCAAGCTGTACACCCGCGCGCTCATCGGCCGCGGCGACATCACCATGGAGGACGCCGAGGAGTCCCTGGCGGACTACCAGGCGCAGCTGGAGCGGATCTTCCGCGAGACCAAGGAGGCCCTGGCCGGGCAGACCGGCCCGCTGCCGTGGCGCCACCAGCCCGAGCCGGTCGCCGACATCGACACGTCCGTGGACGCCGAGACGATCGCCATGATCGGCAAGGCCCACACCACGCTCCCCGACGGCTTCGCGCCGCACAAGGCCGTGCGCCGCGTGCTGGAGAAGCGCAGCGAGATGTCCACCTCCGGCAGCGTCGACTGGGCCTTCGCCGAGACGCTCGCGTTCGGCTCGCTCCTCATGCAGGGCAAGGCCGTCCGCCTCGCCGGGCAGGACTCGCGCCGCGGCACCTTCGTGCAGCGCCACTCCGTGGTCATCGACCAGGAGACCGGCGGCGAGTACACGCCGCTGTCGAACCTGGGCGAGCACACCGCCAAGTACTTCGTGTACGACTCGCTGCTCAGCGAGTACGCCGCGCTCGGCTTCGAGTACGGCTACTCGGTGGAGAACCCCGAGATGCTGGTCCTGTGGGAGGCCCAGTTCGGCGACTTCGTCGACGGCGCCCAGACCGTCATCGACGAGTTCATCTCCTCCGGCGAGGCCAAGTGGGGCCAGCACTCCAGCGTCTCGCTGCTGCTGCCGCACGGCCACGAGGGCGCCGGCCCGGACCACACCTCCGGGCGCATCGAGCGCTTCCTCCAGCTGTGCGCCGACGAGAACATGCGCGTGGTCAACTCCACGAGCCCGGCGAACTACTTCCACCTGCTGCGCCGCCAGGGCCTCGACCCGGTCAAGAAGCCCCTCGTGGTCTTCACGCCGAAGTCGCTGCTGCGCCACAAGGCCGCCGTCAGCCAGCTGGAGGAGTTCACCACCGGCCGCTTCCAGCCCGTCCTCGGCGACCCGGCGCTCGCGTCCGGCGAGATCCGCGCCGAGAACGTCAAGCGCGTGCTCCTGTGCTCCGGCAAGGTCTACTACGACCTGGCCGCGGCCCGGGCCGCCCGCGGCGTCACCGACACCGCGATCCTCCGCGTCGAGCAGCTGTACCCGCTGCCCGCCGAGGAGCTCAAGGCCGCGCTCGGCGCGTTCCCGAACGCCGTCGAGACCGCCTGGGTCCAGGAGGAGCCCGCGAACCAGGGCGCGTGGTCGTTCATCGCGCTCAACCTGCTGGAGCAGCTCGGCGGGGTCCACCTGCGCCGCATCTCCCGCCCGGCCGCCGCCGCGCCGTCCACCGGCTCGCCGAAGGTCCACGAGGTCGAGCAGCAGGCGCTCATCGACGTCGCGGTCCCGCAGCCGCAGTAAACGACGAGAACCGAAGGGGGAGGCCGTTCCCGGCCTCCCCCTTTCGGCGTCCCCGGGGCCGCGTGCGGCGCCCCGGGGAAAACAAGTTGCGCATCGGTAGCGCTTCCATGTATGCGCACTCTTGACTCCTTCGATGAGACCGATAACAATGGCGGAACGGCTCACCCTTCGATCGGCCGTCCCGACAAAGATCACATTGGAGTGATGCATAGATGCCGAACCATCCCCCGCCGCCTGGAGCGGTCTCCAGGCGGGCGCTCCTCACCGGGACGGCGGCCGCCGCGGGCCTGGGCCTCACCGGATGCGGCTCCCTCGCGGTCTCGCTCAGCGACAAGACCGTCGTCAAGCAGTGGAACCTCCTCGCCGGCGCCGACGGCGCCATCATGACCGACCTGCACACCCGCTTCGAGGACGAGCACCCCGACATCGACCTCCAGGCCACCACCCTCGGCTGGGGCACCCCGTTCTACACCCGGATCGTCATGGGCGCCTCCGGCGGCAACGGCGCCGACGTCGCCACCGCCCACGTCTCCCGCATCAAGAGCCTCTCCCCCGCCACCCTCCTCGACCCCTACGACCTCCAGGAGGTCGAGGACGCCGGGCTCGACCCCGACGCGTTCCCCGCCGAGATCTGGGAGAAGTGCTCCGTCGACGGCGACCTGTACGCCATCCCGCTCGACACGCACGCCCTCGTCAACTACTACAACCGCTCGATCTGCGAGCAGATCGGCGCCCTCAACCCCGACCGGACCCTCCTGGAGACCCAGGGCCGCGAAGACTACTTCGACCTCCTCCGCGAGGCCAAGGCCGTCACCGGCGAGTACGGCACCTCGCTCGACACCTTCGGCGGCTGGCGGCAGTTCTGGGCCTGGTACCGCCAGGCCGACGGCGAGATGACCTTCGGCGACGGCGACTACGAGATGGACGACGACAAGGCGCTCCAGGCCATCGAGACCATGTACCTCATGGCCGAGGAGGGCCTGTGCCCCACCTTCGCCGACGGCGCCCAGTGCGCCGCCAACTTCGAGAACGGCGCCGCCGGGTTCGTCCAGGTCGGCAACTGGGAGATCACCCGCTTCCGGGCCTTCGACGAGGCCCAGGGCCTCGACTTCTCCATGGCCGAGATGCCCGACTTCTACGGCAACCGCCGCACCCAGGGCGACAGCCACTCCTTCGTCCTCCCCCACCACAACCAGTGGGACCCCGAGGTCCGCCGGGCCACCATAGCCTACGTGGCCTTCATGATCCAGAACTCCTTCGACTGGGGGGCCGGGGCCGGGCACACCCCCGCCTACCTGCCCGTCACCGAGAGCCCCGAGTACCAGGCCCTGGAGCCGAACGCGGAGTACTCCGGGGTCGTCGACAACGTCCAGCTCGACCCGGACGTGTGGTTCTCCGGCTCCGGCGCCCGGCTCTTCGACGAGTCCGGCTCCGTGTTCCAGCAGGTCTACAGCCTGGCACTGAACCCCGAGGAGGCGCTGGCGCTGCTCAAGGAGCGGATCCAGGACCTCGTCTCGCTCCCGAACCCGGTCGATTGAAACGATCCAAGGATCTCCCCATGACTGCGCAAACCGAGACGCCCGCCGAGGCGCAGGCCGCGACGACGCGGCCCCCGAGCACCCCGAACGCCAAGCGGCGCGACTGGACCGGACTGTGGTTCGTCCTCCCGTTCTTCGCCGCCTACGCGCTCTTCCTGATCTGGCCGACCGTCCTCGGCCTCTACTACTCCTTCACCGACAAGTCGATCACCGGCCGCACCCCCAGCTGGGTGGGCCTGGACAACTGGGCCGAGGCGTTCGCCGACGACCGCGCCTGGAACGCCCTGTGGAACACCGCGGTGTTCACGCTGTACTCGACGCCGCCGCTGGTGGTCCTCGCGATCGTCTTCGCGCTGCTGGCGAACCGGGCCCGCCGGGCCGGGTGGTTCCTGCGCCTGGCGTTCTTCGCGCCGTTCGTCGTCCCCGTCTCGGTCGTCACGACCATCTGGACGTGGATCTACCAGCCCGACGGGGGCCTGCTCAACCACTACCTGGAGCTGTTCGGGATCCAGAGCCCGGACACCCCGACGATCTGGCTCCAGGACGAGCACCGCGCCATGTGGGCCGTGGTCATCACGACCGTGTGGTGGACGCTCGGCTTCAACTTCCTGCTGTACCTGGCGGCGCTCCAGACGATCCCGCAGGACGTCTACGAGGCGTCGGCGATCGACGGCGCCGGCTGGTTCCGGCAGCTGCGCAGCATCACGCTCCCGCTGCTCAGCCGCACCACGGGCCTGGTGATCACGCTCCAGCTGATCGCGTCCCTGCGCATCTTCGACCAGATGTACCTCATGACCGGCGGCGGCCCGAACCGGGCCACCGAGGTCGCCATCCACTACATCTACATCGCGGGCTTCGAGGGCTACCGGATCGGCTACGCGTCCGCGCTGTCGTACGTCCTGTTCGTGCTCATCCTGCTCGTCTCGATCGTCCAGTTCCGGCTGTTCTCACGGAAGGGGGCCTGACATGACCGCAGTGCTCGACAAGCCCGCCGAAGCGCCCGCGCAGGAGCCCCCGCGCCGTCGCAGGTTCAAGCGCCCGTCCGTGGGCGCGGTCATCGTGTACGTCGCGGTGGTGCTGCTCGCGGTCCTGTGGCTGCTGCCGCTGCTGTGGGCCCTGTCCACGTCGCTGAAGACCGAGACCGAGGCGAGCCTCGGCCAGGACGTGCACTGGATTCCGCGCGACTGGTCGCTGGAGGGCTACCGCACCCTGTTCCAGCAGGGCGACCACCTGGTGTGGATGGTGAACTCGACCGTGGTGTCCACGATCGTCACGGTCCTGACGCTGGTCCTGTGCGTCCTCGCGGCGTACGGGTTCTCGCGGTTCGACTTCCCGGGGAAGAACGTGGTCTTCGGGATCATCATCGCGGGCCTCATGGTCCCCGGCCAGGCGCTCATCATCCCGCTGTTCGACATCGTGGGCTTCCTCAACCTGTCGAACACGTACTGGGGGCTGGCGCTCCCGCAGGTGGTCGCGCCGGTCATGGTGTTCATCCTGAAGCGGTTCTTCGACGCGGTCCCCCGCGACTACGAGGAGGCCGCGAAGATCGACGGCGCCGGGCACCTGCGGGTGCTGTGGAGCGTCATCCTGCCGCTGTCGGGGCCGATCCTCGCGGCGGTCGGGATCTTCACGTTCATCGGCTCGTGGAACAACTTCCTGTGGCCGCTGCTGGTCGCCACCGACCCGTCGATGATGACCCTCCCGGTCGGCCTCGGCGTGGTCACGGGCGGGTACGGCCTGCTGTACGCGCAGAACATGGCGTCCGCGGTCGTGGGCGCGCTGCCGCTGCTGGTGGTGTTCATGATCTTCCAGAAGCAGATCGTGAACGGCGTGGCGGGCGTGGGCCTGAAGTAGCGCACGTGGACGGGGCCCGGAATCGAGTTCCGGGCCCCGTCGTCGTTCGTCTCTCAGAGCGGTCCCCGCGTGCTCCAGCGGTCGCCGCTCACTCCGGCACTGCCGTCAGATCCGGTCCCTTCATAGAACCCCCTCCTTGACGAGGCACGACGCCGGGCTGTAGCCGACGGTGTCGCCCGACTGGACCCTGATCCACTCGGTCTCCCAGCGCAGGCCCGCGCAGCCGATGGTCCTGCCGCCCTGGGTCGGCTCGCACGCGCCGTTGACCTCGGTCTTGTTGTGCAGCCGGAGCAGGCGCCGCGCGCCCATGTCGGTCTCGGTGAACACCGAGACCCCGAACGTGGCCTTCACCGTGTACTTGCACGACAGGTCCTGCTCGTGGGTCCAGCCCTCGGAGAGGATGGCGTGCTGCGCCGCGATCGGGCGGGCCTCGGTGCCGGCGGCCCCGGCCGCCTCGGAGGCCGAGCTCTCGCCGTTCCTCGCCAGTGCGATGGCGACGACCATGATCGCCGCCGCGATCGCGACCCTGACCAGGATCTTCCTGGTCACGGTCCACGTGCTTCCGGCGGCGGACTTGATGCCGCCCTTGACCCGTCCCATTACCGACATGGCCGCTGCTCCCTGCTTTCGGAGTGACCTCCATTACAGGGTGGGGGCAGCCGGGACCGGCCGCGGGAGAACCCCGCAGAAACCGGCCCCACTGTCGTACTTACGACGCTGTCGCGCGGGGGCCTCAGCCGTTGGCGACGACGACCTTCCCGAACGCGTCGCCCGAGGCCAGGCGGCGCAGGGCCTGTTCGGCGTCGGGGAGGGCGTGCACGGAGTCGATGACGGGCTTGAGGCCGCTCTCGGCGCAGAACAGGAGCAGTTCCCGCAGCTCGGTGAGGGTGCCCATGGTCGAGCCGACGATCTCCAGCTGCTTGAAGAAGACGTGCCGCATGTCCACTTCCGCGACGGGCCCGCCGGTGACGCCGCAGTTGACGAGGCGCCCGCCGGGCTTGAGGGACTTGATCGAGTGCGCCATGACGGGCGCGCCGACCGAGTCGACGACGACGTCCACGCGCTCGGGCAGGCGGCCCCCGGCCTCGACGGGCACGGCCCCGAGCGCTTCGGCCTTCTCGCGCCGCTCGGGGGTGCGCCCGGTGGCGTACACGCGGGCGCCGAGGGCCCCGGCGAGGACGATCGCGGCGGTGGCGACGCCGCCGCCGGTGCCCTGCACCAGGACGGCCCCGTCGGCGCCGAGGCGGCCGCGGGAGGTGAGCATCCGCCAGGCCGTGAGGTACGCGGTCGGCAGGCACGCGGCCTCGGCGGCGGTCCAGCCCTTCGGCACGGGCACGAGGTTGCGGGCGGGCACCGAGACGTACTCCGCGAGCGTCCCGGGGTGGAGCTCTGAGAGCAGGGTGCGCTTGGGATCGAGGGTCTCGTCGTCGAGCGAGGGGTCGGCGATGACGGGGTAGACGACGACCTCGTCGCCGTCGTCGGTGCGCCCCACGGCGTCGGTGCCGAGGATCATCGGGGTCTGCTCGGCGCGCAGGCCGACTCCGGCGAGGGACCAGAGGTCGTGGTGGTTGATCGAGGCCGCGACGAGTTCGACGCGGGTCCAGTCCTCCGGCACCGCCGGGGGTTCGATCTCACCCACCGAGAGCGCGTCGAACGGGTCCTCGGGATTCACGTTGCGGGCGTAAGCGGCGAGCATCGGGACTGACCTCCGTCTCGTTGTTTTCACTGTCCACCATGGTGTTCTGTGAGCAGCGCTGTCGCGTACCCAACTCTAGGGGCCGGGCCAAATGGGGCGGCCGGAGAGGTAGGGTCGGCGGTGGAATCACAACCCACTGAAGGAAGCTGGAGGGGCGCATGTTCAAGCCTCTGTTCAAGCGGCTGCTGCCGCAGATCTCGGCTTCCGCTCACTGCGACCTGCCGTGCGGGGTCTACGACCCCGCCCAGGCCCGCATCGAAGCGGAGTCGGTCAAGGCCATCTGCGAGAAGTACCAGGCCAACGAGGACCCTGAGTTCCGCACCCGGGCCCTGATCATCAAGGAGCAGCGCTCGAACCTGGTCAAGGAGCACCTGTGGGTGCTGTGGACCGACTACTTCAAGCCGCCGCACTTCGAGAAGTACCCGCAGCTCCACACCCTCGTGAACGAGGCGACGAAGCTCGCGGGCGCCTCGGGCGCCAAGGGCTCGGCCGACCCGAAGGTCGCCGAGGAGCTGCTGGCGAAGATCGACCAGATCGCCGAGATCTTCTGGGAGACCAAGAAGGCCTAGCGCCTTCGCGAATCGTGTGGAGCGCCCCCGTCCCGAGCCGCGGGAGGGGGCGCTTCTCCGTTCGGGCCGTCCCCGCGAGTGGGATTTCGCCCGGGGTGTTCCGCACCCGGGCCGCGGTCCGATTATCCTTTGCAGCGAGAGGGGTCCGCGGTCTCGGGCTCCTCGGTCACAGGAAGCGGTTATGCCGGTGAGCGATGAGCGCGACGACGTGCTGCTGCTCGACGTCCCCTCGACGGGCGACTACCTGTCGGTGCTGCCGACCGCGACCGCGGCGGTGGCGACCCGCCTCGGGTTCTCGCTCGACGAGATCGAGGACCTGCGGGCGGCGGTGAACGCCGCCGTGGCGCTCCTGATCCCGCCCGACCCCGGCCGTCCCCGGCCGTTCCGCCGCAAGGGCGGCGACGAGCCCCTCAAGTGCCGCCTGGAAGTGGGCGAGGAGGCCCTCCAGATCGTCCTCAGCCGCCCCAAGGGCGAGCCCCTCCCCGACGCCGGGTCCTACCAGTGGCAGGTCCTCAGGGCCCTCACCGACGAGGTCGAGGCCGAGGTCCACGACGCCACCACCACGATCCGCATCCGCCAGCGCCGCCCCGCCACGGAGGCCGACGCCGACACCGAGCGCCACCAGATCCACTAGCGCCCGCCGCCGCCCCGCGGAATGTCATACCCCTCCGGCACTATCGAGACCGGGGGCCCTTCCCAGCGCCGGAGCCCGGCCGTTGCGATGCCTCCGGAGCACTGGGATGTCATACCCCTCGGGAACCATTGAAAACCGGGGGCCCACCCCACCGCCTTCGGCGGGCCGTCAGCGTGTCCGGGGCCGGACAAGCTTGAAGGCCCGGCGGGCGGCCGGGCCTTCCAAGCTTCTGTTGTCGCAAATTCGAGGGATGGGTTACATCAAGGGATTGCGCAGTACTAGCCGACGACCTGGGTGGCGAGCGTGCGCAGCGCACCGGAGCGGCGCTTCACCTCGCGGCGCTCGATCTCGCTCATGCCGCCCCACACGCCCGCGTCCTGACCGCTTTCGAGCGCCCACCGCAGGCACTCCTCGGTCACGGGGCAGCGCCGGCAGACGTTCTTGGCCTGCTCGATCTGTACCAGTGCCGGACCGGTGTCCCCGATGGGGAAGAACAGCTCGGGGTCCTCGTCGCGGCAGATGGCCTCGTGGCGCCAATCCATCAAAACATCTCCTTGCTAAGCATCAAGCATCTTGCTTTCACGGTGTTATGAGTCAGTTCTTGTGTTCGGGCGTCGCGGGCCGCTGGGGCCACGCGCCGGGCGTTCAGGTCGCGCTCCGCTCGCACGCCGAACCGTGTTCCGCCGGGCGTGAAGCCGCGGCGGTCGCACCACACGGAAGGGGCGCTGACGGGCACTCGGCACGGATCGCGGTTCCCCGTAAAGGGAATCGTTGTCACCGCGGGCTCGGAATGCCCTCGCGTCGCGCCAGCACCGTTGCTGAACGCTCTGGGCCGGGGGGCACACCCGCCTACGGCGTCGGCCGCCCAAATGGCGACTGCAAACTTACAGCTCCGCGAGCGGATCTGCGACAAGTCCGCACCGTGACCCGGGCCCTTGTGAATACTTTCACAAGGTTGTGCTTTGTCAAGGGTTCGACTCCGGAAATGAGCACGAAGTGAGTGAACTCACCGTGCTACCTCGAAGAAGACTCCGGGAACTCGTTCCGCCGTGTCGCGGGGACCCCTACCGCGGGCCCTCGTGCGACACCCGCCACACGTTCCCTCCGCGCGAGCCGAAGCCGTTGTCCGGCTTGCAGGCTTCGTAAAGGAGGGGGTCGGTGACAGCCAGTCGAACCGGTTTGACACACTGGTACTCAAGGTTGGCAGACACACCTGCTAGGAAAGTCCGCCAGGGCAGAAGTACCCACAACGCCCGGTCTATACGCACCGAAAAGACGATATTCGGTTGTAAGTCTCACGCCGTCCCGGAAGGGATGGCGAAATCAACCTTGCCTGCTCACGGGCGACTTGTCAACACCCACCTAGAGGTTTTCCCAAGTTGTTAGCAGGCCACCCGCAGCGCCTTCGGCACCGAGCCGAGTTCGAGTTCGGTGCGCTCTCCGAGATAATCCCCGTCGAGCTGGAACGCCTGCGGGAGCGACGCGCGCAACCGGATCCTGGAGAGATCGTGATGCGTCACCGCGTGCTTCCCGTCGGGTCCGTCACGTCCCACCAGCAGTGAAGCGGCGGTCCGAGCGGCGTCCGACAAACCCAGTTTACGCAGAATCAGGACATCAAGTCCAGCATTAAAGGACGCCCGCGCGTTGAGATTCACCGGAAGGGCGCCGAGGTACGTCCACGGTGCGCAGTTCTGCACCACGACCATCCCGGTCGATTCGATCTCCTCACCCGTGGACAACTCCACTTCGATCGAATCCCCTTCCACACCATGCTCATTCAGTTCCGCCATGACGGCGCGGGCGTAGTGCGCGCCGAGATTGCGCTTCTTGCGGTACGACTCGACCTTCTTGATGATCGACGCGTCCCAGCCGAGCCCGGCGCAGAACGTGAACAGCCGGTCGACCCCTTCCCCCTGCGCGCGACCGAGACTGACGGTCCGGGTGCGCGGCGAGTCCACCAGCGCCGACACGATCGCCATCGACGCGCGGCGCCGGTCCCACGGCAGGCCGAGAGCCCGCGCGAACACGTTCGTCGAACCGGCCGGGATCGGCGCGAACACCGGGGCCTCCTCGGCGGGCCGCCCGTCGGCGACCAGGCCGTTCACGACCTCGTTGACCGTGCCGTCGCCGCCGAGGCTCAGGACCACGTCGTACCCGGCGTCGGCACCGCGGCGGGCGAGCTCCTCGCCGTGGCCGCGCCCTTCGGTCTTCTGCACCGTCAGGTCCAGCACCTGGTCGAGCTTTTTCACGACCCAGCGCGTGCGGCGGCGCGAGCCGGTGGAGGCCTTCGGGTTCACGATGAGCAGGCCGCGCTGTGGCGCTGCTTTCAGGTCGCGCATAGGCGCAGCGTAGCCCGGGATACGGTTGGCGTGTGAACGAAACCGACGCCGACATGGGCGCGGTCACCGAAAGCCACGGTGACAGCGCACGTCCGTGGACCCTGACCGCAGCCGCCGGCGTGTTCTGGCTCCTCGCAACGGGACTCGTCGCGGCCGGGGCCTGGGGCCTGATCGAGATCCTCACCGGCCACGTCGACACCGTGAGCGGGGCCGTCGGCATCGCGCTCATGGCGTGGCTCGCGGCGCTGTACTACTGGTTCATCGGGCGCCGGCTCCTCCAGCGCCGCGACATCGTCGCGCAGGCGGTGTTCCAGGCGCTCCTGTGGCTGCCGGTCGGGTACTACCTGCGCGAGGCCGCGCACCCGGTGATCGGGGTCGCGGCGTGGGCCCTGGCGGCGGTGATGCTGGCGCTGGTGCTGTGCGGCCCGAGCCGCCGGGCCGTGGGCTTCGGCGAGCACCGGCCGTTCAGCGAAGGCGAATAGCCGGGCTTGAACCGGCGACCGCTTGGACCACAACCAAGCGTTCTACCGGCTGAGCTACGCTTCCGCGGCGCGTTTGGCGATGAGGTCGAGCAGTTCCGGTGCGGGGCCCAGAGGTTCACCCGTGTGGACGACGCCCGCGTCGCGTGCCGAGGCGAGCGCGGCGTCGCACAGGACGCCGGGGGCGATGAAGTAGCAGACGGCCGCGACGCGCTGGGCGCCTTGGGCCTTCAGCGCGGCGACGGTGTCGGCCGGGCGGGGGCCGGGGCCCGAGGCGAAGCCGGGGCCGGCGGGGACGCCGAGGAGGCGGCCCGCTTCCTCCGCGACCGCGGCGACGTGCGCGCGGCCCGCGTCGACGCGGGTGCCCGCGGCGCACACCACGAGCCCGTCGACGCCGTAGGGCAGGTCGCGGATCAGGGCGTGCGCGAGGGACGGGTCCCCCACCGGGCGGGCGACGGCGACCGCGAGCCCCGGGCGGGACGCCTCGGCGCGCTTGGCGACCTCGGGGAGGTCGGTGCGGGAGTGGTAGGCGTCGGTGAGCAGCAGCGGGAGCGCCACGGCCGCGCTCTCGCCGGTGTCGGCGATGGTGTGCAGGACCTCCACCGGGTGCGGCTCGTTGAACTCCAGGAAGCCGACGTCGGCTCCGGCCGCCCGCGCGATGGCGCGGACGGCCTCCGGGGAGCGCGGGTCGGGGCTGCCGTGGGCGACCAGGACGATCGGGCGCGGCGGTCCCGAGGGCGCCGGTCCCGCCGCGGCCCCGGCCGCGGCGGGGTCCGGCGCCGGGCGGTCAGACATGCAGTCCGCACTCGGTCTTGTCGAACGCGGCCCAGCGGCCCGCGCGCGGGTCCTCGCCGGGCGCGGTGCGGCGGGTGCACGGCCAGCAGCCGATGGATCGGAAACCGTCCTTGAGCAGCGGGTTCACCGGGATGTTGTACCGCTCGATGTACGCCTCCTGGTCGGCCTCGGTCCACTTCGCGATCGGGGAGACCTTGACCTTGCGGCGCGAGAGGTCGAAGTCGACGACCTTCGTGTTCGCGCGGGTCGGGCCCTCGTCGCGGCGCAGGCCGGTGGCCCAGCCGTCGTAGTCGGCGAGGGCCGCGTTGAGCGGCAGGACCTTGCGGAGGGAGCAGCACTCGTCGGGAGCGCGGGAGAACAGGCGCGGGCCGAACTCGGCGTCCTGGGACAGGACGCTCTGGTCGGGCTGGATCGAGCGCACGTTGACGTCCATGGTCGAGGCGACGAAGTCGCGGACCGCGAGGGTCTCCGGGAAGTGCAGGCCGGTGTCGAGGAAGACCACGTCGATGCCGGGGGCGACCTCGCTGGCGAGGTGGACCACGGCGGCGTCGGCCATCGAGGAGGTCACACAGAAGCGCTCGCCGAACTCGCCGACCGCCCACTCGACGATCTGGTGGGCCGTGGCGTCTTCGAGGCGCTCACCCGCCGCCATGGCGAGGTCACGGAGTTCGAATGGGTCTCTCTCTATCCCGTTGCTGCTCATGCTGCTTCACTCCGATCGGGGTGTTCGCTCCGGCGCGGGGCCGTGAGTCTCTGCGGGCGCGGAGCGCCCTCGTTGTCGGGTGGGGGCGGGTGACGGGTGGGAAGGCGGCGCGATGATCGGCGCGGCCGCCATCCCGTGGTATTTGACGGCGAAGACGCGGGTGCAGTCCGCGCAGTGCCATCCGCCCTTGATGTCGACGTCGCTGTCGTCATCGGGCGCGTAGGGCCTGAGGTCTTCCTCCCCGCAGTACGGGCAGTGGTAGGGGACGACGCGGCCGCTCACTGGAGGTCCGTCTCCTCCGCGCGGTGGACCCACTGCGCGAAGGTCTCGCCCTCGGTGCGGCCCGCGAGGTAGCGGCGGGTGACGCGCTCGACGTAGTCGCCGAGGTCCTCGGAGGCGACCTTGAGGCCGCGGGACTTGCGGCCCAGGCTCGCCGCGGCGGCATGGCCGCCGCCGAGGTGGACCTGGAAGCCCTCGACCTGCCGGCCGTCCTTGACGACGAGCTGGCCCTTGAGGCCGATGTCGGCGGTCTGGGTGCGCGCGCACGCGTTCGGGCAGCCGTTGACGTGGACCGACACGGGCGTGTCGAGCTCGGGGACGCGCTTCTCCAGTTCGGCGACGAGGTCGCGGGCGCGGTCCTTGGTGTCCACGATCGCGAGCTTGCAGAACTGGATGCCGGTGCAGGCCATGGTGGACCGGCGCCACGGCGACGGGTTCGCCTCCAGGCCGATCGCGCGCAGGTCCTCGACGGCCTCGTCCACCTTGTCGGCGGGGATGTCGAGGAGCAGGAGCTTCTGGAGCGGCGTGGCGCGCACGCGGTCGGAGCCGTACTTCTCGGCGATGTCGGCGAGCTGGCCGAGCATCGTCCCGGAGACGCGGCCGACGACCGGCGCGAGGCCGATGAAGTACTTGCCGTCGTTCTGCCGGTGGACCCCGATGTGGTCGAGGAGCTTCTCGGGGACCGGGGGCTGCTCCAGGTCGGGGAGCTTGCGGCCCAGGTACGCGTCGGATTCGAGGACCTCGCGGAACTTCTCGGCGCCCCAGTCCTTGACGAGGAACTTCAGGCGCGCGCGGGTGCGCAGGCGCCGGTAGCCCCAGTCGCGGAAGATCTTGACGACGTTGACCCACACGTCCACGATGTCGTCCTGCGAGACCCAGGTGCCCAGGCGCTGCGCGAACATCGGGTTCGTGGAGAGGCCGCCGCCGACGTACAGGTCGAAGCCCGGTCCCAGCTCGGGGTGGTGGGCGCCGACGAGCGAGATGTCGTTGGTCTCGTAGGGGCTGTCGGGGAGCCAGCCGATCGTGGACTTGAACTTGCGCGGCAGGTTCGAGAGGCTGCGGTCGCCGATGAAGCGGTCGTAGATCTCCTGGATCTGCGGCGTGGCGTCGATGACCTCATCCACGGCGACGCCCGCGACCGGGGAGCCGAGGATGACGCGCGGGCAGTCGCCGCAGGCCTCCTGCGTGTCGAGGCCGACCGCTTCGAGGCGGCGCCAGATCTCGGGGACGTCCTCGACGCGGATCCAGTGGTACTGGACGTTCTCGCGGTCGGTGACGTCGGCCGTGTCGCGCCCGAACTCCTTGGAGATGTCGGCGACGGTGCGCAGCTGCGCCAGGTTGAGCTGGCCGCCGTCCATGCGCACGCGCATCATGAAGTACTTGTCGTCCAGCTCCTCTTCTTCGAGGATGCCGGTCTTGCCGCCCGCGATGCCGGGCTTGCGCTGCGTGTACAGGCCCCACCAGCGGAAGCGCCCGCGCAGGTCGGCCGGGTCGATCGAGTCGAAGCCGCCGTGCGAGTAGATGGTCTCGATGCGCTGCCGCACGTTCAGCGGGTTGTCGTCCTTTTTGGACTGCTCGTTCTTGTTGAGCGGCTCCCGGTGGCCCATGGCCCATTGGCCCTGGCCTTTGGGGCGGGACGGTTTGCGCGTTGGCGTTGGCACGGTACTCCTCATCGCGGACACAGGTGTGGCGTGGTTCGTCGGCGGAAAGCCGGAAGGAATTAAGCGCGCATCAGACAAGCGGCGCTGAACACACGGCAGAAGTCGACGTGGCGGCGTGCCACCAGTCGGAGCCCGTGTGCGCGAGACATGCCTAGAAGCATGACACAGGTTCCCGTCCACTGCACTCGACGTCCCGCTCCCTGGACAGCAGGTCACATGAGCGTGACACGCGTATGGCCGGGCCCCGTGGTCGCGGGGCCCGGCCGTACCGGTGTGCGGGACGGTTGTTACACCTCGCGCGCGTCACCGCCGGGCGGTCACTCCTCGGCGGTGCGGCGGCTCGCAGCGAACGCGACGATGGCGCCGACCGCGGCGAGCGCCGCGCCCACGCCGAGCGGCAGGGCGAGACGCGCGCCGGTCCCGGCGAGGCCGCCGGGCCCGCCGCTGGTCACGAGGGTCGCGGGCTCGCTCGTGGCGGTCCCGGTCGAGGGCCCCTCGCTGGTGCCTCCGGTGGTCGGGCCGTCGGTGGTCGGTTCGTCGGTCGTGGGCCCGTCCGTGGACGGCTCCTCGGTCGTCGGGCCGTCCGTGGTGGCGTCGTCGGTGGTCGGCACGTCGGTGCTGTTGACCGGGACCGTGGAGGGGTTGTCGTCCTCGCACTCGGGCAGGTCGCCGTCGAACGGGTAGGCGTGGAGCTCCTGCCCGGAGCCGCCCTGAGAGCTGGAGCCGTGGACGAGGTTCCCGGTGAGGAGCATGCGGCCGTTGGTGCCCGACATGGTGACCTCGGTGGTGGACGACTGCTCCCCGGCGAGCACGGAGCCCTGGAACTGGGTGGTGCCGCGCAGGTTCACCTCCGCGGCGTCGGGGAAGTTCCACAGCAGGCGCGAGCGGTACTGGACTTCCGGCCCGGAGTTGACGTTCAGCGTGCGGGCGTCGCCGTAGAGGTTGACGAGGATCGTCGCGCCCGCCGGAATGCCCGCGAAGCGCAGCGCCTGCTGGCCGCCGGTGCCCGAGACGAGGTCGGCGTCGACGGCGAAGACCTGGAGCGAGGAAGTGCCGTCACCGGTGAACACGGTCTCGTAGCCGAGGTTCTGGACGGTGCCGGTGGTGGTGCGCCGGACGCCGTCCCTGGGGTAGGCGTAGCAGTGGCTGGCGGCCGAGAGGTCGTCGCGCAGGCCGTCGTAGGGGTCGACCGCGGCCGCGTCGGTGACGGCGTCCGGATTCACCTCGCCCGTCGCGGTCCCGGCCACGCGGACGACGCCCGAGTGCGAGCCCTCCTCCGCGAGGAGCCGCTGCCCGGAGGCGACGCTCAGGTCCCCGCCCACAGCGAGGTAGTCGGAGCCGTCCGGCGGGGGCACGCGGGAGCCGACCCCGGCGATGCCCACGTTGTACGCCGCGCCGCCGCCGCTCTTGGCCTGGTCGAAGTCGCCGAGGACCACGTTGCGGCCCTCGGACTCGGCGGCCGTGCCGCGCACGTGGAAGTACCCGCCGACGAAGACGTTCACGGAGTCGTCGTAGCCGATGACGCCGCCGTTGTTGTTGTCGTCGGGGTACTCGTCAGGGCAGTCGAGTCCGGCGCACGGGCCGATGTCGCCGGGCAACGGCGCGGCCAGCGCGCCGGGGACGGCGAGCATGTACGCGGCGCCCGCGACGAAGACCGCGGCGGCGGTGACGGCCGCCCGCAGCGCGACGGGGCGCGATCGGGTCGCGGGCATGGCGTCCTCCAGTCCACAGTGGCGACTACTGGGACTGTTGTAGCAGGTTCAGGGCCCGAACCCGGGGAGAACGCCGGGTGCTCCTACTGGAGTGCGCCGTGCCGACCGCTTCGCCCGTCCGGCTCCTTCGTCACTGGAGGGCGAAGTCCACGACCGCCTCGGTGCCGCCTTCGGCGCGCGGGCGCATGTCGATGGTGCCGCGCAGCTCGCCCGTGACGAGCGTGTGGACGATCTGGAGGCCCAGGCGGGTCGAGTCGGCGATGCGGAAGCCCTCGGGGAGGCCCTTGCCGTGGTCGGAGACGGTGACGCGGAAGTGGTCGCCGTCGCGCTCGACGCCGATGACGACCTCGCCGTCCTGGCCGGGCGGGTAGGCGTGCTCGACCGCGTTCTGGATGAGCTCGTTGACGACCATGACCAGCGGCGTCGCGTACTCGGAGGGCAGGACCCCGAAGGTGCCCTCGCGGCGCAGCGTCACCTTCGACTCGGCCACGGAGACCTCGACGGCCATGGAGGCGACGCGGTCGACGATCTGGTCGAAGCCCACGGACTCGTCCGAGGACTGCGAGAGCGTCTCGTGGACGAGCGCGATCGAGGCGACGCGGCGCACCGACTCCTCCAGGGACAGGCGGGCCTGCGGCGAGCCGACGCGGCGGGCCTGGAGGCGCAGGAGCGCGGCCACGGTCTGGAGGTTGTTCTTGACGCGGTGGTGGATCTCGCGGATCGTGGCGTCCTTGGTGACCAGCTCGCGGTCGAGGCGGCGGACCTCGGTGATGTCGCGGACGAGGACGAGCGCGCCCGCGGCCTTGCCGCCGGGGCGCAGCGGCAGCGCGCGCATGAGGACCGTGGCCCCGCGGGCCTCGATCTCCTTGCGCCGCGGCGTGCCCCCGGCGAGCGCGTCGGCGATGCGGCGCGCGGCGTCGGCGCCCGCATCGGGGCTGGAGGGGAGGCTGCGGGTGAGCTCGGCGAGGTCGCGGTCGCGCAGGTGGCCGGTGACGCCCATGCGGCGGTATGCGGACAGCGCGTTCGGGGAGGCGTAGCGGACGAGGCCGTCGGCGCCGATGCGGACCAGGCCGTCGCCGATGCGGGGGGCGGTGGTCGGCTCGCCGGGCAGCAGGGGGGGCGGGAAGCCGCCGTCGGTGAGCATCTGCACCAGGTAGTCGGCGGTCTTGAGGTAGTTGAGTTCCAGGTGGGAGGGGCTGCGGGTGTCCGAGAGGTTGGTGTCGCGGGCGGCCACGGCGATGACCTGGCTGCGGTCGCGGCGGCGCACCGGGATGGCCTCGTGGCGGGCGGCGACGTCGCCGCGCCAGACCGGGTCGCCCTCGCGGAAGATGCGGCCCTCGGTGTACGCGACGCTCAGGTGCTTCGCGTCCTCGCCTTCGAGGAGGCGCCCGACCTGGTCCTCCTCGTACGCGGTGGGGCCGGTCGTGGGCCGGACCTGGGCGAGGCACACGTACCGGCCCGGGTGGTCCTTGACGGCGCCCCAGAGGAGGAAGTCGGCGAAGGAGAGGTCGGCGAGGAGCTGCCATTCGGCGACGAGCCGTTGCAGGTGGGCCGCGGAGTTCGACGTGAGGTCGGTGTGCGCGCTGATCACATCACGGAGTGTGGACACCGGACCAATGGTAGCGGCGGGCCGCGGGGCGCGGCCCGTCCTCTACGGCAGGGTCATGTCGGGCTTGTCGAGCTCCTCGACGTTGACGTCCTTGAAGGTCAGGACCCGGACGTGCTTCACGAAGCGGGCGGGGCGGTACATGTCCCAGACCCACGCGTCGCTCATCTCGACCTCGAAGTAGGTCTCGGCCTCGGCCCCGCGCACGTTGACCTCGACCGCGTTTGCCAGGTAGAACCGCCGCTCGGTCTCGACGACGTAGGTGAACTGCCGCACGATGTCCCGGTACTCCCGGTACAGCTGCAACTCCATGTCGGTCTCGTACTTTTCGAGGTCCTCGGCGCTCAACGCTCCTCCTTCAATGCGACGGTAACCACGATAGTGCGCGCATGCCCCGCCGCGGACGCGGCTTGCCTTGCAAGCCCCGGATTCACGCCGGGCGGACCCGGTCGGCCGGGTTCAGGCGGGGGCGGGTACGGCGAGCGCGGCGACGTTGGCGTACGAGAAGCGGTGCTCGTCGCAGGGGCCGAAGCGGCGCATGGCCTCCTCGTGCGCGGGCGTCCCGTATCCCTTGTGGACTGCAAAGCCGTATTCGGGGCGGCGGGCGTCGAGCTCGGCCATGATCCGGTCCCGGGTCACCTTCGCGACCACGCCCGCGGCGGCCACGCACGCGGCCGTGCGGTCGCCCTTGACGACTCCGAGGCTCCCGGGCAGACCCGGGACGGGGAAGCCGTCGGTGAGCGTGTACCCGGGCCGCTCGGGCAGGCGCGCCACGGCGACGCGCATGCCCTCCAGGTTGCAGACGCCGACGCCGCGCCGGTCGATCTCGCGCGGCGTGTAGCTGACGACGGCGATGAGCGCCCGGGAGCGGTGGAGCCGCTCGAAGACGCGCTCGCGCGCGGCCTCGGTGAGCAGCTTCGAGTCGTTCAGCTCCTCCAGTCGCGCGCTCGGCGGCAGGATCACCGCCGCGACCACCAGGGGCCCGGCGCACGCGCCGCGGCCGGCCTCGTCGGTCCCGGCGACCGGCCCGAGGCCGCGCCGGGTCAGGGCGGCCTCCAGCGCGTACAGGTCGCCGTCGCGCCGCATCCGGGAAGGGGCCGGGCGGAGCACGGTCAGGAGGGGTCCGGGACGTCGTCGAAGGTCTCCGGGATGGAGAACCAGTTGAAGTCGCCGAAGGGCCAGAACAGGACGAACGCCTTGCCGATCACGGCGTCGACCTCGATGGTGGAGGCGTCGACGTTCCCGCCGGTGCGGATGAACCGCTCGCGCGAGTCGCCCGAGGCCGAGCGGTGGTCGCCCATGACCCACAGGCGCCCCTCGGGGACGACCACGTCGAACGGGTCCTGCGAGGGCGGGTCCTGCTCGCCGGTGACCGGGTTGGTGAACAGGTACGAGTCCTCTTCGAGGGCGACCCCGTTGACGGTGATCCGCCCCTGGTCGTCGCAGCACACGATGTGGTCGCCGCCGACGGCGATGACCCGCTTGATGAACTCGTCCTCCTCCATGACCGACCGCCACGACTCGGGCGCGGTGAAGACGATGATCTCGCCGCGCTCGGGTTCGGAGAAGTCGTACACGAGCTTGTTGACGAGCACCCGGTCGTTGATCTGGAGGGTGTTCTCCATCGAGCCGGACGGGATGTAGTAGGTCTGGACGACCCACGTGCGCACCACGATCGCCACCAGGATGGCCACGCCGAGGAGGATGGGCAGTTCCTTCCAGAACGACCCCTTCTTCTTCGGCTGCTGCTTGTCGGAGGTCTCCTCGGCGCCCTCGCCGTCGGCGCCGGGCGCCTGCCCTTCTTCGATCACGGTGCGAGTCTACGCGCTCGCGCTCCGACGGCAGGGGCGGTGGTCGCGGTGGCGGGCAACGAAGGCGGTGCGTGCCAGGCGGTGCCCCACGCCGCCGGGAGGCCGTCCCCGGCGGTGGCCGAGGCGGACTGGGCCCCTTCGGTTCCGGTGGTCCCGTCGAGCGCGTCGAACGAGTCGGGGATCTCCAGTTCGGTGGCCCGGTCGGTGGGCCACACCAGGGCGATGGCCCGGCCGATGATGTTCTCCACCGGGACCGGGCCCTGGCACCGCGAGTCCTTCGAGTTGCCGCGGTGGTCCCCCATCACCCACACCTCCCCCTCGGGGACGGTGACCTGGTCGAAGCGGCGCGAATGGCACGTGCCGGGCTCGGGTTCGACGGGCGCGTTGTCGTACACGTACTCGTCCTCGTGGAGCGAGACCCCGTTGACGACGACGTTCCCGTCGGCGTCGCAGCACATGACGGTGTCGCCGCCGACGCCGATGACGCGCTTGATGAAGTCCTTCTCGTCGGGCTCGGCGAGGCCGATGAGGTCGAGGACGCCGGTGGTGATGTCGTCGAGGACGCCGCCGTCGCCGCCCGCGGGCCGGTACTCGGGGTCCCAGGAGTCGGTGCCGCGGAAGACGACCACCTCGCCGCGCTGGGGGGTGCGCAGCGTCGTGGTGAGCTTGAGGACGAGGACCTTGTCCCCCTCCTGGAGGGTCTGCTCCATCGAGCCGGACGGGATGTAGAAGGGCTGCACAGCGAACGTGCGCAACAGGACCGCCGCGGAGAACGCGACGACGAGCAGCAGCGGCAGCTCGATCCACAGCGACAGGTACTGGCGCTTGTGCGGCTGCGAGAGGCGGGACTCGGACTCCTGCTTCGGCTTCCCGACGGCATCGTGCGCGCCGGACACGACGCGGTGGGAGGCGGAGACCCGGTCGTGCGATCCGGTGACGCGGTCGTGGGAGGCGGAGACCCGGTCGCGCGCGCCGGTCGGTCCCTCCGGGCCGCGGAGGCGCTGGGTGGCGTCGGTGGCGGCCGGGCGGCCCGCGAACGGGACGCCGGGGCGGCCCTGCGGCTTCGCGGGGCCCTTGGGGGGCACGGGGGCGCCGGGCCCGCCGGGGCCGGGGAGGCGGCTCCAGTCGATGCGGCGGGGTCCCTTCGCCCCGTCGGAGGAACCGGGACTCATGCGGTGAGCGTAGCGGAGAACACGGGAAATGGAAAAACCCCGGGCGGGTGCCCGGGGCCTTCCGACGACGCGTGAGGATCAGACCTCGCGGCGCTCCTTGATCTTGGTCGCGGCCTTGCCCTTGCGCTCGCGCAGGTAGTAGAGCTTGGCGCGGCGGACCTTGCCGCGCATGGCGATCTCGATCGAGTCGACCATGGGGCCGTGCACCGGGAAGGTGCGCTCGACGCCGATGCCGTAGGAGATCTTGCGGACCGTGAAGGTCTCGCCGAGACCGCCGCCGTGGCGGCGGATCACGACGCCCTGGAACACCTGGACACGGGACCGGTTGCCTTCCTGGATCCGGACGTTGACCTTGACGGTGTCGCCGGGACGGAAGTCCGGCACGTCGGCGCGCATGGAGGCGGCGTTCAGCTCATCCAGAATGTTCATTGGTTTCAACCCTCGTTGACGAAGAAGTTCAGAAGTTCCGATCCGGGAGAGGTACCGCTTGAACGGGCGGGACGTCACGGGGAACCGTCTTACTCTGCCACACCCTGCTCCGGGGCGGCGAGCCCGGCTCCTTCGAGGAGGACCCGGTCACGTTTGTCGAGGCTACCCGGGTCGAGCCGTTCCAGCAAATCCGGGCGGGCCCGCGCGGTGCGAAGGAGCGCCTGCTCACGGCGCCACCGGTCGACCTTGCCGTGGTCCCCCGAGAGGAGGACGGGCGGGACCTCGTGGCCGCGCCACTCGGCGGGCCGCGTGTAGGCGGGGGCTTCGAGGAGGCCCGCGTTGTGCGACTCGTCGTCCAGGGACGCGGCGTTGCCGAGGACCCCGGGGACCAGGCGCGCCACGGCCTCGACGATCGCGAGGACCGCGACCTCGCCGCCGAAGAGCACGTAGTCGCCGATGGAGACCTCGGTGACCTCCATCGACTCGGACGCGTACTCGACGACCCGCTGGTCGATGCCCTCGTAGCGGCCGCAGGCGAACATGAGCCACGGCTCGGCCGCCAGCTCGTGCGCCATCGCCTGCGTGAAGGGCCTGCCCGCGGGACTGGTGACGAGCAGGCGCGGCTTCTCCTCGCCCGGCACGAGCTCGTCGAGGCACTCGCCCCACGGCTGCGGCTTCATGACCATCCCGGCGCCGCCGCCCGCGGGGGCGCCGTCCACCGAGTGGTGCACGTCGTGGGTCCAGCGGCGCAGGTCGTGGACGTTCAGGTCGAGCAGGCCCCGCTCGCGGGCGCGCCCGATGAGCGAGAGGTCGAGGGGGGCGAGGTACTCGGGGAAGACGGTGACGACGTCGATCTTCACTACAGCTCCAGCAGGCCCGGGGGCAGGTCCACGGTGATGACCTCGGCCTCGAAGTCGATCTCGGTGACCATCTCGGCGACGAACGGGATGCGCGCCGGGTGGGTGCCGGGCCGCCGGACCACGAGGGTCTCGTGGCCCGCGCCGTGCTCGACGCGCGCGACGGTGCCGACCTCGGCGCCGTCGGCCTCCACGACCTTGAGCCCTTCGAGGTCGTCGTCCCGGAACTCGTCGTCGGCGAGGTCGTCCTCGTCCACGTCGACCGAGAGCAGCACGCCGCGCAGCAGCTCGGCCTCGGTGCGGCCGGGCACGCCCTCGAAGCCGACCATGGGCCGGCCCTGGTGCCAGCGCACCGTGACGGCCTTCAGGGGGCCGTTCTTGGTGGCGTACTCGACGCCGGGCTGGAACCGGGCTTCGGGATCGTCGGTGCGGACCTCCACGACGAGTTCGCCGCGCAGCCCGTGGGGGCGCACGATCCGGCCGACCACGACCTCTGCCATTGCTTGCCTCTCCATGCAGCACGACAGCCCCGAGGCGAACCCCGGGGCTGTCGTGTCAGGACTCAGTAGGAATCGACGACCTCGACGCGGATGCCGCGACCGCCGATCGAGCCGATGACCTGCCGCAGCGCGTTGACGGTGCGGCCGCCGCGGCCGATCACCGTGCCCAGGTCGTCCGGGTTGACCCGGACTTCCAGGCGCTTGCCGCGACGCGAGTCGACCAGACGGACACGGACATCGTCAGGGTGATCGACGATGCCTTTCACAAGGTGTTCAAGCGCTGGTCGCAGCACGGTCTACTCCCCTTTTTCGTCGGACGCCTCGGCGGCCTCCGCCTTGACCTCTTCAGTCTTAGCGGATTCGTCGGCCTTCTCGGCGGACTTCTTGGACTTCGACGCGGGCTTCGTGTCGCCGGCCTTGGCGGCCTCCTCCGACACGTACGCCTTCGACGGGTCGATACCGGACTCCTTGAGGGCCGCCACGTACAGCGACTCCTTCTCGGGCTTCGGCTCGGCGACCTTCAGCGGTCCCGGCTCGGGCAGGCCCTTGAAGCGCTGCCAGTCGCCGGTCTTGCGGAGGATGGCCTTGACCTGGTCGGTCGGCTGGGCGCCGACGGAGAGCCAGTGCTGGACGCGGTCGGACTTGACCTCGATCCGGGACGGGTTCTCCTTCGGGTGGTAGATCCCGACGTTCTCAATGACCTTGCCGTCTCGCTTGACCCGCGAGTCGGCGATGACGATGCGGTACTGGGGAGTACGGATCTTCCCCATGCGCGTGAGGCGAATCTTCACTGCCACGTTCTTGTTACTCCTGTAATAAGGATCACGCAGCGCGCACGCCTTCCAGGGGAATCACTCCGGATTGCGTTCGCACTGAAACCTGGCTTTGCGTCACGGTTGTTGAGAGGGCACCCGTCCCAAAGCTCATGTACAGCGACCGAGTCTAGCGCACGGGTCGATCAGTACGACCGGGCGAGGTAGGCGATGAGACCGGGTTCATCCAGGGAGTCCGGAACGGAGCCGTCCTCGCGTTGCAGGACCCGCACGGTGACCGAGGATTCGGCGGCCTTGCGCTCCCCCTCGACGCCGCAGGCGTCCCAGGGCAGGCGGGCGTAGCCGGTCTGGGCGGCCTCGACGGCCTCCTCGACGGTGGCCGCGTCGGCGGTGTGCGACTCCCGGAACTCCAGGGCCTCGTTCCACAGCTGCTCCTGCGCGCCCTGGAGCGCGGCGGCGACGGCCTCGGCGAGCATCCCGAGCGGGATCGTCTGCTTGGAGCCCTCGACGCGCGAGACCACGGTGGCCTCGCCGTTCTTGAGGTCGCGGGGGCCGATCTCGATGCGGACCGGGTAGCCCTTGAGCTCGGCGTCCACGGCGCGGCGGCCGAAGGCCACGTCGGCGCGGTCGTCGAGGCGCACGCGCAGGCCGTCGCCCTTGAGCTCGTCGAAGACCTTGCGCGCGGCGGTCTGGACCTCGTCGGTGTCCTTGACGGCCATGACGCAGACCTGGACGGGCGCGAGGTTCGGGGGCACGCGCAGCCCCGCGTCGTCGCCGTGGCCCATGATGAGCCCGCCGATCATGCGGGTGGAGGTGCCCCAGGAGGTGGTCCAGCCGTGGGCCTGCTTGCCGTCCTTGCCCTGGAACTGGATGTCGAAGGCCTTCGCGAAGTTCTGGCCCAGCTCGTGGGAGGTGCCCATCTGGAGGGCCTTGCCGTCGCGCATGAGCGACTCGACGGCGAACGTGTTCAGGGCCCCGGCGAAGCGCTCGGCCTCGGTCTTGATGCCGCGCAGCACGGGCAGCGCGAGCACGTTCTCCATGAAGTCGGCGTAGACCTCGTGGAGGATGCGCAGCGTGAACGCGTGGGCGTCCTCATAGGAGTCGTGGACGGTGTGGCCCTCCTGCCACAGGAACTCCGAGGAGCGCAGGAACAGGCGGGTGCGCAGCTCGTAGCGCATGACGTTGCACCACTGGTTGAGCAGCAGGGGCAGGTCGCGGTAGGAGTTCACCCACTTCGCCATGTACTCGCCGATGACGGTCTCGGAGGTGGGGCGGATCGCGAGCTTCTCTTCGAGCTCCTTGCCGCCGCCGTGCGTGACCATCCACAGCTCGGGCGCGAAGCCCTCGACGTGGTCGGCCTCGCGGGTGAAGTAGGACTCGGGGATGAGCAGGGGGAACGAGGCGTTCTCCGTGCCGGTCTCCTTGATGCGGGCGTCCATCTCGGCCGTCATGCGCTCCCACAGGGCGAAGCCGGTCGGACGGATCACCTGCGAGCCGCGCGCCGGCCCGTTCTCTGCCAGCTGGGCCTTGGCGATGACGTCCTGGTACCAGCGAGGGAAGTCCTCGCCCTGCGGTGTGAGTACATTGGCCATAATCAGGGATTCTACGGGCCGGGCCCCGCCCGGCCGCAATCGGATTCCGCCGCCGCGGCATCGGTCGGACGGCCGATGGGGCGATTGCGAAATCCCGGTCCTTCGGCCCTGATACAGGACGGCGAACGTCGCATAAGCTGTCGACGTGACAACACCCATGCTGGCAGGCGACCGCGGCCTGACGGCCGCAGAGGTTGCCGAGCGCGTCGAGGCCGGAGCCGTCAACGAGGCCAAGCGGCACACGAGCCGCCCGTTCTCGGCCATCCTGCGCGCCAACCTGTTCACCCCGCTGAACGCCGTCATCGGCGTGCTGGCCGTGATCGCCGTGACGTTCGGCGGCTGGAAGCAGGGCCTGTTCGCGGGCGTCATCATCGCGAACATCCTCATCGGCACGATCCAGGAGCTGCGCGCCAAGCGCACCCTCGACAAGCTCTCGCTCATGAACCAGGCCAAGGCGAAGGTCCTGCGCGACGGCGAGGTCCAGGAGATCGACCCGAACCGGATCGTCAAGGACGACCTGGTGCTCGTCGAGCCGGGCGACCGCGTCGTCGTGGACGGGCCCGTCGTGGAGTCCCGGAACCTGGAGATCGACGAGTCGCTGCTCACCGGCGAGGCCGACCCGGTCGCGAAGGCCCCCGGGGACGCCGTCAGGTCCGGGTCCTTCGCCGTCGCGGGCACCGGCCTGTTCCGGGCCGAGCACATCGGCGCGGACTCCTACGCCGCCAAGCTCGTCGAGGAGGCCAGCAAGTTCACGCTGGCCCGCTCGGAGCTGCGCGAGGGCATCAACCGGTTCATCAAGCTCATCAACTGGCTCATCGTCCCGATCGCGATCCTCCTCATCGTCAGCCAGGCCGCCGACGCGCAGAACTGGCGCGACATCATCGTCTCCACCGTCGCCGGGATCGTCCCGATGATCCCCGAGGGCCTGGTGCTCCTCACCTCCGTGGCGTTCGCCGTCGGCGTGGTCCGCCTCGGCGCCCGCAAGTGCCTCGTGCAGGAGCTGCCCGCCATCGAGGGGCTCGCCCGCACCGACGTGCTGTGCCTGGACAAGACCGGGACGCTCACCGAGGGCGGCATGGACGTGGACGAGATCCGCCCCATCGAGGGCGGCGACCGGGCCGCGTCCCTGGAGGCCCTCGCGGCGCTCGCCGCGGCCGACGACAGCCCCAACCCGACCATGCAGGCCGTCGAGGCCCACCTCGCCGAGGAGTCGGTGGCGGACCCGCGGTGGCGGGTCATCGACGTCATGCCGTTCTCCTCCGCGCGCAAGTGGTCGGGCACGCGCTTCACCGACCACGGGACCTGGCTCCTCGGCGCGCCCGACGTGCTCCTGGACGCCGGCGACCCGGTGCTCCTCGAAGCCGACATGCTCGCCGCGCAGGGCCTGCGGGTCCTCTCGCTCGTCACCGCCGAGTCCGCGTCCACCAAGGGCGGCGTCACCGGCGTGAAGGCCCAGGCCCTCGTGGTCCTGCGCCAGCGCCTGCGCTCCACCGCCGCCGCGACGCTCGCCTACTTCAAGGAGCAGGGCGTCGCCGTCAAGATCATCTCCGGGGACTCCCCGGCGGCGGTCGGCGCGGTCGCGGCGCAGCTCGGCGTCGAGGGCGCCGCGGACACCGTGGACGCCCGGCGCCTCCCCGAGGACCCCGAGGAGCTCGCGGACCTGCTGGAGCGGGCCACGATCTTCGGGCGCGTGAAGCCGCACCAGAAGCAGGCGTTCGTCAAGGCCCTCCAGTCGCGCGGGCACACCGTGGCCATGACCGGCGACGGCGTCAACGACGTGCTCGCCCTCAAGGACGCGGACCTGGGGATCGCGATGGGCTCGGGTTCGGCCGCGGCCCGGTCGGTCGCGCAGGTCGTGCTGCTGGACGACGAGTTCGCGACGCTCCCGCACGTGGTGGCCGAGGGCCGCCGGGTGCTGGGGAACATCGGGCGGGTCTCGAACCTGTTCCTCACCAAGACCGTGTACGCGATCGCGCTGGCGCTGTTCATCGCCGTGGGCGCGTCGATCGCGTGGTTCGCGGGCAACGACCCGCTGCCGTACCCGTTCCTGCCGATCCACCAGTCGCTCATCAACGCGTTCACGATCGGCATCCCGGCGTTCTTCCTGGCGCTGGCGCCGACGTTCGACCGGGCCCGGCCCGGGTTCGTGAAGCGGGTCCTGAAGTTCGCGATCCCGGCGGGGATCTGCTGCGCGGTGCCGACGTTCGCGGTGTACCTGGCGTCGCTCGCGCACGACGGCTACGACTCGAAGCAGCCGCAGACGACGGCGGCGATCACGCTGTTCAGCCTCGCGCTGGTGGCGCTGGCGATCGTCGCGAAGCCGTACACGTGGTGGAAGGGCCTGCTGGTCGGGGTGTGCGCGGGCGCGTTCGTCCTGGTGCTGGCGGTGCCGCCGTTCGCGCGGTTCTACGAGCTGTCGCTGCCGGGCGTGTGGAACACCACTGCGGCGGCGATCGCGGTCGGCTGCGGCGTGGCGGCCCTGCTGTTCTGGCTGGTCGTGCGCCCGAAGCACCTCGCCGACTGACGCCGTCTCGACCCGTTCCCGGGCCCCGCTACATCCGGTGTAGCGGGGCCCGGCGGTTTCTGGCGGGCGTGTAGCGCCTCTGGAGTGAAGGCAGATATTCACTCAGGAGGCCGACCATGGCAAGCGAGACCGCGATCCGGGCCGAGGGGCTCGTCAAGCACTTCAAGGACATCAAGGCCGTCGACGGCGTGGACCTGGAGGTCCCGGCGGGGACCGTGTACGGGGTGCTCGGGCCGAACGGGGCGGGGAAGACGACGACGGTGCGGATGCTGGCCACCCTGCTGCGTCCGGACGCGGGGACGGCGACGGTGTTCGGGAACGACATCGTGTCGGACCCGTCGGCGGTGCGCACGCAGGTGAGCCTGACGGGGCAGTACGCGTCGCTGGACGAGGACCTGACGGGCGCGGAGAACCTGGTGCTGCTCTCGCGGCTGTACGGGTTCGGGAAGCCCGCGGCGCGGTCGCGCGCCGGGGACCTGCTGGACGCGTTCGGGCTCTCGTACGCGGCGGGCAAGCAGGTCAAGTCGTACTCGGGCGGGATGCGGCGGCGCCTGGACATCGCGGCGTCGATCATCATCACGCCGAAGCTGCTGTTCCTGGACGAGCCGACGACGGGCCTGGACCCGCGCAGCCGCAACCAGGTGTGGGAGGTCATCCGCACGATCGTCGGCGAGGGCACCACGGTGCTGCTGACGACGCAGTACCTGGAGGAGGCCGACCAGCTCGCGTCCCGCATCGCGGTCATCGACACGGGGAAGGTCATCGCCGAGGGCACCCCGGGGCAGTTGAAGTCCTCGGTGGGCGCGGGCTCGATCAAGCTGCGCCTGCACCACACCGACCAGCGCGAGCACGCCAGGACCGTCCTCGCCGAGGCCCTGGACGCGGAGGTGGAGCTGGACGACGACCCGGTGGCGCTCACCGCGCGGCTGCTGCCCGGGCAGGACAACGCCGTGCAGGGCGCGCACGCGCTGAGCGAGCTGGCGAAGGCCGGCATCCTCGTCGACGACTTCTCGCTCGGCCAGCCGAGCCTGGACGAGGTCTTCCTCGCCCTCACCGAGCGCGTCGGCGCCTAGACAGCCCACTTGAGAGAGACAGAGGACGAACCGATCATGGCTTTCACCGAGACGAAGACGAGCACCGATCAGGACGCGCCGGCGCCTGTTGAGAAGGAGCGGCTGCGCAAGCTCCTGAACCAGGGCGAGCGGCCGGCGCCGCCGAGCGCGTTCGCGTCGGCGCGGGCGTTCGCGTGGCGCTCGATGCTGAAGATCAAGCACGTGCCCGAGCAGCTGGGCGACATCCTGGTGTTCCCGATCATCATGCTGCTGATGTTCACGTACCTGTTCGGCGGCGCGATTGCGGGCGGCACCGGCGACTACCTGCAGTTCCTGCTGCCGGGGATCATGGTCATGAGCATCGTCATGACGACGATCTACACGGGCATGTCGGTGAACATCGACATCAACAAGGGCGTCTCGGACCGGTTCCGGACGCTGCCGATCTGGCGGGCCGCGCCGATGGTCGGGTACCTGCTGGCGGACATGTTCCGGTACGCCGCGGCGGGCGCGATCATGTTCGGCACGGGCATGATCATGGGCTACCGGCCCGAGGGCGGCGCGGCGGGCGTGCTGCTGGGCGTGGGGCTCCTGCTGGTGTTCTGCTTCGCG
The DNA here is from genome assembly GCF_042428885.1 of Glycomyces mayteni. Lineage (NCBI taxonomy): Bacteria > Bacillati > Actinomycetota > Actinomycetes > Glycomycetales > Glycomycetaceae > Glycomyces > Glycomyces mayteni. The sequence continues at coordinate 268,901 of NZ_JBHMBP010000003.1, forward strand.
TTCTCGTGGGTGTGGACCTGGCTGGGCCTGATCACGCGGTCGGAGAAGACCGTCATGTCGATCTCGATGTCGATCATGTTCCCGCTGACGTTCCTGTCGAACATCATGGTCGACCCTTCCACGATGCCCGGCTGGCTCCAGCCGGTCGTGAAGAACACGCCGATCTCGCAGCTCGTGGACGGGGTGCGCGGCCTGTTCGACGGGACGTCCCCGTCGGGGGCGGTCCTGACGACGCTCATCTGGTCGGCCGGGTTCATCGCGGTGTTCGGCTTCCTGACGCTGCGGGCCTACAACCGCAAGTGAGCTTCATCGAAAACACCCGGCGGGGCCGGGAGGGCTGAAGCCCTCCCGGCCCCTTCGCGTCACAGGCTCCATTTCGGGGCGTCGGGTCCGGGCCGGTAGGCGCACGAGGAGCCGGTGGTGACGGCGGCGCGCAGGTGGCCGCCGAGCGCGGGGTGGCCGTCCTCGATCTTCTTGAGGGTGTTGCGGATGCGGTTGGTGACGGACTTGCGGGCCCGCTCGTGGTTGTCGCCGAGGCGCCGGGACCGGCCGCCGAGCCCGGTGGCGGCCTTGAGGTGCTCGATGAGGGCCTGGCGCTCGGCGTCGAGCGCGGCGGCGCGGGCGTCGTCGCCGATCGCGGCTGCGGTGTCGATCTGCTCGTCGAGCGTTTCGAGGTGCTCGCGGAAGCGGGTGCGGGACTCGGGGTCGAGGAGGGCGTCCCCGCCGAGGCGGGCGTCGGCGGCGACGGCCTCGGACGGGTCGAGCAGGTCCGCGGCGGCGATCTCCTCGCCGGGGCGCGAGAGGAGTTCGCGCAGGTCGGCGAGGCCCTTGGCGTGGGGCAGGTGGAGGACGGCCCCGGCGTAGGCGAGGGTCCAGGTGGCGCCGTCGCGGCGGAACACGTTCCCGGCGGCGGGCGCGAGAGGCGAGCGCAGCTCGCGTTCCCGGTCGCCCCCGCTTGCAACGGTGCCCGGCGGGTACGACAGTCCCCGGCCGCCGACGGGGCCGGTCGAGTCGAGGGCGGGGTCGGCGACGAGGGCGGTCCGGCCGCGGGCGGGACCGGTGCGGTCGGCGAGGCGGGCGGCGTGCTCGCGGGCGAGGTCGGCCCAGGGGCGGGCGCCGAGGAGGTCGGACTGCTTGGCGGCGGCGGCGAAGTGGGCGGCGGCGCGGTCGGGTTCACCGAGGAAGGCGGCGAGGGTGCCGAGCCAGTGGCTGACGGGGCCGCTGATGCTGGTGCCCCACATGGCGACGAGCCATTCGCCCGCGTAGGGCGCGAGTCGGTCGTGGACGTCCCGGGCGAGGTCGGGGTCGTCGTCGGCGACGGCGAGTTCGGCCTCGAAGCGGAGCATGAGGGACTCCCAGGACCCGAACAGGTCCTCGGCGGCGAGGAGTCGCTCGTGGACGGCGCGGGCCCGCGCCGTGTCCCCCGAGCGCAGGGCAGCGATGGCGGCCAGCAGGTCGCCGTGCCAGTGGCCGAAGGTGCCGTGCCGGACGCCGTGGACGTCGTCGGGCACCCCGCCGCGGGCGAGCTGGAGCTCCCAGCGCAGGTGGGCCAGCAGGTCCTGGTAGGCGCGGTCGTCGGAGACGAGCCCCGCGGCGCCGTCGATGTGGGCCTCGGCCTCCGCGAAGCGGCCCTGGACGATGTCGATGACCGCCTGGTCCACGTGGGACCCGCCGTGCCAGCGCTCGGACTCGCCGGCCTCGGCGAGGGAGCGGAACTCGGCGAGCTGGGCGAGGAACGCCGGGTCGCCCTGCTCCAGGAGCACGACCCACCGCAGGGAGGAGGCGAGGAGGCGCATCTCCTCGTCGCCGGTGCGGCGGGTGATCTCGGCGAGCTCCTCGACGATCTCCTGGCGGCGGGCGGCGGTGCCGGGGCCCCAGGTGGCGGCGTGGGTGGCCCACAGGCCGAAGGCGATCTCGTCGTCGTCGCCGCGTTCGCGGGCGGCGATCATGAAGCGGTACAGGAGCTGCCGGGTGAGGGCCTCGTGCTCCAGGGCGGGGTCGGCGGGCTCCCCGGCGAGGCCCTCGTAGGCGATGGCCTTGAGGCGCATGAGGTCGTCGATGCGCTCGTTCTGAGGGACGTCCATGGCGGCGCGGGTGAGGAGCATCGGGTCGCCGTGGTCCTCGGCCTCCTGGAGGGCGAGGGCGTAGAGGGCGCGGGCCTCGGGCTCGCGTTTGAGCCACTGGAGGGCCTCGCCGAGCTGGAGGCGCAGGACGACGCGCTGGCGGACCATCGCGGGGGTGCAGCGCTCGACGGCGCGGCGGAAGTACTTCTCGGCGCCGCCGAAGCTCATGCAGGAGCTGGACCTGGCGCCGGCGCGGGAGATGAGGTCGACGGCGGTCTCCGGGTCGAGGTCGTCCCCGGCGAGCCAGGCGTGGTGGGCGATCTCGGTGATGAGCATGTGCTTCTGGAGGGACTCGTCGGCGACGAGGGCGCGGACGACGCAGCCGTGGTGGTGGGCGGCCTCGTCGGTCTCCATCGTGTTGTAGAGGGTCTCGCGGACGAGGTCGTGGACGAACACGTACCGGTCGCGCTCGCGGCGGACGAGGCGGGTCTGGCAGGCGGTGTCGAGGGCGCACTCGATCTGCTGGAGGTCGATGCCGGAGGCCTGGGACATGATCCCGGCGTGGAACTCGCGGCCGCCGACGGAGGCGAGGACGAGCATCTTCAGGATCGGTTCGGGGAGCTGGTCGAGGCGGCGGCGCAGGGCGTCGCGCATCCCGGCGCTGGTGGCGTCGACGGGCTGGCCGGATGCCCACAGGAGGGCGGTCTGCTCGACGAAGAACGGGTTGCCGCCGGTGCGGCGGGTGATCTCGGCGACCGTGCCGGGGTCGGGGGCCGAGCCGACGGTGGCCTCCACGAGGGCGGCGACGCCGTCGTCGGCGAGGCCGTCGAGGCCGACCATGGCGGCCTTGGAGACGAGCTGGAGCATGCGGCCGCGGAGGCGGTGGCCGGGGTCGATCTCGGAGTCGCGGTAGGTGCCGACGAAGAGGATGCGCTCGAAGAAGGTGTGCTGGCAGGCGAACTTGAGCAGTTCGATGCTGGCGGTGTCGGAGAAGTGCAGGTCGTCGAGGACGATGAGGAGGGGCCGCACGCGGGAGGCGTTGATGAGCAGCTGGGTGACGGCGTCGTGGAGTTCGAACTCGACGGGCCGGGCGCCTTCGCCCTCGCCGAGGAACACGTCGACGGCGGGGGCGGGGCGCAGGGACCGCCAGACGTCGTCGCCGAGGCGCCCGCGCAGGGAGCGCAGGACCTGGAGCCACAGCCAGTTGTCGGGGACGGCCTCGGACTCCCAGGAGGTCGCGAAGGCCACGAGGAGGTCGTCGCGGCGGCCCGCGGCGGCCTCGGTGACCAGGGCGGTCTTCCCGATGCCGGCCTCGCCGACGACGAGGACGAGGCCGCCGTGGCTGGCCGCGGTGCGGTCGGCGGCCGCGCGCAGGGCGGAGGCGGGGTGGTCGCGTCCGATGAGCAGCGAGTCAGTCACCCGACCAGTGTGGCCGAAGGGTCCGACGCCCGCCAATCGCTTCTGTTTTCACTGTCGGGTTTCGGACGAAGCGATTTCGCGGCGATCCCCCTGCTCAGGGCGGTCCGGTCGGGCAGGATGTCGGTATTTGCCCGGTGGATTCTCTCGAACCTGTGCGCGGTTTCCGGCGAGTACCTAAAGTCCTACGGAAAGTTAGGCATCCCGGTGCCGACGGGGCGGTCGGGCCGTTCTCACCGACGGTCAAGGCAGGACCGCACCTGAGCCGGGGGCGCCGACGATCCACAGGAGCAATCCTCATGGCACAGTCCACGTCCAACGGAGCACGTAAGAACACCTGGCGAGCGGTCCTCATCGGGGCCGCCGTACCGTTCGCCGTCCTCGCCGCCGCACCGGCGGTCGGGGCCGCCGAGACCGCAGAACCCGTCCAGACCGTCGCCAGCGAGCAGCTTCCGCCGCTCCCGGTCGACCCGCCGCCGCTGCCGGGCGGGCTGCCCGACCCGACGGCGCTCACCGACCTCGCGACCTGCCTCACGGACCTCCAGGCGGCGCTCGACGCCGGCGCGGAGATCCCCGCGGAGAGCCAGGACGAGTACGAGCAGCTCCCGCCGCTGCCGGTGCCCGCGCCGGACCTGCCGGTGCCCGGCGGCGACTCGCCGCTCCCGGACATCGGGGCGCTCGCCCAGACCTGCCAGGACATCCTCGCCACCGTGACCGGCGCCGTGCCGGACCCGGGCCTGCCCGTCGACCCGCCGGTCGACGTGCCCGCGGTCCCGAAGGACTAACGGACGCAACGTGGAAGGGGCCCGCAGCATCCTGCTGCGGGCCCCTTTCCCGCGTCTTGTCCGCGGCGCCGTCTCACTTGAGGCGCTGCGCGGCGTCCGCGACGGCCTCGTCGGTCGCGGTCAGGGACAGCCGCACATGGCGGTTCCCCTTGGCGCCGTAGAACTCCCCCGCGGCGGCGAGGATGCCGCGGTCGGCGAGCCAGGCGACGGTGTCCCAGCAGTCCTCGTCGCGGGTGGCCCACAGGTACAGGCCCGCGCCCGAGTGGTCGATGCGCAGCCCGGCGGACTCGACGGCGGCGCGCAGGACCTCGCGGCGGCGCCCGTACCGCTCGCGCTGGGCGATCGCGTGCTCCTCGTCGTGGAGGGCGGCGATCGTGGCGCGCTGGACGGCCCACGGGACCATGAAGCCCGCGTGGCGGCGGATCTCCAGGAGGTCGGCGACGAGCGCGGGGTCCCCGGCGAGGAACGCGGAGCGGTACCCGGCGAGGTTCGAGCGCTTCGAGAGCGAGTGCGCGGCGAGCAGGCCGGTGAGGTCGCCGTCGTTGACGCGCGGGTCGAGGACCGACACCGGCGGGCGGTCGTCGTCCCAGCCGAGCGTCAGGTAGCACTCGTCGGAGGCGAGGACGATCCCGGAGTCGCGGGCCCAGCGGACCAGGCCGCGCAGGTGCTCGACGGACGCGGTCTCGCCGGTGGGGTTCGTCGGGTAGTTGATCCACGCCAGGCGCAGGCGCGAGGACGCGGCGTCGCGCGGGTCGGCCACGGGGACCGGCTCGGCCTTCGCGAGGATCGCGCCGATCTCGTACGTCGGGTAGGCGATCTCGGGGTAGGCGACGGTCTCGCCGGGCCCGATCCCCAGCTGGAACGGCAGGTTCGCGACCAGTTCCTTGGAGCCGACGGTCGGCAGGACCGCGACGTCCTCGGCGACGCCGGTGTGGCGGTGCAGCCAGGAGCGCATCGCCGCGCCGAGCTCGGGTGGCCCCGCGACCGTGGGGTACCCGGGCATCGCGGCGGCCTCGTGCAGCGCCGCCTGGATCGAGTCGGGCACCGGGTCGACGGGCGCGCCGACGGTGAGGTCGACGAGGCCGTCGGGGTGCGCGGCCGCGCGCTCCTTGTACGGGGCCATGCGGTCCCACGGGAAGCGCGGCAGCCGCCGCGCGGGCGAGGCGCCGTGGAGGCGGCGCAGCGCCACGGGGCTACTCCGCCTTCGCGGGCAGCTCGGCCACGAACGGGACGTCGCTGTCGATCTTGCCGACCTTGGAGGCCCCGCCGGGGCTGCCGAGGTCGTCGAAGAAGTCCACGTCGGCCTTGGTGTAGGCGGCCCACTCCTCGGGGACGTCGTCCTCGTAGAAGATCGCCTCGACCGGGCACACCGGCTCACACGCACCGCAGTCGACGCACTCGTCGGGGTGGATGTAGAGCTTGCGGTTGCCTTCGTAGATGCAGTCGACGGGGCATTCTTCAATGCAGGCCCTGTCGAGCAGGTCCACGCACGGCTCGGCGATTACGTAAGTCACGAGTCGTCCTTCCTACAGCGCGCAGTCGGGCGGACTGCGCTGAGATGAGCCTAAAGCTTATTTCCTCTACGAGACCCGAAGGCTTGGGGTGCGCCAGATGCTGGGACCGGAACACGTCGGCCGCCGCGTGGCGGTTCGGATCAGACTGCGCGACGCCCGGCCCGGCCGGCGGTTCACGGACGTCACGGGGGAGCTTATCGAGTTCGGCCCGGACCACTGGCTCGTGCGGCCCGCCGCAGGGGCAGCCGTCACCATCGACGCGGCCGCCGTCGTCGCGGCCCGCCCGATCCCCCCGAAGCCGACCCCGTTCTCCGAGATCATCGGGCTGGAGCGCCTCCTCGCCCAGACCTGGCCCGCGACCGAGACCGCCCCGCTCGGCGGGTGGCTCCTGCGGGCCGCCGCCGGGTTCACCAACCGTGCGAACTCGGTCCTGGCGCTCACCGCCCCCGAGGGCGGCACCGACGCGGCGGCCGCGGCGGTCGTCGCCTGGTACGAGGCGCGCGGCCTGGTCCCGAAGATCTCCATGGCCGGGCCCGTCACGCGCCGCCTCGAAGACGAGCTGGCCGAGCGCGGCTGGACCCCGGAGCTGGACACCGTCGTGATGGTCAAGGCCCTCAAGGACAACCGCTACGACGGCGAGGCGGTCCTCACCCGCGCCCCGAGCGCGGCGTTCCTCGCGCAGACCGACCGCGGCGCCCCCGAGACCGCCCCGCTGGTCCTCGGCTCCGGGCCCGACCGCGCCTACGCCGAGATCCGGCGCGGCGGCGTGCTCGCCGCCCGCGGGCGCGGGGCCCTCGCCGGGGACATCCTCGCCGTCACCAGCGTCGGCACCGACCCCGGGCACCGCCGCCAGGGCCTGGGCGCCGAGATCGTGGCCGCGCTCGAAGCATGGGGCGCGGAGACGACGGCGGCGCGCGCCGTCCTCCAAGTGGAGGCCGACAACGCGCCGGCGATCGCGATGTACGAGCGGCTCGGGTACGCCGAGCGCTACCGGTACCGCTACCGGGTCAGGCGTCAGGCCTTAGCGGCCGCGGTCCTCTTCGAGGGGCTGGCCTTGCGCTCGAACGCGATCCGCGTGGCCTTCAGCTCGCGGCCGTACACGTCCACGCCCAGGGCCATGACGATGAGGAACCCCACCCAGCCCGACAGGGCCAGCAGCGCGAAATAGATCGGGATCTGCGAGAACACGCCCTGGAGGTCCGGGTAGTCCACGCGCGCGATCAGCGGGTTGACGAGCACCGCGAACAGGGTCGCGACCAGGAAGATCACGAGCAACTCGCCGGTGATCTCCTGGCGGCGGCGGCGCACGCCCCACCAGATCCCGGCCGCGATCGCCACGGCGGCCATCGCGCCGAAGGTGTACAGGCCCACGAGGTCGCCGACCGCGGTGCCCTCGCCCCACACGTTCGAGGCGATCCGGCCCGCGAGGTTCGCGGCGATCAGGCCCAGCGCGAAGCCGTAGATCGACGGCCAGTGCGGCATCAGGAGGCGGCTGAGGAGGGTCACGGTCGGGACTCCTTCGGGGCAGAGGGGGCTTTGCTCGGTCTGGGACGAAAATACCGCCACAGCGCGACGGCGATCCCGGCGGTACCGGCCAGGAGCAGCGCGTAGCCGTTGAAGCCGCTGGTGATGACGAGCGACCCCGCCTCCGTCGGCATCGAGGCGGCCAGGACCACCGCGAACCACGCCAGCGACGTCAGCAGCGCGCCCCACCTGGTCCCCGTCCACCACACCGCCAGCGCGGCAAGCGACCAGTTCCCGGCGAACGCGAGCGCCCCGGCGAGGGGGATCGCGACGCCGTCCCAGTAGGTCGGGACCAGGAACGATTCGATCAGGGCGGCGAGGGCCGCCGCGGCCGTCACCACGACCGCGCCGCCGACCCGGACCGCCGTCTCCAGACCTCTCTCACGCACGGTGGCGATCCTACGGCAGCAAGCTAAGTGGGCGCCGCCCCGGCGCGTTGGAGGCGCCCTCCCGTACCACCGGACGGGACAATACGCTCATGACCACGATACGAGAGACAACTGCCACGAAACGCCGACGATTCCGACAGCTGTTTCCCGAACGGTCCGACTTCCAGCACGTCCGCCGCCACTGGCACACCGACCTCCTCGCCGGGGTCACCGTCGCGGTCGTGGCCCTGCCGCTCGCACTGGGATTCGGGATCGCCTCGGGTCTGGGGGCCTTCGCGGGCCTCATCACCTCCATCATCGCCGGGGTGCTCGCCGCGCTCCTGGGCGGCTCGAACCTCCAGGTCACCGGCCCGACCGGGACGATGGCCGTCGTCCTCGTGCCGCTCGCGGCGACCCATTCGCACACCGGCGTCATGCTCGTGGGCATCATGGCCGGGCTCATGCTCGTGGCGCTCGCGCTCACGGGCGCCGGCCGGTACGCGCGGTACGTGCCCGTGCCGGTCGTGGAGGGCTTCACCGCGGGCGTCGCGATCGTCATCGCCGTCCAGCAGTTGCCGTCCGCGCTCGGGCTGCCACCGCAGAACGAGCACATGCTCACGGGCGCTTGGGAATCGCTCCAGGCGTTCGCGGCGAGCCCGGACTGGGCGCCGGTCGGGGTCGCCGCGGGCGTGGTCGTCGCGATCCTCCTCGGCTCGCGCCTGCACTCGCAGATCCCCACGCCGCTGCTCGCGGTCATCGCCGCCAGCGCCGCCGCGTGGTTCGCGGACCTGGACGTGGCGGTCATCGGGTCGCTGCCGCGCACGATCCCGGCCCCGGACGCCGGGTTCCTCGCGTTCGCGGCGGAGGCCCCGCAGCTCGTGGCCGCGGCGGTCGCGATCTGCGCCCTGTGCGCGCTCGAATCGCTCCTGTCGGCCACGGTGGCCGACAACATGACCGTGGGCCGCCACCACAACCCCGACCGGGAGCTCCTCGGGCAGGGCGTGGCGAACCTGGTGACCCCGTTCTTCGGCGGCATGCCGTCCTCGGGGGCACTCGCGCGGACCGCGGTGAACGTCAGGTCCGGCGCGGCCGGGCGGCTCGCGTCGCTCACGCACGCGCTCGTGCTGGCGGTGATGATGCTGGCGCTGGCGCCGCTGGTCGCGCACATCCCCCTGGCGGCGCTCGCGGGCGTGCTCATCGCGACGTCGATCCGGATGATCGAGGTCGGGTCGATGCTCGCGCTGGCGCGGTCGACGCGCGCGGACGCGGCGGTCATGTGGCTCACCCTCGGCGCGACGGTGGTGTTCAACCTGGTGTGGGCGGTCGCGGTGGGCATCGCCCTGGCGGGGCTGCTGGCGCTGGGCCGGATCTCCCGGTCCGTGTCGGTGGAGGAGGAACCGATCGACCACGACGACCACCACGACGAGGAGGCGGCGCTGCTGCACGAGCACATCGTGGCCTACCGCCTGGAGGGGCCGCTGTTCTTCGCGGCCGCGCACCGGTTCCTGCTCCAGCTCCTGGACGTGGCGGACGTGCGGGTGATCGTGCTCCGCATGAGCCGGGTGTCCACGATGGACGCGTCGGGGGCGACGGTCCTGGCCGACGCGATCAAGCGCCTGGAGCACCGCGGCATCGCCGTGTACCTCTCAGGCCTCGAACCAGTCCACGCCAAACCCCTTGAGGCCCTTGGAATCCTGGAGCCGCTGTGGCAGCAGGGGCGACTGTTCGAGCACACCAAGGAGGCGATAGCGGCCGCCCGCCAGCGCCTCAAGGCCGACGGCCTCCTGGAGCAGCTCGAAGCCCTAGAGCAGTTCGAAGCGGAGCCGCGAGGGTTCGGCGGGGAGGCCGAAGCGGAGCGCCCATAGGCGGTCGGCGGTCCCGCGGTGGTCGGCGGTGTCGACCGAGTCGACCACCGCGTCGTCGGGGTTGACGCCGTGGAGGACGAGGGTGCCGCGCTCGCCGGTCCACACGGCGCGGTCCCCTTCGAGCTCGGGCCTGATGCGGCTGACGAAGACCTCGGTCAGCTCGGGCCCGAAGTCGCGCAGGGCGATCCCCTCGTCGGTCCAGGCGAACTTGCGGATGAGCGCGCCGTCGCCGTACGCGTCGACGTACACCTCCAGGCCCTCGGGCCCGTCCACGAGCTCGGCCCGCGAGTCCTCGCCGGGCTGCTGCGCGGCGCCCTCGACGGTGGGCACGGAGTGCCATGCCGCGGACGGGTGGACCTGCTCGTACCGCTCGTCGCCGAAGTACGCGGCGGTGTACTCGCCCGCCCCGGCGTCGCACAGGAGCTGCTCGCCGTCCACGGCGATGATGAACGAGCCGAGGTCGAGGTGGTTGTGGGGCTCCTCGTTGTACCCGCCCTTGACGGCCAGCGCCCACAGGCGCCGCCCGATCTGGCGGCGCTCCACGAACCAGCCGACCTCGGGCAGGAGGGTCCTCGCGGGGCCGACCTCCTCGGGGAGCGGGCGGCCCCATTCGAGGGTGCGGGTGAGCGGGGCCCACCGCGCGCACTCGTCCTCGGCGAAGGTCTGCGGCCGGTCGGCGGCGGGCGGGACCGCGCCGAGCCGGTCGTGGAGGCGGGTGAGCAGGCCCGCGGGCAGGACCGGGTCGGCGTCGGTGTCCCCGAACGTCGCGAACGACCCGGGGTAGAGCTGGGCGCGGGCCGGGAACGCGGCGATGGCCTCGTTCCCTTCGAGGAGGTCCTCCCCGGTGGCCTCGCGCCAGGCCTCGGCGAAGTACGTGAAGTACCCGAAGCCGTAGATCCAGTAGTAGACGCCCTCGACGCAGCCGCCGTCGGGCCCGAAGGAGAACAGGTAGCTCTGGAGCGCGGGCAGCACCCGGCCGCGGATGACGTCGGTGTCGTACCCGAGCGCGAGCGCGGCGAGACCGGCGGCCCCGGCGCACACGGCGGTCCAGTTGGAGATGCGCAGCTCCCACCACAGCGGGAACTCCGACTCGAAGAACGGGTCGAGCACGCGCTCGCGGATCTCGGCCTCGACCTGCTCGGCGCCCTCGACGTCCTCGCGCAGGCGCAGGATCTCGGCGAGCGTCTGCGCGGTCTCGCACGCGAACAGGTCGACGCACGTGCGCGGGTCGAAGTCCTCGCCCCAGTGCGCGGGCAGGGCCCAGGACCGCTCCTGGCAGACGTCCTTGACGAGCGAGGAGAGCGCGGCGGCCTCCCCGGTGATGGCGAGCGCGGCGAGGTGGCGGCGGCGCGCGAAGTACTGGACCTCGTAGGGGAGGCGGCGGCCGGTGGCGGCGAAGTCGTCGGCGAGCGCCGGATCGAAGTCCGGCACGGGCCTCGCGGCGATCTCGCGCAGTTCTTCGAGAAGCGCCGTACGAAGGTCACTCATCGACCAACGCCTTTCCGGGTGCGGGGTGGAGATCGGGCGGGGGATCCGGCCGTGGCTCAACGGTAACGCGGGCCCGCATTCCGTCATAGACTCCCTCGTATGCGCATCGGCGAGCTGTCGGAGCGGACGGGCGTCCCGGCCGCCACGATCAAGTACTACCTGCGGGAGCACCTCCTCCAGGCGGGCGAGCACGGCGAGGGCAACACCGTCGAGTACGGGCCCGAGCACGTGCACCGGCTGACGCTGATCCGGGCCCTCTCCGAGACCGCGGGCCTCTCGGTGGCGCAGATCGGCGAGGTCCTCACTGTGCTTGCGCGCCATCCGGAGTCGGCCTTCCAGGCCCTCGGCGCGACCCTCGCCGCGACCCACCGCGACCCGACGTTCTCCCTCGCCAGCGAGGGCACCACGGAGGCCGCGGAGCGGACCGTGGACCAGCTGCTGGGCGAGTACGGCTGGGCCGAGGTGGCGCCGCCGATGTACCGCGACGCCATGGTCACGGCCCTGACCGCGTTCTACCGCTTGGGGAACCCGGACCCGCAGGAGGTCCTGGAGCACTACGCGGACGCGGCGGCGGCCCTGGCCTCGGCCGACATGGAGGCCGTCGCGGAGGCCACGAAGGTCGAGGGCGTCGACGTCGAGCAGGCCGTCACGGCCACCGTCCTCGGCGAGACCGTCTTCGCGGCCCTGCGCCGCATCGCCCACATCGCCGCCTCCGCGCGCACGCAGGCCGCCCAGGGCCCCTCGGGCACAATCTAGGACGTGAACGCACTCCGCTTCGACCGCGACCCGAGCCGCCCGAACCTCCTCCACCTCGTCTACGACGAGGTCGTGCAGGCCACGATCGACCTCGACGACCCGTCCTACCTGGACGCGGAGTACATGCAGCGGATCGCGTACCTCGTCGACGCGGCCGCCGAGCCGAAGCGGCCCCTGCGGGTCCTCCACCTGGGCGCGGGCGGCCTCGCGATGGCCCGGTACGTGGCCGCGACCCGGCCCGGCTCCTACCAGCAGGCGGTCGAGACCAACGACGACCTCATCGAACTGGTCCGCGCCGAGGCCCCGCTGCCGCGCGGCGTCAAGGTGAAGATCCGCCGCACCGACGCCCGCGAGGCGATCGAGTCGGCCCCCGACGCCTCCTACGAGCTGATCATCACCGACGTCTACGACGGCGCCCGCGTCCCCGCGCACGTCACCAGCACCGAGTTCCTCCACGGCGCGAACCGCGTCCTGCGCCCCGGCGGCCACTACGCGGTGAACCTCTGCGACGGCGGCCAGATGAAGTTCCTCAAGCCCGCCCTCGCCGCGATGCGCGAGGTCTGGCCCCACGTCGCGGTCATGGCCGAGCCCGCGGTCCTGCGCGGCCGCCGCTTCGGCAACGTCGTCGCCGTCGCCTCCAGCACCGAACTGCCGATCGCCGAACTGCGCCGCCGCTGCGCCGGCGCCGCCTTCCCCTGCCGCGTCGTCGAGGGCGCGGAGCTGCGCGAGTACATCGCCGGCGCACCCCCGGCCACCGACACCACCGCCATCAAGTCCCCGCCCCCGCCCCGCTCCCTCCGCAGCTTCTGACCGCCACCCGGCTTCGGACCGCCGCCGAGCCTCCGCCACCGAGCCCCCGCCGCCGAGCCCCCGCCGCCGAACCGCTGTCGTACCCCTCGGGCACGTTTGAAAGCGGGGGCGACTCGCGACGCGAGGGGTCCTCGCGAACCGTCCCGGCGGACGGTCCAGCCGCGGGTGGGCCGTTCGGACAATAAAGCCGCAGGATAGTGGCCCTGTCTCCCGTCGCGTCACGACTGTCCGGTCTCGATCGGTGAAGGCGCTCACAGAGGACTTGGCGATCCGGGTCACCCCGTACTAACGTCGGCGCCTGTTCCGGTCGGGTCCTCAGGGTTCCCCCAGAGACCCACCCGTCCGGACCGCCGAGCCGCGCAGCGCATGACGCCCGTTCCTCCCGGTGCAGGGCGAGACACCGCAACGCGGGCCGGGGACCCAGCCGCGCCGTCCCCCCATCCTGACGGCGCCGGGGTGAATCCCGCCGAGAGTCTCGGCGGGTAGGGCGATCTTCCCTGCCCGAACCCGACAGCTAACCCGGTAGGCGGCCGAGGAAGAAAGGCCACCTGGTGGCTCAAACCTGCACAGACATCGACCATCGCTCGCGCGCCAGCGCGATCCTCCGCCGCGTCGCCGCCTACACCGGCGTGACCGTCGCCACCGTCGGGCTCGTGACCGCGTTCGCCGGCAGCCGCGCCCACGCGGCCGACATCGACTACGACTCCGCTTCAGCCGCCGAGATCGAGGACCACCTGGAGGACCTCGAAACCGAGCGCGACACCACGGCCGCCACGATCACCGGCCTCCAGACCGACCTCGCCGCCGCGCAGGCCGTCATCGACGCCGCGGCCGCCGACTACGGCTCCTCCGACGTCCAGCTCACCTACGTCACCGCCGCGGTCGAGTCCGCCGAGGACGAGCTCGGCGCGAAGGTCTCCACGCTCGTCGCGTACGCGCAGGAGCAGACCGACAAGTACGCCGAGGCCGAGGCCGCCGCCGAGACCAGCGAGACCCTCACCGCGCAGATCGCCGACCTCACGACCGAGGTCGACGGGCTCGACGCGCAGATCGAGGAGGCCCAGGACGCCTACGACGAGGCCGCCGCGGCCGAAGCGGCTGCCGCAGCCGCGGAGGCCGAGAGCGAGAGCGCCTCGACCTCGTCGTCCTCCTCCTCTTCCTCTTCGTCCTCGTCCGGTTCGACGGCCGAGTACAGCGCCGACGCCGCGACCGCCGCGGTCCAGTTCGCGCGGGACCAGCTCGGCGAGTCGTACGTGTTCGGCGCCGCGGGCCCCGACACGTGGGACTGCTCGGGCCTGGTCACGGGCGCCTACGGCGTCTCCGGGATCTCCCTGACCCACTCGACGTGGGCGATCTGGGACGAGACCTCCTCGATCGGCCGCGACGACCTGAAGCCGGGCGACCTGGTCTTCTACAACGGCCAGAACCACATGGCGATCTACATCGGCGACGGCAAGGTCATCCACGCGCCCAAGCCGGGCGACGTCGTGAAGATCTCCGACCTCGACATGGGCATGTCGATCGACGGCTACCGCCGGGTCTGATCCGCTGCGGGGCGGCCGCTGCGCGAGCAACGCTCGCGTTCGCGGCCGCCCCCGCTTTCAAGCGTGCCGGCCGGGTACGACACGGCGGCGCGGCGCGATCCGCCGCAGACGGCAAGACGGAGGGCCGGGGCTTTCGCCCCGCCCCTCCCCCGTTCGTATCAGCGTTTACGCCTTCAAGCCGCCTCGGCCATGACCTGGTCGTTGGCGAGCTCCTTGAGGCGCGCGAGCGCCTGGATCTCCAGTTGGCGGATGCGTTCGCGCGACAGGTGGAACCGGTGCGCGACCTCCGTGAGCGAGTGCTCGCGGCCGTCTTCGAGCCCGTAGCGGGCCTTGACGATGCCGGCCGAGCGCTCGTCGAGGTGGTTGAGCATCATCTCGATCCGCTGCCGCTCCATCCCGGCGAGGACGACGTCCTCCGGGCTGGGCTCGTCGGAGTCGGCGACGAGGTCGCCGAGGTTGGTGTCGCCGTCGTCTCCGATCGGCGTGTCCAGCGAGACGGTGTCCTGGCTCCAGCGGATGAGCTCGTTGACCCGCTCGACCGTGACGCCGAGCGCGGCGGCCACCTGGTCGGGTTCGGGGTCGCCGCCGAGTTCACGGGTGAGCTGGCGGGTGACGTTGCGCATCCGGTTGACGTCCTCGACCAGGTGCACGGGCAGGCGCACGGTGCGCTCCTGCTGGGCGATGGCCCGGCTGATCGCCTGGCGGATCCACCACGTGGCGTAGGTCGAGAACTTGAAGCCGCGCGCGTAGTCGAACTTCTCGACCGCGCGGACCAGGCCGGTGTTGCCCTCCTGGATCAGGTCGAGCATGGGCATCCCGGAGCGGACGTACCGGCGGGCGATCGACACGACCAGCCGCAGGTTCGCCTTGATGAACTGCTCCTTCGCACGGGCGCCATCCTCGATCAGGCGCCCAAGCTCCTTCTCGGTGGCCCCGCCGAAGGTCTCCCCTTCACCGAGCAGGTGCTTCGCGAACAGACCCGCCTCGACCGCCTTCGCCAAGTCGACCTCGGCGGCCGCGTCGAGCAGCGGCGTCTTCGAGATCTCGTGCAGGTAGACGCCTACAAGGTCTCGTTCCTCAGCGACCTCTTGGGTGGTGAGGGTGGGTGTTTCAGTAGTATCCACGCTCAAGGTCTCCTCCAGCTTCCTCGTCCCCCGACACCGCGTGAACGGTGTACCAGTTACAACGACCGCTTCGTTGCGTGGAATTCCGTGCCCCGGTGTTCGATGCGCCACGGTTACGAAACTGATGCGAACGGGTGCCCTTTCGGGTGTTCGCGCAATCCCGTCGTCCGGTCTCGCGGGCTATGCTCGGTTCACGGCTCCTGTCACTGGGACGGGGGCGGGGATCGTTCATGATGCCTCTGAGACGGAGATCACCTCACCGGCGTCGCGGTGGGGCGATCCGATTCCTGGTCACGGTATCGTCTCCGGCCTGCTTCATCGCAAACCTTCAATCTCTAGGGGTACACGCGCCTTACCTTGAAAAAGTTGAGAGATCATCTCTTTGCGGCCCGAATCACTCGGATACCGGCCGGGAAGGCGGCGACGCTCTGATACCCGCACCATAGCGGACGGTAGCGGTGACAAGCAACACCATTCTCAGCTGTTGTTGTCGGATTCCGAGCACCCCTCGTTCCCCTTCAGTCTGCGCCTCCCCGGGCCGCCGCGGGGGCCTTCCGGGCCCGTGACGCGAAGATCACGCCCGTGACCGGCGGCGCGTAGAGTTGGCCGGGTGACAGAAGAACGCCTTGTGTGGGTCGACTGCGAAATGACCGGCCTCGACCCGGACACCGAAGCCCTCATCGAGATCGCCGTGCTCGTCACCGGGCCCGACCTCGAACCCCTGGACGAGGGCATCGACATCGTGATCGCGTGCGACGAGGCCGTCCTGGGGAACATGGGCGCGTTCGTGGCCGACATGCACGCCAAGTCCGGTCTCACCGACGAGGTGCGGGCCTCGAAGATCTCGCTCGCCGACGCCGAGGACCAGGTCCTGGAGTACGTGAAGCGCTTCGTCCCCGAGGCGCGCACCGCCCCCCTGTGCGGCAACTCCATCGCCACGGACCGCACGTTCATCACCAAGTACATGCCGGGGCTCGACGGGCACCTGCACTACCGGATGATCGACGTGTCCTCCATCAAGGAGCTCTCGCGGCGCTGGTACCCGCGCGTGTATTACAACCAGCCGCCGAAGGGCCTCGCCCACCGCGCGCTCGCCGACATCAAGGAGAGCGTGCAGGAGCTGGAGTACTACCGCCGCACCGTGTTCGTGCCGCTGCCCGGGCCGACGACCGAGGAGGCCAAGGCGGCCGCCGCGGCGCTGGTCGAGGCCTCCGGTGAGACCCCGAACACCCAACCCCGTTGACATCAGGCGCGGCCGGGTGGCTATTATTGTCCCCGGCTTCCTTGTTGAAGCCCGATGGTGGTCGTAGTTCAGCTGGTAGAACGCTTGGTTGTGGTCCAGGAGGTCGCGGGTTCAAGTCCCGTCGATCACCCCATCTGAAAAAGCCCCGCGGCGACGCCGCGGGGCTTTTCGCATGCCTGGTCAGCGGTTCCGCTTGCGGCGCAGGCGCTCTTTGCGCTTGCGCTCCTCGGCGGGGCGCATGATGAACCGCTCGGCGGCCGTCAGGGCCGTGCCGATGACGGCGAGCGGGACGATGACCCAGATGGGCCAGAAGTAGATCGAGCCCTCGGTGAGGGCCTCCACGACCGCCCACACGCCGAAGTTGATGCCGATCGGGATCGAGAACCCGAACCACAGCCACTTGATCCAGTCGGGGGTGCCGAGCTTCTCGGGCTCCTGGGCGTCGATGATCCGCTGGTACGCGGGCAGGTCCGAGAGGACCACCTCGGCGTCGCCGACGGTCTGGGCCGCGAGGAGCACGTCCACGCGCTTCTCGTACTCGTCGAGGTCGATGTACCCCTGGTCGACCGCGGCGCGGAGGATCTCGGTCAGGGCGCCGCGCTCGGCGTTGCCGATCCGCATCGTGCGGTCGCCGTACCGTTCGAGGGAGGACATGTCGGGGGCTCTCCTTGGGGGACGGGGGTTCGGGGCGGTTGAGTGGACGCGGTCGTCAGTGGCCGTAGTGCCTGCGGCGGTCGCGCCGCTCGTCGCGGCGGTCGCGGCGGCGCTCGTCCCGGTCGCGGTCGTCGTCGTCATCGTCGTCGCCGCCGAAGCCGAGGTTCACCACCTGGAGGACCGTGGCGATGCCGAGGCCGAGGATGGGCCAGATCGGCCAGAAGTACGTCGGCTCGCCGGAGCCGATCCAGGTCGCGAACCACACGCCGGTCGTGATCAGGCCGACCGTGATGAGGCCCTGGAGGGCCGGGATGCGGCGCAGGCCGCCGCGGCGGCGCTCGGCCGGGGCGGACGCGGTCGCCGGAGCGGCCTCGCCCGCGGGGACGACCTCGGACTCCTTCGGGCGGCCGCCCGGGAGGTCCTCGAAGATGAGGTCGAGCTCGGCGTTGGTCTTGGCGCCGTACGCCGCCTGGGAGCGCTCATCGAACTCGGCGAGGTCGATGCGCCCCTCGTCGAGCGCCGCGCGAAGCTGCTCGATCGCCTTGTCGCGGTCGGCGTTCGAGATGCGCAGCCTGCTGTGGTCTTCGGTCACGAGGCCATTATGGCACCGGGGGCCTATTCGCCGCGAGCCGCGCTCGCAGCGAGTTCGCCCAGTTGTTCGACCCCGCCGTCGGGGGCCGTCAGGACCCACACGCCGTCCTCGCAGAGGGCGATGGTGTGCTCGGTGTGGGCGGCGACGGAGCCGTCGTCGGTGACGATGGTCCAGCCGTCCTCCAGCTCCGCGGTGTCGGGCGAGCCGAGGGTGACCATGGGCTCGATCGCCAGGGCCATGCCGGGGCGGAGCTTCGGGCCCTCGCCGGGGCGGCCGTAGTTGAGGATGTGCGGGTCCTGGTGCATCTCGGTGCCGATGCCGTGCCCGCCGAAGCCGGTGACGATCCCGTACTCGCCCGAGTGCTCCACGGAGTGCTCGATCGCGTGCGAGATCCCGCCGAGGCGCTTGGACGTCGCCGCGGCCCGGATGCCCGCCCACATGGACGCCTCGCACGCCTCGCGCAGCGCCCGCAGCTCAGGGGCGACCTCGCCGACCTCGATGGTGATCGCCGCGTCCCCGTGCCAGCCGTCGACGATCGCGCCGACGTCGACCGACAGGAGGTCCCCCGCCTTGAGGACGGCGTCCTCGGACGGGATGGCGTGGACGACCTGCTCGTTCACCGACGAGCAGATCGAGGCGGGGTAGGGGCCGAAGCCGATGTCGTAGCCCTTGAACGAGGGGACCGCGCCGGAGGAGCGGATGACCTGCTCGGCGATGCGGTCGAGTTCCGCCGTCGAGACGCCGGGGCCCGCGGACTCGCGCATGGCCTGGTGGACCTCGGCGACCACGAGGCCCGCGGTCCGCATCTTGCGGATCTGCTCCGGGGTCTTGTACTGGATCCGGTCGCGACGGCGGAACACGCCGCTACTCCGCGGCGCCGATGGCGCCGAGCGCGCGCTCGGTCACCTCGGCGACCTCGCCGATCGCGTCGATCCGGACGAGCTTGCCCTGCGCCTCGTAGTAGCCCACGAGCGGCGCGGTCTGCTCCGCGTAGACCTTGAGGCGGTTCTTGATGGTCTCCGGCTGGTCGTCCGTGCGCTGGAAGAGGTCGTCGGAGTCCGGGTCCGCGGGCGGATCGAACTCCAGGTGGTAGACCTTGCCGGTGGACTTGGAGACGCGGCGGCCCGACAGGCGCCGCACGACCTCGTCGTCGCTGGCGACCAGTTCGAGCGCGGTATCGAGGACGGTCCCGGCGGCCTTGAGGATGCCGTCGAGGACCTTCGCCTGCTCGGTGTTGCGGGGGTAGCCGTCGAGGAGGAAGCCGTCCCTGGCGTCGTCCTGCGCGAGGCGGTCCGCCACCATGTCGTTGGTGACCTCGTCGGGGACGAGGTCGCCGGCGTCCATGTACTCCTTGGCCTTGAGGCCCAGCGGGGTGCCGCCGGAGACGTTGGCGCGGAAGATGTCGCCGGTGGAGATCTTGGGGATGCCGAGCCGCTCGGCGATGATCTCCGCCTGGGTGCCCTTGCCGGCCCCGGGCGGGCCTACGAGTACCAGTCGCAAAGAAGTTCCTCCCGTGTCGTGCTGCCGATCCTCGGCGTCCTGGCGTTCGCCGAGCGTGCCGATAGCGCGGCCTGGGCGGCCGCGCTGTGGCACCGAGTTCAATCCTGCGTCAGCGCAGGAAGCCCTCGTAGTGGCGCTGCATCAGCTGGGACTCGATCTGCTTGACCGACTCCAGGCCGACGCCCACCATGATCAGCACCGAGGTGCCGCCGAACGCGAACTGAGCGAACAGCTGCTGGTTACCGAACGCGATGATGGCCAGATTGGGAAGGATAGCGATCGCGGCCAGGTAGAGCGAGCCCGGGAAGGTCAGGCGTGACAGGACTCGCTGCAAGTAGGTCGCGGTCGGGTTGCCGGGGCGCACGCCCGGGATGAACCCGCCGGCCTTCTTCATGTTCTCCGCGACGTCGTCGACCTTGAAGGTGATGGAGACGTAGAAGTACGTGAAGAAGATGATCAGGAACGCGTACAGCGTGATGTAGACCCACGAGCCCTGGTTGAGCAGGTACCGGTCGATGAACTGGACCCACGACGCGTCGCTGTTCTGGTTGAGCTGGCGGAACAGCGTCGGGATGTACAGCAGCGACGAGCCGAAGATGACGGGCACGACGCCGGCCTGGTTGACCTTGAGCGGTATGTACGTGGACGTCCCGCCGTACATTCGGCGCCCGACCATCTTCTTGGCGTACTGCACCGGGATGCGCCGCTGCGACTGCTCGATGAAGATGACCGCCACCATGATGGCGATGCACAGGCCCACGATGACGGCGAACATGAACCAGCCCTCGGACTCCTGGAGGGACCAGAACTGGCCGGGCATCTGGGCGGCGATCGAGGCGAAGATCAAGAGGCTCATGCCGTTGCCGACGCCGCGCTCGGTGATCTGCTCGCCGAACCACATGATCATCGCGGAGCCCGCGACCATGACCGCCACGACGACCACGACGGACATCCAGTAGGGGATGTTCGCGTCGGTCTCGGACAGGTCGGGCAGGATCGGGCTCGGGCACGTGGTCTGGAACAGGATGCCCGACCGCGCCAGCGCGATGTAGCCGGAGGCCTGGAGCAGGGCGAGGCCCAGCGTCAGGTACCGGGTGTACTGGGTGATCTTGACCTGGCCCGGCTGGCCCTCCTTGCGGAGCTGCTCCAGCCTGGGGATCACGACGGTCAAGAGCTGCATGATGATCGACGCGGTGATGTACGGCATGACGCCGAGCGCGAAGACCGAGAGCTGGAGGAGCGCTCCACCGGTGAACAGGTTCAGGAGGCCGAAGACGCCGGCTTCATCCGTCGGCTGGATGTTCAGGCAGGACTGCACCGCGGCATAGTCGATGCCGGGGCTCGGCATCTGCGCACCCAGTCGGTACAGACCGATGATCATCAGGGTGAACAGGATCTTCTTGCGCAGATCCGGGGTCCGAAACGCGCTGATGAAGGCGGAGAGCAATGCGGTTCCTCCTGAACAAGACCCCCTGGCGGGGCCCATGGTGTTGCGGTGCAACACCTTTCGTTACCAGTGGGCGTGTGAAGTTCGTAGCGAGAGGGTCACGCGCCCGAGGAAGACGGTGGTCCTCGCCAAGGGAGCCTAGCAGGCGCATTCGGACGCAGAGTATTCGGCACTCAGCATGACGAAACGGGCCGGAGTTCCCTCCGGCCCGTTTGCGCAGATCAGTTGTCCGACCGCTGTGGCTGTCCGCCTACTCGGCGATCGCCTCACCGGTCTTCTTGTCCACCACGGTGGTCGAGCCGCCGGCAGCGGAGACCTTGGTGGTGGCGGAGGCGGAGAAGGCGTGCGCCGACAGGTCGAACTTGACGCCTTCCAGCTCGCCGGAGCCGAGGACCTTGATGAGCTCCTTCTTGTTGAGGACGCCCACCTCGATCAGCTGCTCGGGGCCGACCTGGCCGCCCTCGGGGAAGAGTTCCACGAGGCGGTCGAGGTTGACCACTTGGTAGACGAGCTTGTTGTGCGGCTTGAAGCCCTTGAGCTTCGGGAGGCGCTTCTGGAGCGGCAGCTGGCCGCCCTCGAACGCCGCCGGCACGGTCTTGCGGGCCTTGGTGCCCTTGGTGCCGCGGCCGGCGGTCTTGCCCTTGGAGCCCTCACCGCGACCGACGCGGGTCTTGGCCTTCTTGGCGCCGGGGGCCGGCTGCAGGTCGTGAATGCGGATGCTCATGACTACTCGACCTCCTCGACGTCGACCAGGTGACGGACGCGGTGGACCATGCCGCGGTACTGCGGGAGGTCCTCCTTGTAGACGGTCTGGCCGATCTTGCGGAGGCCGAGCGTCTGGATGGTCGCGCGGGCCTTCGGCTTCTCGCCGATGACCGACTTGTGCTGGGTGATCTTCAAACGTGCCATGTCAGATCCCCCTAAGCCTGCGCAGCCTGGGCGGCTTCGGCGCGGGCGCGGAGCAGGCCCTGGGGAGCGATGTCCTCCAGCGGCATGCCGCGGCGGGCCGCGACGGCCTCCGGGGATTCGAGCTGCTTGAGCGCGCGCACCGTCGCGTGGACGATGTTGATCGCGTTCGAGGAGCCCAGGGACTTCGACAGGACGTCGTGGACGCCGGCGCATTCGAGCACGGCGCGCACGGGGCCGCCCGCGATGACGCCGGTACCGGCGGAGGCGGGCTTCAGGAGCACCTTGCCGGCCGCGTCCTCACCGAACGTCTCGTGCGGGATGGTGCCGCCGATGCGGGGGACCTTGAAGAAGTTCTTCTTGGCCTCTTCCACGCCCTTGGCGATGGCCGCGGGGACTTCCTTGGCCTTGCCGTAGCCGACACCCACGTTGCCCGCGCCGT
This sequence comes from Glycomyces mayteni, assembly GCF_042428885.1. Classification (NCBI taxonomy): domain Bacteria; kingdom Bacillati; phylum Actinomycetota; class Actinomycetes; order Glycomycetales; family Glycomycetaceae; genus Glycomyces; species Glycomyces mayteni. Next base: position 290,942 of record NZ_JBHMBP010000003.1, read on the forward strand.
CGCCGACCACCACGAGGGCGGTGAAGGCGAAGCGCCGGCCGCCCTTGACGACCTTGGCGACGCGGTTGATGGTGACGACGCGCTCGATGTGCGGGGACTTCTCGGCGCGGTCGCGACCGCGACCGCCGTCGCGTCCTCCGCGACCCTGACCGCGACCGCCGCCGCGGCGGTCGCCGCCGCCGCCGTCCCGGCCGCCGGCCGCTTGCTGTTGATCAGCCACGAGACTGATTCCTTTCGTTCGCTAAGCGCCAGCCCGGAACCGGGCTGACTCGCATCGGATGTCCGGGTTCGGGACCCGGAGACGTCGCGCCGGAGCGCAACTTCTCGATTATGCCTGGTCAAGGGTCATGCGGCGAACGGCGGGGTGGGGATGAGGCAGGCGACACAGGCCGCCGCGCGTGTCCCGAACGCGCGGCGGCCTTATATATGGCGCGATTGCGCGGTCTACCGGACCGTGACGGCCCAGCGCTGACCGGCCGCGCCGGTGCAGGGGCTCTGGACGATGGCGGCGCCGTCGGTGGCGGAGGAGCCGCTGACCGAGACGCACAGCCCGGAGTGCTGGGCGACGATCAGGTAGCCGCCTCCGGCGGCGGCGCGGAGCGAGAAGCGCTGGTTGCCCCCGGCCCAGCAGCCCCACTGGCCGACGGGGGCGCCGCTGGCGGTGGACTGGTCGAGGACGTCCCAGCACTTGCCGGTGGCGGTGTTGGCGATGGAGCCGACCTTGGAGCCGGGGTAGACCGGGTCGAAGGTGAAGGCCTGGGGGGCGCCGTTCCAGCACCCGTACTGGATGAGCGTCGTCCCGTCGGCGCCGGAGCCGGAGGGCACGTCGATGCACTTGCCGGAGCCCGTGTTGACGAACTTGGTGGAGTAGGGGTTCCCGTCGTCGCTGCCGACGACGCCTTGGACGGTGCCCGCGGCGGCGTCGATGTTGAGGGTCGAGTACCAGGTGAGGCTCATGCTGGTCGAGCTGGGGAAGCTGATGGGGAGCCAGACGTACTCGCTGTCCATGGGCTTGCCGCCCCACTGGGGTCCCCAGCGGTCGCCCATGTAGAGGTAGCTGGTCCCGGCGGTGCCCTGGACGGTGGTGACGAAGGTCGGCTGGGAGCCGTAGGTGGTGGAGTTCCCGGCGTTGGACCAGCCGGACCAGGCGCCCTCGGGGAAGTTCGCGGTGGTCGCGTACTGGGTCTGGTTGGCGTTCCAGCCGGTGGCGCCGGAGGTGACGAGGAAGTAGACCCCGTTGCGGACGAAGACGGCCGGGGCTTCGCGGTGGTAGCCGTCGAAGACGTAGACGAGCTCGTCGATGGCGAGGTAGTCGTCGGTGAGGCGGTAGACGTTGAGGTCGTAGTTGACGTCGGCGGCGGAGATGAGGTAGCCGGTGCCGTCGGTGTCGACGAAGAGGGTCATGTCGCGGGAGTCGTACCCGGCGGGCCGGAAGGAGCCCTGGTACTCGTAGTCGCCGTCGACGGTGTCGGAGACGGCCACGGCCACTTCGGCGTCGCCGTAGTCGACGCCGTTCTCCTTGTGGGCCCACAGGACGTACTTGTCCGTGGCCGCGTTGTAGATGACTTTGGGCCGCTCGATGTTCGCGGGCGAGAGCTCGGGGTCGGACTCGGCGCTGAGGATGTCGTTGCGGAAGGTCCAGTTCACGAGGTCGGTGGAGCTGTACATGGTGACTGCATCGAAGAGGTAGCCGTCGCGCTGCTCGCCGACGAGGTAGTAGGTGCCGCCGACCTTGAGCATGCCGCCGCCGTGGGCGTGCATGAGGTTCCCGGAGGTGTCGGTGATGGTCTGCCCGTTGTCGAACGCCACCGCGGCGGCTTCGGCCGGGGCGGGGGCGCCGAGGCCGAGCACGGCGGTCGCGAGGGCCGTCGCCGCCGCGAGCGCGCCCAGTCGTGAGGACATCGTCGTCTCCTTCGCTTGGGCCCGTGAGGAAGGGCCTGATCGATCGATTTCGATATTTGCACAGATTTCCTTTCTTGTAAAGACCCTTCGACTAACGGGTTTAGTAACATATTCTTTCGATTCTCCGGCGAACTCGATAAAGCTACTCGCCAGTCATCCCCCGTTCGGGCAATTCTTAAAAGTCAACTACCTGACAGTCACCGGGGAAATGTAATCGCGACTTGTCCGAATCAATCGGATACGCGTGAGACGCGTGTAATCACGTAAATACTCAAACTGGACATTTGCCAACCCCCAAGTGACGCACCGTGATCGCAGGCCGGTGGCGACGGGACACATGGCCTGCTCAGGACTCTGTAGTGTGGTGGTCACAACCCGAATCGCCGAACGCACGACGCTCCATTGAAGAAGAGTCGATGCGCTTATCCGTCGTGCCTTCAGGAGGCTTATCGAATGCGTCGGCTCCGGCCGCAACTGATGCGGCTCGCCCGATTCTCAGGCGTCGGCCTGACCTGTTTCGCAATTCAAGCCGGGATACTCCTGGCGCTGAAGGGCTCCGGCGCGCCCGGCCCGGTCGCCAATGCGGTCGGGTTCCTCGCCTCGGCCCAAGTCAACTTCCTCTTGTCCACCTACTTCACCTGGGCCGACCGCCGGTCGCCGCACGTCCCGTGGCCCCGGCGCTGGGGGTCCTTCCAGGCCACCGTCGCGGTGAGCCTGGCCTGCAACACGGGCGTCTACGCCCTCGCCTCCGGGTTCCTGCCGCCGGTCGCCGCCGCCGCGGCGGGGGTGTGCGCCGGGGCCCTCCTCACCTACCTCGCGAGCGACCACCTCGTCTTCCGCCGCCGCAGGGCCGCGCAGACCGACCACTTTGGAGATTCAATTGACGATCATCGCCGACCAGCCGCAGCACTCCCCGGTCCGCACGGCGGCGCCGCCGCCGACTGACGGCGTCGCCGTGGTCATGCCCGCCTTCCGCGAGGAGGCGAACGTGGCCGCCACCGTGCAGGACTTCCTGTCGACGCTCGTGCGCGAGGGCGTCCCCCACGCCGTGATCGTCGTGGACGACGGCAGCGACGACCGCACCGGTGCGATCATCGACCGGCTCGCCACGGCCCACCCCGGACGCGTCATCGCCGTCCACCACGAGCACAACCAGGGCTACGGCGCCGCCGTGCGCACCGGCCTGGAGACCGCCCTGCGGCGCACCGGGTTCCGCGAGATCCTCCTGACCGACGCGGACTGCCAGTTCCGCGCCGGAGACCTGGTGCGCCTGCGCGAGCACAAGAAGGAGGAGCGCGCCGACGCCGTGATCGGCTACCGCCGCAGGCGCGCCGACCCGTGGCGCCGCCGCCTCAACGCGAAGATCTGGACCACCCTGTGCAAGGCCCTGCTCCAGGTCCCCGGCCGCGACGTCGACTGCGCGTACAAGCTCATCGACCGCTCGCTCCTCCAGGACCTGCGCCTGTCCGGCGAGGCCGCCGCCATCTCCCCCGAGCTCCTGTGCCGCATCTCCGGCGACGGCGCCCGCATCGTCGAGCACCCCGTCGAGCACTACCCCAGGGAGCACGGCGAGCAGACCGGCGCGCGCCTCTCGGTCGTCGTCAAGTCCCTCGTCAGCCTCGCGGTCGTCTACGCCCACATGGTCCGCGACGCGCGGCGCCTCGGATGGGCCCGGCGCCTGGCGACCCCGAAGGACCCCGGCGCGGCCCTGGTCGCCCTGGCCGCGTGCGCCGTCGCCGTGGCCGCCTACCTCTACTTCGCCGACCACGGGTACCTGCTGGCGTACAAGGACGCCAACTCGCACCTGCTCATCGCCAGACGCGTCGTCGACAGCCCCACCGCCGGGCTCGCGCAGCTCGGCGGCGTCTGGCTGCCGCTCCCGCACCTCCTGGCCGCCCCGCTGTCGCTGTGGGAGGGCCTGTACCTCAACGGGTTCGCCGGGGCGGCCGTGTCCATGGCGTCCTATGTGGTGGCGGTGCGGTTCCTGTTCGCCCACGCCCGGTCGCTCTCGGGCCACTGGGCCGGGGGCCTCACGGCCGCGGGGCTCTTCGCGCTCAACCCGAACGTGCTGTACCTCCAGGCCACGGCCATGACGGAGCTGCTGCTGTTCGCGTGCGCGATCGTCGCGCTCCACTACCTCCACGAGTGGTGCGCCGAAGGGCGCATCCGCGACCTCTCGCTGGCCTCGGGCGCGGTCCTCGCCGCGACCCTGACCCGCTACGAGGGATGGATCCTCTTCGCCGTCGCCGCCGCGATCGTCGCGCTCACCGCGCTGCGCCGCCACCGCAGGTACTCGCACACCGAGGGCTCCCTCGTCGTGTTCGGGTTCGTCGCCGGCGCCGGGGTCCTCGGCTGGATGGCGTGGAACCTCGCCATCTTCGGCGACGCCATGAACTGGAAGTCCGGCGAGTACGCCGACTCCTCCCTGTGGGTCGCCGACGGCGAGGCCAACGTCGGGTCGCTGCCGACCGCGATGGAGACCTACGGCCTCGCCTCGCTCCACAACCTCGGGATCGCCACGGCCGCACTGGGGATCGCCGGGCTCGTCCTCTACGCGGTCCACAAGCGTGCCCGGTCGCGGTGGCTGGTGCCCTACGCGATGCTCGTCTTCGCGCCGTTCTTCGTGTGGGCCCTGTACACCGGCGAGCGGCCCCTCCACGTCAGAGAGGTCATGGGCGCGCTCTACAACGTGCGCTTCGGCCTCATCATGCTCATCCCCGCCGCGGTCTTCGCCGGATACCTCATCGGGAAGCTGGTGCCCCTCCTCCCCGGCCGGCGCGTCGCCGCGGCCGCCCTGGCGGGGGCCGCCGTCGTCGGCGCCACGCTCGCCGTCGACGGCGCCGTCACCCTCGACGAGGCCGTCGAGTACCGCGCCAGCGGATGGGAGGCCGACAACGCCGCCGTCTCCGAGTGGCTGCGCGAGCACCACGACGGCGGCACCACGCTCATGATGTCGTTCGAGAACGAGTCCGTGACGTTCGAGTCCCAGGTGCCGACCGGCTCGCTCATCTACGAAGGCTCCTACCGGATCTGGGAGGAGGCGCTCGCGGACCCGCACGCCGCGGGCGTCGAGTGGATCTACATGCGGGCCGTGCCCGGCTCCGAGGACGACGTCTGGGAGGCCCTGTGGGGCACCGAGGCCCTCGACGACCACTACGACCTCGTCTACGACGAGGGCGACCGGTTCGTCTACCGCGCCGAGGACGGTGGCGCCGAATGAACCTCGACGCCCCGCCCGCCGGGCTCAGCGCCCAGCGGCTCCTCTCGACCGGCCAGACCGCCCTCGCGCTCTCGGTCGTCGGCGTCGTCGCCGCCGCGATCGCGATCGACCTGCTCACCGGCTTCGGGCCCAGCCCCCTCCAGTGGGCGCAGGGCGGCATGTTCGCCCTCATCGTCCTGTACCTGGCCGTCATCGGCTTCAAGCTCGCGATGGTCCTCGGCTCCGGCCGCTCGACCGCGATGCGCTTCGAGCCCGGTGCGCTGGAGACGTTCCCGGACTCCGAACTGCCCCGGTACACGGTGCTCGTGCCGCTGTACCGGGAGGCCGCGGTCGTCCCCGGGCTCGTCCGCCGCCTGTCCGCAATGGACTACCCGCCGGAGAAGCTGGAGATCCTCCTGCTCGTGGAGGCCGACGACGGCGAGACCCGGGCCGCCATCGCGCAGCAGCGGCCCGGGCGGACCTTCCGCACGGTCGTCGTCCCCGACTCGGGGCCGAAGACGAAGCCGAAGGCGTGCAACGTGGGCCTGGCCCAGGCCACCGGCGACCTGTGCGTCATCTTCGACGCCGAGGACCGGCCCGACCCCGACCAGCTCCGCAAGGCCGCCCTCGCGTTCCGGGTCCTCCCGGACCGGGTGGTGTGCGTGCAGGCCGAGCTCCAGTACTGGAACCCGTGGACGAACTGGCTCACCCGGTGCTTCTCGGCCGAGTACGCCACGAACTTCAGCCTCACCCTCCACGGCATGGACCGGCACCGGCTCGCGATCCCCCTGGGCGGCACGTCGAACCACTTCCGGATCGACGCGCTGCGCGACCTCGGCGGGTGGGACCCGTTCAACGTCACCGAGGACGCCGACCTCGGCATCCGCATCGCCCGGCGCGGCTGGGACGTCAGGATGATCGTCTCGGTCACCGAGGAGGAGGCGAACTCGCGGCTGGGCAACTGGATCCGCCAGCGCAGCCGGTGGATCAAGGGGTACCTCCAGACGTGGCTGGTGCACTCGCGCGAGCCGCTGAAGCTGTGGCGGGAGCTGGGGACGAGGAAGACCCTGGCGATCCACCTGACACTCGGCTTCTCGACGGTGACGACGCTGATCAACCCGCTGATGTGGCTGATGACGCTGTCGTACTTCGTGTTCGGGCCGGAGTGGATGGAGCCGCTGTTCCCGCCGGTCGTGCTCTACGGGGGCATGTTCGCGATGATCGCGGGCAACGCGCTCATGTGCTACGCGCTCATGCTCGGCTGCCTCAAGCGCGGCCTGTACGCGGCGGTGCGGGCGATGCTGACGGTCCCCTTGTACTGGGGCCTGATGAGCGTGGCGGCGTACAAGGCGTTCGGGCAGCTGCTGCGGCCCAGCAAGCGGCATTTCTGGGAGCTGACGGTCCACGGGCTGGACACGTCGGACGAGGTCGACGAGGAGGTCGTCCATGCTCGGTAAGAGGTTGGGCCGCTTGGCGGCCGGCGCCATCGTGGGCGCCGCGCTGCTGGTGGCGCCGGGGGCGGCGGAGTCGGCGCCCCCGGAGGAGTTCGAGCGGCTGCTCGTCGTGGGCGGCCTGGAGGAGCCGACCTCGTTCCGGTTCACGCCGGACGGGGACGTCCTGATCGCGGAGAAGAACGGCGCGATCCAGCTGCTGCACGACGGGGAGCTGCACGACCACCCGCTCATCGAGCTGGCGACGGCCGGGTCCGACGAGCGGGGGCTGCTGGGGATGGAGCTCGACCCGGACTTCGCATTGAACGGGTACGTGTACGTGGGGTACACGGCGTCGGACAACCTGGACCGGTTGAGCCGCTTCACGATGACCGGGCACGAGATCGACCCGGACTCGGAGCTGGTGCTCATCCAGTCGCAGCAGAACGCGAACGTGTTCCACCACTCCGGGAGCGTCAAGTTCGGTCCGGACGGGAAGCTGTACTGGACGCTCGGGATGAACACGAACAACCAGAACCCGCCGAACCTGGGGAACGTGCACGGCAAGATGCACCGCATCAACGCCGACGGGTCGATCCCCGCGGACAACCCGTTCGTGGACACGCCGGGCGCGGAGCCGTCGGTGTGGGCGTACGGGCTGCGGAACTCGTTCCGCTGGGATTTCGTCCCCAGTGGACCGAATGCGGGGAGCGTCCTCGCCGGGGACGTGGGCGGCTCGGAGTGGGAGGAGCTCAACCTCGTCGAGCGCGGCGCGAACTACGGGTGGCCGCACGTGGAGGGGGTGTGCGACGACTGCCCGTACGCGCAGCCGGTGTATGCCTACCCGCACACGGCGCCGCCCGCGAGCGCGGGCTCGATCTCCTCGGTCGAGGTGTACGAGGGCGGGCTGCTCGGGGAGCAGTACGAGGACGCGGTGTTCTTCGCGGACTACACGCTCGGGTTCGTGAAGTACCTGGAGATGGACGCGTCGTTCGAGTCGGTGGTGTCGGTGCACGACTTCGACCTGGACGCGGGGACGCCGGTGGAGCTCCAGACGGGCCCGGACGGGGCGCTGTACCAGTTGAACATCTACCCCGGGGAGCTGTACCGGATCGCGCCCTCGGGCGGGAACCGGACGCCGATCGCGAAGGCGAGCGCGACCCCCGACAACGGTTACGCGCCTTTGGAGGTGGAGTTCTCGTCGGCGGGCTCGTCGGACCCGGACGGGGACGCGCTCGACTACGCGTGGGACTTCGGGGACGGCGGCGTCTCGACCGCGGCCGACCCGGTGCACACCTACACCGAGGACGGGGTCTACCAGGCGGTGCTGACCGTGGACGACGGGGAGAAGTCGGCGCAGACGCAGGTCGAGGTCCAAGTGGGCAATACGAGACCGGAGGCGGTGGTGCTGACGCCCGAGGCGGGCCTGACCTACGACGGCGGGGACGCGATCGCGTTCACGGGGGCGGCGACCGATCCGGAGGACGGGGCGCTGGAGGGGGCGTCGCTGTCATGGACGGTGCAGTTCCACCACGCCGACCACGTGCACCCGTTCTACGGCCCGGCCGAGGGCGCTTCGGGTGAGATCGAGATTCCGCGGGCGCCGCACGGCGGGGACAACACGTTCTACCGGATCGCTTTGACGGCCACCGATTCCGGGGGCCTGACCGACACGGCGTACGTGGACGTGCATCCGAACACGGTGGAGGTGTCGATCGGCACGGACCCGCCGGGCCTGGAGTTCACGCTCGACGGGCGGCCGTACGAGGCGACGTCGAAGCGGATGGTGGTGGGCACCGAGTACGTGCTCGGCGCGGAGTCGCCGCAGTACGCGGAGGGTTCGCGGTTCGCGTTCGCGGGCTGGTCGACCGGCGCCGAGCAGCAGCACGTGTTCACGGTGCCCGACGAGGACGTGTCGGTGACGGCCGGGTTCGCGGAGCTGCCGTATCCCCCGGACCCGTGGGAGTCCCACGACATCGGCGAGCGGACCCAGTTGGGGCTCAGCAGCTTCGACGACGGCGAGTTCACGGTGACGGGCGCGGGCTGGGACGTCTGGGACCAGACCGACGAGTTCCATTTCGTGCACCGGCCGCTCGTCGGGGACGGGTCGATCACGGCCCGTCTGACCTCGCAGGAGGCGACGAACCCGTGGGCGAAGGCCGGGATCATGGTCAAGGAGGCGGCCGAGGAGGGCGCGACGTACGCGGCGGTCGCGGTGACCCCCGAGCACGGGGCGCACTTCCAGGCGGACTTCGGGACCGACGGCGGGGGCTTCGCGTACACCGAGGGCGAGGCGTGGCTGCGGTTGACGCGCGCGGGCGACGAGTTCACGGCCGAGCTGTCCGCCGACGGCGAGGCGTGGACGGTGATCGGCTCGGCCACGGTCCCGATGTCGGCGAACGCGCGGGTGGGCCTGTTCTCGACCGCGCACGACAACACGCGGTTCTCCACGGCGGTCTTCGACTCGGTCGAGGTCGCGGCGGCGGACCCGGGGCTGACGTGCGAGGACGTGGGCGACCCGGCGATCGCGGGCTCGGCGTCGTTCGACCCCGACGGGACCGCGACGCTCACGGGCGCCGGGGACGACATCTGGGGCGACGCGGACCAGTTCCACTACTGCCACAAGGCCCTCGAAGGCGACGGCGAGATCATCGCCCGGGTGGCCTCGCTGGAGGACACGAACGACTGGGCCAAGGCCGGGGTGATGGCCAAGTCCGCGGCCGAGGAGGGCGCCCCGTACGCGGCGGCCATGGCGACCGCAGCCGAGGGCGTGCACTTCCAGACCGGGTTCGACACCGATGTGGACGGACCCGACACGGCCGCGCCGGTGTGGCTGCGGCTGGTCCGGGAGGGGTCGCAGGTGACCGCGTACCACTCCCCCGACGGGCTGGCGTGGGAGCCGTTCGCGGCCGCTGCGCTCGCGGGCCCGGCGACCGTGGGCCTGTTCGTGACCTCCCACGACGGGAGCGAGGCGAGCACGGCCGTGTTCGACTCCGTCGCGGTCTACGACGCCGCGCCGCAGGTCCCGGAGCCGTGGACGTGCGAGGACGTCGGCGGGCCGCGGATGCCCGGCGACGCGGTCTTCTCGGGCGGCACCTGGACGATCGTGGGCGCCGGGGACGACATCTGGGGCGACGCCGACCAGTTCCACTACTGCCACCAGCCCCTCGACGGGGACGGGCAGATCACCGCGCGGGTGGCCTCGCAGGAGGACACCGACGACTGGGCGAAGGCCGGGGTCATGGTGAAGGCCGCGCCCCAGGAGGGCGCGGAGTACGCGCTGCTGGGGGTCACGCCCGCCAACGGCGTGCATCTCCAGTCCGGGTTCGACGCCGACACCGCCGGGACCGGCGACGGGGCGCCGATGTGGCTGCGGCTGAGCCGGACCGGCGACACCGTGACGGCCTCGTGGTCGGCCGACGGCGAGGTCTGGTCGGCGTTCGGGACGGTCGAGCTGGCGGGCGACGCGGTGATCGGCCTGTTCGTCACCTCGCACGACGGCTCCGACCCGGGCACGGCCGTGTTCGACTCGGTGGCCGTGTCGTAGACCGGCGCCGGGGGTCAGCGGAAGCCCCCGGCGCCGACCGCCGCTCGGGACGCGAAGGGGGCGTCCCGGGCGGCGGACTACTTGATGGCCCCGGCCGTCAGGCCCTCCTGGATCTGGCGCTGGAACAGCACGTACGCGACGAAGATCGGGATCATCGCGAGCACCGTCCCGGCGAACAGCGCGCCCGAGTCGCCCTCGTAGCCCTGGCGCATGGCGAGGTTCGCCAGGCCCTGGGAGATGACGGCGTCGTCGGGGTTGCGGCCCATGAGGACCAGCGGCAGCAGGAACTGGTTCCACTGCCCGATGATGTTGAAGATCGTGATCGCGATGAGGCCCGGCTTCGCCATCGGCAGCATCACCTGGAAGAACAGCCGGTAGTGCCCGGCGCCGTCCACGATCGCGGCCTCCGCGACCCCCGTTGGGAGCGTGCGGAAGAACGCGGTCAGGAAGAACACCGTGAACGGCAGCGAATAGGCGATGTAGACGATGATGAGCCCGGTGTAGGTGTTCAGCAGGCCCACGTTCCCGAGGGTCTTGAACAGCGGGAACAGGGCCAGGAACACCGGGAACATCATCCCGGCCGCGAACCCGAAGTAGATGACCCGGTTCCCGAAGAACTGGTACCTCGCGAGCACGTACGCGGCCATCGCGCCCAGGAGCATCGTCCCGGAGACGCTGAAGACCATGACCTGCAACGTGTTCAGGAAGAACGCGCCGATGTGCCCGTTCGTCCACGCGTTCGCGAAGTTCTGCCAGTGCAGCGACTCCGGCAGCGCCAGCGGCGCCGAGGCGATCTCCCGCGTCGTCTTGAACGAGGAGAGCACGATCCACACCACGGGCACGATGACCATGAGCGACCACAGCCACAGGAAGCCCTGGGAGAAGAAGTTGAGCACGGCGCCTTCGCGCGGGGCGCCGGAGGCGCGGGACTTCGCGGCGGGGGCCTTGACGGGGGTCTCGGTTGCCATGTCGAACCTCAGTACTCGATCTGCTCGCGGCGGCCGAACCGCAGCGACACCACGGCCAGGGACAGCGCGGCGAAGAACAGGACCACGCCGATCGCCGACGCGAACGCCTGCTCGCCGTGCTTGAACGCGTACTTCCAGATGACGCCGCCGACGACCTCGCTCGCCGTGTCGGGGCCGCCCTGCTCCGGTGTCATCAGGTACACCAGCACGAACACGTCCAGGGCCACGATGGACAGGTAGATCCACGCGGTCTGGACCGAGTCCCACAGCAGCGGCAGCGTGATCTTGAAGAACATCTGGAACCGCCCGGCCCCGTCGATGATCGCCGCCTCGTAGATGTCGCGCGGGATCGACGCCATCGCCGAGGAGAAGAACACCAGGTAGAACCCGACCGCGCTCCACACCAGGACCCCGATGACGGCCGCGAGCACGAACCGCTTGTCCGCGAGGAACCCGTTCACCGGCGTCGGCAGCCCGATCGCCCCGAGCGTCCCGGTGATGAGGCCGCCGAAGTTCTCCGGCGCGTACACCTGCTTCCACAGGATGCCGACGATCGCGACCGACAGCACCTGCGGGAAGAAGTACACGACCTTGTGGAACCGCGACCCGGCCACGCCCTCGATGCGGCCCTGGCGGCTGCGCCCGCCCAGGTTGAGCATGAACGCGAAGAACAGGCCCAGCGCGATCGTCACGACCGGCAGCACCACCAGGATGATCCCGGTGTGCCGCAGGGCGGGTAGGACGAACCGCTCGTCCTTGAACAGGTTCACGTAGTTGTCGAACCCGATGTAGTTGAAGGAGTTGCTCGACCCCGACCAGTCGGTCAGGGAGATCTGGAAGGCCTGGGCGAACGGCAGGATCACCAGCCAGGCGTAGAGTCCCACCGGCAGCGCCAGGAAACTCAGGATGAACGGGTACCTGCCGTGCTTCACGTCCCAGGCCCTCCTCTCGCTGCGGACCTAGTCCTCGTGGGTGAACTTGTCGATGGTGTCGTCGGCGGCCGTCTCGTCGGCCACCGCCTGCATCCGGTCGATGAACTCCGCCGCCGTCGACTCGCCCGACAGGAGCGATCCGAGCGCGGGCCGGACCTCCTCGTTCATCTTCGTGTACCAGAACCGGAAGAACGGCTGGAACAGGTCGTCGGGGTTGGACACCAGCGCGTCGGTCGCCTGCGCCGCGGGGTTGTCGAGCTCCACGCCCTTGACGATCGTCGCCGCCTGCACCGTGTCGCCGAAGATCTGCGCGCCCTCCTTGGAGAGCATGATCCGCAGGTACTCGTACGCCCCGGCCAGGTTCGTCGCGTTCTTCGGCACCACGAACGGCTCCTCGCCGCCCGCGCTGATCAGGCCCGGCTGCACCGAGCCCTCGAAGGCCGGGACGCCCATCGGCATGTACTCGAAGTCCGCGGGCGCGATCGACGCCTGCTCGTTCGGCAGCCACGACCCGCACGGGATGAACGCGGCCTTGCGCTCGTTGAACGCCGTCTGCGACTGGATGTGGTCGATGCCGGGCGTGCCTTCGAGGATGTACCCCTCGGTGTAGAGCGCGGCGAGCGCCTCGGCGGCCTTGACGACCGACTCGTGGCGCCACGCGTCGGGCTCCAGGTGGTCGATCGCCTTGAGGACCTCGACGCCGCCGTGGCGGCCCGCGAGGATCAGCAGCAGGTCGTACAGGTACACCGGGTGCTGCCCGGCGTACGTCCACGGCGCGATCCCGGCCTCCTTGATGGTCGGGCAGAGCGCGAGCATCTCCTCCCACGTCGTCGGCGGGGTCCAGCCCTGGTCGCGGAACAGCTTGGCGTCGTACCAGACCGTCCACGCCGAGAACACGTAGTTCAGGGCGTACACCTCGCCGTTGTAGGTGCCGGAGGTGAGCACGCCGTCGCGCAGGGTCTCGCGGACCGTCACCGCCGGGTCGTCGTACGAGGGCGCGTCGAGCAGCGGCGTCAGCTCCGCGAGCTCCCCGTCGGAGACGAGGGAGTCCATCGGGATCTGCTGCGCGCCCGAGTTGTCGAGCACGTCGGCGGGCTTGCCCTCGGCGAAGCGCGGCTGCTGCGTCTCGGCGATCGCCTGCGTGGCGAGGAAGGTGATCTCGGCGTCCGGGAACGCCTCGTTGTAGATGGCCTGGTGCGCGACGGCGTACTCGTTGCCGAAGCCGCCGTCGAAGATGACGACGTCCAGGGGCGCCGACGGGTCGACGCTGAACGGGTTCTCGGCGTCGTCGCCGACCTCCACGTCGTCGACCTCGTCGTCGCTGCCGCTGGTCGCGCACGCGCCCAGCGAGGAGGCCGCGAGTCCGGCGGCGGTGGCCCCGAAGAGATTGCGGCGGTTGAAAAGCGGGCGGTTGTTCCTCATGGGTATCGCTCCTGAGCGGGGGTAGAGGGTGTTGGTGCAGATCGGTCGGGCGGTCAGCCGGCGCCGTTCCGGGGCCGCGGCGTCGGTCGGTGGCCGACCACGGCTCGCGCACGCGATTCCAGGGCCTCGCTGGCCTCCGGGAAGCGCCGCTGCGCGACGGCTATGTGGACGAGATCGGCCACCAGGAGCTGGGAGTGCCTGGCGGCCAGCAGGTCCGCGCGGTGCCCGGTCTGGCGGGACGCGGACACGAGCACGACGTCGGCGATCTCGGCGATCGGCGAGTCGGGGAACGCCGTGAGCGCCACGGTCAGCGCGCCCCGGCTCCCGGCCTCCGAGAGCATCTCGACGATCTCCACGGTCGTGCCGGACATCGAGGCGGCGATCGCCACGTCCCGCGGGCCGAGGATCGCGGCGCTGGCGAGCGCGTCGTGGACCTCGGTCCAGGCCCACGCGGCGACGCCGGTGCGGTAGAAGCCCATCTGGAGCTCGCGGGCGACGATGGCGCTGGAGCCGACGCCGTAGACGTCGACGCGGCGGGCGCTCGCCACGGCGGCGGCGACGCGCTCGACGGCGGCGATGTCGAGGAGGTCCATGGTGCCGCGGAGCATCGCGGCGTCGATCGTGATGAGCTGCTTGAGGACTCGGTCGAGCGGGTCCTCGGGGCCGATCTCGCGGCCGATGTTCACGTCCCAGCCGGTCTCGTGCCTGGCCGAGGCCCTGCCGGTCTCGGTGGCGATGGCGACCCGGAGGGCCGCGTAACCGTCGTATCCGAGGTGACGGCAGAATCGTGTGATGGTTCCTGGGGAGGTGCCCGAGAGCTCGGCGAGATCCATGATCGTCGCCCGGGCCGCGGCTTCGGGGTCGGCCAAGACCTGGTCGGCCACTTTGGACATTGCCTCGGAGAGGTCGTTCGCGCCCAAGCGGATCCGTTCGAGGACACCCGCGTCCGCTGGGGCAGGCGGGGCATCTGTCCGGGTTCGGTCCATGGGCGACCCTTTCGGGAGGTGGATTCAAGAAAAACTATTACCTATGCCACACTCGTGTCAAGTTCATGAGAATTATTTTTACTGGTTTGCACCTAGAGCGGATACTGCTGGTAGCGCGAGAAGCGAGGACCCTCATACATGCATGCAAGACTCGCCGTCGGCCTAGACGCCGGCGGGACCAGCAGCCGCGCCGTCCTCATCGATGAGAGCGGAGCGGTGCTCGGCACCGGCGCGTCCGGCCCGGCCAACCCGGTCGGCGGCGACCGGGAGATCGCCCTGTCCAACATGGCGCTGGCGTTCCAGCGGGCCCTCGGCGGCATCGACCCGGCCGAGGTCGGCTCGGTGTGCGTCGGCACCGCGGGCGCGCTGTCCCTGACCGAGGAGGTGCGCGAACTCTCCGCGGACCTCAAGCGGCGCTTCGCGACCGCCTGCGAGGTCGAGGTGGTCTCGGACGCGGTCATCGCGTTCGCGGCCGGGTCCTCGGCCGCCGACGGGACCGTGATCGTCTCCGGGACGGGCGCGGTGGCGTTCGCGATCCGCGACCGCACCCCGGCGCTGCGCTCCGACGGCTACGGCTGGCTGTTCGGCGACGCGGGCTCGGGGTTCTGGCTCGGCCGCGAGGCCGTGCGGGCCGCCCTGCGCCACATCGACGGCAACGGCCCCGGCGGCCGCCTCGTCGAGGCCATCATCGCCGCCATCGCCCCCGACAAGCGCCGCTCCGGCGCGCTCGTCGCCAAGTGCATGGCGGACCCGCCCGTCCGCCTCTCGCGCTTCGCGGCCCTGGTCTGCGAGGCCGCCGACGGCGGCGACGCGGTCGCCGAGTCGATCGTCGCGCGGGCCGTGGGCCACCTGGCCGAGTCGGTCTCCTACGTCGTCGACCGCGAACTGCCGATCGTCATGGCCGGCAGCCTCCTCACCCGACCCACCCCCATCGCCGCGCTCCTCCAGGAGCGCTTCCGCCTGGTCTACCCCAAGGCCGGCATCAGCAAGGCCACCGATCCCGCCATCGGCGCGGCCTGGATGGCCGCCAGCGCCTTCGTCACCGACCCGGCCGAACGCGCCCGCCTCCACCGCCAGCTCGCCTGGCGCTGACACCCGCCCACGACGAAACGCCGCCCCCGCCCCGACTGTCACACCCATCAGTGACACTCGAACCGGGGGCGGCGCCGTTCACCCGCCGACGCGGCGTACCCGAATGCCGCCGCAGCCAGCGAATGTCGTACCCCAGGGGCACAGTTGAACCGGGGGCGCAAGCGCCCCCCTCCATTCGGCGACCCCGCGAACCGCCGGGGCCGCCGCGCCGCCCGCCGCCGTACCAGTGACGCCGCCGTAGCAGTGACACTGTCGTACCCGGCGGGCATCGTTGAACCGGGGGCGGCCGGCGGCCGCGCCCGATCCGGCGCGCCCTCAGGCCGCCAGCGCGCCCGAGAGCCTGCCGTCGGCGCGCTCCAGGCGCGCCTCCGCGTCTGCGGCGCCGACGCCGAGTTCGAGCATGACGACCGCGGTCTTCACGCGGTTGCCGGAGGCCGCCAGGGCGGCCTCGGCCTCGTCGGGGCCGGCGCCGGTGATCTCGCGGATCATGCGGACCGCGCGGGCGGCGAGCTTCTGGTTGGCGACCTTCATGTCCACCATGTAGTTCCGGTAGACCCTCCCGAGCCGCACCATGCTGATCGTCGAGATCATGTTGAGCACGAACTTCTGCGCCGTCCCCGACTTCAGCCGCGTCGAGCCGGCCACGACCTCCGGCCCCACCTCGACCTCGATCCGGTGCTCGGCCGCCTCCGAGAGCACCGTGCCCGTGTTGCACGACAGCCCCACCGTCAGCGCACCGCGCCGCCTGGCCTCGCGGACCGCTGCGACGACGAAGGGGGTGCGGCCGCTCGCGGCCAGTCCGACGACCGCGTCGGCCGGGCCGATGCCGTCGTCGGCCATCGCGGCCTCGCCCGCGGCCGCGTCGTCCTCGGTGCCCTCGACCGCGCCGCCCTCGGCGGCCTTGCCGCCCGCGATGACCGCCTTGATCAGGTCCGGGTCGGTCGAGAACGTCGGCGGGCACTCGGCGGCGTCCATCACGGCCATCCGCCCGGCCGTCCCGGCCCCGACGTACCGCAGCCGCCCGCCCTTGGCGAGCCGGTCGGCCACGGCGTCGATCGCGGCGGCCACGTCGGGCAGCACCGCGGCGACGGCGGCGGAGACGCTCGCGTCGGCCTCGTTCATGGTGCGCGCCAGGTCGAGGGTCGACAGATCCTCTATCCCCGCGTACCGGGGGTCGGCGCGCTCGGTCGCCAGCATTGCCAACAGGGTTCGCGCTTCAAGGCGCTCGGTCGGTTCACTCACAGTTGCGAGCGTAGCGCAATGAAGTAAAATTTCACCCATCAAGGTTGGAGTGAAGAATCGCGCCGCACCGTGACGAATCGCCCGCGGGTGTACCGTGACGTCATGCCAGCAAGCCGCACCGAAGCGCCCAACCTCCTGGTGCTCATCAAGTCGGTCCTGCCTTCGCTCTCGAAGGCCGAGACCAAGGTCGCCCAGGAGATCATCCGCGAGCCCGAGGCCGCCTCCACGCGCACCATCACCGAACTCGCCCGCGCCGCGGGCACCTCCGAGGCCACGGTCGTCCGCTTCTGCCGCTCCCTCGGCCTCGCCGGCCACCGCGAGCTGCGCATGCGCGCCGCCCAGGCCGTCATCGGCACCGGCGACGGCCCCGACCGCGAGATCGCGGGCGGCGACATCCCCACCGGCGCCGACATGTCCCGCATCATCGCCACGATCTCCTACGCCGACGTCGGCGCGATCACCGACACCGCCAACGCCCTCGACACCGCCGCCTGCGAGGCCGCCGTCGCCGCGCTCGCCGCCGCCGGGCGCATCGACGTGTTCGGCGTCGAGGCCTCCGGGATCGTCGCCGCCGACCTCGTGAAGAAGCTGCACCGCATCGGGTCCGTGGCCTTCAGCTGGCCCGACGTCCACTCCGCGCTCGTCGCCAGCGCCCTCGCCGGGCCCAAGGACGTCGCCGTCGCGATCTCCCACTCCGGCGCGACCACCGAGACCGTGGAGTTCCTGGAGGCCGCCCGCGACCGGGAGGCCGTCGCCATCGCGATCACCAACCACGCCCGGTCGCCGCTGGCGCAGGCCGCGGACCTGGTGCTGACGACCGCCGCGCGCGAGACGACGTTCCGCTCCGGCGCGACGGTCAGCCGCATCGCGCAGCTCATGGTCGTGGACTGCCTGTTCGTCGGCGTGGCCGCCAAGCAGCGCAAGCGCACCGCGAAGGCCCTCGCGGCCACCGCCGCGGCGGTGTCGCACCGCCAGCGGACGTGACGATCGCGCGCGGCGGTCACCGCGCCGCGCGCGATCAGCTCGTGGGCCGCGCTACCAGTCGCGGGCCGCGTCCACTTCGTCCCGCAGCTGCGGGAGCCGGTCGTGGAAGATCCCGGGGCACTGGGTCGAGTTGAAGTCCATGTGCCCGTAGATCTCGCTCGACGGGATGCCGTACTGCTCGCACGCATACGCGCACAGCGTCACCAGCGACTCCCATTGGGCCGCAGTGGGTACGGCGCCGTCGTGGTAGGCGCCCTCGTTGGAGATGCCGAGGGCGCTGCCGTTCTGGCCCGAGGTGTGGATGCCCATGATGAAGCGCTGCCCCGAGCGCAGGGCCGCGAGGCTCCCGGTGGTGCCCTCGGTGATCCAGCCGCCGCGGCTGACCACGAAGTTGTAGCCGGAGTCGCGCCAGCCGTTGCCGTCCATGTGCAGGTCCTGCACCCATTTCGCGTGGGCGTGGGCCTGCGCGCGGGAGTAGTCGGTGGTGTTCGCCGAGACCGTGTGGTGCACGATCAGCTTCGCGGGGCTCCCCTGGATGACGGGGTTGGTGCCGTTCGGGGGCCGCGCGCCCCAGACGGTGGTCGCGTCGACGTCGGGTTCGACGGCCGCGAAAGCGGGCGAGGCGCTCGCGGCGGTCACGCCCGCGGCGGCGATGAGGGCGCCGGTGCCAAGGAGGGCGCGGCGGCGGATGCGGTGGTCGTCCATGGTCTGCCTCCAGGAACGCCGTGGGCCGGGCCCCTCGGCCCGGCCCACGCGTCGCGCTAGGTGTTGTTCGCCAGCGCGAGGAGCCGCGCGGTCGAGCCGTTGAAGTAGTTCCGGTCGACGTTCCCGGAGATGCCCGAGACCGAGCCGGTGGACGTGTACTGCCAGAACGTCCAGGTGGTGCTGCTCCATCCGGCGGGGAGCGACGGGGTCGAGGCGCCCCAGTGCGCGACCCACAGGGGGCTCTTGGAGGCCATGCCGGTCCAGGAGCCGGTGCAGGTGTTCCACCACGAGGCGGTCGTGTAGATGACGACGTCGCGGCCGGTCCGGGACTTGTACGTGTTGTAGAAGTCGGTGATCCAGTTGCGCATCGAGGTGGTGCTCAGGCCGTAGCAGGCCGCGCCCGAGGGCGGGGCCTCCAGGTCGAGGGCCCCGGGGAGGGTGAGGCCGTCGGCCGACCAGGCGCCGCCGTTCGAGGCGAAGTAGGTCGCCTGCGCCGCACCGGTGGACGAGTTGGGCCGCGCGAAGTGGTAGGCGCCGCGGATGACGCCCGCGGCGTGCGCGGCCGGGTAGTTGGTGTTGAACCGGGCGTCCTTGAAGGTGGTGCCCTCGGTCGCCTTGATGTAGGCGAACTGGATGCCGGAGTTCTTGACGGACGTCCAGTTGATGGCGCCCTGGTAGTTCGAGACGTCGATGCCCGCCAGGCCCTGGGCCTGGGCGGGGCTCGCGACGGCGAGTCCGGTCGCGGTCAGGACCGCGGAGAGGAGGACCACGACCGCTGCGCGCAGTCCGTGGCGTCTTCTGAGGTTGCGGAGGGTTGCGAAGAGGTTCACACGATGCTCCCTGCTTGTCAGGAGATCTCACAAATGGGGGGAGTGCCTGGTTTGGCACTTGGCCCCAGTATGTAGATAAGTTCCACGAACAGTCAAGCCTGTGAAAATAACTTTCCGTTGCGTGGCGGTGAACGTGCTACTTGTAGCCGAGGCCGTGGCCGAAGGGGTAGAGCACGCCGCCCGAGGCGCTCGGGACGTCGACCGGGAGCGTCCCGGTCGGCTCGACCGCGCCCGCGATGACTTTGGCGAGGGCGGCAAGGGAGGGCGCGGCGTAGGAGTAGGCGGCGAGGCTCGCGTTGGCGCCGGGGAGCTGCGCGGCGTCGTAGGGCGTGCCGACCGCGGCGGTCACCACCGGGGCGGCGCCGTCGAGGAGGGCCGCCACGAGGTCGGCCTGCGGGGAGCCGGCGCGCACGTTGCGGGTGGCGACGACGACGAGGTCGCGCCCCGCGGCGGCGGCCACGGCGGCCGCGACGGCGTCGGCGTCCGGGTCGTCGCCCGTGGTGAGCGCTTCGGCCTGGAACCCGTTGGCGCTCAAGGCGGCCGCGAGCCGCTGGGTGGTGTTCTCGCCCCACCCGGTGACCAGGACCGAGCCGGAGGCGAGCGGCAGCGTGCCGTCGTTGGCCAGGAGCGTGACGGAGCGGTCGGCGATGTCCTCGGCGGCGGCGCGGTTCGCGTCGGTGCCGACGGCCTCGGCCGCCGCGCCCTCGTCGGCCTCCGGATCGTCCACAATGCCACGTGAATGCTTCAAGTCGAGAATGCGCCGCACCGATTCATCGATGCGCTCCTCGGTGAGCTCCCCCGCGGCGACGGCGTCGAGGACGGCCCGGTGCGCGAGCGGGAAGTCCGGGGGCATGAGCAGCAGGTCGGCCCCGGCCAGGAGCGCGAGGACCGGAACGCGGTCGTCGCCGTACTCGGTGCGCACGCCCTGCATGTCGAGCGCGTCGGTGACGACGACGCCGGTGAACCCGAGCCGCTCGCGCAGCAGCCCGGTGAGGATCGGCGGCGACAGCGTCGCGGGCTTGAGCGAGTCGTCGAGCGCGGGGAACTGGAGGTGGGCGGACATGACCATGTCGGTCCCGGCCGCGATGGCGGCCTTGAACGGCGGCGCGTCGACCGCCTCCCACTCCTCGGCGGTGTGCGTGATGACCGGCAGGTCCGCGTGGCTGTCGGTCGAGGTGTCGCCGTGGCCCGGGAAGTGCTTGGCCGACACCGCGACGCCCCCGGCCTGGTACCCGCGCACCTGCGCGGCCGCGAAGTCGGCGACGAGATCCGGGTCCGAGCCGAACGAGCGGACCCCGATCACCGGGTTCGCGGGGTCCACATTGACATCCGCATCGGGAGCGAAATTGTGGTTCAGGCCCATCGCGCGCAATTCCGCGCCCGCGATCCGCGCCGCCTCTTCGGCGGCGGCGGTGTCCCGGGTCGCGCCCAGCGGCATCGCGCCGGGGAACTGCGTGGCGGGCTCGCCGATGCGCACGACCGAGCCGTACTCCTGGTCCGTGGCGATGAGCAGCGGCACCGCCGAGGCGTCCTGAAGGCCGTTCGAGAGCCGCGCGACCTGCTCGGGGTCGGCCAGGCCGTTGGCCCAGTCGAAGTAGATGACGCCGCCGGGGCGGTAGGCCGCCACGAACGCGGCCCCGTTCTCGGCCCCGAGCCGCTCCAGGTTCGAGGCGACCGCGTCGGGGTCGGCGGTGTCCGCGGACTCGCCGTGGACGTACACCATGAACAACTGGCCGACCTTGTCCTCCAGGGACATCGACGCGAGCAGCTCCCCCACCGGGTCCGCGGTCGTCTCCTCCACCGGCTGGTCCCCCTCGGGCTCGTCGGGCTCGTCGCCGCCCGCGGTGGCCTCGGCGATCACGGCTCCGCCGCCGACGACCGCGAACGCGGCCGCGACACTGGACAGGAGCACGGTCTTTCGGGAGAGCTTCACCGGACGCACCCGCCCATGGTCGCTCAAGGCCTCCCGGCGCCCGCGCCCGCCCCCCTCCGGGGACGCCCAAATCACCCTGACGGGAAGTTTTCCGGCACAGTGCAGGCAAGACGAAAGCCGGGCCGGAGCAGATGCTCCGACCCGGCTTCAAGCCGTCCTAGCGGACTAGAACTTCAGACCGGCCTCGCGGGCGGCGTCGGCCAGGGCCGCGACGCGGCCGTGGTACTTGACGCCGCCGCGGTCGAAGACCACGGTCTCGACGCCGGCGGCCTTGGCGCGCTCGGCGACCAGCTTGCCGACTTCCTTCGACTTCGCCGTCTTGTCGCCCTCGAAGGCGCGCAGACCGGCCTCCACCGTCGACGCGGCGGCCAGCGTGCGGCCCGTCACGTCGTCGATGACCTGGGCCACGATGTGCTTCGAGGAGCGGAAGACCGCCAGGCGCGGCTGAGCGGCCGTGCCGGTGATCTTCTTGCGGCCGCGGAAGTGGCGGCGGTTCTTGCCGATCCGGCGGCGCTCGGACACCGACCCGGACGGGCGGCGGTTTTCGAGTTTGCTCGCCATTACTTACCTGCCTTCCCGGCCTTGCGGCGGATGCGCTCGTCGACGTACTTGACGCCCTTGCCCTTGTAGGGCTCCGGCGGACGCAGACGGCGGATGTTCGCGGCGACCTGGCCGACGAGCTGCTTGTCGATGCCCTCGACGTGCAGCAGGGTCGGCTTCTCGACGGTGAACGAGATGCCTTCCGGAGCGTCGACCTGGATGGTGTGGGAGAAGCCGAGGCTCATCTCCACGCCCTTGCCCTTGGCCTGCGCCCGGTAACCGGTGCCGTTGATCTCCAGGGACTTCTTGTAGCCCTCAGAGACGCCGACGACCATGTTGTTGACGAGGCTGCGCGCCAGGCCGTGGAGGGCCCGGGACTTCCGCTCGTCGTTCGGGCGGGTCAGGGAGTAGGTCCCGTCCTCGCCCTTCTCGATGCCGATGGGCTCGGGCAGCTCATGGCTGAGCTGGCCCTTGGGGCCCTTGACGGTCACCGTCGCGCCATCGACCTTGACGTCGACGCCGGAGGGCACCAGAATCGGCTGCTTCCCAATGCGGGACATGCTTAATACCCTCCTGCTACCAGACGTAGGCGATGACTTCGCCGCCCACGCCGCGCTTGCGAGCCTGGCGGTCCGTCAGCAGGCCCTGGGACGTGGACACGATGGCCACACCCAGGCCGCCGAGGACGCGCGGCAGCTCAGTGGACTTGGCGTAGACCCGCAGGCCCGGCTTGGAGACGCGGCGCAGGCCCGCAAGGGACCGCTCGCGGCGCTCGCCGAACTTCAGGTCGATGACCAGGGTCTTGCCGACCTTGCCCTCTTCGGGCTCCTCGGCGCGCCAGTCGGCGATGTAGCCCTCCTGCTTGAGGACCTCCGCGATGGAGGCCTTCATCTTGGAGTGCGGCATCGCGAGCTGGTCGTGGTACGCCTGGTTGGCGTTCCGCAGACGGGTCAGCATGTCTGCGATCGGGTCGGTCATTGTCATTAGCGTTGTTTACCTTTCTCACCCCGGTTCCCCGCCTTGTAGAGCGCGGCGGGGCCTGTGGCGATCGGAGCTATGGGCCCTGGGTTACCAGGAGGCCTTGTGGACGCCCGGGAGTTCACCCGCGTGGGCCATGTCGCGCACGCAGACGCGGCACAGGCCGAACTTGCGGTAGACGGCCTTCGGCCGGCCGCACTTCTGGCAGCGGGTGTAGGCGCGCACGGCGAACTTCGGCTTCCGCTTGGCCTTCGCGATGAGGGCTTTCTTCGCCATTAGTCGTTCTCCTTGAACGGGAAGCCGAGCAGCTTCAGGAACGCCCGGCCTTCGTCGTCGGTCTTCGCGGTGGTCACCAGCGTGATGTCCATGCCGCGAACCCGGTCGATCTTGTCCTGGTCGATCTCGGGGAACACGGACTGCTCGGTGAGACCGAAGGTGTAGTTCCCGTTGCCGTCGAACTGCTGGTCCGAGAGCCCGCGGAAGTCGCGGATGCGCGGCAGCGCGATCGCCAGCAGGCGGTCGAGGAACTCCCACATGCGGTCGCCGCGGAGGGTCACCTTCGCGCCGATCGCCTGGCCCTCGCGCAGCTTGAACTGCGCGATCGACTTCTTGGCCAGACGCACGAGCGGCTTCTGGCCGGTGATCGTGGCCAGGTCGGCCAGGGCACCGTTGATGAGCTTCGAGTCGCGCGCGGCCTCGCCGACACCCATGTTGACCACGATCTTGGTCAGACCGGGGATCTGGTGGATGTTCGCGTACTTGAACTGGTCCTGGAGCGCCGGGCGGATGTCGGAGCGGTAGGTCTCCTTCAGCCGGGGCTCGATCTTCTCTGCAACGTCAGTCATTACAGGTCCTTACCCGTCCGCTTCGAAATGCGGACCTTGCGGCCGTCGTCGCCGAACCGGTAGCCGACGCGGGTCGGCTGGTTGTCGGCGTCGAGCACCTGCACGTTGGACACGTGGATCGCGGCTTCCTGGGTGACGATGCCACCCGTCTTCGATCCACGCGCCGTCTGGCCGGCCTTGGTGTGCTTCGTGATGCGGTTGACACCCTCGACGAGCACGCGCTCGCGGTCGGGGTACGCCTCCAGCACCAGGCCCTCGGCGCCCTTGTCCTTGCCCGCGATGACGCGGACTCGGTCGCCCTTCTTGATCTTCATCTCTTACAGCACCTCCGGTGCGAGGGAGATGATCTTCATGAACTGCTTGTCGCGCAGTTCGCGGGCGACCGGCCCGAAGATACGGGTCCCTCGCGGTTCGCCGTCCTTGACGAGGACGGCGGCGTTCTCGTCGAACTTGATGTACGTGCCGTCGGGACGGCGCGTCTCCTTGACCGTGCGGACGATGACGGCCTTGACGACGTCGCCCTTCTTCACCCCGGCACCCGGGGTGGCGTCCTTGACGGAGGCCACGATCGTGTCGCCGATCCCGGCGTAGCGTCGGCCGGAGCCGCCGAGCACCCGGATGCACAGGATCTCCCGCGCCCCGGTGTTGTCGGCGACCTTGAGCCGCGACTCTTGCTGAATCACGTCCCGGTCCCCCTACTTCGCCTTCTCAAGGATCTCGACGATGCGGAACCGCTTGGTCTTCGACAGCGGGCGGGTCTCCATGATGGAGACGCGGTCGCCGATCGAGGCCTCGTTGTTCTCGTCGTGAGCCTTGTACTTCTTGTTGGACTTGATGACCTTGCCGTAGAGGGCGTGCTTCTTGCGGTCCTCGACCTCGACGACGGCGGTCTTGTCCATCTTGTCGCCGACTACCAGGCCTTCGAGGACCTTGCGGCGGCCGCGAGTCTGAGTTTCCTCGCTCACTTCTCAACCTCCTCCGGCGCGGCGCTCAGGCCCAGCCGGCGCTCGTTCATGACGGTGTAGATCCGCGCGATCTCCTTGCGGACCAGACCGAGCTCGTGGTTGTTCTCCAGCTGGCCGGTGGCGTTCCGGACCCGCAGGTTGAACAGCTCTTCCTTCTTCTCCACGAGCTTCGCCTGGAGTTCCTTCTCGTTGAGCTCGCGCAGCTCACCGGTGTCGATACCAGTAGCCATCACTACTCACCTGCCCCTTCACGAGAGACGATGCGGCACTTCATCGGGAGCTTGTGGATCGCCCGCTGAAGGGCCTCGTGGGCCGTCTCCTCGCTCGGGTACGAGAGCTCGAACATGACGCGGCCCGGCTTGACGTTCGCCACCCAGAACTCGGGCGAGCCCTTGCCGGAGCCCTGACGGGTCTCCGCGGGCTTCTTGGTGATCGCTCGGTCCGGGAAGATCGTGATCCACACCTTGCCGCCACGCTTGATGTGGCGGGTCATGGCGATACGAGCGGACTCGATCTGGCGGTTGGTCACGTAGCTGTGCTCCAGCGCCTGGATGCCGTACTCGCCGAAGGAGACCTTCGTGCCGCGAGTGGCCTTGCCCTTGCGCTTGGGAGCGTGAGGCTTCCGGTAACCGCGCGGCGGTTTCCGTGGCATGAGCATGTCGCTTAGCCCTCCTGCTTCTCAGTGGCGGGCGCGGCGGCAGCGGCCTCCGCAGGCTGAGCGGCGGCCCCGCGGCCACCAGGGACGAGACCGCCACGGGCGCCCCCGCCGCCGGCACCGCCGCGGCCGCCGCGTCCACCGCGGTCGCCGCCGGCGTCACGACGACGCTGCACCTGCTCGGCCTGCTCCTTGAGCGTGGCCTCACCCTTGTAGATCCACACCTTCACGCCGATGCGGCCGAAGGTCGTGGCGGCCTCGAACAGGCCGTAGTCGATGTTCGCGCGCAGCGTGTGCAGCGGGACCTGGCCCTCGCGGTACTGCTCGGAACGGCTCATCTCGGCGCCGCCGAGGCGGCCCGAGCACTGCACCTTGATGCCCTTCACGGTCGGGTTGCGCATGGCCGACTGAATGGCCTTGCGCATCGCGCGACGGAAGTTGACACGGCTGGACAGCTGCTCCGCGACGCCCTGGGCCACGAGCTGCGCATCGATGTCGGGGTTCTTGACCTCGATGATGTTCAGCTGGACCTGCTTGCCGGTCAGCTTCTCCAGGTTGCCGCGCAGACGATCGGCCTCGGCGCCCTTGCGGCCGATGACGATGCCCGGGCGGGCGGTGTGGATGTCGACGCGGACCCGCTCGCGGGTGCGCTCGATGTCGACCTTGCTGATCCCGGCGCGCTCCAGACCCTGGGTCATGAGCTTGCGGATCTTGACGTCCTCGCCGACGTACTCGGCGTACTCCTTGTCGGCGTACCAACGCGAGGTCCAGTCGGCGCTGATGCCGAGGCGGTACCCGTGCGGGTGGATCTTCTGACCCATTAGGCGGTCTCCTCCTCTTCAGCGGACTCGGTGGACTTCGCCTCGGCCTCGACCGGCTTCGGCGCGGCCTTCGGGCGGCGCACCGACGGAGCGGCGCTGGAACCCTTGGCCTGGACGGACTCGACCACCACGGTGATGTGGCTGGTGCGCTTGTTGATCCGGTAGGCGCGACCGTGGGCGCGCGGACGGTACCGGCGCATGGTCGGGCCCTCGTCGACCTTGATCTCGGACACCAGAAGCGATTCCGGGTCCAGACCGAGGTTGTTCTCGGCGTTCGCCTGAGCCGACGCGATGACCTTGTAGACGACCTCGGCCGCGCTGAACGGCGCGAACTCCAGGGTCGTCAGGGCCTCGTCCACAGGCAGGCCACGCACGAGGTCGACGACGCGGCGCGCCTTGCGGGGTGCTACGCGGACGTACCGCGCCACCGCGCGCGCCTTCGGAGCCTCCTGCTCCACTGTTGCCATCGTTCTAATCCTTCGTTCGTTTCTCAAACCCGTGGCCTAGCGGCGACGGCTCTTCCGGTCGTCCTTCTCGTGCCCGCGGAACGTGCGGGTCGGGGCGAACTCGCCGAGCTTGTGCCCGACCATGTTCTCCGTGACGTAGACCGGAACGTGCTTGCGACCGTCGTGGACGCCGAAGGTCAGCCCGATGAAGTCCGGGGTGATCGTCGAACGGCGCGACCAGGTCTTGATGACGTTCTTGCTCTTGGTCTCGACGGCGACGTCCACCTTCTTCTGGAGGTGGTCGTCGACGAACGGGCCCTTCTTGAGGCTGCGAGCCATGGCTTACTTACCCCGCTTCCGGTTGGCGTGGCGACGGCGCACGATGAGCCGGTCGGTCGGGTGGTTCTTCTTCCGGGTGCGACCCTCGGGCTTGCCCTGCGGGTTCACCGGGTGGCGACCACCGGACGTACGGCCCTCGCCACCACCGTGCGGGTGGTCGACCGGGTTCATGACGACACCGCGGACGGTCGGGCGCCAGCCCTTCCAGCGCATGCGGCCGGCCTTGCCCCAGTTGATGTTGCCCTGCTCGGCGTTGCCGACCTCGCCGACGGAGGCGCGGCAGGTGACCTGGACCAGGCGGATCTCGCCGGAGGGCATGCGCAGGTGCGCGTACTTGCCTTCACGGGCGAGGAGCTGGATCGAGGCGCCGGCCGAGCGGCCCAGAGCGGCGCCGCCGCCGGGCTTGAGCTCCACCGCGTGGACCGTCGTACCGACCGGGATGTGGCGCAGCTCCAGCGAGTTGCCGGGCTTGATGTCCGCGCCCGGGCCGTTCTCGATGGTGTCACCCTGCTTGATCCCCTTGGGGGCCAGGATGTAGCGCTTCTCGCCGTCCGCGTAGTGCAGCAGCGCGATGTTCGCGGTCCGGTTCGGGTCGTACTCGATGTGCGCGACCTTCGCCGGCACGCCGTCCTTGTCGTGGCGACGGAAGTCGATCACGCGGTAGCGACGCTTGTGGCCGCCGCCGCGGTGACGGGTCGAGATCTTGCCCGAGTTGTTGCGGCCGCCGGTCTTGGAGATCGGGCGCAGCAGCGACTTCTCGGGGGTCGAACGGGTGATCTCGGCGAAGTCGGAGACGCTGGAGCCACGACGCCCAGGCGTCGTCGGCTTGTACTTGCGAATAGCCATATCGGTTAACTCCCTGCGTCTCTTAGGCGATCTGTCCGCCGAAGATCTCACCGAGACGACCGGGGTCGCCCTCGACGGTGACGATCGCGTGCTTGACGCTCTTGCGCTGGCCCCAACCGGTACGGGTGCGCTTGCGCTTGCCCGAGCGGTTCAGGGTGTTGACGCTCTTGACGTCCACGTCGAAGATCTCCTTGATGGCGATCTTGATGTGGCTCTTGTTGGCGCGCGGGTCGACCTCGAAGGTGTACTTGCCCTCGCCGAGGAGGGTGTAGGTCTTCTCCGAGATGACCGGCTTGATGATGATGTCGCGCGGGTCGGCGACGGTCACTTCGCTGCTCACGCCGCGACCTCCTCGTCGGTCCGGTCCGCGATGAACGCCTCGATGGCGGCCTCGCTGAACACGATGTCCTCGTTGTTGAGCACGTCGTACGTGTTGACCTGGCCCCAGTCGAGCAGGTGCACCTCGGGGAGGTTGCGCAGGCTCTGGGCCGCGGTCTCCTCGTCGCGGGAGAGGACCACGAGGACCTTCGACGCGCCGGTGATCGCCGCGAGGGCGGCCTTGGCCGTCTTGGTCTTCGGGGTCTCGTCCGCGATGAACGAGTCGATGACGTGCACGTTCTCGCCGCGCACCCGGTCGGTGAGGGCGCCCGCCAGAGCGGCCGCCTTCATCTTCTTCGGGGTCCGCTCGGCGTACGAGCGCGGCTGCGGGCCGTGGACGACGCCGCCGCCCGCGAACTGCGGGGCGCGGGTCGAGCCCTGGCGCGCGCGGCCGGTGCCCTTCTGGCGGTACGGCTTGCGACCGCCGCCGCGGACCTCGCCGCGGGTCTTGGTCTTCGCCGAACCCGAGCGGGCGGCCGCGAGCTGGGCCGTCACGACCTGGTGCATGAGCGGGATGTTCGGCTCGACGTCGAAGATCGACGCCGGAAGCGCGATGGTCTTCCCGGTCTCCTCACCAGAGGCGTTCTTCACGATGATTTCAAGGCTCATGCTTATGCCACCTGCTTCACTGCGGAGCGGACGAGCACCAGGCCGTTCTTCGGGCCGGGCACGGCACCCACGATGAGCAGGAGCCCGCGCTCGGCGTCGACCGCCTGGACGCGCAGGTTCTGCGTGGTGTGGCGCGAGCCGCCGTGGCGGCCGGCCATGCGCATGCCCTTGAACACGCGGCCCGGGGTCGCGCAGCCGCCGATGGAACCGGGGGCGCGGTGGACCTTGTGCGCACCGTGCGAGGCGCCGAGGCCCTTGAAGCCGTGGCGCTTCATGACGCCGGCGAAGCCCTTGCCCTTGGTGGTGCCCGTGACGTCGACGATCTGGCCCGCCTCGAAGGACGTGGCCTCGACGGTCTGGCCCAGCTCGTAGTCGGCGGCGTCCGAGGTGCGCAGTTCGACGAGGTGGCGACGCGGCGCGACGCCCGCCTTCTCGAAGTGCCCCTGGAGCGGCTTGGTGACGTTCTTGAGTTTGATGTCGCCGAAGCCCAGCTGGACGGCCGAGTAGCCGTCGACGTCGGGCTTGCGGACCTGGGTGACCACGTTCGGGCCGGCCTGCACCACAGTGACGGGAACGGCGCGGCCGTTCTCGTCCCAAACCTGGGTCATGCCGAGCTTGGTGCCCAGGATTCCCTTGATCTGCCTGTCCATTGGTCCCCTACAGCTTGATCTCGATGTCGACGCCGGCCGGGAGGTCAAGGCGCATCAACGAGTCGACCGTCTTCGGGGTCGGGTCGAGGATGTCGATGAGGCGCTTGTGCGTGCGCATCTCGAAGTGCTCTCGCGAGTCCTTGTACTTGTGCGGCGACCGGATGACGCAGAAACGGTTGATCTCGGTCGGCAGCGGCACCGGCCCGGAGATGGCAGCACCGGTACGGGTGACCGTCTCCACGATCTTGCGGGCCGAGGAGTCCACGACCTCGTGGTCGTAGGCCTTCAGCCTGATGCGGATCTTCTGTCCCGCCATGTGTCCTAACCTAACGTAAATTGGCTGTTCAGACCGCTCCACGCGGTCGGGCGTGTCGCGAGTTTGAGACTGGCTCGGGCACGCGAATGCCCTCTGCTGGTCTTTCTGGCTCGCCCGCCTGCCCGTCGTGAACGGTCCCTCTCAGCACAGCAACAGCGCCTACTAGGGCCCGCGGGCCGGGCGTGAGCACCGCGCACGTCGAAAGCGCGCTGGTGCGAACGCAACCTGAATATTATGCCTGCTCCCCCGAATGCCCAGCAAGCTGGGGTCGGGGAACAGTGGGGCAGGTTACGCGGATGCAGCTATATCGGCGTCCGGAACGTCACGAGGCGACGCCCTCCGGAAGCGAATGAACCGGGGCGGCTCTCGCGAGCCGCCCCGGAACGGGTCTTACTTGACGACCTTGGTCACACGGCCGGAGCCGACCGTGCGGCCGCCCTCGCGGATCGCGAAGAGCAGGCCCTCGTCCATGGCGATGGGCTGGATGAGCTCCACCTTCATGTCGGTGTTGTCGCCCGGCATGACCATCTCGGTGCCCTCGGGGAGGGTCACGACGCCGGTCACGTCGGTGGTGCGGAAGTAGAACTGCGGGCGGTAGTTGTTGAAGAACGGGGTGTGGCGTCCGCCCTCGTCCTTCGACAGGATGTACACCGCGGCCTCGAAGTCGGTGTGCGGGGTGGTCGTGCCAGGCTTGACGACGACCATGCCGCGCTCGACCTCTTCGCGCTTGGTGCCGCGGAGCAGGAGGCCCACGTTCTCACCGGCGCGCGCGTCGTCGAGGGTCTTGCGGAACATCTCGATGGCGGTCACCTTGGTGGTGATGGCGCCCTCGCGGATGCCGACGATCTCGACTTCCTCGTTGGGGAGGAGCACACCGCGCTCCACACGACCGGTGACCACGGTGCCGCGGCCGGTGATCGTGAAGACGTCCTCGATCGGCATGAGGAACGGCAGCTCGGTGGCGCGCTCCGGCTCCGGGACCGAGTCGTCGACGGCCTGCATGAGCTCGGCGACGGCGTCGACCCACTTCTGCTCGCCTTCGAGGGCGCCCAGCGCGGAGACCTGCACGACCGGGGCGTCGTCGCCCGGGAAGTTCTGGTCGGACAGCAGCTCGCGGACCTCCATCTCGACGAGTTCGAGGATCTCCTCGTCGTCGACCATGTCGGCCTTGTTGAGCGCCACGACGACGTAAGGAACGCCGACCTGGCGGGCGAGCAGGACGTGCTCGCGGGTCTGCGGCATGGGGCCGTCGGCCGCGGACACGACCAGGATCGCGCCGTCCATCTGGGCCGCGCCGGTGATCATGTTCTTGATGTAGTCGGCGTGACCGGGGCAGTCGACGTGCGCGTAGTGACGCGCCTCGGTCTGGTACTCGACGTGCGAGATCGAGATCGTGATACCGCGCTGGCGCTCCTCGGGAGCGTTGTCGATCTCGTCGAACGGCGTGTACGGGTTGAGGTCCGGGAACTTGTCGTGCAGGACCTTGGTGATCGCGGCGGTGAGCGTGGTCTTGCCGTGGTCGACGTGACCGAGCGTGCCGATGTTCACGTGCGGCTTGGTCCGCTCGAACTTTTCCTTAGCCACTTCGTCCTCCTGTGGACTGGGTAAATCTGGTTTGACTTATCTGACCTATTGCGTCGCTTCGGATTTCAGCGCCTCTGCTGGCAACAGGTGGTCAGCGGTCCCGCCCAGGCTCGGGCGGGGAGCCGCTTACTCGCCTGTCGCCTTGGCGATGATCTCCTTGGCGACGTTCGTCGGGACTTCGGCGTAGGTGTCGAACTGCATCGAGTAGTTCGCGCGCCCGGCCGTCTTCGACCGCAGGTCGCCGACGTAACCGAACATCTCCGACAGCGGCACCTTGGCCACGACCGTGCGGTCGTTGCCGCGCTCGCCCATCTCCTGGACCATGCCGCGACGGGAGTTGATGTCGCCGATGACATCGCCCATGTTCTCTTCGGGGCAGATGACCTCGACGGCCATCAGCGGTTCGAGGATCACCGGACGAGCCCGCTTCGCGGCCTCCTTCAGCGCCATGCGACCCGCGATCTTGAAGGCCATCTCCGAGGAGTCGACCTCGTGGTACTGGCCGTCGACCAGTTCCATCTTGACGCCCACCAGCGGGTAGCCCGCCAGGACGCCGTCCTCCAGCGCGGACTCCGCGCCGGCCTTCACCGACGGGATGTACTCGCGCGGGATGCGGCCGCCGGTGATCTTGTCGTCGAAGGCGAAGATCTCGTCCTCGTTCGACTTCATCTCCAGCGGTTCGAGGTTGACGAGTACCCGCGCGAACTGACCGGAACCGCCGGTCTGCTTCTTGTGCAGGTATTCGACCTTCTCGACGCGCTGCGTGATCGTCTCGCGGTACGCCACCTGCGGCTTGCCGATGTTCGCCTCGACGTTGAACTCCCGCTTGATGCGGTCGACCATGATGTCGAGGTGCAGCTCGCCCATGCCCGAGAGCACGGTCTGCCCGGTCTCCTCGTCGGTCTTGACGCGGAAGGTCGGGTCCTCCTCGGCCAGGCGCTGGATCGCGGTGCCCAGCTTGTCCTGGTCGGCCTTCGACTTCGGCTCGATGGCCACGTCGATGACCGGCTCGGGGAAGATCATCGACTCCAGGATGACCTGGTTCGACGAGTCCGACAGCGTGTCGCCGGTGGTGGTGCCCTTGAGGCCCTGCACCGCGATGATGTCGCCCGCCTGCGCCGACCCGCGCTCTTCGCGCTTGTTGGCGTGCATCTGGTAGATCTTGCCGATGCGCTCCTTGCGGCTCTTGGTCGAGTTGATGACCTGAGTGCCGGTCTCGACCGTGCCCGAGTAGATCCGGACGTAGGTGAGACGACCGAGGTGCTTGTCGGTCTGGATCTTGAACGCCAGCCCCGCGAAGGGCTCCTCGACGTCCGCGTGGCGCTCGGCCGGGGTCTCGTTGTCGGTGAGGGTCCCCTGGATCGCCGGGATGTCGAGCGGGCTCGGCAGGTAGTCGATGACCGCGTCGAGCAGGGGCTGGACGCCCTTGTTCTTGAACGCGGTGCCGCAGATGACCGGGTTGATCTCGTTCGCGATCGTGGCCTTGCGGATCGCGGCCTTGACGTCCGCGACCGAGATGTCCTCGCCCTCCAGGAAGCGCTCGGCGAACTCGTCGTCGACGTCCGAGAGGGTCTCAAGGAGCTTCTCGCGGTACTCGGCGGCCTGGTCGGCCATGTCCGCCGGGATCTCCTCGATCTCGTAGTGCTCGCCGAGGCCGGTCTCGCCGCGCCACACCTTGGCGTGCATCTCGACCAGGTCGACGACGCCGATGAAGTCGGCCTCGTTCCCGATCGGGAGCTGGATCACCGCGGTGTTGGAGTTGAGGCGGTCGCGCATCATCTCGACGCACCGGAAGAAGTTCGCACCCGTGCGGTCGAGCTTGTTGACGAAGCACATGCGCGGGACGTTGTACTTGTTCGCCTGCCGCCACACGTTCTCGGTCTGCGGCTCCACGCCGGCCACGCCGTCGTAGACGGCGATCGCGGAGTCGAGCACGCGCAGCGAACGCTCCACCTCGACGGTGAAGTCGACGTGGCCGGGCGTGTCGATGATCTGGATGATGTGGTCGTCCCACTCGCACTTGGTCGCAGCGGAGGTGATGGTGATACCCCGCTCCTGCTCCTGCTCCATCCAGTCCATCGTGGCAGCGCCGTCGTGGACCTCACCGATCTTGTGCGACACGCCCGTGTAGTACAGGATGCGCTCGGTCGTGGTGGTCTTACCGGCATCGATGTGGGCCATGATGCCGATGTTGCGGAGCTTGGCGAGCTCTGCGTTGGCTTTGTTAGCCACGATGTCTCCTTCTCACTACCAGCGGTAGTGCGCGAACGCCTTGTTGGAATCGGCCATCTTGTGCGTGTCCTCGCGCTTCTTGACCGCGGCACCGAGACCGTTCGAGGCGTCCAGGATCTCGTTGGTCAGACGCTCGACCATGCTCTTCTCGCGGCGGTCGCGGGAGAACCCGACGAGCCAGCGCAGGCCCAGGGTGGTGGCGCGCTGCGGGCGCACGTCCACGGGGACCTGGTAGGTGGCGCCGCCGACGCGGCGGGAACGGACCTCAAGGGTCGGCTTCACGTTGTCAAGGGCGCGCTTGAGGATCACCACGGGGTCCGAGTCGGCCTTCTTGCGGCAGTTCTCAAGGGCCTCGTAGACGATCCGCTCGGCGAGGCGGCGCTTGCCGTCCTTGAGCACCTTGTTGATGAGCTGGGTGACGAGCACCGAGTTGTAGACCGGGTCGGCGGTAAGCGGCCGGCGCGGCGCGGGACCTTTACGCGGCATGGCTTACTTCTCCTTCTTCGCGCCGTAGCGGCTGCGGGCCTGCTTGCGGTCGCGGACACCCTGGGTGTCCAGCGCGCCGCGGATGATCTTGTAGCGGACACCCGGGAGGTCGCGGACACGGCCGCCGCGGACCAGCACGATGGAGTGCTCCTGGAGGTTGTGGCCGACGCCGGGGATGTAGGCGGTGACCTCGGTGCCGTTCATGAGGCGCACGCGGGCGACCTTGCGCATGGCCGAGTTCGGCTTCTTGGGCGTGGTCGTGTACACGCGCGTGCACACGCCGCGGGCCTGCGGCGAGCCCTTCAGCGCGGGCGTCTTGTTCTTGCTGGTCTTGGCCTGGCGGCCTTTGCGGACCAGCTGCTGGATAGTCGGCACTAGGCGGACCCCTCTCAACAGTGCGGTTGCGTACTCTGTTCCGACGCCATCTGTTCCCCGTGCCAGAGCAGGCGTAAGCGCTGCTCAGTGGCGTGGGTTCCTGTCCCCCGCGTTCGGGCGTGTCGCGTCTCTCCGGACCCATACCCGCGCCCGGCGGACCGGAGTCCGCCAGATTGCGAGTTCAGACGCGTTCGCGAAGCGATCTCCTCGGAGACCGGCTAAAGAGCCGTGTTCGCGAAGCCCCCAGTGCGAGGGATGCGTGCCGATGGCGCCGGCCCGCGGGACCTGGGTCCCGAGTGCCTTGCAGACACGCAACCTGGCCTGGCTCTCACGGGGACCGAGCTGCCGGAGTTGACAGGGCCACCATGCCGCTCAAAGCGGTGTCCAGGCGCAAGGGAGAAGCCTACCTAGCCTAACGAACAAGGTCAAAGCCGATTTCGCCCTGAGCGGCATCCGTGTCCAGTGTCACGGAGCCCGGGGAGAAAGGGCGCTGTCTCGTCCATGCGGCGCGGTAAGCACACCGCAGCCATCTTATCTCGCGGGACGCGCGCGCCCCGCGCGGGGAGCCCGGTGGGAGTGCTTGTTCACCAGGGCTTCCCCTGGACGTCAGGCGACCCCGCCGCCGTAGGGCTCCTGGCCCGCCGAGCGGGCCATCGCGACCACCCAGACCAGCAGCGCCGCAACGACAACGGCCCCCGCGATCCCGAGCGCCGCCCAGGCCGTGCGCCGGATGCCCGGCAGCCTGGAGGCCCCGAGCAGGAACCCCTCCGAGGCCCGGATGTCGGCCTCGGCCTGCCGCGCGAGCATGAGCGCGATCACCGCCGGCACCGCGCCGCCGACGAACACCGACAGCGCCGCCCCGACCCCGGCCAGCATCCTGGCCGCCACGACCTTCGTCGACTCCACCGGCTCCGGATCATCCGGATGCCGCACCCCCTGCTGCATCCGCCCATCCTATGGGCCGACGGCACGCGTGGCGCGACACACCCTCCACACGCCCTGAAGGTTCCCTCCAGTAAGGCATACCCTCGGGTAGCAATTGAGAGTATGGTGACATGTATGAAAGTAAGCCTGAGCATCCCGGACGAGGACATTCGCTTCCTCGACAAGTACGCTCACGACCACGGCTTCCCCTCACGATCCGCGGCGGTGCAGCACTGCATCGCACTGCTGCGCAACGCTGAGCTCAAGCAGCAGTACAAGCTCGCAATGCAGGAGTGGCGGGACTCGCCCGACTCCGAGCTCTGGGAGAGCACGGTGGGAGACGGCCTCACCGATGCGTAGAGGAGACATCTACCGCGTCGACTTCGATCCCATCCGCGGCGCCGAGGCCAACAAGATCCGACCGGCGGTCGTCGTCAGCAACAACATGCTCAACGAGGCGGTCGGAGAATTGGGGTACGGCGTGATCACCGTTGTGCCGCTGACGTCGAACATCAAGCGGGTCTTGCAGTTTCAGACCCTGCTCCGCTCGGCCGACACCGGGCTCCCCTCCGACTCCAAGACGCTGACGGAACATGTCCGGTCGTTGAGCTTCGATCGATTCATCCAGCGGGTGGGCGGCCTCAACGCCGAACTGCTCGCCAACGTCGACGCCGACCTTCGGCTGTATCTCGACCTGTGACGACGGCTCCCCCGTAGCCGCCGCGGCAGACAGCGAAAGAAAGACCGGTGGGCCGGTGGCGCGAAGCGCCACCGGCCCACCGGTTTCTTGCATGCCGTCGGGAATCGGCGGGTGTTGCTAGAAGGTCCCCAGGTCGTACGAGTCCTCAAGGCTCACGGCCGGGCCGCCGCCGTAGGCGAAGGCCGAGGCGGTGGTGTCCTCGTAGCCGCCGAGGGAGTAGACCGCGGCCTTGGCTTCCTCGGTGGGCTCGACGGAGACGTTGCGGTACTTGGCGATGCCGGTACCGGCCGGGATGAGCTTGCCGAGGATGACGTTCTCCTTCAGGCCGACCAGCGAGTCGGACTTGCCGGAGATCGCGGCCTCGGTGAGCACCCGGGTGGTCTCCTGGAACGAGGCCGCGGACAGCCACGACTCCGTCGCCAGGGAGGCCTTGGTGATGCCCATGAGCTGCGGGCGGCCGGAGGCCGGCTCGCCGCCGTTGGCGATGATCTTGCGGTTCTCCTCCTCGAAGGAGAGCCGGTCGACCAGGGAGCCCGGCAGGAACTCCGAGGTGCCCGAGTCGATGATCGTGATCCGCTTGAGCATCTGGCGCACGATGATCTCGATGTGCTTGTCGTGGATCATCACGCCCTGCGACCGGTACACGTCCTGGACCTGCTCCACCAGGTGGCGCTGAACCTTCCGCGGACCGAGCACGCGCAGCAGCTCGTGCGGGTCGATCGTGCCCTCGACGAGCTTCTCGCCGACCTCGACGTGCTCGCCCTCGCCCACGCGCAGGCGCAGGCGGCGCGGCACCTTGTCGACCACGATCTCCTCGGAGCCGTCGTCCGGCGTGATGATGATCTTCCGCGACTTCTCCGCGTCCTCGATGCGCACGGTGCCGCTCGCCTCCGCGATCGGCGCCTTGCCCTTCGGGATGCGGGCCTCGAAGACCTCCTGCACACGCGGCAGACCCTGCGTGATGTCCTGCGACGTCGCCGCACCGCCGGTGTGGAACGTGCGCATGGTCAGCTGGGTGCCCGGCTCGCCGATGGACTGCGCCGCGATGATGCCCACGGCCTCGCCCAGGTCGACCTTCTCGCCCGTGGGCATCGAACGGCCGTAGCAGGCCGCGCACACGCCCTGGCGGGACTCGCAGGTCAGGACCGAGCGGACCTTGACGTTCTGCACGCCCGCTTCGAGCAGCGTCGCGATGTGGTCGGAGTTGAGCGAGGTGTTCCGCTCCAGGACCACCTTGCCGTCGACCTCGACGTCCTCGGCGAGGTTGCGCGCGTCGATCGAGGAGTCGACGATGTCGGACTCGATCAGGCGCCCGTCGACCTCGGTCGCGAACTGGAAGTCCAGCGCCCGGTCGGTCCCGCAGTCGTCCTCGCGGATGATGACGTCCTGCGACACGTCCACCAGACGACGGGTCAGGTAACCCGAGTCGGCGGTCCGCAGCGCGGTGTCCGCGAGGCCCTTGCGCGAGCCGTGCGTCGAGATGAAGTACTCCAGCACCGTCAGGCCCTCGCGCAGCGAGGACTTGATCGGGCGCGGGATGATCTCGCCCTTCGGGTTCGCCACCAGGCCGCGCATGCCGGCGATCTGGCGGAGCTGGAGCATGTTGCCCCGGGCCCCGGAGTTGATCATCTGCCACAGCGGGTTCTCCGGCTGGAGCGTCTCGTTGAGGTCTTCGAGCACCTCGGCCGTGGCCTTGGTCCAGATCTCGGTGAGCTCGCCGCGCCGCTCCTCGGCCGTCATGAGGCCGCGGACGTACTGCTTGTCGATCTTCGCCGAGTCCGCCTCGTACTTCTCCAGGATCTCGGCCTTGTGCGCCGGCTCCACGACGTCCTCGATGCCGATGGTCACACCGGACCAGCCGGCCCAGCGGAAGCCCGCGGACTTCAGCGCGTCCAGGCAGGCGCCCAGCTGCACCTTCGAGTAGTGCTCGGACAGGTCGTGGATGATGTTCGACAGCTGGCCCTTGCGGACCTCGTAGTTGACGTACTCGAAGTCCGGCGGCAGGCACTCGTTGAAGAACACCCGGCCCAGCGTCGTCTCCACCAGCAGCGGCTCGCCCGGGGTCCAGCCCTCGGGGGCCGTCCACGGCTCGGCGCCGGCGCCGTTGTTGATGTGCTGGATGCCGTCCAGGCGGATCCGGATGGGCGACTGGAGGTCCAGTTCGCCGCGGTCCTTCGCCATCTGCGCCTCGCCGACGTCCGAGAACGCCCGGCCCTCGCCGACCCGCCCCTCGGAGCGGTGCGACAGGTAGTACAGGCCGATGATCTGGTCCTGCGTGGGCAGGGCCACCGGCTTGCCGTCGGAGGGCTTCAGGATGTTGTTCGACGCCAGCATCAGGATGCGGGCCTCGGCCTGGGCCTCGGCGGACAGCGGCACGTGCACGGCCATCTGGTCGCCGTCGAAGTCCGCGTTGAACGCGGTGCACACCAGCGGGTGGAGCTGGATGGCCTTGCCCTCGACCAGCTGCGGCTCGAACGCCTGGATGCCGAGGCGGTGCAGCGTGGGCGCGCGGTTGAGCAGGACCGGGTGCTCGGAGATGACCTCTTCGAGCACGTCCCACACGACCGGGCGCGCGCGCTCGACCATGCGCTTGGCCGACTTGATGTTCTGCGCGTGGTTCAGGTCCACCAGGCGCTTCATCACGAACGGCTTGAACAGCTCCAGCGCCATCTGCTTCGGCAGACCGCACTGGTGCAGCTTCAGGCGCGGGCCGACCACGATGACCGAGCGGCCCGAGTAGTCCACGCGCTTGCCGAGCAGGTTCTGGCGGAACCGGCCCTGCTTGCCCTTGAGCATGTCCGAGAGCGACTTGAGCGGGCGGTTGCCCGGACCGGTCACCGGACGCCCGCGGCGGCCGTTGTCGAACAGCGCGTCCACCGACTCCTGGAGCATGCGCTTCTCGTTCGCCACGATGATCTCGGGCGCGCCGAGGTCCATCAGGCGCTTGAGGCGGTTGTTGCGGTTGATGACGCGGCGGTACAGGTCGTTCAGGTCCGAGGTCGCGAACCGGCCGCCGTCGAGCTGCACCATCGGGCGCAGCTCCGGCGGGATCACCGGCACGCAGTCGAGGACCATGCCCAGCGGCGAGTTGCCGGTGGCCTGGAACGCGGCCACGACCTTCAGGCGCTTGAGCGCGCGGAGCTTCTTCTGCCCCTTGCCCGTCGCGATCGTCTCGCGCAGGTTGATCGTCTCGGCGTCCAGGTCGAGGTTCTCCAGGAGGTTCTTGATGGACTCCGCGCCCATCCCGCCCGTGTAGTACTCGCCGAAGCGCTGCTGGAGCTCGCGGTACAGCATCTCGTCGCCGATGAGCTGGCGCACGTCCAGCTTGCGGAACGTGTCCATGACCTCGTCGAGGCGGTCGATCTCCCGCTGGGCCTTGTCGCGGATCTGGCGCATCTCGCGCTCGCCGCCGTCCTTGACCTTGCGGCGGACGTCGGCGCGGGCGCCCTCGGCCTCCAGCTCGGCCAGGTCGGCTTCGAGCTTCGAGGCGCGCTCCTCGATCGCGGCGTCGCGCTGCTGCTCCAGGTGGCGCTTCTCGGCGACGATCTCGTTCTCCAGCGTCGGCAGGTCGCGCTGGCGCGCCTCGTCGTCGACGGCGGTGATCACGTAGGCCGCGAAGTAGATGACCTTCTCAAGGTCCTTCGGCGCCAGGTCCAGCAGGTAGCCCAGGCGCGAGGGGACGCCCTTGAAGTACCAGATGTGCGTCACGGGCGCGGCCAGCTCGATGTGGCCCATGCGCTCGCGGCGGACCTTCGAGCGCGTCACCTCGACGCCGCAGCGCTCGCAGATGATGCCCTTGAAGCGGATGCGCTTGTACTTGCCGCAGTAGCACTCCCAGTCCCGGGTCGGACCGAAGATCTTCTCGCAGAAGAGACCGTCCTTCTCGGGCTTGAGGGTCCGGTAGTTGATGGTCTCGGGCTTCTTCACCTCGCCGTGAGACCACTGCCGGATGTCCTCCGCGGTGGCGAGGCCGATCTTCAACTTGTCGAAGAAGTTGACGTCGAGCACTGAACTCTTCTTCCCCTTGTGCTGCTTCTGTAAGGATGGGATGAGACGTAAGGCGGGGGCCCTGAGCGGGCCCCCACTCGACGTCAGGCGCTCTCGAAGTCCACGCTTGAGGGCTCCTCGTGGGACAGGTCGATCCCGAGCTCCTCTGCCGCGCGGAAGACCTCGTCGTCGCTCTCGGTCATCTGGATGGCCTGCCCGTCGGCGGACAGCACCTCCACGTTGAGGCAGAGCGACTGGAGCTCCTTGAGCAGCACCTTGAACGATTCGGGAATGCCCGGTTCGGGGACGTTCTCGCCCTTGACGATCGCCTCGTAGACCTTCACGCGGCCCACGACGTCGTCGGACTTGATCGTCAGCAGCTCCTGGAGCGCGTACGCCGCGCCGTAGGCCTGCATGGCCCAGCACTCCATCTCACCGAAGCGCTGGCCGCCGAACTGGGCCTTGCCGCCGAGCGGCTGCTGGGTGATCATCGAGTACGGACCGGTCGAACGCGCGTGGATCTTGTCGTCGACCATGTGGTTCAGCTTCAGGATGTACATGTAGCCGACCGAGATCGGGTCCGGGAACGGCTCGCCGGAGCGGCCGTCGAACAGCTGCGCCTTGCCGGTCGGGGCGACCATGCGCATCCCGTCGCGGTTGGGCAGCGTGTTCGCCAGGACGCCCTGGACCTCCTCGGGGTGGGCGCCGTCGAACACCGGCGTCCCGACCTTGGAGTCCGCCGGGGCCTCGTCGGCGCCGATGGCCTTCAGGGCCTGCTGCCAGGCCTCGTCGAAGCCCTCCAGCTTCCAGCCCGTCTTCGCCGCCCAGCCCAGGTGGACTTCCAGCACCTGGCCGATGTTCATTCGGCCGGGCACGCCCAGCGGGTTGAGCAGGATGTCGATCGGGGTCCCGTCGGGGAGGAACGGCATGTCCTCCTGCGGCACGACCTTCGAGATGACGCCCTTGTTGCCGTGGCGGCCGGCGAGCTTGTCGCCCACGCCGATCTTGCGCTTCTGCGCGATGTACACGCGGACCAGCTCGTTCACGCCCGGGGACAGCTCGTCGCCGTCCTCGCGGCTGAAGGTGCGCACCCCGATGACCGTGCCGGCCTCGCCGTGCGGGACCTTCAGAGACGTGTCGCGGACCTCGCGGGCCTTCTCGCCGAAGATGGCGCGGAGCAGGCGCTCCTCCGGGGTCAGCTCGGTCTCGCCCTTGGGCGTGACCTTGCCGACCAGGATGTCGCCGTCCTCGACCTCGGCGCCGATGCGGATGATGCCGCGGTCGTCCAGGTCGGAGAGCATCTCCTCGCCGACGTTCGGGATGTCCCGGGTGATCTCCTCCGGACCGAGCTTCGTGTCGCGGGCGTCCACCTCGTGCTCGTCGATGTGGATCGAGGTGAGCACGTCCTCTTCGACCAGGCGCGAGGAGAGCACGATGGCGTCCTCGAAGTTCTGGCCCTCCCAGGTGGTGAACGCGACCAGCAGGTTCTTGCCGAGCGCCATCTCGCCCTTGTCCGTGGACGGGCCGTCGGCGATCGGCTGGCCGGCCTCGACGCGCTCCCCCTCGGTGACCAGGGGCACCTGGTTGATGCACGAGCCCGCGTTGGAGCGGCGGAACTTGTGCAGCAGGTAGGTGCGGCGCATGCCGTTGTCCTGCGCGATGGTGATGTAGTCGGCGCTGGAGTCCTCGACGGTCCCGTCGGCCTCGGCGACGACGACGTCGCCGGCGTCGACCGCGGCGCGGTACTCCATGCCGGTGCCCACCAGCGGCGAGTCGGTCTTGATGAGCGGCACGGCCTGGCGCTGCATGTTCGCGCCCATGAGGGCGCGGTTGGCGTCGTCGTGCTCCAGGAACGGCACCAGCGCGGTCGCGACCGAGGTCATCTGGCGCGGCGAGACGTCCATGTAGTCGATCTCGTCGGCGGTGAGGAGCTCGGCCTCGCCGCCGCGGCCGCGGGCCAGGACCTGCGCGTCGACGAACGAGCCGTCGGCATTCAAGAGCTGGTTCGCCTGCGCGATGGTGAAGCGGTCCTCTTCGTCGGCCGTCAGGTAGTTGACCTCGTCGGAGACCTTCCCGTCCACGACCTTCCGGTACGGCGTCTCGATGAAGCCGAACGGGTTGACGCGGGCGAAGGTGGACATGGCGCCGATGAGGCCGATGTTCGGGCCTTCCGGCGTCTCGATCGGGCACATGCGGCCGTAGTGCGACGGGTGCACGTCGCG
The DNA here is from genome assembly GCF_042428885.1 of Glycomyces mayteni. NCBI lineage: Bacteria > Bacillati > Actinomycetota > Actinomycetes > Glycomycetales > Glycomycetaceae > Glycomyces > Glycomyces mayteni. Next base: position 333,012 of record NZ_JBHMBP010000003.1, read on the forward strand.
CACGTCCATGGCGGCGCGGTCGCGGGACAGACCACCGGGGCCGAGCGCCGAGAGGCGGCGGCGGTGGGTCAGGCCCGTGATCGGGTTGACCTGGTCCATGAACTGCGACAGCTGCGAGGTCCCGAAGAACTCCTTGATCGCGGCCACGACGGGGCGGATGTTGATCAGGGTCTGCGGCGTGATCGCCTCGACGTCCTGGGTCGTCATCCGCTCGCGCACGACGCGCTCCATGCGCGAGAGGCCCACCCGGATCTGGTTCTGGATGAGCTCGCCCACGGTGCGCAGGCGGCGGTTGCCGAAGTGGTCGATGTCGTCGGGCGCGTAGCCCGGCTCGGCCGAGTGCAGGCGCAGCATGAACTCGATCGTCGACGCGAGGTCGTCCTCGGTGAGGACACCGGTCGAGATCGGGTGGTCCAGGCCGAACTTCTTGTTGACCTTGTACCGGCCGACCTTGGCGAGGTCGTAGCGCTTCTTGTTGAAGAACAGGTTCTCCAGCAGCGACTGCGCGTTGTCCTTCGTCGGCGGCTCGCCCGGGCGGAGCTTGCGGTAGATGTCGAGCAGGGCCTCGTCCTGCGAGTTGATGGTGTCCTTCTCCAGGGTCGCCATCATGAGCTCGGACCAGCCGAAGCGCTCGCGGATGCGGTCGTTGTCCCAGCCGATGGCCTTGAGCAGCACGGTCACGGCCTGGCGGCGCTTGCGGTCGACGCGCACGCCGACGGTCTCGCGCTTGTCCACGTCGAATTCGAGCCACGCGCCGCGGCCGGGAATGACCTTCGCGCTGGTCAGGTCGCGGTCCGAGGTCTTGTCGGGCTGCTTGTCGAAGTACACGCCGGGCGAGCGGACGAGCTGCGAGACGACCACGCGCTCGGTGCCGTTGACGATGAAGGTGCCCTTCGGGGTCATCATGGGGAAGTCGCCCATGAAGACCGTCTGGCTCTTGATCTCGCCGGTGGTGTGGTTGATGAACTCCGCCGTGACGAACAGCGGGGCGCAGTAGGTGAGGTCCTTCTCGCGGCACTCCTCGATCGGGGCCTTGACCTCGTCGAAGCGAGGGTTGGAGAAGGACAGGCTCATGGTGCCCGAGAAGTCCTCGATCGGGCTGATCTCCTCAAGGATCTCGTCGAGGCCGCTCACTGCGTCTTCGCCCACCCGGGCGCGGTAGGTCTCGTTGCCGACGAGCCAGTCGAACGAGTCGGTCTGGAGCGCCAGAAGGTTCGGGACTTCGAGTTTCTCTTCGATCCTGCCGAACGAGATACGGCGGGGAGCGTGCTTGCTCTTGCTGGAGCTGGTCTTGCCAGTGCGGGAAGCTGCCAAGATTCGTCCTTCCGAGGACCTGAGTGTTACGACGGCCGGCGCATGCCACAGTCACCGCATCGATGCGGGATCGACGAGGACAGCCGGATACGGGCATCGAAACGAGCGGTCATGCTGGGCATGACGTCAAACGTGAGTCGAAAGCCTGGAATCCCCACCGTCCGCGACCCTCACCGCGTCAAGAAGGCGTGAAGGAGGCAGCGCAAATTATTACCCTAGCGTACACTCCGGCAGACTGTCAACTGCCCCGCCGTGCGGCGGGGTGAGTGGTGACGACCATCTCTCTGGCTGCCGAAGTTCCTCCCGGTCCGGGCCGGTCCCGCGTGGGGGCCGTCGTGCTGTCCTGCCTCTGCGCCACACAGTGGCGCTTGAGGAACTAGTTTGCAGGATCAAGTCACACTTCGTCAAGTCAGGCGTCTCATTCGCCCGGATGCGCCCCTTCGCCCCGGTCGGGCGGAGCGGGCGGGAAGCAGGCACGATGCGTCCCCCGGGGGCGGCGGAACGCGCCGCGCGCCCCGGGCGTGTCGCGGAAGGTGCGGGCGCGGGACGCCTGCGCGTCGCCCGCGGCCGGGTCCAGCCCGGCCGAGAAGCGGCGTCTCGCGCCCGGGCACCTGCGGCGGCGAGGCCGCCGCACTTGTACAACGAGCCCGCGCCGGGAAGGTGACGCGGGCTCGGCGGCGGGAACGGGGCGGCCCGGGCCGCGCCCCATCTGCGCGACCCGGGCCTTTTCTTCCCCGATAGAGAGGTGGTCTCTGGTGGTGCGAACGGCGCGCTAGGCGTCCAGGAGCTCCTGGGCCTTGCTGATCGCGTCGTTCATCTCCTCCTGCCAGGCGTAGACGTCCTGCTCGATGGCCGCGTAGGCCTCGACGTGGACCTCTTCGTAGGCCTTCTCGGAGGCGTCGACGTAGCCGACCTCCTCGCCGCAGGCGTCGAAGTCGACGGCCGTCTGGATCTCGTAGGCCTTCCAGTCCTCGTAGGAGTCGCCGGCGTCCTCGGGGAGCGGCGGGATGACGGCGTCGCTGTCGCCGAGCATCATGTCCTGCTCCTCCTCGGAGGCGTCCTGGTAGTAGAGCGCGTTGAAGAACTCGTAGACGGGGAGCGAGTTGTACTCGTCGAACTCCCAGCCCTCGTAGCCCTTGCCGGTGATGCAGTCGACGAGCTCGCCCTGGAGGTCGGCCATCTTCGCGCCGTACGCGGCCTCGATGTCCTCCCACATGGTCTCGTCGGCCCAGGAGGGGTTCTCGGGGCGGTAGGACCAGTAGGAGTAGGACTCCTCGGAGCCGCCCTCGCCCTCGTAGGTCTCCTCGACGAGCTCGGGCTCGCCGTAGAGGGCCTCGATCATCTCCAGCTGGCAGCCGCCGGGCTTGGGCTCCTCGTCCATGTCGTCCTCGCCGACGTCGATCGAGCCGTCGTCGACCTCTTCCTCACCCTCCTCGGCGGACTCGTCGACGCCCTCCTCGGACCACTCGCCCTCGCCGGACATCATGTCGGCGTAGTCCTGGGCGGTGCCGTACTGCCACTCGGCGTACTCCTGGCCCTGGTAGGCGACGTACCAGCCGTACTGGTCCTCGGGGGCGAGGGCGTCCCACTCGGTGGTGTCGGGCTCCTCCCAGGTGCCCTCCTCCTCGTACTCCTCCTCCTCGGCGGCGTAGTAGTCCTCGGCGGCCGGGTCCTCCCAGCCGTCGGGGCTGTTCGCCCACTGGCCGAAGCCGTACTCGGCGGCCTCGTCGGCGCCGACGAGGAAGGCCTCGTGGGGGTAGTAGGAGGTGAGCGAGTCCTGCACCTCGGGCTCGTAGGCCTGCATCATCCACGGCTCGTGGACGGTGTACCCCGCGGCCTCCAGGCACTGCTCGACGATCCGGAACTCGGCGGCGGCGAGCTCGGAGTCGACGCGGTTGCTCTCGTTGAGCATCTCGACCAGACGGTCCGCATCGGACTTCTCGGCGTCCTCGCCGAGGCCGAGCATGCCGCAGCCGGCGGTGAGCGCCAGCACGGCGGCCGCGCCTATCGCGGCGGCCCCTCTTGTCCCGGGCATCGTCGTTCTCCTCGCGTGTCAGGTGTGTCTACCGGCAAGACGAGGCGGTGCCCGGATTTCGTTGCAAGGCTTCGGGGAATCTTCTGAAAATCTCTCAGGCGGCACGAAACCGGGGCCGCACTGCGCGATGCAGTGCGGCCCCGGTCTCCGTACGCAGGGCTGGGAGGCCCCTGGCGTCTAAGGGAAGTGCTACTTGAGCGACACGGTGGCGCCGGCGCCTTCGAGGGCCTCCTTGGCCTTCTCCGCGTCGTCCTTCTTCGCACCTTCGAGGACGGCCTTGGGGGCGCTCTCGACGAGCTCCTTGGCCTCCTTGAGGCCGAGCCCGGTGAGGGCGCGCACCTCCTTGATGACCTTGATCTTCGACTCGCCGGCCGAGTCGAGGACCACGTCGAAGGTGTCCTTCTCGACAGCGGCTTCCTCGCCGCCGGCGGCGCCGGCGACGGCGGCCACGGCGACGGGGGCGGCGGCGGTGACGTCGAACTTCTCCTCGAACGCCTTCACGAAGTCGGAGACCTCGAGGAGCGTCATGCCCTCGAACTGCTCGAGCAGCTCGTCGGTGGACAGCTTAGCCATGGTGTGTTCCTTTCTGTAAAGTCTCGGGCCCGCCCGGGATTACTCCCCGGCGGCCGCTTTCTTGTCCTGCAGCGCCGCACCGAGTCGTGCCACCTGCCCGGCGGGGGCGGCGAGCACGGAGGCGGTCTTCTGCGCGGTGGCCTTGAGCGCACCGGCGAGCTTCGCCAGCAGCACCTCGCGGGATTCGAGGTCGGCGAGCTTGTTGATCTCATCGACGGAGAGGGGCTTGCCCTCCATGTACCCGCCCTTGATCACCAAGGCCTCGTGCGACTTCGCGAACGCTCGGAGCCCCTTGGCGGCCTCGACCGGGTCACCCTGGATGAAGGTGATCGCGGTGGGGCCGACGAACAGCTCGTCCAGGCCGGTGACACCGACCTGGTTGGCGGCGCGCTTGGCGAGGGTGTTCTTGGCGACGCGGTACTGCGTCCCCTCGCCGAGGGAACGCCGGAGCTCGCGCAGTTCGGCAACGGTCAGCCCGCGGTACTCGGTGAGCACCGTGGCGGTCGCGTTGGAGAAGTCGTCGGCGAGTTCGGCGATGGCGGTCGTCTTGCCCGCCGGGTATTCCCTGTCAGCCATGTTTCCCTCCTTTCTCGGCTGGTCAATCCACAACCGTGCGGAGGCGACAAAAAAGGCGCCCTCGCGGACGCCTCATCACTGGGACCTTCGGGCCGGAGCCCGCACCATGGTCGCTTCGAGTAGTCGCCCTACGTCGGTCCCCGGAGGGTTTACAACCGCGCAAGGCGGTGACCGAACGGTCTATGGGTTGTTCTCCGCCACGGTACACCCCTGACATGCGAAACCCCGGCGCAGGAGGCCTGCACCGGGGCTACGTCACACCTTGGGGGCGCTACTTGATCTTGACCGCCTGCGGGTCGACCGGGATGCCCGGGCCCATGGTGGTGGAGATCGTGGACTTCTTGATGTAGACGCCCTTCGAGCTGGCGGGCTTGAGCCGCTGGACCTCTTCGAGGGCCGCGTTGTAGTTCTCCGCGAGCTGCTCGGCCGAGAAGCTGGTCTTGCCGATCGGCAGGTGCAGGTTCGCGTGCTTGTCGACGCGGAACGCGATCTTGCCGGCCTTGATCTCGGTGACGGCCTTGGCGACGTCCGGCGTGACGGTGCCGGTCTTCGGGTTCGGCATGAGGCCGCGCGGGCCCAGGATCCGCGCGATCCGGCCGATCTTGGCCATCTGGTCGGGGGTGGCGACGGCGGCGTCGAATTCGAGCCAGCCCTCGGAGATCCGCTTGACGAGCTCGTCGGAGCCCACCTCGTCGGCGCCCGCGGCGACGGCCGCCTCGGCCTTGTCGCCCTCGGCGAAGACGATGACGCGGACGGTCTTGCCCGTGCCGTGGGGCAGGGAGACGGTGCCGCGGACGAGCTGGTCGGCCTGGCGCGGGTCGACGCCCAGGCGGAGCGCGACCTCGACGGTGGCGTCGAACTTCGTCGGGGAGGTCTCCTTGGCGAGGCCGGTGGCCTCGACCGGGGCGTAGAACTGCGTCCGGTCGACCTTCTTGAGCAGGTCTTGGTACTTCTTGCTGCGCTTCATGTTCCATCCTTCGGATGTCGTGGTGAGGGCGGGCGCGCGCCCCTCCACTGGGTTCGCCGCCGGCGGCGCCGGCGGAAGTGACGTTCGGGTGGCGCTAGCCCTCGACGGTGATGCCCATGGAGCGGGCGGTGCCGGCGACGATGAGCGACGCGGCGTCGAGGTCGTTGGCGTTGAGGTCGGGGAGCTTCTTCTCCGCGATCTCGCGCACCTGGGCCGAGGTCACCTTGCCGACCTTGACGCGGTGCGGCTCGCCCGAGCCCTTGGGGACGCCGGCGGCCTTGAGCAGGAGCTTCGCGGCCGGCGGGGTCTTGAGGACGAACGTGAACGAACGGTCCTCGTACACCGTGATCTCAGCGGGGAGGACTTCGCCGCGCTGGGATTCGGTGGCCGCGTTGTAGGCCTTGCAGAACTCCATGATGTTGACGCCGTGCTGACCGAGGGCGGGGCCCACCGGCGGAGCCGGAGTGGCCTGACCACCCTGGAGCTCCAGCTTGAACGTCACAACGGCCTTCTTGTTGGGAGCCATCGTGTCCTTCTCTTCCTGGGATTACGCGGGGCCGTTCCCCCGCGTCTTCTTGCGAGCGCAGCAGCGCCTAGCTGCTGCGCAACCGCTCCAGGGTACCCCGTGAAGCTTTGGGTCCCTGGAGCGAGGTGTGTGAGCTGTAGCTCGTGCTACAGCTTCGAGACCTGGTTGAAGTTGAGCTCGACCGGGGTCTCGCGGCCGAAGATCGACACGAGGACCTTGAGCTTCTGCTGCTCGGCGTTGATCTCGGCGATCGTGGCGGGCATCGAGGCGAACGCGCCGTCGACCACGGTGACCGACTCGCCCTCGGCGAAGTCGACCTTGATGTCCGGGTCGGACGAGGAGGCGTCGGCCGAGGACTCGTCCTTCGGCTTCTGCTCGGGCGGGAGCAGCCACTGGATGACCTCGTCGAGCGGGAGCGGGCTGGGCCGGTCGGTGCGGTCGACCACGCCGACGAAGCCGGTCACGCCCGGGGTGTTGCGCACGACCGAGTAGGACTCGGGCGTCATCTCCATGCGGACGAGCACGTACGAGGGGAAGACCTTGGCCTCCACCTTGGAGCGCTTGCCGTTCTTGATCTCCACCTCGGTGTGGGTGGGGACCTCGATCTGGTAGATGTAGTCCTCCATGTCGAAGGACTGGATGCGGTTCTCCAGGTTCGAGCGCACGCGGTTCTCGAAGCCGGCGTAGGAGTGCAGCACGTACCACTCGCCGGGGGCGAAGCGCAGCTTCGCGCGCAGCGCCTCGGCCGGGTCGACCTCGGGCTCGGTGGGCTCCGCGGACTCCTCGTCGGTCTCCGGCTCGTCGTCGACGTCCGCGACCTGGGCGGCAGCGGCCTGCGCCGCGGCTTCTTCCTTCAAGGCCTCGTCGAACTCAGACACGCTTGACTCTCATTCCGGCTCGGTGCCCGCGGACGGCGGGACACTGCGACTGTGCTTCGGTTTCTCGGATGCGGCGGCGCCGCGCCGCCGAACGGCCTCGCCGCCTCGGACAGGGCCGCCTGTGAAGTCGCGCGCCGGCGGAACCGGCGCGCGTCATACCCACTAGGGTAGCCGCTCCGCGGCGCGCCGCGACTCAGGCACCGTCGAAACGGCGCAGGTCACGCGAACCGGTCGGCCCCCCGGGCCGGGAAAACTCAGGAGTCGGCGCCGAAGGCGCGGCGGACGAGGTCGCCGAAGAGCAGGTCGAGCCCGCCGATGTACGCCATCATGATGCCGACGAAGACGAGCACCACGATCGAGTAGGTGATGAGCTGGCGGCGGGTCGGGTAGACGACCTTGCGGAGCTGCTCGACCACCTCGCGCAGGAACCGTCCGAGCTTCTTGAAGGGGTTGCGCTCGGCGGTCTTCTCGCCCTGCTTGCGGGTGGGACGACCCTTGTCGGCGGTCGCATCGGAGCGGCTGGTGTCGTCGGCCACGTCGGCTTCCTCCAGGGTTCGTCGCTGATCGGGGCGGTCAGGCTTGCAGCATACCGGACTAGCCGGACGCCCCCGCGTCGCGGCGTCGCGCTTCGTATGCGGCGCTGATCTCCAGCTTGCGCTCCCGCCAGTGCTCGTGCATGAGCCGCATCTCGACCTTGATGAACTCCATGAACGCGGCCGTCTGGATGAGACGGTCGCGGCCCGGCCCCTCGGGGAGGCTCTCGATCCCGATGACGGCGGTGTCGCGGTAGCGGTCGAGGAAGCCCGAGCGGTCGAGCATGATGCCGCCCCAGATGTCCTCGTCGTTGAGGCGGTAGACGTCGGCGCGGGTGGAGGGGCGGCGGGTCTTGAAGACCAGCCCGGCGGCGAGCAGCTCGCGCACCGCGCCGGAGACGGCCGCGAGGCTGATGCTCAGGCCCTCGGCGATCTCGGCGGCCGTGTAGGTCTCGTCGTCGTCGACCAGGATGTACGTGAAGACGCGGGCGGCCATGCGCTGCATCCCGCTGCTGATCAGGATCGCGGAGAACTGCTCCACGTAGTCGAGCATGGCCTTGCGCTCCGCGCTGTGCTCTTCCATGACTCTCCTTCGCCGCGTCCTGATGCGTGTTGATGATATCTTGACGCTCTACATGTTTCACAAATTTGTGAAAACTATGATAGCTTGAGCGCATGAACGCAGTGATCCGCACTGAGAACCTGGTCAAGCGCTTCGGTCACGTGACCGCGCTCGATCATCTCAACCTCGAAGTGGCCCAAGGCGAGACCCACGGATTCCTGGGCCCGAACGGCGCCGGCAAGTCCACCACCATCCGCGTCCTGCTCGGGATGCTCAGGTCCGACGAGGGCCGCGCCGAACTCTTCGGCGCCGACCCCTGGAAGGACGGCGCCGAACTCCACAAGCGCCTCGCCTACGTGCCCGGCGACGTCGCCCTGTGGCCCGGCCTCACCGGCGGGGAGACCATCGACCTGCTCGGGCGCCTGCGCGGCGGCGTCGACAAGGGCAAGCGCGACGAGCTCCTGGAGCGCTTCGACCTCGACCCGCGCAAGAAGGGCCGCTCCTACTCCAAGGGCAACCGGCAGAAGGTCGCCCTCGTCGCCGCGTTCGCCGCCGACGTCGACCTCCTCCTGCTCGACGAGCCCACCTCCGGCCTCGACCCGCTCATGGGCGCGGTCTTCAACGAGTGCGTCAAGGAGGCCGCCGCCCAGGGCCGCACCGTGCTCCTCTCCAGCCACATCATGAGCGAGGTCGAGGCGCTGTGCGAGCGGGTGAGCATCATCCGCAAGGGCGTCATCGTCGAGACCGGCTCGCTCGCCGAGATGCGGCACCTGTCGCGCTCGCGGCTGCGCGCGACCCTGAAGAACCCCGTGCGGGGCCTGGAGGACAACGAGGGCGTCCACGACCTCGCGGTCGACGGCCTCGACATCGACTGCACCGTCGACGCCTCGGCGCTCGACGACGTGCTCGCGCAGCTCGCCGTCGCGGGCGTCGCCGGGCTCACCTGCGAGCCGCCGTCCCTGGAGCAGATCTTCATGCGCTTCTACGGCGACGAGCTCGCCGCGTCGGGCGTCCACGAGGGGAACGGCAGATGACCACCGCAGCAGCGGAGATCGAGTCCGGCCTCGGGACGCTCGCCGGGACCGGCAAGATCCTCCGGTTCCAGCTCCGCCGGTCCCGCATGTTCCTGTTCTGGTGGATCGCGGGCATCGCCGGGTTCACCTGGATGGTCGTGCCCGTCATCGCCGACCAGTACACGACCGAGGCCGAGCGGGCCGGGTTCGCGGCCACGATGAGCTCCCCCGCGATGCTCTCGATGAGCGGGCCCGCCGAGTACGTCCACGCGTACGCCGAGAGCGTCGGCGCGCTGTTCGCCCACCGGATGATCCTGTGGACCTGCGCGATGACCGCCGTCATGTTCGTCCTGCTCGTCACGCGCCTCACCCGCGCCGACGAGGAGACCTCCCGTTCGGAGGTCATCCGGTCGCTGCCGATCGGGCGCCGCGCCGACCTGGCCGCCGCGCTGCTCGTCAGCGCCGGGGCCGCGGTCGTCCTCGGCGGGCTCCTGGCCCTCGCCGCCACGGGCCTCGACGGCGGGGACGGGACCAGCCCGCTCCTGTTCGGAGCCGTCCACACCGCGGTCGGCCTGGTCTTCGCGGGCCTCACGGCCGTCGCCGCGCAGCTCAGCGAGAACGCCTCCACCGCGACCGGGTACGGACTCGCCGCGCTCGGCGCGTCGGTCCTGTTCGCGGGCGCCGGGAACGCCGAGGGGAACTGGGCGACCTGGCTCTCCCCGATCGGCTGGTCGCAGCTCACCTTCGTGTACACGCCCGAGCAGCGGTGGTGGCCGCTGCTGGTGTCGGTGCTCGTCGCGGTCGCGGCGGTGCTCGTGGCGTTCACGCTGGTCGCGCACCGCGACTTCGGGCAGGGCATGTTCGCGGCCCGCCGCGGCCGCGCCGAGGCCAAGCCGGGGCTGAGGTCCGCCGGGGCGCTGACGCTGCGCCTCACCCGCGGGCTCATCTGGACCGGCGCGATCACGCTCCTGCTGCTGGGCATGGCGTACGGCTCGGTCCTCGGCGGCGCCGACGACTTCGCCGACGGCCTGTCGGCGGCGCAGAAGGAGATCCTCGACCGGGGCGGGGCCGACCTGAAACTGAGCTTCGCGACCACGTTCATCTCGATCAACGCGATCGTCGCGGCCCTGTTCGGCGTGCTCGTCGTCGGCCGCGGCCGCAAGGAGGAGACCGTGGGGCGCGGCGAGCTCGTCGCCGCAGGGCCCGTGTCGCGCCTCGGCTGGCCCGGCACGTACCTGCCGGCCGCGCTGTTCGCCGCCACGGTCACGAACATCCTCGGGGGCCTCGGGCTCGCCGCGGTCGGCGCAGGCGGCGACGGCGGCCTGTTCGGGAAGATCATGACCGGCACGCTCGTGCAGCTCCCGGCGATCTGGGTGCTCGTCGCGTTCGTGTTCGCGGCCTTCGCGTGGCTGCCGCGCGCGGGCTGGCTGCGGTGGCTCGCGTGGACGTGGACGCTCCTGGTCGTCTACTTCGGCGGGCTGCTCAAGCTCCCGGAGTGGGCGAAGGCGGTCTCCCCGTTCGACCACCTCGGGAACTACCCGGCCGAGGACTTCTCGACCGCGGCCCTGGTGGTGCTCACCGTGATCGCCGCGGCCCTGGCGGCCTTCGCGTACGCGGGGCTGCGCCGCCGCAACCTCAGCTTCAACTGATCGCAAGGGAAACCAGGCGCCGCCGGTCCGTCAACACCCCGGACCGGCGGCGCCGCCCTATGCGCCCCTCCGGGGGCGGGATTGTCGTACCCCCGTGCTTCGCTGTGGTTCCATGGGCAGCGTGCTGGACCTCCGCTATGAGTTGACCGATCCGCCCGCCGAGGAGGAGTCCCCACTCGACCCGGCGCAGCGGGCGGCGGTGGAGCACGCCGCCGGGCCGCTGCTGGTGCGCGGCGGGCCCCAGACCGGGAAGACCGAGGCGCTCCTGCGGGCCGCCGCCGCGAAGGTGGAGGCCGGGGCCGACCCGGCGTCGATCCTGTTCTTCGGCCTGCGCCGCCAGGACACCGCGTACTTGCGGGCCCGCCTCAACGCCGCCACGGCCCACCGCTCGGCCGCCGAGGTCGGCGTGTACACCTTCCCCGCGTTCGCGTTCGCGCTCCTGCGGTCCGCCGCCGCCGCGGAGGGCCGCGAGGAGCCGCGGCTGCTCACCGGCCCCGAGGCCGACGCGCTCATCCGCTCGATGCTCGAAGGCGAGGACTTCGGGTGGCCCGAGGGGTTCGAGGAGGCCGTGCGCACCTACGCGTTCGCGCAGCAACTGCGCGACCTGGTGCTGCGCAGCGGCGAGCGCGGGCTCTCCGCGCCCGAGCTGACGCGGCTCGCGCTCGACCACGACCGGCCCGAGTGGGGCGCGGCCGCGCGCTTCTACGACCGGTACGTCACCACGCTCGCGCTCCAGTCGATGTCGAGCGCCCTGTACGACTCCGCGGAGATCGTGCGGGCCGCCGCGGCCGCGCTGCGCGCGCGTCCCGAGCTGCTCCCGCGGCCCTCGTGGGTGTTCGTCGACGACCTCCAGGACGCGACCCCCGCGCACCTGGGGCTGCTGCACCTGCTCGCGGGCGAGGGCGGGAACCTCGTCGCCGCGGGCTCCCCCGACGCGGCCGTCTTCGGCTACCAGGGCGGCGACCCGGAGTCGGTGCGGGAGTTCCCCGACCGGTTCCCCACCGGCGCGGGCGAGGAGGCCCCGGTCGTCCAGTTGAACGACGTCCACGACACGGCGCTCGCGCCGCTGGCGGCGACGACGGTCCTGTCGCGGCGGCTGCGCGGCTCCGACCGCGACCGGCGCCGCGGCACCCGCTCGGAGGAGCCGGGCCGCGCCGAGGTCGTGTACCTGCCCTCGCCGACGCGGGAGGCCGTGTACATCGCCGACACCGCGCGCCGCGCCCACCTGCTCGACGGGGTCCCCTACGGCGACATGGCGGTCGTCGTCAAGTCCGCGTCGGCGATCCCGCACCTGCGCCGGGCCATGCAGCACGCCGGGGTGCCGACCCGCCAGGCCGCCGACGACGTGCCGCTCCCGGCCCACCCCACGGTCCGGGACCTGCTGCGCACGGTCCTGGTCGGCCGCCACCCCGAGCGGCTCGACGAGGCCGTCGCGGCCGGCCTGCTGCACTCGCAGTTCGGCGGCGCCGACCCGTTCGCGGAGCGGCGGCTGCGCCAGGAGCTGCGGCGGCTGGCCGTCGCGGCCGACGACTTCTCCCCCGGCGCGGACCTGCTCGTGGAGGCCCTCGCCGACCCCGCGCGCATCGCGGCGCTCCCCGACGAGGAGTGGGCCGCGCCCGCGCGGCGGCTCGACGCGCTGTTCACCGCCGCCCGCGCGGGCACCGGCATCACCGAGACGCTGTGGACGGTGTGGGAGGCGTCGGAGCTGAGCGAGAAGCTGCGGCGGCGGGCCCTGTCCTCGGACCGGCGGGCGCAGCGCGCCGACGCCGAGCTGGACGCGGTCATCGCCATGTTCGACCTCGCCGCCGACTACGAGAAGAAGCAGCCGGGCGCGGGCGCGGAGGTCTTCTGCGAGCACGTGCTGCACCAGCAGCTCCCCGGCGACTTCCTCTCGGCGCGTGCGGAACTGGGCGACGCGGTGACGCTCGCGACCGCGCACGCCGCGCACGGGCGGCGCTGGGACTTCGTCGTCGTCGCAGGCGCGCAGGAGGGCGTGTGGCCGAACCTGCGGCCGCGCGGCTCGCTCCTGGGCGCGGAGGCGCTCGTGGACGTCCTCGACGGGCGCGCCGACGTCGACCAGGTCGCGCAGCTCCTCGACGAGGAGCGGCGGCTGTTCTACAACGCGTGCACCCGCGCGCGCACCCGGCTGCTGGTCACGGCCGTGGACTCCGACGACGCGCAGCCGAGCCGGTTCTGCGGGGAGCTGGGCGTCGAGCCCGCGGCGGCGCCGCGGCGCGGGCGCCCCCTGAGCCTGGCGTCGCTCGCGGCGCGGCTGCGGGAGGCGGTGGTGGACGCCGGGCACGCCGAGCGCGACGCGGCCGCCGCCGGGCTGCGGCGGCTCGCCGGGACGGGCGTGCCGGGCGCGGACCCCGCGAAGTGGTGGGGGCTCGCGCAGATCTCGGACGAGCGGGCGCTCGCGCTCGCCGGGGAGACGGTCCGGATCTCGCCCTCGCAGGTGGAGACGACGCAGCAGTGCGGGCTGCGGTGGGTCCTCGAATCGCACGGCGCCGACGACGGCGACCTGCTGCCGCGCCACCTCGGAACGCTCCTGCACGCGGCCGCGGAGGCGGTCACGGTCGATCCGGGGGCCGACCCGAAGGCGGTCATGGAGCAGGTCGTGGGCGAGCACTTCGACCGGCTGCCGTTCGAGGCGCCCTGGCACGCCGAGCAGCAGCGGCGGCGCGTCTCGGGCGCGGTGGAGCGGTTCGCGGCCTGGCTGGGCGCGAACCAGAGGGAGCTGATCGGCGCGGAGCGGTCGTTCCGGGTGAAGCTCGAACTGGGGCCGCCGGGCGTGGAGGTCGTCATGTCGGGGCAGATCGACCGGTTGGAGCGCGACGGCGACGGGCGGCTGTACGTGGTGGACCTGAAGACCGGGAAGACCGCGCCCACCAAGGCCGAGGTGGAGCAGCACGCGCAGCTGGGCGTGTACCAGCTGGCGGTCGCGGAGGGCGCGTTCCCCGAGGGGGGCGAGCCGGGCGGCGCCGAGCTGGTGTACCCGAACATCGAGAACAAGTCGACGAAGACCGTGGCGCAGGGCCCGCTCGGGGAGGCCGAGAACCCGGACTGGGCGCGGAACCTGGTGGCGGACACGGCGAACCGCATGGCCGGGTCGGTGTTCGAGGCCCGCAACACCAGCAAGTGCGAGACCTGCTCGGTCAAGCACTGCTGCCCGATCGCGGACGAGGGACGGCAGGTCACCGATGAATGAGGCGCGGGTGAGCGAGGCGCGGGTGGGCGGCCAGGTGGGCGAGCGGGTCGCGGGGCACCGGAGCTTCGGCGCCGTCGGGCTCGCGAACCGGCTCGGGCAGCCCTCCCCCACCGAGGAGCAGCGCGCGGTCATCGAGGCGGGGCGGGACCCGCTGCTGGTCATCGCGGGCGCGGGCTCGGGGAAGACCACGACGATGGCCGACCGGGTGGTGTGGCTCATCGCCAACCGGGTGGTGCGGCCCGAGCACATCCTCGGCCTCACGTTCACGCGCAAGGCCGCCGCGGAGCTGGCCGCGCGCGTGCGCGACAAGCTGCGGCGGCTCACCGAGTCGCTCCCCGAGCTCGCGGAGCTGCACGGCGAGCCCACGGTGTCCACGTACAACGCGTACGCGGGCGGCCTGGTCGGCGAGCACGGGCTGCGCATCGGCATCGAGCCGGGCACGCGCGTGGTCACCGACACGGGCCGGTGGCAGCTCGCGCGGGACCTGGTGTGCGCGTGGGACGGCGAGATGAGCGAGTTCGACGTGAGCGTCGACCGCGTCACCGAGCTGGTGCTCCAGCTCGCGGAGCAGCTCGCCGAGCACCTGCGGGACGGCGCCGACCTGCGCCGCTTCGACCGGGACCTGTACGAGCACTTGGAGGAGCGGTCCTCCGCGCGGTTGAACGACGAGTTCCGGAACCTGATGTCCCTGCGCCGCAAGCGGGACCAGCTCCTGCCGCTGGTGGAGGCGTGGGACCGGCGCAAGCGCGAGCTCGGCGTCATGGACTTCGCCGACCAGCTCTCGCTGGCCGCGCAGCTCGTCGCGGGCGCGCCCGAGATCATCCGCACCGAGCGCGACCGGTGGCGCGTGGTGCTCCTCGACGAGTACCAGGACACCTCGTTCTCGCAGGTGTCGCTGCTGCGGGACCTGTTCGGCGGCGGGCACCCGGTGACGGCCGTGGGCGACCCGAACCAGTCGATCTACTCGTGGCGCGGGGCCTCGGCGGGCACGCTCCAGCGGTTCCCGCAGGACTTCCCGGCCGCGGGCGGGACCCCCGCCACGGTCACGTACCTGACGAAGTCGTGGCGCAACCGCGAAGCGGTCCTGGAGACCGCGAACGCCGTGTCCGAGCCGCTGCGCGCGGGCGCGGTCCCGCCGCTCACGGTGGGCGCCAAGTTCGACGACGAGCACGGCATCGGCTCGGTCGAGGCGGCCATGCACCTGACGGCCGCCGACGAGGCCGAGTGGATCGCCGCGCGCCTCGCCGCCGTGTGGGAGCCCGGCGCCGACGAGACCGCCGCGGTCCTCATCCGCAAGCGCCGCCAGATCCCGGCCCTGCACCGGGCGCTCACCAATGCGGGCCTGCCCGTGCAGGTCGTGGGCTCGCTCGGGCTGCTGTACTACCCGGAGGTCGCCGAGACCGTGGCGATGCTGCGGGCCGCGGCCGACCCGATGAACGGGCCCTCGCTCATGCGGCTGCTCGCGGGGAACCGGTGGCGGATCGGGCCGAGGGACATCGCGGCGCTGTGGACGCGCGCGCGGGAGCTCGCCCCCGACTCGCGCGGGTTCGAGCCGGACGCGGGCGCCGACGCGGAGGCGTCCCTGGCGGACGCGCTCGCCGATCCCGGTGCGGCCGAGCGGTACTCGACGCTCGGGTACCTGCGGTTCGGGCAGCTGCACGAGGAGCTGAGCTGGATTCGCGGGCGGCTCGGGCAGAGCCTGCCCGACGTGGTGGGCGACGTGATCGCCCACTCGGGTCTCGACGTGGAGGTCATGCTCCACCACGGCGACCTGTCGAATCTGGACGAGTTCACGGACATCGCGGCGTCCTACGAGAACGACACGCTCGGGGCGAGCGTCCCGGGGTTCCTGTCGTACCTGGAGTCGGCGGCGAAGCGCGAGCGCGGCCTGGTCGTGGAGGGCGCGAACCCGGCGGGCGGGGTGGTGCAGCTGATGACGGTGCACGCCGCGAAGGGCCTGGAGTGGGACGTGGTGTCGGTGCCGGGCCTGTGCGAGGGGGTGCTGCCGACGTCGGTGAAGCGCGACTCGACGTGGGTGTCGGACGCGGCGCGGCTGCCGTACGGGCTGCGGGGCGACGCCGAGAACCTGCCGGTCCTGTACCTGGACGAGGCGCACACCCCCGCCGACGTGAAGAAGGCCGTGCAGGACTTCAAGACCGACGACCGGGAGGCGCGGCTCGACGAGGAGCGGCGGCTCGCGTACGTGGCGCTCACGCGGGCGCGGCGCTCGCTCCTGGCGTCGGGGTACTGGTGGGACGCGGAGGCGCGGTCGGCGCGCAAACCGGCGCCGTTCCTCCAGGAGGCGCGGAACGCGGGCGCGGAGGTGCCGGTGTGGACGGACCCGGGGCCGTCGAACCCGCTTGAGGACCAGGCGCGGACGGCGCAGTGGCCGGCCAAGGCGCCCTTGGGTTCGCGGCAGGCGGTGTTCGCGGAGGCCGCGGAGCTGGTGCTGTCGGCGCCGGAGCCGGAGCGGGAGGGGCCGCTGGCGCGGCAGTGGCGCGAGGAGGCGGAGCTGCTGCTCGCGGAGCGGGACGAGCGCGAGTCGGGGGTGGTGCGGCTGCCGCGGCCCGCGCGGCTGTCGACCTCGCAGCTCATGGCGATGCGCGCCGACGAGGAGGGCTTCGCGGCCGAGCGGCGGCGGCCGATGCCGCAGCCGCCGCGCCCGGCGACGCAGCGGGGCACGGAGTTCCACTCGTGGGTCGAGGAGTTCTTCGGCGGCGGCACCCTGTTCGACCCGGTGGACCTGCCGGGCGCGGCCGACGAGGCCGTGGACCAGGCGGACCTGGAGCGGCTCAAGGCCGCGTTCCGGGCCTCGGCGTGGGCGGGGCGGCGGATCGCCGCGCAGGAGGTGCCGTTCGTGGTCGAGTACGAGGGGACGGTGGTGCGCGGGCGCATCGACGCGGTGTTCCACCGCGACGGCGGCGGGTACGACATCGTGGACTGGAAGACGGGCCGCCCGCCGCGCGGCGAGGCCGCCGAGCACGCGGCGCTCCAGCTGCGCGTGTACCGCAAGGCGTGGGCGCGGCTCAAGGGGATCGACGAGGCCGAGGTGCGCACGGCGTTCCACTACATCGCGGCCGACCACACGTGGTGGCCCGACGTTTAGCGCCCCGTTCAGCCGCAGCTCGCCCCGGGTTTGCACCGCCCCGTTAACGTGACGGGCGAGTTACACGGCCCTACCCGGGGCCGAGCCCGACCCCCCGATTGATTGGACCCGATGGACATCAACGTCAAACTCCGCCGCGCCACCGCCCTGACCGGCGGCGCCTTCGCCCTCGCCCTGACCCTGGCCGCGTGCGGCGCCGGGAACGACACGCCCGAAGGCGCGGTCGAGGGCTTCCTCAAGGACGGCGCCGAGGACATGGTGAACGCCATGCTCGACGGCGACGGCGAGAAGGCCGCCGACATCGCGGGCGACTACTTCTGCGCCGACGACATCACCGGCGTCGAGGACGCCGCGGCCCAGTTCGAGGGCATGACCGACGAAGAGAAGCAGCAGTTCGAGGAGATGGCCGGCGACACGTTCTCGATGTTCGAGGACATGTCCTACGAGATCGGCGAGACCACCGAGGACGGCGACACCGCCACCGTCGAGGTCTCCATCACCGCGAACGACGAGACCACCGACGAGTCCTTCGACCTCGTCAAGGAAGACGACGCCTGGAAGATCTGCGGCTACATGGCCTAAGGCTCCCGACGGGGAAGGGCCCGGCGACCTCTCGGTCGCCGGGCCCTTCCCCGTCTCCTGCTGCTTCCCCTACCGCTTCACCACTGCGGCCTTCACGGTCTCGCCCTCCCCGGCGTCGCCGGAGGTCGCGGTGTCGGGCAGGTCCGCGAAGTCGAGCGCCAGCGCGAGCGTCTCGGCCTTGACGAAGTCCAGGTGGGCTTCGACGGCCTCGCGCACGGCCGCGGAGGCGTCGACGGTGACGGCCACGCGGTCCGAGACGTCCAGGTCGGCGTCCTTGCGGGCCTGCTGGATGACGCGGACGAGGTCGCGGGCGAGGCCCTCGGCGGCGAGCTCCGGGGTGACCTCGGTGTCGAGGACGAGCACGCCGCCCTCGTTCGGGAGGGCCTCGGTGTGGTCGGCGTCGACGGCGACCATGGTGAGCTCGTACTCGCCGTCTTCGAGGGCGACGCCTCCGGCGGTGACGGCGCCGTTCTCGGCGGTCCAGTCGCCGGACTTGACGGCCTTGATGACGCGCTGCACGTCCTTGCCGAGGCGGGGCCCGAGGACGCGCGGCACCAGCTTCAGGTCGGACTTGGAGTAGGCCTCGACGTTCGCGTCGAACTCGACGGCCTTGACGTTCAGCTCGTCCTTGAGGAAGTCCGCGAACGGCGCGAGCCGCTCGGCGTGCGGGGTCGCCACGGTGACCTTCGCGAGCGGCAGGCGCACGCGGAGCTTGCGGGCCTTGCGCATGAACAGGCCCACGGAGGCGATGTCGCGCACGGCGTCCATCGCCTCCACGAGGGCGTGGTCGGCGGGCAGGTCCGCGGGGTCGGGCCAGTCGACAAGGTGGACGGAGCGGCCTCCGGTGAGGCCCTTCCAGATGTCCTCGGCGACCATCGGCAGCAGCGGCGCGGCGACCTCGGTGGCGGTCTTGAGCGCCGTCGCGAGCGTCGCGAACCCGGCCTCGTCGCCCTCCCAGAAGCGGTCGCGGGAGCGGCGCACGTACCAGTTGGTGAGGCTTTCGAGGTAGGAGCGGAACGCGGCGGTGGCGGCGACGAGGTCGTAGCCGTCCATGGCCTCGGTCATGGCCTCGACGAGTTCGCGGGTCTTGGCGAGCAGGTACTTGTCGAGGCGGTGCTCGGAGGCGAGCGCGGCGGCGCGGGCCTCGGCGGGGCTCGCCTCGTACCCGGCGGCGCCGGCGTAGAGCGTGTAGAAGTACCAGACGTTCCACAGGGGCAGGACGATCTGGCGGACGGCGTCGCGGAAGCCGGTCTCGGTGACGGGCATGTCGCCGCCGCGCAGGACCGGGGACGAGACGAGGAACCAGCGCATGGCGTCGGAGCCGTACTGCTCGTAGGACTCGCGCACGTCCGGGTAGTTCTTCAGCGACTTGGACATCTTCTGGCCGTCGGCGCCCAGGAGGGTGCCGTGGACGAGCGCGGTGCGGAACGCGGGCCGGTCGAACAGGGCCGTGGAGAGGACGTGCAGGAGGTAGAACCAGCCGCGCGTCTGGGCGGTGTACTCGACGATGAAGTCGCCGGGGAAGTGGTGCTCGAACCAGTCGGCGTTCTCGAACGGGTAGTGGACCTGCGCGAAGGGCATGGACCCGGACTCGAACCAGCAGTCGAGGACCTCGGGGACGCGGCGCATGACGGACTTGCCCGTGGGGTCGTCCGGGTTGGGGCGCACGAGGTCGTCGATGTGGGGCCGGTGGAGGTCGGTGACGTGCACGCCGAAGTCGCGCTCCAGTTCGGCGAGGGAGCCGTAGACGTCGGTGCGCGGGTAGGCGGGGTCGTCGCTGACCCACACGGGGATCGGGGAGCCCCAGAAGCGGTTGCGGCTGATGTTCCAGTCGCGGGCGTTGGCGAGCCACTTCCCGAACTGGCCGTCCTTGATGTGGCCGGGGGTCCAGTCGATCTCCTGGTTGAGCTCGACCATGCGGTCGCGGAAGCGCGAGACGGCCACGAACCACGCGGAGAGGGCGCGCTGGATCAGCGGGGAGCCGCAGCGCCAGCAGTGCGGGTAGTTGTGGTTGTAGGTGTCGTGGCGCAGGAGCCGCTGGGTGGCCTTGAGGTCGTTGATGATGAGCTTGTTGGCGTCGAAGACGTGGACGCCCGCGTACGGGGGGACCTCGTCGGTGAACTTGCCGGAGTCGTCGACGGGGACGACGGGTTCGATCCCGGCGGCGTCGGTGACGACCTTGTCCTCCTCGCCGAAGGCGGGGGCGATGTGGACGACGCCGGTGCCGTCCTCGGTGGTGACGTAGTCGGCGGCGAGGACCTGGTGGGCGTTCTCGCGGCCGGTGAAGAAGTCGAACGGCGGGTTGTAGCGCAGGCCGATGAGGTCGGCGCCCTTGTGGCGGGAGACGACTTCGGGGGCCTCGCCGAGTTCGCGGGCGTAGGCGCCGAGGCGGGCCTCGGCGAGGAGGTAGCGGCCGTCCTCGTTGGCGACGACGACGTAGTCGACGGCGGGGTGGACGGCGGCGGCGAGGTTCGACGGGAGCGTCCAGGGCGTGGTGGTCCACACCAGGAGCTTCACGCCGTTCAGGGGGCCGTCGGCGACGACGTCGAGGCCGACGGTGACGGCCGGGTCCTGGCGGTCCCGGTAGGTGTCGTCCATCTTCGTCTCGGTCGCGGCCAGCGGCGTCTCGCAGCGCCAGCAGTACCAGAGGACGCGGTAGCCCTCGTAGATGAGGCCCTTGTCGTACAGCTCCTTGAACGCCCACATGACCGACTCCATGTAGGTGAGGTCGAGGGTCTTGTAGTCGTTCTCGAAGTCGACCCAGCGGGCCTGGCGGGTGACGTAGTCGTGCCATTCGCCGGTGAACTGGAGGACGGAGGCCTTGGCGGCGGCGTTGAACCGGTCGATGCCGTAGGCCTCGATGTCGGCCTTGGACTTGAGGCCGAGCTCCTTCTCGGTGGTGACCTCGGCGGGCATGCCGTGGGTGTCCCAGCCGAAGCGGCGCTCGACGCGCTTGCCGCGCATGGTCTGGTAGCGGGGGACGATGTCCTTGACGTACCCGGTGAGCAGGTGCCCGTAGTGGGGCAGGCCGTTGGCGAAGGGCGGGCCGTCGTAGAAGACGAACTCGTTGGCGCCGTCCTCGCCGGCGGGGCGGGCCTCGATGGAGGACTGGAAGGTGTCGTCCTTGGTCCAGAAGTCGAGGACGCGGCGCTCGACCTCGGGGAGGTTCGGGCTCGCGGGGACGCCCCGCTTGGGGTCGTCGAGTGGATAGGCCATGGGACCCGGGTCTCCTCACACACGCGTTTTGTTTCCGTGTGCGAGGACGAGACGCGCCCTCTGGGGGGCGGCCCGCGGTACCACCTCGCTTGGCGCACTGGTGCGCCCGCTCGTTCGGCGGCGGTGACGGGCCGCGTCCGTCCGGTTCTAGTGGGGCCCGCCTCGCGCGGGGCGCGGTGGGCCGGTTCTTCCGGAAGCTCGCCGGTGATGGCCGGGTCGACGCTGTTGCACGCAAGTGTAGCGCTGCCGGGCGGGGCGGTCGCGGGCGTTTCGCCGCGGCGCGCGGGCGCGGTCACCGGTCGGCGTCCCACCGTGCGGGCATGTAGTATTCGGCCTGTGAGATTCCACGCGAACAACTGGTGGTGGCGTCGCTGAGGCGGCGTCCGGCTTTCGCGTGCGAGTGAAGCGAGCGACCGTCTGGTAGGCGGTCGCTTCGTCGTATCCGGGGTCGGCCGCCTCAGGACGGGACTATTGACCCAGTTTCTTTCGAGGAAGAGGCCCTTGATGACCTTGTTCAAGACCCCGTCGGGCGTGACGGTCGAGCGGACGGTGTCCGAGCTCGACTCGCCCGACCTCACCGCGGTGGTGGCGCAGGTCGAGGCCCGCCGCGGCGGCGTCCTCTCCAGCGGCATGGAGTATCCCGGGCGCTATTCGCGCTACCACCTCGCGTACGTCGACCCCTCCCTGGAGGTGGTGGCGCGGGGCCGCTCGGTGACGGTGCGGCGGCTCAACGCCCGCGGCTACCTGCTCGTGGACGTCCTCGCCGACGCGCTGGCCGCGGCCGGGGTGGGCGAGGTGACGCGCGAGGACGGCGAGGTGCGCGTGGACGTGCCGGCGCCGACCGGGCGCGTCCCCGAGGAGCTGCGGTCGAAGCAGCCGACGGCGTTCTCGGCACTGCGGGTGGTGCTCGACGCGCTCCGCTGCGACGACCCGTACCTGGGCCTGTGGGGGGCGTTCGGGTACGACCTGGCGTACCAGTTCGAGCCGATCCCGTACGCGAAGGACCGGCCCGCCGACCAGCGGGACCTGGTGCTGCACCTGGCCGACGAGCTGTACGTGGTGGACCGCAAGCGGGAGACCGCGCAGGTGCGCCGGTACGAGTTCTCGCTCGGGGACCGGTCGACGAAGGGCCTGGCGCGGGAGACCGAGTCGCTCGACTACGTCGCGGCCGAGGCGGTCCCGGAGGGGCCGGTGCCGGGCGTGTACGCCGACACGGTGCGGCGCGCGAAGAAGGAGTTCAAGGCGGGCAACCTGTTCGAGGTCGTCCCGGGCCACGAGATGTACGCGGCGTGCGACTCGCCGACGGCGTTCTACGAGCGGCTGCGCACGGCCAACCCGGCGCCGTACGAGTTCCTGTTCAACCTGGGCGAGCGCGAGTACCTGGTGGGGGCCTCGCCGGAGATGTTCGTGCGGGTCACCGGGGACCGGGTGGAGACGTGCCCGATCTCGGGGACGATCGCGCGCGGCGCGGACCCGCTGCACGACGCGACGCAGATCGCGGCGCTCATCGGCTCCGCGAAGGAGGAGTCGGAGCTGACGATGTGCACCGACGTGGACCGCAACGACAAGGCCCGCGTGTGCGTGCCCGGTTCGGTGAAGGTCCTGGGGCGCAGGCAGATCGAGATGTACTCGCGGCTGATCCACACCGTGGACCACATCGAGGGGCGGCTGCGGGAGGGCATGGACGCGCTGGACGCGTTCCTGACGCACATGTGGGCGGTGACGGTGACGGGCGCGCCGAAGACGTGGGCGATGCGGTTCATCGAGGAGCAGGAGACGACGCCGCGGCGCTGGTACGGCGGGGCGGTCGGGTTCGTGGGCTTCGACGGGACGATGAACACGGGGCTGACGCTGCGGACCGCGCAGATCCGCGGGGGCGTGGCGTGCGTGCGCGCGGGCGCGACGCTGCTGTACGACTCCGACCCGGCCGCGGAGGAGGCCGAGACGCACCTGAAGGCGCGCGCGCTGCTGGAGACGGCGGCGGGCGGCCTCGGCGCGGCGGCCCCGGTGCCCGAGCCGATCGAGGTCGCGGGCGGACCAATGGGGGTCGGGCGGAGGGTCCTGCTGGTGGACCACGAGGACTCGTTCGTGAACACGCTCGGCGACTACTTCCGGCAGCACGGCTGCGAGGTGACGACGCTGCGGTTCGGGTTCGACGTGCCGTCAGTGCTCGACGAGCTCGCGCCGGACCTGGTGGTGCTCTCGCCGGGGCCGGGGCGGCCCGAGGACTTCGACACGGCGGCGCTGCTCGGCGAGATCGAGCGGCGCGGGCTCCCGGCGTTCGGGGTGTGCCTGGGGCTCCAGGCGATGATCGAGCACGCGGGCGGGCGGCTGTCGCTGCTCGACGAGCCGAGCCACGGCAAGCCCGGGAACGTGAAGGTCAACGGCGGCGGCCTGTTCGACGGGCTGCCCGACGAGGTGACCGCGGCCCGGTACCACTCGCTGTACGCGACGGCCGACCAGGTCAGGGGCGAGTTCACACCGACCGCGGCGATCGGCGGCGTGGTGATGGCGATCGAGGCGCCCGCCAAGCGCTGGTTCGCGGTGCAGTTCCACCCGGAGTCGATCCTGACCGCTTCGGGCGCGCACGGCCACCGGATCGTGGGGAACGCGCTGCGCCTGACGGCGTGAGGGCTTGAGGACGGGGCCGGGGAGCGATGCTCCCCGGCCCCGTTTCCGTTGTCCCGCTATCGGTCTAGGAGGTGAACTCCCAGTCCTGGACGCAGCCCCACGCGCTGTGGCCCCAGTTGCCGTTCCAGTAGACCTCCATCCAGAAGTCGCTGGAGAGGCCGCACGCGGTGTATTCACCGCCGGCGACGCGGGTGCAGGACGTCTGCACCCAGGTCCCGGCCGGGATCGACCCGATGATCGCCGACTCCGCCTCGGCGCGGAGGCGGTGGTTGACCCCTTCCGCGAAGCGGGCCCGGCAGGTGCGCTGCTCGGCGGCGGCGTCGGGCGCCGCCGCGTTCTCGATGCGCGACTTCACGGGCGTCGGCGCTTCGACGGGAGCCGCCGCGGCCGAGGATGTGGTGGACAGCGACAGTGCGAGCGCTGCCGCCGCGACACCGATGGCAGTGAAGATCCTCTTCATTACCATGATCACCCCTTTGGTGAACTTGATCAGGACTGCGCCTTGTGACGCACTCACTACCTAAGTACGACCAAGTGCTTAATTTGGTGCAAAACGGTCAATGTCGGGAACCTGACAGAAATCGCCCGGCGCGTCGGATCGCATCGACGGGGATGCGGGGCTCGCGTGTTCGAATGCGGCCATTTCAGGATCGCCCGCGGCATGTCGGTCGACCGTGATCGGATGGCGGGATGGCGAAAACCGTGTACAACACCGCGACCACCGTCGACGGGTTCATTGCCGATCCCGACAACTCCCTGGAGTGGCTCTTCACCGTCCCGGGCGGCTCGCCCGAGGCGGACGACGGCGAGGAGACGCCGCTCGACGAGTTCGCCGAGTTCCTCAAGGGCGTCGGCGCGATCTGCATGGGCTCCACCACCTACGAGTGGATCCTCGAACACGAGCACCTCCTGGAGCACCCGGAGAAGTGGGAGTACGAGCAGCCCGCGTGGATCTTCACCAGCCGGGACCTCCCGGCGGTCCCCGGCGCCGACATCACCTTCGCCTCGGGCGGCGTCGCCGCAGTCCACGCCGCGATGACGGCCGCCGCGGGCGGCAAGGACCTCTGGATCGTCGGCGGCGGCGACCTCGTGGGCCAGTTCTTCGACGCCGGCCTCCTCGACGAGGTCCGCGTCAGCCTCGCCCCGGTCTTCCTCGGCGCGGGCGCGCCGCTCCTCCCCCGCCGCATCCTCTCCGACCGCCTCGAACTCATCGAGGCCAAACCCAGCGGCCAGTTCGCCACCCTCGCTTACCGGGTGAAGAACTAAGGGCCGCTCGGGAACCCGGCCGGCCGCCCACCGGCCCGCCGGGCTCCCGACCGCCCCGGGCCGCCACCGGCGGCCGGAGACTCGCCCGGCCGCCCCGGTCCCGGCCCGCCCCGTTTTGTTCGCGTCGTCGCCCGTCCGGCCGGATCGCCGCCGGGCGTCGACGCTGTTCGTGGCTCTCGATGCCGGGGCCGATCTCGCCCGCCCCGGGCTCGGGTCTTCCTGCCGGGTTCCGGCCCGGCCTATGCGGCCGGGCCGGAGGCGTTAGTCGTCGTCGCGGTCGTCGTCGTCATCGTCGTGGCGGTCGCCGCCGTGATCGTCGTTGTCGTCATCGTCGTGGTCGTCGTCATCGGAGTCGTCCGAGTCGTCGTCCTGGTGGGTGCCGAGGATCGAGCCGTCGAGGGCGTTGACCGCGACGTCCCACTCGATGCCGTCGGCATCGGTGATGTCGATGACCCACACCGGGAAGTCGGCGCTGCCTTCGAGGTCGACCTCGCGGACCGTGCCGTCGATCTCGGCGAGCGCGGCCTCGACGGCCGCGTCCTCGCCGATCGCGGCGTCGGGGAGGACGAAGTCGTCGTCGCCGTGGTCGTCCCAGGCGTCGTCCCAGTCGCCGCCGTGGTCGTCGCCGGTGGTCGGGTCCGTGCTCGTGCCGGACTGGTCGCCGCCCGAGTTCGCGGACTCGAAGGGGTCGTCGTCGGCCGCGAACGCGGCGGCGGTGCCGCCGCCGAGGAGGAGGGCGCCTGCGGCGCCCGCGATCACGAGGGTGCGGTGGCGGCCGGTGAAGCTGCGGGCCTTCGCGAACTTCGTGAGGTTCTGGGTCGGGGTCTGGTCGTTCATGGCGGGTCCTTTCGGGCCGTGCTGATCGGATGCAGGCAACCATGCGCCGCCGAACCTGAAGCCAAGCTGAAGTCACCTGAAGACGGCTTCAGGTTGGGGGCGTGGAGAAAGAAGCATCCGGTGTTTGCACTGGCAGGCGTCGAAATCGCGGGCCGCGCCCCGACTTCAGCTT
This sequence comes from Glycomyces mayteni, assembly GCF_042428885.1. Lineage (NCBI taxonomy): Bacteria > Bacillati > Actinomycetota > Actinomycetes > Glycomycetales > Glycomycetaceae > Glycomyces > Glycomyces mayteni. Next base: position 358,656 of record NZ_JBHMBP010000003.1, read on the forward strand.
GGCTTCAGGTTCGCTGTGCCAAGCTTCGGAACATGCGTTTGCTGATGGTGGAAGACGAGCAGCGGCTGGCCGAAGTGGTCGCCGCCGGGCTGAAGGCCGAGGGGTACGCCGTGGACCTCGCCCACGACGGCCGCACCGGCCTCTCGATGGCCCGGAGCGGCGGGTACGACGCGATCATCCTCGACATCATGCTGCCCGGCCTGAACGGCTACCAGGTGTGCGCGGCCCTGCGCGAGGCCGGCGTCGAGACGCCGATCCTCATGCTCACGGCCAAGGACGGCGAGTACGACGAGGCCGAGGGCCTCGACACCGGCGCCGACGACTACCTCACCAAGCCGTTCTCCTTCGTCGTCCTCCAGGCCCGCATCCGGGCCATGCTGCGCCGCGGCAGGGCCTCGCGCCCGGCGGTGTGGCGCTTCGGGGACCTCGCCGTCGACCCCGCCACCCGCACCTGCCGCCGCGGCGACACCGCCGTGGAGCTCACCGCCAAGGAGTTCGCCGTCCTCGAATACCTCGCCACCCGCGCCGGGGAGGTCGTGTCCAAATCGGAGATCCTGGAGCACGTGTGGGACTTCGCCTACGACGGCGACGTCAACATCGTCGAGGTCTACATCTCCAACCTGCGCCGCAAGATCGACGCGCCCTTCGGCAGGGCCGCCATCACCACCGTCCGCGGGGCGGGCTACCGGCTGGCGGCCAATGGTGGATAGGGCGACGCGCAAGGCGCTCAAGGAGTCCCGGCGGCACTCCCGCGGCAAGCGGCTCCTGTGGCAGCCCGAGTCCGTGCGCGCCCGCACCACCGTCGGCGCCACGGTCGTGGTCGCCATCGCGCTCGTCGTCGCCGGGTTCCTCGTCGTCACGCTCCTGCGCGACAACCTCTACGGCCGCGCCGAGCTCACCGCCGAGGTCAGCGCCCGCTCGATCGCGGGCCAGCTCGCCTCCGGCACCGCGCCCGCCGCCGTCGAACTGCCCGACGACGACGAGGCCGCGCAGATCCTCGCCGCCGACGGCACCGTCGTCGCCTCCAGCGAGGATCTCGCCGGGCTCGGCCCGGTCGGCGACTTCGCCCCAGCGCCCGACCCGGTCGAGGAGACCTCCGCAGAGTCCACCGGGGACGAGACCCCCGCGCGGGACGACGACTCCACCGATGACGACTCGGACGACGATGACGACGACGACCGGACCGAGGACGACGACCACGGCGGCAGCGACGACGATGACGAGACCACCGCAGAGGACACCCCCGCCGAAGACGTGGAGGACTCCCGCGGCGCCGTCGGGTCGTCCGTCGAGTACGCCACGGTGACGCTCCCCGGCGAGGACGCCTCCTACCGGTTCGCGGCCATGAACGCCACCGCGCCCGACGGCACCGCGTACACCGTCTACTCCGGATCGTCGCTGGAGACGCAGGAGGAGGCCGTCGACAGCGTCACGGCCATCATGTGGTGGACGCTGCCCGCGCTGGTCGCGGTCGTCGCGCTCGTGACCTGGCTGGTGACGCGGCGGGCGCTGCGCCCGGTCGGCGCGATCCAGAAGGAGCTCATGTCGATCACCGGCGGCGACCTGTCCCGGCGGGTGCCGGTGCCCGCGAGCCGCGACGAGATCCACAGCCTCGCGGTCACCACGAACACCACCCTGACGGCCCTCGACCACGCGGTGTCGCAGCAGCGGCGCTTCGTCGCCGACGCCTCCCACGAGCTGCGCAGCCCGCTCGCGATCCTCCGCAGCCAGATCGAGATCGCCAGGGAGCACCCGGAACTGCTCGACCTCGACGCCACGCTCGCCGACGTCATCCGGCTCCAGGACCTCTCCGCGGACCTGCTGCTCCTCGCGCGCCTCGACGCCGGGGAGCGGCCGCCGCACGTCGCGGTGCCCTTCACCGAGCTGGTGCGCGAGGAGGTCGCGCGGCGCGCCGCCGCCGACCGGGTGCCGGTGCGGCTAAACGTGGAGGAGGACCTCGCGGTCTTCGGCGTGCGCGGGCACCTGGCGCGCGCCGTCGGGAACCTGCTCAACAACGCGCAGCGGCACGCCGCGTCCGCGGTCACGGTGACCCTCGCCGCCGAGGACGACGAGTGGCTGCGCCTCGACGTCGGCGACGACGGCAACGGCGTCCCCGAAAGCCAGCGCAGGCGGATCTTCGACCGGTTCGTGCGGCTCGACGAGTCGCGCAGCCGCGACGACGGCGGCGCCGGGCTGGGCCTGGCGATCGTGCAGGACGTGGTGCTCGCGCACCGCGGCATGGTCCGGGTCCTCGAATCGCCGGAGGGGGGTGCGTTGTTCAGGGTCGCGCTGCGCAGGGCCGACCGCCGGTCCCCGCGCGAGGACGCGGAGGCCGAGGGGGCTTAGGCGGCCGGGTCCTCGGGCGGCCTGCGGCGGCGGGCGGCGGCGAAGAGCACGATGCCGAGGACCAGTGCGCCCGCGGCGACCGCTGTGAAGGCGATCGTGGGCGAGCCGGTGTCGGGCAGGGGGCGGCCGTCGACGGTGAGGGCGGCCGAGTTGTCCGCGGGGTCGCCGTCGAGGTTGACGCCGTCGACGCCGCGGAAGAAGGCGTCGACCTCGACGCGGCCGGGCGCGCCGGTGGCGTCCGTGGCGTCGACGGTGACGGTCACGTGGATCGATTCTCCGGGGCCGAGTCCCCAGAAGGCGCAGGCGAAGTCGATGCGGTCGAGTTCGGTGCCGGCTTCGAGCGCCTCGCGGCGGGCGTCGAGTTCGGCGTCGTCGAAGCAGCGCCAGCCGGGGCTGCCCTCGGTGTCGGCGGCTTCGACGGAGAGGATCTCGGCTCCTGCGGGGAGTTGTCCGCGCAGGAAGTAGGACGGCTCGCCTTCGGAGGCGGGGCGGGTGAGGGCCCTGGCGGGGCCGTCGTTGCCGATGGGGACGGCCAGTTCGGTCTCGTCGCGGTCGAGGTCGGCGCCTTGGACGGTGAGGTCGTAGGGGTTGCGGGCGGTCTCGATGATGAGGGCGCCGTCGCCGTCGCCGGTGAGAGGGTCTTGGTCGGGGGCGGGGTCGAGGGTGAGGAGGTCGGGTGAGTCCGGGTCCCACCAGGGTTCGCCGAAGTCGCGGTCGAAGACGTCCCGGTTGATCGCGAACAGTTCGTAGCCGCATCCGCAGACGGCGAGCGGGCCGGGCGCGTCGGGGTCGACGGTGTACTGGATCGGTTCGGCGAGTTGGAAGGTGGTGCCGGGGGCGTCGTCGTGGTCGAGGAAGAAGCAGAACTGGGTGGCGAACACGGGCTCCCAGATGTTCGGCGAGCAGTTGTCCCAGGGGGCGTCGTGGCCGACGCCTTCGGCGCCCATGTTGGCCAGTCCCGCGCCGAACGCGGCCACGACGGCGTAGGTGTCGTCGGGGAGGGCGCTGTTCTGGGTGAACCGGGGCTGCACGTCCACGATCGTTCCGGCGGGGACGTCGGTGAAGGCGAGGTCTTCGGCGGCGTAGTCGCGGAAGACGCCGTCGTAGCGGTCGGCGACGACGTCGACCGTGCCGGTCGCGGTGTGGACGGCGGCGTCGTCGAGGAGCACGGTGAGCGTGTAGTCGTATTCGCCGAGGGGCGTGCCGGTGGCGGCGGCGATGGTGAACGTGAAGCGGTTCGCGGTGCCGGGGTCGGCGGTGGCGCATTCGATGAGGGGGACGTTGTCGGGCGTCTCGCAGCCGGGTCCGGCGCCGAAGTAGATCGTGGCGTCGGCGGTGTCGACTTCGAGGCGCATGGCGAGGACGCCGGTCGGGTCCTGCGCGAAGTCGACGTCGAGGGTGGCGTCCCGGGGCGGGTCGCCGGGGACCTGCGGGTTGTCGAGGTCGAGGAGGACGTTGGCGGGCACCGGTTCCTGCGCGGCGGCGGGGGCGGCGGTCAGGCCCGCGGCGGCGGTGGCCGCGAGTGCGGCGGCGACCGCCGCCGCGAGGCGCCGGGTTCGGGTTGCGGTCATGGCGGGCTCCCTGAGGGGTGGCCCGGGCCGTTGGGGGCGGGCCCGGGCGTGTCGTGCCTGTACTGGGGAGACGTCGCCGCGGGCCGGCGGGTTGCGGGTCCTTTGGGGAACAGCGGGTGAACCGGGGTCAGGAGATGCGGGCGCCGATCGGGACGTCGGCGTCGGGGGCGAGGAGCACGACTTCGTCGGTGCCGTCGACGGGGACGCCGAGGACGAGCACTTCGGACATGAAGTCGGCGATCTGGCGGGGCGGGAAGTTGGTGACGGCGACGACGGTGCGGCCGACGAGCTCGTCGGGGGTGTAGCGGGCGGTGATCTGGGCACTGGAGCGTTTGACGCCGAGGTCGCCGAAGTCGATCCAGAGCTTGTAGGCGGGTTTGCGGGCTTTGGCGAAGACTTCGGCGCGTTCGATGCGGCCGGTGCGGATCTCGGTGCGGAAGAAGTCGTCGGCGCTGCTGTGCCCGGGTGTCTGGTGTGCCATGCGGGGAGGATATCGCCGCGCGTTCAGGCGCGGAACCGGGTTTCGAGGTCGCGGAGGGCGTCGGGGGTGAGGCGGCCGTAGAGGCGCAGGCGGGCGATGCCGCCGTCGGGGAAGATGTTGAGCCGCACGGCGGTCGCGGGGCGGTCGCCGGCGAGGAGGAACCGGTGGGGCGTGTCGGGTTGGAGGGCGGTGCGTTCGAGGAGGGGGAACGTGTCGTCGCCGTCGGCGGCGTCGAGGGAGGCCCAGCCGGGGGCGTTGTGCTTGAGGTGGGTGGTGTCGAGTTCGGCGATGCGGACGGTGCCGCGTCCGGCGAGGCGCACGTCGAGCCATTCGTGGCCGGGGGTGCGGCGGCGGGCGGTCTCCCAGCCGTCGGCCTGGCTGGCGGGGAGGCCGGGCATGATGGCGCCGGCCGGGTTGGAGTAGAAGGCGTTGGAGGCGCCGGTGACGGTGGCGCCGTTGGCGAGTGCGGCGAGGTCGAGGGGCAGGTCGGCGAAGCCCGCGGGGTCGGGGACGGGGGTGCCGTGGACGCGGAGCCGGGCGACGCCGCCGTCGGGGTGGAGGTTGAGGCGGACGTGGGTGTAGCGGGTGGGGTCGTCCACGTCGTACTCGTTGCGGTGGTCGCCCTTGGCGTCGGCGACGGGGACGACGGTGCGCCAGTCGGCCTCCAGGAGGTCGGCGAGGGCGGGGTGGCCGTCGGCGCGGCAGGCGTCTACCGAGATGCGGGGCGGGTAGTTGCCGGTGAAGTAGGCGGTGTCGACGGCGACGGCGCGGATGACGCCGGGGACGCCGAGGCGGACGATCGCCCAGTCGTGGCCTTCGTCGCGGCGGCGGCGGGTCTCCCAGCCGTCGTAGACCTGGCCTTTGGCGCCGAAGGTGTGCGCGCTGTGGACGACGGGGTAGGGGCGGATGAGGTGCTCCTTCTCGGCGAAGGACTCGTCGTTGGCGGCGATGACGGCGCCGCCGAGGGCGCGGGCGGCGAGGTCGGGAAGGCTCCAGGCGGTGCCGTTCATCGGGGGCTCCTTCGCAGTTGGCGGCCGCGCGGTGCGGCCGCGGTGTCGATGCGCTTGCCGCGCAGCCAGGTGGCGGCGACGCCGCCGGTGAGGCGGCGGCCGTCGTAGGGGGTGACGGGGTGGCGGTGGTGGAGGTCGGCGGCGCGGACGGTCCATTCGCGCTCGGGGTCGAAGGCGACGAGGTCGGCGTCCGCTCCGGCGGCGATGCGGCCCTTGCGGTGGAGGCGTGCGAAGTCGGCGGGGCCGCGGGAGGTCCAGGCGGCGAGGTCGGCGAGGCCGTGCCCGCGGGTGCGGGCCTCGGTCCACAGGACGGGGAGGCCGAGCTGGAGGGAGGCGATGCCGCCCCAGGAGGTGGCGAAGTCGCCGGTCTTCATGGCCGGGGGGCTGGGCGAGTGGTCGGAGACGACGAAGTCGATGCGGCCCTGGGCGAGGCCGTCCCAGAGGGCGTCGCGGTTGGCGGCGCCGCGGATGGGCGGGCAGCATTTGAACGCGGTGGCGCCGTCGGGGATCTGCTCGGCGGTGAGGGCGAGGTAGTGGGGGCAGGTCTCGGCGGTGACGGCGACGCCGTCGCGGCGGGCGCGGGCGAGCGGTTCGAGGGCCTCGGCGGCGGACAGGTGGAGGAGGTGGACGCGGGCGCCGGTCGCGCCGGCGGCGTCGATGACGTCGCGGATCGCGTCGGTCTCGGCTTCGGGCGGGCGGGTGGCGAGGAAGTCCGCGAAGGCCGGGGCCGCGGGGGTGTCGCGGAGGCGGGCGGGGTCCTCGGCGTGGACGAGGAGGACGGCGCCGAGGGCGGCGACGGCGGCGCAGGCGCGGCGCAGGCCCTCGCGGTCGAGGGGCGGGAACTCGTCGACTCCCGATGGGGCCGTGAAGCATTTGAAGCCGAAGACGCCCGCGTCGTGGAGTGCTTTCAGTTCGGTCTCGTTGCCGGGGATCGCGCCGCCCCAGAAGCCGGTGTCGACCCAGGTCTTGCCTTTGGCGGCGGCGCGCTTGGCGGCGAGCGCGGGGGCGTCGACGGTGGGCGGGAGGCTGTTGAGCGGCATGTCGATCAGGGTGGTGACGCCGCCCGCGGCGGCGGCGCGGGTGGCGGTCGCGAAGCCCTCCCATTCGGTGCGGCCGGGTTCGTTGACGTGGACGTGGGTGTCGACGAGCCCGGGGAGGAGCGCGAGGTCGCGGAGGTCTTCGGTGCGGCGCGCGGGGATCGGTTCGTCGTAGTCGCCGATGACGGCGATCCGCTCGCCCGCGACGGCGACGGCCGCGGGCCGCTCGCCGTCGGGGAGGACGGCGCGCCGGGAGCGGAGCACCAGGTCGTAGACGACGGGCCCGGAAATGTCGGAGGGGTCGGCCATCATGGTGACTCCAGGTGCGGGAGTGATGACGGGAAGGGGGTGGGGCCGGAGCGGCCGGGAGCGGCGAGGCGGCTCATCGGGGTTCGGCTTTCGCGGCCTTGTAGGCCCGCCAGGAGCCGTGGGCGGTGATGTCGGTCAGGCCGGGGAGGCCGGCGCAGTCGTCGCGCAGGCGCATGCCGAGGGCTTCGGCGCCGTCGGCGAGGCCGACGACGCCGAGTTCGAGGTCCGGGGGTTCGGCGGGGAGCAGGGAGGTGCGCAGCACGAGCAGGTCGATGTCGTAGAGCTCGCCGGTGACGGCGGCGCCGTCGGTTCCGGGGGGCGCCGCCTGGAGGGCCGGGTGGTCGTCCGCGACGCCGTCGAGGGGCACCGAGTGGAGCCGGTAGATCGGCAGGGTCGTGGCCGGTCCGATGAACGGGGCGCCGCCGATGAGGTGGTGGAGGTTGCCGCCTTTCATGCCGCCTCCGTTGAGGAACATGTGGACCATGGTCGGCTCCTTCGCTCAGTGGTGGATGGGGCCTTGGGCTTCGGTGAGGAAGCCCGCGGCGGCGCCGTTGCGGACGGCGGTGATCTCGGCGAGGATCGACAGCGCGGTCTCCTCGGTGGTGCGGCCGTTGAGGTCGAGGCCGATCGGAGACCTGAGGCGGGCGAGCGCGGCCTCGGGGACGCCGGTGTCGCGCAGGCGCGCGAGGCGGGCCCGGTGGGTGGCGCGCGAGCCCATGGCGCCGATGTACCCGGCGTCGGAGGCGAGGGCGCGTTCGAGAAGGGGGACGTCGAACTTCTCGTCGTGGGTGAGGACGCACACCGCGGTGTCGGCGTCGGCGTCCGCCTTGTCGAAGTGGCGGTGCGGCCAGTCGACGACGACGTGGTCGGCTTCGGGGAAGCGGATCGCGGTGGCGAAGACGGGGCGGGCGTCGCAGACGGTGACGCGGTAGCCGAGCTGCTTGGCGATCCTGACGAGCGGCCCGGCGAAGTCGACGGCGCCGTAGACGAGCAGCCGCGGCGGCGGGGTGTGCACTTCGACGGCGAACTCGCCGGTGCGCCCGGAGGCGGCGGGCAGGTCGGGGCCGCCCAGTTCCAGCGGTCCCGTGCCGTGCCCTTGGAACACCCCTTCGGCGGTGATGGCGACGGCCTGGCCGATGCGGGGCCCTTCGACGGCGCGGAAGAGGGTGACCGGTTCCCCGGCGAGGATCGCGTCGAGGGCGGCGGCGACGGCGGTGTCGTCGGGGGCGACGCGGACGATGAGGACGTCCATGGTGCCGCCGCAGGTGAGGCCCACGGCGAGGGCGTCCTCGTCGCTGTACCCGAAGGACTCGACGGCGGGCTCGCCGGTGTCGAGCACGTCCTGGCAGCGGAGGTACACGGCGGCTTCGACGCAGCCGCCGGAGACGCCGCCGACGGCCGCTCCCTGGCCGTCGACGGCGAGCGCGGTGCCGAGCGGGCGCGGCGAGGACCCGGTGGTCCCGATGAGGGACGCGAGCGCGAAGGGGCGGCCTTCGCGCATCCAGGCGCGCAGCACGGCGGCGATGGTGTTCATGAGGGCCTCCCGACGGTGAGGTGCTCGGGTCTGACGGGGACGCGGGTGAGCGCGAGCCCGGTGGCGTCCCGGATCGCGGCGACGATCGCGGGCGTGGAGGACAGCGTCGGGGGCTCTCCGGCGCCGCGGAGCCCGTACGGCGCTTCGGGGTCGGCGTTCTCGACGATGACCAGGCGCATCGGGGGCATGTCGAGGATGGTGGGGATGAGGTAGTCGGTGAAGGACGCGTTTTTGACGCGGCCGTCGTCGGTGACGATCTCCTCCATGACGGCGAGGCCGAGCCCTTGGGCGCTGCCGCCCTGGATCTGCCCTTCGAGGGCGACCGGGTTGAGGGCCTTGCCGACGTCCTGGACGCACGTGAGGTCCACGACCTTGACGAGCCCCAGCTCCACGTCGACGTCCACGGTGGCGCGGTGGACGCAGAGCGCGAGCTGCACGTGGCTCTCGCCCTGGCCGGTGACGGGGTCCATGGGCTTGGTGGCGCGGTGGCGGAACACGCGGGTGGCCTCGATGGGGCCGTCGGCGAGGTCGCGGTCGCGCCACAGTTCGCGGACGGCCTCGCACGCGGCCTTGACGGCGCCGCCGGTCATGTACGACTGGCGGGACGCGGAGGAGGACCCGGCGGACCCGGCCTTGGTGTCGTTGGGCAGCAGCACGACCCGTTCGATCCCGAGTTCGGTGCGGGCGATCTGGGTCTGGAGGTTCCAGTGGCCCTGCCCGACTTCGGCTGCGGCCGTGTGGATGTAGGCGACGGGTTCGCCGTCGTGCTCGGGCCCGCCGAGTTCGAGGCGGACGCGCGCGGTCGAGTAGTCGTCGAAGCCTTCGGAGTAGCAGATGTTCTTGAGGCCGACGCCGTAGCCGACGCCGCGGCGCACGCCTTCGCCGTGGGTGGTGTTGCCGGTCCCGCCGGGGAGTTCGACGATGTCGCGCCCGGGGGGCACGGGCGGCACCGGTATGTCGGCGAACCGGTCGAGGAGGTCGCGCAGGGGCGAGAACGGCTGCCCGTCAACGGCTCTCGCGGGGTCGTAGGCGTCGACGACCTGGCCGTTGACGAGCTTGTCGCCTTGGGCGAGGGCGTTGCGGCGGCGCACTTCGAGGGGGTCGAGGCCGAGCGCGTCGGCAATGGCGTCCATTTGGGACTCGTAGGCGAAGCAGGTCTGCACGCCGCCGAAGCCGCGCATCGCCCCGCACGGCGGGTTGTTGGTGCGCGCGCCCCATGCGTCGACGCTGACGTGCTCGACCTTGTAGGGCCCCACGGCGAGCGACGCGGCGTTGCCGACGACGGCCTCACTGGTGGAGGCGTACGCGCCGCCGTCGAGGACGATGTGCGCCTTGACGTACACGAGCCGCCCCTCGGCGTCGGCGCCGTGCTCGTACCGCATCCGCGCGGGGTGGCGGTGGACGTGGCCGAGGAACGACTCGGCCCGGTCGTACATCATCTTCACGGGCCGCTTCGTGCGCAGGGCGAGCATCGCCATGTGGACCTGCACGGACAGGTCCTCGCGGGCGCCGAACGCGCCGCCGATCCCGGCCATCGCCAGGTGGAGGCGCTCGGGCGGCAGGCCCAGGCACGGCGCGATCTGCTCCAGGTCGGAGTGGAGCCACTGGGTCGCCACGTGCAGCACGAGACCGTCCTCAGTGGGCACCGCCACGCCGGACTCGGGGCCGAGCGGCGCCTGGTCCTGCATGCCGACCTCGTACTCGCGGGCGACCACGACGGCCGCCGCGGCGGTCTCGGGCTCGCCGAGCCGCACCGGCTGGTACCGGAAGTACTCCCCCGCGGCGACCGCTTCGCCTGCGTCGCAGCACGGTTCGAGGACCTCGTACTCGACCTCGACGAGCTCGGCGGCGCGTCGGGCGAGGTCGAGGGTCTCGGCGGCGACGACCGCGACCGGCTCCCCCTGGTAGTTCACTTCACCGGACGCGAGCACCGGCTGGTCGGCCTCGATGAGTCCGTAGTGGAGCTTCCCGGGGACGTCGGCGGCGGTGAGCACCGCGGCGACCCCGGGCAGCGCCAGCGCGGCGGCGGTGTCGACCGACCGGATCAGCGCCCGCGCGTGCGGGCTGCGGAGCGTGTGGCCCCACAGCATCCCCGCGAACGCGAGGTCCGAGGCGTACTCGAAGGCCCCGTTGACCTTCGCCTCCGCTTCGGGCCGGATCGGCGACTGCCCGACCCGGCCGTCGGTCACCCGCACGGACGGAGCACCCGGCTGCGGGGCGCGGGCCGACGCCCCGCCGACGCCGCCGCCGACCGCTTCTCCGGTCGGAGCGCCGGAGTGCCGCACGCCGCCGTCACCGGCCCGCGAGCGCGCGGCGGGCACGGCCCGCCCGGCGCTGCCCTCGCTTCCGGAGGCTCGGAGCACGGACGGCTGCTCGGCGGCTCCCTCGACCCGTGTCCGCCCGACGGCGGTCACGCGGCCGGGCGAGTCCCCGGCGACCGCATCGGCAGACGTGCGCCCTGCGGAGGAGCCGGGGGTGTGCCCGACCCCGCCGGCTGCCCAGGGCGGCGGGGTCGGAGTCGTCGCGGGTTCAGGCATCGCGTGCCTCCCTCAGGTCGGCGCTGGCGGCGGCGAGGTCCTTGGCGAGCGTCTCGGTGTCGGCGGTGCGCAGCTCCCCGTCGGCGACGACGGTCCGCCCGGCGACGGCGAGGAGCCGCAGGGGCGCGGCGGGCCCGAGGACGAGGGCCGCGACGGGGTCGGCGATCCCGGCGTGGCCGAGGCCGGTGAGGTCCCACAGGGCGACGTCGCCCTGCTTGCCGGTTTCGAGGGAGCCGATCTCGGCCTCGCGGCCCAGCACCCGCGCGCCGCCGCTGGTGGCCAGGCGCAGGGCCGTGCGGGCGTCCATCGCGTGCGGGCCGTGGAGCTGCCGCGCGGTGTAGACCGCCTGCCGCAGCTCCTCCCCGAGGTGCCCGGCCTCCTGGCTCGCGGCGCCGTCGACGCCGAGGCCCACGGGGACGCCCGCGGCGAGCATCCCGGGGACGTCGGCGAGCCCGGTCCCCAAGCGGGCGTTGGACGAGGGGCAGTGCGCGACCCCGGTCCCGGCCGCGCCGAGGCGGGCCCGGGAGCGGTCGTCCAGGTGGACGGCGTGCGCCAGCCAGACGTCGTCGGCGATCCAGCCGACCCGGTCCATGTACTCGACCGGGTCGCAGCCGTGGACCCGCGCGCAGAACTCGGCCTCGTCCACGGTCTCGCACAGGTGCGTGTGGAGCCGCACGCCCTTGTCGCGGGCCAGCGCCGCCGATTCGCGCAGCAGCTCGGTGGAGACGGAGAACGGCGAGCACGGCGCGACGCTGATGCGCAGCATCGACCCGGGCGCCGGGTCGTGGTGGCGGTCGACGGCCTCGGCGGTTGCCGCGAGCGCGGCGTCGAGGTCCTCCACGATGCGGTCGGGCGGCAGGCCGCCGTCGGCGACGCCGCGGTCCATGGAGCCGCGGGCGAGCTGCAAGCGGACGCCGACGCGGGCGGCGGCGGCGATCTGCACGTCGACCAGCTCGGCGGCCTGGCCGCCGGGGTAGACATAGTGGTGGTCGGCGGCGGTGGTGCAGCCGGACATGGCGAGCCATGCGAGCCCGGCGGTGTTGGCGGCGGCGACGTGGTCGGGGCGCAGGCGACCCCACACGGGGTAGAGGTCCACGAGCCATTCGAAGAGGGTGTGGTCGGTGGCGTATCCCCTGGTGGCCCATTGGTACAGGTGGTGGTGGGTGTTGACGAGGCCGGGGGTGGCAAGGCAGCCGGTTCCGTCGATGCGCTGCGCGCCTTCGACATGCGGGGCGGGGCCTGGCCCGACGGCGGTGATGACGCCGTCTTCGACGACGACGTGCCCGGCGGCGTGCTCGGTGCCCGCGGCGTCGACGGTGGCCACAAAGGAGTTCTCGATCACGATCGCGGTCATCGGGCACGCTCCGGGGTCGGATTGTCACACCCGGCGGGGAGGCTTGCGGTCCCCGGAGCGAATGCGGAAGGAGGTGGCGGGATGCGGTGATTCACGGGCGCTCACCGGCCAGGGCGGCGGCGGCCGTGTGGACGGCGTCGATGATCTTCTCGTAGCCGGTGCACCGGCACAGGTTCCCGGCGAGGGCTTCGCGGATGTCCGCGTCGCCCGGGTCGGGGTCGCGTTCGAGGAGGTCGGCGACGGACACGAGCAGTCCCGGCGTGCAGAACCCGCACTGCACGGCCCCGCACTGCACGAAGGCGTCGCGCACGGGCCGCGGGACCGCGCCGACGACGGTCTTGACCTCGCGGCCTTCGCACTGGGCGGTGGCGACGAGGCACGCGCACACGGGCGCGCCGTCGAGCAGGACCGTGCACGACCCGCACTCGCCCTGCTCGCAGGCGTTCTTGGCGCCGGTGAGTCCGAGCCGGTCGCGCAGTGTCGACAGGAGGCTCTCGCCGGGCCGGTCGATCTCGGCGGCCAGTTCGGCGCCGTCGACGTGCATGGTCACGCGCATCGCGGCCTCCTCGGGTCGGCGGGCCGGGCGATGCCGCGGTGCGCGGCGCGGTCGCGCTCGGCCGGGTTCGGCACCCGGCGGGGGCGGTCTGCGTGCTGGTAGGCCGCGGTGTCGGCGCGTCGCGCCGCCGGGATCATCGCCCGGCGCGGGCGCTCCGGGTGCCGGACGGCCGCGGTGTGGGCGCTTCGCGCCGCCGGGTTCGCCGCCCGGGGTGTGCGGGCCAGGTGCGGCGCGCGGCCGGTGGTGCCGGTGGGTGCGGTCATCGGGACCTCCTCGGCCGGACCGGTCGGGGCACCGCCGCCATGGCGGGGCCGGGTCGGTCGGACGGGTCGTCTTGGGTGCGGCCGGTGGTGCGGGTGGGTGCGGTCATCGGGGGCTCCTGTCGTGGGCTGCGGTCCAGACGCGGCGGAGGGCTCGGGCGGCGCAGACGGCGAGGGCGTGGCGGCGGTAGGCGGCGGTGCCGCGGACGTCGTCGATGGGGCGGGCGGCCGCGGCGACGCGGCGGCCGAACTCGGCGGCGAGGGTGTCGTCGAGGCGGCCCGGGTCGGCCCAGGGCAGGTCGATCGCCTCGGCGTCGGGTGCGGTGAGGGGCACGGGTCCGGCGGAGCCGATGCCGGTGCCGAGGCGGCGGGCGTCGAGGTCGAGCGCGAGGGCGAAGGAGCAGACCGCGATGACCATGGCGTTGCGGGTGCCGACCTTGAGGAACTGCTGCGGCCCGGCGGCCTTGGGGACGGTGACGGCGGTGACGAGTTCGCCCGGCCGGAGCGCGGAGCGCTTGGGGCCCAAGTAGAACTCGCCGATCGGGACGGTCCGCACGCCGCCGGTGGAGGTGAGCTCCACGGTCGCGCCGGTGGCGAGGAGCGGCGGGTGGCCGTCGCCCGCGGGCGAGGCGGTGGCGAGGTTGCCGCCGAGGGTGCCCCTGTTGCGGATCTGCGGGGAGCCGACGGTGCGGGCGGCGGCGGCCAGGCCCGGGAGGACCGTCGCGAGCTCGGCGGTGATGCGCGCGTACGGGACGCCCGAGCCGATGCGGATCGCCGGTCCCTCGTCGGTCCACTCGCGCAGCTCCGCGAGGCCGGTGAGGTCGAGCATCGCCTCGGGCCGGGTGTGCCGGTAGTTGACGGCGACCATCAGGTCGGTGCCCCCGGCGACGGGGACGGCCTCGGGGTGCTCGGCGAGGAGGCGCACGGCCTCGCCCACCGCCGCCGGGCGGTGGAAGTCGAACCGGGTCGCGACGGTCACGGCGCCTCCCTTCGGACCGTGCCCTCGATGAGCCCGTAGGGCAGGTCGCCGGCCTGGAAGACCGCGCCGGGGTTGTCGAGGCCGAACGGCGCGAGGTCGACGAGGTAGTGGTGCCGGTTCGGCAGGGACAGGCGCACGTCGCGGGCCTCGGGGACCGCCTTCAGTATGCGCTCGCCGACGGCGTAGAGGGTCTGTTGCAGCGAGAGCGAGTAGGTGTCGGCGAACGCCGCGGCCAGGGCGGCGCGGGCGGCGTCGAAGGCGGTGTCGTACGCCGCGGGTACGGTCGCGTAGTCCCAGGTCGCGGTGACCGCGGTCGCGAGGATGCGGTCGGCGGTCTCGGGGAGGGTCGTGTACCCGTCGGCGAGGAAGCCGCCGAACTCGGAGTCGGTGGTGTTGAGGAGCAGGAGGTCCTCGACGCCGGCGGTGATCGCGGCAGCCCCGCCGTCGTAGGCGGCCTCAGCGGTGCGGATCTCGCCGCCGTCGCCGCGGGCGAAGGAGTGGTCGCCGATGCGGGTCCACGGGTGCTCCTCGACGCGGACGCGGGCGTGCGTGATGGAGGGGGTGGTGTCGACGAAGTGCCGGGCCAGGCGCTCGGCGAACGCCTCGACGGTGCCGATGCCGTCCCGTGCGAAGGCGTACGCGGTGTTCTTCTGCGTGTCGGTGGGGAGGACGCCGGTGTTGTCGCCGGAGTAGTGGGTGGCGTCGAGGTCCCCGGCGAGCGCGGTGTGCACGGTGAGGTCGCGGATCGTGTGGCGCGCGGTGGCGCGGTCGACGTGGACGAGCCGGATGCCGGACTTGCCGTAGCTGTTGGGGCCCAAGGTGAACCCTGGCGCGGGTGCGTTCATCTAGCTGCCTCGATACGTGGAGTAGGCGAAGGGGCTCAGCAGGAGCGGGACGTGGTGGTGCCCGTCGGCGACGGTGAAGGCGACGTCGACTTCGGGGTAGAACGTGTCGGTGCCGCGCGCGGCGAACCACGCGCCGGTGTCGAACCGGAGCCGGTGGACGCCGGGCGCGGTGCGCCAGGCGGCGACGCGGCCGTCGGCGTCGGTGCTCCCGGTGCGGACCACCATGTAGGCGTCCCCGCCGGGTGCGCTGTCCTCGCGGCGCAGGAGCGTGAGGCGCACGCCCGCGGCGGGGCGGCCGGTGGCGGCGTCGAGCACGTGGGAGGAAACCGTGGGGGCGGGTGCGGCGGCCGCGCTCAGGGCGTCGGTGGCGGCGGGAGCCGCGTCGTGGTCGGCGGTGCTCATCGGTCCTCCCCGAACGCCTTGCCGAGCCGGAAGGCGACGATCTTGCGGAGTTCGGCGCGGGTCTCGGCGCGTTCGGTCGGTTCGTCGTTGGCGAGGCGGCGGCGGGCCGCGGCGAGGATGTCCTCGGCGGCGAGGCCGGTGGCGCAGATGAGGAAGACACGGCCGAAGCGCTCTTCGTAGGCGGCGTTGGCGTCGGCCAGCTCGGCCCGGACGGCGGCGTCGGCGGTCATCGCGCGGGCCTGCTCGCTCCGCGACCACTCGGCCTCGGGCCCGGCGGGTACGGCCGGTTCACGATCGCCGACGGGTGCGGGGAGGCCGGCGGCGCGGTCGGCCGACACCCCTGACACCGGTTCGGTGCCGTTCGGCGCGGCCGCATCGAAGCCGGTGGCGCGGTCGGCCAACGGTCCCGGCGCCGGTTCAGCGCCGCCCTGCGCGCCCGGTGCACCGAATCCTGGAGCGTCGACACGCCCGGCCGGGACCGCCGCCGGATGCGGGCGCCCCGCGCCGCCGCCGATGCGCGGGTGGGCGTCCACGGCGCGTTCGACCTCGGTGTCAGCGAGGGCGTCGAAGGCCGCGAGGGCGGCGGCGGTGAGCGCGTCGAGGGACTCGTAAGGCCGGTCGGCCGCGAGGCGCCGGGCCCAGGCGGGCGAGGCGCAGCAGGCCGTGAGGACCCGTGTCGCGGACTCGGGGTCCGCGGTGTTGAACCCACCGAGCGTCCACATCGGCGCCTCCCGTTCACGTCCGGTCCTCCGCGGTGTCCCCACAGCGTCGCAGGTTTGTCACCGCGTCGGGCAATTGAAGCCGAAACGCGAGGCAGAAGGCATTGTCAACGCCTATGAAACCTTGGTTTCCCGGTCGTTAAATGCTGGAGGATCGTCCAAAGCCGGCGCGTCGGCGGGGCTATGGTGGGCTGTATCCACCGCGTCCCGAACCCGCCTGAGAAGGCCGGACCCCCTGGGGGCCACCATGCGACTGCGTACCCTGCTTCAGATGCCGGAACTGGGCCTGACCCTCGTGTCGGGCCGCCACCACCTGGACCGGGAGGTCCGGTGGGTCGTGCCGACCGACCTGCGCGACCCGCGCCGGTACCTGTCCGGCGGCGAGCTGGTGCTCACCGGGATGATGTGGCGCCGGGCCGAGCGGGACTCGGACGCGTTCGTGCGCAACCTGACCGCCGCCGGGGTGACCGCGCTCGGCGCGGGCGACCACCCGGACTTCCACTCGGTGCCGTCCGATCTGGTCGACGCTTGCGCCGCCCACGACCTGCCGCTGTTCACCGTGGACGCCGAGGTCGCGTTCGCGGAGATCACCGAGCGGATCGTGCAGCGCCTCTCCGCGGGACGCTCCGGCGACCTCGCCTCGCTCCTGGACCGGCACCGGCGGCTCATCGCCGCCGACGGCATCGGCCAGATCCTCGAACTCATCGACCGCGAACTGGGCATGGAGTGCCTGGTCCTGTCCCCCGCGGGACGGGCCCTGCGCGGGAGCCTCGAACTCGGCGAATCGGAGCGGGCCGCCGTCGTGGCCCGCGCGCACGCCGCGGACCGGCTGCCGCAGAAGGTGACCCTGGACCGGCACCGCTGCTGCTCGGTGTTCGGCATCGGCTCCACCATCCACACCGGACGCTTCCTGGTCGTGGACGACGACCACACCCGCTGGCCGCCCGAGCGCCGCCTCGTCGCCGAGCAGCTCTCGGCACTGCTCATGCTCGAACTGGACGACCCGTCGCAGCGCCCCGCCCCCCACGTCGAACTCGTCACCGCGCTCCACGAGGGCCGCGCCGACGCGCACCTGCTGCGCTCCGCGGGCCTGCCCGCCGACGGCCCCGCCACCGTCATCGCCGCGACCGGCGACCCCGAGGCCCTGCGCGAGGCCGTCGTCGCCGAGACCCTCCACTACGCAACGGCCGCAACGACCGAAGACCCGCTGCGCCCGCCGACGGCCGCATGGGCGAGCCGCGGCGGCGAGACCGTCGCCGTCCTCACCGGCATAGCCGCCGGACCCGAGGAGCGCGCCCGCCTCGTCGCGTGGGCGAGGCGCGCCGCCGCCGTCCTCCAAGCCGCGCACCCGGGCGGGACCGGCGCCGTCGGCGTCGGCATCGCCGACCCCGTCGCCTCCCCCGGTGGGCTCGGCGGCGCCCTCGAACAGGCCCGGCACACCGCCGCGCTCGCCCAGCCGCGGCCCGGCCGCATCGAGGTCGCCGAACCCGACCACCTCGTGTCCCACCGGATGCTCCTGGCGGCCGTCCCCCCTGACGTGTCCCGCGCGTTCCGCACCCGCGTCCTCGACCCGCTCCTCGAATACGACGCCCGCCACCGCTCCGACCTGCTGCCGACCCTGCGGCGGTTCCTCGAATGCGACGGCTCCTGGCGCCAGTGCGCCGTGAGCCTCCACGTCCACGTCAACACCGTCCGGTACCGCATGCGCCGAGTCGAGGAGCTCACCGGCCGCGACCTGCGCAATCCCCTCGACCGGATGGACCTCGCACTGGCGGTCAGCCTCGACTGACCGCCCCCAGACGGGCGGCGCAGGGGGCGCCGCCGCACATTCCGCCGCGAGGCGGGACCAGCACAAGGGGGATCGACACATGGGGAACACCGCGGGGCTCGTGCTCGCCGCAGGCGCCGGAAGGCGCTTCGGCCAGCCGAAGGCCCTCGTCGAATACGACGGCCGCAGCCTGCTCGACCGGGCCGTGGCCACACTGCGGGACGGCGGGTGCCGCCAGGTCCTGGCCGTGCTCGGCGCCGGGGCGGAGCAGGCGCTCTCCGCAGCGACGGAGGCGTTCACGCCGGTCGTGAACCGGCGCTGGGGGCAGGGGCTGTCGACGTCGCTGAAAGCGGGGCTCGCGGCCGTGCCCTCGCGCTACGACGGGGTCGTCGTGACCCTCGTCGACCAGCCGCGCATCGAGGCCGAGGCGGTGCGGCGGCTCATCGCGGCCGCCGCCGAGGGGGCCACGGTCGCGATCGCGACCTACGCGGGCCGGCGCGGCCACCCGATGTACTTCGCGCGCGAGCACCTCGACGGCATCGCCGCCGGGGCCGTCGGGGACCGGGGGGCCCGCGACTTCATCGCCGCGAACGGGGACCTCGTGGCCGAGGTCGCGTGCCCGGGCGACCCGGTCGACGTCGACACCCCGGCCGACCTGGCGGCGCTCCAGCACCCGAGCCCCGCCTAGCGGGGCGCCGGGCGCACTGCTGCCAGCGTCGTCAGCGGTGCACCCTAAGCGGTGAACCAGAGGTCGATCTCGCGCTTCGCGGACTCCTCGGAGTCCGAGGCGTGGATGAGGTTCTGCTGGTTCGACACCGAGAAGTCCCCGCGGATCGTCCCCGGCGCGGCCTTGCGGCCGTCGGTGGCGCCGGCGAGCAGCCGCACCACCGGGATCGCCTCGTCCCCGGACACGACCAGGCTCACCAGCGGACCCGACGTCATGAACGACTTCAGCCCCTCGTAGTACGGCCGCCCCACGTGCTCGGCGTAGTGCGCGTCCGACAGCGCCTCGTCCATCGTCCGCAGCCGCAGCTCCTCGACGCGCAAGCCCTTGCGCTCCAGGCGGGACAGGACTTCGCCGACGAGCCCGCGCCTGACGGCGTCGGGTTTGATCAACACGAGCGTGCGCTGCTCGGCCACGTGGAACTCCTTGGAAGCGTCTGTCGGATCGGTGGCTGCCATCGTAAGCGATGTTGTGCCGGTTGCCTCACCCACGTACGATTCACGTTGAAACCCGGTTTCCCAGTTGCGGATGAGGTGTCCCAGATGCCCCCAAGACAGCCACCCCGTCCCGCCCCGCGGCCTTCCAAGGCCCCCAGCCGGGGCGGCGCGAAGGGCGGGGCCGCCCGCGGTGGGACAAAAGGTGCGGCGAAAGGCGGCGCCGCCAAGGCCGGGGCCCGCAAGGCCGCGCCCGCCAAGGCGCAGCCGCGCAGCGTGCGCCAGCAGCAGGCCCGCGGCCAGACCGCCGAGCAGCTGCGGCAGCAGCGCCTCCTCCAGGACCAGCAGCGCCGCCAGCAGCAGGCCCGCTGGTGGGCGATCAACCAGCACGCCATGAAGGATCTGCACTCGCGCCAGCACCACGCGGCGGGCGGCGAGGCGATCGGCACGGTCCTCAACGCGGACAGGCGGATGCGGTGGCGCACCTCGCGGGCGATCGGCGCCATCACTTTACTGATCCTGGCGTTCTTCTTCACCTCCATGGCGATCGGCGCGCAGAGCGTCGGCATCGCCGTGCTCGCGTTCCTGTGCCTCGCGGGGTGCATCGCGTTCTTCACGATCGAGCACTCGGCCCGGCGATTCCCGCAGCCGGTCCCCGCGCCGCCGCTCATCGGGCAGCACCGGCTCGAAGACCTCATCGTCGAGGACGACCCGCCGCGCGGCGCCCCCGTCAAGAAGGAGCCCGAACGCGGCTCCCTCGACGACCTCTTCCAGCCCGACCGGCCCGAGACCGCGCCGATCCCGGAGCCGCCCAAGGCACCTGAACCCCCGGCCGCGGCGGTCCCCGAGCCGCCGGCCGCGACGCCGATGACGGCGGTGGCCGAGCCCGTCGAGGCGGAGCCGCTGACCGAGTCGGTCGAGGCGCCCGAGACGGCTGCCCCGGCCGCCACGCCTGAGCCCGTCGCAACTGACGAGGCCGCGCCGGAACCGGCCGCATCGAGCGAGACCAAGGACGAACCCGCTGCGGCCGAAGGACTTCCGCAGCGCGAGCCCCCGGCTCCCGCCCGGGACGCGGCCGCCCCCGGACCCCCGCTGTTCGTGGTGTCCGAAGCGCTCAAGGCCGCGTCCGAGCCGTCCCCGGAGCGGCGGGCCGAACCGGTCGAGGCCGCCGAGGAACCCGCGGCCGAGCCCGGACCCGCTGCGGCGCAAGCCGAAGCGCCCCCGCTCGCCGAGGCGCCAGTGGACTCGGCGTCCTCGGAGTCGGCCCCGCTGCCCGCCGACCCGCCCCCGGGGTTCACGCTGCCGAGCGAGCAGATCGGCGGGGAGACCAAGGTCGAGGTCGTCGACATGCCGCTCGACGCGCCCGCCGACGACGAGCCGCCGTCGAAGGGCCCCATCGCCGAAGCCGCGTCGAAGCTCCGCTCGCCGTCCCCGCCGCGCCCGCGGGCCTCCGACGAAGGGAGCAGCCTCGCGCGCGACCTCGCCGAACTGCTCCTGTCGGAGCAGCGGCTCGGGGGCACCGACGTCACCGACGTCGCGGCCACGCTCGTCGTCGCCGACTTGGAGCGCTCCGTCGAGTTCTACAGGGACGCTTTGGGCCTGGCGATCTCCGACCGGACCGCCGAAGCGGCCGTCCTCGACGCGGGCTTCGGGAAGATCCTGCTGTGGGAGCGCCCCGACGCGCCGCCCGGCGAGACCGGGATCATGCACCTCACCTTCGAGGTCGGCGACATCGACGCCGCGTTCACGCAGATGAACGAGGCGGGCGTCCAGTTCCTGCACCTGCCGCGGACCGCGCTGCTGGGGCAGAACTACGAGATGCGGGCGGCCGCGTTCCGGGACCCGGACGGGCACGGCCTGGCGATCACCGAGCACCGGGAGCGCGACTAAACATCTGATCGAAGCCGTTCCCGCCCTTGCGAACCGGAGTGTGCCCAATGCTCATCGTCGGCGAGATCCACACCGCACTGCTGCCGCACTCGCGACCGCTGACACCCGAGGAGGCCCGCGCGGCCCTGTCGCTCGCCGTGGGCGAGACCGTCGTCCAGTGGGCGCGGCCCGTCCCGCACACGGCCTCGCCGGTGCTCCTGCACGGCGTCGACTGCAAGCTGCCGCTCGCGCCCAAGCAGGACAACCGGCACGCCGACGACAAGTCCGCGAACGGCACGGTCCGGGCCGTGGGCACGGTCTGCTCGCGGGCGGTGCTCACCGGCGGGCACCTCCTCCAGGGCTCGGCGTGGACGGCCGTCGCCCCGCCGCAGCAGCCGCGGCGGATGCCCTGGTCGTACTACCTGGCGCGGCCCGGGACGCTGGAGACCATCGGGAACTTCGAGGCCGAGCGCCTCGCCCGCGCGTTCCTCGTCGCCGAGAACCGCAGGGACCGCTCCGAACTGCTCGACACCGCCGCCATCGCCCGCCACTCCATCCACGACGTGCTCTCGCGCCCCGTCCTCGACCAGCGCCCGCCCGTCAAGACCGGCTCGACCCGCCTGCGGTGGGCCGCCATCGCCGACCCCGGCACGCGCCGGGCCGTGGCGTTCCGCCTGGTCGGCAACGACCGGCGGCGCATGAGCATGGTCACCGGCGTGGTCGACCCCGAATCCATAGCGGCCGCCGCAGAGGATCTGGCGATCCACGACTGGCTCCTGACGGCCGTCGCCGCGCGGATCGCGCTCGCGAAGATCGGCGACGACCCGCGGCACACCCTGCGGACCCTCCGCCCGGTCGTGGACCACCTGCTGCACCTGTGGTCGGCGGGCGCGCGGACCTCCCGCGACCTGGAGTTCATGTGGGACTCGCTGGAGCGGCGCCCGGGACTGTCGCGGCAGTGGGCCACGATGACCGAGCGCGTGCGCTCCCAGATCGACTACGGCGCGGCCGATCTCGCCGCGAAGATGCTCGACATGATGGAGCAGAACCAGCGCCAGGGCGGGTCCGCGGATCGGTTCTTGCGCTAGAGCGGCCCCTGGAAGATGTAGGACAATCGGTCCACCAGCTCGTCCGGGAGCGACATGCCCTCGCGCTCGGCGGACTTGCGGATCTGGTCGAGTGCGCCCGTGTCGGGGCGGACGCTCCCGCAGATGACGCGCACCGCGTGCTCGACCTCCAGGAAGTCCACCGACAGGACCGACACGGTCCGGTACGCGGGGAACGGGAACGCCTTCTTGTTCAGCTGGAGGATCGGCGGCATCTCCGACCACCGGTCGGGGAAGCGGTTCCCGAGTCGCTGACCGGGCACGTGGCCGTGCTCGGCGGGCACGAGCGACTCGACCGGCTCGGGCACGCCGATGCGCTTGCCCTGGTCGCGCAGCACGCCCAGGCGGATGAGCTGCCACACCGCGGCGAGCATCGGGCACGACCAGCGGCGGCCCTTCGGGGTGTCGTTCCACAGCTCCACGTCGAGGAACACCGAGTGCTCGCGGCGGGCGTTCTGGCTCGGCGGGATCCACCGCAAAGGCGCGCCCATCGCGATGCCGCGCGGCTTCGGCGTGGGCACGCCGTTGGGGAGCCAGCCGAGGTCCGAGACGGGCGGGCGCGAGCCGTTCGTGCCCGGCGGCGGCTCGAACACGATCCGGTCGGCCACGAGCGCCGCGAGCTGCAAGGGCCCCATGCGGTCGCACGCGGACTCGCGGGCCAGGTAGTCGATGCGCAGGCCCGCGTCCGCGGCGGCCTCCGAGACCTGGGCGATGAGGTGCTCGGGGTCGGGCAGGTCCTGGTGGAAGTAGTCGTCCACGAGGTAGCAGGTGCTCACGCGCGGCGTGCGCCCGCCGAGGCGCTTCGACAGGGCTTCGGTGGTGCCGTGGACCCACGCGGCCGCCGACGCCATCTGCTCCTTGAGCGCGTCGGGCCGGGCGAGGTCGTCGGCGTACAGGTGCCCGACCTCAATCGAGAGGTGGGACATGCCGAACCGCTCGGTGCGCTGCTTGGCGCTGGTCTCCTCGTACGTCATTCGATCCCCCGGACGCTCGCTTCGAGTCCGGGCACGAACAGCTCCTCCGCCGAGCGGGACGCCAGGTCGGAGAAGGCCCGGACGGTCTCCTGGTTGGCGATCCGCAGGGTGACCGTGTCGGCGTCGGTGATGATCTGCTCGCGCCACTGGAGGACCGGGTCGAGCGGCACCGAGCCGAGGAGGTTCATGCGGCCGAGCTTCAGGCGCGCGGCCATCTGGTGCAGGTCGGCGTCGATCTTGCGGAGCCACCGGATCTGCGTGGCCTCCAGGCCCTTGAGGTCGGCCCCGTCGGGGTCCACGACCGCGGTGCGCACGTAACGGATCGAGGCCAGGAGCTTGCGCTGGTACTCCTCGCCGTAGGACTTCGCGGTCTCGACCAGGCCGCGTTCGCCGTAGACGAGGGAGTGGGCGGCGATGACGTGCTGCTTGGTCCAGCGGTGGTAGACGATCCACCGCCACGGGAGGTTCGCCAGCTCGGGGCGGGCGGTGGCGGCCATGACCATCTCGGTGGCGTGCGAGCGCCCGGCGGAGAGGTCCACGATGACGAGGTCGAACTCGCGCGAGAGCTCTTGCAGGAGTTTGACGCAGCGGTCCACGGTGTTCTCGTCGCCGGGGAACTCCGAGCCGTCCGCGTCCCCGGGGCACAGGACCAGCTCCCCGGCCCCGTCGGGGCGGGCCTGGAGCTCGGTGCGGTCGCTCACGGCCCATACCGAGTGGCGCTCGGGCTCGGAGGCGAGGTCCTGGAGGTACTCGTGGATGCCGTTGCCGTACGTGCCGTGCTCCAGGTCGTCGATCCCGAAGATCGCCCCGGCCGTGGGCGAACCGAAGTCGAAGTCCACATAGCACACGTTCATGCCCTGGACGGCCCGCCGGTACGCGAGGTTGCACGAGGAGACCGACCGGCCCGTGCCGCCCTTGTCCGAGGTCGCGAACAGCAGCATCGTCACACTCCGGTCTCGGCGTCGCGGCCGGCCGAGATGAGCCGGTCGAGGTCGATGAGGGCCTTGACGCCCAGGGAGAACGCGGTCGCGGGCCGCTCGTCCACGACCTCCTTCGCATGGCGGATCGTCAGCCCCACCGACCGGATCTCCTGCGCCAGCGCGGGCCCGGCGTTCCCGGAGCCGCGCAGCAGCTCCTGGTCGTAGATGTGCTCGGCCTCCACGAGGAGCTCGTGCGCCAGGGTCTCCAGGCTGCGGGAGCGGGCGGGTTCGGAGCCGGCGAACTTCGCGGCGAGGACCATGGCCTCGACCACGCGGATGGTGAAGTGCCAGGACGGGTCCTCGAACCAGTTCGGCAGCTCGGTGAAGACCTGCTTGGGCTGGTCCCACAGGCGCGCGGCGCCGCCGTCGCGGATGCGCCTGCGCGCCAAGTGGTCCCAGACGAGGTCGGCGACTTCGAGGAGTTCGGCGCGGGCGTCGATGGTGACCAGGAGCCCGGCGGCGTTGTAGATGCGCTTGAGCAGCAGGGGCGCGAAGTCGACCATGTTCCAGATCATCGCGGGGCCGTCGAGCTTCTCGATGCCCGCGAGTTCGGCCTTCACCCCGGGGAAGTGCATCTCGATGGACCGGTCGCCCACGAGGGGGCGGCGGGTGATGCGGCCGCGGTTGGCGAGTTCGACCAGGACGTCGGCGAGGCGGATGAGGTCGTCGTCGCCGCCGCGGCTGGAGCCGAAGGTCTCGGTGGCGACGGCGCAGACCAGGAGCGTGTAGTAGTCGTACTCCAGGCCGTCGGTGGTGCGCCAGGGGACGTCCTCCAGGGGCCATTTGGAGCCGCCGCCGAAGGACGCGACCATGGCCCAGTAGCGGCGGGTGACGTCGAGGCGGATCTGGAGCGACTGGGCGAGGCGGCGCTCCTCCTCGGTGAGGAGGTTGCGGCGCATGACGAGGTCGGAGTAGAGGGTGGCGATGGCCTCGATGGCGACCACGGTGAAGTAGAGGTACGGGGCGTCCTCGGCGCGGCCGGTGCGCTGGGTGGAGGTGTCGGAGACGTCGGGGATGTCGGGGGCCTTCTCCACGACGGACCAGGACCAGCCGATCTCGAAGAGCTTGGTGGGGGCCTCGACGCCCGCGGTGCCGCCGGAGCCGACGGTGATGGTGCGGAGGGTCGCGATGATCTCCTCGGCCTCTTCCCTGAAGCGGCGCACGATCTTGCGGTCGGGCTGGCCGTCGACGTTGATGAGGGCGATGAGCTGGCGGCCGAAGTCGTCGTCGGCGTCGAAGGTGGAGACGGCGAAGGACCGCAGGAGGCCGGTGATAGCGCCGAGGAGGCGGCGGTGGACGGTCTGCTCGACCTGCGCGAGCTCGTTGACGAGGTCGGCGCGGCCCATGCGGTCGACGGTGGGCGAGAAGTCGGCGAGGAACGTGAGGGCGGTGAGGCTCAGGGGGATCGCGAGCGCGAAGCCCTCGGTGACGTCGATGGCGCGCTGCTCGGCGGTGGCCTTCTGGCTGCGGTCGACGCGGTGCATGTTGGAGCCGCCGGAGTAGACGGGGACGCCTTCGGCGTCGACGTGCTTCTCCATGTAGTCCCTGATGAGCCGCATGATGCGGATGGGGATCTCCACGGCGTCGCCGAGTCCGGAGAGCGCTTCGAGGACGGCGTCGCTGGTCGCGTCGGGGTCGGCGTAGCGCAGGTCCTGGAGTTCCTGGGCGGGGTAGAGCAGGCACAGGAGCTGCTGGGCGTCGCCGACGGCGTCGGAGTCGTTGCGCCCGCCCCAGTGCCACTCCTTGCGCCGGGAGCCGTCGTCGGCGGGCCGCCAGCTGTAGGCCACCTGGGCCTTCCAGATGTCGAGGAGCTGTTGCCGAGGCTGCATCTTCACAGGGGATCACCGCCGTGCGCTCTGGGCCGAAACGGACAGCTTCACTATGTCACGCCCAAGCGACGCAATCGGACTCGCAGAACGCGTTCTGTCGGCTACCCGACAGACCGCTTCTCGTAGACGCGGCAGGGCACCTCGTGCACCGGGACGACGGTCTCGCGTTCGAGGCTCATGCCGAGCTTCTCGGCGACGCGGACCGAGGCCGCGTTGTCGGCGTGGATGCAGGAGACGACCCGGTCGAGGCCGAGCTCCCCGAAGGCGAAGCCGACGACGGCGCGGGCGGCCTCGGGGGCGTAGCCGCGGCCCCAGCGGTCGCGGGCGACGCGCCAGCCGACCTCGGTGGCCGGGAGGATCTCGGGCAGGAACGAGGGGGTCGCGAGGATGCCGAGCCCGACGAGGTCGCCGGTCGCCCGCTCGGTCACCGCGAACGCGCCCCAGCCGTGCTCGTTCCAGTGGGCCGCGGCCTTCGCGCACAGGGCCTCGGTCTGCTCCAGGGTGCGCGGCTCGCCGGACCCGATGTAGCGCATGACCTCCGGGTCGGCGTTGACCGGGGCGAGGGCCGCGGCGTCGCCGGCGGCCAGGGGCCGCAGGAGGAGCCGTTCGGTTTCGAGGACGGTCATCGCTTCGGGGGCTTCGCGAGCTGGCGCTTCACCGACCAGCAGTAGGCCCACACGAGCGCGAAGACGATCCCGGCGACGCCGAGGGACCAGTGGAGGGGCCAGCAGGCGACGACGGCGAGCTGGAGGACGGCGCCCGCGGGCCAGACCCACGGGCGCTTCGCCATGCCCGACAGGGCGATGCACAGGACCACCAGGACCACGATCGCGATCGTCGCGGGGGCCGGGTCGTCGAGGATCATGCGCATGGGGACGATCGCCATGAGCAGCGCCAGGGCCTCGAAGACGAGCGCGAGGGCCGCGAGGCTGCGGGCGGCGCGCTCGGGGTCGCGCAGGCCGGAGCGGTTCGGGTCGAGCGCCTCGGGGGCGGCGTCGGGGGCCGGGCCGTCGGGGTCAGCCACGGCGGCCGACCAGGATCTTGCGGGCGTCGGCGACGGTGAAGACCGAGCCGGTGACGAGGACGCCGCCGCCGGACTCGTACAGGTCGTCGGCCTCCTCGGCGAGCTCGATGCCGCGGGCGACGGCGTCGCGCAGGTGCGGGTAGACGTGGACGCGCTCCTCGCCGAAGACCTCGACGGCGAGCTTCGCGAGGGTCGCCGCGGGCATGGCCCGGTCCGAGGAGGACTTGGTGACCACGATCTCGTCGAGGACCGGCTCCAGGAGTTCGAGCATGTGGTCGACCTCCTTGTCGGCGAGCATGCCGACGACGCCGACGAGCTTGCGGAAGTTGAACTCCTCCGCGACGGCCTTCGTCATGGCCTCCATGCCCGCCGGGTTGTGCGCGGCGTCGAGGATCACGGCGGGCTCGGAGCGCACGACCTCCAGGCGGCCCGGGGAGGTGAACTCCGCGAACGCCTGGCCGACCACTTCGGCGTCGAGGGCCTTCGGCTCGCCCGCGCCGAGGAGCACCTCGACGGCGGCGAGCGCGAGGGCCGCGTTGTGCGCCTGGTACTCGCCGTGGAGCGGCAGGAACAGGTCCTGGTAGCGGGCGGCGCGCGTCTCGATGGTGAGGAGCTGGCCGCCGACGGCGACCTCGCGGGCGGTGACCTCGAAGCCGCGGCCCTCGGGGACGAGCTTCGCGCCGACGGACTGGGCGCGGCGCAGCAGCGGCTCCATCGCGGACCGCTCCTGCACGGAGGTCACGAGCGTCGAGCCCTCGTGGACGATCCCGGCCTTCATGGTCGCGATCTCCGCGAGCGTCTCGCCGAGCCACTTGGTGTGGTCGATGCCGATCGGGGTGATGACGGCGACCTCGGCGTTCAGGATGTTCGTGGAGTCGGTCTCGCCGCCGAGGCCGACCTCGATGACGCCGACGTCGATCGGGGTGTCGGCGAAGGCGCCCATGGCGAGCGCGACGGTCATCTCGAAGTAGGTGAGCGGCTCGGACGCCTCGCGGTCGACGAGCTCGGCGAGCGGCGCGATCTCGTAGTACTGCTGGGCGAGGCGCTCGGGGCTGATGGGCTCGCCGTCGACGTTGATGCGCTCGGTGACGTCGTTGAGGTGCGGCGAGGTGAACATGCCGGTGCGCAGGCCGTGCCCGCGCAGGAGCCGCTCGATCATGCGGCTGGTCGAGGTCTTGCCGTTCGTCCCGGTGATGTGGACCGAGCGGAACGACCGCTGCGGGTCGCCCATGAGGTCGAGCAGCTGCTTGATGCGGTCGAGCGTGAAGTCCCAGCGGGAGAACCCGCGGGACTCCAGCGCCGCTTCGACCTGCGCCAGTTCGGCGTTCAAAGTGTCAGTCCCCCAGTGAGAAAGAGGAGGCCGGGGCCGGATGCGGCCCCGGCCCCCGCCTAAGCGAGTCGTGCGAGCTGCGCGGTGGCGCGGGCGATGTCGGCCTCGGCGGTCGCCTTGCGCGCCTTGATCTTGTCGACCACGGCGTCAGGGGCCTTCGCGAGGAACGCCTCGTTGCCGAGCTTCGCGGCCGTCCCGGCGAGCTCCTTCTCCGCGGCCTTCAGGGCCTTTTCGAGCCGCGCTCGCTCGGCGGCGACGTCGATCGTGCCCGACGTGTCGAGCGCGACCGCGGCCTGGTCGGAGACGGCGAGCTCGGCGGTGGGCGTGAAGCCCTCGCCCTCGGCCTCCAGCCGGACGAGCGCGCGGATGAGCGGCTCCTGGTCGGCCAGGCCCGCCGCGTCCAGGCCCGTCAGGCGCGCGGGCACCGGCTGGCTGGGCTTGACGCCCTGGTCCGAGCGGAAGCGCCGCACCTCGGTCACGAGGTGCTGGAGGGCGCCCACGAGGCGCTCGGCCTCGTCGTCGGCGCCCGCCGCCGTCGGCCACGCGGCCACCGTCAGCGAGCCGCCGTCCTCCTCGGTCCCGGTGAGCGTGAGCCACAGCTCCTCGGTCACGAACGGGATCACCGGGTGCAGCAGGCGCAGGAGCTGGTCGAAGACGTGGCCGATGACGCGGCGGGTCTCCTCCGCGCGCGGCCCGCCCTCGGCGAGCACCGGCTTCGTCAGCTCCAGGTACCAGTCGAACACGTCGTCCCACGCGAAGTGGTACAGCGCGTCCATCGCCTTCGCGAACTCGTACTGCTCCAGGAAGGAGTCGACGGCCTCCACGGTGTGCGAGAGCCGCGAGAGGATCCACCGGTCGATGAGCGACGGGTCGGTCGGCAGGTCGCCGTCGACCGTGGCGCCCGACATGAGCGCGAACCGCGTCCCGTTCCACAGCTTGTTGCAGAAGTTCCGGGAGATCTCGGCCAGGCCGATCGAGGCGATGCCGTCGGCGCCCGGGTTGGCGTCGCGGGCGAGCATGAACCGCAGCGCGTCCGCGCCGTACCGGTCGACCACTTCGAGCGGGTCGATGCCGTTCCCGGAGGACTTCGACATCTTCTTCCCGTGCTCGTCGCGCACCAGGCCGTGCAGCACGACCTCCGCGAACGGGGCCTTGCCCATGGCGTACGTCCCGAACATCATCATCCGGACCACCCAGAAGAAGATGATGTCCCAGCCGGTGATGAGCGCCGCGGTCGGATAGAACTTGTCCAGCGCCGGAGTCTCCTCCGGCCACCCGAACGTCGAGAACGGCCACAGGCCCGAGGAGAACCACGTGTCGAGCACGTCGGGGTCCTGCACGTAGCCCTCGGGCGCGGTCTCGCCCGGTCCCACGCACACCTCTTCGCCGTTCGGGCCGTACCAGATCGGGATGCGGTGGCCCCACCACAGCTGGCGCGAGATGCACCAGTCGAGGAGGTTGTCCACCCACGAGAAGTAGCGCTTCTCCATCTCCGGCGGGTAGATCTTCGTCTCGCCCGAGCGCACCGCGTCCCCGGCGAGCTTCGCGAGCCGCTCCACCTTCACGAACCACTGGAGCGACAGGCGCGGCTCCACCGTGGTGTCGCACCGCTCGCAGTGGCCGACGGCGTGCACGTACGGGCGCTTCTCGGCCACGATGCGGCCCTCGGCGCGCAGCGCGGCGGCGATCGCCGAGCGGGCCTCGAACCGGTCGAGCCCCTCGAACGGCCCGTGTGCGGTGATGACGCCGCGCTCGTCCATGATGAGGATCGACTCCAGGTCGTGGCGCTGGCCGATCGCGAAGTCGTTCGGGTCGTGCGCGGGCGTCACCTTCACGGCGCCGGTCCCGAACTCGGGGTCGACGTGCGCGTCGGCCACGATCGGGATGCGGCGGCCCGTGAACGGGACCTCCACGGTCGTCCCCAGGAGGTGCTTGTAGCGCTCGTCGTCGGGGTGGACGGCCACGGCGGTGTCGCCGAGCATCGTCTCCAGCCGGGTCGTGGCGACCACGATCGACTCGTCCCCGTCGCCGTAGCGCATCGACACGAGCTCGCCCGCGTCGTCCTGGTGCTCCACCTCGGCGTCCGAGAGCGCGGTCATGCACCGCGGGCACCAGTTGATGATGCGCTTGGCACGGTAGATCATGCCGTCGTCGTACATGCGCTTGAACATCGTCTGCACGGCGGACGAGAGCCCGTCGTCGAGGGTGAACCGCTCGCGGTCCCAGTCGACGCCGTCGCCGATCTTCTTCATCTGCGAGGTGATGCGCTCGTGGTAGACGTCCTTCCACTCCCACACGCGCTCGATGAAGCCCTCGCGGCCGAGGTCGTGGCGGGACAGGCCCTCCTTGTCGGCGAGCTGGCGCTCCACCACGTTCTGCGTGGAGATGCCGGCGTGGTCGGTGCCGGGGAGGAACAGGGCCTCCTTGCCGCGCATGCGCTCGCGCCGCACCATCCAGTCAATGAGGGTGTGGTTGAGCGCGTGCCCCAGGTGGAGCTGCCCCGTCACGTTCGGCGGGGGGATCACGATCGCGTAGGGCTCGCGGTCGGAGTCGTCGGCAGCCTTGAACCGGCCGTCGGCTACCCACTTCGCGTAGCGTCGCGCCTCTACCTCTACGGGCGCGTACGTCTTCGGCAGGTGGGTTTCCGGGGCCGGTGTCTGCTCAGCTGCGTCTGTCACCGTTCCAGTCTACGAAGCCGCATGGTGAGAAGGCGAAGAGGTTTAGCCGGTGTCGCCGAGAACGCTCCGCGCGGCCGAGGCGACGTCGGTCTCCCCGTTCGCGACGGCCTCCGCCAGCGCGTCCGTGACCCGGTAGCGGCGGCGCAGGTCGGCGTCCACGCGGGCGCGGATCTCGGCGGCGGCCCGCTGGCGGCGCTTGAGGGCGAGCCGGTCGCCCTCGGAGAGCCAGTCGCGGTGCTTGCCGATGGCGGCGACGAGGTCGTCGATGCCCTTTCGCTCGGAGGCGACGGTGGTGCAGACGGGCTGGCGCCATTCGCCGGGTTCGCGGCGGACGAGGCTCATCATGGCCTTGAGGTCGCGGACGGTGCCGTCGGCGCCGGGCCGGTCGGCCTTGTTGACGACGTAGACGTCGGCGATCTCCACGACCCCGGCCTTGACGGCCTGGATGCCGTCGCCCATGCCGGGGGCGAGCAGGAGGAGCGTCGTGTCGGCGAGCGAGGCGATCTCGACCTCCGCCTGGCCGACGCCGACGGTCTCGACGATGACGGTGTCGAAGCCGAGCCCTTCGAGGAGGCGCACGCCCGCGGTGGTGGTGGCGGTGAGGCCGCCGAGGTGGCCGCGGGTGGCGATGGAGCGGATGTAGACGCCGGGGTCGAGGGCGTGGTCGGCCATGCGGACGCGGTCGCCGAGGATCGCGCCGCCGGTGAAGGGGCTGGAGGGGTCGACGGCGAGGACGCCGACGCGCAGGCCCTGCTCGCGCCAGGCGGCGATGAGCGCGGACACGAGCGTGGACTTGCCGACGCCGGGCGAGCCGGTGATGCCGACGATCTGCGCGTCGCCGCCCTTGACGAGCCTCGACAGCTCGGGGGCGGCGGCGGTGTTGTTCTCCACGACGGTGAGCAGGCGCGCGGTGGCGCGGCGGTCGCCGGCGCGGGCCGCGGCCACGAGGTCGGCGAGGGCGGGTTCAGTGCGGGCCATCAGGCTCCCTTGAGGACGATGGCGTCGCCCTGGCCGCCGCCGCCGCAGAGCCCGGCCGCGCCGAGCTTCCCGGGGGCGAGCTGGCGGGCGAGGGTCTGGGCGAGGCGGGCCCCGGAGGCGCCGATGGGGTGGCCGAGGGCGATGGCGCCGCCGTCGGGGTTGACGCGGTCGAGGCCTGCGCCGAGGGTCTCGGCGGAGGCGAGGACCACGGCGGCGAAGGCCTCGTTCATCTCGATGACGTCGAGGTCGGCGACCGTGGCGCCCGCGAGGCCGAGGGCCTTGGCGATGGCGCCTGCGGGCTGGTCGAGCAGGGAGTTGTCGGGTCCGGCGACCGTCGCGTACGCGAGGATCTCGGCGGTCCAAGCCCAGCCGTTGGCCTCGGCGGTGGACTTGCGGGCGAGGACGAGCGCGGAGGCGCCGTCGGAGATCTGGGACGCGGAGGCGGCGGTGATGGTGCCGTTCTCGGTGAACGCGGCGCGCAGTTGCGCGAGGCCCTCGGGGGTGGACTCGGGGCGGACCCCTTCGTCGGCGTCCACGTAGCCCTTGCGGGTCTCGACGGGGGTGATCTCCTCGGCGAGGCGCTCGGCGGCCTTGGCGGCCCGCTGGTGGGACTCGGCGGCGAACGCGTCCTGGGCCTCGCGGGTGATGGCGCGGCCCTTGAGGTGGCGCTCGGTGGACTCGCCCATGGAGATGCCGTCGTAGGCGTCGGTGAGGCCGTCGTGGGCGAGGTGGTCGAGGAGGACGGCGTCGCCGTACTTGAAGCCGCGGCGCGAGCCGGGCAGCAGGTGCGGGGCGCGGCTCATCGACTCCATGCCGCCTGCGACGACCACGTCGGCGGCGCCGCCGCGCAGGATCTGGTCGGCGAGGCCGACGGCGGTGAGCCCCGAGAGGCACACCTTGTTGACGGCGAGGGCGGGCACGCGCATCGGGAGCCCGGCGGCGACGGCGGCCTGGCGGGCGGGGTTCTGGCCGCACCCCGCGGACAGGACCTGTCCGAGGAGGACCTGGTCGACCAGGTCGGGCGCGACGCCCGCGCGTTCGATGGCGGCTCGGATCGCGGTCCCGGCCAGGTCGGTGGCCGGGATGTCGGCGAGCGCCCCGTTGAAACGCCCGATGGGTGTCCGGGCGGCGGCGAGGATGACTGTCCTGTCTTCAAAAGCCGTGTCGTTCATGGCGGACCTCCGTTGGTCGATTCGCTCGATACGCTCGATCGTATGACTTACACGGACGGAATCGGATTGCGGCGCATCGATCACGTGGGCATCGCGGTCCCCGACCTCGACGCGGCCCTGGAATGGTACGAGGGCGCGCTGGGGGGCCGGGCGGTGCACCGGGAGGTCAACGAGGCGCAGGGTGTCGTGGAGGTCATGGTCGCGTGGCCCGAGGGGGGCGCGCAGGTGCAGCTGCTCGCGCCGCTGACGCCGGAGTCGACGATCGCGAAGTTCCTGGGGTCCAAGGGCCCCGGTCTCCAGCAGCTGGCGTTCACCGTCGAGGACGTGGAGAAGGCCGCGGCGGTGCTGCGCGCGAGGGGCGCGCGGCTGCTGTACGACGAGCCGCGCGGGGGCACCGCGGGGTCGCGGATCAACTTCGTGCACCCGAAGGACGCGGGCGGCGTCCTGGTGGAACTGGTCGAACCCGCTTAGGGCCCTTGCAGGTCAGGAACCCGCATCACCGGCAGTGTCGGATAGATGACGCCATTCGGGTGATACCTGGAGGACACCGAAACTTCACCGCGTTCGACATCCGTGTCGTTCCAAGGGATTCGCCCGATTTGCGGCTAGTGTTGCGGGTGGTTCGACCTCCACAAACCCCTGACCTTGCTGTCGACATTCGCAGTCGCGTCTGCAAGTATTGGTCCATGTCGCAGCAGCCCTCCAGCAGTACCTTTTTCGACAACGACCAATCGGTGCCGGAGTTCCCCGTGCAGTTGCGGGGGTACGACCGTCACCAAGTGGATGACTTCATCCAGAAGAACATCGCCAAGCTGACGCAGACCGAGCAGCAGCGGACCGAGGCCGAGCAGCGGATGACCGACGCGCAGCGTCGCCTGCGCCAGGCCGAGCAGCGCATCCAGGGTCTTGAGCAGCGCCTCGCCGAGCAGCAGAAGCAGCTTGAGGAGAACACGCGCCCGACCCTGTCCGGTCTGGGCACACGTGTGGAGCAGATCCTGCGTCTGGCCGAGGAGCAGGCCAACGAGCACCGCGCCGAGGCGAAGCGCGAGACCGAGGGCATCCTCTCGGCCGCCCGCCTTGAGTCCCGCGAGATCACCGACGCCGCCCGCGGCGAGGCCGGCTCCCTGAAGCAGAACGCCGAGCGCGAGGCCAACGCCCTCCGCACCCAGGTGGAGCGCGAGGTCGCGGAGCTGCGGACCAACGCCCGCCGCGAGTGCGAGACCCTCCGCGCCGACGCCGAGCGCGAGACCAAGCAGCTGCGCACCGCGACCGGCCACGAGGTCGCCGAGCTCAAGGCCTCCGTCGAGCGCGAGGTCGCGACCCTCCGCGCCACGGCGGACCGCGAGATCACCCAGCTGCGCGCCAAGGCCGCCCGCGAGGCGGAGGAGAAGCGCGCCGAGGCCGCGAAGCTCTTCGCCGAGGCGAAGGAGAAGCGCGACAAGGACCTCCAGGCCCTCGACCTCGAACTGGCCGAGCGCAAGGAGAAGGCCGAGCGCGAGGAGTCGGAGCGCCACACCCGCGCCGTCGCCGAGACGCAGAAGCTCGTGTCGGACGCCGAGAACCGCGCCCGCGACGCCGAGGAGCGCGCCAAGTCCGCGGAGACCCGCGGCGAGGAGAAGCGCTCGGAGGCCGACAAGTACGCCGAGGACACCACGTCCAAGGCCAAGAAGGACGCGAACAAGCTCGTCACGGACGCCAAGTCCGAGGCCGAGCGGCTGCTCGCCGACGCCAAGTCCGACGCGGAACGGGTCACCAAGGACGCCGAGACCAAGGTGTCCGAGCTCACCGCGAAGCGCGACCAGGTGCAGGAGACCCTGCGGAACCTCAGCGGTCTGGTCAGCGGCGCCCTCGGCGGGGCGCTCGGGCAGCAGGACGGCGACAAGTAGAAAAACCCGACGAACAAGTAAACCTGGCGAATCCGCGTTACCGTCGAGACCTACGACAGTGAAGAATGATCGTAGGCGTAGGTCGACGGTGGAGGAACCACAGCTCGGCCGCGTCCCGTCACATCCGGTCCCTATCCGGAGGTGGCGGGACGCGGCTTACGTGAGGATGAGGGCATGGCGCGTGAAGACAGACTCGACGATTCCGAACTCCTGACCGGCTTCGATGAGGGCGGACCCATCGACCGGGGGTTCGAGACGGCCCTGCGCGGCTACGACAAGCGGCAGGTGGACCGGTACCTCCAGCAGATGCAGCTCCAGATGGACACATTGGCGGGGGAACGCGCCGAGGCGCTCGCGCAGATCGACCGGCTCGTGGTCCAGATCCAGCAGTTGCAGGCGCAGATCCAGGAGCTGCGGCGCCGCAGCGCCGCGGGCGACAACGCCTCCTACCGGCACCTCGGCGTGCGCATCGAGCACATGCTCACCCTCGCCGAGGAGCAGGCCGAGGAGATCAAGGCCAACGCGCACGCCCAGACCCAGCACCTGCACCAGCGTGCCGACCAGCGCCTGCGCGAGGCCGAGGCGCAGATCGAGCAGGCCCGCAAGGACTTCGAGACCACGCTGAAGGCCCGCCGCGCCGCCGCCGAGAAGGCCGAGGCCGACCGCCGCGCGATCATCGACGCCGAGATCAACAAGCGGGCCCGCGAGGCCCAGGCGATGGTCGACCAGGCGAAGGAGCGCGCCGCCGCCCTCGTCGCCGAGGCCGAGCAGGACGCCGAGAACAAGCGGGCCGCCGCTGACGAGCAGACCCGGCAGCTGGTCGCTCACGTCGAACGCCTCCGCACCGAGGCCCAGCAGCTCAAGGACGACGCCGCCCTCGCCTCCGAGCAGGCCGTCGCCGAGGCCCGCGAGAAGGCCGACCGGATCGCCGCCGAGGCCGAGGCCGAGGCCGAGCGCAAGCGCGCCGAGCACGAGGCGGAACTGCGAGACCTGCGCACCGAGGCCGTCGAGAACCTGGAGCGGTTCAAGCAGGAGACCGAGACGTTCGCGCAGACCGTCCGCACCGAGGCCGAGAACGAGTCCACGCGCCTGCGCGCCGAGGCCGCCGACAACGCGACCCTCACCCGCACCGAGGCCGCCGACGAGGCCAAGCGGCTCCGCCAGGAGGCCCAGCGGCGCGTCGAGGAGGCCGAGGCCGAGGCCCAGCGCGTCACCGCCGAGACCGAGGAGAAGGTCGCGGCCCTCGCGGCCGAGGCCGCCGAAGCCGCCCGTCTCCAGCGCGAGACCGCCGAAGCCGAGGCCCTGCGCCTCACCGAGGAGACCGAGCGCGAGACCCAGCGCCTGCGCGACGAGGCCGCCGACGCGAGCCGCCAGGAGCGCGAGGCCGCCGAGACCGCCGCCCGCCGCCTCACCGAGGAGACCGCCGCCGAGACCGAGCGCCTCCGCGGGGAGGCCGCCGCCGAAGCGGACAAGATCACCGCAGAGGCCGCCGCCGAGGCCGCCCGCATCCGCGAGCACGCCGACCAGGCGAAGGTCGAGGCCGAGGCCGACGTCGAACGGGCCCGCGCCGAGCTCGCCGAGATCGAGGCCGAGCGCGAGCGGCTCGTCGCCGAAGCCAAGGCCCAGGCCCAGAAGATCCTGGAGCAGGCGAACCTGGAGGCCGAGCAGGTCCGCAGCGAGCGCGACCAGTACGTCTCGGAGGCCGAGAAGAAGGCCGACAACGCCAAGCGCCGCGCCGAGGAGCTCTCCAAGTCCGCCAAGCAGACCGCGCGGCGCGACTCCGAGGCGATCCTCTCCACCGCCCGCGCCCAGGCCAAGAAGCTCGTCGAGGAGGCCCGCGCCGGCCGCACCGAGGAGCCCCAGGACGCGCCGGTGAACAAGCCCGCCGCCAACAACGGCCGCAAGCGCCCGCAGAACGGCGGCAAGCAGGCCAGCAGCAGCGAGGCGGCCGAGAAGGTCTCCTCCTCGTAAGACAGGGACACGGAAGGGCCCCGCACCGATCCGGTGCGGGGCCCTCCTGCTACCGAGGGGAGCCTCGGTCCCTAAGTGCTGGAAGCCTTCTCGGGCTCCTTCGCGTCGGGTTTCGCCGCCCGCTTGGCCTCGCCCGAGCCCCCTGGGGTGACCCCCACGAGCGGGACGTTGCCGCCGCCGGTGGCGCGCTTCTTGTTCCACACGTCGAACAGGACCGCGGCCAGCACGACCAGGCCCAGGATGACCTGGACGGTGTCGGTCGCGATGCCGAGCACGGTCATGCCCTGGTTCATGATGCCCATGACCAGGCCGCCGATGACGGCGCCGATGATGGTGCCCACGCCGCCGGTGACCGACGCGCCGCCGATGAACGACGAGGCGATGGCCGACAGCTCCAGCGTGTTGCCCGCGCCCGGCGTCGCCGAGTGCAGGCGGGCGGTCACGATGACGCCGGCCAGGCCGGCCATCGCGCCCATGATCACGAACACCCAGAACGTCGTCTGCTTGGTCTTCACACCGGAGAGCAGCGCGGCCTTCTCGTTGCCGCCGCCCGCGTAGATGTGGCGGCCGAACACGGTGCGGTTCGCGATGAACGTGAACAGCAGCACCAGCGCCAGCAGGATCCAGCCGATGATCGGCAGGCCCTTGTACGAGTAGAACGTGTACGCGGCCACGACGATGACCGCCGCGACGACCACGGTCTTCACCAGCCACCCGATCTGGGAGGAGCCGGCGATCCCGGCCTTGTTCTGGCGGGCGCGCCCGCGCACCTGGAAGAACACCCACAGGACCGCGCCCAGCAGGCCCAGCACCAGGGTCGGGATGCGCAGCTCCACGCCGCCGACGTCGTACCCGGAGGCGAGCGTGTTGAACGTGCCCGTCGTGCCGATGGTCTCGGCGTCGAGGACCTTCAGGGTCAGGCCGCGGAAGATGAGCATGCCCGCGAGCGTCACGATGAACGCCGGGATGCGCACGTACGCGATCCAGAACGCCTGCCAGACGCCGATGAGCGCGCCGATGCCGATGGCGAACAGGACCGCCGCCCACCACGGCCAGTCCCAGCGCGACAGCGCGATCGCCGACATGGCGCCGGAGAACGCGAGGACCGAGCCCACCGACAGGTCGATGTGGCCGTTGACGATCACCAGCATCATGCCGATCGCGAGGATCAGGATGTACGAGTTCTGGAGGATCGCGTTGGTGAGGTTCTGCGCCGTGATGAAGTTCTGGTTCTGGATCGCCACGGAGAGCACCTGGAACAGGATCATGATCAGCACGAGCGCGACGATCATGCCGTAGGCGCGCAGGTTGATGTTGCGCAGCGCGCCGAGCAGGCTCGGACGCGGCTTGGTCTGGACGGTGGTCATTGGCGTTGCTCTTCTCCCCCGCTGGCGGTCTCAAGGGTCATGAGGCGCATCAGCTCTTCCTGTGTGGCATGTTCCCGGTCGACCTGACCGGTGATGTGCCCGGCGCTCATCGCGTAGATGCGGTCGCACATGCCGAGCAGCTCGGGCAGTTCGGAGGAGATCATGAGGACCCCCTTGCCCTGGTCGACCAGCCGGTGGATCAGCTCGTAGATCTCGTACTTCGCGCCGACGTCGATGCCTCGCGTCGGCTCGTCGAGGATGAGCAGCTCGGGTTCGGTGAACACC
Organism: Glycomyces mayteni; assembly: GCF_042428885.1. Taxonomy (NCBI): domain Bacteria; kingdom Bacillati; phylum Actinomycetota; class Actinomycetes; order Glycomycetales; family Glycomycetaceae; genus Glycomyces; species Glycomyces mayteni. The sequence goes on from NZ_JBHMBP010000003.1 coordinate 396,971, forward strand.
CACTTGCCGAGCACGATCTTCTGCTGGTTGCCGCCGGAGAGGTTCCCGGCGAGCGAGTGGACCGACGGCGCCTTGACCCCGAACTCCTTGCGGAGGCGCTCGGAGACCGAGTCGACCCGGTCCTGGTCGACCACCCCGCGCTTCGACAGCTTGTGGAGGCCGGGGAGGGTGAAGTTCTCGCGCAGGTCGTAGTCGAGGTGCAGGCCGTAGTGCTTGCGGTCCTCGGTGGCGTAGGCCAGGCCCGCCTCGATGGCCTCGGGGACGTTCCGCAGCTGGACCGCCTTCCCGTCCATGAGCGCGGTGCCGGAGATGTTGGACCCCCAGCTGCGCCCGAACAGGCTCATGGCGAACTCGGTGCGGCCCGCGCCCATGATCCCGGCCAGGCCCACGATCTCGCCGCGGGCGACGTTCAGCGACGCCCCGTTGACGATGACGCGCTGGCGCTGGTCGGGGTGGTGGACCGTCCAGTCCTTCACCTCGAAGAAGACCTTGCCGGTCTTCGGCTCGTGCGGCGGGAACAGGTGCTCCAGGTCGCGGCCGACCATGGCCTTGATGAGCCGGTCCTGCGTGACCGCGTCGGCCTCGGTGTCGAGCGTCTCGATCGACTTGCCGTCGCGCAGCACGGTGATCCGGTCGGCGACCGCCAGCACCTCGCCCAGCTTGTGGGAGATGATGATGCTGGTGACGCCCTCCTCGCGGAGCTGCCGGAGCAGGTCGAGGAGGTTGTCGGAGTCGGTGTCGTTCAGGGCCGCGGTGGGCTCGTCGAGGATGAGCAGCTTGACGTCCTTGGAGAGCGCCTTCGCGATCTCGACGAGCTGCTGCTTGCCGACGCCGATCTTCTCGACCAGCGTGGCCGGGCTGTCCTGGAGGCCGACCTGCGCCATGAGGCGGGCGGCCTCGGCGTTGGTGCGGTCCCAGGAGATGATGCCGCGCTTCTTCTGCTCGTTGCCGAGGAAGATGTTCTCGGCGATGGAAAGCTCGCCGACCAGGGCGAGCTCCTGGTGGATGATCACCACGCCGGAGGCTTCGGAGTCGCGGATGCTGCGGAACTCGGCGGGCGCGCCGTCGAACTCGATCCCACCCTCGAAGTCCCCGTGCGGGTACACGCCCGACAGGACCTTCATCAGGGTCGACTTGCCGGCGCCGTTCTCGCCGACGAGTGCGTGGATCGTGCCCCGCTTGACCCCCAACTCGACCCCGGACAGTGCGAGCACGCCCGGGAACCGCTTGGTGATCCCCCGCATTCGGAGGATGTCTTCAGACATTGATTCGTCCTATTTGGAGAATTGGACTGCTCTGGGGAGAGAGGTTCGGGGGCACCCTAGGCGTGCGGGGCGCCCCCGAGAGCAAGGGTTGCGGGTCGGCTACTGGAGCTGGTCCTCGGTGATGTAGCCCGAGTCGATCAGCTCGGCCTGGTAGTTCGTCGCGTCGACGCTCACCGGCTCCAGCAGGTACGCCGGGACGACGTGGTCGCCGTTGTCGTACGTGGTGTCGTCGTTGATCTCCGGGTCCTTGCCCTCAAGGATGTCCACCGCCATGTCGACGGTGACCTCCGCGAGCAGGCGGGTGTCCTTGTAGACGGTCATCGACTGGGTGCCGGCGATGATGTACTTCACGGAGTCGACCTCGGCGTCCTGGCCGGTCACGATCGGCATCGTGGTGTAGCCGGCCCCGTCCAGGGCGGCGATGATGCCGCGGCTGATGCCGTCGAAGGGCGCCAGCACCGCGTCGACCTGCTGGCCGGCGGTGTAGAACGAGGTGAGGATGGTCTCCATGCGGTCCTGGGCGACGGCGCCGTCCCAGTTCTCGGTGGCGACCTGCTCCAGGTCGGTCTGGCCCGAGAGGACGACGAGCTGGCCGCCGTCGATGTAGGGCTGGAGGACCGCCATCGCGCCGTCGAAGAAGTACCTGGCGTTGTTATCGGTCAACGCGCCCGCGAACAGCTCGATGTTGAACGGGCCGGCCTCGCCGGCGTCCAGGCCCAGCTTCTCGGCGATGTAGGTGCCCTGGAGCGTCCCGACCTTGGTGTTGTCGAAGCTGGTGTAGTAGTCGACGTCCGGCGTGTCCAGGATGAGGCGGTCGTAGGCGATGACCTTGATGTCCGCCTCCTTCGCCTGCGCCAGGGCCCCGCTCAGGGACTTGTTGTCGATCGCGGCGATGACCAGCACGTTGACACCCTGGCCCACCATGGTCTCGATCTGGGAGACCTGGTCGGCGGCCACGTCGTTCGCGTACTGGAGGCTCACCTCGTAGCCCTTGTCCTCGAACGCGGCCTTCAGGTTGTCGCCGTCCAGGATCCAGCGCTCGGAGGTCTTCGTGGGCATCGCGATGCCGACCTTCTTGCCACCGCCCGAGCCCGAGTCGCCGTCCTCGGACGCGCAGGCGGAGGCGACGAGGGCCACGGCGGCCGCGCCGATGGATCCGGTAAGCAGGTGGCGTCGGTTGACGTTCATCTGTTAGTACTCCTTCGTACCGGGCGGTGCCGGGGCATGACCGACGTCGCCCTGGGGTCAAGACGGATTCGATAGTTCAACGTTTTTCCACAACCGTCAACAGCGGATGCGTCTCGTGTCCGAATCGTTGCTTTTCCAGTTCACCGAATTCCGACACTCGATCCCCACAGGGCACATCGGACTCCGGACGGGATCAAGGATATGACCGTGCGTACCGGTTCGGTCACCCTTTCGTGCCACATCCGGATGGCCGACTACCGCTCGACCGATCGGATGGGATAGCCTCACATTTAGTGCCAAATCACGACACCGATCAGCGGACCCCCTGAGGAGGTGAGGATGTCGAGCACCCAGACCGTCGGACCCGCCGCCGTCGACCGTTTACTGCACCGGGACGCGGTGTGCAGCGTCTTCAGCGGCACCGTCGCGGCCGACCCCGCCGACCTCCTGTGCGTGACCGTCGCGCACGAGCGCGTCGACGGCTCCCGGCGTGAAGTCTTCCTCGAATGGGCCGCGAAGCTCACCGGCCTCCCCGCCCATCCCCATCTGTCCCCCAGCTCGGCCGTCGGCCTGACCGAGAACGGCCGCCCGTACCTCGCGGTGGGCACGGCGCGGCGCACCCTCGCCGACCTCCTCGCCGACCAGGGGCCCATGCCCCCCGGGCAGGTGCGCGCCCTCGGCGTGGCCCTGAGCGACGCCGTCGCGGTGTACCACCGCGCGGGCCTCATCCACGGCGCGATCCAGCCCTCGCACATCCTCGCCGGGTCCGGGCACCACCTCCAGCTCACCGCCTACGACGTCACCGCCCCCGTCCTGGCGGCGCCCCTGCCCCCCTCGCCCTACACCGCCCCCGAGCACCTCGACGCCGCCGTCGCGGGCGAGGTCGCCGCCAGTCCCGCGGGCGACGTGTACGCGCTCGCCACCGTCCTCTACGCCGCCCTCGGCGGGCGGCTGCCGTGGGTGCGCCACGCCCGCGAGGACGCCGCCGACCCGCTGCTGCGCGCCGCCCCCGTGCCGCACGTGCCCGGCGTCGTCTCGGACCTCACCGACCTCATCGGGGCCGCCCTCAGCCCCGACCCCCGGCGCCGCCCCACCGCCGACGTCTTCCGCGAGCACCTGACCCGCATCCCCCTCGGCGGCCCGCTCGCCCCGGGCCCGCGCCCCGACGCGGTGGCCGCCGGCCTCCTCCCTCGGCGCGGGCTGCGCCCCGTGACCGTGGCGCTCTCGACCGAGCTGGCGCCCTACCGGCCGGGCCGCGAGCGGGTGGGCCTGCGCCCGCGCCTGCGCTCGATCGCCACCGCGACCGCGGGCATCGCCCTGACGGGAGCGCTCCTCGGCGGGGCCGCGCTCGCGACCTACGCCGCGACCAATCCGGAGAGCACCGGCACCGTCTGCACCGATCCGGCCGTGCTCGGCATGCGCATCAGCGAGCAGCTTGAGGACGGCGAGGTCGTGGAGAGCTGGTGCGCCGACGGCGGCGGCTATGTCGCGGCCACAGTGGACTATCCGGGCGGGTCGGGCGGCGACGGCGAGGGCTCGACCGAGCGCCGCGTCTGGCGCATCGAGGGCGAGGACCTCGTGGCCGTCACCGGCTGCACCGACACGGCGATGCCCCCGAGCATCATCGAATTCCTCGAATGCGTCTGAGCCCGGGGGCGGGTCGGCGGACCTGAGTGCAGGTCAGTCCCGCTCGGGCTTGGGCAAGAAGCCGCCGAAGGCGGCCACGGTCTTGTCGGCGTAGGCAGAGGTGTCGCCGCGCTCCATCGGTCCGTCCCATGTGGTCGGCAGCGGGCCGTGCCCGGGGAGGATGCGGGAGACGATGCGGTCCAGGGCCTCTTCGGCCTTGCCGACCCACAGGTGCCCGCCGCCGGGGATCTCGACGACCTCGGCCTGCGGGACGGCGGCGAAGCGGCGCTTGGCCTCCGGGTACTGGAGGTAGTCGTCCTGCTCGGGGATGAGCGCCAGGAGCGGGCGGCCGTCCTCGGCCCACCGCTCCAGATCCTCCTCTTTGGAGTAGCGCAGGGGCGGGGAGAGGAGCACCGCGCCCTCGACGCCGGGCTCCAGGCCGTACTTGAGGGTGAGGTCGGTGCCGAAGGACCACCCGACGAGCCACAGCCGCGGGAGCTCGGCGAACTCGGCGTGCTCGACCGCGGCGGCGAGGTCGAAGCGCTCGCCCACGCCGTGGTCGAACGCGCCCTGGCTCTTCCCTTGCTGCGACTCGGTGCCGCGCGTGTTGAAGCGCAGCACCGCGATGTCGGCGAGGGCGGGGAGCCGCCACGCGGCCTTGCGGAAGACGTGCGAGTCCATCATGCCGCCGTGGGTGGGCAGCGGGTGGACGCACACGATGGTCGCCACTGGCTCGCGGTCGGCGGGCAGGGCGAGTTCGCCGACGAGTTCGAGCCCGTCGGCGGTGTGGAGCGTGAGCGCCTCGCGTCTGGCGGGGAGCATGCTCGCGGATCTGATGACAGCCACGCCGGAATTATCCCCGCCGAGGCCCGTGCGGGGCCACCCGCTGTGTCGCACCCCTCGCCGCGTGGGTTCCTACCGTCCCTAAACGGGCTCAGCGCCAGCGGCCGGGCTTGCGGCGGTCGCGGGCGTTCCAGCAGCCCGTGTGCCAGTGGCGGCGGTCGTCGCCGTCGCCGTCGTCGGCCCATGCGACGACGTGCGGTGTGCCCGGCTGGATCTCAAGGTCGCAGCCGGGGCACCGGTAGACCTTCTCGGCGCCCGCGCCGGGGATGCGGCGCACGCGGACGGGGCCGCCGGGACCCTCGACGAGGCTCGGGTCCTGGGCGCCGGAGGTCGGCCGCCGGGGCGAGTCCCGGCGGCGGTTCTTTCGGGGCACGGTCTAAGCGGGTTTGGCGTCGTCTTCGGCCGCCGTCGCGGCGGCCGTCGCCTCAGCGGCGGCGGCCTCGCGCGCGACGCGCTCGTTGAGCCGTCTGACGTGCTTGTTCATCCCGCGGATGAGGAAGATCGTCACGACGACGAGGAAGACGGTCACGAACAGCCCGAGCGGCCCGGCCATCGCCTGGTCGCGTTCCGGCCCGAACTCTTGTGCCAGGATCTCGATTCCCACGGTCCAACCGTATCCCGGCCGCTCAGCCCTCGTTCAGGGCCGGGAGCCGCCAGTCGACCGGCTCACCGCCCTGCTCGGCGAGGAGCTCGTTGACGCGGCTGAACGGCTTGGAGCCGAAGAAGCCGCGGCGGGCGCTCAGCGGGGACGGGTGCGCGGACTCGATCGAGGGGATCGGGCCGAGGAGGTCCTTGAGCTTGCGGGCGTCGGCGCCCCAGAGGACGGCGACGGCGGGGCCGCCGCGCTCGGCGAGGGCCTTGATGGCCTGCTCGGTGACGGCCTCCCAGCCCTTGCCGCGATGCGAGGCCGGGGTGCCGGGCGCGACGGAGAGGGAGCGGTTGAGCAGCAGCACGCCCTGGTCGGCCCAGGGGGTGAGGTCGCCGTTGGCGGGGAGGGGGTGGCCGAGGTCGTCGCGGTACTCGTTGAAGATGTTGACGAGGCTCTTGGGGAGGGGGCGCACGTCGGGGGCGACGGCGAACGACAGGCCGATGGCGTGCCCGGGGGTCGGGTAGGGGTCCTGCCCGACGATGATGACCTTGACGTCGTCGAAGGGCTGCTGGAAGGCGCGGAGGATGTGCTCGGAGGCCGGCAGGTACTTGCGGCCCTCGGCGACTTCGTTGCGGAGGAACTCCCCCATCTTGGCGACGTCGTCGGCGACGGGGGCGAGGGCCTTGGCCCAGCCCGGTTCCATGAGTTCGTCCAGAGTTTTCGTCATGCCTCAGATGCTAGGACCCTCCACCGACACGAAGTACCCCGCGTCGCGCAGGGCCGCAACGATTTCGGTCGCGTGTTCGGAACCGCGGGTCTCGATCGAGAGGTCCACGGAGACCTCGCCGACGCTCAGGCGCGGGTCGGAGCGCTGGTGGTAGACGTCGACGATGTTGCCCCCGTAGCGGCCCACGAGCCTGAGGACCGTCGCGAGCGCGCCGGGGCGGTCGGCGCAGCGCAGGCTCGCGCGCATGAAGCGGCCCGAGGCGCCGAGGCCGTGCTCGATGAGGCGCATCAAGAGGAGCGGGTCGATGTTGCCGCCGGAGAGGACGGCGACGCACGGCTCGTCGTAGGCCACCGAGTAGTTGAGGAGCGCGGCGTACGCGGTGGCCCCGGCGGGCTCGACCACGAGCTTGTTGCGCTCCAGGAGCGACAGGAGCGCGCGGCTGATGTCCTCCTCGGTGACGGTGACGATCTCGTCCACGAGGCGCTCGACGTGCACGAACGGCACGTCGCCGGGGCGCCCGACCGCGATCCCGTCGGCGATGGTGTGCATCTTGTCGAGCTTCACGGGCCGCCCGGCGGCCAGGGACGTGGGGTAGGACGCGGCGCCCTCGGCCTGGACGCCGACGATGCGGATGCCGGGCTTGAGCTGCTTGGCCGCGGCCGCGATCCCGGCGATGAGCCCGCCGCCGCCCACGGAGGTGACGATCGTGGCGGTCTCGGGGAGCTGTTCGAGGACCTCCAGGGCGATGGTGCCCTGCCCGGCGACGATGTCGCGGTGGTCGAAGGGGTGGATGAGGGTCGCGCCGGTCTCCTCGGCGAAGCGGTGCGCCGATTCGAGGGCGTCGTCCACGGTGAGGCCGCCGAGGACGACGTCGGCGCCGTACCCCTTGGTGGCGGCGACCTTCGGGAGCGGCGCGGCCTCCGGCATGAACACCGTGGAGCGGATGCCGAGGGTCGAGGCGGCGAGGGCCACGCCCTGGGCGTGGTTGCCCGCGGAGGCGGCGACGACGCCGTGGCGGCGCTCGTCCTCGCTGAGGCCGGAGACGCGCATGTAAGCGCCGCGGATCTTGAACGACCCGGCCCGCTGGAGGTTCTCGCACTTGAGGTGGACCCCGGCGAGGACCGGGTCGCGGGAGGGTTCCAGCGGGGTGCGCCGGACGATCCCGGCGAGCGCGTCCACGGCTTTGCGGACGTCGGAAAGGGTCACGAGCTCCGTCACGCCTCGATCGTAGTGCCCGCGGTGCGGACGGTGCCCGCACCTGGTTCCGGGGCCGGTTCCGCGCTTCTCCCGAACGCCCCGAAAACGATTGCCAGCGACCGAAATGTCGATTCCGGTGCCCCTTGGGCGGTCATTTTCGGGTTCCGAAACCCCAGCTCGCACCCAGGGTGAATCGTCGTTCACCTCACGCGACCGCACTACTGCAACAGCGGGTGACCCCCGTTACCCAGGGAGACCGGAAGGCTTAAGCTACGAGCAGTCATCCCGTAACCGTGGCGAAGCTCGCGGGACACGTACCGGCCGCCCGCCCAGCGCCGCCGCCCGGCATGGCCGTCCGGCCCGCCACCCGACCGCAACCCGTCCATCCCCTTGAACCCCTGGAGTCAACGGTGACTGCTGTCACGCTGAAGAACGTGTCGAAGGTGTTCCCCGGCGACACCCTGGCCGTGGACTCGCTGAGCATGGAGGTCAACCACGGCGAGTTCCTCGTCCTGCTCGGCCCCTCCGGCTGCGGCAAGTCCACCGTGCTCCGCATGGTCGCCGGACTGGAGACGCCCTCGGACGGCGAGATCCTCCTCGACGGCGAGTACGCGAACGACCTGCCCCCGCGTGAACGCAACGCCGCCATGATCTTCCAGACCTTCGCGCTCTACCCGCACATGACCGTCGGCGACAACATCGGCTTCCCCCTCAAGCTCGGGAAGGGCAACGGCGCGCAGTCCGTGCCCGACGCCGTCGGCGACATGGCCGGGGCCCTGGGCATCTCGGACCTGGTGGACCGCAAGCCGAGCCAGCTCTCCGGCGGCCAGCAGCAGCGCGTCGCGATGGGCCGGGCCCTGGTGCGGCGCCCCAAGCTGTTCCTCATGGACGAGCCGCTGTCCAACCTGGACGTCGGTCTGCGCGCGGAGCTGCGCACGGAGATCTCCTCGCTGGTGCGCCGCCACGACGCGACCACCCTGTACGTCACGCACGACCAGACCGAGGCCCTGACGATGGCCGACCGGGTCGCGGTCATGCGCAAGGGCGTCCTCCAGGACGTGGGCACCCCCGACGAGGTGTACGAGCGGCCCGCGACCATGTACGTCGCGGCGTTCCTCGGCACCCCGCGCATGAACCTCCTCGAAGCGCGCGTGAACGTCTTCCTCGACCGCTACGTGGCGCTCGACTTCGGCGACCAGGAGCTGCGCCTGCCCTGGCACGACCTGCGCGGCCGGGCCGTCGCCCGCTACCACGGGGAGAACATCGTCGTCGGGATGCGCGCGGAGGCGCTCGCGCCCGTCGCCGAAGGCCACCCGGGCCAGTCGATCCAGGGCCGCGTCCGCTTCTACGAGCACCACGGCCACGAGACGCTCGTGTTCCTCGACATCGGCGCGACCGCGGTCGTCCCCGACGGCATCGGCGACAAGCCGGACCTGGCGCGCTCGGGCTCCAAGCCGCGGCGGCGCCTCGGCGGCCTGTTCTCCGGCTTCGGGCAGGCCCCGGCCGAGCGCCGCGGCGAGACCGACAACGGCCCCATCCGCAAGCCCGCGGACCTCGTCTTCCGCCTCCCCCCGCACATCCCGGTGTCCGCGGGGCAGCCGATCACCGTCGCCGTCCACATGGACGCGCTGCACTACTTCGACAAGTACGGCAAGCGGATCGACGTCGGCTGGACCCAGCGCGCGTAGGAACGCCGAAGGGGGCCCTCCGCGGAGGGCCCCCTTTCGCGCGCGGTGCTAACCGAGGAACTTCTCGGCCTCGACGATCTTGACGGAGATCTCGATCTCCTTGGGGGTCTTGTAGACGACGGTCTCGCCGATCTTGTGGCCCAGGATCGCCGCGCCGAGCGCGGAGTCCGGGCTGTACACCGTGAGGTCGGTGGTCGCGGCGATCTCGCGGGAGCCGAGGAGGAACTTCTCGGTGTCGTCGGGGTCGCCGTCGAACGCGATGGTGACGACGGTGCCGATCTGGATCTCGTCGGAGTCCTTGGCCTCGCCGACCTTCGCGTTGCGCAGCAGGTCTTCGAGCTGGCGGATGCGCCCCTCCTGCTTGCCCTGCTCGTCGCGGGCGGCGTGGTACCCGCCGTTCTCCTTGAGGTCGCCCTCCTCGCGGCGGGCGTTGATCTCCGCGGCCATGAGGGGTCGGTTCGCGACGAGCTCGTCCAGCTCGTCCTTGAGGCGGTCGTAGGCCTCCTGGGTCAGCCAGGTGCCCTGGTTAGCGTCGGTAGCCATGTGTTCTCAATCCTCCGATTAGTGCGATCCGTAGTGCGGGTCCCGCCTCAGCGCGCCGCGTGCCGGGCGCGGGCCCCGGATAGCGAAAGGCCCGCCGACCGGAATGCGGTGCGACGGGCCGGAAGTCTGTGCTCAATCGGCCTGCCAGCACCTCAGTACTTCACCGGTGTTGGCGTCGCCCTCCACCGGGAGGACGTAGGTCATCTCCACGCGGGTGGAGTCGTCCGCCGGGACCTCCACCTCGGCGTAGCCGATCTCGGCCCCGGCGAGGTCGCGGGAGCGGACGGCGCAGGTGGCGCCCTCGCCCGCCGGCTTGTAGACCTCGAACGTGACGGCGACCTGGCCCTCGATCGAGTCGTCGTAGGCGAGCAGGCGCTCGGTGACGTCGTTCTGGCCGTTCGCCTGGACCAGGAGCCAGGCGGCGACGACGCCCGCGGTGATCACCCCGGCCGTGAGGACCGCGGTCACCCCCGGGCGGCGCTTGGAGGGTTCGCGGCGGTGACCGTAGCGACCGTCGGGGAAGGACACGTCAGCCGTTTCCGGCACGCGTCCGTCCGTGGTCTGCGTCTCAGTCATTGGCGCGGCTTTCCTTCGCGATCAGCGGCTTCGCCGCCGGGAGTCCGGATTCCGGGAGAAACCGGGAAGCATTGATTATCGAGTATCGTTGCACAGAATGCCGGAGCCGACAACTACCGCGGTGCGCGAGTCGGTCCGAGCGATGAGGATCCCTGTCTCCCAGCCAGCGAGGTCGACTGCTGTGACGAACCGAAGCACCCTGCGTCTGATGTGCGTGCACGCCCACCCCGACGACGAGTCGAGCAAGGGCGCCGGGACGATGGCGCGCTACGTGCGCGAAGGCATCGAGGTCCTCGTGGTCACGTGTACCGGCGGCGAGCGCGGCGACGTCCTCAACCCCAAGATGGACCGCCCCGAGATCCAGGAGAACCTCCCCCGCGTGCGCAGCGAGGAGATGGCCCGCGCCCGCGAGATCCTCGGCGTGCAGCAGCACTGGCTCGGGTTCACCGACTCAGGCCTGCCCGACGGGTGGCTCCCCGACTCCGGCATCGCGCTCCCCGACGACGCGTTCTACCTGGTGCCCACCGAGGAGGCGGCCGCGCCGCTGGTGGAGATCATGCGCTCGTTCCGGCCCCACGTCGTCACCACGTACGACGAGGAGGGCGGCTACCCGCACCCCGACCACGTCAAGACCCACGAGATCTCCGTGGCGGCCTTCGACGCCGCCGGGGACCCGGAGCGGTACGCCGACCGCGGCGAGCCGTGGCAGCCGCTGAAGCTGTACTACAACCACGGCTTCGGCAAGGCGCGCATCGAGGCCCTGCACTACGCGATGGTCGACGCGGGCCTGGAGTCGCCGTACAAGGACTGGATGGACGCCGGGGACTGGACCCGCGACAAGAGCGAGCGGGTGACCACCCGCGTCGAGTGCGCCGAGTACTTCGAGATCCGCGACGCGGCCCTGAAGGCCCACGCGACCCAGGTCGACCCGGACGGGTTCTGGTTCGCCGTGCCGCGCGCGATCCAGGAGAAGGCGTGGCCGACCGAGGACTACGAGCTCGTCGAGTCCCGCATCGAGTCGCGCCTGCCCGAGGACGACCTCTTCGCCGGGCTCCGGTAGCGCCGGTCTTATATCACTTGGGCCCCAGGGGAACCTGGGGCCCCTTTCTCCACTTGCGACGACCTCCTCGACGGCGGATCGTCCCCTCCTGCGCACCCTCCGTGAGGAAACAACTGTCGGGCTCCCGACACCACGGTGTAATTCTCCGGAAAGTGCGAGAACCTTGCTGCAAGCGCGCTCCCGCGGGATACCGTGCGGGTGAAACCGGGCCGCACCCAGGACCCCGAGCACTCCTTGCTGAGGCGGGCGCAGAACGGAGGTGGAGCCATGGTGAGCCGTGAGACGACGCCCGCGCGGACGAGGTCGTTCGTGGGCAGTCTGCTCGTCGCCACGCCGAGTCTTCAGGACCCCAACTTCGACCGCACCGTCGTCATCGGGGTCGGGCACGAGTCCGACGGCGTCCTCGGCGTGGTCCTCAACCGCGCCACCGAACGCAAGGTCGCCCACTACCTGGACCAGTGGGCGGTGCTCGCCGGGCACCCGGCGGTCCTGTTCGAGGGCGGGCCGGTCCAGCCCGACGCCGCGATCGGCCTCGGCTGGCGCAAGGCCGACGCGCCCTTCTCCGACGCGTTCCGGCCCGTGCTCGGGCGACTCGGCACCCTCGACCTGTCCCGGGACCCCGACGAGGTCGCGCCGCTGCTGGAGGGCATGCGCGTCTTCACCGGGTACGCGGGCTGGTCGCCGGGCCAGCTGGAGTCCGAGATCGAGGCGGGCGCGTGGATGGTCTTCGACGCCCTCCCCGCCGACCCGTTCTCCGCGAGCCCCGAGGACCTGTGGTCGATGGTGTGGAAGCGCCAGGGCGGCATGCTGTCCGCGGTCGCGCACTACCCGTCCGACCCGGCGATGAACTGACGCGCCGGGACGCGGCCACGGCGAACGCCTGCGGAGCCGTAAATTCGCACCGGGCCGCCAGGCCATGAGGATGACCACGGCGGTGTAGAAGACGAGGTTGAGGCCGGAGAGGGCCAGGAGGCGGCCGCGGTGCTGCTCCAGCAGCTCCCCGTCCATGACCCCGTGCGCGTCCTGGAGCTCCTTGCCGATGCGCGCGAGCACCGCGGGGATGACGGCCGCGCCGTTGACGACGGCCACGACGTACAGGGTCGAGGCGATGATGAGCCAGGCGTCGGCGAAGGAGTAGCGGTCGCTGGTGGTCGTCGCGAGCACCCCGAACAGGGCCGCGACCAGGGTGAGGGCGTTGAACAGCATGGTGCGCCGCCCGGCCTGGTGAACGCGGTCGCCGTCCCTCTCGCGCAGCCCCCGCTCCCCCAGCCACGGCATGAGCATGGCCGGGCCGACGCAAACGACCACGCCCAGCACGTGCAGGACCACCAACAACGTGTGCATAGTGTGATCTTAAGGACATAGCACTCAGCGGGCGGTGGAAACGGCCGCTCCGAGGACGCGCAGCGACCACTCCTCCCCGGCCCGGTGCCCGGCGGCGCGGTGCGCGTCGCGGGCGGACTCGGCGAGGGCGCGGGCGCCGTCCGCGTCGCCGCGGAGGAGCCTCACCTCGGCCGTCAGGTTGCGCGCCATGGCCTCAGCGGTCCGGTACCCGCCGTCCTCGGCGAGCGCGAGGAGCTGCGCCGCGTCGGCTTCGGCGGCGTCGGCCGCGCCGAGCGCGATCCGCGCGGCGGACCGCTCGACGAGGGCCCTGATCCGGGTGGAGGCGAGTTCGCCGCGGACGAGGCCGAGGACCTGCGCGGCGGCGGCCACGGCCTCCTCGTGCCGCCCGGCCCCGTTGAGCGCGGCGGCGGCCGCGGCGAGCCCGATGGCCTTGCTGGCGCGGTCGCCGCGCAGGTCAGCCTGGCGGACCACCATGTCCGCGTAGGCGAGCGCGTCCTCGTGGCGGCCCTGCGCGGCGCACAGGTCCGCGAGGAACGCAGCGGTCGAGGCGCCGAGCTCCCGCTCCCCCGCGCCGACCTCGATCGCGGTGACCCGGTCGAGCGCGCGTGCGGCGGCGGGCACGTCGCCGAGGGCGATCGACACGGCCGCGAGGCCGCGCAGGTGCGAGGCGGCCAGCGCGGTGTCCCCGGCGGTCTCGGCGAGCGCGAGGGCCTCGGTGAGGAGGCGGTGCCCGGTGCGGGGTTCGCCGAGGTCGGCGGCGATGACGGCGAGGGCGCCGAGGTTGACGCTGGCGGCGCGGGTGCGGCCCGCGGCGCGGTTCATGGCGAGGGCCGCTTCGCCGTGGTCCCGTGCGGTGCGGGGGCGGCCGAGGTTCCAGGTGGCGAGGGCGAGGTTGTGGCGGGCGGAGGCTTCGCCGAAGTCCCAGCCGAGGCGGCGGGCGCGGTCGGCGGCGCGTTCGGCGTGGCGGGCGGCGTCGGTGAAGTCGCGGGACTTGACGTAGGCGGTGGACATGCACAGTTCGGCGGCGGCCTCGCCGGGGAGGCTGCCGTCGGCGTGGTGGAGGGCGGCTTGGCCGAGGGCGAGGAAGTCGGCGGCGCCGAGTTCGGCCCAGGCGTGGCCGCGGAGGATGTCGGCGAGGCGCCAGGCGGTCTCGCCGCTGGCGGTGCGGGCGACGGCGACGAGTTCGTCGCGTTCGCCGTCGAGCCAGCGGGCGGCCTGCTCGGGGGTGTCGGGGGCGGTGCGGGCGGGTCCGGGGAGGCGGGCGTAGCCGGGGTGGCGGGTGCGGCAGGCGGCGTCGGCGCGGTCGAGGTACCAGTGGTGGAGGCGGTCGAGGGCGGCGGCGCGCTCGGCCGGGTCGGCGAGGCCGCGGGCGTGGTCGCGGATGAGGTCGTGGAGGACGAGTCTGCCGCGGGGGTCGCGGTTCGCCATGTGGGCGTGGACGAGTCGTTCGGCGGCGGTGTCGGCGGCGGTCGGGTCGAGTCCGGCGAGGACGCCCGCGGCCTCGGTGGAGAGGGACCTGACGGGGACGGGGGCGAGGAGGCGCAGGATGCGCCGGGCGTCTTCGGGGAGGGCCCGGTAGGAGCGGTCGAAGACGGCGGCGACGCCTTCGGCGGGGGCGCCGGGGCGGTCGGGGTTGGCGGCGGCGAGGCGCAGGGCGAGCGGGAGGTATCCGGCGGCGCGGGCGAGGTCGGCGAGGTCGGGCCGGTCGGCGGCGCGGGGGAGGCGCATGAGGGCCTTGAGGAGCGCGGTGGCGTCGGCGGGGGCGAGGGGTGCGAGGCGGAGGCGGTGGGCGCCGTGGGGGGCGAGGTCGTCGAGGCGGTCGCGGCTGGTGGCGATGACGAGGGAGCCGGGTCCGGCGGGCAGGAGCGGGGCGATCTGGGCGGCGGACTCGGCGTCGTCGAGGAGGACGAGGAGGCGCCGTCCGGCGGTGGCGGTGCGCAGGCGGGCGGCGGCTTCGTCGGGGTCGGCGGGGACCTGGTCGCCGGTGCGGCCGAGGGAGCGCAGGAGGGCGGCGAGGGCTTCGGCGGGGGCGAGCGGCGGGAGCGCGGTGCGGCCGCGGAGGTTGAGGTAGAGCTGGCCGTCGGGGTAGTCGGCGGCGATGCGGCGGGCCCAGTGGACGGCGGTCGCGGTCTTGCCGACTCCGGCCATGCCGGTGAGGGCGATGAGGGGCGCGGGCGGGATGCCGTCGGCGTCGCTGCCGGTGCGGGCGGCGTCGAGGTCGCGCAGTTCGGCGGCGCGGCCGGTGAACCCGGCGGCTTCGGCGGGCAGTTCGCGCGGGACGGTGCGGGCCGCGGCTCTTGGCTCGGTCCGGTTGCGGGCCATGGGGGTCCAGGTGCCGTCGAGGGTCGCGGCGGCGAGGCCGCCGAGGCGGTCGTCGTCGCGGAGGACGGCTTCGTGGAGGCGCTGGAGGAGCGGCCCGGGGTCGATGCCGAGCCCGTCGGCGAGGGCGGCGCGGGCCTCGCGGTAGACGTGGAGGGATTCGGCGCGGCGTCCGGCGCGGTGGAGGGCGAGCATGCGCAGGGCCGCGAGGCGTTCGCGGTACGGGTGGGCGCGGGCGAGGTCGGCGAGTTCGGCGGCCGCGGCATCGTGGTCGCCGAGGTCGAGGCGGGTTTCGAGGTGCTCCTGGCGGGCGAGGAGCCGATCCTCGCCGAGCCGGGC
This sequence comes from Glycomyces mayteni, assembly GCF_042428885.1. NCBI lineage: Bacteria > Bacillati > Actinomycetota > Actinomycetes > Glycomycetales > Glycomycetaceae > Glycomyces > Glycomyces mayteni. The sequence continues at coordinate 412,275 of NZ_JBHMBP010000003.1, forward strand.
GGCGGCGTCGCGGAGGGGGCCGGTGTCGGCGAGGCCCTCGTAGGCGTCCCCGCGCCAGAGGCGCTCGGCGGCGGCGTACTCGTCGGCGGCGGTGTCGAGGCGTCCGGCGGCGCGGTCGCGGCGGGCGGCGGCGGTGCGGGCGGCGAACACGGCGGCGTCGAAGTCCGACTCGCTCACGTCGATGCGGTATCCGCTGGGGCCCAGGGCGATCCGTTCGGGTTCGCCGAGGGCGCGGCGGAGGCGGTGGAGGCACACGAGGAAGGCGTTGCGGGCGTCGCGCGGCGGGCGGGCGTCCCACATCGCCTCGGTGAGGTCCTCGACCGGGACGGGCCGTCCCGCACGGGCCAGGAGCGCCGCGAGCAGCCGCCGCTGGAGGGGCCCGCGCAGCGGCAGGGGTCCGCCGCGGGTCACCTCCAGGGGCCCGAGGACGCCGAACCGGAGCGCCTCCGTGTCTGCCTGCACTCGCTTCACCGACCTCGTGGAACACCGTCCGGCCCAGGCTAGCGGGCGCGGTGTAAGCGGGCCGTAAGCAGGGCCCGGGAGGATGGCCGCGACCGCCGGGGCAGCAGGGCCCGCGGCGAGTGAGGAGTGGCCGTGGCGAAGGTGGGATGGCTGGTCCGCGGGCGTGGATCGGAGCAGGTGATCATCACCGCGCCCGACGCGGGCCCGGGGGTGCGCGAGGCGGTCGAGCGGCTCGCGGAGGCCCTCGACGGGTTCCCGGGGCGCAAGCCCGCGTGGTTCCGGGTGCTGGAGCGGGTCGGGTACTGGTGGTACCTGGTGTGCATGGTCGCCACCGCGGCCGTGTTCGCGGTGTGGGGCGCGAACGGCCTCGCGCTGAACCTCGTCTACGGGTTCTTCTCGGGGGTCACCGTCGCCGTGGTCACGGGCGTGGTCCTCACCGGGGCCGCGCACCTCCAGACCCGGATCGGCGGCGGGAAGTCCGCCGAGCAGGTGCGCCGCGAAGTCGCGGCCCTCGCCCGGCCGGGCGGCGGCGTGGCCGAGCGGGTCGAGGCGGTCCTCGCGAAGGACCCGTCGCTGGAGCGCCGCGTTCATCTCCTCGCGTGGGACGCGGCCGAGATCCACGGCGTGGAGCGCAGCGCCGCCGACGACGAGCTCACCGACCTGTGGGAGCTCGCCGACCCGGCCGCGGCCGCCGAGCTCGACGAGGAGATGCGCCGGATCCGGGAGATCGCCGCACGGCTCGACAAGCGGAAGAAGGACAAGCGCTGACCGCGCTCCGGGCCCTGTGGTGGGCCGCGCTGACGGGGGCCGTCCCCGCGCTGATCCTCGCGATCGGGGGCGGCCTCGTCGGCGCCGTCGTGTACGCGTTCACCGTGTCCCCGTGGGGAGGCGCGAAGATCGCGGTCGGGCTGCTGCCGGTCCTGGCGGCCCTCGGGTACGGGCTGTGGGCGCTCGCCGCCGCCGACCGCGCGCCGCACGGCGGCGCGGTCGTGGACGAGCGCGCCCAGCCGCGCCTGTGGGCGCTGGTCCGCGCGCTCGCCGCGGCCGCGGGGACCGGCCCGCCCGACGAGATCCGCCTGACCGGGGACGCGAACGCCTCGGTGCGCGAGGACCGCCGCCGGTTCCGGACGCACCGGAGCATGGCCGTCGGCGCACCGCTCGTCGCCGCGATGACGGCCGCGCAGCTCGCCGCGGTCCTCACCCACGAGCTCGCGCACTACGCCAACGGGGACACCCGGTTCGCCGGGGCCGTCCACCGCTCCCGCCGCTCCTACGTGCGGACCCTCGACGCGCTCGACCGGGACGACCTCCTCCAGCGGGGCCTGCACGCCGTGCTCCACCGCTGGGGCGCCGTCGTGCTGCGCGCCTCCGCGGGGCTCGCGCGCCGCCAGGAGGAGGCCGCGGACCGCGCGGCGGCGCTCGCGGTCGGCTCGGCGGCGACGGTCAACGCGCTCTGGGCGCTCGGCCCGCTCGACGCGTCCCCGGCGGGCCCGTTCGACACGCACCCGCCGAGGGCCGAGCGCATCGCGGCGGTCGCAATGCTCAAGGCGCCCGGGACCGTCCCGGTCCCCGCGGGGGACGCGGCCGGGCTGCTCGACGACCCGGGCCCGCTGTTCGAGGCGGTGCTCCGCGGACCCGCCCCGCCTTCACCCGCCGACGCGCTGCTCGCGGGCGCGGCCCGCGCCACCGGCCGCGAGCCGTCCCTTCCCTCGCTCCTGGACGCGCTCGACCGGGGCCTCCTGCTCGAACTGGCCCCGGGCCGCCCGGGGGACCCGCCTCGGGTGCGCCGCGAGCGCGCCCGCCTCGCCGTCCGCGACGGCCTGGCGTCGGCGCTGCCGAACGCCTCCCCGGAGGCGCTCGACGCCGCCGTCGCCGACCGCCCCGACACCGCGCCCCTGCGCGCACTGCTCACCACGACCACCTGAAAGGCGAACACAACGTGGCACTGCTCCTGAAGGCCAAGACCCGTGTGCTGATGGCCATGCGGAAGGAGGCGAAGCGCCGCGGCCAGTCCCTGTCCGCGTACATGGGCGCCGTGTCCCAGTCGGAGATCATCGCGCTCATCCAGTCGACCGATCCGACGGTCAACCCCGCCGACGTCATCCCGGGCCTGCCCGACGTCCCGCCCGTGGACGTCACCAGGTGGGGGATGCCCCCGGCGGCCGCGCTCCGCACCGACACGGGCCAGGCGGTCCCGGTGATCGCCGCCGCGGTCGCGGCCGCCCGCGGCGGGGACTGGCGGCCCGCCGCCGACCTGCTGCACCGCTCCTACGGCGACTGGGCGATGCGCGCGGCCGCCGTCCACGCCCTCGGCGAGGCCGCGGCCGACGACGGCACGTGGCTCCAGGCGTGGCGCGGCGCGGGCGGGGCGGAGCGCGACCTCGCGGCGGTCGACGCGCACGGGACGTTCTGGCTCGCATGGAAACTGCGCGGGAACCGGCCCCCGGAGGAGACGACGCCCGAGCAGCACGAGGCGTTCTACCGCACGGTCGCGCGCACCGAGGCCGCCGCGCAGCACGCGGCCCAGGCCGCGCCCGAGGACCCGACCCCGTGGTTCACGCTCGTGGTCCTCGCCCGCGCCCGCGGCTACGACCCCGAGACGTTCACCGGCATCTGGAGCGAGCTCCAGGCCCGCGACCCGCTCCACCGCGCCGGGCACGAGTTCGCGCTCATGTACTGGTCCCCCGAGGGGAACGGCTCCTACGACCCGCCGTTCGCGTTCGCCGAGCGCGCCGCCGCCGCGCACCCGTCCCTCGCGTTCCTCACGGTGCAGGCGGCCTACGACTACGAGGACGTCGACGAGCACGTCTGGAAGGACGCCCGCGTCCAGCACGCCGTCGACGCGGTCCTGCGCCACCTCGGCACCCGCGAGGGCGCCGCCGGCCCCTACGCCAACGCCGACCGCGGCTGGGCCGCCTACGGCCTCGTCAACTCCGGCCGCGGCCCCGAGGCGATCCCCCTCTTCACCGCCCTCGCCGCCGACGCCTCGGCCCGCCCCTGGGAGGACTTCGGCCCCGACGCCCGCACCGTCTTCGACGCCTACCGCCGCAGAGCCTGCGCCGCAGCCTGACCGAACCCCGGACACGACTGAACCCCGAACACGGCCGAACCCCGGACACGACGAAGGCCGGGACGCGTGAGCGTCCCGGCCTTGTCTTCTGTGGAGCTGCAGGGAATCGAACCCTGGTCCTCCGCGGCCTTCATGAGGCTTCTCCGGGTGCAGTCCGCTGTGCCTTTTATCGAGCCCCACCGATCACGCGGACGAGTCGGTGAGACGGGCTCTAATCGCCGAAAGTCTCGGACGGCGTCCCAGCGATCAAGACGACGGCCACAGCATCCTTAGATGATGCCGCAGGTCCAGGGCGGATGCGCCCCTGGTGCGGCAAACTTCACGCTCGCTTAGGCAGCGAGGGCGAAGTCAGTGCGTTGCTTTGCGTTGGCACTTGTTGGTTTCCAACATCGGTTTACGAGACGGCGTTGGCTTCCTCGACCCGCTTCCCTCACGTCAACGTACGGAGTCGAAACCGATCAGCCCCTGGATGGATGCCAGGCGCAACGTCGAGTGAGTATTTCACCCTGTTCAGTTGTACTGCGGAATTCTACCCCGTCTCAACGGGCGGGGTCGACCCGATATTCCCGTCAGCTCCCGCCGCGCTTGTTGGCGCGGCCGATGGCCCGCTCGATCTCGCGGTCGGACTCGCGCTTGGCGATGGCCTGGCGCTTGTCGTAGTTCTTGCGGCCGCGGCCCAGGCCCAGCTCCATCTTGGCGTACCCGTTCTGGAAGTACACCGAGAGCGGGACCAGCGTCAGGCCGGCCTCGTCGAGCTTCGGGGCGAGCTTGTCGATCTCGGAGCGGTGCAGCAGGAGCTTGCGGATGCGCCGGGGCGGGTGGTTCGTCCACGTCCCGTAGTCGTACTCGGGGATGTGGAAGTTGTGGACGCGCGCCTCGCCGTTGCGGATCTCGGCGTACGCGTCGACGATGTTCCCGCGGCCCTGGCGCAGCGCCTTGACCTCGGTCCCCGACAGGACCATCCCGGCCTCGAAGGTGTCCAGGATCTCGTAGTCGTGGCGGGCCTTCCGGTTGGTGGTCACCACCGAGCGCTCGGGACCCGAGTGCTTGACCTTTTCCTGCTTCTTCTTGGACACCAGGCAAGCTTAACGATCGAACAGTCGTACGTCGAAACCTTATCGGCACAGGCAGGACGGGAGGTACGGCACCGGGTTGACGCGCTCGCCGTTGACGCGCACCTCGAAGTGCAGGTGCGGGCCGGTGCTGTCGCCGGTGGTGCCGACCGCGCCGATGCCCTCGTCCTTGTCGACGTGCTCGCCGTAGGACACCCAGATGCTCGACTGGTGCGCGTAGCAGGACGTGACGCCGCCGCCGTGCGAGATGCACGTGAGCTTCCCGTAGCCCGAGCTCCAGCCCGCGTAGACCACCTTGCCGGAGGCCGCGGCGTGGATCGTGGTGCCCGAGGACGCCGCGAAGTCGGTGCCGCCGTGGAGGCGCGCGTACCCGAAGATCGGGTGCATGCGCCAGCCGAAGTCCGAGGACTTCCAGCCGTCGACCGGCACGACCCAGCCGCGCCCGCCGCCACCGCCGCCCGAGGACGAGCCGCCCCCGTGGTCGCCGCTGTCGTCGTCGTCCTCGCGGCGGAGCTGGTCGGCGAGGCGCTCGGACTCGGCTTCGAGGTCGTCGTAGTCGGCCTGGGCCTCGTCGCGGGAGGACTCGGCGACCGCGAGCGCGGCCTCCTGGTCGGCCTGGAGCTGCTGGACGGCGAGCTGCGCGGCGTGCGCCTCGGCCTCGCGGGCCTGGGCGTCGGCGAGGGCCTGCGCGGCTGCGGCCTCGGCGGCCTCGGCGGCGGCCTGGGCCGTGGCGGCGGCGTTCTCGGCGTTGGCGGCCTCGCGGCGCGAGAGGGTGACCTCCTGGACGGCCTGGTCCTTGCCGTCCATGAGGAATTCGAGGTAGGTGAGGCCGTCGATGGCCTCGGCGGGGTCGTCGGAGGAGAGGATCGCGTCCACGGTGAGCAGCTCGGCGCCGCGGGCGGTGGCGTTGAACAGGGAGGCGCGGGCCTCGCGGGCCTCGTCGACGGCCGCGGCGGCGGCCTCGTACTCGGCTTCGGCCGCGGCGAGCGCCTCGCGGGCGGCCTCGGCCTCGCGGGCGGCCTGCGCGGACTCGGCCTCGGCGGCGGCGACGCGGCCCTGGGCCACGTCCACCTCGTGCTCGGCGCCGGGCAGGCGGGCCTCGGTCTCGGCGAGGACGGCGCCTGCGGCGCGGACCTCGTCGGAGGCGTCCTCCAGCTCGGCGGCCATCTCGGCCTTCTGCCGGTCGACCTCGTCGAGATCGGACTGGGAGACCCCGAATGCGGGGCTGCTCGCGGTCCCCGCCGTCAGGAGCAGGGCCGCGAGCAGCCATCCGATTCGCCTCATAGCGCCAGAATCTAGTCCATCTGCGACGGATCTTCAGGCAGATCGGCGCGAGCGCCCCGATCAGGTGAGGGTCAGACCTTGATGTTGAACCGCAACGTGATCCACGCGGTGACCGCGGAGATGAGCGCGGAGATGCCGGTGAGGATCGGCAGCAGCATGAGGATCGACTGCATGCTGATCGGCGGCATCAGGGAGAACAGGTCCTTGAACTGGCCGTCGATGACGAGGAACTTCGCGGCGATGAGCGTCGCGAACGCGAAGATCGCGCCGATGACGCCGGCGAAGACGGCCTCCAGGACGAACGGCGCCTGGACGAACCAGTTCGGGGCGCCCACGAGCTTCATGATGGCGACCTCGCGGCGCCGCGAGTAGGCGGCGACCTGGATCGTGTTGGCGACCAGCATGAGGGCGGCGATGCCCTGGACGAGCGCGACGATCAGGGTGAGGCGCTGGGCTCCGCCGAGGATGTCGAACACCTGCTGGAGGATGTCGCGCTGGTTGGTGACCTGGTAGACGCCTTCGCGCTCCTGGAAGTCGGCGATGAGCTTCGGCGCGTCGTCGATGTTCTTCATCTTGATGCGGAAGGCCGCCGGGAGGACCTCGGGGTCGACGGAGTCGACGAGGTCCTTGGACTCCTCGAACGTGTCCTTGAACCGCTCGTAGGCCTTGTCCTTGGACTCGAACACGACCTGCTCGGCGTAGCCGGAGGCCTCCAGGTCGGCCTTGAGCTGGTCGGTAGTCGGCTGGTCGATGTCGCGGTCGAGGTAGACGACCACTTCGAGGTTGGTCTGGTAGTACTCCTCGATCACGTCGACCTGGTTGTACAGCAGCAGGCCCGCGCCGAGCATCGTCAGCGAGACGGCCATGGTGATGATCATGGCGACGGTCATGGAGATGTTGCGCCACAGTCCGAGGAAGACCTCGGACATCACGTACTTCGCGCGCATTAGCTCTGGTTCTGCCTTTCGCTCAGCCGTAGACGCCGCGCGCCTGGTCGCGGACGATCTGGCCGTTCTCGATCTCGATGACGCGGCGGCGCATCTGGTTCACGATGTTGGAGTCGTGGGTGACCATGAGGATGGTGGTGCCCGTCCGGCTGATCCGGTCGAGGAGCCGCATGATCTCGATCGAGGTGTCGGGGTCGAGGTTACCGGTGGGCTCGTCGGCCAGCAGGAGCAGCGGGCGGTTGACGAACGCGCGGGCCACGGCGACGCGCTGCTGCTCGCCGCCGGAGAGCTCGTGCGGGTAGCGGTGCTCCTTGCCGCCGAGGCCGACCAGTTCGAGGACCTCGGGGACGACGCGGCGGGCCACGGACTTGGGCTTGCCGATGACCTCCAGCGCGAACGCCACGTTCTCGGCGGCGGTGCGGTTCGGCAGCAGCCGGAAGTCCTGGAACACGCAGCCGATGCTCCGGCGGTACGCCGGGGTCTTCCAGCGGCGCAGCCGGGTCACGTCGGTGTCCCCGACGGTGATCTTGCCCTTGTCCGGGATCTCTTCGCGGAGCAGGAGCTTGATGATCGTGGACTTACCCGCACCGGTCGGGCCGATGAAGAAGACGAACTCTCCCTTGTCGATGAAGACGTTCATGTCCTCGACCGAGGGCCGGTTCGACCGGGGGTAGTGCTTGGTTACACCCTCAAGCTGAATCACGAGGCGGAGTCTATCCGCCGAATTCCGGAGCCGGTCCGGCGGCTCCAGTACAAGCGTGGCATATTCCGTCGTTTCCGACCCATATGTCGCGACCGCCCGGTGGTAACGACGCGATTTCGCCCGAACGGGGGAAGCACATGTGGTCAGGAGGCCCATGCACGCGCGTCGAAGGGTCACCGGGCGGGCACGGGCCGTCCACAGCGGATCGTAGATCCTATAGGAAATACGATCTACGATCCGGGGCTACTCGGCGTTCTTCTCGCCGCTCTTGCGCCAGCGGATGCCCGCCTCCAGGAACCCGTCGATGTTGCCGTCGTAGACGCCCTTGACGTCGGCGGTCTCGAAGCCGGTCCGCAGGTCCTTGACCATCTGGTACGGGTGCTCGACGTAGGAGCGCATCTGGTCGCCCCACGAGGCGGTGGCCGAGCCGCGCAGCTCGTCGACCTTGGCGCGCTCCTCGTCGCGGGTGCGCTGGAGGAGCTTGGCCTTGAGGACGGCCATCGCGGTGGCCTTGTTCTGGAGCTGCGAGCGCTCGTTCTGGCAGGAGACGACGATGCCGGTCGGGAGGTGGGTCAGGCGCACCGCCGAGTCGGTGGTGTTGACGCCCTGCCCGCCGGGGCCGGAGGAGCGGTAGACGTCCACCCGGATCTCGTCCTCGGGGATCTCGTCGATCTCGTCGGTCTGCTCCAGGGCCGGGACGACCTCGACGGCGGCGAAGCCGGTCTGGCGGCGCCCCTGGTTGTCGTATTTCGAGATGCGCACGACGCGGTGCGTGCCCTGCTCGACGGAGAGGTGGCCGTAGGCGTACGGGCCCTTGACGGCGAAGGTCGCCGAGCGGATGCCGGCCTCCTCGGCGTAGGACACGTCGTACACCTCGGTGCCGAAGCCGTGCGGCTCCGACCAGCGCAGGTACATGCGCATGAGCTGCTCGGCGAAGTCGCAGGCGTCGGCGCCACCGGCGCCGGAGCGGACGGTCACGACGCAGTCGCGCTCGTCGTACTCGCCCGAGAGGAGGGTGCGGACCTCCAGCTCGTCCACGGCCTTGCGGATCGAGGCGAGCTCGGCGCCGGCCTCGGCGGCCGCGCTCGGATCGTCCTCGGCGTCGGCGAGCTCGAACAGGACCTCGACGTCGTCCATGCGCCCGTGCAGCGAGGCGAGCTTCTTGAGCTCGGCCTGCACGGCGGAGAGGCGGGAGGTGAGCTTCTGGGCGTGATCGGGGTCGTCCCACAGCCCGGGGTCGGCGGCCGCGGCCTCAAGCTCGGACAGCTCGCGCCGGAGCGCGGGGAGGTCGAGGACGGCCTCGACGCTGGCGAGCGTCGCCTTGAGTTCGCGGAGATCGGCGGAAACATCGACACTGGTCACAACAGATCAGGGTACGCCTGTATTCGGGCTCATACGAAACGGGACGCGAGCCCTGCTGGGCCTGCGTCCCGTTCCGTGCTTGATGTCGTGCGTCCGGCTCGGCGCCGGGGTCCGGCGGTCTACCGCTTCTTCAGCCAGCTGAGGGCCGAGCGGTGGTAGCCGATCGCGAACTCCATCGCGACGGCGGCGTTCGGGTCCTCGTCGGCGTAGTCCTTCGCGGCGGCACGGGCCTCTGCCAAGGCCTCCTGGTGCTGCTCGACCGCGTCGGCGAACATCTCGTCGGCAGTGTCCTTCGAGAGGTAGTCGAGGAAGGCCGTGCGCAGCGCGACGGGGTCGCGCAGCTGGCCGATCCGGGCCGGCTCGTTGAGCCAGCGGGTGAACGCCCGCTTGCCGTTGGCGCTGATCGTGTAGGGCACCGAGGCGCGCGGCCCCGGCTTCCCGACGCGCACCAGGCCGCCTTCGGCGAGGGCGGGGAGTTCACGGTAGACCTGCGAGCGCGTCATGGTCCAGTACGGACCGAGGCGACGGGTCGCCTCGGCCATGAGTTGTCCGCCGGTCATCGGTCCTTCGTGCAGCAAGCCCAGCAATGCTGCTGAGGTCGCGTTGAGTTCTTTTCCTGCCATGCCCGACAGGATGCCATGTGGATGCCGCCCTGACAAGTGGACAGCTCCAATGTGTCGATAGACCCCGACCGATGGTTCGTGCTGCGTGACCACGGAAAGCACTGCAAGCCTTGTGAATCCGACGGCGAGCGATACGGGATTGCAACGCCTGATCGGAGAATTCCAATCGTGTGATCCCCATCGCCCTCATCGGTTCGGGCGACGCGGCGTCACTCGCCGCGCATGGATCATTATCGACTGTCGCGGCCGTTTTCACTTGTCGGCATGGGGGAACCGATGAGGTCCGATCCGGGCGAGTCGTCGTCGGAACCGTCCTCGGTGGAGCCTCCATTTTCATCCTCTGATCCGGACATATCAGGTGATTCCGCCCCGTTGTCGGGGCTCTCCGACTCCGGCCCTTCAGGAGTGGCCGACTCCGCGTCGGCGGTGGCCGAGGCGCTCGGGTCCGGTTCCGTTGGGTCCGCAGAGGACTCGTCCTCGACGGGGGCGGACGTTCCGGCCTCTTCAGACGGATCGCCCGCATTCTCCGCATTCGGGACGTCGGGTCCGGTGAGGGCCGCGACGGCCCAGACCGCCGCGGCCGCGAGTCCCACGAGGACCAAGGCGGCCACGAGGAACCGGCCGCGCCGCGCGGGCTCGGCGGGCGGCTCCTGCCCGGCGGCCAGGAGCGCGCCGATGCCCTCGGCGGCGTGGGGCGTGACGGGCTCGTAGGAGAAGGACTTCGTTGCGTCCCGTTCGCGCAGTTCGGGTTCGATGGGCGCGGTGGCCTGGCGGGAGAGGCGCGGGGCGAGGCGGCGCAGCTCGGCGGCAATCGCGTCGAGGTCGCCGCGGGCGCGCGGGTCGAGCGCCAGGAGCGTCTCCACGACCTGCCACAGGTCGCGGTCGACCGCCGCGGGCCTGACGGGGATGCGGGTGAGGTGGCGCTCGACGACCTCGGTGATGGACCCGCCGCGGTAGGCGCTGTGCGCGGTGAGCGCCTCGTAGAGGACGAGCCCGAGCGCGTAGTTGTCGACGCCGGTGCTCGCCGAGTCCCCGGAGGCGACCTCGGGGGCGATGTACTCGGGGGTGCCGTGGGAGGGCGCGGTGCGGGAGGCGGCGGCGCGGGCGATGCCGAAGTCCACGAACTTGACCCCGTCGGTCCCGTCGAGCATGAGGTTGCCGGGCTTGACGTCCGAGTGGCGGTAGCCCGAGCGGTGGACCGCGGCGAGGGTCTCGGCGGCGCTGGCGCACCGCAGGGCGGCCTCGGCGGCCGGGAGGGGCCCGTGGACGCGCAGGTGCTCGCGCAGGTCCAGGCCGTCGATGAACTCCAGGACGACCGCGCAGACCGCGTCGGTGACGATGAAGTCCTTGACCGCGACGACGCCCGGGTGGTCGATGGTCCGCAGGATCTCGGCCTCGGCCCGGAAGGACTCGAAGATCTCCGCCTCGCCGCGCAGCTCCTCGCGGAGGACCTTGACGGCGACCCACTCGCCGGTGATCCGGTCGAACGCCCGCCAGACGACGCCCACCGCGCCCCGGGCGATCTCGTGCTCCAGGACGTAGCGGTCGGCCAGCACGGACTTCATGGCAGCTCCCGGGGGTGGGTGGCGAAGCGGGCTGAATCCAGTGTAATCGGGACGTCACCGCAGCTCAGCGGCGGGTTGGCAGGGTGGCACGATCGGGGGATACAGCGCGGGGCGCGTCCGGTGCGCGGACCGGGGCTCAACGGTCGCGTCCTGTGAGTGCGGGACCACTACACTTGCGCCCATGTCCCTCGAACGGCCAAGCTTTGAACAGACTGCCGAAACTCAGTGCCGAATCAGTGGTGATCGCCTGTGACCGAATTGCGATGGCGCTACGGCGCCGCCACCGACGTGGGCAAAGTCCGCGACCTGAACGAGGACTCCCACCTCGCGTCGCGGCGGCTGCTCGCGGTCGCCGACGGCGTGGGCGGCGCCGCCGCCGGCGAGGTCGCCAGCGGGGTGACCATCGCCGAGGTGACCCGCCTGGCCCGCCGCTCCCCCGCGGACGCCCACGCGGAGCTGGGCGAGGTCGTGGAGGCCGCCCGCGACCGCATCCGCGCCGCCGTGGCCGAGAACCCCGAGTCCGAGGGGATGGCGACGACCCTGACGGGCCTGTGGCTCGGCGACGACGCGGTCGACATCGTCCACATCGGCGACTCCCGGGCCTACCAGGTCCGCGGCGAGGACTTCGTCCAGGTGACCGTGGACGACTCCTACGTGCAGCACCTGGTCGACGAGGGCGCCATCACCCCCGCCGAGGCCCAGGACCACCCCTACAAGTCCGTCGTCACCCGCGTGCTCCAGGCCAACCCCGCCCCGGCGCACTTCGAGACCCGGCCCGCGCAGATCGGCGACCGGTACATGCTCTGCTCCGACGGGCTCAGCGACGTCGTGGACGACGCCGTGATCGAGAACGTCCTGCGCGACTTCGCCGACCCCCAGGCGGCCGCGGAGGAGCTGGTGCGCCTCGCCCTCGAAGGCGGCGGCCCCGACAACGTCACCGTCGTCGTCGGCGATGTCTCCGAGCACCGCGCGCGCCGCCGCTGGCCCTGGGTGCTCGCCGCGGTCGCGGCGGTCCTCCTCGTGGCCGCGATCGCCTTGGGCCTGTACTTCTTCTAGGAGGCCGGTTCGACGCACGGCCTCCGGGACTCCGCGCGAGGGCCGTCCGGCATCCGCCGGGCGGCCCTTCGGCGTTCAGTCGAACGCGAGGCCGAGGTTGGCGCCCTCGGCGCGGGCCGCGTAGTCGAAGTACGCGGCGTCGTCGGCGGTCACGTTCTTCAGGTGGCCGTGCAGCTCGTAGCCGATGATCCCGACGAGGCGGTTCCAGGCGAGGATGAGCCGCGCGGTCTCCTCGACGGTGAAGGCGCCCTCTTCGAGGAGCGCGAGCATGGCGGGCTCGATCGCGGCCGGGTCGCACTGCGGGCCGGTGTAGGGGCGCAGGCCGGGGCCGCGCTTGGCGTCCGCGACGATGCGCGCGAGCGTCAGGGGCATGCGCGCGGCGATCTCGGTGGTCAGGTGCGGGGCGGCGTACCCGGGGACGGGGGTGCCGAACAGCAGCGCGTACTCGTGCCGGTTGGCGAGGGCCCAGTCGCGCACGCCGTTCCAGACGCCGGTCCAGCGGTTCTCGGGCACGGCCTTCGGGCGGTCGGCGCGCTCGGCGGCCTCGCCGACCTCGTTGTAGGACTCGATGAGGAGCGCGGTGAGCAGCTCGTCGCGGCTCGCGAAGTAGCGGTACACGGCCGAGGAGGCCATGCCGAGGTCGCGCGCGACCGAGCGCAGCGACAGCCCCGGGGCCCCGACCTCGCCGAGCTGGCGGCGGGCGGTCGCGAGGATCTCCTTCGTGAGCTCGGCACGGGCGCGTTCTCTGGCGGTTCTCGGCGCGTTCATGAGACCAGTGTACAGAAACGAGAGCACCGCTCTTGCATCCTTGGAAACGATGTGCAATCATTGCTCTCAACAGAGAGCACCGCTCACCAAAGCGAGCGGTGGACCCCCAAGGAGCATCCATGACCCGCACCGCCCCCGATCCCCGAGCCCGCATGGGCGCCTTCGCCTTCGCGCTCGCCGGGGTCCTCTTCGTCGTCTACGAGGCCGTCGCCCCGCGCGCCGACCAGACCACCCTCGAAGGCGCCGCCTCCTGGGCCAGCGCCGGATGGTCGATCGCCCACGTCTCGGCCATCGTCGGCCTCATCCTCATCCCCCTCGGGTACGGCGCCCTCCGCGGCTTCCTGGAGGGGACGAAGAACGAGAAGACCGCGTTCCTGGCCGCTACGATCGGCTACATCGGCTCGGGCCTGACGATCTCGTACTACGGCGCGGAAGTCTACGGCCTCAAGGCGATCGGCGAGCGCGCCGTGGCCGACGGGGACGCGACCCTGACCGAGGTCGGCGACGCGTTCCGCTACGACGCGACCGCCATGACCGTGTTCGCGATCGGCCTGGCGCTCATCGCGGTCGCCGGCGTCCTCGCCGCGGTCGCGGTGTGGCGCTCGGGGGTCCTGTCGAAGTGGTCCGGCGTGCCGTTCGCCGTCCTCATGGTGACGTACCTGCCGCAGTTCTTCCTGCCGCAGTCGGGCCGGATCGCCTGGGGCGCACTGGTGACGGTGTCGGCGCTGTGGCTCGCGGCCGAGCTGTGGCGGGCCTCCTCGAAGGCCCCCGCGAGGGAACTGCAAGCAGTGTAAGCGGATACGGGAGCGGCCCCCTGCGAATCGTCGCAGGGGGCCGCTCCGTACGTCCTAAGCGGACAGCGCGATGCCGTCGAGGATGTCGTGCTCCGAGATGAGCACCTCGCCGATGCCGCTGCGCTCCATGACGGTCCGCAGCACGAGGACGCCGCCGACGATGACGTCGGCGCGGCCCGGGTGCATGACGGGGATCGCCAGGCGCTCGTCGAGACCGGCGGCGGCCAGGTCGTCGGCGACCTGCGCGACCTGCGCGTAGGTCAGGCGCGTGCCGTCGATCGCGTCGGGGTCGTAGGCGGGCAGGCCCAGGGAGATCGCGGCGACGGTGGTCGCGGTCCCGGCGACGGCCACGAGCTCGGTCGCCTCGCGGCCGGGGTCGGCCACGGCGAGCGCCTTGTCGACGATGCCGGTGACGTCGGCGACCGCGGCCCCGATCTCGCCGCTCAGCGGCGGGTCGGAGTGGAGGTGGCGCTCGGTCATGCGGACGCAGCCGACGTCGACGGAGATCGCGGCGACGACGTCGCCGCCGGTGCCGCGCACGAACTCGGTGGAGCCGCCGCCGATGTCGATGAGGAGGCGCTGGCCCTCGTGGGCGGGGAGGGTGGCGACGGCGCCGGTGAAGGACAGGCGGGCCTCCTCGTCGCCGGTGATGACCTCGGGGGCCTGGCCGAGCACCTGTTCGACCATGGCGGTGAAGTCGGCGGCGTTGGCGGCGTCGCGGCTCGCGGAGGTGGCGACCATGCGGACCGCCTCGGCGCCGTGCTCCTTGATCTGCGCGGTGTAGTCGGCGAGCGCGTCGCGGGTGCGCGTCAGTGCGGCCGCGGAGAGGCGGCCGGTCTGGTCGACGCCTTCGCCGAGGCGCACGACCTCCATGCGGCGCACCACGTCGTGGAGGCGGCCCTCGTCGTCGACGTCGGCGATGAGGAGGCGGATGGAGTTGGTGCCGCAGTCGATCCCGGCGACGCGTCGGGCGCTCATTCGGCGGCCTCCTGCTTCGTCGCGCAGCTTGAGGTGCGCCACCACTCGGGGAGCGCCTCGATCGCCTCGTCGCCCATGGGGCTGACCCCGGGCCCGGCGGCGAGCGCGTGGCCGACGAGGGCGTGGAGGCATTTGACGCGGTCGGGCAGGCCCCCGGCGGAGACGCCCGCGATCTCGGGGACGTCGCCGAGGCGGGCGCGGCGGGCGAGGTAGTCCTCGTGGGCGCGGCGGTGGTGCTCGGCGAGCTCGGGGTCGGCGTTCAGGCGCTCGTTCATGTCCTTCATGACGCCGCCGCCTTCGAGGCGGCCGATCGCGGAGGCGGCCTTGGGGCAGGTCAGGTAGTACGTGGTGGGGAACGGCGTGCCGTCGGGCAGGCGCGGTTCGGTCTCGACGACGGCGGGCTGCCCGCAGGGGCAGCGCCAGGCGACGGCGCGGGCGCCGCGGATGGGGCGTCCGAGCTGCTTGGTGACGGCGGCCGCGTCGGCCTCCGTCACCGGCTGCGGGTCCTGCGGCCACGCTTCGGGCTTCACTCGGTTACTCCCCCGGTTCCTCGGTCTCGTCCGGATCAAGCTGATCGGCGTCTTCAAAGGTATCGGTGAGCGCTTCGTACCAGGGCTTGTCGGCCCCGGATTCGTCGTCCTCGCCACCGGTGTGCTTCGGGTCGTCCTCGTCGATGACGATGACGAGGTCCTCGCCGGGGGGCACGAGGAGGAGGCTGGAGCGGATCTGGGCCTCGACGTACTCGGGGTCGTCCCATTTGAGGCGCTCGGCCTCCAGGTCGTCGATGCGGTCCTGCTGGGCGGACTGCTCGGCTTCGAGGCGGTTGATCTCGATGCGCTGCTCGACGTAGGTGCGCAGGGGGTAGGCGTAGGCGAGGGCGAGCGCGGAGAGGACGAGCGCGAGGACGGCGGCGCGGCGGGAGACCTTCTTCGCGGGCCGGTACCGGACCCGCTTGACCTCGGCGCGGCCCGCGGCGCCGGGGGCGGGGCGCCGGGCGGCGCGGGTGCGGCCGGGACCGGTGGATCGTCCTCCGGGGCGGCTGGGTCGGCGGCTCGCGTTCACGGGCCCAGCCTAGTCGATGCGGCAAGGCGGAGGCCCCCGCGCCGAAGCACGGGGGCCTTCACTTCAGGTTCCCTTCAGGCGGCTTCAGGTCCGCTTCAGGTTCCCCTGGATACGTTCTTGCTCGCCGATCCGACTACTTGCCGAACTTGGGGAAGGCCGAGGCGCCCGCGTAGCGGGCCGCGTCGCCGAGGTCTTCCTCGATGCGCAGCAGCTGGTTGTACTTGGCGACGCGGTCGGACCGGGCCGGGGCGCCGGTCTTGATCTGGCCGCAGGTCATGGCCACGGCCAGGTCGGCGATGGTGGTGTCCTCGGTCTCGCCGGACCGGTGGCTCATCATGCAGCCGAAGCCCGCGCGGTGGGCCATCTCGACGGCGTCGGTGGTCTCGGTGAGCGAGCCGATCTGGTTCACCTTGACCAGCAGGCCGTTGGCGGCCTGCTCGTCGATGCCGCGGCGGATGCGCTCGGGGTTCGTCACGAACAGGTCGTCGCCGACGATCTGGAGGCGCGAGCCGACGGCGGCGGTGAGCGCGGACCATCCGGCCCAGTCGTCCTCGGAGAGGGGGTCCTCGATGGACACGAACGGGTAGGCGCCGATGAGCTCCTCGTAGTAGGCGCTCATCTCGTCGCCGGTCTTCTTCTGGCCCTCGAAGAGGTAGGCGCCGTCGGTGAAGAACTCGGTGGCGGCGACGTCCATCGCGAAGGCGATGTCGGTGCCGAGCTTGTACCCGGCCTTCTCGACGGCCACGGCGATGAGGTCGAGCGCGGCGCGGTTCGACTCCAGGTTCGGCGCGAAGCCGCCCTCGTCGCCGAGGCCGGTGGACAGGCCGCGGTCCTTGAGGACCGACTTGAGCGCGTGGTACGTCTCGGCGCCCCAGCGCAGGGCCTCCTTGAACGTCGGCGCGCCGATCGGGGCGATCATGAACTCCTGGACGTCCACGTTGGAGTCCGCGTGGGAGCCGCCGTTGAGGATGTTCATCATCGGCACGGGCAGGAGGTGCGCGTTCGGGCCGCCCACGTAGCGGTACAGCGGCAGCTCCGCGGAGTCGGCGGCGGCCTTGGCGGCGGCGAGGGACGCGCCGAGGATGGCGTTCGCGCCGAGGTTCGACTTGTCCGGGGTGCCGTCGGCGTCCAGGAGCGCCTGGTCGACGAGGCGCTGCTCGGAGGCCTCGATGCCGATCAGGGCGTCGCGGATCGGGCCGTTGACGTTGTCCACGGCCTTCTCGACGCCCTTGCCGAGGTAGCGGGACTTGTCGCCGTCGCGCAGCTCGATGGCCTCGAACGCGCCGGTGGAGGCGCCGGAGGGCACCGCCGCGCGCTGAAGCGTGTCGTCGTCGAGCAGGATCTCCACTTCGACCGTGGGGTTCCCGCGGGAGTCGAGGATCTCCCTGGCGCGGATGTCTTCAATTGCAGCCACTGTCACTCCTGAGATAGCCGAATCATGACTATCGGCCCGATTACGGGGCCGTGTCCGAAGGATTTCGGCCGACCCGACACTGCGCCGGCCACAGCACCCCAGCCTACGCCCCGGCCCCGGCGGCAGTGCCTCCGAGCCGCGAAAACGCGATGGCGGCGACGGGCCCGCGTCGTGTTACATGGAGGCTGGATAGGGCGCTATAAGGTGGAGTCCTATCTCAGATCAGACACCTGTGCTAGGCGTGCCCCCCGGATGCCGACGCCCGAACCGCGGCTCGCGAGCGCAGCCGAGAGCGGCCCCGGCGCCTCCATCGCCGAGCACTACGGAAGTGGAGCCCCATGATCGTGCAGAACCCCCTCCGGCGCTGCGCCGCCTTCGGCGCGGCGGCGCTGCTGGCGCTCGCCGCCGGCTGCTCCGGAGGCGAAGGCGGCGAGGAGACGGCCTCGGAGGACCAGGCCGCCCTCACCGAGCTGAGCGAGCGCCTCGTCGACGGCGAGGGCCACGCCTACACCGCCGAGTACCTCGTCGAGGGCTCGGACGACGCCCTGCTCGTGGCCGTCGACCCCGACGCGGGCACCGCCGCCGTCGTCGTCGGCGACCGCCCGTCCCTGTGGGCGGGCGAGGACGCCGCCGACCTCGCCGTCTGGCTCGGCCAGGAGCTCGACGGCCTCCTGCCCACCGACGAGGACGTCGCGTCCTGGCTCGCCGCCGCCGCGGCCGACGCGGCCGCCAGCGCCGAGTTCTCCGACACCACCCTCGCCGGCGAGCTCGCCGACTGCGTGGACGTCCAAGGCGCCGCCGACGCCCCCGTCGGCTCCTTCGAGGTCTGCGTGACCACCGTCGGCGTCATCGCCAGCATCACCGCCAAGGTCGGGGACGACGCCTTCGGCGCGAAGCTCGTCAACTACCACGACGGCGTCGACTCCGCCTGGCTCGACGGCATCACCGGACAGACCACCACCAGCAACCAGTGAGAATCACGCCGCACCTCCCGCCCCGGCGCGTTACAGTCGCCCGGCGGGCCGGGACGGGCGCAACGGGGGTTCACCTGAAAAGGTGTCGGCGCCACGCCCGGCCCGCACTCCCCTGACGTAGGCCACATCACAAGCCATATCCCGCTTGCGCACCCCCTCCCCCGACCATGTACAGTTGTCTCCGTTGCCGCGGCCAGCCCGCGAACAACAAGGCAAGCTCCCGTCGTCCAGGGGCCTAGGACGCCGCCCTCTCAAGGCGGAAACGGCGGTTCGAATCCGCTCGGGAGTACGTATATAGCTCAGGGACCAACTTCGGTTGGTCCCTGAGCTTTTTGGTGTTTAAGGGTTGGTTTTGGTGGGGCGGAGGGTGAGGGCGGCGAGGAGGGCTGCTGCCAGGGCGAGGGTGGCTGCGGCGGTGAAGGCGGTGGAGAAGCCGTCGGTGAGGGCGGGTTTGTCGCCGATGTCGGCGGCGCCGTTGGCGACGGCGAGGGCGGTGATGACGGCGAGGCCGAGGGCCGAGCCGATCTGGTAGCCGGTGTTGACGATGCCGGAGGCGAGGCCGCCCTGCTCGGGGCGGGCGCTGGAGATGGCCAGTTGGAGCGAGGGGATGAACGCCAGGGCCATGCCGAGCGCCGCGAGGAGCGAGGCGGGGAGGACGTCGGCGGCGAAGGTGCCGTCGGGGCGGATGAAGGAGAGCCAGAAGAGGCCGCCGGCGAGGAGGACCAGGCCGGTGATGACCATGGCCTTGGCGCCGAAGCGGGCCATGAGGCGGGGCGCGAGGGCCACCATGCCGATCATGATGAGCGCGGTCATCGGCAGCAGCGCCGCACCGGAGGGGAAGGCCGAGAAGTCGAGGACCTGCTGGAGGTAGAGGTTCAGGAAGAACCACATCGGGATCCAGGCCGCTCCGAGGAGGAGCTGCGCGAGGTTGGCCGCGCCGAGGTTCGGGGCGCGGAAGATCGCGAGCGGCATGAGCGGGTTGGCGCGCTTCGCCTGGAGGGCGAGGAACGCGGCGATGAGGACCGCGGCGCCCAGGAGGGTGCCCCAGGTGGCGGGTGCGGCCCAGCCGACTTCGGCGGCGCGGACGATGGCGAAGACCGCGGCGGCGAGGCCGAGGGTCGCGGTGAGGGCGCCGAGGAGGTCGATCGATCCGCGCTGGGCGCGGCCGCCGGGCAGGAGCGCCGGGGCGGCGGCGAGGGCGAGGAGGGCGATCGGGATGTTGATGTAGAAGACCCAGGGCCACGAGGCGTACTCGGTGATGAGGCCGCCGAGGAAGACCCCGGCGGTGCCGCCCGCGGGCGCGGCGGCGCCGTAGAACGCGAACGCCTTGGTCAGCTCCTTCGGGTCGGAGCCGAACAGCATCATGAGCAGTGTGAGCGCCGAGGGGGCGATGAGCGCGGCCCCGGCTCCCTGGACGCCGCGTCCGGCGAGTTCGGCGGCGGGGTTCTGGGCGAGTCCGGCGACGAGCGAGCCGGCGGCGAGGATCAGCCAGCCGAGGCCGAACATCCGGCGGGCGCCGAGGAGGTCGGAGAGCCTGCCGCCCAGCAGGAGCAGGCCGCCGAAGACGACGACGTAGGCGTTGAAGACCCAGGAGAGGCCCTCCTGCGTGAAGCCGAGGTCCTCCTGGATCTTCGGGAGGGCGACGCCGATGATCGAGGTGTCCATGATGACGGTGAACTGGGCCAGGGCGATGAGCGCGAGGGCGATCCAGCGCCGTGAGGCCGGTGGGGTCGCGGTGGACGACATGTCCGTCTCCTATACCGGTAGGGGGTATGCCTGAGGGGCACTACTCCGTTGGTGCGCATGAGCTCCGAGGACCGGCGCTCCGCATGGAAGTAGTTCTAACATACCCCCCGGGGGTATCCGCAACCGATGTGGCGCAGATCGCCGAACGGCGAGGGCCCGGCCGAACGGCCGGGCCCTGTCGTTCACTGCGCCTTGGTGATCGCGGCGGCGACTTGTCTGACCTCGTCGATGCCCTGGCGGCCGAAGGGGTCGCGGACCTCGACGGCGAGGCCGGGGGCGAGGAGGCGGGCGGCCTCGTGGTCGCTGACGAGGCCGTCGGCGCCGAAGGGCTCGGGCTTCCAGTCGTCGCCGCGCTCGTGGTACTCGGCGAGGAACGCGCGCAGGGCGTCCATGTCGGCGAGGGCCTCGCCGCGCATCGCCTGGATCTGGAGGTCGACGCGCCAGGCTCCGGAGTCAAGGCGCGTCTCCCAGACGCGCTGGACGAACTTGACGTCGCCCCATTCGAACTCGAAGTCGGAGGCGGAGCCGAGCCGGTCGGGCAGGTACCCGATCGCGAGGCCGCCGATGTGCGTTTCCTGGCTGCTCACAGTCATGTCTCCATTGTAGGTATTTGCGTGTGGAGTGTGCTATTGCCTCTAAATCCTGCTTGTCCGTGAATCAACTGTTGCGTAAGTTCGCCATGTCTTGTGGGTAAAAGATGTGATTCACCCCTTGCGTCGCTTCGTCATCCCATGATTCGATGATTTCCGGTCCCCCGCACTCCCCCACTTCCCCCGCAGGAGCCTCCATGCAGACACTCAAGCGCGCGGCCGCAGTCGTCTCGGCCGCGGCCCTCGCCGTGTTCACGGTCCTCGTCCTCGACGCCGCCCCGGCCCAGGCCGTGCGGCCGCCGGGCATCCCGTCCCTGTCCACCGCGCAGTCGGAGCTGAACGCGCTGACCGTCGCCTCCGAGTCCCACGGCGACTCGTACGACCGGGACCTGTTCCCGCACTGGTCGAGCGTGGGCGACGGCTGCACCGCGCGGCAGTACGTCCTCAAGCGCGACGGCAGCGACGTCGAGACCGGTTCGGACTGCCAGCCCGACTCCGGCTCGTGGCAGTCGGACTTCGACAACCAGTGGACCTCGACGGTCTCGAACGCCACGGTCGACCACGTGGTGGCCCTCTCCGAGGCGTGGGCGTCGGGCGCCTGGGCCTGGAGCACGGCCGAGCGCGAGGACTTCGCCAACGACATCAGCTCGCCGCAGCTGTGGATCGCGACGACCTCGGCGAACTCCTCGAAGAGCGACTACGACCCGGCCGAGTGGATGCCGACGAACACCTCGGTCCGCTGCGACTACGTGAAGGCGTGGACGCACGTGAAGTACCTGTACGACCTGACGGTCGACGCGGCGGAGAAGTCGGCCATCCAGTCGCACTTCGACGCCTACTGCTAAGGCCCGGAACCGGCGGCGCCCTCGGACTCCGGGGGCGCCGCCGCCGTTCACAGGAAGTTCGCGGTGGTGATGAGCCCGGTGATCGCCGCGAGGGACAGCGCGACGACGGCGATGACGAGGCCGGTCGTCGCGAGGCCCTTGCCGGAGATCCCGCCGCCCGCGCCGCGGATCTGCTTGCGCGCGTGGAGGGCCAGGAACAGCGAGCCGATCCCGAACAGGGCCGAGCTCATGAAGAAGGTGAGCCCCGCCCAGGGGGTGACGATCGCGAAGATCATGCCCGGCAGCGCGCCGAGGACGGCGCCGATGCCGGCGACCAGGGAGCCGATCGCCGGGCCGGACGGGATGGGCCGCAGGCGCGGCTGCACGATCATGAAGCCGTCGATGGTGACCGGCGCCGGGACGGGCGGCCAGTACGCGGCAGGTTGGAACTGCGGGACCTGCTGGTACGGCTGCGGGTGGCCGTGGACCGGCGGGCCCGGATGGGCGGGCTGCATGTGGGGTTGGTTCACGGGAGCCGGGGGCGGCTGGAGATGAGGATGGTACGGATCCTGCGCGGTCACGCCCCCAGACTATCCGCCGCGGAGCGTCCTCGCGACCTCGGCGAAGTACTCGTCGACCTCCGCGGTGTCGTAGCCGCGCAGAGTGAGCTGGAAGCCCATGTTCGTGAGCGAGTCGGGGTGGGGCGGGGCACCGGCGTCCGTCGCGGTTCTGATGCGGGCGACCGCGCGGTCGACTTGGGCGCGGTCGTATCCGCGGAAACGGACAGAGAAGAAGGGGTTCTCCATGCGTCACAGTCTGCCAGGTCAGCGCCACGCTTTGGGATCGGGCCGCCGTCTGATGAATTTGTGGGGAAATATCAACTTCTAACGGGCACAATCTAAGTGAGGAAGCGTTTCCACCTTTTCACCTGGTGCCGGATCCGCCCGGAGTATTCGGACGCGACGGCCGCGGCGGCGTCGGCGTCGGCCTCCGAGACCGCATGGGGGGCGAACGCCGCGGCGTTGACCAGACGCGGCAAAGGACCGATATCGGCCTTCAGCGTCGACAGGCGCGCCGCCGCCTCTTCCGCGTTGGCGTGGCCGGGGACCTTCACGCCCGCCCGCGACGCCGCCGCGAGGACCTCCGCCCACGCGCCCGCGACCCGCTCGGCGGGCGTCCCGCGCGTGAGCCTGCGGCGCCGGCGCAGGGCCCGGCGGGCCTTGAGGAGCAGCGGGACGCACGCGAGCAGGAGCGCCCCGAGCGCGTACCAGACCCACACCGGCAGGCCCCCGGCCTCCTCGGCGAGCGCGTCGTCGAAGTCGCCGTCCTGCTCCAGGGCCTCGTCGTTGAAGTCCTCGGCCTCGCCCCCGCCGCCGGAGTCCTCCTCGGGGCTGGGGGTCTCCTCCTCCATCTGCTCCAGGGTGTCCTCGGGCGGCACGGGCACCGCGTCGGGCGCGGGCATCGGGTCGAAGCGGACCCACCCGACCCCGTCGAAGTCGACCTCCGGCCACGCCGACCCCTGGGCGGCGGTGACGGTGCTGGAGCCGCCGGGGACCTCGAAGCCGACGACGACGCGGCTCGGCAGGCCGATGAGGCGCGCGATGATCGCGTACGCGGCCGCGAAGTGCTCGCTGGTGCCGCGCTGCCCGCCCGCGTCCACGGGGCTGCCGAGGAAGAACCCGAGCGAGGGCAGGTCGTGGCCCGAGGGCGCCTCGGGGTTGTACGCGTAGTGCCCGGCGAGGAAGTCCGCGAGCCCTTGGGCGCGTTCGTAGGGCGTGTCGTACGTGGTGCGGATGTAGTCGGCGATGGTCGCCATGATCTCGGGCGTGCCGGGCGGGACCGCGACGGTGGCGGCGTCGGCGAGGTTCGCGCGGGCGGTCTCGGCGGCGGCCGCATCGACCGCGACCAGCGCGGAGTCGACGTGGTACGTCGAGCCGGTGGCGAGCCCGTCGGGGGTGAGGAGGCACCGGGTGCCGAGGTTGACGGCGATCGGCAGGCCGGTCACCGACGCGGGGTCGGCGGCGGCGGGGACGAGCTTCCCGCCGAGGCCGATGATCTCGACGTCCGCGGAGTAGTCGGCGTCGCCGCTGCCGGGGATGACGGTGCCCGCGGTGCGGAAGTCACCCGCGGCCTGCCAGGTGGTGCCGTCGTACTCGGTGAGGACGGCGAGGCGCATCCACGCGTCGGCGCTGGTGTCGGCCTTGAAGAGGTCCTGGTCGGGGTACTTGGACCACTCGGCGATGCGCACGAGCGGGTTGAGGTCGATGTCGGTGAGGCGCGGCGGCTCGACGTACTCGCGCGGGTCGCCGGGGCTGGAGGTGACCAGGCGGGCCGCGACCGGGACGAGCAGCGCCATGACGGCGAGGAGGACCGCGGCGGTGGCGACCATGCCCATGAGCGCGGGCGCGCGCGAGGGCGCGGGGCCGTCCACGACGGCGTCGGTGTCGGGGCGGCGCTCGGGCGGGGCGGCGGTGACGGCGAGCGCGGCGGCGGCCAGGACGCAGAACGCGACGGCCCAGACGGTCCCTGCGGCGGCGTTGGGGCCGACGAGGTACAGCCCGGCGCCGTACAGGAGCGTCGGCGGCAGGCACCCCAGGAGCGTGCGGCCGTAGCGGATCGCGAACTCGCACGCGAGGGTCGCGGCGAGCCAGGTGAGGAAGACGGGGACGACGACCGTGTCGGGGGCGGGCTCGACGGGGATGAGCGCGGTGAGCGTGCGGGGCACGGCGTTCACGAGCGCGTCCGCGACCGTGGCCGGGAGCGGGTCGGCCCCGTCGGAGGTGATCGCGACGGCGCCGAGGAGGTACGCGGCGAGGCCGACGAGGGACGCGGAGGGCGCGAGGAACGCGGGCCGGTTGCGCAGCGCGAAGCCGATCGCGAACGCGCCGAAGGCCGCCCCGGCGACGAGGAGCAGGAGCGTCTGCCCGTGGTAGACGCGGGCGGCGACGGCGCCCGCGAGGGCGCACATGAGCGTCAGGGCGGACGCGACGGCGGCGACGCGGAGGCGGTAGCGGACGCGGCGGCCGCTGCGCTCGGGGCGGACGCGCTCGATCGGCGGGGCGGTCACAGGCGGGTCCCGCCGCTGTTCCAGGCCGCGGCGAACTGGTCGCCGTCGGCGGCGCGGACGGTGGGGAGGCCGCCCGCGAGGGACGCGGACGCGGGGAGCCCGGCGGCGAGGTGCACGGCGATCACGGTCGGGTAGGCGCGCTTGAGGAGCGCGAGGCGGTCGGTGGGCGGCTCGGTCCCGGTGATCCACACGAGCGTGTCGCCGTAGCGGGCGGCGGTGAGGCGGGCGACGTACCCGTCGAGGGTGTCGGTCGCGTCCGGGGCGAGCTCGGCGAGCAGGTCGCCGTAGGAGTCGCGCCCGGCGCCGGAGAGCACCGCGCCCGAGGCGGGCACGAGCGCGGCGTGGTACTCGGCGCGGAAGCACGCGGTGAGGACCGAGTAGGCGGCTTCGCAGGCGGCTTCGAACGGGTCGAGGAGCGGGTTCGGCGCGGGCTCGGCGGGCCAGGACCCGGGGCGGTCGTCGATCGCGATGGCAACCGTGGGGAGCGAGGTGTCGAGGTGCTCCTTGACCATGAGCTTCCCGATGCGCGCGGAGGTGCGCCAGTGGACGTGGCGCAGCTCGTCGCCGATGACGTACTCGCGCAGCGCGTGGAACGTCTGGGAGCCCTGCTCGATCTTGTCGGCGGTCCCTTCGAGGGAGCGGGCGAGGCCGTCGGGGGTGCGGGCGAGCTGGTGGAGGCGCGGGTGGATCCACAGCCGCGCGGAGGGCCCGAAGTTCCCGGCGGTCGCGGCGAGGCCGAGGAGATCGCGCTTGCCGATGCCGAGCGGCCCGGCGTCGACCGCGCCGCGGCGCTCGGCGCTGATCACGTAGCTGGCGGAGGCGCTCTTGCCGGGGCGCAGGCGCGCGAGCGGGACGGCGACGCGGCGCGTCTCGATGCCCGTGCCCGGCGGCGCTTGCGAGCCGGGCTTGAGCGCGGTGCCGTAGGTGTCCACGGCGCGGGCGTTGACGGCCCGCCAGCGCCCGGTGTTGGTGACGGTGAGCTGCACGGTCGCGGTGTGGCCCACGGAGACCCGGTCGGGGTGGACGGTGCGTTCGACGCCGAGGCGGGGCCGGGCGGCGATCACGGACCCGGCGGCGACGCAGGCGAGGGCCCCGGCGGCGCCGATCGCGGCGAGCTCGGGGTAGCCCCAGGCCCATCCGGCGGCGAGGAGCGCGAGCGCGGCGGCCGCGAGGCCCGCGCCGCGGGCGGTGACGGGGACGGCGAGCAGTCGTTCGGCCAGAGTGAACCGTGACGCCGCGGGCTCCTGCGGTGCCGCGGCCGGACCGGTCTCGCTCATGCCGCCGAGGCGGGCAGCGGGACCGAGACCTGGTTGAAGGCGTCGGCCACTACTTGGGCGCCGGTGGCCCCGCGCATCGCCGCGTCGGGCGCGAGCTGGATGCGGTGGGCGAACACCGGTCCGGCGAGGGCCTTCACGTCCTCGGGGATGATGTAGCTGCGGCCCTGGGACAGTGCGAACACGCTCGCGGCCCTGGTGAGGGCGATGAGCCCGCGGGGACTGACGCCGACGGCGACCTGGGGGTGGTTGCGGGTGGCGTTCGCGAGCTGCACGAGGTAGGCGTACAGGGGCTCGGCGATGTAGACGTGCTTGGCCATCTCGGCCATCTGCGCCACGGTGTCGGTGTCCACGACGGCGGCGAGCTGCTCGGGGCTGCGCTGGTGCGTGCCGCGCAGGACCTCGATCTCGGCGGCCTCGACGGGGTAGCCGACGGAGAGCTTCACGAGGAAGCGGTCGAGCTGGGCCTCGGGGAGGCGGTAGGTGCCGTCCATCTCGACGGGGTTCTGGGTCGCGACGACGAGGAACGGCTGCGGCACCTGGTGCGGGCGGCCGTCCACGGTGACGCGGCCCTCCTCCATGACTTCGAGGAGCGCCGACTGGGTCTTGGGGCTGGCGCGGTTGATCTCGTCGGCGATGACGATGTTCGCGAAGACCGGGCCGGGGTGGAACTCGAACGCGCCGCTGGCCTGGTTGAAGATCGTCACGCCGGAGACGTCGGAGGGCAGCAGGTCGGGCGTGAACTGGATGCGCCGCCACTGCCCGGAGACGGCCGCGGCGATGGCGCGGGCCATCGTCGTCTTGCCGGTCCCGGGCACGTCTTCGAGGAGGATGTGGCCTTCGGCGAACATGGCGGTCAGGGCGAGCCTGACCACCTCCTGCTTCCCGAGCACGACGGTGTCGACCGCCGCCCCGAGCCGCTCGAACGCGGCGGCGAACGACTCGGCCTGCGCGGCGCCCAGCTGGACCTGCTGCTGCATGCGCTTAGGCACCCGCAGCGGGTGGGTCTGCTCGGTGTCGTGCATTCATGTCTCCTGCTAGCACTCCGGGAGGTCCCCCGTGGAGTTCTTCCCGACCCCATCGATGTTGAACCAAATGAATGGAATGTACGCGTTGGAAGCGTAGTCGATCTTGATCCATTTGTTCGAGGCGTCTTTTCCGGGGTGGTAGTCGACGGCCTGGCCGCCCTCGGTGCCGCGCGGGGGGATGGTGTCGGGCCCGGTCGTCCAGCAGTACGCCTTGTAGCTGGTGGGGGTGTTCGTGGTGCCGAGCGAACTGCCGGACTGGTCGGGCTGCGGATATACACCGACGCCGTCGACCGAATCGCAGTAAGCGGTGTCGTAGCCCTCATCGCACCTGAAATAGACCTTGCCCGTGATGGTCGTGGTCGACGCGTTGTAGGTCGAGGAGGTCATGTTGCCGGCCGGGTTGGAGATCTTGATCTGGAAGCTGTAGCTGGTAGAGGCCTTCAGACCCGTCACGGCGTAGACGTCGGGACAGGACACGGTCTCCTGGGTGACGCCGTCGCTGAGCAGGGTGCACTGCGCGTCGCTGCTGCCGCCGTCGTCGATCGCCAGGGTCAAGTTGACCTGGTTGGCGAGCGACTCGTGGCTGGAGATCTGGACCGTTGGTGCGCTCATGGTGTTGGAGGTCGTGGTGGCGGGCTCGGACTGTCCGGCCTCGTTCACTGCGACCACCGAGACGTTGACCTGCTCGTTGTTGCCGAAGCCGGAGAGGCTCGCGGTGGTCCCGCTGGTGACCTCTTGGGTCTGCGATCCGGCGGTGACGATGTACTTCTCGATGTTGCGGCCGTTGTTGGACGGCTGGCTCCATGAGACGTCGATCGTTCCGGCCGCCGAGCCCGAGCTCTGGGCGAGGAGGTCGCCCGGAGCGTCCGGGACGTTGAACGGAACGACAGTGGCCGACAGCTCCGAGGGAGCCGAAGCCGCGGCCCCCGAAAGGGTCGTCACCTGGAACGCGTACTGGGTCCCGTAGTCGAGAGTCCCCGCAGCGGTCTTCAGCTCGGTCCCGTTGGCCTGGCCGACCACGGTCCGCTCGCCCGTGCCCGACACGGACTCGACCTGGTAGCCGGAGATGTCGTTGCCCTGGCCGTCGGCCTCGTCCCACTTCACGGTGACCGTGCCGTCCGGGTTCGCGGTGGCCTCGACGCCGCTCGGGGCGCCGGGGACCTCTGCCGAAGGCGTGATGGTCGGGGAGGTGACGGTGTCGCCGGCGCCTTCGGCGTTGTGGGCGGTCACGGTGAACGTGTAGCCCTGGCCGTTGTCGAGGTCGCCGATTTCGATGACGCGCTGACTGGGTGCGATCTCCCAGGTCTGGCCCGCGCCTTCGACCACGTACTTGGTGAGGGCGGAGCCGTTGTTGGGGGCGGCGTCCCAGGAGAGGTTGATGGTGCCGTCGCCGACGGTGCCGTCGAGGTTGGTGACGGCGCCGGGCGGGCCGATCTCGGGGGCGGACTCCTCGTCGCCGTTCTCGTCGCCTTCGTCGCCGCCGTCGTCCTCTTCGGTGGGCGGGGCGTCGCCGCCGAGGATGTCGTCGCGGTTCTTGGGGGCGAGGGCGGCCACGCCGTCGGCGGAGACGACCACGGCGGCGTTCGTGTTGACCGCGTTGGCGAACAGCGTGTCGCCGGTGTGGTAGAGCTCGACGGGGCCGCCGCCGGAGTCGATCTCGATGCGCTGGAGCTCGTTGCCGTCGAGGTCGTAGACCCAGACGAGGCCGGAGGTCCCGTCGGGCACGTAGATGCGCTCGTGGAACTCGACGGAGGCGCCGAGGAGTTCGGAGGACCCGGCTCCGATGGCGAAGCTGCGGGTCTGGTCGTCGTCCACGGTGACGATCGAGGGCGGGTCGGTGACGGTGACCGAGGCGATGGTGCCGGGGCTGGTCACGGCGGTCTCGGTGGGTCCGGCGAGTTCGATGGGGGTGACGGCGCGGCGGCCGTCGGTGCGGATGGTCGTCATCTCCTTGGCGGTGGAGTTGAGGACCGCGACGCCGTCGCCGAGGACGGTGAGCGCGAGCTCCTGGCGCGGCTGGGCGACGACCTCGGTCGAAGCGGTCCTGGCGCCGGAGTCCTGCGGCTCGATCTGGACGATGGTGCCTTCGCGGGGGACGCCGACCCACAGCATCCCGTCGCCGTCGAAGGCGCCGCCGGTGAGCCCGGCCGGGAACTGGAGGGGGTCCCCGATCGCGGAGAGCGTCTGGGGGTCCACCTGGTTGACCAGGCCCTGCGTCTGGTCGATGATGAACGCGCCCTCGTCGGAGAGGGCGACGCGCACGCCTTCGCCGGGGGCGGTCTCGGCGTTGCCGGTGACTTCGAGGGTGGAGAGGTCGATCGCGGAGACCTTGCCGGTGGCGATTTCGCGCAGCAGCAGGTGGGAGTCGGTCTGCTCGATCTGGACGGCGTTGCCCGCGGCGTCGGTGATGTCGAGGCGCACGTCGGTGGCGGCGGTGAGGCCGTTGACGCGGGCGATCTCGCCGAGTGGGGTGGTCCAGAGCCAGAGGCTGGCGTCCTCGCCCTCGTTCTCGCGGCTGAACGCGCCGGTGCCCAGGAGCGTGGCGACGAGCGCGCCCACGAGGACCACCGGGAGGCCTACGGCGATGAGCAGCCCCTTGACGTTGAGTCTTCGGGCGTCGACGTTCCGAGTGGTCATAGGGGGGTTTCCTCTGCGCTTCTGGTGCAAGTCGGCGGCTCGCTGGCCTGCGCGGGTCTCACGCGGGCGGGGTGCGGTCAGGGAAGGCGCACGAACCCGAGCCTAATTCGCGGGTGCAACTAGGACTAGGCTGCCATTGTCACAAGACGGTATCGGTCTCGGGTATCCCCAAGTGACACAAGCCGGTCAGGTTACCCGCACGTAGCGGAAGGCCCCGGGGCACAGAGGTGGCGGTGCGCCTCGCGCACCGCCCGTCGGGTTCCTGCGGTTCAGTTGTCTCTCGCCGAGGCGGCGCATCTGCTGCTGCGCCGCCGTCGGTCCTGCCGGAGTAGTAGGTGCAAGTGGTGGGTCAGGCGGCCTCGCCGAGTTCGAGGACGCCCGCGCGCCGCGCCCGCGAGACGCCGGCCATCGCGAGGATCTCCGCGGCCACTTCGGGCGCGGCGAGCTCGTTCGGCGTGTACACCGGAGCGTCCATGCCCGCGACGGCTTCGCGGATGGCGAGCTGGGACTGGGTGAGGCGCCCGGAGGCGGCGATCACCGGGAGGCCGAGCGCGCGCAGGTGCTGGGCGCCGTAGCGGGCCCCGGCGGCGTCGGCGGCGGCGAGGACGACGCCGTCGACGAGTTCGCGCACGAGCGGGAACTCCAGGAGCGCCGAGGTCTCGGACTGGAGGATGCCGTCGGCGATCTCCATGACCACGGCGTCGACGTCGTGCGCGGCGGCGTGGTGGTAGAGCGTCTGGGCCAGCTCGGCGAGTTCGGGAACGGGGACGCCCGCGGTCGTCGGGTAGCCGCCGTCGGTGAAGTCGGCGGCGACCACGGCGCCGGAGTCGCGGAACATCCACGGGTCGCCGCCCGCGCCGGTCCCGGTGATCTTGATGCCCGCGACGCGGCGGCCGGAGCGGGACAGGCCCCGGATCACGGACGCGGCGGTCGTGGACTTCCCGGCGTTCATCGAGGTCCCGACGACGCACACCACCGGCGGGTGGTCGCCCAGGCCGAACGGGGCGAGCACGCTGAAGCGGCGCAGGTCGACGGGGGTGCCTTCGCGGTCGGCGAGGATGCCGATGGGCTCCAGGCGGGTCGGCGGGCGCATGTCGCCGTGCCGGGAGAGGACCTCCCCGGCGACGCCGCCCGCGGCGACGAGGTCCACGGACGTGCCGAGGACATCGGGGATGCGGGACTCGTACTGGTCGGGGGCGTAGCGCTCGCCGAAGGCCAGGAGGATCTCGTCCCCGGGGTAGATCGCGGCCTTGCGGCCGGTGGAGAGTTCGAGCCAGTTGTGGTGCCCGATGGCGTCGACCCGGGCGGCCAGGATATGGCCGGCGCGGGGGGCGCATTCGTCCACCAGGGTCAGTCCGGGCAGCGTCAGGTCGACGTTGCGGACCGCGTACGCGACTTTGAGCCGCGAAGCGAGCTCGGCAGGGAACTCACGAATGCGCATGCACACTCCAAAGAGGACAAAAAGGGTGAGCGAGAGACCCCGCTCATTTGGAAGTACACCAGTGGTCCAAGACCTGGCCACGGTGGCAGACACGGCGATCGCCGCGCTGTTGATGGACGAATATTACGGCCTGGGTTCAGGCTTGTAAAGGGTGGATTAGGTAAAACTGCGGCGGCGCCGAAGTGACACTTCGACGCCGCCGGAAAACCGGGTCCTAGCTGGGAGAACTCACAGCGTGCGGCCGCGCGCGGCGACCGCCCCGATGACGATGACGGACGGGTGGTGCGCTTCGGTGACGCCGAGGTCGGACAATTCGCATTCGCGGACCGTCTGGTTCTTGGTGGTGGCGTTCTCGACGATCCGCACCGGGGTGTCCCCGGGCCGCCCGCCGTCCATGAGCGCGGCCGCGATGGCGGCGCGGTTCTTGACGGCCATGAGGAGGACGACGGTGCCGTTGCCCGCGCCGAGGGCGTGCCAGTCGACGAGGCTCTGCGGGCCGGGCGGGACGTGCCCGGTGGCGACGGTGAAGTCGTGGACGACGCCGCGCTCGGTCACGGGGATGCCCGCGGCGGCGGGCCCGGCGATCGAGGAGGACAGGCCCGGGACGACCTCCACGGGCACGCCCGCGTCGAGGCACGCGTCCAGTTCCTCCGCGCCGCGGCCGAACACGAAGCCGTCGCCGCCCTTGAGGCGGACCACGAACTTCCCTTCGCGGGCGCGCTCGACCATGACGGCGTTGATCTGCTCCTGGGTGGTGTGGCGCCCGTAGGGGAGCTTCGCGGCGTCCACGATCTCGACGTCGTCGCCGAGCATGTCGAGGAGCTCCTGCGGGGCGAGGCGGTCGGAGACGACCACTTCGGCCTGGCGGAGCAGTTCGAGGCCGCGGAGGGTGATGAGGTCGGCGTCGCCGGGGCCCGCGCCGACGAGGGCGACGCCCGCGGGCCGGGTGCGGCGGGAGCGCGGGGCGTCGAAGTCGCCCGCGTGCAGGGCCGCGCTGATCGCGTCGCGGACAGCGGCGGCGCGGCGGGGGTCGCCGGAGGCGGAGACGGCGACGCTGACGCCGTCGAAGGCGGCGCGCGCGAGCGTCCACGCGTCGGAGGCCTCGGCGTCGTCGCTGCGGACGCACCACGTGCGCAGGTCCTCGGCCTCGGCGGCGACGGCGGCGTTCACGGCGGGGTCGTCGGTCGCGGCGAGCACGAACCAGGCGTCGTCGCCGTCGCCCGCGCGCCAGCCGCGCCGCTCCCACTGGAGCGCGCCGGAGGCGGCGAGGTCGGAGAGGGTGGTGGTGGCCTCGGGGGCGACGAGGCGGACGCGGGCGCCCGCGTCGAGCAGCCGGGGCACGCGGCGCCCGGCGATCGTGCCGCCGCCGACGACGAGCACGGTCTTGCCCTCCAGCCGCAGGCCGACTTCGTAGACCGACACGCGCGTCTCCTCCGCTGATCCGATGAGTCCTCGACAAGGGTAGGCAGGTTTCGTCGCGGGCATCTAACCGGCGGATTGCAAGCCTGTTACGCACGACTCCCGTGACGGGTCGGCCTGGAGTGATGCGAGTCCGGTTTGCGTTTCGTGCCTTGATGAAAGCGATACCGACCCTCGTGAGGATTTTCACCTTGACGTGATCCGTGTGCCCTAGGCTGGATATATGCGCGATCGACCCCGCCAGCACCGTGTGCCCGGACTGTCCGCACTCGGGAGCGACCGACCAGGACCGCCCGCCGAAGGGGTGTACGCCCTGCTGCGCACCAGCGTCCTCGCCGGCCTCGCGATAGCGGCCCTGCTGTTCCCGCTGGTGGCGATGGCCGGGCTGAGCGCGAAGGCCGGGTTCAACGCGATCGACACCCTGTCGGTCGAGGTGACCGAGACCGACCCGCCGCTGACGTCCTATGTGTACGCCGCGGACGGCGAGACGCTCATCTCGCTGTTCTACGACGAGTTCCGCCGCCACGTCACGCTCGACGAGGTCGCGCCCGTCATGCAGCAGGCGATGGTCGCGGCCGAGGACTCGCGGTTCTACTCCCACAACGGGGTCGACTACCGCGGCATCGTGCGCGCGTTCGTCGCGAACAACTCCTCGGGCGGGGTCGAGCAGGGCGCCTCGACGATCACCATGCAGTACGTGCGCGGCGCGCTCCAGCTCAACGCCGACTCGATCGACGAGGTCATCGCCGCAACCGAGCAGACCGCGACCCGCAAGCTCACCGAGGCGCGGCTCGCGATGGCCGTCGAGGAGCAGCTGTCGAAGGACGAGATCCTGGAGCGGTACCTCAACCAGGCGTACTTCGGGCACAACGCGTACGGGATCTTCGCGGCCTCCCAGGTGTACTTCTCCAAGCACCCCTCGGAGCTGAACCTCCAGGAGGCGGCCACGCTCGCCGGGCTCGTGCAGGCGCCCTCGGCGTACGACCCGATCGTGTCGGACCAGACCGACGCGCTCGCGCGCCGCAACTGGGTGCTCGACCGGATGATCGACATCGACTACCTCTCGCGCGGCGACGCGTCGGAGGTGCGAGGCCTGCCGATCGAGCTGGAGGTCTCCGACCCGCCGAACTCGTGCATCGGCGTGGAGGGCACCACTTCGGAGTACGGGTTCTTCTGCGACTACTTCCGCCGCTGGTGGCGCGAGCAGGACGCCTTCGGGGCGACCCCGGCCGAGCGCGAGCAGGAGCTGCGCCGCGGCGGGTACACGATCATCACGACGCTCGACCCGGACCTCCAGAAGCTCGCCAACGACACCGTGACGAAGCAGAAGGGCGAGGACTCCAAGCTCGCGCACGGCGCGGTCCTCATGGAGCCGGGGACGGGGCGGATCAAGGCCCTGGGCCTGAACCGCACGTTCTCGTACGACCAGAGCCACAACGGGCCGCACTCGAACCCGTCGTTCGACCGCAAGGGCAACTACCCGAACACGGTGAACCCCGTGCTGGGCGGGGGTGAGACCGGCGGGTACCAGGCCGGGTCGACGTTCAAGGTCTTCACGATGCTCGCGGCGCTCGACGCGGGCTACCCGCTCGACTACAACATCTACTCGCCCAACCAGGTGAGAACGAGTTTCGTGTCGGCGACGACGGCGTGCGGCGGGAACTGGTGCCCGAAGAACAGCTCGGCCGCGATGGCGGGCGACCGCGAC
Organism: Glycomyces mayteni; assembly: GCF_042428885.1. NCBI lineage: Bacteria > Bacillati > Actinomycetota > Actinomycetes > Glycomycetales > Glycomycetaceae > Glycomyces > Glycomyces mayteni. The sequence goes on from NZ_JBHMBP010000003.1 coordinate 446,144, forward strand.
ATGTGGTCGGGCTTCGGGATGTCGGTGAACACGTACTTCGCGCAGCTCATCGACCGGGTGGGCGCGGACAAGGCCGTGGAGATGGCCGAGCGGATGGGCCTGCACTGGCGCAGCGAGGGCGACGCGTACTACGCGTCGGAGGAGCGTCGCTCGGGCTGGGGGCCGTTCACGCTGGGCGTCTCGGACGTGCAGCCCATCGAGATGACGAACGTGTTCAACACGCTCGCCGCCGAGGGGAACTACTGCGAGCCGATCCCGGCGCTGCGGATCATCGACCCGAACGGCCAGGAGCTGGACACGGCGGCACCGCGGTGCCACCAGGAGCTCGACAAGGACGTCGCGCGGGCGGCGACCGACGCGGGCCGGTGCGTCACCGAGACCGCGCGGCGCGGCGCGCAGTGCGGGTCGTGGGGCACCTCCCCGGTCGTCGGGAACCTCGCCGGCCGCCCGGTCGCGGGCAAGTCCGGCACGACCGACAACAACCGCACCTCGTGGTTCCTGGGGTACACGCCGCAGTTGACGGTGGGGGCGTTCATGGCCGACCCGGACTACATCTTCAACGCGGTGGGGACGGCGAACGCCACGAAGTCGAAGGAGACGGTGGGGACGATCTTCAAGGAGGCCCTGGACGGGGAGCCGGTGATCGACTTCAAGGCGCCGTCGCGGGAGATACAGTACGATGGCAAAGATTAGACGCTAAAGGGATTCGGCCGCTTCCGCTTCGGAGGCGGCCGTTTCGCCGCCCGCGGCGGCCTCGTCGAGGTCCTTGCGCTCGCGGCGCACCAGGGTCGCCCAGCCGAGCGGGACGAGCGCGGCGAACAGGGCCCACTGCACGGCGTACGAGTAGTTCTGCCAGTCCTTGAACGTGGGGGTCTCCAGGCGGGTGAGGCCCTCGACCGGCTCGATGTCGGCGATCCACGCGGAGCGGAACTCGTAGTCGTAGTAGGAGCCGAGCATGTCGAGGCTCAGGCGCCGCGACTCCAGATGCCCGTCGACCTCGGTGACCCCGCCGGAGGCCTCCTCGTACTCGTAGACGCGGCCGGTGACGGTGACCTCGCCGGTGGGGGCGGCCGGGTAGTCGGGGACGGTCCCGGTGTTCTCGGAGGGCACGAACCCGCGGTCGACGAGGACGGCGGTGCCGTCGGCGAGGACGAGCGGGGTGACGATCTCGAAGCCGTTGAGGCTGTCGTTCGTCTGGGCGCGCAGCACGACCTCCTGGTCGGCGTCGTACACGCCGGTGGCCTCCACGAGCGTCCACCGCTGATCGGGGTCGAGGCCCTCGGCGGCGGGGAGCGTGTCGTCGATCGGCTGCGACTCGGTGCTGGTCTCGATGACCTCGTTCGCGGCCGCCCGCTGCACGGCCCGGCCCCACTGCCACTGGGAGAGCAGGGCGCAGACGACCATCACGATCACGCCCGCGAGCGTCAGGAGGAGCCAGCGGGGCGTGAACACGAACCGGTATCGCTGCAACACGCCGCTTACTCTAGACCCGACCTAGAATTGCGCCCCATGAGCGATGTAGTGAATGCGGTGCGCGCCGCCCTCCCGGGGGTCCGCGCCGATCTGGAGGCCCTCGTCAAGATCCCGGCGATCGCCTTCGACGGACTCGACCACGAGCCGGTCCGGCAGGGTGCGGACGCCGTCCAGCGCCTCCTCGACGAGGCGGGCGCGGCCGAGTCGCGGCAGCTCGCGCACGGCGGCGGGCAGCCGAGCGTGTACGCGCACTTCCCGGCGCCCGAGGGGCAGCCGACGGTGCTGCTGTACGCGCACCAGGACGTGCAGCCGGTCGGCGACCTCGCGAAGTGGGTGCAGGACGACCCGTTCACGGTGGTCGAGAAGGACGGGCGCCTGTACGGGCGGGGCGTCGCCGACGACAAGGCCGGGGTCATGGCGCACGTCGCGGCGCTGCGCGCGCACGGCGGGCGGCCGCCGGTGGGCGTGAAGCTCCTCATCGAGGGCGAGGAGGAGTTCGGCTCCCCCACGCTCGAAGGGCTCATCCGCGACAACCAGGACCTGCTCGCCGCCGACGTCGTCGTCATCGCCGACTCCACGAACTGGCGCACGGAGGTCCCGGCGCTGACCACGACGCTCCGCGGGGTCATCAACGTGTACGTCGAGGTCGCGGTGCTCAACGTCGCGGTCCACTCGGGCGTATTCGGCGGGCCCGTCCCCGACGCGCTGACGGCGCTGGCGCGGCTGGTCGCGACGCTGCACGACGACGCGGGCGACGTCGCGGTGGAAGGCCTGGTCTCGGGCCCGTCGGCGGCGCTCGACTACGACGAGGCGGCGCTGCGCCACGAGGCGGGGCTGCTGCCGGGGACCGAGTTCATCGGGACGGGGCGGCTCACCGAGCGGCTGTGGACGAAGCCGACGGCGACGGTGCTGGGGATCGACGCGCCGGGCGCGGCGGAGTCGGCGAACGCGTTGCAGCCCAGCGCCCGCGCGAAGGTCTCGTTCCGCCTCGCCCCCGGCGACTCCGCGGAGAGCGCCCTGAAGGCGGTGCGCGCGCACGTGGAGGCGAACGCCCCGTGGGGCGCGCAGGTCACCGTCACTCCTGAAGGGGGCCTGGGGGACCCGTGCGCGATCGACGCGACGGGCCCGGCGTTCGACGCCGCCCGGGAAGCGTTCGCGGAGGCGTGGGACGGCACCGAGCCGGTCGAGATCGGCATCGGCGGCTCGATCCCGATGATCGCGACGTTCCAGGAGCTGTACCCCGAGGCCGCGATCCTGGTGACGGGCGTGGAGGACCAGTACTCGAACCCGCACGGCCCGAACGAGTCGCTCGACATCAAAATGTTCGAACGGGTCTGCACGGCCGAGGCGCTCCTGCTGGAGAAGCTCAAGCGCTGAGAGCAGACGGTGAACGGGCCCGGTCGGATGACCGGGCCCGTTCACCGTTCGTTCTAGAGGCCGTCGCGGAACTTTCGCAGGAGCTTCGCGAGCGGGTCGCCGGAGGTCTCGAAGAGGTCCTTGTAGGACTTCGCGGCGGCCTTGGCCTCGGCGGAGATCGAGGCGTCGCCGTCCTCGTCGCGGCGCGGGTAGGACCCGGCGAGGTACTCGCGGTACTCGCCCTCGTCGATCCAGGTCTTGACGGCGGCGGCGCGGGCGACGGCGAAGTCGTGGCTGCGCTGCTCCAGCAGGATGAGCTTGAGGAAGCTGTCGCGCAGGTCGCCGCCGGTCTCGAACTCCTTGGCCTGCTCCAGGAACGCCGCGGTGTCGACGTCGTGGAGGTCGCCGCCGCCGGCCAGCTTCGCCATGACGCGGATCGCGGCGGCCGGGTCCTGGACGGCGAGGGCCCCGGCCCGGTCGGCCGACAGCTCGGCCTTGCGGCTCCACTCGTAGAGCCCGGCGGTGATGACCCGCAGGCCCACGACGCCGACGGGGATCCACGCGACCGAGGTGGTCAGGCGCAGCAGGACCATGAGGAGCGTGCGGTACAGGCCGTGCCCGGAGAGGGCGTGGCCGAGCTCGTGCGCGAGGAGGAACCGCAGCTCGGCCTCGTCGAGGAGGTCGAGGGACCCGGAGTTGATGACGATGACCGGCTTGTCGATGCCGATGCACATGCCGCCGAGGTCGGGGTTGCGGGTGATGTACAGGTCGGGGAGGTCGGCGGCGTCGAGGACCGCGCCGACGGAGAGGTACGCGTCGTGGACGCGGGAGTACTGGTGGCGGTCGACCTTGATCGCGGAGCCCATGAGGCTCAAGCGGAGTGTGCGCTCGGAGATCATGCTGGAGAGCTTGCGCAGGACGATGTCGAAGCCGCGGAGCTCGCGCAGCGCGACCAGGGCGCCGCGGTCGGCGGGGTGCTCCCAGGCCCGGGTCGATATGCCGCGCAAGATGACCGGTTCGCGCCCGTTCTCACGCGGTTCGATCGGGGCGTCCTCGGCCGGTTGACGCTCGTCGCTCATGCCCGCTCCTCACAGTCGGCTCTCCCGCAAGTGTGGCACGGCTGCGCCAGGGGCGGCCCGCGGCGAACTCGGGGGGCCGCGGGAGGCCCGAACGCGCACGCTCCGTGCTCGTTCCGTGCGTGCCTGATTTCACCCAGGGTGTCCAATAGGGCCGCACGCAGTGAGGACGCATAGCGGGCATTGCCGCCCACTTAGGGCAAGATAACGAATCGGTGTCAACACGCCGCGCGCCGCTTGACACTTGAGCGCTCAAGGACTACTCATTGATGTGGGTCAGCAATTCCGGGGCGTCGTGGAGAATCGTTTGGGGTGTTCTCACGACGCCCCGTATCCGTGCCCGCTCACCCGCCCCGTTCCCCCGCGAAGGCCCGGCCCCGGGTATTCTTACCGCTGGCGCGGCGCCGTGTGCTCCCCGCCGTGCCTCAGTAGCTCAGCTGGATAGAGCACCGGACTTCTAATCCGATGGTCGCAGGTTCGAATCCTGCCTGGGGCGCGCTCACCCCCCGCCGTCACCGGGCTTCTTCGGCCGCTCGGGGCGCACGTGCTTGGCGAGCCAGTCCTCCACCGGCGCGAGTCCCGCGACCACGAGCAGGTGCATGACGGCGACGGCGACCGCGATCCAGTACAGCCCGGCGGCGCACGCGACCGCGATCGCGGTGACCGACCAGATCGAGGCGGCGGTGGTCATGCCGTACACGAGGTTGCGGTGGAAGAAGATGACGCCCGCGCCGAGGAAGCCCACGCCCGTGACGACCTGCGCGGCGATGCGCGCGGGGTCGACGCCGGGGGTGCCGGGCTCGATGCCGCCGAAGCCGTAGCGGCCGGCGAGCACGAACAGGGCCGCGCCGACGGCGATGAGCGCGTGGGTGCGCATCCCGGCGGGCTTGCCCTGCCATTCGCGTTCGGCGCCGACCAGGATGCCGAGGACCAGGGCGAGGGCGACCGGTCCGAGCTGGTTCAGGAAGTCGTCCATGGCATCCCGGATACCCCGCGGGGGCCCGCGCGAACCGCGGCGCTACGCCAGGAGGTCGGACTCCCAGCCGTTCGGACCCTCGCCGGGGCCCTGCTCGCCCTTCACCAGGATGTAGTGCTCGGCGGCGACCGCGCCGTCCCCGAGCTTGTCGCCGAGGACGTCGAGCCAGTCGCCGGGGGCGATCTGCGTCGCGTACGCGGCCATGGCCTCGCGCTTCTGCTCCGCGGCGGTCGGCCCGGCCGTGACGCACGCGTGGATCTCGTCGTCGCGGGACCCGAACGGGAGGTCGTCCACGGACGCGGCGTCGGCGAACGGGTTGTCGCTGGCGCCCGCGAAGGCCGCGAACTGGGCCTCGACGACGGCGCGGGGGACGGTCGTCCAGTAGATCTTGCGGACCTCGTGGGCCTCCCCCAGATCGGGGCGCCACGCGGGGTCGGCCGCCAGGTCGGCGGCCCGCATCGCAACGCGGTGGGCCTGGATGTGGTCGGGGTGGCCGTAGAACCCGACGGGGTCGTAGGTGACGAGCACTTCGGGCCGCCGGTCGCGCACGACCGCGACGAGGTCGGCGGCCGCGTCCTCGACATCGGCGCCCCAGAACGCCCGCGGGTGCCCGTTCGAGGGCAGGCCCGCCATCCCCGAGTCGCGCCAGCGCCCGACGCCGCCGAGGAAGTGCGTGTCCTCCACGCCGAGCGCAGCAGTGGCCCGGCGGTACTCCCAGTAGCGGTAGCCGCCGAGCTGGTCGGCCTGGTCCGCGGCGAGCTGCGCGAGGTGCGGGACGCGGACCTCGCCCTCCTCGCCGAGGGTGCAGGTGACGACGGTGAGGTGCACGTCGGGGCGGGCGGCGTAGTGGGCGAGGGTCGATCCGGTGGAGACGGTCTCGTCGTCGGGGTGGGCGTGGACGAACAGGATCCCGTGTGCGCTCATGGGCCCAAGCCTATCGGCGCGAGCGTCGGGCCGGCTGCTCATGCGCCCCACAAGACGCGTCGGGGCCTCAAATGAAACTTTGCAATCTACAGCCCCAGTAAGAGAAAAGCTCGTAATTGTGATGTACCCCATGGACTTACGTCACAGGTTCAGGGATATCCTGCGCTGATGACCACGACCGAAGACAGCGCCGTCTCGTCACCGCGGGCCGCGATCAAGGCGCGGAACCTGCGGACCGACAACTGGCGGCGCGGCCCGATCCTGACGGTTCTCGGCATCACCGCCTGGGTCGCCTACGCGACCTTCCGCGTCTTCTACCAAGGCGACTACTGGGTCGCCGACTACCACTACCTGACGCCGTTCTACTCCCCGTGCGTCTCCACCGGCTGCGTCCCCGAGGCCGCCCACTTCGGACGGTTCCTCCCCGACCACCCGCTGATCCCCTACGCCGCCCTGAGCCTGCCGTTCCTGCTGGCGTTCCGGCTGACCTGCTACTACTACCGGAAGGCGTACTACCGGTCGTTCTGGCTGTCGCCGCCCGCGTGCGCCGTCCCCGACGGGCACACGAGCTACAGCGGCGAGACCCGCTTCCCGCTCATCATGCAGAACTTCCACCGGTACTTCTTCTACGCCGCGTTCCTCATCTCCGTCGTCAACACCTGGGACGCGATCCTCGCGCTCCACTCCCCCGACGGGTTCGGCCTCGGACTGGGGAACCTGGTGCTGTGGGCCAACGTGGTCCTGCTGTGGTGCTACACGCTCGGGTGCCACTCGTGCCGCCACGTCATGGGCGGGCGCCTCAAGCACTTCTCCAAGCACCCGGTCCGGTACCGGTTCTGGACGCTCTCCAGCGCCCTCAACGCCCGCCACATGATGTGGGCGTGGATCACGCTGGCGTCCCTGGCGCTCACGGACTTCTACGTCATGGCCGTGGCCGCCGGGTGGATCACCGACCTCCGGTTCATCGGGTAAAGAGGAGCACGCATGAGCAGCAACGACCTCAACGACGTCGAGCACCTCGCCTGCGACGTCCTCGTCATCGGCGCGGGCGGCGCCGGCCTCCGCGCGGCCGTCGAGGCCCGCCTGGCCGGCAAGACCGTCATCGTCATCTCCAAGTCCCTGTTCGGCAAGGCGCACACCGTCATGGCCGAGGGCGGCGCGGCCGCCGCCATGGGCAACGTCAACGCCAACGACAACTGGCAGGTCCACTTCCGCGACACCATGCGCGGCGGCAAGTTCCTCAACAACTACCGGATGGCCGAGATCCACGCCCAGGAGGCGCCCGACCGGATCTGGGAGCTGGAAACCTACGGCGCCCTGTTCGACCGCACCCCCGACGGGAAGATCAGCCAGCGCAACTTCGGCGGCCACGAGTACCCGCGCCTCGCCCACGTCGGCGACCGCACCGGCCTCGAACTCATCCGCACCCTCCAGCAGAAGCTCGTCTCGCTCCAGCAGGACGACGAGGCCGCCGGGGAGGGCGAGGCGAAGCTCCAGGTCATCGACGAGACGACCATCACCGAGCTGTTCATCGAGCAGGGCAAGGTGAAAGGCGCGTTCGGGTACCGACGCGGCACGGGGCGCTTCATGGCGATCGCCGCTCCCGCGATCGTCCTCGCCACGGGCGGGATCGGCCGGTCGTTCAAGGTCACGTCGAACTCGTGGGAGTACACCGGCGACGGGCACGCGCTGGCGCTGCGGGCCGGGGCGAGCCTGATCAACATGGAGTTCATCCAGTTCCACCCGACGGGGATGGTGTGGCCGCCTTCGGTGCGCGGCATCCTCGTGACGGAGTCGGTGCGCGGCGACGGCGGCGTGCTGAAGAACTCCGAGGGCGAGCGGTTCATGTTCAATTACATCCCCGAGGTGTTCAAGGCGCAGTACGCCGACAACCCCGAGGAGGGCGACCGCTGGTACACCGACCCGGACAGCAACCGGCGCCCGCCGGAGCTGCTGCCGCGCGACGAGGTGGCGCGGGCGATCAACTCGGAGGTGAAGGCGGGCAGGGGCACCGAGCACGGCGGGGTGTTCCTGGACATCGCGTCGCGGCGCAGCGCCGAGTACATCACCGAGCGGCTGCCGTCCATGTACCACCAGTTCAAGGAGCTGGCCGATGTGGACATCACCTCGGAGCCGATGGAGGTGGGCCCGACCTGCCACTACATCATGGGCGGCATCGAGGTCGACCCGGAGACGGCGTCGTCGAAGGTGACGGGGCTGTACGCGGCCGGGGAGGTCTCGGGCGGCATGCACGGCTCGAACCGGCTGGGCGGCAACTCGCTGTCGGACCTGCTGGTGTTCGGCAAGCGCGCCGGCGAGTTCGCGGCGGAGCACGCGACGGCCACGGAGGCGCCGAAGCTGACCGACGAGGAGATCGCGGCGGCGCAGACGGAGGCCTTGCGGCCATTCGGGAACGACGGGGAGAACCCGTACGAGCTCCAGGCGGCGCTCCAGGCGATCAACGGGCGGCTGGTGGGGATCATCCGCAAGGCCCCGGAGCTGGAGGAGGCCCTCGCCGAGCTGGAGGCGCTGAAGCCGCGGATCGACAACGTCACGGCGGTGGGCGGTCGCGCCTACAACCCGGGCTGGCACCTGGCGCTGGACCTGCGGAACATGTTCGTCTGCTCGGTGGCGACGGCGAAGGCCGCGCTGGAGCGGGACGAGTCGCGCGGCGGGCACACCCGCGAGGACGCTCCGGGCATGGACCCGGAGTGGCGCCGGGTCAACCTGGTGGCCGCGCTCGACGGCGGCGAGGTGTCGCTGACGCGGCAGGACGTGCCGTCGATGACCCCTGAGCTGCTGGGGCTCTTCGACACCAGTGAGCTCGCGAAGTACATGACCCCCGGGGAATACCGGACGGAAGCGGAGGACGCCTGATGAGCACGAGGACCTTCCGGGTGTGGCGGGGCGACGCCGAGGGCGGCGACTTCGCCGAGTTCGACGTCGCCGTGAACGAGGGCGAGGTCGTCCTCGACGTGGTGCACCGCATCCAGGCGGAGCAGGCGCCGGACCTGGCGGTGCGGTGGAACTGCAAGGCGGGCAAGTGCGGCTCGTGCTCGGCCGAGGTGAACGGGATGCCGCGGCTGATGTGCATGACGCGCATGAACGTCTTCGAGGAGGGCGAGCCGGTGACGATCACGCCGCTGCGCACGTTCCCGGTGGTGCGCGACCTCGTCACGGACGTGTCGTTCAACTACGAGAAGGCGCGGCAGATGCCGCAGTTCGCGCCGCCCGCGGACCTGAAGCCGGGCGAGTACCGGATGCAGCAGGTCGACGTGGAGCGGAGCCAGGAGTTCCGCAAGTGCATCGAGTGCTTCCTGTGCCAGAACACCTGCCACGTGGTGCGCGACCACGAGGAGAACAAGCCGCCGTTCTCGGGCCCGCGCATGTTCATCCGCGCGGCCGAGCTCGACATGCACCCCCTGGACGCGCGCGACGACCGGCGCGAGGCGGCGCAGGACGAGCAGGGCCTGGGGTACTGCAACATCACGAAGTGCTGCACGGAGGTGTGCCCGGAGCACATCAAGATCACCGACAACGCGATCATCCCGATGAAGGAGCGCGTCGCCGGGGACCGGTACGACCCGCTGGTGTGGCTGGGCCGCAAGATCTTCCGCAAGGACAGGAGGCCCGCTTAGGCGGACTGTCGGACCCCTGCGGCAGGGTTGTTGCCGGGGGCGCTGCGGATGTCCGTTTTACGCAGAACCGCCGAGGCGCACCCGTTTCACGTTCGAGGGCCCGGCATCGCATCGCGGTGCCGGGCCCTCGTCATTGGTCGTGCCTAGTCGTCGGCGGCCTGGACCAGGTCGATCTCCACGACGATGTTGCCGCGGGTGGCGTTGGAGTAGGGGCAGACCTGGTGGGCCTTCTCCACGAGGGCCTGCGCGGTCTCGCGGGGGGCGCCGGGGGTCGAGACCTCCAGGATGGCGTTGAGGCCGAAGCCCTCGCCCTCCTTGCCGATGCCGACGCTGGCCTCCACGGCGGACGCGCCGAGGTCGACCTTCGCGGCGCGGGCGACGGCCTGGAGCGCGGAGTGGAAGCACGCGGCGTACCCGGCGGCGAAGAGCTGCTCGGGGTTGGTGAGGCCGCCGGGGCCGCCGAGCTCCTTCTGGATGGCGAGGTCGAGGTCGATGAGGCCGTCGTCGGTGGCGACGTGGCCGTTGCGGCCCTCGCCGGAGGAGACGGCGTGCGCGACGTAGAGCGGTTCCATGGTGTTTCCCCTTTACTCGGAGGCGGTTTCGCGGTGTCTGACGGATGCGGTGAACTGGTTGAGCCGGTCGCGCAGGGCGACGAGCTCGTCGTACGACATGCCGGAGGCGGAGCCGACCACCTGGGTGATCTCGCAGCCCTGGCTCTCCAGCTCGGCGCCGCTGGCGGTGAGGTGGACGGTGACGCGGCGCTCGTCGCCCGATTCGCGGCGGCGCTCGACGAATCCGGCGGCCTCCAGGCGTTTGAGCAGCGGCGAGACGGTGCCGGAGTCGAGCTGGAGCTCCTCGCCGATGTCGCCGACGGTGCGGCCGTCGGTCTCCCACAGCAGCATGAGGACCAGGAACTGCGGGTAGGTGAGCCCGAGCCGGTCCAGCATCGGGCGGTACAGCCCGACGACCGCCCGGGAGGCGGCGTACATGGCGAAGCACGCCTGCTCGCGGAGTCTCGGTGTCGCGTCCATGAGAGAAACATAGCGCACAACTCAATTGTGCACAACATAAAAGAGTGTGACGTGCTGGTCAGGCCTTCCGGCGGCGACTATTCGCCGAGGAGGGTGGCGGTGGCGACGGCCTTGAACGCCTCCTCGGGGTTGTCCATGACCCCGGGCGGGAAGTTCCCGGCGATGAGGAGCCCGGCGAAGCCGTGCGCGAGCGACCAGGCGGCCAGCGCGCGGACGTTGAACACGGCGCCGGGGACGGCGCCGGTGCCGCGGTGGAGGGCGTCGCGGGAGCGGGCCTCGGCGCGGAGGAGGTCGGGGTCGTCGGCGTGGAGCAGCTCGGGCCGGAACATGACTTCGAAGTGGGCCTTGTGGTCGATGGCGAAGCGGACGTAGGCGCCGCCGACGGCGTGGAAGTCGCCGGTGGACTCCCAGGCGCGTTCGAGCGCGTCGGCGAAGCGGTCGAAGCCCTCGGCGGCGACGGCGGTGAGGAGCCCGGCCTTGTCGCCGAAGTGGTGGGCGGGCGCGGCGTGCGAGACGCCGGCGCGCTTGGCGACGGCGCGCAGGCTCAGGGCGCTCGGGCCGGCCTCGGCGACGGCCTCGACGGCGGCGTCGATGAGGGCGCGGCGGAGGTCCCCGTGGTGGTAGCGGTCGGTCACGGTGACCACTGTAGCGCGTATCTTGACAGTGTCAAACGCCACTGGCCAATGTCAAGATTTTAACTTGACACTGTCAAGACACGTGGGTACCTTCAGATCAGCACCGCCACGAGATTGGAAGCCCCCTGATGTTCGAGTCCGCCTTCGCCCTGAGCGACGCCTCCCGCCTCCTCGCCGGGATCGTCCTGCTCACCGTCGTCACCATCGAGTTCGGCGGCACCTTCCTGGTCCGGATCGCCAGCGGCAAGGTGCCCTTCACCGAGTTCCAGAAGTCCTTCTCCCGCGCCGGGCACGCCCACGCCGGCGTCCTCGTCATCTTCAGCCTCGTCGGCCTCGTCCTCGCCGACGCGACCGCCCTGGACGGCGCCTGGGGCTGGATCGCCCGCGCGGGCGTCCCCGCCGCCGCGATCCTCATGTCCGGCGGGTTCTTCGCCGCCATGGCCGGGAAGGGCCGCACCGAGCCGAACAAGGCGATCGCGCTCCTCTACGCGGGCGCGGCGAGCCTCGCGGCCGGGACCCTGACCCTCGGCGTCGGCCTCCTGTCCGCCTGAGCCCACATCGCGAGGTCGCGCCGCATGCCCGCGGCGCGGCCCCGCTTAGAATCGGTTCTCGTGAAACTCAGCATCGGTATCGTCGGCCTGCCCAACGTCGGCAAGAGCACGCTGTTCAACGCGCTGACCCGCTCGGACATCCTCGCGGCGAACTACCCGTTCGCGACGATCGAGCCGAACGTCGGCGTCGTCGCCGTCCCCGACGACCGGCTGCCGAAGCTGGCCGAGATCTACAGCTCGGAGAAGATCCTCCCGGCCACCGTCACGTTCGTCGACATCGCCGGCCTGGTCAAGGGCGCCTCCGAGGGCGCGGGCAAGGGCAACCAGTTCCTCTCCAACATCCGCGAGACCTCCGCCATCGCGCAGGTCGTGCGCGTCTTCGAGGACGGCAACGTCACCCACGTCGACGGCAAGGTCTCCCCCGTCGACGACATCGAGACGATCAACACCGAGCTGATCCTCGCCGACCTCCAGACCGTCGAGAACGCCATGAAGCGCCTGGAGCGCGAGGCGCGCATGAACAAGGACGCCAAGCCGAAGCTGGAGGCCGTCCAGGCCGCGCAGGCCGTCCTCGACTCCGGCCGCACCGTCTTCGCCGCCGGACTCGACACCGAGCTGCTGTACGACCTGCACCTGCTCACCGCGAAGCCGTTCATCTACGTCTTCAACGTCGACGAGGACCAGGTCGCCGACGAGGAGCTGGCCGCGAAGCTCCGCGCCCTCGTCGCTCCCGCGCAGGCCGTCGTCCTCGACGCGAAGTTCGAGTCCGAGCTCATCGACCTCGACGAGGCCGAGGCCCTGGAGCTCCTGGAGTCCACCGGCCAGACCGAGCCCGGCCTCGACCGCCTCGCCAGCGTCGGCTTCGCCACCCTCGGCCTCCAGACGTACCTCACCGCCGGGCCCAAGGAGACGCGCGCCTGGACGATCAAGCAGGGCGCGACCGCCCCCGAGGCCGCCGGCGAGATCCACACCGACTTCCAGCGCGGCTTCATCAAGGCCGAGATCGTGTCCTTCGACGACCTCGTCGAGGCCGGCACCATGCAGGCCGCCAAGTCCGCCGGCAAGGTCCGCATGGAGGGCAAGGACTACGTCATGGCCGACGGCGACGTGGTCGAATTCCGCTTCAACGTCTAGGAGCACGGCATGACCGACCCCGCCCCCGGGAGCCGGTGGCACGTCGCCGCCGACGGCACAGTCCTCAAGTCCTACCCGAAGGCCCTCGACCACACCGACACCCGGCGTGAACCGCCGCAGGGCCTGAAGTACCTCCGCTACGCCACCGAACGGCCGGTGGCCCTCGCGGACCTCCAGGCGATGGACGAACGCGTCGCGCGGTCCATGGCCGGCTTCGGGCGGCTGACCGCGGTGACGCTGGTCGCCGGGGTGCTCGGCATCGCCGGAGTGCTGGCCGGGTGGATCGTGCTCCCGCTGCTCGGCGCCCCCGACGCGGCGGGCGTGACGTTCGTCGTGTCGGTCCCGCTCGTGGCGGCCGGGTTCCTGGCCCTGGTGATCGTGCCGGGCGCGATGCGCGGCAGTGTGAAGCGGGCCGGCGCGGCCGCGGGCCTCGCGCCCGATCCGGCGCAGGTCGTGAAGGAGCCCGAGGCGCGGGCGGTCCTCGACGCGCCCGGGACGGTCTCCGGTCCGGCCGCGCGGTAAGCGGCGCAAGCGAAAAGGCCCGCACGAGGTGCGGGCCTTCGTGATGTTCGGCGGATCGCCGGGAGGTGGGGTTCCCGGCGGTCCGCCTTGTCGTTGCCACCGTTCCGGTGGTGGTCCGCCGCTCGCGCGGTGCGGACCGGCCGCTACTCGCCGCGCCTGAGCCAGCGGAAGCGGCCCTTGGCGAGACCGGTCTCCTCGGCCGCGAGGTCTCCGGCCATGGTGATGTAGGCGGTCTCGACGCGCCCGGCGAAGGTCACGTCGGTGAGGCTGAACCCGCCTTCGCGGGCGAGCACGATGAGCGTGGCCTCGTCGGTCCGCCGCACGTCCGGGCGGACGCCGAGCGTGTCGGCGAAGATCTTGATCTGCTCCGCGAGCTCGGCGTGCTGGGAGTCGTCGAGCGGCAGCGACCGCGAGAGGCGGCCGTCGTCCGCTACCCAACCGTTGAGCTCCCTCAGTGCATCCAGCAGCACGTTGTCGTCTTGCTCCGTTCTCCCCATGGCACCGTCGCCATTCATGTCGCCGTTCCGAATCGCCGCGTCCAGCAGAGCTGTGCCCTGCCGGAGCAGGGCCGCGACCGATCAGTAAGGTTGGTCTGACAGCGACCCGGCAGTCACGAGGGGCGTTCGTGTCTGAATTGTCGCCGGATCTTTATCATTTCTGAACCGAGTCTTCCGCGTTGTTCAGCTTCTGTCCAGACCGGCAAACGGGATTAATCAGGTATATCGGAAATACAGGGACAGTTCTTGTCTGGTTCTGTGCCGACGGACACGATTCCTGACCACCCGGCCCATGCGATATCAACCGAACGTATGAACAACAGGATGCTCACTAGCCATCACGCATCGTCATCGTTCGTACGAAAGATAACGAAACGCCTTCAGCACGGCAACGGACCCATCCGACGCTCCCGGGCCACTGGCCCTAGACTCCTGCCGGTGAGCGAAGCACCCGCGCCCCGCATCGTCGTCGGCGCCGCCATCCGCGACGGCCGCACCATCCTCGCCGCCGCCCGCGCCTACCCGCCCGCACTCGCCGGGCTCTGGGAGTTCCCCGGCGGCAAGCTCGAACCCGGCGAGACCGAGGCCGAGGCCCTGCGCCGCGAGTGCCGCGAGGAGCTCGGCGTCGACATCACCGTCGGCGACCGCGTCACCGGCGACCTCACCACCGGCGACGGCCGCTACCTCCTGCGCGTCTACTACGCCGACCTCGCGGGCGGCGAGCCGCACGCGAAGGAGCACGCCGAACTGCGCTGGCTCGCGCCCGACGAGCTCGACTCGGTCCCGTGGCTCCCGGGGAACCGCCCGGCGGTCGACGCGATCCGCGAGGCGATGGGCGCGTAGGCGCCCGGCGGCAGGCGTCAGAAGAAGGTCCGGACGGCGTCGATCACGGTCCCGGTCTCCTCGTCCACGACCGGCAGCAGCCGCCACTTGTCGAAGCCGGTGCAGGGGTGGGAGAGGCCGAGGCGGACGGTGTCGCCGACGGCGAGGCGGTCCACGGCGCCGGTGAGGAACAGGTGCTGGTCGCTGATCTGCGGGCACTGAGCGTCCTTGAGCCCCAGCGGGATCGGCAGGTCCTGGTCGTACGGGAAGTCGCGGCGGCCGCCGTCGAGGATCGCCAGTCCCGGTTCGGGCCTTGAGATCACGCGCGAGCGCCCTTCGAGGGCCGGGCGCAGCCGCGGGCCGTCGCCGCCGCGCGCGGTCGGGGTCATGCGGGCGTAGAAGCCGTGGTCGTGGACGAGGTAGGAGCCCGAGCGCAGGAGCACCTCGGCCCGGTCGGCGAACGGGCCGAGGATCACGGCGACGCGGTCGAAGTAGGCGCTGCCCCCGGCGCTGAGGACGGGCCGGTCCGTCTCGAAGTCCAAGGCCTCGAACAATGTCACGAGGTCGCCCAGGTAGTCGTCGACGGCGGCGATCGAGGCGGCGTCGGTCCCGCTCGCCACGGCCCCTTCATAACCGGCGACCCCTGCGAGCCGCAGGTGCGGCGCGGCCTCGATCTGCGCGGCGACGGCCAGCGCCTCGGCGACGCTCCGCGCCCCGGCCCGGCCGCCCGGGCTTCCGAGCTCCACGTACACGTCGAGCGGCCCGGCCCCGGAACCCCTGACGAACGTCAGGGGTGCTTCGGAAAAAAGTCCGATGGCAGTGCCTTCACCAGCCCATACGCTTAGTCGTGCAAGCTCGGCCGGATCGGCGATCTGGTTGGCGACGACGATGCGGGGCACGCCGAAGTGACGGGCCACCCCGGCTTGAAAGGAGGTGGCAACGGTAATCGCGGCAGCGCCGGCATCCAGCTGGCGGCGCCACAACTGCGGAGCCATGGTGGCCTTGCCATGAGGGGCAAGCGCAAGCCCCCGGTCGGCACACCACGTGGCCATGGCCCGCAGATTGTGCTCAAGCGCCTGGTCCGATATCGATACGAGGGGGGTGGGGAGGGTGGGGGTGGGGGGCCCCGAAGCGATCCACTCGCCGACCGTGAGCCCGTAGGCCGCGGCCGGGACGCCCTTGTGGCGGAAGTCGAGGACCTCATCGCGGAGCGCGTCGAGGCGGGCGATGTCCATCATCGGCGACCGGCCAGGACACGCGGCGCGGCCGGGAGGCCCGTGGCGCTGGGTGCGTGGAGCCGGGCCCGGCGGTCGGCGCGATCGCGAGGCGCGCGGTGGCGGACCTCGGCGGTGGGCGGGTCGAGCCGCGGTCGGCGGTCGGCGCCGTCGTGATCAGGGCCGAGGTGGATCGCTGCGGCGGACGGGGCGAGGCGGGTCCGGCGGCCAGCGCCGTTGCGGAGCGCGCCGTGGCGGGCCTCGGCGGTGGGTGGGTCGAGCCGGGTTCGGCCACCGGATTCCCCGCGGGCCGCGACTGGAGGAAGCTTCGCGAATGGCGGGCGGGGCCGGGTTGGGCGGCCAGCGCCGTCGCGGGCCGCGCCGTGGCGGGCCTCGGGGGTGGGCGGGGCGGGCCGCGGTTGGCGGGCCGCGTTGTGGCGGGTGTCCGTGGGGGGTTGGTTGGGTCGGGTGTGGTTGATGGGTTCACCGCCGTTGGTCGGGCCGCCGTTTATTGGAAGGTATCTTCACTATATGACCGAGAAGATCGCGATCCGCACCGACGCCGCTCCCGCCCCCGCGCACGCCTTCCCGCAGGGGGTCCGCAAGGGCCCGCTGCTCACCGTCTCCGGGCAGGGGCCGGTCGATCCGGCGACCGGCGAGTACCTCTTCCCCGGCGACGTGAAGGCCCAGACCCGGCGGACGCTCGACAACGTCGCGGCGATCGTGGAGTCGGGCGGCGCCACGATGGCCGACGTCATGACGCTCCGCGTGTACCTCGCCGACCGCGCCGACTTCGCCGCGATGAACGAGGTCTACGAGGCGTTCCTCGAAGAGAAGATCGGCGCCGCCGCGCCGTTCCCGTGCCGCACCACCGTCATCTGCACGCTCCCGAGGGCCGAGATGCTGGTGGAGGTCGACGCCCTGGCCTGCGTAGACTAGCCGGACTTTTGCCGACGGGGAGGGGCGCGCAGTGACCGCAGGAGACTTCGTCATCCGGGGCGCCGCCGTCGCCGACGGCACCGGCGCGCCCCTCTACCGCGCCGACGTCGCCGTCCGCGGCGGCCGCATCGCCGGGATCGGCGAGCGGCTCGACGGGGCGCAGGTGATCGACGCGGGCGGGCTCGTGCTCGCGCCCGGGTTCATCGACATGCACGCCCACTCCGAGCTGGCGGTCCTGACCGACCACGACCACCTCGCCAAGCTCGGCCAGGGCGTGACCCTCGAAGTGCTCGGCCAGGACGGCCTCTCCTACGCGCCCGTGGACGAGGCCACCGCGCCGCAGATGCGCGACGCCATCGCCGCCTGGAACGGCCGCCTCGACGTCGAGCACGACTGGCGCACCGTCGGCGAGTACCTCGACCGCCTCGACCGGGGCATCGACGGCCGCGGCATCCCCGTGAACGCCGCGTACCTGGTCCCCCACGGCACGGTCCGGATGCTCGCGATGGGCTGGGACGACCGCCCGCCCACAGGCACGGAGCTCGCCGCGATGAAAGCCCAAGTGGCCCAAGGCATGGAGGAGGGCGCGTTCGGGCTCTCTGCCGGGCTCAGCTACACGCCCGGGATGTACGCGGCCACGGCGGAGCTCGTGGAACTGTGCACAGTGGTCGCGCAGTACGGCGGCTACTTCGGGCCCCACCAGCGCAGCTACGGCGCGGGCGCGATGGAGGGCTACGCGGAGATGATCCAGATCGCCCGCGAGGCCGGGTGCGCCCTGCACCTCGCCCACGCCACCCTGAACTACGAGGTCAACGCGGGCCGCGCCGCCGAGCTCCTCAAGCTCGTGGACGAGGCCCTGGACGAGGGCGTGCCCGTCAGCCTCGACACCTACCCGTACCTGCCCGGCATGACGATGCTCGCCGCGCTTCTGCCGAGCTGGTCGCTCGCCGGAGGCTATGGGGCCCTGAGGGAGCGGCTCGCCAGCGCCGAGACGCGGGCGCGGATCGTCCACGAGCTCGACGTCACCGGGACCGACGGCGCCAACGGCGTGCCCGGTCACTGGGACCGGTACGAGATCGCGGGCGTCGCCGACCCCGGGCTGCGCGGGTACGTGGGCAAGACCGTCGCCGAGGCGGCCGGGGGGCGGCGGCCCGCCGAGTTCTACCTGGATCTGCTGGTGCAGGACGACTTCGGGACCGGGTGCCTCATGCACGTGGGCAACGAGGAGAACGTGCGCGCCATCATGCGGCACGGCGTCCACACGGGATCGTCGGACGGCGTGCTCGCCGGGGACAAGATCCACCCCCGCGCCTGGGGTTCCTTCGCGCGCTATCTCGGGCACTACACGCGGGAGCTGGGGCTGTTCAGCGTCGAGGAGTGCGTGGCCCACCTGAGCGGCCGCCCCGCCGCGGTCCTGGGCCTCGCCGACCGCGGGCTCGTCAAGGAGGGTTTCGCGGCGGACCTGGTGCTCTTCGATCCGGACACTGTGGACGCGCAGTCGACGTTCGCCGAACCGCGTCGGCAGGCCGCGGGCATTCCGTACGTCTTCGTCAACGGCGCCTTGGCGGTCGACGGCGGCGAGCGCACCGGGGCCCTCGCGGGCGGGGCGGTCCGGAAGGCGGCCTAGCGGGGGGCCGTCGACTCGGCCAGGGCGCCCTGCGCGGCCGGGAGGGCCGCGGTGGCGATGACCTCGTCGAGGATCGCGCGGGTGCGGTGGAGGTCGGCGATGGTGCGGTCGATGCGCTCGCGCTCGGCCATGAGGTCGCGCGCGAGGCTCTCGGTGGTCAGCTCGTTGGGGCCGCCGTCCTCGTCGTGGATGCACGGCAGGACCGAGGCGACGGTGGCCGAGTCGAGACCGGCCGCGAACAGGACCTGGATGCGGATGACCCGGTCCACGGCCTTCTCCGCGTAGTCGCGGTGGCCGCCGGGGGTGCGCTCGGAGGCGAGCAGGTCGCGCTCCTCGTAATAGCGCAGGGACCTGACGGAGACGCCGGTCCGCTTCGCGAGCTCACCGATTCGCATGGCGTGCCTCACAATCCCTTGAACCTCACATGGGTGTCAGGTTCTACGGTACCCGCATGACGAACGCAACCACCGCTCAGCACCTCCCGGAGTCCGCCGCGCAACGCCTCTTCGAGCCCGTCAGGCTCGGGGCCCTGGAGCTCCCCAACCGCATGGTCATGGCCCCCATGACCCGCAACCGCGCCACGTTCGCGGGCGTGCCGCTGCCGCTCATGGCCGAGTACTACGGCCAGAGGGCCACCGCGGGCCTCATCGTCGGCGAGGCGAGCACCCCCTCCCCCGCCGGGTTCACGTACCCGGAGATCGCCGGGCTCTACGACGACGCGCAGGTCGAGGGCTGGCGGGCCGTGGCCGACGCGGTGCACGCGGGCGGCGGGCTGCTGGTCCTCCAGATCGAGCACGGCGGGCGCATCGGGCACCCCGACAACAACCCGGGCGGCCTCCTGCCGCTCGCGCCCTCGGCGGTGCGGCTGCCGGGCGGCATCCACACGCCCACAGGGCATCAGGAGGCGCCGGTCCCGGTGGAGATGACCGAGGCGGACGTGAAGGCGACGGTGGGCGAGTTCGCGGCGGCGGCCCGGAACGCGCTGCGGGCGGGCGCGGACGGCGTGGAGGTCCATGCGGCGAACGGGTACCTGCTCAACCAGTTCCTGTCGTCGAGCACGAACCGGCGCGCCGACCGGTACGGCGGCTCGGTGGCGAACAGGATCCGGTTCGTCGTGGAGGTCGCGGAGGCCGTCGCGGCGGAGGTCGGCGCGGCGCGGACGGGGCTGCGGATCTCGCCGTGGAACACGGGGAACGGGATCGACGTGTCCGACAGCGCCGAGGTGTTCCCGGCGCTGCTGGACGCGGTGTCGCACCTGGGTCTGGCGTATCTGCACATCGGGCGGGCGCTGCCGGGCGAGGCGCTGTTCGGGGAGTTGCGGCGGCGCTGGGCGGGGCCGCTGGTCGCGAACCCGGAGCTGGGCGAGGAGCTGCCGATCCCGGCCGACGGGGGCCTGTCGCGGGGGCTGCAGCTGCTGGAGGCGGGGGCGGACGCGGTCGCGTTCGGGCGGGCGTTCCTGGCGAACCCGGACCTGGTGGAGCGGTACCGGAGGGGCGCGGCGCTGACGCCGGTGCGCGAGGACCGGTCGATGTACGGGCGGGGCCCGGAGGCGTACACGGACTACCCGTTCCTGTCCGCTTGAGGCGCAAGGGGAAGGCCCCCTGCCGCGGGTGCGGCAGGGGGCCCGGGTGTTCAGTCGGGTCTCAGCAGTTCAGCTCCTCCAGGGTGAAGCTGAGGTCGGCGGTGTCGCCGGCCGGGAGCGCGAGGCTCCCGAAGTCGGCGGCGTAGCCGTCCTTGGAGGCGATGACCGTGAAGTCGCCCTCGGGGAACCAGTAGGAGTAGTCGCCGTTCTCGTCGGTCCAGAAGTGGAAGCGGTCGCCGTCGGCGCCGCGGACCTGGACCTGGACGTCGCCGAGCGGGACGGTGTCGCCCTCGCAGGTGGCGGCGAGGACGGTCCCGGTGACCTTGCCCTGCTCGACGGTGGGGACCACGAGCATGGAGACGTCCACTGCGGGCGACTCGTTGGGGCTGGTGTAGTTCGCCGTCAGGACGGCCGTGTAGGTGCCGGGCTGGTCGACGCCCGCGTCGGCGGTGGCGCTGGTCTTGACGGTGACGGTGACCGTGGCCCCGGCGGGGACGGTGACCGCGTCGACGCTCGTGGTCAGCCACGAGGTGTCGCCGGGGTAGCCGTAGCCGAGGATGGCGAAGCCGCCGTCGGAGACCGAGAACGTGACGTCGCCGTCGGCGGTCCCGGTGTTGGTGAGCCGCAGCCGGGTCGACCAGGTCGCGCCCTGCTGGACGTAGGTGCTGACGGAGGTCGCGGAGATGCTGATGTTCGCGACGCCGATCGCGAAGTCCGCGGTCGTCACGGCGTCGGGGACGATCGCGACGTCCTCGGTGGCGGAGCCGTAGTCGGCGACGACGGCCTTGAACTCGCTCGGGCCCGAGCCGGGCGCGAACGTCCAGTAGGAGCCGTCGGCGTCCGTGACGGCGGCGTACCCGGACGCGGTGTGGGTGACCACGGCGTCCGCGATGGGCTCGCCGGTCTCCAGGTCGGTCACGGTGCCGCGCACCAGGCCGCCCTCGATGGCGGTGCAGTCGCGGGAGGTGCCGACGAACACGTCGTCGACCTGCCACCACCACGCCCACGTGGTGTTGTCGTTGTAGTGGAACTTGACCTGCGCCGCGGTCGCGTCGGCCCACTCGGACAGGTCGATCTCGACGGTCTGGTCGCGGACGTTCGCGGTCGGGGCCCACACGGTCTCCCACGTGGCGCCGGCGTCGGGGCTGAAGAGGACCTCGGCGACGGTGTTGTAGGAGCCCTTGTAGTAGTCGGTCGCGAAGGACAGGACCGGTTCGTCGGCGGCGGACAGGTCGAACACCGGGGAGACGAGGTCGGAGTCGAGGAGCTTCCCGCCCGATCCCTGCTCATCGGAGTCGGCGATGGCGAACCCGCCGGAGCCGGGGGTGCGGTTGCCGCGCCCGCCGGGGTCGTCGAACGTCCACGGGTTCTCGGCGCGGTTGACGACGGTCCAGCCCGCGGGGGCCGTGCCGCCCTCGAAGCCGGAGCCGAGGGGCTCGTACCCGTAGCCGGGCGCGGTGCAGTCCTCGGTGATCGGGACCTCGATGACGAGGTCGTTCGCGGAGACCACGCCGGTGGTGACGGTCTGGTAGCCGGGGTAGTCGGCGTCGACCACGAGGTCCCACTCGCCGACCGGGAGGGTCAGCGAGAACTCGCCGGTGTCCGGGTCGGTGGTCGTGGAGACCTCGCCGCCTTCGGTGGAGACGGTGGCCGCGAGGGGCCAGCCGTGGCCGGAGCCGTCGACGACGGTGCCGCTCACGGTGCCCGAGTCGACCTGCGTGAGGACGGCGTCGAAGACCGCGGACTGGTCCGCCTCGACGGTGACGGTGCCGGTGGCCTGCGCGTACCCGAACTTGTCGACGGTGACCGCGTACGTGCCGGTCGGCACGACGGGGAGCGCGAACGCCCCGTCGTCGCCGGTGGTCGCGCGGCGGGTGAACTCGCCGGTGAACACCAGGTCGGCGTCCGCGACGGGGGCGCCATCCTGGTCGGTGACGGTGCCGGAGATCGATCCGGTGTCGCCGATCGGGGAGGCGAGGACCGCCGCGAGCGCGTCGAGCTTCCCGTTGCCCCACACGTTGTTCAGGTCGGCGGTGCCGCCGCACTGGTCGTCGTCCACGGGGACGGCGGTGCCGGTGAGGGCCTCGTAGACGCCGTCGTAGTCGCCGTCGAGCGCCGGTGCGGCCGAGAGGATCAGGGCCACGGCGCCGACGACGTGCGGTGCGGCCATGGAGGTGCCGCTCTTGAGGCCGTAGCCGGTCCCGGGGATCGCGGAGCGGACCGCGACGCCGGGGGCGGCCAGGTCGGGCTTGACCTGCCCGTCGCGGCCGGGGCCGCGGGCGGAGAAGTACGCGATCTCGCCGGCCGCGTCGTAGGCGCCGACGCCGATCACGTTCGGGTACAGGCCCGGCGAGCCGGCCGACTCGCAGCCCTCCTCGCCGTTGTTGCCCAGGGACATCACGGGGATGATCCCGGCGGCGTGCCACAGGGCCACGACGTCCTCGTAGAACGGGTCATCCACGGAGGCGGTGGTGCCCCACGAGTTGTTGACCACGTCGGGCGCCTTGGACGGGTCCGGGTCGGAGCCGTCGGCCTTGGTGGGCGCGGCGATCCACTGGCCCGCGTCCAGGAGCGCGTCGGCGCTGGGGCAGCAGCCGTTCACGGCGATCCACTCGGCGCCGGGGGCGACGCCGATCTGGTTCCCGGCCCCGTCGTCGCCGACCATGGTGCCCATGGTGTGGGTGCCGTGGCCGTTGGTGTCGCAGGGGGCGTCCCCGGCGCAGGCGTTCGCGACGTCGAAGAAGTTGTAGTCGTGCGTGAAGGTGCCGTCGCCGTTGTTGCCGCGGTACTGGTTCACCAGGGCCGGGTGGTCGTAGTCCACGCCGGTGTCGATGGAGGCGACGACGACGCCGGTGCCGTCGTAGCCGAGGTCCCACACGTCGGGGGCGTTGATCGCGTCGACGCCCCACTCGGTCGCGGTGGTCCCGAAGCCGCTCTCGGGCACGGGGTCGATGAGCTCGTACTCGGGCGCCTGGACGAGGGCGTCCACATTGGCGACCTGCACGAGGTCGGCGACGAGGTCCTTGCCGCCGGTGGCGCGCACGGTGTTGGAGCCCCAGTAGGATTCGTAGTCGACACCTGACTGCTCCAGGAGGTCGATCACGTCCTTCTGCGAGGCTTCGGCGAACTCCTGGGCCGCTGCAACGGCCTCGGAGCCCTTCTCGGTCTTGGTGTCTGCGGCGAGGGCGGGGCCGAAGTCGGGGGCGCCGTCAAAGCGCACCCAGATCTCGGCCTCGCCCTCTGACTCGATCGCCGCCAGCAGGTCGGCGGCGACCTTGTCGTCTATCAGTGCGTCGGTGTCGGACTCGGCGAAGGCCGCGGTACCGGGCATGGCCGATACCAGCAGGCCCGCGGCCGCAGCCGCGAGCGCCCTGCGCCATCGTCGTTGCGGATTCGTCACGACGGCTCCTGTTCTGTTGGGCTCCGGGCGCGGGGTACGGCCCGGAGTTGGGGGGGTCGTCCGGCGCCTCGCGTGGATGCGCGGACGCCGACGAGGACACGTTGCCAGTCCACAAACGAACGCACAAGGCCCCACTTCGCACGGTTCGGTCACCGGCCGACACAACACCGGTAACGGCCGTATGCGGCGGAGCGGGCGAAGAGCCCGTACCGGAAGCGACCGGCAGAGCCCCTGAACTCGGGAGATTCCCGCGCAGCCCGGCGGAAGCGGGACGCCGCGGCGCGCGGGGTAACGCTTCGTCAACACTCCGGAAACGGAACGTAGACCCTTTGCAGTGATCAAGATCACAAGGAAGGTTGCGCGAAGGCGTTGGGGCGCTTGGGACTCACGTCGAGTAGTGGCCGCATTACCCCTTCTGCCCCCTGGGGCACGCAAAAGGCCCCCGCCCACAGGAGGGCGGGGGCCGAAGCCGGAGCGCGCGGCCTACTCGAAGCCGCCGCCGAAGTCCCCGCCGCCCCCGAAGTCGCCGCCGCCGAAGTCCCCTCCGCCGTAGTCGCCGCCCCCGTCGCCGCCGTCCGCGGACGCGTCCCCGCCGTCGGCGAGGCCGTCCTGGTAGCCGTCGGCGTACCCGCCCTCGACCGCGCCCATCGCGTAGGCCGGGGAGATCATCGCGTCGAAGATCATCATGCCCACCAGGGCGCCCCCGGCGCCCGCCAGCGCGGGCTGCCACCACGGCGTGTTGTACCAGCCGGACGGGACGGGGCGTCCGTCCACATTGCCGCCCGGGTAGTAGTGGCGGTTCTCGTCGCTGGGGTCGGGCGAGCCGGTGTACCGGCGGCCCTCGACCTCGGCGCTCACCGGCTCGGTGAGCGCGCCGGTGCGGCGCTGGCCGCGCATCGTGGGGATCTCCGGGCCCGGGTCGAGGTCCATCGCCAGGCGGGCGGCCCGCACGTAGTGCAGGCCCTCGATGGCGGTCTCGGCCGCGAGCCGGTACTGGTTGATCGACTGCGCCTGCTCAAGCTGGGAGCCGGTCGCCGTGTAGCGCTCGCCCGCGTCGGCGAGGGCCTGCCCGGCGGGCAGGTTGTCGCCGGGGGCGAGGAGGTTCATCGTCTGCCCGCCGAGGCGCTCGTGCAGGCGCCGGGCCTCGGCCTGCGCGTCGGCCAGCTCGGCGGCGGCGCGCTTCTTGTTGGACTGGACCAGGAAGGCGATGACCAGGATGGCGATCACCAGGAGGGTCAACCACAGGAACATGTACCGACTCTACCTGCGGCCGCCCGCTTAGACTGGCCCCTATGACGTGGGTCCTATTGGCGGCGGTGTGCCTCGCGGCGGGCGGGGTCGGGGGATGGTTCGCCGGGCGGTCGCGCCAGGCGGCGGAGCTGGCGGCCGCGACGGCCCGCCTGGAGGCCGCCGCGGAGAACGAGCACCGGCTCGAAGCGACCCTGCGGACGGTGGCGTACGAGGCGACCGACCATTCGCGGGAGGCCGTCGGGCAGGTCCTCGCGCCGATCGCGGACACCTTGCAGCGCTACGAGACGCGCCTGGGCGACGTGGAGAGGGCGCGCGTGGACGCGTACGCGCAGCTGCGCATCCAGCTCTCGGGCGTCGCCGACATCTCCGAGGGGCTGCGCGAGCAGACCGGGCGGCTGCTGGGCGCGCTGCGGTCCCCGCAGGTGCGCGGCCAGTGGGGCGAGGTGCAGCTGCGGCGGATCGTGGAGGCCGCCGGGATGGTCGAGCACTGCGACTTCTCCGAGCAGCACACCGGTTCGGTGGACGGGCGCGGCGTGCGCCCCGACCTGGTGGTGCGGCTGTCGGGCGGGCGGACCCTCGTGGTCGACGCGAAGGCCCCGCTCCAGGCGTACCTCCAGGCCCTGGAGGTCGAGGACGAGGCGGGGCGCGACGAGCTGCTGAAGGCGCACGCGAAGCACCTGCGGCGGCACGCGGAGGCGCTGGCGGGCAAGGAGTACTGGCGGGCGTTCGACGACACGCCGGAGCTGGTGGTCCTGTTCGTGCCCGCGGACGCGTTCCTCGACGCGGCCCTGCGCGGGGACCCGCTGCTGCTGGAGGACGCGTTCGCGCGCGGCGTGGTCATCGCGTCCCCGGCGACGCTCATGGCGCTGCTGCGCACGGTGGCCCACACGTGGCGGCAGGAGGCGCTGGCGCGGCACGCGAAGGAGGTCCACAAGCTGGGCCGGGAGCTCCACGAGCGGCTCGGCTCGGTCGCGGGGCACTTCGCGCGCCTCGGCTCGTCCCTGGAGGCGGCCGTGGGGTCGTACAACGCGGCGGTGGCGAGCGTGGAGTCGCGGCTGCTGGTGACGGCGCGGCGCTTCAGCGAGCTGGAGGTCGCGGGCGAGCCGCCCGAGTCCCCGGCCCCGGTGGTGACGCCGGCGCGGCGCCCGTCCTGGGACGAGTGAGGCGCGGCGGGCGCGCGCGCCACCCACTGGGTGGGTGGGCCAGGTGTAAGACCATCCCTAGCCCCCACCCACCCGGGGAAAGGTAGGCCCATCCTTCCCGGCGGGTCCGACAGGAACGGGCGCCGCAGGCGCCCGTGTCACCCGATCGGGTCAGGCGCGGCCGGCGGCGCGCAGGTCGGTGACGAGTTCGCGCGGGAGCTGGAAGGTGATCTTCTCGGTGACCGGCTCGAACTCCTCGACGCTGGTGAACCCGCGCTGGGCGAGGTGCGACAGGACGTCCTGGACGAGGTTGTCGGGGACCGACGCGCCCGAGGAGAGGCCCACGGTCGCGGCGCCGTCGAGCCAGTCCTCCTGGATCTCGTGCGCGAAGTCGATGAGGTGGCCCGAGCGGGCGCCGTGCTGCACGGCGACCTCCACGAGGCGCACCGAGTTCGAGGAGTTCTTGGAGCCGACGACGAGCATCACGTCGCACTCGGCGGCGATGTCCTTGACGACCTGCTGGCGGTTCTGCGTCGCGTAGCAGATGTCGTCGCTGGGCGGGCTCTGGAGCATCGGGAGGCGCTTCTTGAGCCGGTCGACGGTCTCCATGGTCTCGTCCACCGACAGCGTGGTCTGCGACAGCCACACGACCTTCTCGGGGTCGCGGATCTTCACGCCGTCCACGGCGTCGGGGCCGTCCACGAGCTGGATGTGCTCGGGGGCCTCCCCGGCGGTGCCGACGACCTCCTCGTGGCCCTCGTGGCCGATGAGGAGGATGTCGTAGTCGTCCTCGGCGTAGCGGCGGGCCTCCTTGTGGACCTTCGTCACCAGGGGGCAGGTCGCGTCGATCGCCTTGAGGCCGCGCTCGGCGGCCTGGTCGTGGACCTCGGGCGCCACGCCGTGCGCGGAGAACACGACGACGGACCCGGGCGGGACCTCCGCGTTCTCCTCCACGAACACCGCGCCCTTCGCGGCGAGCGTGTCCACCACGTGCCGGTTGTGCACGATCTCCTTGCGCACGTAGACGGGAGCGCCGTAGAGCTCCAGCGCCTTCTCGACGGTCACCACGGCCCGGTCCACGCCCGCGCAGTACCCGCGCGGCTTGGCCAACAACACTCGCTTCGGGTCTGCCACGCCTCGATGGTAACCGGACGCCCGGTTTCGTCACACCCCCCAGTTACTCTGGCCACGTGACCGCCGCAGAGCAGAGCAGCCCAGCGCAGGGCCAGGACGCACCGGCCACCGGGCCCGGCGCTCCGATGAGCGCCGAGAACCCGTGGCCGCTGCGGGTGGTGTCGAAGAAGATCGGCGACTGGCTGGCGCGGCTCGGGGAGGTGTGGACCGAGGGGCAGATCACCGAGATCAGCCACCGGGGGCGCACGGTGTACCTGACGCTGCGCGACCCCTCGGCGGAAGTGTCGATGCGGGTCGTGGACTTCACCGGCGCGGTCGCCGCGTGCGACCCGCCGCTGCGCGACGGCGCGCAGGTCGTCATCCGGGCGCAGGCGCAGTGGTGGGACAAGAACGGGTCGCTGTCGCTGCACGTGCGCGAGATCCGGCAGGTCGGGCTCGGGGAGCTGCTCGCGCGACTGGAGCGGCTGAAGAAGCTGCTGGCCGCCGAGGGCCTGTTCGCGGCCGACCGGAAGAAGCCGCTGCCGTTCCTGCCGTACCGGATCGGGCTCATCACCGGGCGGGCCTCGGACGCGATGCGCGACGTGCTCAAGAACGCGAAGGCGCGGCTGCCGTCCGCGGACTTCGCGGTCCGCGAGGTCGCCGTCCAGGGGCCGCGCGCGGTCACCGAGGTGTGCGCGGCGCTCGCCGAGCTCGACCGGGACCCGGACGTGGAGGTCATCGTGATCGCCCGCGGCGGCGGCTCCATGGAGGACCTGCTGCCGTTCTCCGACGAGACGCTGTGCCGGGCCGTCGCCGAGGCGGTGACGCCGGTGGTGTCGGCGATCGGGCACGAGCCCGACACGCCGATCCTCGACTACGTCGCCGACTGGCGCGCCTCCACGCCCACCGAGGCCGGGAAGAAGGTCGTCCCCGACCTCGCCGAGGAGCAGCGCGGCCTCAACATCAGCCGCACCCGGCTGCGGCAGGCCCTGCACGCGATGCTCGTGCGCGAGTCGGACGGGCTCGCCGCGATGCGGGCGCGGCCGGTGCTCGCGCGGCCCGAGTCGATGCTGGAGGCCCGGTCGGAGGCGGTCGCGAACCTGGTGCACCGCATGCGGTCCCGGGTCGGATCGCGGCTGGAGCGCTCGGCCGACGAGCTGGAGCACCTGCGGGCGCGGCTGCGCACCCTCTCCCCGCAGTCCACACTGGACCGCGGCTACGCGATCGTCACGGACACCGCGTCGGGGGCGGTCCTGCGGGACGCGGCCGACGCCGGGGAGGCCGTGGAGGTGCGCCTCGCGGCGGGCGCGCTGCGGGCGGCGGTCGTGGCGACGACGACAGAGCAGACGGCAACGGACACGACGGAGGACGACGCGTGAGCGACGAGCAGTTGACGTACGAGGAGGCCCGCGCCGAGCTGGTCGCGACCGTGGAGCGCCTGGAGGCGGGCGGGGCGACCCTGGAGGAGTCCCTCAAGCTCTGGGAGCGCGGCGAGGCCCTCGCCGACCGGTGCCAGTCGCACCTGGAGGGCGCCCGCGAGCGCCTGAAGGCCCGCACGGAGCCCGAGGCGGACGGGGACTAGTCCCCGCGGGTCAGGAGGCGGCGGCGACGCCCGCGGCGAGGGCGTCGAGGTCGCCCGTGCCGTCGGTCTCGGCCGAGAGCACGACCGTGGCGCCGTCGATGACCGCGACCCACGCCTCGCCGGAGTCAAGGTCGTAGGAGGCCCACTCGATCCCGGCGGACTCCACGGGCGTCCCCGCGCCGGTGAGGCCCTCGTCGACGGCGGTCGGGTCGCCGGAGGTCTCGGCGACCTGGAGGCCGTTGCCGTCGGGCGAGTACCAGCCGGTGCGCAGCGTCGTCACGGTCCCGTCGGCGGCGAGGTGCGTGGAGATCGGCTTCCAGTCCTCGCCCAGCTCCGGCTCGATCGCGGGCAGGCCCAGGCTCGCGGCCGTCGCGTAGTTCTCGCCGGTGTCCACGACGCTGACCTGCCGGTCCTCGGC
The DNA here is from genome assembly GCF_042428885.1 of Glycomyces mayteni. NCBI lineage: Bacteria > Bacillati > Actinomycetota > Actinomycetes > Glycomycetales > Glycomycetaceae > Glycomyces > Glycomyces mayteni. The sequence continues at coordinate 475,047 of NZ_JBHMBP010000003.1, forward strand.
GATCCAGCCCCACCCCCAGTAGACGAGGCCGAGCGGCACCAGCAGCACCGCCATCGACAGCGCCATGTCGCGCATGCGCCGGGGCTTGGGCCGCTTGGCCTTCGCGGACTCGGCGTTCGCCTCCGCGGCCTCCCGGGCCCCGTCGATGTCGGCCTCCGCGGCCGTGACCTCTTCGCTGGACATGCCCCCATCCTGGACGACCGCCGCGGCGCGCCCCGAGCCGCCCCGCCGCGGGGTGGCGCACGAGTCCCCGCGCCGCCGGGCCGCGATGCGGCCGAACCGGGACGCACGCCGCCAACGAGGCGCGAATCCGACTTCCGGGCCCTCGGGGCACTGCAATAACCTTTCGTGCAGCGGCACCCGCGCCCGACCGGAAGGAGCCCCCGTTGATCCTCGTGGCAGGCGAGAACGTCATCGACCTCGTGCCCGCACCCGGCGGCCAGCTCCGCCCCACCTGCGGCGGCGGCCCCGCGAACACCGCCGTCTCGCTCGCCAAGCGCGGCATCCCCACCGCGCTCGTCGGCTCCGTCGGCGGCGACCACTTCGGGCGGCGCGTGTGGCGCCGCCACATCTCCGCGGGCGTGCGCCGCGACTGGCTCCAGCGCACCGACCTGCCCTCGACGCTCGGCCTCGCCGTCGTCAACGGCGACGGCACCGCCCGCTACGACTACTGGACGACCGGCACCGCCGACTTCGCGTGGGAGGGCCGGGCTCTGCCCAAGCCCGACCCGGCCGCGGTGGACCTCGTCCACTTCGGGTCCCTCGCGGCCTACCTGGAGCCGTCGGCGCGCGCCATCGAGCACTGGGTCACCCGCGCCCGCGGCTCCGTGCCCGTCACGTTCGACCCGAACCTGCGCCTCGGCGTCATGGGCGAGGCCGCGAAGGTCCGCGAGCGCACCGAGCGGCTCGTGGGCCTGTCGACCCTCGTGCGCGTCTCCGAGCGCGACCTCGCGCAGATCTACCCCGGCACGCCCGTCGACCGGGTCGCCCGCGAATGGCTCGGCGCCGGGCCCGAACTCGTCGTCGTCACCCTCGGGGACGCCGGGTCGGTCGCCTTCCACCGCAACCACACCACCGAGGCCACCGCGCCGCCCGTGGACCTCGTGGACGCGATCGGCGCGGGCGACGCCTACACCTCGGGCCTGCTCGGCTGGCTCACCTCCGCGGGCTGGATGCGCCTCGACCGCCTCGCGTCCTGGGGCAACTCGACCGTGGTCGCCGCGGCCCTGCGGTACGCGAGCCAGATCGCCGCCCACGCGTGCACCGTCCCCGGCGCGCCCTGACCCGCGCCCCCCACACGCCCGCAATCCGGACACCAGCGGCATAAAATGGACTCGTGCCACACCAGGAACTCCGGATCTGCATCGCCGAGGACGACCTCGACGCCGCGCTGCGCCTCGACGTGCGCCGCGGCCTGACCTCGGAACCCAAGCACCTCCCGATGCGCCTGCACTACGACGGGCGCGGCTCGGCCCTGTTCGGGGAGCTCACCCGCCAGCCGGAGTACTACCAGACCCGCGCCGAGCGCGCCGTCCTGCGCGACAACGCCGCCGCCATCGCGGCCTTCGGCGCCGGCCCGGTCGCCGTCGTCGAACTGGGCGCGGGCCGCGCCGAGAAGATCCGCCCGGTCCTCGACGCCCTCGCCGCCGCCGGGCGCCTCGACGCGTTCTGGCCCTTCGACGTCGCCGAAGGGGAGGTGCGGGACGTGCTCGCGGAGCTGGCCCCCGCCTACCCGGGCGTGCGGCTCGGCGGGATCGTCGGCGACTTCACCCGCCACCTCTCCCAGCTGCCCGACAGCGGGTCCGCGCGCCTCGTCGCGTTCCTCGGCGGCACCTTCGGGAACTTCACCGGCCCCGAGCGCGGCCGCTTCCTCCAGGACCTGCGCGAGGCCCTGCGCCCCGGCGACCGGTTCCTCCTCGGCGCCGACCTCGTCAAGGACCCCGAGGTGATCCTCGCGGCCTACAACGACGCCGCGGGCGTCACCGCCGAGTTCAACCGGAACGTCCTCCACGTCCTCAACCACCGCCTCGGCGCCGACTTCGCGCCCGAGCACTTCGAGCACGTCGCCCTCTGGGACGGCGGCACCGACACCGTCGACATGCGCCTGCGCGCCCTGAAGCCGATGACCGTCCGGATCGCGGACCTGGACCTGGACGTGTCCTTCGCGGCCGGCGAGGAGATCCGCACCGGCATCTCCGTCAAGTTCCACCGCGGCGAACTGGAGACGCAGCTGCGCGCCGCCGCCTTCGCGCCCGAAGCGTGCTGGACCGACGAGGACGGCCGCATGGGCGTGTTCCTCGCCGAGGCCGCCTGAACACGCGTGCCGGTCCGGTCCGGCGGCTAGGGTGGCGGGCATGGGAGAGATCGTGCTCATCCGCCACGGCGAGACGACCTGGTCGGCCTCAGGGCAGCACACGTCCGTGACCGACCTCGACCTCACCGAGCACGGTGCGGCCCAGGCGAAGGCGCTCAAGCCGCTCCTGGCGGGCCGGCGGTTCGCCGCGGTCTGGTCCAGCCCCCGCAAGCGGGCCCTGGTCACCGCCGACCTCGCCGGGCTCGACGTGGACGCCGTCATCCCCGACCTCGCCGAATGGGCGTACGGGGACTACGAGGGCCGCACCGGCGACGAGATCGCCGCCGAGGACCCGCACTGGTCCCTGTGGACCGACGGCGGCAAGGGCCCCGCAGGGGAGCGCCCCGAGCAGGTCGCCGCCCGCCTCGACCGGGCGCTCGCCGAAGCCGAGCCGCTGCTCGTCCAGGGCGACGTCGCGTTCGTCGCGCACGGCCACAGCCTCCGCGTCGCCGCCGCCCGCTGGCTCGGCCGCCCGCCCCGCGACGGCCGCGACTTCACCATCGACACCGCCTCGGTCGGCGCCCTCGGCTACGAGCACGGCGGCCACGCCGTGACCCTGTGGAACCTGACCGCCCCGGCGGTGGCCCCGCCGGAATAGGCTTGGCGGTGCACACCACGAAGGGGCACCGCCATGGATCCGATTCTCGTCTCGATCGCCACCGCCGCCGCCGGGAAACTCGCCGAGGAGGCCGCCCGCGGGATCGTCGCCGCCGGACGGTTCGTCAAGGAGCGCTTCGCCAAGGACGACAAGCAGGAAGCGGTCCTCATGCGCGCCGAGACCGGCCGCGCCCCGGTCGAGGACCTCGCCGCCGCCATCGAGGAGGCCGCCGCCGCCGACCCCGGGTTCCTCTCCAAGCTGGAGCAGCTCGCGGGCCGCAAGATCGAAGTGACCCAGGTGAACCAGGCAGGACAGCAGGTCATGTTCCAGAACAACTTCTACGGCGGCGGGCCCGAGAAGGTCGTCCAGGGGGAGACCGTCAACATCCGGAACCTGTAGCCTCACCGTTCATGAGCGATCCCCTCCCCTCCGCACGCGTGCCCGCCCGGGCCTGGCTGTGGGCCTTCGGCGCGGCGCTGGCCGTGGAGCTGCTGGCCGTCGCCTTCGGCTGGGACGGCGTCAGGTGGGTCAGCAAGGGCGCCTTGACGCTCCTGCTCCTCGGCTACCTCCGGTCCGCCCTCGCGCCGGGCCAGACCGTCGCCCGCCTCTTCGCGGCGGGCCTGCTGTTCGCCTGCGCCGCCGACCTCGCGCTCCTGGTCGAGGGCACGCCCGCGTTCCTCACGGGCATGGGCCTGTTCGCGGTCATGCAGGTCCTCTACATCGCCGCATTCGTCAAGCTCGGCGCCATCCATGCGTTCGACAGCGGCCGCGTCGTCCTCATCTCCTACTTCGCGTTCTGGGCCGGGCTCATCACCGCACTGTGGACGCAGCTCGGCCCCCTCGCCGTGCCCGTCGCGGTGTACAGCCTCCTCCTCGTCGCCATGGCCGCCCTCGCCGGAGTGCTCGGGTTCTGGAACACCCTGAAGCACCCCCTCGGCTGGGGCGGCCTGCTGTTCGTCGTCTCCGACTCGATCCTGGGCCTGGGCGTCGCCGGGTACGACATCCCCGGCGCGGGACTCGCCGTCATGTCGACCTACGGGATCGCGCAGCTCCTGCTGACCCTGGGCACCGCCAGGTTCCTCAAGCGCCGCCCGGCCCACTAGAGTCGTGCCATGAAACGCGTCCTGTGGGTCCTGGCGTTCGTCGTCGGCGGCTACTTCATCGTGCGGGCCCTCATGGAGCCCTTCGTCATCGACTTCTCGGACCCGTCCTCGTACGCCGAGGACTGGGGCGGCCCCAGCCTCTTCGGCGTCCTCCTCGTCCACATGGGACCGGGCGTGCTCGCCGCGGCCCTCCTCGTCTGGCTCGTCAGAAGGAACGACAGGGCCAAGAAGGCCGCCCGCGACCAGTCCTAGGCGAGGTCGATCCGCTTGAGCCGCTGGGTGGCCCGGGTGAGGACCACGTAGGCGACGCCGGGGCCGTGGGCCGCGGCGACCGCGTCGAGGTCGACGGCGATCACGGCGTCCCATTCCAGGCCCTTGGACTCCAAGGGCCCCACCAGGGTCACGCGGTCGTCGGTGACGACCGCGGCGAGCTCCCCGTGGCGGCCGTAGGGCGCGATGACGCCGACGGTGCCCTCGACGGCCCCGAGGGCCTCGGCGACGGCGCTGGCGAGCTCCGGGAGGAGCGCGTCGGCGTCCACGGTGCGGGCCTCGACGGGGATGCCGGTCTCGCGCACGGCCTCGGGGAGGTCGATGTTGCGCAGGCGCGGCTTGGCCCACTCGGCGGCGTACTCGAAGACCTCCATGGAGTTCCGGTAGTTCTTCGTCAGGTGGAACTCGTGGATCTTGCCGCGCGGGACGGCGCGGCGGCGGGCGTCGGCCGACTCCTTCGGGCGCGGCCAGCTCGACTGGGCCTCGTCGCCGACGATGGTCCACCCGGCGGCGCGGCCGCGGCGCGAGAGCATGCGCCACTGCATCGGCGAGAGGTCCTGGGCCTCGTCGACGATGACGTGCGCGTAGTCCTCGTAGAACGCGTCGCGGGCCTGGCGCTCGGGCCGGTCGTAGAAGCGGTCCTGAGCGGTCGAGACCTCCTGGATGCCGTCCCACGAGCGGATGCGGTCGCGCCCGCGCGGCTGGGCCCTGACGCCAAGGAGGAGGCGCAGCTCGTCGAGGAGCGCCACGTCGGGGATGGAGAAGTCGGCCTCGCGCAGCGACGCGGCGACCAGGTCCACGGTCTCGCGCTTGAGGTGGCCCTCGGAGGCGGACGCGAGGCGGCGCGCGTCGCCGCCCCAGCCGAGGACCTCGGCGGGGTCGAGGTCGGGCCACCAGTGGTCGAGGAAGGTGAGGAACTCGCCGCGCGAGCCGACGTCGCGCGAGAACTTCGCGGGCTCGGCGTCGGGGATCACGGGCTTGATCTTGCGCCACAGGGCGATGAGGAGGGCGCGGCCGGCCTCGGTCTTGGCGAGGTTGGGGCGCGGCTCCTTCTCGAAGACGCGGGCGCGCGCGGCGGCGAGGTCGGCGGCGTCGAGGCGGAACACGTCGCCGCGGTAGACCATGCGCAGCTCGTCGGGCGCGCCCGGCGGGGTCTGGCGGACCAGGCGCCGCAGGATCGGGAGCATGATCGTGCCGCCCTTGACGGCCGCGACCTGCGGCAGGTCCTGGCGGACCGCCTCGACCCCGGCGTACAGCTCGCCGAGGGAGTACAGCGCGGCGGTCTCCTCGCCGAGGCTGGGGAGGACGCGGCCGATGTACTTCATGAACACCGCGGAGGGCCCGACGACGAGGATGCCCGCGGCCTCGTACCGGCTGCGGTCCTGGTAGAGCAGGAACGCGGCGCGGTGCAGGGCCACGACGGTCTTGCCGGTGCCGGGCCCGCCGGTGATGATCGTGGCGCCGCGCCCGGGCGCGCGGATCGCGGCGTCCTGCTCGGCCTGGATGGTCGCGACGATGTCCCGCATGCGCCCGGTCCGCTTGCGGCCCAGGGCGGCCATGAGCGCGCCGTCGCCGATCACGGGGAGGCGCTCGGCGGCGTCCTCGTTGAGCAGGTCGTCGCTGATCTCCTCGACCGAGCGGCCGAACGAGCGGATGACGCGCCGCCGGGCCACCTCCTGGCGGTCGACGGCGGTCGCGCGGTAGAACGGGGCGGCGGCGGGGGCGCGCCAGTCGACCAGGAGCGTGCGGTACTCCTCGTCGCGCACGCCGAGGCGTCCGATGTGGCGGACCTTCCCGTCGTCGAAGTCGAGCCGCCCGAAGACGAGCCCCTCGTGCTGGGAGTCGAGGTCGGCGATGCGGCGGGCGGCCTGGTAGACGAACACGTCGCGCTCGTACCGCGCGCCGGGCACGGTGGCGGCGAGGTGGGCGTAGCCGGAGTCGCGGTTGCCCTCGGCTTCGCCTCGGAGCACGTCGACGCGGCTGTAGACGCGGTCGACGAACTCCTGCTCGATCGCGATCTCCTGCTCAGGGGTGTTGGCGGGATCGGGATCGGGCACGGCGTGGGACGTGTCGACGTCCTCCGGGCGGCGTTCGTCGGCGGGGCCTGGTTCCTGGGACACGGCGCTCCTCGCTCGAATTCGGGACGCACCAGCCTAGCGCGCCCGCGCGACCCCCGTCCGCCGATCATGGACCGGCGAGTGCTCGGCCACCTGCCGGGCCGCTACGGCCGCGCGTCCCAGACCCGGTACATCCACTTGTAGCCGTCGGCGATCTCCTCGAACCCGAACTGCCGGTAGAGCCCCTGGGCGTCGGCGGTGGCGAGCACGACCCGCTTGACGCCCATCTCCTCGGCGTCGGCGACGATCCGGTTCATGAGCAGCTTGCTGATCCCCTGCCCGCGCACGGACCGGTCCACGAAGACGTCGCTGAGCCACGCGAAGTAGGTCCGGTCGGTCACGAGCCGCCCGAACGCGACCTGCCCGCCGGGCCCGTAGACGCCGTAGACGAGGGAGTGCGCGATCGCGTGGTCCATGTCCTCGCGGGTGCGGCCCTCGGCCCAGTACGTGTCCGTGGAGATGACCCGGTGGACCCAGTCCCGGTCGAGCCGGTCGGGGTCAGTGGAGATCTCGTACGCTTCGCTGCCCATGTGGTGCTCCTTCGCTCTCAGGCCCCTGCTGTGCTCTGAACGACGGTGCCCCGCTTCCGCTTGCGCCGCAAGTAGATTTCCATGAAGGCCACGTTCAGGACGATCGAGGAGACGACCGCCGAAGTGTAGGCGGCGTCGAACAGCGGCTCGAAGTCCCCGCCGTAGTACCCGTCGAGGAGCGGGAGCTGGAGCGCGATGAACAGGCCGAGGTAGACGCGCAGGTTCACGGCCGCGAAGGTCCCCGCGAAGTTCCGCAGCATCCACTCCCGGTGCGCGGCGAAGTCGCGGGCGCGCACGGCCCGGTAGGCGCGCAGCGCCGAGTAGAACCACCACACGTCGAGCAGCACGAACGTGGCCATCGGGACCGGCCCGGCGGTGGTCAGGAACGCGACGACGATGCCGCTGAGGCTGCCGGGCAGGACCCCCGCGAGGAGGTAGGTGCGGCCGAGGACCCGGTGGACCTTCGGGTGGTTGTCGCGGATCGAGGCGAAGAACTGGAACGGGCCGACGAGCAGCGCGATCCCGGCCGTGGCGGCGTGGACCACGAGGAACGGGAGATGGAACGGCACGTCCTCGCGGATGCCGACGCGGGAGTCCACGTCGGGGACGAGATAGGCGGGCACGGCGTACAGGACGATCGCGACGCTGAGGATCGCGACGGTGAGGACGGCGGCCCGGCCCTTGCGGGCCGCGGGCGGTCGCCCGAGGGTGGCGGTCATGGGGTGCTCCTGGTGTGAGTTTCACTATCGATAGTGAAACTATCACCTGAGATCGGCCACCGTCAACGCCGCTTCGGGTAAGAAAGACCCATGCGAATCGGCGAGCTGAGCGCGAGGACCGGGGTCCCCGCGGCGACCATCAAGTACTACGTGCGCGAGGGCCTGCTCTCCGGCGGCGAGCGCCGCGGCCACAACCAGGTCGAGTACGGCGAGGAGCACGTGCGGCGGCTGCGCCTGGTGCGGGCGATGGTCGAGGTCGGGTCGGTGCCGATCGCGAAGGTCCGCGAGGTGCTCGCCGAGATCGAGGACCCGCGCCGCGACCTGGACTCGACGCTCGGCGTCGCGAGCCGGGCCCTGTCGCAGCACCGCGTCCCGGCCGAGGCGCCCGCGGAGGAGGACGTGGCGACGGCGAAGGCGATCGTGCGCGGCCGCGGCTGGAACGCGGTCCCCCTGGAGCACGGGTACGTCTGGACGCTCGCGGACGCGATCGGACGGCTGCGGGAGCTGGGCCTCTCGGACATGGTCGACATGACCGGCGAGTACGCGCGCGCGGCCGAGATCGTGGCGGAGTTCGACCTCAAGCTGCTCCAGATGCGCAGCGACCGCGACGAGATTCTGGAGGCGATGGTCGTCGGCACGGTCCTGGGGGACGCGATCTTCGAGGCGCTGCGCCGGATCGCGCAAGTCGAGGTGTCGGCGCGGGTATACCCACCGGGGCAACGGGAACCGCGACAAAGCGAAGAAGACTCGTCCACTGGGGAGTAAGGATTGGAAAGCCTTTCCCTCTCCCCCACCCTGTTTCATGCACTAATGACAATGTCTGCACTTGTCGGGTTTTTGACTTCGCAAGTCGATTGGGTGGTTCTAGGCTTATTCCACGCCCGGAAATGGCGTGGCGGCGGGTTTCCAAGCCTGCTCGACAAGCGACTTCGCCGCCATCACCAGGAGGCCGTCCGCCGAAGTGGGGTAGACGGACGGCCCGCGGCGGGGTCCCGACTACCTGGCCCGGGGCCCCGCCGCCTTTTTTGCGGGGCCCCGGGCCAGGTAGTCCAGAAAGGCGAGGTCCTGGCCCGGGGCCCCGCCGCCTCCGAAAGCCGAAGGTTGAGCCGGGGCACCCCGGTCTCTACGATGGAGACCACCGTCTACCTCTGGAGTGCGATTCCCGTGGCCCTCAACTCGTCCATGGTCCCGCTCGGTACGGCCGCGCCGGACTTCTCCCTCCCGGACCTCGACGGCGAGGTGCGGTCGCTGGAGAGCTTCACGGCGCCCGCGCTCCTGGTCGCCTTCGCCTGCAACCACTGCCCGTACGTGCGCCACATCGAGCAGACCTTCGGGAGCTTCACCGCGGGCCAGGCCGACCTCGACACGGTCGCCATCTGCGCCAACGACACCGCCTCCCACCCCGAGGACGGCCCGGCCGGGCTCGCCGAGCAGGTCGCGCGCGCCCAGTGGACGTTCCCGTACCTGGTGGACGAGTCGCAGGAGGTCGCCCGCGCCTACCGGGCGGTCTGCACGCCGGACTTCTTCCTCTACGGCCCCGATCGCAAGCTCGCCTACCGCGGCGCGTTCGACGGCTCGACCCCCGGCAACGGCGTGCCCGTCACCGGGGAGTACCTCGCGTCCGCGATCGAGCGGGTCCGCAAGGGCGAACCGGTGCCCGAGCCGCACTACCCGTCGATGGGGTGCGGCATCAAGTGGCGCTAGACGAGTGCGCCGCCGCGGGCCGCGACGCGGCCGTTCTTGACGACGAGCGTGCGCGGGCGGTGCTCCAGGACCGCCTCTGACGGGGTGCGGCCGGGCACGGCGACGAGGTCGGCGGTGTCGCCGACAGCGAGGCCGTAGCCCTCGACCTTGAGCAGGCGCGCGCCGCCGAACGTGGCGGCTTCGAGGGCCAGCTCGATGTCGGCGTCGCGGCTGAACCCGGCGTTCCGCGCGAACCACTGGGTGCGCTGGAGCATGTCGCCGGTGCCGTAGGGGCTCCACAGGTCGCGCACACCGTCGTTGCCGATGCCCATCGTGACGCCAGCCGCGTCGAGCTCGCGCAGCGGCAGGATCTGCCTGGGCGCCACGGAGGTCAGGCCGATCTTCAGCTCCGCGAGGTCGGCGATGAGGCGCTCGCGGGTGGCGTCGTCGGCGTCGCAGAGCGCGAACGCGTGGCTGATGACCACCTTGCCGGTGTAGCCGAGCGCGCGGGTGCGCTCGATGATGAGGTCGAACTCCCGGATGCCGAGGTCGCCGCCGTCGTGGAGGTGGATGTCGATCTCGGCCCCGTACTGCGCGGCCAGCGCGAAGACGAGGTCGAGGTGGGTCTCGGCGTCGAGGTCGAACCCGGCGGGGTCGATGCCGCCGATGGACTTGACGCCCGCCTTGAGGGCCTCTTCGAGGAGTTCGGCGGTGCCGGGGCTGACGAGGATGCCGGTCTGCGGGAAGGCCACCAGCTCGACGTCGATGCGCCCGTCGAGGCGCTGCACGCCTTCGAGGACGGCCTCCACCGCGCCGATGCCGATGCCGGGGTCGACGTCGACGTGGGAGCGGGCGTGGGTGGTCCCGGAGACGACCATGTTGGTGAGCAGCGCGGTGATGAAGTCGGGGTTGGGGACGCCGAACTCGGCGCGGCGGTCGCGGCCGTAGGCGATGGCGGCGGCGAGGCCGGGGCCTGCGGTGCGCGGGACCCAGGGGCCGCCCCAGAGGGTCTTGTCGACGTGGGCGTGCGCGTCCACGAGGCCCGGGACGACGACGGCGCCGGCGAGGTCTTCGACCTGTGCGCCTTCGTCTTTCAGAGCGTCGCCGATGGCGCTGATGCGGCCGTCCTGGACGAGCACGTCGGTGCGTCCCTCGCGGCCCCAGAGCCGGGCGTCGCGCAGCAGCAGGTCGGTCATGGTGTCGGTCCTTCCCTCAACGGTTCCCGCAGTTAACGGTATACCACTAACATGGACCGTATACCGTTGACGGGCCTCCGTCCACCTCCGAGGAGCACCATGAGCCGAGCCGACCAGGTCTACCAGGCGCTGCGCGAGCGCATCGTCACCGTCGGGCTGCGCCCTGGCGCGCGCCTGATCGAACGGGACCTCGCCGCGGAGTTCGAGGTCTCCCGCATCCCCCTGCGCGAGGCCCTCCAGCGGCTCGCCGCCGACGGCCTGGTCACCGCCGTCCCCGGCCAGGGCAGCATCGTCACCGTGCCCACCCCGAAGGACATCGCCGACCTCTTCGACGTGCGCGCCGGGCTCGAACCGGTCGCCGCGCGCCTCGCCGCGGCCAACGCCGCGCCCGAGGACCTCTTGAAGCTCCAGGCGTGCGTGCTCCCCCGCGAGGCCGCGTCCTCCCGGACCGAGGCCAACGCCGCGTTCCACCGCGAGCTCGTCGCCGCCGCCCGCAACCCGCTGCTCGCCCAGATCATGGAGCCCCTGGAGGCGCGGATGCGCTGGGTCTTCCACCTCACCGTCGAGCGCGACCCCGAGCGCCAGCGCCAGGAGCACGCCGAGCTGCTGGAGGCCCTGGTCGCGCCGGACCCGGACCGGGCCGCGGCGGTGGCGTTCGCGCACGTCGAGGACGGCCGCTCGTTCACGCTGGAGGCGGCCCGCAGGTGGCAGCTGGAGGCCGTGGACGCGTACGAGGCGACGCGCACGAGGCGCCGCCGGGTGGACGCGGAATTAGCGCCAGAGCTGGTGGAGCGTCAGCTCCAGTTCGCCGAGCATGTTGCGCAGCAAGGGCATCGACAGGCCGATCACGGTGCCCGGGTCGCCGTCGATGCGGTCGATGAACGCGGAGCCGTACCCGTCGAGGGTGAAGGACCCGGCGACGTGGAGCGGCTCGCCGGTGGCGACGTACGCGGCGATCTCCTCGTCGGAGACCTCCGCGAAGTGCACAGCGGTGCCGGAGGCGCGCACGATCTGCCGGTCGGCGGCGGTGTCGATGAGGCAGTGGCCGGTGTAGAGCGTCCCGGAGTTGCCGCGCATCCGCTTCCAGCGGGACGTGGCCTCCTCGGGGCCCTCGGGCTTGCCGAGGATCTCGTGGCCGAAGTGGAGCACCGAGTCGCAGCCGAGGACGAGGGAGCCGGGGCTGACCTGGTCGAGGACGGCCTGGGCCTTGAGTTCGGCGAGCGCGCTGGCGAGTTCGGCGGGGTCGTGGCCCATGACGCGGGACTCGTCGACGCCGGAGACGATGACGAGCGGGTCGATCCCGGCGGCTTCGAGGAGCGCGCGGCGGGCGGGCGACTGCGAAGCGAGGACGAACGGCCGGGTCAACGGTCGATCCCCCGGCGGGCGGGGACGGCGGTGTCGCGCCAGGAGCGGCGGACGCGCAGTTTCAGGCCGGGGTTGGACCAGGCGGCGCGGCGCGCGGGCGCCTCGTCCTCCTCGGCGGGGCGCGGGAGCGCGGTGATGAGGCCGACCAGCGCGGCCAGCTCCTCATCCGTGGGGTTGCCTCGGAGGACCTTGAGCTCCAGTCCCATCGTGCTACTCCTCGTCGTAGTCGAACTCGCGGTGCACCCGCTCCCAGAACCCGTCGCGGACCCAGATCCGCGCTTCGGGGTGGTCGCGTAGAGAGTAGCCGAGTTCCTTCTCGGCTTCCACTAGCAGCTCCTTGTCGATGACGGTGGGGAGCTGGGGCCCGGGCAGGAGGTCCGCTATGTTGTCGGCGCCCCTGGTCAGGAGCCATTTGTGGCCGACGTACTCGCCGATGGAGCGGACGGTCTCGGGGTCCAGCTTCTCGCCGGTCTGCGTGGTGCGCACGAATTTTGGCCTCGCCGACTCCGCTTGCGCGAGCGCGTCGGCGGCCGTCATGGTGACGGCCACGGATTGGCGGGTCCCGAAGACCATCGCCGGGTTGGGGACGACGGGCGCGGGCTCGGCCATGGGGGCGCCGACCATGCCGTGGGTGGCCGCGGCGGCGGTGCCGCTCTTGGTGAAGTAGGCCTTGAGCTCTTCGGACTCGATGGTCTCGACGGTGTCGGACTCCCAGACGAGGCGTTCGGCCTGGTTGGTGCCGTAGGGCGGTTCGACGCCCCAGAGGTGGACGCGGACGCCGTAGGCCTGGGCGACCTCGACGGCGGGGACCATGTCCTCGTCGCCGGCGAGGAGGATCGCCTCGTGGATGGCGCGGTGGCGGGCGAGCAGTTCCAGGTCGGAGCGGATCTGGGCGTCGACGCCCTTCTGCTGTCCGCGGGAGTTGAGGTTGCCGAGGCGGACCTTGACGTAGTCCATGTTGGCGATGACGCGCTGGTCGACGGTGGGGACCCGGTCGCGGGCGGCGTCGAACCAGTAGAGGCGGAGCAGTTCGCCGTCGGAGAGGCGGATCGCGGCGCGTTCGATGAGGGACTTGATGAGCTTCTCGGCGTCGACCCGGTAGTCGCGCCTGGAGGTGGCGTCGAGCAGGAGTTCTGCGGCGGCCGCGTAGAGGTAGCCGACGTCGATGAGGATCGCGTACCGCCGGGACGGCAGTCCTGGAAGCATTCCTCCGATTGGTGTCATCGCCCACACTCCCAATATCCGGCGGGACGATTCGTCCCGCTTTCCCAGCTGTATAGACGGTACCCGGATCGGACTCTTGGGGTGGGAGTGGTGCACGCCGCTCCGGGGGGAAATGCGGTTTCCGCCGGTAGCCGGGGTGCGCACGGAACGGGACGCGCGGGCTCCTCACCGGATCGGGTGAGAAGTCCGCGCGTCCCGGGCGGTCCTAGAGCGGGATGTTCCCGTGCTTCTTCGCGGGCAGCTCGTCGCGCTTGGAGGCGTTCATGCGCAGGCCGCGCACGAGCATGGCGCGGGTCTCGCGCGGCTGGATGACCGCGTCGATGAGGCCGAGCTCGGCGGCGACGTACGGGTTGTTCAGCTTCTCCTCGTACTCGGACATGAGCTCGGCGCGCTTGGCCTGCTCGTCGTCGGCCTTGGCGAGTTCGCGGCGGTACAGGATGTTGACGGCGCCCTGTGAGCCCATGACGGCGATCTCGGCGGTCGGCCAGGCGAGGCACAGGTCGGCGCCGACGCCCTTGGAGCCCATGACGCAGTACGCGCCGCCGTAGTCCTTGCGGCAGACGACGGTGAGCTTGGGGACGGTGGCCTCGGCGTACGCGTAGATGAGCTTGGCGCCGCGGCGGATGATCCCGTCGTGCTCCTGCGAGGTGCCCGGGAGGAACCCGGGGACGTCGACGAAGGAGATGATCGGGATGTTGAAGGCGTCGCAGAACCGGATGAACCGGGCGGCCTTCTCGGAGGCGTCGATGTCGAGGCAGCCCGCGAAGTGCATGGGCTGGTTGGCGACGACGCCGACGGGCTTGCCGTCGAGGCGCCCGAAGCCGGTGAGGATGTTCTTCGCGAACAGGGCCTGGGTCTCCAGGAACTCGCCGTCGTCGAGGACGGACTCCACGACCTTGTGCATGTCGTAGGGCTGGTTCGCGGAGTTCGGGATGACGGTGTCGAGCGCCAGGTCGTCGGCGGTGAGGTCGAGTTCGAAGTCCTTCGACTCGTACGCCGGGGGCTCGTCGAGGTTGTTCGACGGCAGGTACGACAGCAGGTGCTTGACGTATTCGAGCGCGTCGTCCTCGTCGGAGGCGAGGTAGTGGGCGTTGCCGGCGACCGCGTTGTGGGTGCGGGCCCCGCCGAGCTCCTCCATGCCGACGTCCTCGCCGGTCACCGCGCGGACCACGTCGGGCCCGGTGATGAACATGTGGCTGGTCTGGTCGACCATGACCGTGAAGTCGGTGATCGCGGGCGAGTAGACCGCGCCGCCCGCGCACGGGCCCATGATGAGCGAGATCTGCGGGATGACGCCGGAGGCGCGCACGTTGCGGAAGAAGATCTCCGCGTAGCCGCCGAGCGAGGCGACGCCCTCCTGGATGCGGGCCCCGCCGGAGTCGGAGATGCCGATGATCGGGCGGCCGGTGCGCAGCGCCAGCTCCTGGATCTTCGTGATCTTCTCGCCGGAGACCTGCCCGAGCGAGCCGCCGAGGACGGTGAAGTCCTGCGCGAACACGCACACCTCGCGGCCCTCGATGGTGCCGTAGCCGGTGACGACGCCGTCGCCGTAGGGCCGGTTGGCCTCCATGCCGAAGCTGGTGGAGTGGTGGCGCCGCAGGCTGTCGAGCTCGACGAACGACCCCTCGTCGAGCAGTTGCTCCAACCGCTCGCGCGCGGTGCGCTTGCCCTTCTCGTGCTGCTTCTCGATCGCCCGGGGGTTCCCGGTGGCCGATTCGGAGAGGCGCTCGGCCAGGTCGGCGAGCCGCCCGGCGGTCGTGTGGAAGTCGATGTCGGTCACGCTTCGGATCGTATCGACTTCCGGAGTGGCTACGCTATGCGCGTGGACACACCGACGAGAAAGCCACTGGACCGCGACGCCCTGTGGTCGCTGTTGTCGGAGAAGTCCGACTTCTGGACCCGGCTTGACGTGGTGGCCGTCACTGGATCGACGAACGCGGACCTGGCGGCGGCCGCGAGGCTCGGGGCCGGCGAGGGGCGCGTGCTCATCGCCGAGGAGCAGTCGAGCGGGCGCGGGCGCCTGGACCGGCGCTGGGAGAGCCCGGCCCGGGCGGGCCTCGCAATCTCGTTCCTGCTGCGGCCCGAGGCGCCCCGCGAGCAGTGGGGGACGCTGGGGATCGCCACCGCGGTCGCGCTGGAGGAGACGCTGCGGGCCGTGTGCGGGGTCCGGGCGAAGCTGAAGTGGCCCAACGACGTGCTCATCGACGGCCGGAAGGTCTGCGGCATCCTCGCGCAGGCCGAGGGGGACGCCGTGGTCGTGGGGGCCGGACTGAACGTGTCGCTCACCGAGGCGGAGCTGCCGGTCCCGCAGGCGACGTCGCTGCTCGTCGCGGGGGCCGCGAGCCTCGACCGGGAGCTCATCGCCGCGACGTTCCTCGCGCACGTCGCGGCCGTGTACCGCACGTGGAGCGCCGAGGGCCCGGGGCCCGTGGTGGAGCGCTGGGAGGAAAACTCCGACACGCTGGGCAGGGAAGTCGCGGTATCGTTCCCGAACGGCCGCAACCTGACCGGCCGCGCCGTCGCCATCGACGCCGACGGCCGACTCCAGGTCGACCCGGGCGACGGGCCGGTGGAGACGGTCGCCGCGGGCGACGTCGTCCACCTGCGGCCGCGGGCGTGAACCCGAGGGAGTGGCGCATTGACCGACCCCGAGCATCAAGGCACCCGGCCGGCCCGGCAGCCGCCGGGCGCGACCGGCCTCGACCCTGAGTCCGAGGCGCTCTACCGGCTCCTGCTGACCAGGTCCGAGGCCACGGTCGCGCAACTGGCCGCCGACGCGTCGCGCTCCGTGGACCGCGTCAGGAGCGTCCTGGCGCACCTCGTGGACGAGGGCTTCGCGACGATGGTCGCCGACTCCCGCTTCCGCGCCGTCGGCCCCGACGCCGTCCTGGGCGGGCGCATCGCCTCCCAGCTCGGCGAGGTCCTCGGCGAGTACGAGGCCCTGCGGGAGCTGCTGAACCTCCACCGCGCCGGGCCCGCCGACGCGGGCGGAAGCCAGTGGGAGGTCGTCACCGGCGCGACCGCGATCCGCTCGCGCATCCGCCAGCTCAAGGCCGCGGCCGAGCGGAGCCTGTGCACGTTCGTGCGCCCGCCGATGGTCCTGCCCGTCCCCGAGGACGGCCTGCACCAGGACCTCCAGGCCCGCGGCGTCGTCCACCGCATCCTGTTCGACCGGGCCGTCCTCGACATCGACCCCTACGCCGACTACGTGCGCCACGCCCTCGAATCGGGCGACGAGGTCCGCTTCGCGAAGCGCCTGCCGCTCAAGGTCCTCATCGTGGACGACCGGACCGTGTTCATGGAGGAGCCCGGCGGCGAGCGGCCCCGCGCGATCGTCACCGGGAACCGGTCGATCGCCGGTCTCGCCGCGACCCTGTTCGAGCAGCTGTGGACCGCGGGCATCCCCGCGACCACCGCCGCCGAAGGGGCCGTGCGCATCGACGAGGACGACGCGGTCCTGCTCGGTCTGCTCATCGCGGGCCTGACCGACCAGTCCATCGCGTCCAAACTGGGCATCGGGCTGCGGACCGTGCAGCGGCGCGTCCGCGAGCTCATGGACCTGGCCGATGTGGACACCCGCATCCAGCTCGGGTGGCACGCCGCGAAGAACGGCTGGGTCCCGTAGCGCGCAGGGCGAACCGGTGCGCGCAATCGTGGTCACGGGGCCGGTGACGAAGTGTTGTACTGTGCTTTTGAACATTCGTACCGCCCCCGGCCCGTATTTCTCACTCCTGGAGGTCCGCAGTGGGATATCCCGACGACCAGCTCGCCCGTGACGAGGTTGTCAAGCTCCACACCCACCCGCACTGGAAGGAAGGCGTCGGCCCGGTCCTCTGGTTCGTGGTCTTCCTGGCCATCGGCGCCATCGCCGTCACCTACACGACCAAGCTCGACTGGGACGGGAAGATCTGGCTGATCCTGGCCGAGGTCGTCATCACCCTGGTCCTGCTGGTGTGGCTGTCGGTGATCCCGTGGATCCGCTGGCGCTCCACCCACTACGTCATCACCGACCAGCGCGTCATGTGGCGCGAGGGCCTCGTGACCCGCGAGAGCCGCCACATCCCGCTCGCCCGCGTCAACACCGTGTCCTACACCCAGAACGTCTGGGAGCGGATCTTCGGCTTCGGCGACATGAACATCGACTCCGCCTCCGACGACGGCGAGATCAAGCTCATCGACGTCCCCGGGGTCGACAAGACCAAGGCGCTGCTCTACCAGCTCGCCGAGGACGACCGCTCGCGCCGCGCGAGCCAGGG
Source organism: Glycomyces mayteni (assembly GCF_042428885.1). NCBI lineage: Bacteria > Bacillati > Actinomycetota > Actinomycetes > Glycomycetales > Glycomycetaceae > Glycomyces > Glycomyces mayteni. The sequence continues at coordinate 492,461 of NZ_JBHMBP010000003.1, forward strand.
CGACGGCGCCTAGCAAGCCCATCGGACGCGCAAGGCCCGCACCGGCAGGGTGCGGGCCTTTTGCTCTGCGTCTCAGGCGTTTTCGAGGGCCTCGGTGAGCTTCGGGGTACGGAACACCCAGGTGCGGTACGCGAAGAACCGGAAGATCGAGGCGAGGCCGACGCCGAAGAAGTTCGCCGCGACGTTGACCGCGATGGCGTTGTCGAAGTACTGCGGCCACACCTGCGCGAGGCCGCTGTTGGCCCAGATGCACGCCAGGGAGATGAGCAGCCCGATGCCGTTGAAGAAGAAGTAGAGGCCGTACTGGCGGTGCGCGGCGGCCGAGCCGCGGCGCTCGCGCCAGGTCCAGTGCCGGTTGCCGAAGAACGCGACGGTCATCGCCACGACCGAGGACAGGATCTTCGCCCACCAGTAGGACCAGTCCATCCCCAGGTACATGACGTTGAACAGGCCGAAGTCGATGATGTAGGCGGTGCCGCCGACGCCCGCGAAGCGGATCAGCTCGCCCGCGTGGCGCTTCAGCAGCCCGGTCACTCGGGCCGCGAGGCCGCGGCGCGCGGGGGTGTCGGTGGTGGTCATCAAGCGCCAGGATACCCGTCGCGGGCCCGGTCCGGGAGGGCCGAACGGCTCACTCGTGCGGCTGCGCGAGGGCCACGACGCCGACGATGAACGGGTCGTCGCCGCGCTCGAAGCGGACCACCCCGGCCTCGCCGGTGTGCGCGGAGTAGACCTGCACGTCGACGCCGAACGCGTACCAGTTCGGGTTGTTCACCGCGCCGTTCGCCTTGCACGAGGCGGCCTGGCCGAGGTGCTGGTCGCCTGCGGAGACGCTGTCGCCGCGGCGGTTCGCCGAGCCGCCCCACAGGGTCGCCGCGATGTCCACTTCGCCGCCGTTCTCGATCTCGATCTCCGTGTCGGAGGCGGCCGCGCCGTCGTAGACCGCGACCTCCTTCGCGTCCGCGCCCGGCTCGGCGTAGACCACGGTCAGGGACCAGCCCGCCCAGTGCTGCTCGGCGATGCAGTGCGCGTCGAGACTGATCGGCCAGGTGCTGCACTCGGAGGTCGGGAGCTGGTGGTTGTCGGTGGCGACCCAGTACTCGCCGCCGCCGTTCACCAGGCCCGTGACGTCGGCGAACGCCTGCACGCCCGGCGTGGTGTCGGTGACCGAGTCGGCCGAGAGCGAGGTCCAGGAGCCGCCGGGGCCGTGCAGCGAGACGTCCGTCGGCAGGTCCTCGTGGGCGCCGGCCCAGTACAGGCCCGCCCACTTGACGGTGGCGCCGCCGGGGACGTCGAGGACCGCGCCGGAGGCGGCCTCGCCCTCGCGCCCGGCGGGCGCGTCCTGCGGCTTGTACGCCTTCATCGGCCAGCGGTCGCCCGCGCCGAGCAGCGACGCCTCCTTGCAGCCGGGGACCGAGCAGGTCATCCAGGTGTTCCCGGAGGCCGTGACGCCGGTGGCGTCGAGGCTCGCGTACCCGACGGTGCTCCCGGCGGGGGCGATGGGCACCTGGAGGCGGGTGGTCCCGGAGATCCCCGGGCCGTCCACGGTGACCTCGAAGGTCTGGTAGCCGGAGACGTCCTCAGCGATGCGGATGCGCAGGTTCGCCTCGGCGGGGGACGGCATCTGCGGGATCGTGCAGTGCACGGTGGCCCCTTCGACGCAGGTCCAGCCGGGGTCGGCGGTCTCGGAGGCGAGCGTTATCCCCGGGGGGAAGACGACGTCGAGCGTGACGCGGTCGGTCGCGGCGGCCTGGCCGTGGCCCGCAGTCGCCGACTCCGTCGCGACGGCGGACTCCGCGGTCCGCTCGGTCCGCGGCGCGTACGCGCCGCCGGAGTTCTCGGGCGCTTCGAGGCGGATCGGGAGGATCGCCTCGCCGCCCGCGACGAGGCCGCTCGTGCCCAGGCCGTGCGCGATGCCGTACGCGGCCGGGTCCTCCTCGTCGGGCGCGGGCTCCTCCGCGGGGTCCTCGGGGTCCGGTTCGGGGTCGGGGTCGTCCGGGTCCTCCGGCGCGGGGTCGTCGGGGTCGGGGACCGGGTCGTCCTCGGCCGAGGGGCCGGGCTCGACGGGCTCGGTGACCGCGGGCTCGTCGGGCGCGGCCTGCGGCTCCTCTTCCTCCTCGCCGGAGGTGAGCGCGAAGACCGCGACGGCCGCGACCACCGCGACCGCGGTGCCGGTGGCGAGCGAGCCCTTCGTGCCGAGCTGCTGCACGATCCGGCGGATCCAGTTGAACGCCCTGATGAACGGGGCGGCGAGGAACGCGAACACCCCGCCGACGGCGAGGCCCGCGGCCGAGACCGCGCCCGCCGCGAGGTACGGGCTGGCGGCCTGGCCGAGGAACACCCACGCGATGACGGAGCGCAGGCCCGAGTTGAGCTCGGTCAGCTCCGCGAACAGGAGGTTGCAGGTGACGCACGAGTCGAGGTGGTCGTCCACCTTCTGCACGTCGCGCTCGCCGAGCTTGCCGCGCACGCGCGCGCCCAGGCGGTCCACGGTCCACCGGCACTCCTCGCGCGGGGAGTCGGCGGCGTGCTCGGTGAGGTAGTTCTGGCGGAGCTTCTCGCGGGCCCGGTACGCGAGCGCGGAGACTCCGTTCGGGGTCATGCCGAGCATCGTGGCGATCTTGGCCGGGGAGTCCTCCTCGACCTCGGTGTGCCACAGGACCATCCGCCAGCGCTCGGGGAGCTTCCCGAAGGCGAGGGCGGCGTAGCGGCGCTCCTGGCCCTCGACGGCGGGGTCGACGTAGATCTCGCCGGAGTCGTGGGCGGTGAGGTCGTCGGTGAACTCGACCTTCTTGTCGCGGCGCACGCGGTCGTAGAAGGTGTTGCGGAGGGTCTGGAGCATGTAGGGGCGGAAGGCGAGGTCGGGGCCGCCGCCTTCGCGGAAGGTGTGGAGGAGTTTCGCGAAGGTCTCGGAGACGAGGTCGTCGGCGCCCGCGGGGTCGCGGCTGAGGATGCGTGAGAGGCGGCGGGCGGCGTGGACGTGGCGCTCGTAGAGGACGGCGTAGGCGGTGGTGTCGCCGCGGCGGGTGGCGGCGATGAGCTCGGGGTCGGAGAGCGCGGCGGGGACGTCGCCGGGGGCGTCGGGTCCGGGGCCGCGGGGATCGCCGGCGGGGACGGTCTCGGGCATCGTGCGCCGGTGCTCCTTCCTGGTTGCGCCGAGCTCGTACGATCGGGGGGCTCGGAGGCGTCTCGCTGGTGAGGCGCCGCGGGTCGTCTTGATTGGAGGAGTTCTCGCTGTCTCCCTTGGGTTAACGAGCGAGTCGGCCTCCGGTTGCGCCCCGCTCCGCCGAGGTTCGGGCAGGCGGCGAACAGGACATTCCTCGGAGTTTAGGGCAAAAACCCGTCATAGCCGTGAATTGTGATGCGATTGTGACCATGTGTGATGGTATTGGGACTTCCCGCCCGGGTTCCAGGCAACTGTCGGAAATACGTCAGGCGATTGCGTACCGTTGGGCGACGCATGGTGTGATGCGAACGACGCGAAGGAGGTGAGCGATGCCCGCATCGGTACTGCTGGCGCTTCTGGTCGGAACCGCCCTGCTGGCCCTGACCCCGGCCCTGGTGCGCCGCTACGACCCCGACGAGCGGATGATCGCCGACCGGGCCTCCTCCGACGCGCGCGTGCTCGACCGCGAAGGGCACCGGCCGTCCCGTCCCGCCTCCCACCGGACCGTCGCGCTCGATCCGGGAACCGACCCCGCAGAACCGGAGGAAACGGACGGCTCACTCGACGATCTCCTTGACTCCCAACGGCCTCAGCGCGTTTCAGGCGCGCGCGGGTGGGAGCGGCGCGGCACGCGTAGCGGCGACTCGGTACGGTTGGTCTCCGACCAGTCGTTGACCGGCGAGGACCCCGAGATGCACGAGCAGGCCAGGCTCCGGCAGATGCGCGCCGAGTGGTGGCGGCGGCGACACCGCCGCATCCTCTACGTGCTCATAGCCCTTGCCCTGCTGGAACTCGCCGGCGTGGCGATCGGCGGGCCGGGCTTCTGGATCGGCGCGGGGCTCTCCCTCGCGGCGCTGGGCGGGTACGTGTGGTTCCTGCGCGAGCGCGCGAAGCGCCTGCGCCCCAGGCGGCCCAAGGCGATGATCACCGCCGAGCCCGAGCACGAGGAGGTCGGCCCGCCGACCTACGTGCCCGAGCAGCCCGACGGCGACTACGCCGACGAGGGGTACGTCGAGGAGGACACGCGCGAGTCGTTCCTGTTCGCCGACGACGAGGACGACGAGCCCGCTCCCCCGCCGCGCCCCGACCCGAGGCGCCCCGAGGGCTCCGGAGGCGTGCGCGGCCGCTCCTACGAGGCCCCGGCGAAGCTCGAACGCTGAGGCGCGTCGTTCGGGGACGGGTCACAACCGCCGCACCGCTAGACTTGCGCGGTTATGCCTGATGAGGAACCGCAGCACCGCCACATCCTGACGTTCAATTTCCGCCAGGGCCGCAACAAGCCCCGCCACGACGAGGCGTTCGCGCGCCTGTGGCCGCGCTACGGCCTGGAGTGGACGCCCGAGGACGGCCGGATCGACCCCGCCGCGCTGTTCGGCCGCACCGCGCCCCTGGTCCTGGAGATCGGCTCGGGGAACGGCGAGGCCGCCGCCGCGATGGGCGACGCCGACCGGGACCGGGACCTCCTGGCCGTCGAGGTGTACCCGCAGGGCATCGCCGACCTCATGGACCGGGCCGAGGAGCGCGGCCTCGACAACCTGCGGATCTACCAGGGCGACGCGCTGCCGCTGCTGTGGGAGGGGCTCGCCCCGGAGTCCCTGGACGAGGTGCGGGTGTACTTCCCCGACCCGTGGCCGAAGAAGCGCCACCACAAGCGGCGGATCATCCAGGCCGAGCACGTGGCGACCCTCGCCGCCCTCCTGCACTCCGGCGGGCTGTTCCACTGCGCCACCGACATCGCCGACTACGCGGAGCAGATGCTCGACGTGCTCTCGGCGGAGCCGGCGCTGGAGAACACCGAGGAGGGCTTCGCGGCCCGCCCGGAGCGGCGCCCCGTGACGAAGTTCGAGCGGCGCGGCGTCAAGGCCGGGCGCGACATCTTCGACCTGGTGTTCCGCAAGAAGTAAGGACGCCGTCAGGCGGCGGTGCCAGGACTGGGCCGACGCGTCGGTCAGGGACGCGACCTGGTCGACGACGGCCCGGAGCTTCGCCGCGTCGTCGGCGGCCGCGTGCCACAGCTCCGCGAACATCGGCTCCATCGCCTCGGGCCCGCGCTCGCACAGGAGCGCCACGAGGTCGTGGAGGATCTCGCGCTGGCGCGTGTACCAGGACTCGTCGGTGCGCGGGCGCATGACGTACCGCCAGGCGATGCCCTTGAGGAGCGCGCACTGGAGGCGCTCGCGCTCGGGGACGACCAGGTCGGCGTCGTAGCGGCGCAGGGGCCCTTCGCCGAAGCGGTCGCGGGTGGCGCGGACCGCGCCGTTGACGAAGCGGCCCACCAGGTTCGAGGTGAAGTCCTTGAGGACGACCATGGCGGCGAACGAGCCGTCGTAGTCGTGGAGGCCCTCGGTGACGGGGTCGCGCAGCAGGTCGCGCAGGGCCTCGCGGAGCGTCGCGGTGGACTCGTCGGCGTACCGGCCCGCGACGTCCTCGCAGACGGCGGCCTGCTCGTCGGCGTCGTCCATGAGCTTCGCGAGGTTGATGTAGCCGCCGTGGAGGCCGTCCTCCACGTCGTGCACGGAGTACGCGACGTCGTCGGACCAGTCCATGACCTGCGCTTCGAGGCAGGTGACGCCTTCGGGGACGCCGCCGCGGACCCAGTCGAACACGGGCCGGTCGTCCTCGTAGACGCCGAACTTGCGCACGCCGGGCCGGGCGGGCCACGGGTACTTGCAGGCCGCGTCGAGGGAGGCGCGGGTGAGGTTGAGGCCCGCGGAGCGCCCGTCCGGGTCGAGGACCTTCGCTTCGAGGCGGGTGAGGACGCGGAGGGTCTGGGCGTTGCCCTCGTAGCCGCCGCAGGGCCCGGCCACCTCGTGGAGGGCGTCCTCGCCGTTGTGGCCGAACGGCGGGTGGCCGAGGTCGTGGGCGAGGCCCGCGACGTCCACGACGTCGGCGTCGCAGCCGAGCGCGGACCCGAGTTCGCGGGAGATCTGGGCGACTTCGAGGGAGTGGGTGAGGCGGGTCCGCAGGAAGTCGTCGGTGCCCGCGGTGTGGACCTGGGTCTTGTCGGCGAGGCGCCGGAACCCGGCCGAGTGCAGGAGGCGGGCGCGGTCGCGCTGGAACGGCGAGCGGGTCGACCCGGGCTCGGGCACGAGCCGCGCCGCGGAGGGCCACTGCTTGGCCAGCGGGTGCAGAGCGGGATCGGTCACGCTGTCGAGCCTAGCGCGACCGATCCCTTGTGCTCGCGGCTAATCCGCCAGGTACAGGCGCAGGACGCCGGTGCCGTCGCCCCCGTCGGAGCCGTGGGCCCACGCGAAGGCCGAGAGCGCTTCGGCGCCTTGGAAGTCGTCCGGGTAGGTCTCGGCCGCGGCGGCGAGGTCGACCCAGACCGCGAGCGCGGACTGCTCGGGCGCGACGGCGGCGAAGTCGCTGAACCGGGGGTCCTCGGCGAGGGTCCCGGACGCGGTCTCGCTGCCGGTGTAGGAGATCTCGGAGCCCTCAGCGGTGACGCCCTCGGGGAGGGTCGCGTCCTCACTGGCCAGGGACTCCTCGACGAGGGCCTGGAGGTCGGCGGCGCGGTCCTCGGCGAGGTGGGCCGAGACGAGCAGGGACTCGGGGTTCATGCCCTCCTCGGCGTCGAAGTCGCCCGCGAAGGAGAGGCTGGCCCCGGCGAGGAGGTCGGTGAAGCCGGTGACCATGGCCTCGATCTCCTCGGTGTCGGGCCCGTAGTCGTAGTCGTCGACCCACGGGTCCTCTTCGGTCCCGGCCATCCAGTAGCGCTCGTCGAGTTCGAGGTAGCGGGTCTCCTCCTCGGCGGTGAGCGTCGAGTTGTAGTAGCCGGTCTGGAGTTCGAGGTACTCGGCGTACTCGTCGGCGGTGAGCGGGTCGCCCGCGGGGACGGCGGGCTCGGCGTAGTCGTCCACGCCGTAGAGGCCCTCGTAGGCGTCGAGCCACTCGCTGGTGAGCTCGCCGATGTTCTCGGGGATGTACGCGGTGGCGGCGACGTCGGCGGCGGGCAGCTCGCCCATCCCGGCGAGGAGGTCCTCGGAGCCGGTCCACGGGTCGTCCTCGCCGCCGAAGAGGCGGTAGGTCAGCTCGAAGCCCTCGTCGAACGCGGAGAAGCCCGCGATGAGCTGGCCGGAGTAGAACTGCGAGAACATGTCCGCGTCCGCGCCGGTGAGCTCGGCGAGCTCGCCGACGGACTCCATGTCGACCCAGTAGACGGCGAGCTGGTCGCCGTCGAGCCAGGCGCGGGCCTCCTCGTAGGAGGCGGACGCGGAGAGCGGGGCGGACCCGGCCTCGGACTTCGCGGCGTCGAGCGCGGCGCCCGCGCCCGTCTCGCCGACGACCATGAGGACGTGGTCGTCCTCGACGGTGTAGGCCATCTGGTCCTCGTCGAGCCCGGCGGCGGCGCGGAGCTTCGCGAGGCCGTCCTCGGCGGCGCCGGCGTCGGTGCTGGCGAGGCTCACGACGGCGTACGGCTGCCCGTCGTGCTCCCACATGGCGAGGCCGTGGCGGCCGCCGAGCCAGGAGGAGAGGTCCTTCTCGGCGTCCACGCCTTCGAGGCCGGACTCTTCGAGGAGGTCGGCCAGGAGGTCGTCGGTGGAGTCGTAGTCGAGGTCGTCGAATTTGGAGAGGTGCTCCAGGAGCTTCGGCGTCTGGTCGAACGACGGGTCGAGGTTGAGCTCCATGTACATGCTCGCGGAGGCGGGGAAGCTCTCGGCCGGGTCCGGCCCGCCCTTGAGGACGAACTTGAACAGGACCACGGCGCCGACGGCGGCGAGGAGGACCACGGACAGGATCGTCGCGACGGCGACCTTGGCGCCCCTCCCGCCGCGGGGCGGGGGCGGGGGCGCGGGCGTGTACGCGCCCGGCGGCAGGTACGGCGGCTGGCCGCCTCCGGGCGCCTGGGGCGCGCCGGGCTCGACGTACGGGACCGGCTGCGGCGCGGGGCCGGGCTGGTAGTACTGCTGCGGCGCGGGAGACTGCTGGTACTGCGGGTACTGGGGGCCGCTGGGCGGCCCCTGGTACGGCGGGGGGCTGGGTTGACTCGACATCCTTCGACGCTACGGCGCGCGCGCAACGGGCGTATCCCGGGAACGTGCCAAACCGGCGTCAGCGGGCCCGCTGACCACCCGGACGGCTGAACCGCCGGGCCGCCGCGGCCCTAGAACTCGAAGACCTGCCCGGGGCGGACGACGTCCACCGGGCCGGTGTACGCGGCCTTCGCCTCGGCGAGCGTGGACTCGCGGGAGTTCCACGGCTCCACCAGGTGGGTGAGCAGGAGGCGTCCGGCGCCGGTCTTGGTGGCGTACTCCCCCGCCTCCTTCCCGGTGAGGTGCACGTCCTTCGGGTTCTCGCGGCCCTCGACGTAGGACGCCTCGGCGAGGAGCACGTCGCAGTGCGCGGCGAGGGTCTCCAGGGCCTGGCAGGGCCCGGAGTCGGAGGTGTACGCCAGGGACGACCCGGCGTGCTCGACGCGGATGCCGTAGGTCTCCACCGGGTGCGCGACCCGGTCGACGGTGACGCTGAGCGGGCCCAGCTCGAAGCTGCCGGGCGCGAGCTCGCGGAAGTCGTAGACGTCGCGCAGCGACGGGTGGCACAGCTCGCCCTGCCCGCCGTAGGCGGCGACGATGCGCTCGCCGACCCCGGTGGGCCCGTACATGGGCACGGGGTGGCCGGGGGCCTCGGGCGCGTAGCGGCGCATGACGGCGTAGGCGCACGCGTCGAAGAAGTGGTCGGCGTGCAGGTGGGTCACGACCACCGCGTCGACCAGGTGTGGATCGAGGTGCTTCTGGAGCTCACCGAGCGAGCCGGTGCCGAAGTCGATCAGCAGCCGGTAGCCGCCCGCCTCGACCAGGTAGGCCGAGCAGGGCGTGTCGGGCGCCGGGAACGAGCCGGCGCATCCGATGACCGTGAGTTTCATGGCAGATCACACCTTGTCCAGTACGGCTGCGGCCGCGCTCGGGAACAGGTTCCCCAGGAACCGCCTGGAGGTCCTGGTGAACGCCTCCGGGTCCCCCGTGGCGAGGAACCGGTGCGCGGGCGGGACTGCACTGGAGGTCAGCAGGTCGTGCTCGGTGAGCACGCGGTAGAGTTCGCGGGCGCACTCGCTTGCGGAGTTCACCAGTGTCACGTCCTCTCCCATCACCAGTCCTATGAGTCCCGACAGCAGCGGATAGTGGGTGCAGCCCAACACGACCGTGTCGATGTCGGATTGCTGTAGCGGCTCAAGGTACCCCTGGGCGAGGCCCAGGAGCTGTCGGCCGGTTGTCACACCGCGTTCCACGAAATCCACGAAGGCCGGGCAGGCGACGGCGGTCACCTCGACGTCCGGGACGGCGTTGAAGGCGTCCATGTACGCGCCCGACGAGATCGTGGAGACCGTCCCGATCACCCCGACCCGGCCGGTCCGCGTCGTGGCGACGGCGCGGCGGACGGCGGGCCGGATGACCTCCACGACAGGGATGTCGTAGCGGTCGCGGATGTCGGCCAGGCTCGCCGCGGAGGCCGAGTTGCAGGCGATCACGAGCGCCTTGACCTCCTGTTGGACCAGGTGGTCGCAGACGTCGAGGGACAGCTTGCGGACCTCGGCGATGGGCCTGGGACCGTACGGGACATGGGCGGTGTCGCCGACGTAGACGAGTCGCTCGGCCGGCAGCTGTTCGCTGATCGCCCGCGCGACGGTCAAACCTCCGACACCGGAGTCGAAGATCCCGATGGGCGCGTCGTTCATGGGCTCCGAGAGTACGTCCAAACCGGGGTTCCGCGCCCCCGCTCGCCACGGGAATGTCGTCAAAATGACAACGTGGCGCTCGCCACATTTTCGCTGGACGCAAGCGCTATTAGGCCAGCCGCAGCATCGCGAACGCGGCCAGGAGCGTCACCGTGGAGGCGGCCATGAACATCCAGGGCACGCCCTTGAAGCGCACCGTCGCGAAGGCCATCATGGCCAGGAGCATCCCCACGACGCCGACGGAGATGAACGCGGGCGTGAACCAGTCCGGGCCCGAGCCGAACACCTTGAACAGGCCCACGATCGCGGAGGCGACCCCCGCGAGGACGAGCACGAGCGCCCAGATCGCGACGCCCGCGAGGCGGCGCAGGCGCACCTCCGGGCCCTCGGCGCGGGTCTTCGGGGCGGCCGGGTCGACCGGGATGGACAGGCCCCGCCGCGGAGTCGGCTCCGACTCCGGTTGCGGCGCAGCGCCTTGGCGTGGAAGCCCGCTGGCCGTGCCGCTCGCCGCGCCGATGGTCAGGGTTCGCTGGTCGCCGGTGGTCATCGGACCAGGCTAGCAACCCACTGAGGACTGCTCAGGAGTGGACCTGCGCGGTGCGGACCGCGCCGCGGCGCGCGGGACGGGCCGGGGCGGCTGTGACGGATGGGAGCGGTGGGCCGTGAGCGGATGGACACGCATCGATGTGGACTAGGCTCCGGCGAATGCCGATCTCCTTCGATGCCACCGGTCTCCAGCAGATCGGACCCACCGCCTGGGCCAACCCGGGCAGCGACGACAAGATCGAGGTGAAGACCGTCGAGGGCCAGGCGTTCGAGCCCTCCTGGATGCACGACCTCGGGGCCTTGCGCCGCGGCTTCGCGGGCATGTACGGCGAGGCCGGGTGCCTCATCGAGCTGGAGCGCTACGAGATCGTCGGCGTCCCGGTGATCTACCAGGTCGTGAAGGTCCCCCACCCGGCGCTCCCGGCCGGGCAGGTCTTCATGGCGATCTACACCGTCCCCAAGACCCCCGTGTACGCCCAGTTGATCTACGCCGCCGCCGAGTCCGGGATGACCGGCCTGCGCGAGGCGACCCTCATGGCCCAGCTCGGCATGCCCGCCGACTGGACCCGGCCCCACCCCTTCGACCCGTCCCTGCGCTCGCGCCTCCCGTTCCACCGCGGCGACGACCCCGCGTTCGACCGCCAGTTCCCCGACCACCCCCTCTCCCGCGCCCGCGCCTGGGCCGGCCACATCGGCCGCACCATGCGCATCGACCCGGCCTTCGCCGCGCAGGCGAACCTCGGCTGACCGCCTCCGGCCGGGCGCTGTCGCACCCCCGAGGCATCGTTGAAGCCGGGGGCGACTCAGCGCCGACACGCCCGACCGCGTGGGCCGCAAGCGAAAAGGCCGGGCCCGCGCGATGCGCGAGCCCGGCCTCGGGAATCGATGTGTCAAGCCCACACCTGGCCGTCGAGGGCGTCCACCGCGTCGTCCAGGACGTCGGAGTAGGCGCCGGTCGACAGGTACTTCCAGCCGCCGTCGGCCACGAGCAGCGCGATGTCCGCGTCGCGCCCGGCCTTCGCGGCCTCGCGCGCCAGCGCCAGCCCCGCGTGCAGGACCGCGCCCGTGGACAGGCCCACGAAGAGCCCCTCCTCGGACAGGACCTCGCGCGTGCGCCGCAGCGCGTCCTCGGTGCCGACGGACAGCCGCCGGTCGAGGACGGTCTCGTCGTACAGCTCGGGCACGAAGCCCTCGTCGAGGTTCCGCAGCCCGTACACCAGCTCGCCGTACCGCGGCTCTGCGGCGACGATCTGGACGCCCGGCGCGTGCTCGCGCAGGTACCGCCCGACGCCCATGAGCGTCGCGGTGGTCCCCAGGCCCGCCACGAAGTGCGTGATCTCGGGCAGGTCCGCGAGGATCTCGGGGCCGGTGCCCTCGTAGTGGGCGGCGGCGTTCGCCGGGTTCGCGTACTGGTTGAGCATCACCCAGTCGGGCCGCTCGGCGGCCATCGCGCGGGCCTTCGCGACCGCGGCGTTGGAGCCGCCCGCGGCCGGGGAGAACACGATCTCGGCGCCGAACGCCCCGAGGAGCTGGCGCCGCTCCATGGAGGTGTTCTCGGGCATGACCGCGACGAGCTTGTAGCCCTTGCGGCGCGCGATCATCGCGACGGCGATGCCGGTGTTGCCGGAGGTCGGCTCCAGGATCGTGGCGCCGGGGTGGAGGAGGCCGTCGCGTTCGGCGGCCTCGATCATCTTCGCGGCGACGCGGTCCTTGACCGAGCCGGTCGGGTTGGCGCCCTCCAGCTTGGCCCACAGCCGGACCCCGGGGGCGGGCGACAGCCGCGGCAGACCGACCAGGGGCGTGCCGCCCGTGGTCGCGGTGATGTCGTCGAAGCGTGCCACGGCGTTCCCTCCGTCTTACATGCCGCCCGCGACCGCGGGCAGGATGGTCACGGAGTCGCCGTCGGCCAGCTTGGCCTCCAGGCCGCCGATGAAGCGGACGTCCTCGTCGTTGATGTAGACGTTCACGAAGCGGTGGAGCGCACCCTCGTCGGTGACCACCCGGGCGCGCAGGCCGGTGTAGCGGGAGTCGAGGTCGGCGAACAGCGCGCCGACGGTCTCGCCCTCGCCGGAGACGAGCTTCTCGCCGTTGGTCTGCGGGCGCAGGATGGTCGGGATGCGGACTTCGATGGACATGCGGGTTTCCTTTGTTCCGTGAGCAGCCTCGTGGACGCTCGAATTGTCTGGCGCGCAGCCGAACGCTGCATGGACCTGGTCCGCCCGGGGGCGGGCGCTCAGTGACAGTCGTAGACCGTGGAGTCGGGGGTGTGCGCGAACTTGTAGCTCTGGACCGCCTCGGGCGCGCCGGTGACCTCGATGGGCTCCTCGGTGATGACGCCCTCGGCGATGCGGAAGGACCGGACCTCGGCGGTCTCGGGGTCCTTCGTGGTGACGAGCACGTAGTGGGCGCCGGGCAGGCCCAGCTCGGAGGCGATCCCGGCGTCGGAGCGCGACGGGTAGGCCTCGGTGTGGGTGTGGGAGTGGTAGGCCACGACGACTTCCTCGTCGTTGTCCCACATGCGGTCGTACTCGCGCTTCCACTCTTCGGAGTCGAACTCGTAGAAGGTGGTGGAACGGGCAGCGTTCGTCATCGGGACGTGCCTCTGAGGCGCTCCCGTGCCCTCGGGGCCGGCGATGATGCCGCACGCCTCGTCGGGATGGTCCGCGCGGGCGTGCGCGACCATCGCTTCGACCAGCTCATGCGCGATCCGCAACACGTCAGCAAGCGTACACGCGGCGGCACCCGCGCTCCAGCCCTCGTTCAGAGCGTGAGACGAACCTCCCGACCTGCGGCGGGAGGGAATAATCGCGGGGCCGCGAGGGCCGCTCGCGCACCGGGCCCGGGCCGGGCCGGGGTGCATTACGCTCACCCCTATGTCCGTCACGCTGCCGCGAACGCCCCTGTACACCGACCACTACGAGTACACGATGCTGGAGGCCGCGCTCCGCGACGGGACCGCCGGGCTGCCGTGCGTGTTCGAGGTGTTCGGGCGCCGCCTGCCCACCGGCCGCCGCTACGGCGTCGTGGCCGGGATCGGCCGCCTCGGCGAGGCGATCGAGCGCTTCCGCTTCGAGGACAGCGACCTGGAGGACCTGACGTCCCGCGGGGTCGTCAAGGAGTCCACGGCCGAGTGGCTGGCGGACTACCGCTTCAAGGGCGACGTCGACGTGTACCCCGAGGGCGAGCTGTACTTCCCGGGCTCGCCGATCGTGACGGTGACCGGGACGTTCGCCGAGTGCGTGCTCCTGGAGACCCTGACGCTCTCGATCCTCAACCACGACAGCGCGGTCGCGAGCGCGGCGGCGCGGATGGTGACGGCGGCGCGCGGCCGCCCGATCCTGGAGATGGGGTCGCGGCGCACGCACGAGGCGGCGGCGATCGCCTCGTCGCGGGCGGCGTACCTGGCGGGGTTCGCGGCGACCTCGAACCTGGAGGCGGGCCGCCGGTACGGGGTGCCGACCTCGGGGACGAGCGCGCACGCGTTCACGCTGCTGCACACCTCGGAGGTGGCGGCGTTCCAGGCGCAGATCGACGCGTTCGGGACCGACACCACGCTCCTGGTGGACACGTACGACATCACGCAGGGCATCCGCAACGCGGTGGCGGTGGCGGGGCCGCGGCTGCGGTCGATCCGCATCGACTCCGGCGACCTGGACGTGATGGCCACGAGCGCGAGGGAGCTGCTCGACGAGCTGGGCGCGAAGGACACGAAGATCGTGGTCTCCGGCGACCTGGACGAGTACTCGATCGCGGCGCTGGCGGCGGCGCCGGTGGACATCTACGGCGCGGGCACGGCGGTCGTGGTCGGGTCGGGGGCGCCGACGGCGCAGCTGGTCTACAAGCTCGTCGAAGTGGAGGGCCGGGCGGTCGCGAAGCGCTCGGAGCACAAGGGCACCAACGGGGGCCGCAAGATCGCGGTGCGCCGGCACAAGCCGACGGGGACCGCGGTCGAGGAGGTCGTGGTGTCCCAGGGGGTCCCGGATTCGCAGCCGGGCGACAAGCTCCTCCAGACGCCGATGTTCCGCGGCGGGGAGCTGGTGGAGCAGCCGACGCTGGAGCAGTCGCGGGAGCTGCTGCGCCAGCGGCTCATCTCGATCCCTTGGGAGGGCCTGAAACTGTCCCCCGGCGATCCGGCGATCCCGGTCGTGCAGCGGCACGGGGACGAATAGTTCCTTTTGCGCCCCACGGGATCGGGGCGGTGGGGTAGCGGCTACGCTGCGCCTGAAACACACTGGCCTGGGCTTCCGGGATACGATGCGGTTGCCCCCTGTCCGTGTTCCCCCGCGACGTTCCCGCGATCCTCCGAAAGGAACCGCCCCAATGGTCTTCAGCAAGCTCAAGCAAATCCTCGGCAGCGGCATCGAAGTCGACACGCTCCTGCACGAGAAGCACGTCGTCCCGGGTGGGACGCTCAAGGGCGAGGTCCGCATCTCGGGAGCCGAAGTGGACGCCGCCGTCGAGAGCGTCGAGATCGAGTTCACCGCACTGGTCGAGGACGACTCGAAGGGCGAGGACGCGACCGCGGTCCACGACTACTTCAAGGCGGAGGTCTCGGGCAAGTTCGACCTCGCGAAGGGCACGGCGCACCCGATCCCGTTCGAGGTGCAGGTCCCGTGGGAGACCCCGTTCAACAACGTGGACGTGCGCCCGCTGGTGGGCGGCATGAAGCTCGGCGTCTCGACGCACCTCGCGCTGGACCAGGCCCTGGACAAGGGCGACCTGGACTGGCTGACGGTGGAGGCGCTGCCGGTCCACAAGGCGGTGTGGGAGGCGCTGGAGTCGCTCGGGTTCGCGTTCCAGGAGACGGACCTCGAACTGGGCACGATCCAGGGCGCGACGGTGCCGTTCTACCAGGAGGTCGAGTTCTGGGCGACCGAGGGCGAGTTCCACGAGCGCATCCGCGAGCTGGAGGTCGTGTTCGTGGTCGGCGAGGCGAGCACCGACGTGGTGTTCGCGGCGGACAACTCCGCGGAGCTCCTGGCCCCGGACCTGAACTCGACGATCCGCTTCTCGGTGCCCACCGACTCGGCGGACGTGGTCGAGACCGTCAAGGCCCAGCTGACGCAGCTGGCGGCCCAGAAGGGCGTGTAGCACCAGCTCAGGACTATCGGAAGGCGGCCTCGCGAGCACTCGCGGGGCCGCCTTCTCCCGTGCCCGGAGGGAATTTCGGGGGCCGGGCTTGCACATCTCTACGTATACGTATAGTCTATGCGTATACCGAGGGCGACCCCTGGAAGGAGGTTAAGATGCCGCTATGCCCAACAAGACGATCTACGTCTCCGACAGCGACCTGCCGATCTACAACCGGGCGCAGGAGCTCGCCGGAGGCAACCTCTCCAAGGCCATCTCGACCGCGCTGCGGCGCTACGTCGACGCCGAGGAGGGGCGCCAGGAGGGCTACGAGGAGATCACCGTCCGCGTCGGCCCGGGCACCGGGAAGAACCGGCAGCGGCAGCGCTTCACCGGGGTCAAGCTCGGCGAGTGGGTCAACTCGAACAACCGGACCGCCGAGATCCTCCGCGTCTACCGCTCGAAGTCCGGGAAGTTCGTGCTCCACACCGAGAAGACCCCGGACTACACGCACCTGACCGACGAGACCGGGTGGCGCAAGCTCCTGGGCCTCGGCGAGCAGACCTATGCCATGAACACCGGCGAGTCGACCCTCGTCGTGGTCGACACGCTCCAGGAGCTCAAGGCGAAGATCCCGGCCGAGCTGTACGAGATGGTCGCGGCCAGCGCCGAGGCGCCGCCCGTCCAGGACCTCGACATCTAGCCGCCGCAGACGCGGGGCCGAAGCGGCCCCCGAACTGATCCGCACCCGACCAGACCGGGGCGGAGCCCTGCCCGCCGAACATCCACATTGGACTCCTGACACTCCTCCCGGCGCCCCGTCAGGGCCGTGTCAGCCCCGTGTCAGCGGCCGCCGCCACAGTACTCACATGCCCGGCGAGGCACACCGAGCCGGAACCGAAGACCACCACCGAACACCCCGGAAGAAGGAATCATGACCACCACCAAGACCCCGGCGATCGAGGCGGAGCGCCTCACCAAGTCCTACGGCGAGAACGAGGTCCTCAAGGGCATCGACATCCAGGTCCCCGAGGGGACGATCTTCTCGCTCCTGGGCCCCAACGGCGCCGGCAAGACCACCACCGTGAACATCCTCTCCACCCTCATCCCCGGCTCCGGCGGCCAGGCGCGCGTCGGCGGGTTCGACGTGGCCGGCCAGGCCGACTCGGTCCGCGGCATCATCGGCGTCACCGGCCAGTTCGCGGCCGTCGACGGCCTGCTGACCGGGCGCGAGAACCTGCGGCTCATGGGCCGCCTCAACCACCTGCCCAAGCAGGAGATCCACCGCCGCGCCGAGGACCTCCTGGAGCGGTTCGACCTGGTCGAGGCCGCCAAGCGCCCGCCGGCCACCTACTCCGGCGGCATGAAGCGCCGCCTCGACATCGCGATGTGCCTCATGGGCGACCCGAAGATCATCTTCCTCGACGAGCCCACCACCGGCCTGGACCCGCGCAGCCGCCGCACCATGTGGCAGATCATCCGCGACCTCGTCAAGGGCGGCACCACGATCTTCCTGACCACGCAGTACCTCGAAGAGGCCGACGAGCTCGCCGACCGCATCGCGGTCCTCGACGGCGGCAAGATCGTCGCCGAGGGCACGCCCGAGCAGCTCAAGCGGCTCATCCCCGGCGGCCACGTGGGCCTGCGGCTCCACCGCGCCGACCAGGTCGAGCACGCCGCCCGCGTCCTCGACGCCGGCTCGTTCGACGCCGACCAGCTCACCGTGCAGGTCCCCACCGACGCGTCCGTCGACTCGCTGCGCAAGATCCTCGACACCCTGGACCGAGAGGGCATCGAGGTGGACGAGTTCACCGTCCACACCCCCGACCTCGACGACGTCTTCCTGTCCCTCACCGGCCAGGCCAAGGCCGACGCGTAACCCCGCCCCAGACCCTGACTCCGAGAAAGAGAACTCAGATGAGCACGCTCGCGCACACCGTCTCCGACACCTCCACCATGCTGAACCGCCAGCTCAAGCACATGCTCCGCTACCCGTCCCTGACGATCATGCTCGTGGGCATGCCGGTGGTCTTCCTCCTGCTGTTCGTGTACGTCTTCGGCGGCACGATCGGCGACGGCCTCGGCGGCCCCACCGGCGGCCGCGAGGCGTACCTGACCTACCTGACACCCGGCATGCTGCTCATGGCGATCGTCGCCGCGGTGCAGGGCACCGCGATCAGCGTCGCCATGGACATGACCGAAGGCATCGTCGACCGCTTCCGCACCATGAAGATCGCCCGGGTCTCCGTCCTCACCGGACACGTCATCGCCTCGGTGCTCCAGTCCTTCCTGTGCATGGCGGTGCTCCTGGCCGTCGCCGTCGCGATCGGGTTCCGGCCCGAGGCGACCCCGCTCGGCTGGCTCGGCCTGGTCGGCGTCCTGGCCCTGATCTCCTTCGGCCTCACCTGGCTCACGGTCGGCCTGGGCATGAGCGCCAAGTCGGTCGAAGAGGCGTCGAACACCCCGATGGTCCTGATGCTCCTGCCGTTCCTCGGCTCCGCGTTCGTCCCCACCGAGTCGATGCCCACGGTCATCCAGTACTTCGCCGACTACCAGCCCTTCACCCCGTTCATCGAGGTCGTCCGGGCCCTCCTGTTCGACAACCCGGTCGAGGGCTCCGACCTGATCCTCACGGCCGCGTGGTCGATCGGCCTGGCGCTCCTGGGCTACGTCGTCTCGAAGAAGAAGTTCAACAAGCGCTAAGCGCACCGGAAACCACACTCACAACACCCCGAAGGCGGGCCGCACCGGCGGCCCGCCTTCGTCGTGCCCGCTCAGAGGGACCGGGGGCGCGGGAAGCGCGCCACGTCGGGGTCCTTCGAGGACCAGCCCGGGAACTCCCCCAAGTACCGCTCGGCCTTGAACTTCAGGTACGGCCACGCCGCCGGATCGAGGTCCGTCGCCGACGCCGTCCAGCGCAGGAACGGGATGAACAGGTCCCGCACCGCCTCCACGACCGGGTCGTCGGGCGCGTACTTCGCGGGCATCCACCGCTCCAGGAACACATACGCCCGGGTCGGACTCACCTTGGGCCCGTTGACGCCGTGGAACCAGCACAGCTCCCGGATCGCCTCGAAGTGGCGCTCCTCCAGCATCGTCTTCCCGAGCATGTGGCTCAGGAACCCGGAGGCGAACAGCGACAGCTCGTCGTCCGTCGGCTGCCGCACCTCCTCCGGCTCCACCTGCGGGAACTGGCGCAGCCGCGCCCGCCACAGCTCCCGCAGCATGAGGAACCGCGGGGCGAGGCGACGCGCGTCGCCCTCGACGCAGAACAGGTCCCAGTCGTCGAGCGACCGCCGCGTCCCCGCGAACACCTCCGCAGGGTCGGCCTCCACCGGCTGGAACAGCCGGTCGGGGGTCTTCCCGTTCCGGTCCCGGTGCAACGCCAGCAGCCGGTCCACGTCGTCGGTGGCGTCGCAGTCCACGACCATGTCGAAGTGGTACTCCGAGTAGTCCACGGTGAACGACAGCGCCTGGTCGCCGCTCGGGGCGTGGAACGCGCAGAAGAACGTCAACTGGTCGCCGTACACGTCGCCGGCCTTCCAGCACTCCCCGAGCTTCATGTCCTCCCCGTACCACGACGGCGGCGACACGCCCAGCTTCTCCAGGCGCTCAAGCGCTTTCACGGCGGCCCTGCGCCCGCCCGGTGCGTCGGCCAGCTCCGTCATCGCCGCGAGCATCGCGGCCGCGAACGGATCGGGGCGCCCCAGGTAGAATTGGATGAACACGAGCTCCAGCTCCGCCAGCGACACCCCCTGGACCTCGGGCATCGTCGCGCGCGTCCACATGTTGCCGAGGAACCCCGAGCACGACGTCTCGACCGCGAGCCGGTCCTCCGGGTCGGGCTTCTCGTCGTCCGGGTAGCCGCCGAGGATGCGGAACCATTCGTCGCGGTGTTCCTCATTGAGCGCCATGGGCATCGCCTCGTTTCTGCCGGAGGTCCGGGAGCTGCCGAGTATCGCAGTCGGGACGCACGGTAGTCAACCGCCAACGGCGCCTCGTCCGCCTCAAGCGACCAGGCCCGACCGGAACGCCCGCGCCACGGCTTGCGCCCGGTCGCGGGCCCCGAGCTTGCCGTACATGCGCTTCGCGTGGGTCTTGACGGTGTCCTCCGAGACGTGCAGGCGCGCACCGATCTCCGCGTTCGTCAGCCCCTCGCACATCGCCCAGAGCACTTCGAGCTCGCGGTTGCTCAGCAGCGAGCCCCCGCGGCCCGCGCGCTGGCGCGGCATCGCCTCCTTCGCCTCCGCCGCTGCGCGGCAGGCGAACTGGTACGCCTGCGCGAACGCCACGAGCAGCGCGTCGCCGCCGGGCATGGGCGCGCGCAGCACCCCGCGGGCGCCGGCCGCGACGACCATCGCCGCGATCCTCGGGTCGGCGTCGCCGCACATGACCAGGGCGGTCTGCGGGAACCGGGAGCGCACGTTCTGCGCGAAGACGACGGGATTCGGTGCGGCCAGCCGGAAGTCGATGAGCGCGGTCTCGACGAACCGGCGCCGCAGCTCGACCAGCAGCGACGCCGCGCAGTCCACTGTCCTGACGGTGAGCGCCTGCCCCATGCGGGAGGCGCTCGCTGATATCGCCCGGGCCGCTTGCACGGTCGGGACGCACACAACCATGGTGCTCATGGTCTTCTCGCTTTCGATGTTGCCTCGCACCGCCGGTGGGGACGGCGCGACCGGTGGGAATCGGTGTGCACTGATGTGAAGTGGTGTAATCGGCGGGAATCAAGGGCATTGGGCGGATGGTTAAGGGATGTCGGATTAACGAGCCTCCGGCGCGCGAGTTACGCCGTTCGGGGGACATGCCGTGGCGAATAGCGAACAACCTGCTACCGGACCGGGTGACACCAGAAAGCGGCGCCGCCGAGGAGACTCGGCGACGCCGCTGACGCATTGGGTCGGTTGGGATCGGACGGTGACGGCCGGTCCGGCGGCCTTCCTCGGGGGGCGGCCCTTACCCGCGCCACCAGAGGAAGCGGCGCTCGTAGCGGACCTTGAGACGGCTGTAGAGGACGCGTCCGGTGAGGCGGATGCGGGGGCCGCCGCTGGGGGTGAAGGCGCGGTTGAGGACCTGGCCGCCTTCGAGGGTCACGCCGTCGTCGACCGCGTGGGCGCCCTTGGGGAGGATGATCCTGAGGCCGGAGTATTCGAGGTTGACCGCGATCTCGACGTCGCGGGTGGTGAACTCGGCCGTGCGGAAGTCGAGGGTGACCCGGCTGTACTTGGGGTTGACGACGATCCGGCCCGGGACGGTCCAGGCGCCTTGGCGCTTGAGGTGGGTGTAGGCCGGTTCGAGGGCCATGTCCGCGGGCGCGGCGGCGGCGCGCGGGACCGCGAGCGCGCGGTCCTCGGCCGGGAGGTCGGCGAGGAGGCGCTCCACGTCGGCGAAGGTGCGGGCCTCGTAGACCTCGCGGGAGCGGTCGGCGAACTCGTTCAGGTCGAGGCGGCCCTCTTCGGTGGCGGCTTGGAGCCGGGCGATGAGGGCTTCGCGCTCGGCGTTGGAGAGGCGGACGTTCGGGTCGGGTTCGGGCATCGCGGTTCACCTTCTGCTGGTTCCGCGACGAATTTACCGCCCCGCCCCGTCGGTCCGGCAGGCCGCTCAGACTCGACTCGCGAGGCCGCGAGCGGGGTCGGCGGCGGACAGGCCGCCGCCGATGCTCAGGCGTGGCAGCAGAACTCGTTGCCCTCGGGGTCGGCCATGAGGATCCACTTCGCGCCGTCCTCGTCGTAGGCGCCCAGGCGGGTCGCGCCGAGCGACTCCAGGCGGTCGGCTTCGGCCTCGTAGTTGTCGGGCCCGTAGTGGAGGTCCAGGTGGAGGCGGTTCTTCACGGTCTTCGGCTCGGGCACGACCTGGAACAGCAGGCGCATGCCCTTGCCGGTGCCGCGCACGGGGTCGAACGGCGCGTCGGGATCGCGGACCGCGGCGGCGGTCTTCCATCCCTTGCGGCCGTGGACCTCCACGGTCAGGTCCTCGGTGACGACGCCCTGCTCCAGGAGCATCGCGATGAGCGCCGAGTGGTCCTCGACCTCGTATCCCATCGCGGCGGCCCAGAAGTCGGCCAGGCGGTGCGGGTCGGTGCAGTCGATGCAGATCTTGAAGGGAACAGCC
Source organism: Glycomyces mayteni (assembly GCF_042428885.1). Lineage (NCBI taxonomy): Bacteria > Bacillati > Actinomycetota > Actinomycetes > Glycomycetales > Glycomycetaceae > Glycomyces > Glycomyces mayteni. Next base: position 514,024 of record NZ_JBHMBP010000003.1, read on the forward strand.
ATGCCCCCGATCGTAGATCCGGGGTCCGACAGCCGTTCCCCTTTCGCCTCCCCCGCTAGCCCTCGATGTAGTCCTGGGCGTTCGCCAGCTGGTCCTTGATCCGCTGCTCCTGGGCGTAGATCTCGGTCTCGCCGCCGATGAGCTGCTCGACGTACAAGCGCGCCCACAGCTCTTCACTGCCGTCGCGCAGGCCGGACTCCTCGGCGCACTCGGCGAAGTCGAGGGCGATGGCGAACTCGGCGGCCACGGGGTCGCTCGCGTCAATGCCGTCGGGAAGCTCGGCGACCTCTTCGAGCTCGCCGTCGAGGTAGGTCTCGGTGGTGTCGCCGTAGAGGTTCGCGGAGAGGTACTGGGAGGTCGGCAGCCATCCCATCTCGTCGAACTCCCAGTCGCCCTGGCCGCGGTCGGCGAGGCAGTCGAGGAACGCCTGCTCCTCGTCCGCGTACGCCACCGACAGCTCTTCGTAGATCTCACCGTCGCCGACCTGCGTCAGCGGGCTCTCCTCGTCGCCGGGCTTGCGCCAGAAGGAGGAGCCGTCCTCGCGCTCGAACAGCTCGGGCTCGCCGTACACGACCTGGATGGTCTTCAGCTCGCAGCCGCCGAAAGCGGGCTGGTCGGTGTCGAACTCCGCTGCACCGTCGCTCTCCTCCATGGCGTGCTGGAACTCGGCGTCCCATTCGTAGCGCTCGGCGCCGAGCCAGGCCTCCCTCCAGGCGGCCGCGTAGTCCTCGCCCATGGCCTTGAACTCGTCGTGCTCGGTCAGCCAGGAGGGGTCGTCGTAGCCCTGCTCGTCGGCGGTGGCCGCGATGTAATCGGCGTCCTCGCGCATTTCAAGGGCCGCATCGGTGTCGGTCCACCTGACCCACTCGCCGAACGCGAACTTCCCGGCCTGCTCGACCGTGGGGATGCGGCTGTAGGGCGAGGCGAAGCCCGAGAAGCGGTTCGGGATGACGTTGCCGACGAGGGCGAGCGGGTCGTGGACGGTGAAGCCCTCGTCCTGCATGCACATCGAGGCGACCCGGGACTCGGCCTGGACCAGTTCCCAGCGGAGCGCGGAGATGTTGACGATGCTCTGCTCGATCGCCTCGACGTCCTCGTCGGTGACTTCGACGGGTTCCTCCGCGGTGCAGGCGGCCAGGAGCAGGAGCGGCGGGGCCAGGAGTGCGAGTCGGCGCATGGGGTGCGGCCTTTCGGACGGAGCGGCTTGCGGCGCACCAGTATAGGCGCGCCGAGTGCGGCCCCTGGGTCAGACGTGGTCGCGCCAGGAGTGCTTCGGGTCGAAGCCGAGGAGCCTGCGGGCCTTGTCGATCGAGAGGAGCGTCTCGTGGCCGGAGACGGGGCGCTTGAGTTCGAGGTCCGGGTAGTGGGCCGCGACGAGGTCGGCGGTCGGGGTGGTCATGACCGTGTCCGGGGAGGCGATCACGAAGACCTCCTTGCCGGCGCCCTCGCGTTCGAGGCCGAGGCGCACGGCCAGCGCGCCGTCCCGGGCGTCGATGTAGGACCACAGGTTCCAGCGGCGCAGGGCGGGATCGTCGTTGAAGGCCGGGAACTTCGCGTAGTCCTCGGGGTACATGACGTTGGAGAAGCGCAGGCCGGTGGCCTTCAGGGCCGGGTTCCAGCGGCAGAACTGGTCGACCATGGTCTCCTCCATGGTCTTGACCAGGGAGTACGTGGACTCGGGGCGCGGGGCGTACTCCTCGTCCACGGGGAGGTACGGGGGCGGGGTCTCGAAGGGGAGGCCGAGGACGGTCTCGCTGGAGGCCCAGACGATGTTCTCGATCCCGGCGAGGCGGGCGGCGGCGAACACGTTGTAGCTGGTGAGCATGTTGTTGCGGAAGACCGCGGAGTTCGGCTGGAGGCCGGGTGCGGGGATCGCGGCGAGGTGCACGAGGGCGTCGACGCCGTCGTAGCGGTCGTCGATGCGGGTCAGGGCCTCGACGGCCTGGCCGTAGTCGGTGAGGTCGACCTGGGAGTAGGGGAAGGAGAACGGGTCCGGGTGGTCGGGCGAGGGGCGGCGGTCGAGGTTGACGACGTCCCAGCCGTGTTCGACCAGGTCGCGGACGACCGCCCTGCCGAGTTTCCCGCTGCCTCCGGTGACCGCTGCGCGCGCCATCGCGCCTCCCCCTTGATCGTGGCCTGTGCGACACCAGTGTGGCAGGATCGTGCGATGACGCCAACCTTGGACCTCGGGACGCATCAGATCATCGCTTTGACGGACGGGGTGGGGCCGTTCCTGTCCGCACGGGATTTGGCGTTCCCGGACGCGACTCCCGAGCAGTGGGCCGACGCGGACGCGCTCGATCCCGACGCGGTCGACGCGGACGGCGAATGGATCCTCCAGTTCCGGGCCTTCGCGATCCGCTCCGACCGGGGCGTGACGTTGGTGGACACGGGGATCGGGCCGGCGGGTGCTCCCGCGGAGTCGTGGACGCCGGTGCCGGGGCGGCTCCCGGAGGAGCTGGCGGCGGCGGGCGTCGACCCCGCCGAGGTCACCAATGTCGTACTGACGCACCTGCATTCGGACCACATCGGCTGGGCCGTGGTGGGCGACGACAAGCACCCCTACTTCCCGAACGCCGAATACCTGCTGCAGCGCAACGAGTTCGAGGCAGTCGAGGCGATCAACCCGAAGCTGGAGGGCCAGATCATCGCGCCGCTGCTGCGCGCCGACCGCCTCCGCCTCCTCGACGGCGACACGCCGCTTCCCTCCGGCGAGCAGATCGTGGCGACCCCCGGCCACACCCCGGGCCACCAGAGCGTCCTCGTCCGGTCGGGCCGCGACCTCGCCGTCGTCACCGGCGACCTCCTCGTCCACGCCATCCAGCTCGCCCACCCCGGCCTCGAATACGCCCACGAGATGGACCGCCCCGCCGCCAAGCGCTCCCGCGAGGCGATCCTCGCCACCGACGCCGACCTCCACCTCGCCACGCCGCACCTGACGGCGCCGTTCACGCGTTACCGTCCCTAGCCCCCACCCTCCCAGAGGGGACCGTGGCGGCGAGTCTTGCCGAGGGGTGCGACAGAAACGCCCGGCCGCGGGCGGGAGGTCACGGAAATATGGCGAGGGTCTCGAAATCGAGGATGAGGTCCGCGCGGTCGCGGGTGGCGCGGATGCGCGTCGCGTTGGGCTCGTCGACCTCGGCGACCCAGGCGCGGGCGTGCTCGGGGGTCTTGCCGAAGCGCTCGTGGCGGGCGATGAGGCGCTCCAGGCGCAGCGGCTCGGGGGTCTCGCAGTACCAGACCTCGGTGAGCGCGGCGCGCACCGCGGGCCACGGGCCGGTGTCGTCGAGCAGGTAGTTCCCCTCGGTCACGACCACTTGCGCCTCGGGCGGGACGGCGATGGACCCGGCCACCGGCTCGCCGACCGTGCGGTCGAACTCGGGCGCGTAGACGGTGGTGCGCTCGGCGGCGATGCGCTCCAGAAGCGCCCGGTAGCCGTCGCCGTCGAACGTGTCGATCGCGCCCTTGCGCCCGCGCCGGCCCAGGCGCACGAGCTCGGCGTTCGCGAGGTGGAAGCCGTCCATGGGCACCTGCACGGCGCGCGTGCCGCCCGCGTCGAGGGTGCGCGCGAGCCACGCCGCGACGGTCGTCTTGCCCGCGCCGGGGCATCCGGCGATGCCGATGCGCACGCGGCCGCCCGTGCCGAGGGCCTTGACGCGCTCCAGGAGCGCCTGGGGGTCGTTCGCGAAGTCCACGCGCCCGAACCTAGCCCACCCGCTCCGCTCCCTGCCCGGTGATGGTCCCCGGGCTTCCCCGAACACGGCCGCCGCCAGGGTGATCCGGGTTACCGTGACCGGGTCAGGAGGCCCCGTGGACTGCGGATTCGCGGGCCCAGCGAACCGCACGGAGGCGTTCATGAAAGCCCTGCAGTACCGCGAGATCGGCAAGGCCCCCGAGGTCGTCGAGATCCCCACGCCCGAGCCGAAGCCCGGCGAGGTCCTCCTCAAGGTCACCGCCGCGGGCGTGTGCCACTCCGACATCGCCGTCATGGAATGGCCCGCCGAGGGCTTCCCGTACAAGCTGCCGCTCACGCTCGGCCACGAGGGCGCGGGCACCGTCGCGGCGCTCGGGGACGGCGTCACCGGCGTGGAGGTCGGCGAGTCCGTCGCCGTGTACGGCCCGTGGGGCTGCGGGCGGTGCATCAAGTGCGCGGCGGGCGAGGAGAACTACTGCCAGCGCGTGCGCGAGCTCGACATCAACCCGCCCGGCCTGGGCTCGCCGGGCGCGATCGCGGAGTACCTGATCGTGGACGACGCGCGGCACCTGGTGCCGCTGGGGAACCTGGACCCGGTGCAGACCGTGCCGCTCACCGACGCGGGGCTGACCCCGTACCACGCGATCAAGAAGTCGCTCCCGAAGCTCACGCCGGGCTCGACGGCGGTCGTCATCGGCACCGGCGGGCTCGGGCACGTCGCGGTGCAGGTGCTGCGGGCGGTCTCGGCGGCGAAGGTCGTGGCGCTCGACGTGTCGGAGGACAAGCTCGAACTGGCGCGGAAGGTCGGCGCGCACGAGGCGTTCCTGTCGGACGGGGACGCCGCGGAGAAGGTCAAGGACCTGACCGGCGGGATCGGCGCGCAGGCGGTGTTCGACTTCGTGGGCGTGGGCCCGACGGTGGCGACCGCGGGCGCGTGCGCGGCCGTGGAGTCGGACGTGACGATCGTGGGGATCGGCGGCGGGACGCTGCCGGTCGGGTTCGGGGCGCTGCCGTTCGAGGTGTCGGTGAAGGCCCCGTACTGGGGCACGCGCGACGAGCTCATCGAGGTGCTCGACCTGGCGCGGGACGGCCTGATCGACGTGCACGTGGAGACGTACTCGCTGGAGGAGGCGCCGAAGGCGTACGAGCGGCTGCACGCGGGGCGGATCAACGGGCGCGCGGTGATCCTGCCGAACGGCTGACCAGGGGCTCGAACGGCCCGGCCGGGGTTCCGGCCGGGCCGTTTGACAATCCGGGAACCCTAGATCTACGATGCATAGAACCACAAGGCATAGAAGATCTAGGTAAGGAGGCGCCCCCTCATGCACATCGCGAAAGACCTCGTGGCGGCCTCGGCCACCCCGCTCGTGCTCGGCATCCTCGCCGAGGAGGAGAGCTACGGCTACGCGATCCTCAAGCAGATCGCCGAGCGGTCCGGCGGGCGGCTGGAGTGGACCGAGGGCCTGCTCTACCCGCTGCTGCACCGGCTGGAGCGGCTCGGCCACGTCGAGTCCACCTGGCGCACGCCCGAGGGCGGGCGCCGCCGCAAGTACTACGCCATCACCGAGGACGGGCGCCGCGAGCTCGCCGAGCAGCGGCGCCAGTGGGCCGCCGTCACCGACGCGCTCCAGGACATCTGGGAGGCGACCCGCGCCCTCGGACCCGCCGCGCCGCCGCTGGAGGCCTGACATGACCGACACCGACATCGAGGCCCAGGTCGCCGAGTGGCGCGCGTACATGCTGCGCCGCAAGGCCATCAGCGAGGCCGACGTGGACGAGCTGGAGGACCACCTGCGCGAGCGGGTCGGCGACCTCACCGAGGCGGGCCTCAAGCCCGACGAGGCGTTCCTCATCGCCGTCAAGCGCATGGGCCGCATGGACGAGCTGTCGCGGGAGTTCGCCCGCGAGCACTCCGACCGGCTGTGGAAGCAGCTCGTGCTCGACCCCGACCGGGACCGGGCCGCCGACGAGGAGCGGCGGCGCGGCCTGGTCGTCATGATCGTCTGCGCCGCACTGGGAGCGGTCGCGGTCAAGCTCCCGGCCCTGTTCGGGACCGGGTTCGACGACTCGGCGGAGTTCTACGCCCGCAACATGGGCCTGCTCGTGCTCGCGCCGCTCGCGGTCTACTTCGCGTGGCGGCGCCGGCTCAGCGAGGCCGCGATCGCCCTGGTGGCGGCCCTGTTCGCCGTCGGCGCGGTCGCCAACAACGCGTACCCGCTGGAGCCGGACTCGCAGTCGATCGTGCTCAGCGCGATCCACCTGCCGCTGCTGCTGTGGTTCGTCGTGGGCGTCGCCTACACCGGCGGCGAGTGGCGCTCGGGGCGAAAGCGCATGGACTTCATCCGGTTCACCGGCGAGTGGTTCATCTACCTGGTCCTCATCGGACTCGGCGGCGGGGTGCTCACCGGGTTCACCGCGGGCGTGTTCGGCGCGATCGGCGTCGACGCGGAGGTGTTCGTCTCGGAGTGGCTGGTGCCGTGCGGGTTCGCGGCCGCCGTCGTGGTCGCGGCGTGGCTGGTCGAGGCCAAGCAGAGCGTCATCGAGAACATGGCGCCGGTGCTCACCCGCGTGTTCACGCCGCTGTTCGCCGTCACGCTCGTGGCGGTGCTCGTCGCGATCGGCGTGACCACCAACGCGATCGACGTCGAGCGGGACATGCTCATCCTGTTCGACCTCCTGCTGGCCGTCGTGCTCGGCCTGGTCCTGTACTCGATCTCCGCGCGCGACAGCGCCGCGAAGCCCGGGGTGTTCGACTGGATGCAGCTCGCGCTCGTGGTGGCCGCGCTGCTCATCGACGTGCTCGTGCTCGTCGCGATCCTCGGCCGCATCACCGAGTGGGGGTTCACGCCCAACAAGAGCGCCGCGCTCGGCGAGAACCTCGTGCTGTTCGCGAACCTCGCGTGGACGGCCTGGCTGTACGTCTCGATCATCAGGCGCCGCAAGCGCTTCGCGCAGCTGGAGGACTGGCAGACGGGCTACATGCCGGTGTACGCGGCGTGGGCGGCGGTCGTGGTCCTGGTGTTCCCGCCCCTGTTCTCGTTCGCCTGAGAGGAGACCGCCGCGGGCCGCCCTGGGAGGAGGGCGGCCCGCAGTCTCCTGTGCGGACCCGGAGGTGCGGCCGGGCCCGGAGGATCAGTCCGAGCCGAAGGCGCTGTCGAAGGACGCCGCCGGGGGCTCGAAGTTCAGGTTCCGCACGAACTCCACGGCCTCGGCCGCGCCGCGCAGGCGGTCCATCCCGGCGTCCTCCCACTCGACGGAGATCGGGCCGGAGTAGCCGATGCGGCCCAGGACGCGGAAGCAGTCCTCCCACGGCACGTCGCCGTGGCCGGTGGACACGAAGTCCCAGCCGCGCCGCGGGTCGCCCCACGGCAGGTGCGAGCCGAGGCGGCCGTTGCGCCCGTCCAGGCGCCTGCGGGCGTCCTTGCAGTCCACGTGGTAGATCCGGTCGCGGAAGTCCCACAGGAACGCGGCCGGATCGATGTCCTGCCACACCATGTGGCTCGGGTCCCAGTTGAGCCCGAACGCGGTCCGGTGCCCGACCGCTTCGAGCGCGCGGTGCGTCGACCAGTAGTCGTAGGCGATCTCCGAGGGGTGGACCTCGTGCGCGAACCGGACGCCGACCTCGTCGAACACGTCGAGGATCGGGTTCCAGCGGGCCGCGAAGTCGTCGTAGCCCGCCTCGATCACGGCCTCCGGCACGGGCGGGAACATCGCCACGTACTTCCACACGGCCGAGCCGGTGAACCCGATGACGGTGTCCACGCCGAGCTTCGCGGCGGCCCGCGCGGTCGCCTTCATCTCCTCGGCGGCGCGCTGCCGGACCCCTTCGGGGTCGCCGTCGCCCCACACGCGGGAGGGCACGATCGACTTGTGCCGGTCGTCGATCGGGTCGTCGCAGACCGCCTGGCCGACAAGGTGGTTCGAGATCGCCCACAGGCCCAGGCCGTGCGATTCGAGGACGGCCTTGCGGTCGGCGACGTAGTCGTCGTCCTCGGCGGCGCGCACCACGTCGAGGTGGTCGCCCCAGCAGGCGACTTCGAGCCCGTCGTAGCCCCACGAGGCCGCGAGGCGGCACACCTCCTCGAAGGGCAGGTCCGCCCACTGGCCGGTGAACAGCGTGATCGGTCTAGGCATACAGGCTCCTCAGAAAGGTCAGGCCGTCGACGGCGATGGCGTCCTGGGTCGGCGCGAGCGGACGCCAGATCGACGCCGCGGCGGCGATGGTCGCATTGTGCGCCGTGAACGACTCGATGACAAGCGGTCCGCGGTACCCGGCGCCGTCGAGCGCCGCGGTGATCGCGGGCCAGTCGAGGTGGTCGCGGCCCGGCGCGCCCCGGTCGTTGGCCGAGACCTGCACGTGCGCGATCCTCCCTGCGGCCCTTGCAATCGCCGCCGGGATGTCGGTCTCCTCGATGTTCATGTGGTAGACGTCCAGGGCCAGCCCCGTCCCGGGCAGGCCGTCGAGCGCTTCGAGGGCCTGGTCCACGGTGTTCACCACGCTGGTCTCGTAGCGGTTGAGCGGCTCCACCGCCAGGGTGACCCCCCGCGCGGCGGCGTACTCGGCGACGGGCCGGAGGTTGGCCCGCAGCTCCCCGTACGCCGCCGCGCGGTCGCCGATGCGCCAGGTGCGCCCGACCGACGCGTACGCGGGCCCGGCGATCACCGGCGACCCGACCGCGACGGCGGCGTCCACGACGCTGCGCAGGTAGTCCTGCGTCTCGGCGACGGTTTCCGCTGGCGCGGCGACGAGTTCGCGTCCCGGGCCCATGACGAGGACCACCGTGACGGCGAGGCCGAGCTCGTGCAGCAGCTCGGCGGCCCTCGCCGCGTCCCAGTCCCCGGGGGACTCCACGGGCAGCTCGATCGCGTCGAACCCCCACGCGGCGATCCGGGGCGCGAGCCGGGCCAGGGCCTCGTCGTCGAGCGGCGAGGCCCAGACCCAGGTGTTGACGCCTATGCGGCTCAACGGTCCTGCCAGGCGTCGGGGAAGCCCGGCAGGTCCTCGCCGCCGAACTTGGCGTAGTGCAGCGAGGGCATGTCGGCGTTCACTTCGAGGTACTGGTCGCGGTCGGCCTCGGTGATCGGCTCCTGCGGGAGCACCCACTCCGCGGGCACCTGCTCGCCCGCGAGGATCATCGTCGCCGCGATGACCGGCGTGCGCCACTGGAAGTTCGAGTACACGGGCGCGAGCGCGGTCATGCCGGTCTCCTGCCACTTGCGCATGAACGACAGCTCGTCCTCGCCGGTCATGACCGGGTAGGGCTTGCCGGCGTCCTCGAACGCCTCGATGGCCGCGACGGCGCCGTCCCCGGCGTCCATCCAGATGCCGTCCACGTCGCCGCGCTGGAGGTACTGCGTGACGATGTTCTTGATCTCCGCGGCGTCGCCGCCGGTGAACTCGTCGCCGAGGATCTCCAGCTCCGAGTCGGCGAAGATCTCCGTGGCCGCGGCCCAGCGGTTCTCCAGGACGTCCACGCCCGGGAGGATGCGCAGCGCCAGGACCTTGTCGCCCGGCTCCAGGTTGTCCACGAGGAACTCGGCGGCGTCGGCGCCGAACGCGTAGCCGCCGATCGGGTGGATGAAGGTGACGGCGCAGTCGGTGTTGACGCCGCGGTCGAAGACGATGACCGGGACGCCCGACTCGCAGGCCGTCTCCACCGCGGGCGTGAGGGTCGCGGTCGTGGAGGGCGAGATGATGAGCGCGTCGCAGTCGCCGGAGTCGACGAACGCCTGGATGTCGCTGATCTGCTGGTCGTCGTCGTCCCCGGCGTCGGAGTGCCGGAACTCGCCGATCTTCCCCTCCGCCTGGAGGACCTCGACCTGCTGCTGCATGGTGATCCAGCCGGTCACGCGCCACGGGTTGGAGACCGAGGCGTTCGAGAAGCACACGGTGGCGTCGCCGCCCTCCTGCGCGAACGCGGCGGTGTCGACCCACTCGGGCTCGATGGCCTGAAGCCACGGGGCCGCCGGGTCGCCTTCGGGTTCGATGTCGCGCTGGGCGAGCTGCTCGTCGTAGTCGGCCTGCACGAACCACTCGTTCCCGCCGGATTCGGTCTCGGTGGTCGCGTCGTCGGCCTCGTCGGTCGGGGCGTCGGTGGTGCAGGCGGTCGCGAGCAGGATGCCCAGGGACGCCGCGGCTGCCGCGGCTATACGGGTTGTCCGCATGGTGGATGACCTTCTTCTCATGAGGGAGTTGGACTTGCGGTGGTGGCGGTCGGGACGGGCCGGGCGCGCGCCCGCGCCGCGTAGGCGACGGCGGCGATGATGATGGCGCCCTGCACGGCGGGCCGGAGCGTCGCGGGGAGCGCCATCTGGTTGAACAGGGTGAACAGGCCCTCGATGACCAGGGCCCCGGCCATCGCGGCGAGCACGGAGCCGCGGCCGCCGCCGAGCACGACGCCGCCGAGCACGACGGCGGTGATGACGGTGAACTCCAGGCCGTCGCCGACCTGCGCGGAGACGCCCGCGAAGCCGCCGATGAGCACGCCCGCCACCGTCGCCGACAGTCCTGAGAGGACGAACGCGAGCGTGCGGGCGGTGTCCACGCGGGCGCCCGAGAGGGCCGCGGCGCGCTCGTTGTCCCCCGCGGCCATGAGGATGCGGCCGAATCGGGTGCGCATGAGCAGCACCGCGCCCGCGCCGAGCGCGAGCATGATGAGCAGCGCCCAGGGGATCTGGCCGAGGACCGGCACGTCCTGGATGCCCATGCGCCCGGCCTCGCGGAAGGACTCGGAGAGGCTGCCGGTGGGGGCGCCGCCGGTCCAGAGCCGGATGGCCCCGTAGAGGACCAGGAGCATCCCGAGGGTGGTGATGAACGACTGGACCTTCAGGGCCGTGGTGATGAGCCCGTTGACGAGCCCGACCGCGATCCCGAAGAGCGCCATGACGATGAGCACGGGGACCGTGCGGGACTCCTCGCCGTCGATGAGGCGCGCGGCGATGACGACCTGGGCGCCCACGAGCGCGCCCACGGACAGGTCGAAGTTCCCCGAGACGATCACGAAGTACTGGCCCGCGGCCAGGATCACCAGGGGCGCGGCCTGCTTGAGGAACGCCATGAGCGAGGGGCCCGCGAAGAACCCGGGGTTCATCGCGAACACGGCCGCGAAGACGAGGACGAGCAGGATGAAGACGGTCGCGGTCGGGTTCGTCGCCCGCGCGAGCAGCTCCCGGGCGCGGGTCATGACGCCCTCCCTTCGGCGAAGCGGGGCCGCCGGGCGTGGCGGTCGAGCTGGCGGCGGGCGTAGATGGCGACGGCGACGATGATGACGGCGCCGCGCAGCACGTCCTTGGCGAACGGGTCGATCTGGAGGACGTTGAACACGGTGTCGAGGACGGCGAGGATCGCCACGCCCGCGACGGTCCCGGCGACGCCGCCCTTGCCGCCGAGCAGGAGCGTCCCGCCCAGGACCACCGCGGCGATGGCGTCGAGCTCGTAGAGGTTCGTGTACGCCTCGGCCGAGCCGGTCCCGAAGCGCGCGGCGAGCAGGAGCCCGGCGGCCCCGGCCGTCATGCCGCACAGGACGTGCGCGACGAGGAGGGTGCGGCCGGTGCGGATGCCGGACATGCGCGCCACGTCCACGTCGCCGCCCACGGCGTACATGTGGTGGCCGGTGCGCGTGGAGCGCAGGAACCAGATCGCGGCGGCCGCGACGATGAGCATGACGAGCGCCGAGACCGGCACGGGCCCGATGCGCGTGTACCCGAACTGCTGGAACACGGCGGGCACGTCCCCGGCGGGGCCCTTGTACTGGGTGTCCAGGTAGCCCTTGATGATCAGGCCGGTCCCGAGGGTCGTGATGAACGGGTTGACGCCGAGGTAGGCGGTGACCGCGCCGTTGAAGGCGCCTACGAGGCCGGAGACGAGGAGGACCGCCCCGATGGCGAGCGGCACGTTCGCGGGGTCGCCGTCCATGGTCGTCGCGGCGACGAGGCTGGAGAGCGCCGCGGTGTACCCCACGGACAGGTCCAGGGACCGGCACAGGATCACCAGGGTCATGCCGATGGCGAGGAACCCGGTGAGGCTGGTGCGGGTGAGCATGTCGACGAGGTTCGCGGTGGCGAACAGGTTCCCGCCGTCCAGTGCGACCGCGACGCCGCCGACGAGGAGGACGCCCGCGAGCGCGAGGTAGATGAGGGCGGTGGTGCCCAGGCGGGGCAGGCGCGGTGTCATTCCGGGCCCCTTCCGGTCGCGTAGGCCATGACCTGCTGCTCCGTTGCGCCGCCGGGGAGTTCGGCGGCGATGCGGCCGTCGTGGAGGACGGCGATCCGGTCGGCGAGGCCGATGACCTCGATGAGCTCGGAGGCGATGAGGAGGACCGCGAGGCCCTCGGCGGCGAGTTCGCGGATCACCGAGTACAGCTTGTGCTTGGCGCCCACGTCGATCCCGCGGGTGGGCTCGTCGAGGACGATGACCCCGGGCTCGGCGGCGAGCCACTTGGCGACGACGACCTTCTGCTGGTTGCCGCCGGAGAGGAAGCGCACTTCCTGGTCCTCGCCGCGGGCGACGAGGTCGAGGCTGGAGAGCAGGCCCGTGACGCGGGCCAGGCGGGCGCGGGAGTGGACGCGCGCGTTCGCGTCGAGGACCATGCGGGCGTTGGCGCGCACGGACTGGCGCAGGGCCAGGCCCTGGGCCTTGCGGTCCTCGGTGACGAGCGCGATCCCCGCGCTGATGGCTTTGCGGGGCTTGGTGATGCGGATCGGCTTCCCGTCGACTTCGAGGGTGCCGCGGGTGAACGGGGCGATGCCGAAGACCGCTTCGGCGATCTCGGTGCGGCCCGAGCCCTGGAGCCCGGCCAGGCCCACGATCTCCCCGGCGCGGACTTCGAGGTCGATCGCGTCGACGCGGTCGTTCCCGCCGCCGCTGATCCTGAGCCTGACGGCGCCGGTCTCGGTGCCGGGCAGGCGCTCGGGGAACTGGGCCTCGATGCGGCGCCCGACCATCTTGGCGACGAGGTCGTCGGGGGTGATGTCGGCGGTGGCGGTGGTCTCGACCAGGCGGCCGTCCTTGAGGACGGTGATCCGGTCGCACAGGTCGAAGATCTCCTTGAGCCGGTGGGAGACGTAGAGGACGGCGGTGCCGCGCTCGCGCAGGCGGGCGACGAGGCGGTAGAGGAGTTCGACCTCGGCGTCGGCGAGGGCGGCGGTGGGCTCGTCCATGCAGATGAGGTCGGCCCCTTGGGAGAGGGCCTTGGCGATCTCGGTGATCTGCTGGTGCGCGACCGACAGCGTCCCGACTCTCGCTGAGGGCGAGAGGTCCTCGACGCCGAGGTCGGCGAGGACCTCTGCGGTGGACTCGGTCATGGCGCGGCGGTCGATGAGCCCGCGGCGGCGCGGCTCGCGTCCCAGGTGGACGTTCTCTGCCACGGTCAACTGCGGCAGGAGGTTGAACTCCTGGAAGACCGAGGCCACCCCGGCCTGCTGGGCCTGGAGCGGGTGGGTGAAGGAGACGGCGCGGCCGTCCAGCTCGATGGTGCCGGCGTCCGCGGTGTGGACGCCCGCGAGGATCTTCATGAGCGTGGACTTGCCCGCGCCGTTCTCCCCCACCAGGGCGTGGACCTCCCCGGGCGCCATCGTGAGGTCCACGCCGGACAGGACGGGGACGCCGAGGAAGGCCTTGTCGATGCCGCGCATGGCGAGCAGGAGGTCGGTCACTGCGGCACCTCCGCCCAGTCCCGGGTGCGGGCCGACTCGGCGACGGCCTCGGCGATGCGGGCGGCGCGCAGGCCGTCGGCGAACACCGGCAGCCCGTCGGGGGCGCTCCCGGCGATGGCCGCGCCGGTGTCGGCGACGAATGCGTTGAAGCAGTCCTGGTAGCCCTGGGCGTGGCCGCCGGGGACGCGGGCGAGGCGCGCGGCGTCGGGGCTGAGGTTGTCGGGGTCGCGCATGAGCTCGCCGTTGACCTCGCGGCCGCCGATCCAGAGCGTCTCGGGGCGCTCCTGGTCGAACGCGAGCGTGGCCTCCGAGCCCGAGATCTCCAGGAGCAGGCGGTTCTTGCGCCCCGCGGAGACCTGGCTGACCACGGTCGAGCCGATCATGCCGCCCGCGGTGGCGAACTGGAGCGTCACGATGTCCTCGGTGGCGACCTCGCGGCCGCCGCGGCGGCGGTTCGCGGTCGACAGCTGCGCGGACACGGCCGTGATCCGGTCGCCCGAGACGAATTCGAGCAGGTCGCACCAGTGGGAGCCGATGTCGCCGAAGGCCCGCAGGGCCCCGCCCTTGTCGGCGTCCACGCGCCAGTTGTCGTCGTCGGGGCGCAGCAGCCAGTCCTGGAGGTAGGAGCCGTGCGCGAGGGTGAGGCGGCCGATGCCGCCCGCGCTGATGCGGGCGCGGGCCTCGCGGACCATCGGGTGGAAGCGGTAGACGAAGGGGACGGTGGCGACGACGCCCGCCGCGGCCGCGGCCTCGGTCATGTCGCGGGCGGCCTCCACGTCGGTGGCGAGGGGCTTCTCGCACACCACGTGCTTCCCGGACTCGATGGCCGCCATGGCGATCCGGTGGTGCAGGTGGTTGGGGACGCAGACGTGGACCACATCGACGGCGTCGATCAGGTCCTTGACGTCGTCGAAGACCGCTTCGGCCCGCAGCGCGGGCGCGGCGCGGCGGGCCCGCTCGGGGGTCGAGCCGGCGATCCCGGCGACCGTGCCCCCGGCGGCGGCGATGGCGGCGGAGTGGACCCGCCCCATGAAGCCGGTGCCGACGACGGCGGCGCGGTAGGTCGTCTGCCGAGTGATCGTGACGTGAGCCATATGACGACCGTAGGGCAGACTTATGTCGGAGCACAAGCAAAAGTTGTTCGTGTTATGAAACAGTTATGACACCAGTCCGTCTGAACCGGTGTGGTTCACTAGTCCCGTGACTGATGGTTCGACCGAGCGGCACCGGACGGCCCCCGCGGCCGCCGCCGGTGCGGGCACCCTGCTCCAACTGCTGCGGGACGGCGTGCCCCGCACCAGGTCCGAGCTCGCCGCGCTCACCGGCCTCGCCCGCTCCACCGTCACCGGCCGCGTCGACGCCCTCCTCGCCGCGGGCCTCATCGCCCCCTCCGGCGAGACCGCCTCCACCGGCGGCAGGCCCCCCGCCACCTTCGCGTTCAACCCCGCCGCCCGCATCGTCCTCGGCGCCGACCTCGGCGCCACCCACGCCCGCCTCGCCGTCATCGACATGGCCGGGAACGTCCTCGCCGCCGTCAACGCCGACCTGGAGATCGCCTTGGGCCCCAAGGCGGTCCTCGACTGGACCGTCGAGCACGGCCGCAAGCTCCTCGACGAGGTCGCCCGCCCCGTCGGCGACCTCCTCGGCATCGGCATCGGCCTCCCCGGCCCCGTCGAGCACTCCACCGGCCGCGCCGTCAACCCGCCGATCATGCCCGGCTGGGACGGCTTCGACGTGCCCTCCTACGTGCGCGAGCGCATCCCGGTCCCGGTGCTGGTCGACAACGACGTCAACATCATGGCCCTCGGCGAGCACTTCGCCGCCTGGCCCGAGTACGAGCACCTGCTCTTCATCAAGGCCGCCACCGGCATCGGCTGCGGCATCATCGTCGGCGGCCAGGTCTACCGCGGCGCGCAGGGCGCCGCCGGGGACATGGGCCACATCCGCGTCGCGGGCGCCGACGACGCCCACTGCCGCTGCGGCAACACCGGCTGCCTCGAAGCCGTCGCCTCCGGCGCGGCCATCGCCGCCGCCCTGACCGCCGAGGGCATCCCCGCGGGCGGCTCCCTCGACGTGGTCGAACTCGCCCGCTCCGGCTCCATCCCAGCGCTGCAACGGGTCCGCCAGGCCGGGCGCGACATCGGCGAGGTCCTCGCCGGGGCCGTCAACTTCTTCAACCCCTCGATCATCGTCATCGGCGGCTCCCTCGCGCTCGCGGGCGACCACCTCATCGCGGGCGTCCGCGAAGTCATCTACCAGCGCTCGCTCCCCTTGGCCACCAGGCACCTGCGCATCGCCGCCGCCCGCACGGGCGAGTCGAGCGGCGCGATCGGCGCCGGGGTCATGGTCATCGAGCACGCCCTCGACCCCGCGCGGCTCGACGCGGGCACGGATTCTCTGAAGAACGGATGATCATGCAGCGCACCACCCTCGGCAAGACCGGCATCAGCGTCACGCCGCTGTGCTTCGGCACCAGCACCATCGCCGGGTTCACCGAGACCTACGGGTACGACGTGGACGACGAGCGCGCGGTCGAGACGATCCTCGCGGTCTTCGACAGCGAGGTCAACTACCTCGACACCGGCAACAACTACGGCAAGGACGGCCTCGCGGAGCGCCGCATCGGCGAGGCGATCCGCCGCCGCGGCGGGCTCCCCGAGGGCTTCGTCCTCCAGACCAAAGTGGACGCCGACCCGGAGACGGGCGACTACTCCGGCGCGCGGGTCCGCCGCTCCCTGGAGGAGAGCCTGGAGCGCCTGGGCCTGGACCGCGTCCCGATCCTCGCCCTCCACGACCCGGAGTTCATGAGCCAGGACGGCTTCGCGCCGGGCGGCGCCCTGGAGGCGCTGGTCGCGATCCGCGACGAGGGCCTGGTCGACCACCTCGCTGTCGCGGCCGGGGACATCGCGGTGACGCAGAGGTACCTGGACACCGGCGAGTTCGCCCTGGTGCTCAACCACAACCGCTACACCCTCCTCAACCGCGAGGCCCACGACCTCTTCGAGACCGCCCGCGCCGCCGGCCTGGGCGTGCTCAACGCGGCCCCGTACGGCGGCGGCATGCTCTCGAAGGGCCCTGCGGCCCAGCCGAAGTACTGCTACGGCGAACGCGACGAGGCGTTCGCGGCGAGCGCGGCCGCCATGGCCGAGGCCTGCGAAGCGGCGGGCGTCCCCCTCGCGGCGGCGGCCCTCCAGTTCTCGACCCGCTCCCCCCTGGTCGACGCCACGGTCGTGGGCGTCTCCCGCGCCGAACGCATCGCCGAGACCATCGCCCTCTACGAGACCCCGATCCCCGACACCCTCTGGCCCCGACTCGAATCCCTGAGGCCCGACGCCCGCATCTGACGGGCACCCGAACAACCCAGCGGACCCCTGGGGTTGGGCCCCCGGTCTGCAAGGGTGCCCGAGGGGTACGACATCGCGACGCTCCGCGGCCGCCGACCGGCCCGCCGCCGGGCACCCGAACGGCCTTCCGGAGGCCTCGGGGTGGGCCCCCGGTTTTCAAGGGTGCCCGAGGGGTACGACATGTCGCGCAACGCGAGCGGGGCTCGGCCGGTGCAACCGGCCGAGCCCCGCTCGCGTGCTCGCGCTAGCGCGTCGCGCGCGCGATGCGCGCTGCGACCGTGAGCGTCTCGGACATGCGGACCGGGTCGACGTCGCCGTTCTCCGGGAGCGCGACGACGACCTTCTCCAGGACCTGCTCGTTGTCGTCGTACCCGCCGTATCCGGGGTGGACGCCCGGCGAGGGCTCCAGGAGCACGTAGCCGCCCTCCGGGAACTCGAAGTAGATACCGCGCCCGTAGCTGCGCGCCCGCGGGTCGCCGTACCGCCACCCGCGCTTGAGCAGGCCGATCAGCGGCCCGGCGCCGGTCTTCGCGCCCTCGAAGCGGGCGACGCGCCCGGCCTCGCGCTCCTCGTCCGTCAGGGCCAGCACCAGCCGCGTCAACTGCTCGAACGGCTGGAGGATCTCGTAGTCCGCGAACACCTCGGCCCACCCGGCGACCTCCGCGCCCAGCGACACCGGGTGCCCGATCCGCACCGAAGCCCCCTCAGGCAGGTCGAACGGCTCGTCCTCGGCGTCGGCCGCCGTGCGGTCCTCGGCGAGGCGGAACGAGCGCCAGCCGTCCCCGTCCGAGCACTGCCACACCAGGCGGCTGGTGAGCTGCCACGCCACCGGGTGGTCCACCAGGTACCGCCGGAACTCCGGCACCGTCCACTCGCGCTGGGCGACCATCGCGGTCTCCAGGCGCTTGACCTGGGCGGTCGCGGCGGCCTTCAACTCCTTGCGCAGCAGCGCGAACCGCTCGAACCCGGCCTGCGCCAGCTCCGCGTCGTCGGCCGCGGCGGGCTTCGGGGCGCTCGCGCGGCGCTTGCCCTTGTCGTCCAGCACGAACGGCTTCAGGCTCTCGTCGAACTTGACGGTGAACGAGCGCGGCCCGTAGTCCAGGACCAGCGGCTCGTCCGAGGACAGCCCGAAGTCGGGCACGAGGCGGTCGGCGAGCTGGTCGAGGCTCAGGTCCAGGCGCTCGGCGATGACCTCGATCTGCGCGGCCGCGGTCTTCTTGAGCGCCTTGAACTTCGCGTTCGAGGCGATGGCCTGGACCGCGCGCAGCGCGGCCTCGGAGCCGATGTGCCCCAGGATCTCCAGGCCGCGCACGGCCTTGCGGTTCTGGCTCTGGCCCGGCCATTCGCGGATGAGGTCGGTGAGGCGGCGCACGGCAGCGTCGTCGGCGAAGCGCCGCAGCTGGTCCATCGCCCAGCCGTCTTTCGACGGCGACCCGGCCGAGAGCCACAGCTCGAACAGGCCCCACGAGAACGCCGTCAGCGACGCCGGGTCGCATTCGGCCACAAGGAGTTCGGCGCCCGGGTAGAGCAGGTCCGGGTCGTCGAGGGCGAGCGCGGACATGAGGGTGCGCACCCCGTCGGCGGGCAGCGCGGCCTCCCGGCCCGCCAGCAGGACCGGCGGGAGCATCGCGGGGTCGGCCCAGGCCGGGGCCTTGGGGACGCGGCGCTGCGGGTCGAGCGGGTCGGCGTCCACGATCGCGGCGACGGCCTCCAGCGCGGCCGGGCCGTACGCGGCGGCGCGCTCGTCCAGCAGCGCGCGGTCCGCGGCGGCCAGGTGCTTGAGCGCGTCGATGGCGTGCAGGCGCGGTTTGCCGGCCTTGCCGAGCGCGTCGGGGATGAGCAGCGACGCGGCGTCGGCGGCGTGCCGGTCGAGCCACGCCCGCCCGAGCGCGCGGTCCCCGCGGGGGCGCGACACCAGGTCGGCCGCGAGGCGGGCGGCGTCGAGGCTCACGAACGGCATCATGGCGGCGCGCTGCGAGGGCCGCTTCTTGACGAGGTCCATGACCTGCGCGGCGGCGTCGTCGCCGAAGCGGGCGAGGATCGCGCAGAGCGTCTCGGTCGTGGACCACTCGAACTTCCCGGCCCACAGCGGCAGCGCCGCGCGGGCGCGGTCCTCGGGGCCCCAGGCGAGCAGCTCGGGGAAGTAGTAGTGGTCGGGGTCGGGGCCCTCGGGCATCATCCGGTCCCACATGTCGGGGTTCCCGCGGATGTACGAGTACGCGTAGCCCTCCTCGGGCATGGTGCCCCAGGCCTCCCGCTCCTCTGGGGCCCAGCGCAGTTCGTCGGTCTCGGGCGGCACGAGCCCGGCGACGGCGGTCTTCCCGGCCTTGCCGAACGGCGCCCACGGCGGCACCGCGAACACCGCGGGCGGCTCCTCGGCGACGGGGTGCCGGGCCGCGGCGGCGAGCAGGTCCTCCACGGCCGCGCGCCGCGCGTCGTCCAATGCGGACAAATGCTCCTCGATGCCGAACTCGCGCAGCAGGCCCGCGATGCGGGCCCGCGCGGGCAGCGACGCGGTGGGCGCGACCGCGGCGGCGGCCCGGAGCGTCCGCACCGGGAACCGGGCGGCGGCCTGGCGCAGGGCGGCGAGCGCCTGCGGGCGGACCGTCCGCTCCAGGAGGTAGGCGAGGGCGGCGTCGGAGGGGAGGCGGCCGATGGCCTCGAACATGAGGTCGCGGGTCTCGGCGCTGGGCTTGGACTCGTGGTCGAGGGTGGCGGTGAGGACCGGGAGGATGTCGGCGCCGAGGACGTCGAGGGCGCGGGCGATCGCGGAGGCGTCGAACTGCGGGTGGTCGAGGTAGTCGACGCCGCACAGTTCGAGGTGCTCGGCGGTGGAGACGAACGTCCAGATGACGTTGGCGCCGTGGCGGCTGCGGGAGGCGTAGACGGCGCAGGCGTCCCGGACCCACTGCTCCTGGTCGGGCATGAGGATCGCGCCGACGGCCCGGTGCGCGTCGGAGGCGCAGCGGGCGGCGAGGCGGTCGCGGAGGTCCTCGTACTCGCCGTCGGGAAGGGCTGCAAGGAGGGAGCGGAGGTCGGCGAGGGCCGGGTAGGAGCTGACCGCGCTGCGGGCGAAGCTGTAGGTGGAGTGGGGCGCGAAGCCGAGGACGGAGCCGCTGGGGTGGTCGTTGGCGCGGTACCAGGACAGCGAGTTCGCGAACAGCTCCATGAGGGCCTCGGCCGCGAACGCGAGGCCGTGGCGGGCGATCCACGCGTGCAGGGCGGTCCGCCCGATCTCGGCGCCCCGCTTCCAGTGCATGCGCATGAGCAGCGACGCGGCGAGGGCGGCGGCCGCCGGGTCGTCCTCGTGGGCGAGTCCGGCCTTGAGGGCGGCTTCGAGCGGGCCGCCCTGCGCGGCGGCGGTCTCCAGAGGGGCCTTGAGGTGGTGCTCGTTCTTGTCGAAGAGGTCCTGGAGCAGCTGCGGCGCTTGGGCGTCGACGTCTACGTGCCGGGGCGCGCGGCGTCCGCGCCGGTCGAGGGTGTGCTCGGTCCAGGACTCCGGGAGCGCGACGGCGTCTTCACCGGGGACGGATGAGGAGTCGTTGAGGTTCACGCCAGGAAGCATAGGAACCCGGTACGACACCGGGCCCCTTGCTCCCGTGGGCGTCTCATCGGGCGCGGTAGGTCTGGAGGGACATGCCGGACTCGAAGGTGAGGTTCTCGACGAGGTCGAGGCGCAGGGGCGCGTAGGGGCCGTCGAACAGCGGGAGGCCGCCGCCGAGGACCACGGGGTAGCGCTTGAGCACGATCTCGTCGATCTCCTCGACGAGCGCGGCGGCGAGCTTGCCGCCGCCGCAGAGCCAGATGCCTTGGCCCTCTTGCCGCTTCAGTTCGCGGACGGTCTTGAGCGCGTCCTCGGCGACGAAGTTGACGTCGGGGGCGAGCGCGGGGTCGAGCGTCGAGGAGAAGACGTACTGCTCCAGGTGCGCGTAGGGGCTAGGGCTCCCGGACTCCAGGCCGGGCAGGTAGGTGCCCTTGCCCATGAGGACGGTGTCGTACAGCTTGTTGGGCGCGTCGGCGAGGCCGAGCGGTTCGCGGAACGCGGTCGGGATCGTCTCGGGCCGCAGGGCGTTGATGTGGGCGGACAGGTCGGGTTCGATCGGCAGCCGGTCGAACTCGCCGCCGGGGCCGGCGATGTAGCCGTCGATGGTGGCGCCGATGTAGTAGGTCAACTCGCGCATACACACTCCGTTTGAAGTACTATGAATGAAGTGGTTTGAAGTTACCACTACATCCGAAGTGGTGTCAACCGAGGATCGAGGAACCCATGCGCCAGAACCCCGAGCGCCGCACCGCACTGGTCGACGCCGCCATCGAAGTGCTCGCCGACCAGGGCGCCCGCGGGCTCACGTTCCGCGCCGTGGACCAGCGCGCCGCCGTCCCCACCGGCACCGCCTCGAACTACTTCCCGAACCGGGACGCGCTCCTCGTCCAGGCCGGGCGCCGCGTCTTCGAGCGCCTCGACCCGGGCCCGGAGGTCGTCGGCGAGTCCCTCGCGCTCCCCCGCACCCGCGCCTCGGTCGACCGCCTCATGCACGAGATGGTCGGGCGCATCACCGCCTACCCCTCGGGCCAGCTCGCGATGCTCGAACTCCGCCTCGAATCGACCCGCCGCCCGGAGCTGCGCGCGGTCCTCACCGAGCAGATCCGCGCGAACCTCCAGGACAACATCGACTTCCACCTGGACTCGGGCATGCCCGGCGACGCGGACACGGTCGTCCACCTCTACCTGGCCCTGAACTGGCTCATCCTCGAACGCCTCACCCTCCCCGACCTCTTCGACCAGGCCAGGACGGACGCGCTCGTCACGTCGCTGGTGACGCAGCTCGTCCCGGAATAGGGAGCGCGAACCTGCGGCACACGTGGACCCGCGCGAACTCCTCCCGCAGCCGCGCCTCGTCTTCGAGCTTCGCGTGCAGGAACGCCTTCACCGGCCGCAGCCCGGGCCGCCGGGACCCAATGGCCCGGTCGGGCTCCTCGGGGTGCGCGTGCAGGTCGGCGTAGACGTGCAGGTAGTGGTCGCTCTCGGTGAACCCGGTGGCGCGGTACCAGGCGAGCGTGCCGGGGTCCTCCCGCGTCCATGCGTCGAGCACTGTGACGCCCGTGCCGGTCAGCCGCGCGACGGCGGCGTCGAGCAGGGCCCGCGCGATCCCCTCGGAGCGCCGGTCGGGATGCACCGCAACGCTCTCGATCGTCGCATCGTGGTCTTCGACGGCGACGTCCATCAGCCCGACGACCGCGCCGTCGGCGACCGCGACGAGCGAGAAGCCGGGCTCGGCGATGGCGGGCTTGCGCGGCTCCACGGCGTCGAAGTACGACGTGCCCAGGAACGCGAGCACGCGGCACCGGAGCCACCCGTCCTCGTCCGCCGCAACGTAATCGCGGATCTCGATACCCATCCGCCGATGATCCCGGACCCGCGGGGGCCCGTAAAGCCGGTTTCGCCGCACCGCCGCGGTTAGCATTGCCGCCATGGAGAACCCGGCCCACGGCACGCTGCACCACGTCGAGCTGTGGGTCCCCGACCTCGGCCGGGCGAAGGCCTCGTTCGGGTGGCTGCTCGGGCGGCTCGGCTACACCGTCCACCAGGACTGGGACCGCGGGATGAGCTGGCGGCTCGGCGCGACGTACCTGGTGGTCGAGCAGTCGGCGGCCATGACCGGCGACCGGCACGACCGGCGCGCGCCGGGCCTGAACCACCTCGCGTTCCACGTCGGCACCGCGGCCGAGGTCGATCGCCTGGCGGCCGAAGGCCCCGCCCACGGCTGGGCCCTCATGTTCCCCGACCGCCACCCGTACGCGGGCGGCCCGGACCACTACGCGGCCTACCTGGAGGACCGGGACGGCTACGAGGTCGAGCTCGTCGCCCTCACGCCTCCGGATCGTCCATGAGGGCCCTCACCTCCCGCGCAGCGGCACGCCTTCGCGAACCTCCCGGCCCAGTCCAGGGCCTCGGCGTGCGAGCCCAGTTCCAGGACCACGAACCCGCCGACCGTCGTCTTCGCTTCCGGCGCAGGCGATTCGCTCACCGAGCCGTCCACCGCGACGACGCTGGCCCCGGGGATCACCCCGCCGCCGGTGATCCACGCCCCGGCCTCCTTGGCCGCGGCGACCACAGCGTGGGCCTCCGCGCCGACCTCGGCGAGGTCGGCCTCCGGTATCACCATCGTCCCCTCGTCGAACGAGATGAAATACCTGGTCATCTCCACTCCTCTCCTCGACTGCCCCGATCCTACGAACGGGGGCCGACATTCGGGGCCCGTCCCAGGCGCCCCCGCGTCACCGTGACCAGCGACACGGCCACCGCCCCGAACGCGGCGAGCTGCACCGCCTCGTAGCGCAGGTCGTTCGCGACGCCCGGGAACATCACCGGCAGCAGCGTCACGTTGAAGAACGTGTGCGCCAAGACCGCGAGCGGCCCGCTGCCGCCCGTGCGGTTGTACAGCCACGTGAACGGGAACGCAATCGCGACCGTGAACCCCAGGAACACCAGGTACGGCAGCACCGTCGCGCCGAGCCCGCCCCCGGCGTGGTTGTAGCCCTCGATCATGAACAGCGGCAGGTGCCACAGCCCCCACAGCACCCCCAGGACCAGCGTCCCGCGCACCGGCCCGAACCGCTCCTGGAGCCGCGGCGTCGCGAAGTTCCGCCACCCCGGCTCCTCCCCCAGCGGCCCGCCCACGACCAGCACCAGCGCGAACCCCAGCACCCACGCCGGGACCTCCCGCGGCACCGGCCCGAACGCGGCCGCCGCGCCCGGCAGCGGCAGCACGCACAGCATGAGCAGCGCCGGGAGCCCGAGCAGCACCAGCGCGTACCAGCGCCCGCCGACCCGCCAGCGCCACAGGTCCCGCAGCAGCGCCCGCACGCCGTCCCGCCCCTCGCACGCCGCGGTCACGGCGAACGCCGCCGCGAACGGCCCGATGAACGGGGCCGCGAACATCCACGGCACCAGGGGGAGCCGGAGCACGAGGATCACCACGAGCTCGTACGCGAACGACGGGGCGAACGAGAGGACGAAGAAGCTCAGCAGCGGCCTGGCGGCGACCGCGCGTGCGAGGGGGCCGCGCTCGGCGCGGGCCCGGACCGGGGTGTGGACCATGGTGACTCTCCTTGACGGCGTTGGTCTTCGACGGCAGTCCTCGACTGACGTGCGGTCAAGCGTGGCCGCCGCGGGCCCCCGCCGGGCATCCGTCGCAGGAGGGACCGCGCGCCCCGGATATCCGTCTTTCGGCAGAGGGCCGGGAGCGCCGCGGCTGGGTACGGTCGCCGCATGAATCGAGTACGGCGCATCGGGCACGGCCCGGTCGGCATCGCGGCGGCCGCCGCGTCCCTCCTCGGCACGGCCCTCTTCCGGGGGACGCTCACCGGGACGGCCGGGGCGTGGATGCTCCTGGAGGGCGCGGCGCTCGCGGCCCTGACCGCGCTCACGGTGCGGCACGCGTCCCCGGGCCGCGCGGCGGCGGCCACGGTGCTCGGCACCGCCGCCCTTGCGGCGCAACCGCTGCGGATGCTCGACGGCGCGGGAGCGAGCGCCACGGAGTACGTCTTCTTCATCGCCTTCGGCGCGGTCCTCGGCCTCGCCGCGGCGGGCGCCGGGCTCCTCGTGCGGCTCGTGGCGCGCGGCCGGGCCGGGGCCCTGGAGGACGTGAGGCGCCGCGAGCGGCTGGCCCTCGCGGCCGGGCTGCACGACCTGGTGGCGCACGACGTCACCGGCATCGTCCTCGACGCCCAGGCCACCCGCGCCGAAGGCGGCGGGGGCGACGCGGCCCTGGAGCGGATCGAGCGGGCCGGGCTGGAGGCGCTCGCGGCGATGGACCGGACCGTGGGGATGCTCCGCGGCGAGGGCACCGGGTCGCCGGGCGCGCGGACCTACGGGGTCGCGGACCTGCCCGAGCTCGCGGACCGGTTCGCCGAGACCGCGCGCCTCCCCGTCCGGTGCGACCTCGATCCCGGTGCGGCCCAGCGGGTGCCGCGCGAGACGGGCGAGGCGGTGTACCGGCTGGTGGCCGAGGCGCTCACGAACGTCAGGAGGCACGCGCCCGACGCGGCGGGCGTCGCCGTCACCGTGGCGGCCGGGCCCGCGAATGTGGAAGTGCGCGTGGCCGACACCGGCGGGGCGAGGCCGGGCCGGTCGCTGCCGCGTGCGGGGGGCCGCGGCGGGACCGGCCTCATCGGGCTGGCCGCGCGGGTCGAGGCCCTGGGCGGCGAGTTCCGCGCGGGCCCGGACGGCGCGGGCTGGGCCGTGGAGGCCGCGCTGCCGGTCCCCTCGGCGGCGGTGGCCGAGTGAGCGTCCGGGTGCTGGTGGCCGACGACCAGGAGCGCGTGCGCCGCGGCCTCGCCCGGCTCGTTGACGCGCAGCCGGACATGGCGGTCGTCGGCGAGGCCGCCGACGGCGCGCGGGCGGTGTCGCTCGCGCGGTCGCTGCGGCCCGACGTGGCGCTGGTGGACATCCGGATGCCGCGCCTCGACGGCCTCGACGTGACGCGGCTGCTCGCCGCCCCGGACGCCGATCCGCAGGTGCGCGTGGTCATCGTGACGACGTTCGACGACGACGAGTACGTGCATGCGGCGCTGCGCGCGGGCGCGTGCGGCTTCGTCCTCAAACGCTCGGGCCCGGCGCTCCTGGCCGAGGCCGTGCGGGCGGCCGTGGCCGGGGAGTCCCTGATCAGCCCGGCGATCACCGTGAAGCTCCTGCGGCGCCTCGCCCCGGTGGCGCACCGTCCGCCGCCGAACCCGCTGACGCCGCGGGAGACCGAGCTCGCGCGCCTGGTCGCCCGCGGGCTCTCGAACGCTGACATCGCCGCGGAGCTGTTCATCTCCGTGGGCACCGTCAAGACGCACCTCGCGAGCATCCAGGCGAAGCTCAACGCCGCGAACCGCGTCGGCATCGCCGCGTGGTGCTGGCGGACGGGCCGCGCCGACCCGGTCGCGTGAACGGCGCCTGCCGGGGCCTCAGTGCTTGGAGAGGTCCGCGGCGTCCTCGGGTCCGCGCAGCGGACGGTACTCGCGCTTGCTCCCGAGGATGTCGATCAGCTCGCGCTGCCCGTGGACGGGCTCGGGGTACTCGGTCTCCAGGGGGGTGGTGCCGTCGAAATCGAAGCGCACGATCCAGATCGGGTACCCGAACTGGTAGCCGGTGGCCTTCGCCAGGGTGCCGTCGTGGCGGAACTCGCGGGTGATCCCGTACAGGTGGTTCCCCTGGTACCACTCCTCCTCGATGAGGTCGCCGTCGGCCGTGACCTGGCCGCTGGGGCCGTCGAGCCAGCCGTCCTTGAAGCTCTGGAACTCGTAGACGCCGTCGTCGAGCTCCTCCCCGGTGAACCCCGTGAACCGCTCCGAGCCGCGCCAGTAGGACTGGTTCCCGTCGATGCGGATCTCCTCGTCGGGCACGGACAGCGCGACGGGGTCGTAACTCGGTTTCATACGGAGAAATCACCGTTCCAGCTCGTGTCTTCCTCGTACCCGGAGCCGTCGGACTTCGTCTTCCAGCCGGCCTTGGAGCCGTGGGTGCCGTCGCACATCTGCGTGCAGTTGCCGCACGAGCGCATGGAGTCCTTGGTCTTGGGGTTGCCGTTGTGGATCATGAAGTCTTCCATCCACGGCTCGCGGCCGTCCGCGCGGGCGTCCTTGAGGGCCCGGTTGAGCGCCCGGGTCTCCGAGTGCGTGCCGGGCGCGCCGTGCCGGTCCTGGTCGGGCGGCTGGAGCTTCCAAAAGTCGCCGTCCCGGTCCAGGGACTTGTTGTAGCGCTCGCGCAGGATCGGGTCGAGGTCGTCGGGGTCCATGTTCCACTTGTCGCGCTTGTTCACGTTGTGGTCGTAGTAGACCCGTCCCGACTCGCGGTCCCACACGGCGGAGACGCACGGCTGCCGCTTCTTGTTGCTCCAGCCCTCGGGGTTCTCGTCGATGTACTCGTTCCAGCGTTCCTTGAGCTTGTCGTGGTCCTTCTTCTTGTCGCCGGTGGAGTCCATCGAGCCCCAGTCCCGGGGCTTGTCCTCCCGCTTGATGTCGTCGATCTTGTTGTCGAGGTTCCGCACGTCCGGGTCGGGGTGGTTCGAGCGGCCGCGCGGCTCGGGCTTGCGGAACACGCCGTCGACGTTGATGACCTTGTTGATCACGGTGCTCTTGGCCTTCGAGCCCGACTTCGGTCCCTTAGGCGGCATTGAGCACCGCGTTCACGGCCTGGTCGATGAGCTGGTCGATGATCAGCCCGGCGATCTGCTTGAAGATCGGGATCTGCGCCATCGACGCCCCGAACGTCAGGGGCGCGGTCGCGATCGCCCACGCGATCTGCACCGCGAGGACCGCCAACTGGATGATCACGGCGATCTTCAGCGCCAGGATGATCCCGGCGGCGATCGTCAACCCGATGTTGATCTCGTTCGACGGGTCGCCGATGTCGGCGATGTTCTTCATCGCCGACTCCTCGTCCTCCCAATGGGTCTGGAAGGCGTCGATGTCGCCGCCGGAGTTGTTCTCGATCAGCGTGCGCGAGGCCGCGCTGAGCGACTCGACCCGGCCGGTGATCTGGTCGGCCATGCCGGTCCACTCGCCGGCGAGGTTGAAGATCTTCTCCTCGTCCGACTCGGGCCAGTCGTAGCCGAGCATCCCGAGCAGGGTGATCAGCTCGCCGGGGAGTTGCATGCCCATCTGGGGCTCCTTCTCGCCTGGGGTGCGTGGTCGGTCAGGGCTTCATCTCGCCGTGGAGGGTCTTGAACGACTCGGCGACCCTGCCGTCGGCCGCCTCGTGCTCGTCCGCCATCTCGCGGATGTCCTTCGCGTACTCGGTGAGCGCCTCGATGTTCGCGGTGAAGCACTCGGTCGCGGTCGACACGCACTCCTCGTGCGCCGGGCCCGCGAGCGAGCCGATCATGTCGCCGCCGAACCCGTCCGCGAACTGCTCCAGCGCGCTCGTGAACTGGTCCATGAGCGCCTGCACGTCGTCGCGCGCCGCCTCGATCTCGTCCGCGGACTTCCGCATGGTCTCGGGGTCGATGTTCAGACCGGCCACGGTCACCTGCCTCTGCTGATTCGGTCCATGAGATCGCCGATCTCACCGCGCATCTGCGCGAACTGCTGGAGGGAGGCGTCCTGGATGCGCGCCATCCGCTCGTTCATCTCGGCCTGGTCGGGCACGGGACCGGTGTACGTCGTCTCCGCCGTGCGCCGGTCGAGCGCCTCGTTCGCGGCCTTCTTCAACTCCTCGACGAGGGCCTCCGGCCCGTCCTTCAGCGCGCTCAGCGTCATCTTGATCCGCTCGAACCGCCCGTCGGCGCCCAGCGTCACCTTGATGCGCCCCTCAGCCGCCTCGGCCACGATCGGCTCACCTTGCGCCCCAGCACCACCGGGACCGCCGGCCACCGCATCGCGCGCCTGCGACAACTGCTGCGCCACCAGATCTTCTCCGAACATCCGGACCTCCTATTCGGGCACGATACCGGAGAAAACCGAACGATACTCAACGGGTGCTCGCCCCGCCGCGCCCACCACCCCCCACGTCCAGCCCCGAAACCGCCCGCCCCCGAACGGTAGGGTGCTCCCCATGCGTTTGGTTGTGGCCCGCTGCTCGGTCGACTACACGGGGCGGCTCTCCGCCCATCTCCCCATGGCTCCCCGCCTGATCATGCTGAAGGCGGACGGGAGTGTGCTGGTGCATGCCGACGGGGGGTCGTACAAGCCGTTGAACTGGATGACGCCGCCTTGCACGGTGGTGGAGGGGGCGACCGAGTGGACGGTGACGTCGAAGAAGACCGGGGACCAGCTGAAGATCTCGATCGAGGAAGTGCTGCACGATTCGAGCCATGAGCTGGGGGTGGACCCGGGGCTGCAGAAGGACGGGGTCGAGGCGCACCTTCAGGAGCTGCTGGCGGCCGACACGGCGCCGCTGGGGAAGGGGTGGAGCCTGGTGCGGCGGGAGTACCCGACCGCGATCGGGCCCGTGGACCTCATGTGCCGCAACGCGGACGGGAAGCACGTGGCGGTGGAGATCAAGCGGCGCGGGGAGATCGACGGCGTCGAGCAGCTGACCCGGTACCTGGAGCTGCTCAACCGCGACCCGCTGCTCGCCCCCGTCGACGGCGTCTTCGCCGCCCAGGCCATCAAGCCGCAGGCCCGCGTCCTCGCCGAGGATCGCGGCATCCGCTGCGTCGTCCTGGACTACGACGACCTCCGCGGGGCCGTGGACGAGAGCCAGCCGAGACTGTTCTAGAGCAGAAGCAAAGGGCCGCAGCGGATACCGCTGCGGCCCTCGATCGTCTCAGGGACTACGGGGTCTCGTAGGACTCCCAGTCCTCCCAGTCGCCGCACTCTTCCTCGGAGAGGCCGGCATCGTCGCACGCCTTCTGCCACTCGTCGTCGATGTAGTCGCTGGCGGCGTTGACCACGAGGATGTTGATCGCGATGGCGACGCCGACGGCCAGGATGCCGAGCACGAGACCGGTTCCGCCGGTGCCCTTGCCCTTGCCGTTGCGCTTGCCGGCGACCACGAGGGCGATGATCCCGAAGATGACGGCGAGGACGCCGAGGATGATGCCGATGACGTTCACGAAGGGGATGACGCCGAAGACGAGCCCGACGATGCCGAGCACGAGGGCGGTCACGCCGAAGCCGTTGCCCTGCTTCACGGGGGCGGGCTGGGGCACGGGCGCCGGGGCAGGCGGGTAAGCCACGAGGGAACTCCAAATGTTCTCGTTCTTGGGATGGGCGGAACTGCGGTGAGTCTAAGGGGTCGGTGCAAGTCGGGGGCATTCGGTAACCGGGGTATAGCAGAGATACTACGCACTTCGGCCATATACACCAGGGCGATCACTGACAGTGATCGTCCTGTGTGTATTCGGCGACTTGAACGTCTTATTCAACTCTCCGCAGTCTGATGATAGCGGAGTCCCAGTCCGCAGGGGTCCACCGCAGGGGCAGTCCCAGCGCGTTGAGCGCCCCGCCCCAATGGGTCTCGCCCGTGTCCTCGTCGATCCAACGCGAATCGGACGGCACGCCCGCGGGCCGCAGCGGCGCGAGCGGCCGGTTGCAGTGCCACGGGGTCTTGAACGCCAGCACCGCGATCCGGTCGCCGAGCACGTACTGGACGCCCGTCAGCGCGGTGGCCTCCGGGTCCCCGAGCCGGTACTGCGCGCCGTGCTGCACGACCGGCCGCAGCTCCTTGTACAGCGCGATGTGCGCGGCGGCCTCGTCGAGCTCGGCCTCCGACCACGCCGAGAGGTCCCCGCCCACGGCGAGCACCCCTGCGCTGGCGACCTGGAAGCGGAAGCGCAGGGAGGTGGTGCGGTGGTTGAAGCCGCTGGGCTCGTCGGTGATCCACGCGCCCATGGCCCGCGCCGGGTACGCCTGGCCGAAGCCGTACTGGATGTTGACGCGGTCGCCCGCGTCGGTGTTGTCCGAGGTCCACACCTGGTCGACGTAGCGCAGGATGCCCGGGTCGACGCGGGCGGCGCCCCCGGCGCAGCCCTCGATGCGCACGCCGGGGTGGGCGCGGCGCAGGCGGTCCTTGAGGTCGTAGACGGCCTGCACGTGCTCGAAGTGGGCGCGGTCGGGGTCGTCGGCGCCGGGGCGGCCCACTTCGGTGAGGGGTCGGTTGTGGTCCCACTTGACGTAGTCGATCGGGTGCTCGCTCAGGAGCCTGTCGAGCCAGGTGAAGGCCCATTCGGCGACCTCGGGGCGGCCGTAGTCGAGGACCATCTGCCGCCGCAGCTCGGTCCGGTCGCGGCCCGCCTGGTGCAGGACCCAGTCGGGGTGGGCGCGGTAGAGGTCGGAGTCGGCGTTGACCATCTCCGGCTCGACCCAGATGCCGAACCGCATGCCCGCCTTGTGGACGGCGTCGGCGAGCGGGGTCAGGCCCCGGGGGAACCGCTCGGGGTTGTGCCACCAGTCGCCGAGCCCGGCGTTGTCACTGGTGCGCCGCCCGAACCAGCCGTCGTCCACGACGAACTGCTCGCAGCCGATGCGCGCGGCCAGCTCCACGAGCGGGAGCTGCTTCTCCTCGGAGACCTCGAAGAACACGGCCTCCCAGGAGTTGAAGAGGACCGGCGCGTCCTCGTCGGCGGTGGGCATGACGTGGCGGCGCAGGTGCTCGTGCCAGGCGCGCGAGACCCCGCCGAAGCCCTCGGTGCTGAACAGCCCGGAGTACACGGGCGTCGTCCAGGTCTCGCCGTCGCGCAGGGTCCAGTGCAGGCCCTCCTGCCCGGCGCCGCCGGTGACCGAGACGCGGCCCTGCGCGGAGCGGCGCAGCTGGACGCGCCAGGACCCGGACCACGCGAGGTTCGCCGAGTACACGGTCCCGGCGGTCTCGGTGGCGGTGCCGTCGTCGAGGGCGATCCACGGGTTGGCCTGGTGGCTGGTGTTGCCGCGGCGCGAGCCGAGGACGGTCTCGCCGACGGGCAGCTCGGTGCGCCGCAGCTGCCACTCCCCGGCCCATTCGCCGGAGAGGTGGGAGAGCCGGTAGCCGTCCCAGTGCGGGAGGGTCCAGGCCGCGGAGTCAAAGCGCGACACCTCGACCGGCCCGGCCGCCTCGATCGCGGCCCACCGGTCGAGGACCCCGGTGTCCCACAGGCGGTAGTGGAGGGTCAGGGCCAGGTCCCGGTCGGTGAAGGAGATCGCGAGGCGGTCTCCCTCGATCGAGTGATCCCGGTAGTGCCACGCGAAGCCCTTGGCGCCGTCCGGGTGCCGCAGCTGGAGGGACGGGGTCGCGAACTGGGGCCCGAGCTCGCCGAGGAGCTCGGCGCCGGTGTGGAGGCGGTCGTCGAAGGAGTACGCCTCGCGCCACTCCCGCACGAGGGACGGGACGGCCCCGTCGGGGATCGCCGGGCCCCAGTGGAGCTGGCGGGGCAGTCCGTCGCCGAGGCCCACGACGTAGGACACGCCGGCCCCCGTCAGGTGCCAGGTGCGGGCGGCGTCGTCGTAGCGGATGGGCATGCGGGCTCCTCTGCGGTCGGATCGGCACCAGTCTGCACGGCCCCTCGCCCCCTCGGCAAGCGGTATCCCCGCCCGTGGGCCGGGGACGTCGCCCCGTCTTCACCCGCCCGCAACGCCCGCGTCACCGCGGGCGGCCCGCCGCAGGGGTGAACGGGCACGTGGGAGGGGCGTGCAAGACTATTGGCATGCTTCACGCGGTGGTCCCCGCAGGCGGTTCCGGAACCCGGCTCTGGCCCCTGTCTCGCGCGCAACGACCCAAGTTCCTGCTGCCTCTCACGGGCACCGACTCGTCGCTCCTCCAGTCGACGGTCGAGCGGGTGCGGCTGCTGTCGCGGCCCGACCACGTCTACGTGGTCACCGGCGCCGCGCACGCGGTCGACGTGGCCCGCCAGCTCCCCGAGGTGCCCGGCGACAACATCCTCGTCGAGCCCTCCCCCAGGGACTCCGCCGCCGCGATCAGCCTCGCCGCGGCCGTCATCGCCGAGCGCGAGCCGACCGCGGTCATGGGCGCGTTCGCCGCCGACCACCTGGTGCCCGACGGCGAGGCGTTCGCCAAGACCGTCGAGCGCGCGATGGAGCTGGCCGCCACCGGCCTGCTCATGACCATCGGCATCAACCCGACCGGCCCCGACACCGGCATGGGCTACCTGCGCATCGGCGCGCCCGTGGGCCCGGGGTACCAGCTCGAAGCGTTCGTGGAGAAGCCCGACCAGGTCTCCGCGGTCGAGTACGTCTCCTCGGGGAACTACCTGTGGAACGCCGGGATGTTCGTGTGGCGCGTGGACGTGTTCCTCGCCGAGCTCGCCCGCCACCGCCCGGCCCTGCACGACGCGGTGCGGACCCTCGCGAAGGCCTGGGACTCCACGGGCCGCGAGGCCCTGTTCTCGCAGCTGTGGCCGACGCTGGAGAAGATCTCGATCGACTACGCCGTCATGGAGCCCGCGGCCGCGGCCGGGCGCGTCGGCGTCGTCCCCGGCGACTTCGACTGGCACGACGTGGGCGACTACAACACGCTCGGGCAGGTCCTCAAGGCCGCCGACAAGGTCGGGAACGTCGTGGTGGAGCCGCGCGGCTCCGGCGAGGCGCTGCTGACCGAGTCGAAGCGGAACGTCGTCGTCCCCGCGGCCGGGCGCCTCGTCGCCACCGTCGGCGTGGACGACCTCATCATCGTGGACACCCCCGACGCGCTCCTGGTGTGCCCCAGGGACCGCGCGCAGGAAGTGAAGGGACTGGTCGAGGAGTTGAAGCAGTCGCAGAGGAACGACCTGATCTGATGCCGACCCTGCAGCTCGCGACGCGCACCCGCACCGCCGTCGCCGCCGTCCTCCTCGCGTGCGCCGTCCTCGTCATCCTGGTCGCTTTGTCGCAGTGGCTGTTCGGCGCCGGGCTCGACCCGCGCGACGACACCATGAGCCGCGCCGCCGGGATCGGCTTCACCGACGAGGCCCGCGGCACGCTCTTCTCGGTCCTGCCCGTGGCGCTGCCGCTGCTCGCGGTCCTCCTGGCGCCGCCGACGAGACCCGGACGGGTGATCGGACGCCTGACCCGTCTCGTCTACGCCGCCTACATCGTTATCGGAGTGCTGCTGGCTTTGACGGCGGCACGGTACGGATTCGACGAGGCCGGGCAACTGGCGAAGGAAGGACAGGTCTTCATCGACGCGAGGGCGACGGTCGAGAGACTGCTGCTCGACGTCGTGTGGCTCGTGCTGGCCGCCATCGGCCTCGCATTCGCACAGAAGGCCGGAAAAGGCGAGCGAACCTCCACTGCGGAGCCTGTCAAGTAAGGTCCCCCGCAAGCGTGAGTCTGAGGGGTCCTTCCATCGTTCGGATCACTGTGCGCTATCGTCTGATATCGAACCGTTATCGAATAGCGACGAGCACTCATCGTCCATAGAGATGAGTCAGGCGGTGCGGCCCCATCTTCAGGCCGCCCGCGGGGCATCGGAACCTATTGCAGGACTTGACCACCAGCGGGCGACCGGCGCGCCCGCCGCAGGCCCGTACGCGTTTCAGGGGAGGGGACGCGTGCACGCCTCAAGTCCGCATTCCGGTGCCGTGCAAGTGATTGCAAGGGGGGAGCACCGGATTCCGGTGCGCGAACGAGGAGGCGGACGTATATGGACGGCCGTGACTACTTGGCCGACCTGTTGGGTAACGTTCCGGAGTGGCAGGTTCGCGCATTGTGCGCGCAGACCGACCCGGAGGCGTTCTTCCCCGAAAAAGGGGGCTCCACACGCGATGCGAAACGCATCTGCGCGCGGTGCGAGGTCAAAGAGAACTGTCTGAACTACGCACTCGACCACGACGAGCGATTCGGCATCTGGGGCGGGCTCTCGGAGCGGGAGCGCCGCAAGATCAAACGCCAGGCCCGGGAGGCGGCCCGCCGCAGGCACGAACGGCTGCCGGTGGTGGTGTGCATGCCGACCCCGATGATCAACCCCGCGCTCGCGTCGGAGTTCGCCTTCACGGCCGAGGCTCCGCACGCGGAGCCCGTCCTGCTGGGCGGCTGCCGCAGCGAGGCGCTGATGGACGAACTGGTCGGACCTCGCCGAGGCGAGCCGGCCGCACCGCGGGCAACGGAGCCCGCGCCCGAACCCCGCGTGCCGGTGGCGGCGTAAGGGACATCCCGACGAGCGGATGAGGGGGCGCGGCCGCAGGGCTGCGCCCCTTCGCCGTTCCCGGCGAAACGCGAAACCGGATATTCCCGATATGTCCGCCCGGGGGACCCCTTGTTTTCAGTGTATGCCGCAGGTCCGACATTCCCACTCGAACAAGTCATGAGCACCGCTCAGAACTCCAGGTCCTCCGGCGGGAGGTTCAGCAGCGACGCGAGCTGCTCCACCAGGACCGAGCGCACCAGCGACTCCATGTCGGCCTTGCCCTCGCCGCGCAGCTCGATCGGCCTGCGGTACAGGACGATCCGCGGCGAGGCCGCGGCCGTCCCCGGCTGCGCCGGGTACAGCTTCGAGAGGGGCACGCCCCGGTCCTCGACGATGTCCGCGTCGTACGACTGCGGCTCCGGGGGGACCTCGTCCACCGCGAACTCGATGTGGCGCAGGTCGGTGAACTTCGCGCCCAGCGTCTCCGAGAGGCGACGCTCGATCGTCACCACCGATTCCATGACCAGCGCGTCGAACTCCTCCACCGGGGTGCGCCGCAGCGGCAGCGAGCCGGGCGCCAGCGGGCCCCGCATCCCCCGTCCGTGTCGATCTCTGCGCATGGGGCCACCTTAGCGTCCGGGTCGGACGAAACCGGCCCCCGAACGGCCCCGCGCCGCGAATCCCTCCGCGGCCACTGGTCAGCAACACCGACTTCGACACCGCGAGTGGTAGTTTCGTGGGGTGAGGTCGGATCGGCGTTGCTCCCGGAACGGCTGCCGCCAGCCTGCGGTGGCCACTTTGACATATATCTACTCGGATTCGACGGCTGTGGTCGGCCCGCTCTCCACGACGCGGGAGCCCCACAGCTACGACCTGTGTGATGCGCACGCCCGGCGCCTCACCGTGCCCCACGGCTGGGAGCTCGTCAGGCACCAGGGCGACTACGCCGTGCCCATGCCCACCGACGACGACCTGGTCGCACTGGCCAACGCCGTGCGCGAGGCCGCGGTCGGCGAGCGCCACGAGGACCCGGGCGAGCCCGACGACGCCGCGACGCTCGCGAGCCGCCGCCTCGCCGAGGCCGAACCGGCTCCGCGCCAGGGCTTCCGCCCCGCGAACCCGGGATTCGGTGCCCGGCGTCACCTCCGGGTGGTGTCCGGCGATGAGGACATGCAGGGTTAGTCTCGTGTGCGGGGGCGGCCCCTCCGCAGCGGCGCGGCGGGTCCGCGGAGGCTCCCTCCCCCGATCGGCCCCGCATGCACACCCGAAAGGCGGCAGCAGCCCGTGGCTCCCAAGCTCACTGAATTCGTGAAGGCCTACGACGTCCGCGGACTCGTCGGCTCGCAGCTCACGCCCGAG
Source organism: Glycomyces mayteni (assembly GCF_042428885.1). Classification (NCBI taxonomy): domain Bacteria; kingdom Bacillati; phylum Actinomycetota; class Actinomycetes; order Glycomycetales; family Glycomycetaceae; genus Glycomyces; species Glycomyces mayteni. Next base: position 549,602 of record NZ_JBHMBP010000003.1, read on the forward strand.
GTCATGGAGGCGATCGGCGCGGCCGCCGTCGCCGTCACCGGCGAGAAGACCTGGGCTGTCGGCCACGACATGCGCGACTCGGGCCCCAGCTTCGCCGAGGCCTTCGCGCGCGGCGCCACCCGCGCCGGCGCCGACGTCCTCGACGCCGGGCTGTGCTCCACCGACATGCTCTACTTCATCGCGGGGCTGCGGAACGTCGCCGGCGCGATGTTCACCGCCAGCCACAACCCCGCCGAGTACAACGGCCTCAAGATGTGCCTGCCCGCCGCGCGGCCCATCGGCCTCGACACCGGCCTCGCCGACATCCGCGACCGGGCCCAGGCGATCCTCGACGGCGAACCCGCCCCCGAAGCCGAGCAGCCCGGCACCGTCGCGCACGAGGAATTCCTCACCGCCTACGCCGAGTACATGCGCGACCTCGTGGACCTCTCCGGCATCCGCCCCCTCAAAGTGGTCGTGGACGCGGGCAACGGCATGGGCGGCCACACCGTCCCCGCGGTCCTCGGCGACCAGCTCCTCGCCGCGCTCCCCCTCGACATCGACCCGCTCTACTTCGAGCTCGACGGGACCTTCCCCAACCACGAGGCCAACCCCCTCGAACCGGCGAACATCGTGGACCTCCAGGCCCGCGTCAAGGAGACCGGCGCCGACCTCGGCCTCGCGTTCGACGGCGACGCCGACCGCTGCTTCGTCGTGGACGCCGACGGCGAGCCCGTCACCCCCTCCGCGATCACCGCGCTCATCGCCACCCGCGAACTCGCCAAGCACCCCGGCTCCGCGGTCTGCCACAACCTGATCACCTCGAAGGCCGTCCCCGAGATCATCGGCGAGCACGGCGGCCGCCCCCTGCGCACCCGCGTCGGCCACTCCTACATCAAGGCCGTCATGGCCGAGGAGGACGCGGTCTTCGGCGGCGAGCACTCCGGGCACTACTACTTCAAGGACTTCTGGTTCGCCGACACCGGCATGCTCGCGGCCATGCACGTCCTCGCCGCCGTCGGCGGCTCGGACCAGACGCTCGCCGAACTGGCCGCGGACTACGTGCGCTACACCGCCTCCGGCGAGATCAACTCCAAGGTGGACGACCCTCACGCGAAGATCGAAGAGGTCGCCGCCCACTTCGACGCCGAAGACGGCGTCGACACCGACCGCCTCGACGGGCTCACCGTCTCCTTCGCAGACGGCTCCTGGGCCAACCTGCGCCCCTCCAACACCGAACCGCTGCTGCGGCTGAACGCCGAAGGCCCCGACACGGCCTCGATGGAACGGCTGCGCGACGACATCCTCCGCATCGTAAGGAAATAGGCCATGCCCGCCACCGCGCCCAAACCAGTGCTCCTCGAACTGCTGCGCTGCCCCGAACCGCACCACGCCCCGCTCGCCTACGACCGCGAGGAGAACGCCCTGACGTGCTCCGAGTGCGCGAAGGTCTTCCGCGTCGAGGACGGCATCCCCGTGATGCTCCTCGACGGGGCCGCCGAGTAGCGCCGCGGCACAGCGGGCCCCGAGCAGCACCGAGGGCGCGGCGGGCACCCCCGAGCGATCCCATCCGGCAACCCGAACGCGACGGCCGCGACAGGCCAAGGAGGAACAGCATGGGTCTTGAGGACGACGGCATCGCCGGCATCACCGGCGACCGGCTCCCGGACGAACGGCGCATCGAAGGCGACCTGAGCGACGCGATCCGCCCCGGCGGGGCCCTGTGGGCGCTCGCCTCGGCCGGGCCGCAGCTGCGCGAGTCGGCGGCGCTGGCCCGCGACGCCGGGCTGGCCGCCCTCGCCGAGGAGGGCCGCCCGCGCGCGGTCGTGGTCGCGGGCGTCGGCACCGCGGCCCGCACCGGCGACATCCTCGCCACGGTCGCCGGGCCCCGCTGCCCGGTCCCGATCCTCGGGCACCGCTCCGCGGGCGTCCCCGGCTGGGTCGGCGCCGCCGACGTCGTCATCGCCGTGTCCGCGTCCGGCCGCAGCCCCGAGGCCCTCGCGGCCGCCGAGGCCGCCGCCCGGCGCGGCGCCCGCCTCGTCGCGATCGGCGCGCCCGACTCCGAGCTCCAGTCGCTCGCCGAGCGCGCCCGCGCCTCGTTCGTCGCGGTCCCGCGCCGCGCCCCCGCGCGCCTCAGCCTGTGGGCGCTCACCGTGCCGGTCCTCATGGCCGCCAGGGAGCTCGGGCTCGTGAACCTCGTGGAGGCGGACATCGCCGAGACCGCGCGCCGCCTCGACGAGGACGCCGAGCGGTGCCGCCCCGACGCGGACGCGTACGTCAACCCGGCGAAGGAGCTGGCGATGAACCTCGCCGGGTCCATCCCCGTGGTGTGGGGCTCCAGCCCCCTCGCGGGCGTCGCGGCCCGCCGCTTCGGCGACATGCTCGCCGCGAACTCCCGCTACCCGGTGGTCTCCGGCGAGCTGGGCGAGGTCGGCCGCGGCCGCGTCGGCCTCCTCGACGGCGTGTTCGGGTCGCTCGCCGAGGGCCAGAAGGACATCTTCGCGGACCCCGACGACAGCGACGAGTTGACCCGGCTGCGGATCGTGCTCATGCGCGACGACGGCCTCGACGGCGACGACGCCAACCCCAAGCCCGACACGCGCCGCGCCGACGCCGTCGCCGACCTGGCCGGGCGCCGCGGCGTCCGCTGCGACGTGCTCCCCGCCGAGGGCGGCTGCGCGCTGGAGCGGCTCGCGTCGCTCATCGCCGTGCCCGACTTCGCGTCGGTGTACCTGGCGCTCGCGCACGGCCTCGACCCGATGCGCGTCCCCGCCGTCTCGGAGATGAAGGACTTCACGCTCGGCAGCGAGTGAACCGGGCGTGAGGGGCCGCGGACGCAGCGCCGTCCGCGGCCCTTCCCGTGCCGGTGCCCCGCGTCATCCGAGAGAGGGCGCGGGCTACGGTACGCAAGGGCCCAACGGATAGAGTTGTGGTCTCGGGACCAATATGAGTGAGGAGCGGCGGTGCAGGGGCTCTACGGCGTCATCCGCAACTACGCGTGGGGATCGCAGATCGACATCGCCAGGCTCCAGGACCGCGAGGTCCCGGCCGACCTGCCCGAGGCCGAGGAGTGGTTCGGCGCCCACCACAGCGCGCCCTCGACCCTCCACGACGGGCGGCCCCTCGACGCGGCGATCGCCTCCGACCCGGCCGGGATGCTCGGCGAGCGCGCCCACGAGAGCTTCGGCCCGAAGCTCCCGTTCCTGCTCAAGCTCCTCGCCGCCGCGAAGCCGCTGTCGCTCCAGGCGCACCCGAACGCCCGCCAGGCCCACTCGGGCCACCAGCGGGAGATGCGCATCGGCATCGACATGGCCTACCGCAACTACGTGGACGACAACCACAAGCCCGAGATGCTCGTGGCGCTCACCGAGTTCCGCGCCATGTGCGGCTTCCGCGACCCCCTTGAGGCCGCCGCCGACATCGAGGCGCTCGGCGTCCCCGAGCTCGAAGGGCTCGCGGCCACCCTCCGCGACAAGAAGGCCGGCCTGCGCAAGGCCGTCCCGGACCTCCTCGGCCTCGCCCGCGACGAGTGCCGCTCGATCATCGACGCCGCCGCGAAGGCCGCCTCGGAGCTCGCGACCGACGACGGCGCCGACCTGGTGTCCCTCGCCCGGTCCTACCCCGACGACCCGGGCGTCCTGGTCAGCCTGCTGCTCAACCACATCACGCTCCAGCCGGGCGAAGCGGTGTACATGCCCGCGGGGAACCTGCACGCGTACCTGCACGGCTTCGGCGTCGAGATCATGGCCGCCAGCGACAACGTGCTGCGCGGGGGCCTCACCAACAAGCGCGTGGACGTCCCCGAGCTGCTGCGCGTCCTCGACTTCCAGGCCATGGCCGACCCGCGCACCGCCCCCGAGGACGACGGCCCGGTCCGCACCTGGCCGGTCCCCATCGACGACTTCCTGCTCCGCCGCGTCGAGCTCACCGGCGAGCCGCTGACCGTCGACGTCGACGGCCCCCGCATCTGCATCTCCACCGGCGGCAAGGTCACCGTCGCCGACGACCAGGGCGCCACCGCGCTGGCCCCCGGCCGCGCCGCGTTCTCCGCGGGCACCGCCGGACCGGTCGTCGCGAGCGGCGAGGGCGAGCTGTTCATCGCCAGCGCCTAGGCCACGGACGACAGAACGGCCCGACCGCTGAGCGGTCGGGCCGTTTCCCATTGCAACGCGGGAATCTGCGTGCTACTTGAGCTTCTTCTGCACGTCGAGGTCGCGGCACAGGGCCCGGTAGCCCATGGCCTCGTTGATCGCGATCATGTGGTCGTTGACCTCGGCGTTCCACGTGTGGATGTAGCGGATCTGCGGCCGGTACTTTCGCATGAGGCGCTGGTTGGCGATCTTGAGGATCGTGCCGAGTCGGTGGCCGCGGTGCTTCTGCTCGACGATGGTGTCCTGCTGCCAGGCGTGCAGCTCCTCGCCGGGGGTGAGGCCGAGGCCGGACATGCCCGCGAGCTCGCCGGACTCGACGTGGCGCACGGCGGTGACGAACTGGGTCTGGCCGCGCTCCTTCATGACCCACTCGGTGTTGCGGATGCGCGCGGCGTCGTAGCTGGCGGGGCGGATGTCGAGCTCCTCGCCCATGGGCGGGTCGGTGTACATGCGCTCGTTCAGGGCCGCGTAGCCGTCGATGACGTCGTCGGGGCAGTCGTCGATCCACTGCACCAGCTCGTATCCGGCGGCCTTGCTCCAGGCGTCGACGTAGAGCTTCGCGAGCTCGTCCTCGCCGACGAGGGTGAGGTCGTTGCGGCGGTGGATCTCCTGGTCCACGACCTTGTAGCCGCGGGCCTTCGCGAACTCCTGGCCGGAGCGGTCGAACTGCGGGCCGTCGGGGAGGGGGTCGACGGCGAACGCCAGGATCGTGTCGCGGCCGAGTTCGGCGGCGCGGCGCTCGGTGAACTCGTTGAGAGCCGTGCCGAGGCCGGCGCGGCGGCGGTCGGGGCGGACTTCGAGTTCGAGTTCGAGGAGGTGCTGGTTGTCCTGGGTCGGCATGGAGTACTGGAGGGCGCCGACGACCTCGCCGTCCTGGACGGCGACGTAGCGCTCGACGTCGAGCGAGTCGGGCCACAGGAGGAGGCGCAGGCGCTGGAAGGAGGGGCTCGGCAGCGATTCCCCCGGCAGGTCGTGCTCGGTCACGGCGCGCTGCGTGCGGATCCAGCCGTTGACCTGGTCGCGGTTCAGCGGGTCGATCGGGACGATGTCGATGTCAGGGTTGCTCACGCCCCGACCCTCTCGCAGATCGGGTGCGTCGCGCAATCGAATTAGATGACAACGCTTGCCAATCGGGGCAAAAATGTGCCCGGCAGCCACCCCAGACTGCCGGGCACTCCCCCCGGTTTGGTTTCCCCGTGGCGCCTGCGGAAATGGTCTGGAACCCTGTGGATTCCCGCATCTCCGTGACGCTGCGTATCTGCAATATTACCCACCGCCTCAGCAGTGTCAAGCAGAAACAGCGGTTGCGGCAAATTTTTTTCCGTGTCGCCTGCCACGGGCGCCCCAGGGGCCCCGCGCCGGGCGTGTCGCCGTGCGCCGCGCCACGGTCCCGTTCGGCTGGGCCGCTTGGGACGGCGCGTAGCATCTGGGGCATGACGAACACGCTGCGTGCCGACGAGTACAAGGTCGCCGACCTCAAACTGGCCGACTTCGGCCGCCACGAGATCCGCCTGGCCGAACACGAGATGCCGGGCCTGATGGCCCTGCGCGAGCGCTACGGCGCCGACCGTCCGCTGGAGGGCGCGCGGATCACCGGGTCGCTGCACATGACGATCCAGACCGCGGTGCTCATCGAGACGCTCACGGCCCTCGGCGCGCGCGTGCGCTGGGCCTCGTGCAACATCTTCTCGACGCAGGACCACGCGGCCGCGGCCATCGCCGTCGGGCAGGGCACGCCGGAGGCCCCGCAGGGCGTCCCGGTGTTCGCCTGGAAGGGCGAGACGCTCGAAGAGTACTGGTGGTGCACCGAGCGCGCCCTCGACTGGGGCGCCGAGGAGCCGAACCTGATCCTCGACGACGGCGGGGACGCGACGATGCTCGTCGTCAACGGCGCGAAGTTCGAGGCCGCCGGGGCCGTCCCCGAGGCGCAGGCCGCCGACAGCGAGGAGGAGGCCGTGGTGCTCGCGCTGCTGGCCCGCTCGCTCAAGGAGGACCCGACCCGCTTCTCCCGCAAGGCGGCCGAAGTCAAGGGCGTCACCGAGGAGACCACCACGGGCGTGCACCGCCTGTACGAGCTGGAGCGCGAGGGGCGCCTGCCGTTCCCGGCGATCAACGTGAACGACTCGGTCACCAAGTCGAAGTTCGACAACAAGTACGGCGTGCGGCACTCGCTGGTCGACGGGATCAACCGGGCCACCGACGTGCTCATCGGCGGCAAGGTCGCCGTGGTGTGCGGGTACGGCGACGTCGGCAAGGGCTCGGCGGAGTCGCTGCGCGGCCAGGGCGCGCGCGTCATCGTCACCGAGGTCGACCCGATCTGCGCGCTCCAGGCCGCGATGGACGGCTACCAGGTGCTCACCCTTGAGGACGCCGTCGACTACGCGGACCTCTTCGTGACGACCACCGGCAACCGCGACATCATCACGATCGAGCACATGCGCCGGATGAAGCACCAGGCGATCGTCGGCAACATCGGCCACTTCGACAACGAGATCGACATGGCCGGCCTCGCCGCCGAGCCGGGCGTCAAGAAGCTCGAAGTGAAGCCGCAGGTCCACGAGTGGCAGTTCGCCGACGGCCACTCGATCATCGTGCTCTCCGAGGGGCGCCTGCTCAACCTGGGCAACGCGACCGGGCACCCGAGCTTCGTGATGAGCAACAGCTTCACGAACCAGGTGCTCGCGCAGATGGAGCTGCACACGAAGCTGGAGGAGTACCCGGTCGGCGTGTACACGCTGCCGAAGCACCTCGACGAGGAAGTGGCGCGCCTGCACCTCGACGCGCTCGGCGTCAAGCTGACGACCCTGACCAAGGGCCAGGCCGACTACATCGGCGTCCCGGTCGAGGGCCCGTACAAGCCCGACCACTACCGCTACTAGCCCTATATCCTATATCCTATTTCCTATAGGATATAGGAAACGGCCCGGTCCACTGCGGACCGGGCCGTTCCGCGTCCCTAGATGACGGCCTTCATGATGACCGAGCGGGCGATCTTCGCGAGCTGCTCGACGATCGTGACGCCGGTCGAGTAGTTCGGGGCCTTGCTGGTGAGGATCGACATCCGCACGTCGTGCTTGTTGGGGATCGAGATGTAGCCGACGGAGTGGACGACCCACAGGCCCCCGAGGGACGAGCGGGAGTCCCAGCCGTTCTTGAGCCACACGGTCTCCCCGGCGCTCGCGGCGGCCTTGACGCCCCAGTCCTGGGAGTCGATCACCTTGCCCATGAGCGAGCGCGCGTAGTCGACCTTCTCCTGGTTGAAGTAGCCCTTGACGGTGAGCATGTTCAGCACGCGGAGCTGGTCGGGCGCGGTCGTCGTGGTCAGGCCCCAGCGGCAGTCCGCGGAGGCCTTGGTGCTCTTGAGGCCGTAGCGCACGTGCGCGGCCGACAGGGCCGCGCAGCCGCCGAGGAAGTTGTAGAGCTTCGTGGCGTTGTCGTTGTGGGACTGGGTGATCATCGTCCGCGCCCACTCCTTCTTCTCGGCGGGGATCGCCGAGACGGTGGAGTACTTCTCCAGGAGCATCGCGAGGATCTCCATCTTCACGAGCGAGGCCGTGTCGTGGACGCGGCTCTTGTTGGTGGTGATGACGCGGTTCTCGCGGCCGACGACCACCGACGCCTGCGTCTGCGTGCCCGTGGTCGCGAGGTACGCCTTGGCGCGGTCGGTGAGCTCGACGGCGAGCTCGGTGTCGGAGGGGCCCGCGGCCCAGGCCGCGGTGCCGATCCAGGCGGTGCCGCCCGCGAGGGCGACGGCGGCGGGGACCGCGACGCGGATGAGGGTCCGCCGCGAGGGGCGCGGCCGGGGGGAGCGGGACCGGGGGGCCGGATCGCGCTGGGGGGCTTCGAGAGTCATGCGGTTCCTGGCTATTCGTATTGGATGACGTCGCGGGAGATCCTGGCGATCTCCTCGACGATCGGGATCCCCTCGACGTCGTCGACCGCGCCGCTGGTGAGGACCGCCAGCTTGACGGGGTCGCCGTCGCCGTCGAGGACGCCGATGGAGTTGACCACCCACAGGCCGCCGAGCTGGGACTCGACGTCCCAGCCGTTCTTGAGCCAGACGGTCTCGCCGTCCTTCGCGGCGGCGGAGACCCCCCAGGCCTGCTCCTCGATCACCGAGCCCATGAGCTCGCGGCCGAGGTCGACCTGCTCGGCGTCGAGGACGCCCTCGAAGAGGTTGAGTCCCACGAGGATGAGCTGATCGGAGGCGGAGGACCATCCGACGCCCCAGCGGCCCTGGGGATCGGGGGTGGTGTCCTGGAGACCGTACCTCGCGTGCGCGGCGACGAGCGCGTCGACGCCGCCCAAGTAGTTGTAGAGCGTGGACGTGGAGTCGTTGTGGGACTCGCGGATCATGCGGTTGAGCAGTTCGAGGTGGTCCTCGGGGATCGCCTCGACCGAGCCCCAGTACTCCTGGACCATCGAGAGGATCTCGACCTTGACGATCGAGGCGGTGATGTGCGTCTGGTCGGGGTTGTAGTCCAGGCGCATGTCCCCGCGCTCGACCGCGACCGACGCCTCGACCTGCGTGCCGGTGGAGGCCAGGTAGTCGTCGATCCGGGCCGCCAGGTCCGCTTCGAGTGCTTCGCGGCTCGGCCCGAATATCGCCTGGAGGCCGTTCTCCGACGCGTTGGCGGCCACCGTCGCCACGGCTCCGGCCCCGACGAGGGCGGCCGCGGCGGGCACGCCGAACCGCAGCAGGCCGCGGCGGGAGGGACGGAGCAGACGGGAGGAAGGTTCGCTTCTGCGGATCATGGCCCCAAGGCTAGGGAACCGGTCGAACCGGCGTCAACCGGCCTTCATGGGAATCCTCCGAGCAAGCACCGCCCGAATCCCGAACGCGGGCATACGACCTCGAAACATGACGAAGGGCGCTCGGCCGGTGACCGGGCGCCCTTCGAAAAAATCCGCTAGTACGTCGGCAGGCTCGGGTCGACCTGGTTGATCCAGCCGAGCACGCCGCCCTGGACGTGGACCGCGTTCTTCAGCCCGGCGGCCTTCGCCGCGGCGAGCGCCTCGGCCGAGCGCACGCCGGCCTTGCAGTAGAACACCGCCTGCCGCTCCGTCGGGAGATCCGCGAGAGCCGCACCGGACACGATGTCGCCCTTGGGGATCAGCCGCGAACCGGGGATGCGCACGATCTCGTACTCGGCGGGCTCGCGCACGTCGATGAGGTCGATGTCGCGCCCCTCCTTGATCCACTCGGCCAGCTCGCGGGCCGTGATCGTGGAGCCGACGACGGCCTCGGCGGCCTCGTCGGTGACCGAGCCGCAGAAGTCCTCGTAGTCGATGAGCTCCTTGACCGTGGCGTTCGGGCCGCACACCGCGCAGTTGGGGTCCTTGCGGACCTTGATCTTGCGGTAGGTCATCTCCAGCGCGTCGTAGACCATGAGCGAGCCCACGAGCGGGTCGCCGATCCCGGTGAGCAGCTTGATGGCCTCGGTGACCTGGATCGAGCCGATCGAGGCGCACAGGACGCCCAGGACGCCGCCCTCGGCGCAGCTGGGGACCATGCCCGGCGGCGGGGGCTCGGGGTAGAGGCAGCGGTAGCACGGGCCCTGGTCGGCCCAGAAGACGCTGGCCTGGCCGTCGAAGCGGTAGATCGAGCCCCACACGTAGGGCTTGCCCGACAGGACCGCGGCGTCGTTGACCATGTAGCGCGTCGCGAAGTTGTCGGTGCCGTCGACGATGAGGTCGTACGGCTCGAAGATCTCGAAGACGTTGTCGTTGTCGAGCACCGTGTTGTGGACGACGACGTTCACGTAGGGGTTGATCTCGCGGATCGACTCGGCCGCGGACTCGGCCTTGGTGCGGCCGATGTCGGACTGGCCGTGGATGATCTGGCGCTGGAGGTTCGACTCGTCGACGGTGTCGAACTCGACGATGCCGATCGTGCCGACCCCGGCCGCGGCCAGGTACATCAGCGCGGGGGACCCGAGGCCGCCCGCGCCCACGCAGAGCACCTTGGCGTTCTTGAGTCGTTTCTGACCGTCCATGGCGACGTCGGGGATGATGAGGTGGCGCGAATAGCGGCGCACCTCGTCGACCGACAGCTCGGAGGCTGGTTCGACCAGCGGCGGCAAACTCATACCACCAATAATGCCCGTCCGCGCTGCGGATATTCCACCGCCCGGGGCGGTGTGCCGCGATTCACCTCGTGAGATTCCTTGTCCCGCATGGCGGGACAGGTCTTGCGGCGGGCCCGCCCCTACTGGTCGATGAAGTCGTCCGGCGGCAGGTCGGGGCCGTTGTAGTCCCCCGCCGGGCCCGACACGTACGTCTCGCCGTCCGGGAACGGCCACGCGTTCCCCGTGCACCCGGCCAGCTGGTACGTCTGCTGCGCCATCACCGGCGACAGCTCCCCGTCCCCCGGGCACACCTCGTGCCCGTGCCCGAGCCGGTGTCCGACCTCGTGGTTCACCGCGTACTCGCGGTAGGTGTCGAGGGTGCCGTCCCAGTGCTCGACCCCGGTGATCCACCGCGCCGAGTTGATGACGACCGCGTCGCCGTTGCGGCACGAGACCGTCGTGTTCTGCGAGCCGCACAGGTACGAGCGCTGCTCGGGGCTCGCCAGGTAGATCGTGAAGTCCGCGTCCCCGCCACCGACCTGCTGGAACCGCCACGCCCCGCCCGCGGTCCACGAGCGCTCGTCGACCAGCGTCGCGTGCACGAAGTCGCTGAACTCCTCGACGTCCAGCCCGATGCCGTTCTCCGCGGCCACGTTGTACGTCATGAGCGTGCCCGCGTCGCCGAACACCGCGGTGTCCGCCGGCTCGGCGTAGGTCCAGGTCCCCGTGCCCGAGAAGTACAGCGGCACGTTCGCGGCCTCCGGGGAGGGGGACGGCGGGGGCGGCACGGCCTCGTCGGCCTCGGCCGCCGCGCTCGTGGGGACCGCCTGCTCGTCCTCGTCGAGGGCCTGCGGCTTCTCCGAGTCGGCGGCGCCGACCGCGAAGTACAGTCCCGCGCCCGCCATGACGACGAGGACCGCGAGCAGCACGAAGCGCCGTCGTCTGCGGAGCCTGCGGTTGCGATCCAGCCGTCCCTCAGTCACACCGGCGAGTCTAGGACAGTTGACGCCCCCCGGGGCCGAGCCCCGATCATTGTGTGAACCTGTTCCGGTTCACAATGCGGACAAAGCGTTCTCGGGGTCGGCGGGGGTGCTGTTGCGGACCTCGTCGAGCATCGCGGTCATCGCGCGCGCGACGGCCTGGGGGCGCTCCATCATCGCGACGTGGCCGGTGCGGTCGAGGATGAGCAGGCGCGAGTCGGGGATCGCCAGCGCCGTGGGCGGGGCCTGGCGGACGTCGATGACGCGGTCCTGCTTGCCCCACACGACGAGGGTGGGGCGCTGGATCTCGCGGGCGAGGCGCCACAGGGAGTGCGTGCCGGGGACGAGGGCCTGCATGAACGAGGCCATGAGGCCCCGGTAGGTCTGGAAGTACGCCTGGTTGTTCCAGGGGACGGCGAGGCGGTGGCGGGCCTCGGCGATGGCCTCGCGGCGGCGCTGGGGGTCGATCGAGGACGGGTCGGCCCAGGTGCCGCTGATGATGTCGTCCACGACCTGCTGCGGGGTGCGCCCGCGCATGGCCCGGTCGGCGAGCCACGCGATGTTGGGGACCGCGAGCATCGGCAGGTACCGGGACTGGTGGGAGCGGCGCGGGTTGCCGAAGGGCATCGCGGGCGAGATGAGGGTGAGCGTGCGGACCAGGTTGGGGCGGGTCGAGGCGAGGTAGACCGCGACCGCGCCGCCGAGGGAGTGGCCGACGAGGTGGACGGGGCCGCGCCCGGACTCGGAGATCCACGCGGCGACGTCCTGCGCCAGGAGCGGGATCGTGGTCCGCGGGGCGGGCGCGGAGTGGCCGAAGCCGGGCAGGTCCACGGCGTCGGTGCGGAGCCGGTCGGAGAGCGCGTCGGCGAGGTCGGTCCAGTTCTGCGCCGAGCCGCCGAGGCCGTGGACGAACACGGCGGGCTCGGCGCCCGGCGCGGTCGCCGGGGTGTGGCGGATGAAGAGCCTGCGGCGGCTCACCTGGTGCTCGATCCCGGGCCACGGCGGGTGCGGTCGCCGAGGAGTGCGGACCTCCTCGGCGCCTGCAAGCCGCGCCCGTTTCATGGAAGCTAGTGTGCCACTTCGGCAGCGAGCGCGCCCAAAGTAGCCGAAACCACCGCCCGGGCGCGTTCGGCGGTCACGACCGAGGCCCCGGAGAGGCGCCGCACGGACCGGCCGTCGAGCCACAGGATGACCACGACGGCGGTCTTCACGGGGCCGGTGGGGACGATCGAGGCGTGCTCGACCTCGACGCGCACGTCGCCCGCGCCGAGGCGGGGGCGCAAGGCCTCCACAGTGGCCGCGGCGGCGGCGTGCTGGATGTGCCAGTCGATCGGCGGGACCGCCACTTTGCCCGTGGACTCGGTGTCGCCGAGGGCGAGCGTGACGCTCACTTCGGCTTCGAGGCCGGCGGACTCGATCTCGACGCGGCGCAGCTCGACCGGGCCGACGGAGGCGACCTCGATGTCGGTGGAGGCGGGCTCGACGTGGCCGCGGATCTCGGCCTCGTCGCCGGACTGCGGGCCGGGCTCGACCGCGCGCTGCTCGTTGACGACCGCGGAGACCACGGCGTGGACCTCGTCGGGGTCGACGCCCTCTTCGAGTTCGAGGCGGAGGCTGGAGGCGCCGTCGGGGGCCGTCACGTGGAACGCGTCGCGGACGCCGGGGACCTGGCGGACGGCGTCGACGAGGCGGGCGGACTCGGTGTCCTGCGCTTGGGCGCTGGCGGATCCGGGCATGGGTCCTGTGCTCTCCACGGTGGCGGGCGGTGTCGGCTCGGCGATGGGCGGGCGGGGCGGCGTGCGCAGCAGCGGGGCCTGCTCGGTGACGGGCGGGCTGGGGACCGCGGCGGGCGAGACCTCGGTGAGCGGGGGCGGCACGATCGGGAACTGGTCGGTGCGCTGCTCCACGACCGGGACGGACGGGGCCGGGGGCGGGGGGGTCGCGGCCGCCGGCGAGGCGCTCGGCGGCCGCGGGCCCTCGGCGGCGGGGGCCGGGGCGGTCGT